>NZ_JADKSC010000001.1:903543-1167976 GCF_015350855.1 Curtobacterium sp. VKM Ac-2889 | reverse complement strand
CGACCAGGCACGAGGTCAATCAATAAATTGGCATTGACAATGTGCACGCTGTTGAGTTCTCAAGGACCAGACGCACTTGCTCTTCGGCTCGAGTTCGAGCTTCAGCCACAAGGCTTGTGTTCTTGGCTTGCCACCGGTTGTTCGTCGGACCCGGAGGTCCAGTGGCTCATCCCAAGGGGAGAGAACCGGTGGGCTTGTCATCCTAGGCGTCGAAGCGATCCGGCGCAAGGCCCGATCTGAACTTCAGTGGAGGATGGTCCCGCTTGAGGGCCGACGTGCTCTGGGCTTTCGCTCCAGCCGCTCCGCCGCACCTTTGGGGTGACGAGTAAGAACTATACGCAGCCCTGAGCGGGTGCGCCAAGCCAGCTCCCATCCCGGGCGTGTCGCGTTGTGCAACACACGTCGCCCGGACGCAGTGATGCCCGGTTCCGCAGGGGAACCGGGCATCACGAGAGGTCGAGCGATCGGGGTCAGCCGAGCGTCACACCGGCGAGGGTCTTCTTGCCACGACGGAGCACGAGGACTCCCCCGGGCAGGGCGAGGTCGGACAACGGGGCGGCCGCGTCCTCGGCTCGGACGTTGTTCACGTAGACACCGCCCTGGTCGATCGCGCGTCGGGCCTCGCCGAGGGACTTCACGAGTTCCGTCTCCACGAGTGCCCGTGCGACGTCCGCCCCGGGGTCGAGCGTGACCGACCCCGGCAGCGCGGCGATCGCCGACCGCAGGGTCTCGGGGTCGAGCGCACCGAGGTCGCCGTTGCCGAACAGCGCGGCCGCGGCGTCGATCGCCGCCTGGGTCGCCATCACGCCGTGCACGATCGAGGTGACCTCGAACGCCAGGGTCCGCTGGGCTTCTCGTCGGAAGGGCTCGTCGGCGACGGCCTGCTCGAGTCGTTCGATCTCGGCGCGCGTCAGGAACGTGAACTGCCGCAACCGGGCGATCACGTCCGCGTCCGTCGTGTTGAGCCAGAACTGGTACATCGCGTACGGCGAGGTCATCTCGGCGTCGAGCCAGATCGCGTTGCCTTCGCTCTTGCCGAACTTCGTGCCGTCGGAGTTCGTGATGAGCGGGGTGCCGAGGGCGTGCACCGTGGCGCCTTCGGCGCGACGGACGAGTTCGGTGCCGGAGGTCAGGTTGCCCCACTGGTCCGAACCGCCGGTCTGCAGCGTGCACCCGTACTGGCGCCAGAGCTCGCGGTAGTCGAGTCCCTGCAGGATCTGGTAGCTGAACTCGGTGTAGCTGATCCCCGCGTCGGAGTTCAGCCGCGCGGCGACGGCGTCCTTCTTCAGCATCGAGTTGACGCGGAAGTACTTGCCGACGTCGCGCAGGAAGTCGATCGCGGACATCGGGGCGGTCCAGTCGAGGTTGTTCACCAGTCGGACGCCGTTGTCGCCGTCCGGGCTGAGGAACCGCGACACCTGGGTCTGCAGTCGGGAGACCCACTCGGACACGGTCTCCGGGGTGTTCAGCGTGCGCTCGGCCGTCGGACGCGGATCGCCGATGAGACCGGTCGACCCGCCCACCAACGCGAGCGGCTTGTGCCCGGCGAGCTGAAGCCGGCGCATGGTCAGGAGCTGCAGGAGGTTGCCGCAGTGCAGCGACGGGGCCGTCGGGTCGAAGCCGCAGTAGTACGTGATCGGCTCACCGTCGAGGGCCTCTTGCAGCGCGGCCTCGTCGGTCGAGACCTGCACCAGACCGCGCCACTGCAGTTCGTCCCACACCGAGTCGAAGGCGGGGTCGTTCTGCTGGCGCGTCAGGACGTCTTGAGCGGTATCACTGGACACCCCGCCATCGTAGCGGCGACGGACGACCGGCAGGCGCGGCAGCCGGGAGGCCCGTGGCCGGGTTCACGAGTCGAGGGCACCCTTGTGCCGTCGGTACGTCGAGACCGTGGGGTCACCCGTCAGCCAGAAGCGCCAGGGGTACTGCACCCCGCCGGCGATGCCGCCGACGCCGGTGCGCGGGCCGCGGGAGATCCGTGGGACGGCAGCGCCGGCCCGCGGGCCGGGCAGGGTCTCGGACAGGAGCTCGTCGATCACCCGGGCCGGTCCGGCGGAGGCGAGCCGGGCCTCCAGGCCGGGTGCCAGGGTGAGCACGAACGGGCCGGAACCGTCGAGGAGCGACGTGCCGTCGTCCTGCCCGAGTACCGCGCCGAGCGCACCACCGAGGTTGCCGGGCCCGCGTGCCAAGGCGACGTCCGCGACCTTCGACCCGCGACGCGCTCGCGCGACGTCGAGTCCCTCGACGACCTGCGCACCGCGGAGCAGGGAGCCCGACGAGGTGCCGGCCGGCCCGCTCACGACGTTGACGCAGGTGTGGATGCCGTACGAGCGGTAGGCGTACAGCGTGCCGGGCTGACCGAAGAGGTGGCGGTTGCGCTCCGTCATCCCCCGATGGCCGTGCGATCCGGGGTCGGTGGTGCCGGAGTAGGCCTCGACCTCGGTGATGCGGAGCGTCACACCGCGGCCGGCGATCGTCGCACCGAGCAGGGCCGGCGCGATGACCGGGGCGGGCTCGGCGAGCAGCGCGGCGATCCCCCGGGTCATCGCGAGAAGGGTGCGCCCTCGGCCAGGTCGCGGACGCGGCGGGTGACGGACGCGAGCTGCTCGGCGACCCGGTCGGGCGCGGTGCCCCCGACGCCGGAGCGCGACGCGACGCTGCCCTCGATGGTCAGGACGGAACGGACGTCGGGCGTGAGGTGCTCGGACACCGAGCGGTACTCGTCGTCGGTCGGCTCGTCGAGCTCGATGCCGCGCTCCTCGCAGTACCGGACGAGCGCGCCGGAGACCTCGTGCGCGTCACGGAACGGCACACCCTGGCGGACCAACCACTCGGCGACGTCCGTCGCGAGCGAGAACCCCTGCGGGGCGAGCTCCGCCATCCGGTCCGTGTCGAAGGTCAGGGTCGCGATCATGCCGGTGAACGCGGGCAGCAGGACCTCGAGCGTGGCGACCGAGTCGAAGACCGGCTCCTTGTCCTCCTGCAGGTCGCGGTTGTAGGCCAGTGGCAGTCCCTTGAGGGTCGCGAGGAGCCCGGTCAGGTTGCCGATCAGACGCCCGGACTTGCCCCGGGCGAGCTCGGCGATGTCCGGGTTCTTCTTCTGCGGCATGATGCTCGACCCGGTCGAGAACGCGTCGTGGAGCCGGACGAAGCCGAACTCCTTGGTGTTCCAGAGGATGACCTCTTCCGACAGACGCGAGACGTCGATGCCGATCTGCGCGAGGACGAACGCGAACTCGGCGACGACGTCGCGGGCTGCTGTGGCGTCGATCGAGTTGTCGGCCGGGCGGTCGAAGCCGAGCTCCGCGGCGATCGCAGCGGGGTCGAGACCGAGGGAGCTGCCCGCCAGCGCACCGGCGCCGTACGGGCTGACGCTCGCGCGGCCGGCCCAGTCGCGCAGGCGCTCGAGGTCGCGGACGAGCGGCCAGGCGTGCGCGAGCAGGTGGTGGGCCAGGAGCACGGGCTGGGCGTGCTGCAGGTGCGTGCGCCCCGGCATGATCGCGGCCGGGTGCTCGGTGGCCTGCTGGGTGATCGCGTCGACGAGGTCGATCACGAGCCGCCCGATGCGCCGTCCGTGGTCGAGCATGTGCATCCGGCCGAGGGTGGCGATCTGGTCGTTGCGGCTGCGACCCGCGCGGAGCTTGCCGCCGAGCTCGGGACCGAGGTCGGCGATGAGCAGGCGTTCGAGGGCGCCGTGGACGTCCTCGTCGGAGTCGTCGGGCTGCAGCGTGCCGTCGGCGTGCGCCGCTTCGAGCCGGTCGAGGCCGGCGAGCATGCGCTCCAGCTCGTCGGCGGTCAGGTAGCCCGCGGTGTGCAGCGCTCGGGCGTGGGCACGGGACCCCGCGATGTCGTAGGGCGCGAGCTGCCAGTCGAAGTGCGTCGACTTGGAGAGCGCAGCGAGGGCCGCACTCGGGCCGTCGGCGAAGCGGCCGCCCCAGAGGGCACCGGTGTTGGTGGCGTCGGTCTTCTCGTCGGTCATGTCGTCCTGCGTCGTTTCGTCGGTGCTCGGGCGCGCCGGGGGCGGGGCCGCGGGCTGGTGGTCGGTCCGGTGCGGCTGTCGGTCAGTTCGCCGCATCGCGGCGGGCGGAGATCTTGCTGGGCAGTGACCAGAGTTCGATGAACCCCCTGGACACGGACTGGTCGAACGCATCGCCGGATTCGTACGTCGCCAGGTCGAAGTCGTAGAGGCTCTGCTCGGACCGACGACCCGTCACCGTGGCGCGTCCGCCCTGCAGCCGCAACCGGACGTCGCCGGAGACGTGCTGCTGGGTGTGCTCGACGAAGGCATCGAGGCTGCGCTTGAGTCCGCCGAACCACAGGCCGTCGTAGACCAGGTCGGCCCACTCGGCCTCGACACCGCGCTTGAACCGCGCGACGTCACGCTCGAGCGTCAGGCTCTCGAGTTCCTCGTGCGCGGCGATGAGGGCGACCGCGGCCGGTGCCTCGTAGACCCCACGCGACTTGATCCCGACCACGCGGTCCTCGACGACGTCGATGCGTCCGACCCCGTGCTTGCCGGCGACGGCGTTGAGCTCCTGCACCATCCGGAGCACGCTGAACCGCTGCCCGTCGAGGGCGACCGGCACCCCGCGGTCGAAGGTGATCGTGACCTCGTCGGCCGGCTGCGGGAGGGCCGGGTCCTGCGTGGTCGCGTAGAGGTCCTCGGTCGGGCCGTTCCACGGGTCCTCGAGGAGACCCGTCTCGACGGCACGACCCCACACGTTCTGGTCGACCGACCACGGCTGCCGCTCGGGCTGCTGGACCGGCAGCCCGTGCTCCTGCGCGTACTGGAGGGCACGGTCGCGGGTGAGGGCGAGGTCCCGCACCGGGGCGATGGTCCGGAGGTCCGGCGCGATCGCCGCGACGGCGGCTTCGAAGCGCACCTGGTCGTTGCCCTTGCCCGTGCAGCCGTGCGCGACGCTGTCCGCACCGAGCTGCTTCGCCGTCAGGGCGAGGTGCTTCGCGATGAGCGGTCGACTCAGGGCCGAGACGAGCGGGTACCGCTTCTGGTACAGCGCGTTGGCTCGGAGCGCCGGCACGATGTACTCGTCCGCGAACTCGTCCTTGGCGTCGACCACGAGCGCCTCGACCGCGCCGCAGTCGAGTGCGCGCTGCCGGATCGCCTCGAGGTCGTCGCCGCCCTGGCCGACGTCGACCACGAGTGCCACCACGTCCTTGCCGGTGCCGTCGCGCAACCGGCCGATCCCGACGGAGGTGTCGAGACCGCCCGAGTACGCGAGGACGACGCGGTCAGCCACTGGTGATCACCCGGTCGGTCAGTCGTTGGCGAGCAGCCAGGCCAGCAGCGCCTTCTGGGCGTGCAGACGGTTCTCCGCCTCGTCCCAGATGATGCTGCGCGGACCGTCGATGACGTCGGCGGTCACCTCGAACCCACGGTCGGCCGGCAAGCAGTGCATGAAGACGGCGTCGGCGGCGGCGTGCGCCAAGAGCGCGTCGTCGACGCGGTACCCCGCGAAGGTGTCGAGGCGCGACTGCTTCTCGGACTCCTTGCCCATCGAGACCCAGGTGTCGGTGACGACGACGTCGGCACCGGCCACAGCGGCCACCGGATCGGTCACGACGAGGACGGAGCCACCCGTCACGGCAGCGCGGTCCTCGGCGTCGGAGACGACCTGCGCCGACGGGGAGAACTCGGCCGGAGCGGCGACGCGGACGTGCATGCCCGCGGTCGCACCGGCGAGCAGGTACGACTGCGCCATGTTGCTCGCGCCGTCACCGATGAACGCCACGGTCTGCCCGGCCAGTGTGCCGCGGTGCTCACGGATGGTGAGCAGGTCGGCGAGGAGCTGGCAGGGGTGGAAGTCGTCGGACAGCGCGTTGACGACGGGGACCGTCGTGCCGGCGGCCATCTCCTCGAGCCCGGCCTGGCCGTAGGTGCGCCAGACGATCGCCGACACCATGCGCTCGAGCACGCGAGCGGTGTCCGACGGGGTCTCCTTGCCGCCGAGCTGGCTGTTCGCCGTCGAGATGATCAGCGGGCTGCCGCCGAGGTCCGAGATGCCGACGTGGAACGACACCCGGGTGCGGGTCGACGACTTGTCGAAGATCACCGCGACGCTCTGCGGACCGGCGAGCGGCTTCTCCGCCCAGCGGTCGGCCTTCATGCGGTCGGCGATGTCGAGGATCGCGGACTGCTCGGACTGGCTCAGGTCGTCGTCGCGGAGGAAGTGGCGGGTCATGCGGTGGGCTCCTGCGCTGCGGCGACGGCCGCGAGGCTCTGGGCGAGGATCGACAGGAACTCGTCGACCTCGGCGTCGGACACGATGAGCGGCGGCGCGATGCGCAGGCTCGACTCGTTGGGGGCGTTGATGATGAGGCCGCGTTCGAGGGCGGCTGCGTTGACGAGCGGGCCGACCGGGCCGGCGAGACCGACGCCGATGAGCAGGCCGGTGCCGCGGACCTCTTCGACCAGCGGGGAGCCGATGGCACGGATACCGTCACGGATGCGCTCGCCCTTGACCACCGCGCTGGCGACGAGGTCGGCGCGCTCGATCTCCTCGAGCACGGCGTTCGCCACACGGGTGCCGAGCGGGTTGCCGCCGAAGGTCGAACCGTGCTGCCCGGCCGAGAACAGGTCGGACGCCCAGCCGAAGGTCACGAGGGCGCCGATCGGGAAGCCGCCCGCGATGCCCTTCGCGATCGTGATGGCGTCGGGGGTCACCCCGTGCCCCTGGAACGCGAACCAGTTGCCGGTCCGGCCGACACCCGTCTGGATCTCGTCGAGGATCAGCAGCGCACCGTGCTCCTCGGTCAGCCGGCGGGCGGCCAGCAGGAACCCCTCGGGCAGGTCGACCACGCCGGCCTCGCCCTTGATGGGCTCGAGGATCAGAGCGGCCACGGTGTCGTCGATCGACGCTTCGAGCGCGTCGATCGAGGTGTCGATGTGCTCGACGCCCGGGATCATCGGCAGGAAGTCCTGCTGCAGTGCGGGCTTGCCGGTGAGCGCGAGGGCGCCCATCGTCCGCCCGTGGAAGCCCTGCTTGAGCGCGAGGATCCGCGTCTTCGTGCCGTCGGCGCCCCTGTTGAGGCGGGCGAGCTTGAACGCGGCCTCGTTCGCCTCGGCGCCGGAGTTGCCGAAGTAGACACGGCCCGCTTCGCCCGCGCCGGTGATGCGCTTGAGGCGCTCGGCGAGTTCGAGCTGGGGCGGGGTGGCGAAGTAGTTCGACACGTGCACGAGCTTCGCCGCCTGGTCGGCGATCGCCGCGACGAACGCGGGGTGCGCGTGGCCGAGCGAGTTCACCGCGATCCCCGCGAGGAAGTCGAGGTACTCGTTGCCCTCCACGTCCCACACACGGCAGCCCTGTCCGCGCTCGAGCATGATCTTCGGAGGGGTCAGGGATCGCATGAGCGACGCCCCGAACCGGTCGTTCCAGGTCTCGGTCTGCGTCTCGGTGCTCACTGCTGGTGTCCCTTCTCGTCCGTACCCGCCACGTGCTGGCCGGTACTGCTGTCGATCGACGGCGACGCCACGCGTCGGCCGATCTCGGCGTGGGTCATCTGGTTCTCGGTTCGTCGGCTCGGGTCCGGGATCACCTCGGTGCCCGCACCCCGCAGGGTGAAGACCTCGAGCAGGATCGAGTGCGGGATCCGGCCGTCGATGATGGTCGCGCCGCCGACCCCGCCGACCACGGCATCGAGGCACGCGGTCATCTTCGGGATCATCCCCGACTCGAGGCTCGGCAGGAGTTCGCGGAGTTCCTCGACGGCGATGAGGTCGACGATCGAGTCACGGTCCGGCCAGTTGCGGTAGAGCCCCGGGACGTCGGTGAGCATCATGAGCTTCGACGCCCGGAGTGCGATGGCCAGGGCACCGGCCGCAGCGTCCGCGTTCACGTTGAGCGCCTGGTCGGGGTGCGCGTCGTCGATCGCGATGCTCGAGACCACCGGGATTCGACCGGCCTCGATCGCGGCGAGCACACCGGACGGGTCGACGTGGGTGATGTCCCCGACGTGGCCGAGGTCGTACTCCTGCCCGTCGACGACGACGCCCTTCTTCTCGCCGGTGAACAGCGAGCCGCCGTCGCCGAACACGCCGACGGCAAGGCCCTCGCCGTGTTCGTTCATCAAGTCGACGATCTCGCGGTTCACCTCGCCGGCCAGGACGTCCCGGACGACCGTGATCGCCTCGGTCGTCGTGACGCGGTAGCCGCCGCGGAACTCGGACTCGATGCCCTGTTCCTTGAGGGCGGCGGAGATCTGCGGACCCCCACCGTGCACGACGACGGGGTGCAGGCCGGCGTAGCGCAGGTAGACCATGTCCTCGGCGAAGGCGCGCTTCAGGTCCTCGTTCACCATGGCGTTGCCGCCGAACTTGACCACGACGACCTTGCCCGAGAAGCGCTTGAGCCAGGGCAGCGACTCGATGAGCGTCGCGGCCTTGACCGCGGCGAACTCGTGTTCTTCTTCCTTCGTGAGGGGCGTGCCGGCCCCGTTCGTGTCGGCCGCCATCAGCTGGAGTACGCGCTGTTCTCGTGCACGTAGTCGTGCGTGAGGTCGTTGGTCAGGATCGTGGCCGAGTGCGTGCCGACCCCGAGGTCGATGCGCACGTGGGTGTCACGCGGGGTCAGGTCGACGGAGTCGCTCGGCTCGTCGGGTGCACCCGCGTGGCAGACCCGGACACCGTTCATGCTGACGTCCACTGCGTACGGGTCGAACTCGGCGTCGGTGGTGCCGATCGCTGCGAGCACCCGTCCCCAGTTCGGGTCGTTGCCGAAGACGGCCGCCTTGAAGAGGTTGTTCCGGGCGACGCTCCGACCGACGGTCACGGCGTCGTCCTCGGTCACGGCGTGCACGACCTCGATCGTGATGTCGTGGCTCGCGCCCTCGGCGTCCTGCTGCAGCTGCCGGGCCAGGTCGGCACAGACCGCGGTCAGGGCTTCCTGGAAGTCCCCGACCTCGGGCGTCACGCCGCTCGCGCCCGACGACAGCAGGACGACGGTGTCGTTGGTGGACATGCAGCCGTCGGAGTCGACCCGGTCGAACGTGATGCGGGTGGCCGCCCGGAGCGCCTGGTCGAGCTGGTCCGGCGTCTGCACGGCGTCGGTCGTGATGACGACGAGCATCGTCGCGAGCCCGGGTGCGAGCATGCCGGCACCCTTGGCCATGCCGCCGACGGTCCAGCCGTCCTCGGTCACGACGGACTGCTTGGCCTTCGTGTCGGTCGTCATGATGGCGGTCGCGGCGTCCGGACCGCCGTCGTCGCTGAGTGCCGCGCTCGCCAGGTCGACGCCACGGAGCACGTTGTCGCGGAAGGACTGGTCGCCGACGCCGATGAGCCCGGTGGAGCAGACGACGACGTCGCCGGCCCCGATCCCGAGGGCGTCGCCCACGGCCTCGGCCGTCAGGTGCGTGGTCTGGAAGCCGAACGGTCCGGTGAAGCAGTTCGCGCCGCCGGAGTTCAGGACGACGGCCCGGGCCACGCCGTCCCCGACGACCTGGCGGGACCAGATCACCGGGTGTGCCTGGGCGCGGTTGCTGGTGAACACGGCGGCCACGGCCGCGTCGGGGCCGTCGTTGACGACGAGTGCCACGTCCGGCTTGCCGCTGGTCTTCAGGCCTGCGGTCACGCCGGCGGCGCGGAAACCCGCTGCCGCGGTGACGCCCTGGAGGCCCGGCTCGGTCTGGGTGGTCGTGCCTGCGTCGGTCACGGTGCGACTCCGTCCACGCTGAGGCCCGTGGTCTCGGGGAGACCGAGGGCGATGTTCGCCGACTGGACGGCGGCGCCCGCCGTGCCCTTGGCGAGGTTGTCGAGGGCGGTCACCGCGACGACGCGGCCGGCGGCCTCGTCGACGGCGATGCCGACGAGCGCGGTGTTCGCGCCGATCGTGTCGGCCACCCGGGGGAACTCGCCCTCGGGCAGCAGGTGCACGAAGGGTTCGTCGGCGTACGCCTGCTCCCACGCGAGCCGGACGTCACGCGCGCTGACGCCGGGCGAGAGCTTCGCGGTCGTGGTCGCCAGGATCCCCCGCGGCATCGGGACCAGGACCGGCGTGAACGAGATCGTCACGTCGGAGGCGCCCGCGACCTGCAGGTTCTGCTGGATCTCGGGGACGTGCCGGTGCGTCCCCCCGACGGCGTAGGCACTGGCGGACCCCATGATCTCGGAGGCCAGGTAGGTGGTGCTGAGCTTCTTGCCGGCACCACTCGGCCCGACGCTGAGCACCGCGACGAGGTCGTCGGACTCGACGAGGCCAGCCTGGATGCCCGGCTGGATGCCGAGCGTCACCGCGGTGACGTTGCAGCCGGGGACCGCGATGCGCTTCGTGCCGACCAGGGCGGAACGCTGCTTGCCCTGGGAGGCGATGTCGTCGACCTCGCGCCACTCGTCGGCCGAACCCGGTGTGGGAGCCGCGAGCAGGAGTTCGGGCAGACCGTACGTCCACGCGCCGAAGTAGTCGCCGCCGTAGAACCGCTCCCACGCAGCCGGGTCCGTCAGACGGTGGTCCGCGCCGCAGTCGATGACGAGCGCGTCGTCGCCGAGCTCCGCGGTGATCGCACCCGACTGTCCGTGCGGCAGCGCCAGGAAGACCACGTCGTGCCCGCGCAGCGTCTCGGCCGTCGTCTCCGCCAGGGTCAGGTGCGACAGCGAACGGAGGTGCGGCTGGGTCGCGATCAGGGGCTGTCCGGCGTTCGAGAACGCGGTCACCGTCCTGACCTCGAACTCGGGGTGGGCGGAGAGCACACGCAGGAGCTCACCACCCGCGTAGCCGGAGGCTCCCGCCACGGCGACGGATACGGACATGGGATTCCACCTTTGGTCGGACTGGTCGTCGAGAGAGTCGGAGGCGGCGACCCCGGGCGGTGCTGATCCCGTGTGGGTCAGTCGCGCAGGGTCGCCCCGAATCGCTCGCCGGCACGTCGGACAGCGCCGTCACGGGCCTCGGTGGCCTCGGCAGCGGTCAGCGTGCGGTCCGTGGCACGGAAGCGCAGGGCGAACGTCAGGGACTTCTGTCCCTCGTCCACGCCGGAGCCCCGGTAGTCATCCACGAGCCGAGCATACTCCAACAGGTCTCCGGCGCCAGAGCGCACCGCGTCCAGCACCTCGCCGGCCGGTACCCCGGCGTCGACCACCAGGGAGAGGTCCTGCGTGGCTGCCGGGTAGGAGACGATCGGCGCGACCGCGACGAGTTCCGGGGCTGCGGCGACGAGCGCGTCGAGGTCGAGCTCGACGACCGCCACCACGCGGGGCAGGACGGCGGCCTCGGCCAGTCCGGGCAGGAGTTCCCCGGCGACGCCGACGACCGTGCCGTCGACGAGCAGGGACGCGGCGCGACCCGGGTGCAGCGACGGGTGGGTGGTCTGCGCGACGGTCAGTTCCACACCGACGGCCCACGCGACCTGGCGGGCGGTGTCGATGGCGTCGGCGATGCCGAACGGTTCCGCGGTGGCGCCGGGCTGCTTGACGACCCGGTGGCCGGTGAGGAGGGCGGCGACGTGGAAGGGCTGGGCCGGCAGCGAGGCGTCCAGTGCTTCGAGCGTCGCACGGTCGGGCCGGACGGCGCCCGCCGGGACCTCGTCGGTGCCGAGCGTCACGCCCGTCACCGGCAGGAACACCCGGGACGTCTCGTACAGGGCGACGTCGACGAGCCCGCGCGAGACGTTGCGGCGGGCGGCGTCGACCAGGGCCGGGACGCCGCTGCGGCGCAGCAGGTTCTGCTCGCTGTCCAGGGCGTTGGCGAGCACGACGCTCGGTCCGCCCTGCGGGTCGATCCCCGGGTAGGCGTCCTGCGTGGCGGCCGAGACGAACGGGGCCGTGACGACCTCGGTCAGGCCCGCCGCGGCCAGCGCCGAGGCCACCCGACGACGTGCCTGCTGGTGCCGGGTCAGCCCCCGGCCGGGCGGGGCGACGGGCAGGACGCTCGGGATGCGGTCGTAGCCGACGATGCGTGCGACCTCTTCGACCAGCGTGGTGTCGTCGGTCAGGTCAGGGCGCCAGGTGGGCGGGGTGACCGCGAGCTGCTCGCCGTCGGACTCGACCGTGGCGCCGATCGCACGGAGCGTCTCGATGACCTCGGCGTCGGTGTAGTCGACGCCGACGAGCTCGGCCGGGCGGGAGACCCGCATCGTGACGGTCGGCCGCGGGTCGCTGTCGACGAGCGTGGACCCGAGGGGGTCGGCGGTGCCGCCGGCGAGCTCGACGAGGAGCTCGACGGCGCGGTTCGCCGCGGCCTCGGCCACCAGCGGGTCGACCCCGCGCTCGAAGCGACGGGATGCCTCACTGGGCAGCTTGTGCCGACGAGCGGTGCGGGCGATCGAGACCTGGTCGAATCCGGCGGCCTCGATCAGGATGTCCGTCGTGCTCGCCGAGATCTCGGTGCGGGCCCCGCCCATGACGCCGGCGAGCCCGACGGGACCGTCGTCGTCGGTGATCACGAGGTCTTCGGGGTCGAGCTCCCGGACGGTGCCGTCGAGAGTCTCGAGCGTCTCAGCGGCGTTCGCCCGGCGGACGCCGAGGCCCCCCGCGATCGTCTGCAGGTCGTAGCCGTGCAGCGGTTGGCCGAGCTCGAACATGACGTAGTTCGTGATGTCGACGGGCAGGGAGATCGAACGCACCCCGGCCAGCGACAGGCGCGACACCATCCAGGAGGGTGTCTTCGCTGCCGGGTCGATCCCGCGCACGACGCGCGTGACGAACGTGGAGGCGCCGACCCGACCCCGGACCGGAGCCTGGTCGTCGATCGTGACCCGGAAGCCCTCGGCCGCACGCGGCGCGATGCGCTCGACGGGGTCGTGGAAGCTGGCTCCGGTGGCGTGCGCGTACTCACGAGCGACCCCGCGCATGCTCAGCACGTACCCACGGTCGGGCGTGACGTTGATCTCGACCGCGGCGTCGTCGAGGCCGAGGAGCGCGATCGCGTCGGCGCCCACGGTTGGCTCCATGCCGAGGTCGGCGAAGCGCAGGATGCCGTCGTGCTCGTCGCCGAGCCCGAGCTCGCGCGCCGAGGCGATCATGCCGTCGGACACGTGTCCGTAGGTCTTGCGGGCGGCGATCGGGAACGGCCCGGGCAGGACCGCACCGGGCAGCGTGACGACGACGAGGTCGCCGACGTCGAAGTTGTGCGCGCCGCAGACGATGCCGCGGGGCTCGGCTTCGCCGACGTCCACCTGGCACCAGTTGATGGTCTTGCCGTTCTTCTGCGGCTCGGGGACGCGCTCGAGCACCCGACCGACCACGACGGGGCCGGTCAGGTCGAAGGTGTGGACGTCCTCTTCCTCGAAGCCGACCGACACGAGCGCCGCGTGGACGTGCTCGAGGGTGACGTCGTCGGGGAGGTCGACGGACTCACCGAGCCAACGGAGTGGGACGCGCATCAGACCACCGTTCCGAACTGCTGCGAGAAGCGGATGTCGCCCTCGAGGAAGTCACGCATGTCGTTCAGGCCGTTGCGGAACTGCAGCGTCCGCTCGATGCCCATGCCGAACGCGAAGCCCTGGTACTCGTCCGGGTCGATCCCGGCGGCACGCAGGACGTTGGGGTTGACCATGCCGCAGCCACCCCACTCGACCCACCGTGCGCCACCCTTGGCGTTCGGCTGCCAGACGTCCATCTCGGCACTGGGCTCGGTGAACGGGAAGTAGTTCGGGCGGAGGCGGATCTGCGCCTCGGCGCCGAACATCTGCCGGGCGAAGTGCTCGAGCGTGCCGCGCAGGTGCGCCATCGTCAGGCCCTTGTCGATCGCGATGCCCTCGACCTGGGTGAAGACCGGCAGGTGCGTGGCGTCGAGCTCGTCGGCACGGTAGACGCGTCCGGGCGCGATGACGTACAGCGGGAGGTCACGCGACAGCAGCGACCGCACCTGCACCGGCGAGGTGTGGGTCCGCATGACCAGGTGCCGGTCGACGGGCTCGACGAAGATCGTGTCCGCCATGGCCCGGGCGGGGTGGTCCTGGTCGAAGTTCAGCGCGTCGAAGTTGAACCACTCGTGCTCGAGCTCCGGGCCTTCTGCGACTTCCCACCCCATGCCGACGAAGATGTCGGCGACGGCTTCGTTCAGCAGCGAGAGCGGGTGGCGGGAGCCGGTGGCGCGGTGGGTCGGCAACGCGGTGACGTCGACGCGTTCGGCTTCGAGCCGTGCGCGTTCCTCGGCCACCGCGAGGACGGATTCCTGCTCGGCGATCGCCGCGTTCACCCGCCCACGGGCCTGCCCGACGAGCTTGCCCGCCGCGGCCTTCTGTTCCGGCGGCACACTGCGCATCGATGCGTTCATCCGCGCCAACGGTGACTGCTCACCGGTGTGCTCGGCCCTGGCCTGCTTCAGTTCGGCGACCGTCGTCGTGGCACGGACGGCGGCGAGGGCCGCGTCCACCGCGTCGGCGACGGCCGATTCGCTGATCTCGAGAGGTTCTGACACGAGACCCAAGCCTACCGGCCGTCGGGATACCACCCACCTGCACCGAGCGGACGGTGGATGGCCGACGCCGACGACCGGTCTGTGGAGGAGCGTCAGCTCCGGAGCGCGAAGGCCGACTCGTACAGGCACACCGACGCCGCCGTGGCGAGGTTCATCGACTCCGCCTGCCCGTAGATCGGCACCTTGACTGCCCGGTCGACGAGCGCCAGGTCGTCGGCGGTGAGCCCGCGTGCCTCGTTGCCGAAGACCCACGCGGTCGGACCGTCGAGCATCCCTTCGGCGCGCACCACCGGCAGGTCGTCGCCGGAGACGTCGGCGGCGAGCACCGTGTAGCCGAGGGCCTTCGCCCGCTCGATCGTGTCCGCGAGCGTGACACCCACCGACACCGGCACGTGGAACAGGGACCCGGTCGTCGACCGGACGACCTTCGGGTTGTACGGGTCCACCGACCGGCCGGTCAGCACCACCGCATCGGCTCCGGCCGCGTCCGCCGCGCGGATGATCGTGCCGGCGTTCCCCGGGTCCCGCACCTCTTCGAGGATGGCGACCAGTCCGGGCAACGCGGCCTGCTCGTCGGACGCATCACGGGCCTCCGCGTCGGCGCCAGCCGCAGCGCGGTCCGGGAAGACGTCCTTCACCGACGTCGGGAACTGCTGGCACACCGCGACCACGCCCTGCGGGGTGACGGTGTCCGCCATCGCGTCGAGCACCTGCTCGGTCACGAACCACGTGTCCACCGGCGCGTCGTCCAGCCCGTAGCGGGCTGCGGCGGTGGGGGTCACGTACAGCTCGCGCAGGAGCTCCGGCGCGTACTCCAGCGCTTCGCGGACCGCTTGGGGTCCTTCCAGCAGGAACAGGCCGGTCTCGGCCCGGACGTCCTTCTTGGCCAGGGCCGCAACGGCCTTCACGCGTCCGGCACGGGGGTTCTCGAGGAGATCGCTCACGACCCAAGTCTAGGAACGACGAAACCCCCGCCGTGCGGCGGGGGTTTCGCGAGCAGAAGAACTGACTACGCAGCCTTCGGGGCCGAGGTGTCGGCCGGGAGGGCCTTCTTCGCGGTCTCGACGAGCGCGGTGAAGGTCTCGGGGTTGTTCACCGCGAGGTCGGCGAGGATGCGACGGTCGACCTCGACGCCGGCCAGGTTGAGACCCTGGATGAGGCGGTTGTAGGTCAGGCCGTTCGCACGGGAGGCAGCGTTGATGCGCTGGATCCAGAGGCGACGGAACTCGCCCTTCTTCGCGTGACGGTCGCGGTACGCGTAGACGAGGGAGTGGGTGACCTGCTCCTTGGCCTTGCGGTACAGACGCGAACGCTGGCCGCGGTAGCCCTCGGCGCGTTCGAGGATGACGCGGCGCTTCTTGGCGGCGTTGACCGCTCTCTTTACTCGTGCCATTGCACTATTCCTTTACGATCTGCGGGGCTCAGTGGCCGAGGAGCTTCTTGACGTTCTTCGCGTCACCCTTGGAGAGGACCTGGTCCTCGTTCAGGCGGGCCTTGCGCTTGGAGCTCTTGACCTCGAGGTTGTGACGCATACCGGCCTGCTGCTTCATGATCTTGCCGGTACCGGTGACCTTGAAGCGCTTCTTCGACCCGGAGTGGGTCTTCTGCTTGGGCATGGTGGTGCCTTTCCGTGGGATGGATGGGGGGCCGCGTCGTTGCGGGTTCGGTCCGGGGACCTATTCGGCCGCGGAGTCCGTGGATTCCGCAGCTGCGTCGGACGTGGAACCGGCCTCGGCCTCGTCCTTGCCCTTCGCGGCGTGCTCGGTGGCACGACGCTCGGCCTTCTGTGCAGCACGCTTGGCGTTCTGCTCGCCCTTGACGTCGGACTTGTTCTTGAGCGGGGCGATGATCATCGTCATGTTGCGGCCGTCCTGGGTCGGACGCGACTCGACGACGCCGAACTCGGCGATCTCTTCCGCGAACTTGTGGAGGAGACGGACACCCTGCTCCGGACGCGACTGCTCGCGGCCACGGAAGAGGATCATCGCCTTCACCTTGTCGCCACCGAGGAGGAACCCCTCGGCGCGCTTGCGCTTCGTCTCGTAGTCGTGCACGTCGATCTTCAGGCGGAAACGGACCTCTTTCAGGTCCGTGTTCACCTGGTTGCGACGGGCTTCCTTGGCCTTCTGAGCGGCTTCGTACTTGAACTTGCCGTAGTCCATGATCTTGGCCACGGGCGGCTTCGAGTTCGGCGCGACCTCGACCAGATCCAGTTCGGCTTCCTGCGCGAGACGCAGGGCCATGGCGATCGGGACAACGCCGACCTGCTCACCCTGCGGACCGACGAGTCGGACTTCGGGAACGCGGATTCGGTCGTTGGTACGGGGATCGGTGATGCGGAGCTCCTTCAATCAGGTGGTGGCCGTCCGGGGCGTTTGCCCTGGACGACAGCACGAGAGAGGAGATCTGACGCACGGGATGTCGACCCGTTCGGCAGCCGCCCTGCATCGGATCCGTGGGATCCGACCGACGAGCGCAACACGTGCGCTCGCGGAGCGGTGGTGACCCGGTAGCCTGGTGGAACGCGGCCGCGGGTGGGAGAGACTCCTCTTTCGTGACACCGTCCGGGAGTTGTCAGGGTTCGTGACGTCAGGAGAACTGATGTCAAGAGAACTGATGGCACACGGACAGCATCTGCCGCGAGCAAGCCTAGCAGAGGAGCACTGTGAGCGACACCCCGATCGACGACACCGGCATCGACGCCGCCAGGGACATCGCGGAGGTGCCGGCGGTCGAACTCATCAACACCGTTGCGGTGCACCTGCTCAGTGCCGCGGCCGTGAAGGTCGGCCTGGCCGACGACCCGCAGCAGCAGACCGACCTGGACGAGGCACGGAAGCTCATCACCGCGCTGGCCGGTCTGGTCACCGCCGCCGCGACCGAGATCGGCGATCACCACGCCCGCCCGCTCCGCGACGGGCTGCGGTCGCTGCAGCTCGCCTTCCGCGAGGCGTCGGCGATCCCGGACGCGATCGGCGCCGGGCCGGGCGAGAAGTACACGGGACCCGTCAACTAGACGGGCGTCACCCGGTGACGGACAGGAGGCCCGTGGCGGTGTCGCCACGGGCCTCCTGTGGCGTTCATGGGCCGCGGTCAGGACCCGCTGTCGCCGACCAGGCGCGCGACGGCCGCCAGCGGGATGCCGACCCAGTCGGGTCGGTTGCGGGTCTCGTAGACGACCTCGTAGACCGCCTTGTCGAGCTCGAAGGCGTCGAGCAGCGCACTGTGGCTGGCGAGGTCCGCGCCGGTGCCGCGCTGGTAGCCGTCGAGGAAGCGCGCTCGCGCCTCGGCTGCCCAGGCTGACGCGTCGACCGGCTCGGCGTCGTGCGCCAGGGCACCGGCGACGTAGTCGAACGAGCGGAGCATGCCCGCGACGTCGCGCAGGGTGACGTCCGGCAGCGACCGTTCGTCGAGGGGGCGGAGCGGTTCGCCCTCGAAGTCGAGGAAGACCCACCCGCGGGGATCCGGAGCCGCCAGGACCTGCCCGAGGTGCAGGTCGCCGTGGATGCGCTGCAGGTCCGGCCAGATCGCGTCGGCCGCCCGGGCGTAGACCGCACGGATCGCGTCGGCGTGTTCGGCGACGGCGGGGGCCTCGCGGGCGGCGGTGTCGAGTCGGGTGTGCATCGTGGCGACTGCGGTGGCGCGTCGTGACCCGTCGGCCGGCTCGGTCGGCAGCGCTCCGGCCAGGGTGCGGTGCACGTCGGCGAGCGCGGTGCCGAGCTGCTCGGCTCGGTCCCCGAACGGCGTGCCGGCCTGGGCTTCCCGCAGGGCGACGCGCCAGGCGTCGTCGAGCCCGGGCAGGAACTCCTGGGCGAAGGCGAGGTGGCCGGTCGCGGCGCCGTCCGGGCGGCCGACGTCGGGCCACTCGGCGCGGAGGGCCCCGTAGACCCGGGGCACGCGGGTACTGCCCGCCGCGGTGAGGGCGAGCTGCGTGGTCACGTCGGGGTTGTCGCCGTGGTGCAGCACGCGGAAGACCTTGATGATGACGCGATCGCCGGACTCCGTGTCGCAGATGACCGAGGTGTTGGACTGCTCGCCCGTCAGGACGCGGGCCGCGGTGACCCGGCCGATCGGGCTGAGGCACTCCGGCGCCGCGTCGATGCGTGCGGCGAGCGCCGACACCCACGCGAGGTCGGTGGTGGCGTCGACGACCGTGCCGTCGGGACCGCTCGTGATCGGTGCCTGGTAGAGCACGGGGACCGCGGGGGCCTCGTCGAGCACCAGGCGGGTCCCGTCGTCGGTCGAGATGGTGTGGAGACGCGGCACGGACCCCTTCGAGGCGTACCAGCGACGGTCGGCGATCCAGGACTCGAGGTCGTGGTCGCTCGGCGTGCGGGTGTCGGGGGCGGTGGTGTCGGGGGCGCTGGGTGCTCCGTCGCTCATGCAGCGGAACCTACGCGCCGGGGGCTGGCGAGGTGCCGAGTCCTCGGCGCGACGGCGGGCGGCATGCCCTTTACAACGATGTACCGAACCGGGAACATGGAGGTATGAGCACGCTCGACGGCACCGTGGCCGCACCTGACTCCGCTTCCGCCCCCGGCCTCCCCCTCGCTTCGCGGCAGGACGGCACGTACCCCCGGCCGCAGATGCTCCGCACCGCCTGGGCCGACCTCGACGGCACGTGGTCGTTCCGGAACGACGGCGACGACGACGCCTGGCGCACCGGCTTCACCGACGCCCGGGACATCGTCGTCCCGTTCCCGCCCGAGTCCCCGGCCTCGGGCATCGACGAGCCCGGATTCCACCCCGTGGTCTGGTACTCCCGTGCGATCACCCGCTCGGAGCTCGACGCCGCCGGGTTCGGCACCGGCGCGCCTCGACTCGTGCTGCACTTCGGTGCCGTCGACCACCGTGCCCGCGTCTGGGTCGACGGGCAGTTCATCGGCGAGCACGAGGGCGGCCACACGCCGTTCTCCTTCGACGTGACCGAGGCGCTGGTCACGGACCCCGACGCCGTGCACACCCTGGTGGTCCGCGCCGAGGACGACCCGCACGACCTGACCCAGCCGCGCGGCAAGCAGGACTGGCACGAGGACCCGCACGCGATCTGGTACCGCCGCACCACCGGGATCTGGCAGACGGTCTGGCTCGAGGCCGTGCCGACCGTCTCGATCGCGTCCCTGCGCTGGACGAACGTCGACCACGCGACCATGCGCCTGACGGTCCGGCTCGACGGGCACCGCACCGGCGGCGAGCGCCTGCGCGTCGAGGCCCGCTGGGACGAACGCGACGAGCACCTCGCCACGATCGAGACCACCGTCGGCGAGACCGGGGACGAGTTCGACGTGGTCGTCCCGATCGCGCGGCAGACGAACGGGCAGGCCGAGGACGAGCTGCACTGGACCCCGGACGCCCCACGCCTGGTCGACGCGACGGTCTCGCTGCTGCCGCGTACCGGCGCGACGCCGATCGACGCGGTCGCCAGCTACTTCGGGATCCGGACGGTCGGGGTCGACGGCGGCGCGTTCCTGCTCAACGGCCGACGCCACGAGGTCCGCAGCGTCCTGAACCAGGGCTACTGGCCCGAGTCGCACATCGCCGCCCCGTCCCGCCGGGCACTCCGCCGCGAGGTCGAACTCATCAAGGAGCTCGGCTTCAACGCAGCCCGCAACCACCAGAAGATCGAGGACCCGCGGTTCCTGTACTGGGCCGACCGACTCGGACTCATGGTGTGGGGCGAGGCCCCCGGCGCCTACGCGTTCTCCCCCCGTGCCGTGCAGCGTCTGGTGCGCGAGTGGATGGACGCCGTCGAGCGTGACGCCTCGCACCCGTCGATCGTCACGTGGGTGCCCGTCAACGAGAGCTGGGGTGTGCAGCACATCGCCACCGACCCGGCCCAGCAGGCCTACGCACGGGCCCTCGCCGACGTCACGCGGGCACTCGACCCGACGCGTCCGGTGATCTCGAACGACGGGTGGGAGCACACGAACTCCGACATCGTCACGATCCACGACTACGAGGGTGACGGACCCCGGCTCGCAGCGACCTACGCGGACGAGACCGCACGGACCCGGCTGCTCGGTGGGATCGGCCCGGCGGACCGCCGCATCCTGGTCGGGGGCGCCGAGGACCTCGGCCAGCCGGTCATGCTCACCGAGTTCGGCGGCGTGAACTACCAGCCGGGCGTCCAGCGCGAGGACGGCTGGGGGTACACGTCGGCCACGGACGGCGACGACTGGGTCGCCCGCATCACCGCGCTGTACGACGCGGTCCGTGCGAGCTCGTTCCTCGCCGGGTCCTGCTGGACGCAGCTCACCGACACCATGCAGGAGACGAACGGCCTGCTCAACGCAGACCGTTCCCCGAAGGTCCCGATCGAGCAGATCCGTCGCGCGGTCACGGGGCGCTAGCCGGGAGACCCGCACCCCGTGAGCAGCGGTGGTCACCTCCGGCAGACGGACCCGACCACCGCTGCTCACGACGCACACGGGTCGCCTCGCGCCGGGCGGGCGGCGACCCGCGATGCGGGGCGCGGCCCACGGTCTGGGAGGATCGGGCGGGTGACGAACGTGGCGGAAGCGAGCCGGGCCTCCAGGCGGGGGTTCCGCAACCTGCTGACCGGACGGCACAGCGCGTGGACCGCGCCGCTGCTGCTCTGGATGGGCTCCCGGGTGGTGAGCACCGTGCTGCTGGCGACCGTGTACCTGCTGGCGACCGCGAACGGCTGGCCGTTCGCCTCGTACCGACGCGACCCGTCGTTCTTCACGTTCTCGGGGTCGTGGGACGCCTCGTTCTACCGGACCATCGCCGAGCACGGGTACCCGGCGACGCTGCCCGTCGACGACGCCGGGCACGTCCTGCCGAACGCGTGGGCGTTCCTGCCCGTGTTCCCCACGGTCGTGCGGATCCTGATGACGCTGACCGGCGCCTCGTTCTGGGTCTCCGGAGTCGTCGTCGCCTCGATCGCCGGAGCCGGCGCGTGCGTGCTGCTGTACCGGCTGGTGCTCGCCGTCGGCAGCGCACACCGTGCCCGCTGGGCGACCGCGCTGTTCGCGTTCGCGCCGACGGGCTTCCTGCTGCAGGTCGCCTACGCCGAGAGCCTGCTGCTCGTGCTGCTGTTCGGCGCACTGCTGGCCCTGGTGCGGCGACGGTACTGGCTGATCGCACCGCTCGGTGTCGTGGCCGCGTTCACGAAGCCCGGGGTCCTGGCACTGGCGCTGGCGCTGGCCGTGCACATGGTGGTGCGGTGGGTCGGAGCGCGCCGGTCCGGGCGAGCAGCCGAGGTGTTCCCGTGGCGCGATCGGATCGCGATCGTGGTGACCGGCCTGGTCGTCGCGGCTGCGGGCCTGGCGTGGCCCGTCATCGCGACCGCCGTGACGGGGCGGCCGGACGCCTACCTGGACACCGAGTTGTCGTGGTGGGTGGGGTTCGTCGGCCGGCAGCACTTCGCGCCGCTGACACCGTGGTTCATCATGGCGTCGACGTGGCTCGGGCCGCTCGGCATCGGGCTCGTCGTGGTGGTGCTCGCCGGCGCCGTGTGGTTCTTCTCGCGCAGGAGCACCCGGGCCCTGGGCACCGACGTGCTCGCGTTCACGGCCTCGTACGGGCTGTACCTGGTGGCCGTGTTCCTGCCGCAGCAGTCGTTGCCGCGGTTGCTCATGCCGATGGCGCCGCTGCTCGGGTCGGACGTGTTCGTGGGGACGCGGCGGCGGGCGGTGACGTGGCTCGTCGTCGGGGTGGGCCTGCAGTCGATCGCGATCGTGCTGCTCTGGTTCCTCGGGTACCCCTGAGCGGCGCTGTCCGTCGGCTCTGCAAGACACCGGTGTTCGCCGGTTGAACACGCGCAGACCGCGGTGCGACACGCGAACACCGGTGTCTTGCGGGCCGCGACAGCGCTACGCGTCGAACGTGTGGAACCAGGCCGTCCCACCGGGGTGCTGCACCGTGATCATCTCGTCGAGGTCGCGGTACGGGCCGTCCTGGTTGTGGCTCGCCGACTTGATGCGGATGGTGCCGTCGGACTCGGTGAAGACCTCGGACACGATGGTGGTGTGGTCCGGTGAACCGTTCGCGTTCCAGTCGAAGAACACGATGTCGCCGACCTGCACCTTGTCGCGCTCGTCCGACGAGCGCCGGGTGAGCCCGAACTCGGCCGCGTTGGTCTCGAGCCACGGGTCCATGGTGGGGCAGTAGGTCCACGTCGCACTGTGCTCGGCGCCGGCCGCGCGGTTGTACCAGTCGGACCGCTGCTTCCAGCCGCGGGCGATGAGCGTCTGGTTGACGTAGTTCGCGCAGTCGCCGCCGATCGGGTTCATGGTGCCGTACTCGGCGAGGTTGTAGTCCTTCCAGTACCGCATCGCGTAGGCGAGCTGCCGGTCGACGTCGGTCAGTGCGGCGTACGCGAGGGTGGTCGTCGCGACGGCGCTGCCCACGTCCGGTGTGGGGGCGGCGGTCGGTGTGGGCGTGGTGGTCGCGGTGTCCTGGGTGGCGCCGCTCTGCCCGTCGTTCGCGGCGCTGCCGTTGCCGTCCGAGGACTGGTTGGCGGACGGGCTCGGCTCGATCGCCGACGTGAAGAGCGCGACGTCGGCGTCACCGGCGGTGTACATCGCCTGGTGCGGGGCCGTGAAGGTCACCTTCGACGCGGTCGCCTCGACGTCGCGCGCAGCGACACCACCGACGGTGACGCCCTTGACCGCGGCGAGCCCGGTCCCCGTGACGGTGACCGTGACGCCACCGGCGAGCGGGACCTGCGCCGGGGCGAGGGCCTTCGCGACGGGCTTCGTCGCGGGGGTGGACGTCGTCCCGCCCCCGCCGCCGGAGCTGCCCCGGCCGCTGCCGCCGTCGCCGCCCTTGTCGCTGCCGGAGGAGCACGCCGCAACGGCGAAACCGATCCCGGCGACGCCGGCGAGGGACAGGAGTGCGCGGCGGTTCATCGAGGCAGTCATGACACGACCAGCGTAAGCGACACCTCCGTCGTTCCGACACGGCATGATCATCTCCGGGGACGAGCGTCCTCCGTGTCCCAGCGGACCCGTTCGGAAGGAACACACACATGCCCGAGAGCCACGACTTCTTCGTCGCCACCGACCCCGAGACCGCCCGTGCCCAGGTGCGCGACGCGCTCGCCCACGAGGGCTACACCGTCGACGACGCCGAACAGGGTGCGCTCCGCGCGACCCGCGGCAGCCTCGGCCTGACGCTGCTCATCGGCGGCATGGCGAACGACCGCACGTTCCACACCCGCCTGGACGTGCAGATCATGATCGCCCCGGACGGCCGCACCGTCGCCCGACTGCTGCGCGGATCCGGCAAGTCCGCGATCAAGGGCGGCGCGCTCGGCGTCTCGCGCGGCAACCGCGCCTTCGAGCAGGCCGCGAACGCGATCCACACCACCTTCGCGCAGTCCGGCGTGCTGACCGAGAGCATCGCGGGCTGACGATCGGGCGGTGGCGACGGGTCTGACGCGACCCTCGGACGGACGGGAGGCCCGGTGCCAGCTGGCACCGGGCCTCCCGTCCGTCGGTCAGGTCAGGTCAGGTCAGGTCAGGTCGATCAGGTGCAGGAGACGTTGCGGTCGATGGTGCCGGAGCCGTAGGGCACCTCGACCTGGACCATGGCGATGGTGCCGCCGGGAAGCGGCGTGCCGGAGCAGGCCTTCCGCGCCTTCGTCACCGTGCTCTTGCCGAGCGCGATCCAGTTCGAGCGGCCGTACAGCGGGCTGTTCGCCTTGACGGTGCCGGCGATGGTCTTCCACTGTGACCCGGTCGAGTACAGGCCGATCCGCTTCACGCCGGCGGTCTTGAGCCCGACGATCATGCCCTGCATCGCCGCACGGTTCTGCGCGGTGTCGCGCTGGTACGACAGACCCGTCTCGACGTCGATCCACCAGCGGTAGGCGGACGGGGTCGGGACCCCACGGCTCTGGACGTCGTCGTACCCGCGGGCGTAGCCGTACATGAACGAGCAGGCCAGGGTGAGCTGCTTCTTGCCGCTCTTGGTCACGCACGTGCCGAACGGGTTGGTGGGCACCGTGCCCTGGTAGCTGTTCGACGTCGGCCAGACCGAGGCCTGGAGCCCCGGGTTGGCGAACAGCGCGTACAGCTGGGTCTTCGGCTGGGCCGAACCGCCGACGGACTTCGATGCCCAGTCGAGCTGTTCGGCGAGGCACGGGTTCGTGGTGTTGCCGAGGGACTCGTTGACCCCGACGATGCCGAACGCCTGGTCGGTCGGCACCTGGCTGCCACACTGCGGCCAGGAGATGTCGACACCCAGCGGTGTGACCGCCGCGGACGCACCCGAGGACGGTCCGGCGACCGCGATGCCGGCGGCCACCACCACCGTGGTCGCGATGGTCGCGACGAGACGACTGATACGGAACATGCTCTCCCCCTGGTCGGGCCCGGTGGGCCGGCGACGCCCGTGCGGCGCACCGGGAGTCTAGGGCGATGCGTTGGACAACACACCACCCCGGTGCGTGAACTGTGTCGAACGATCCCCGTTGCTCGGCCTGTGGAGGAAGGTCTCGCCGCACGCGCGCAGCAACGACAGAACGGCCCGGAACCTGTCGGTTCCGGGCCGTTCTCGTGGTTGCCACGTGGTGGAGCTAAGGGGATTCGAACCCCTGACCTTCTCATTGCGAACGAGACGCGCTACCAACTGCGCCATAGCCCCAAGTGCTCGACCACACTAGCACCCTCGTTCGGCCCAGCCGAAATCGCGCGTGGCCCGTCGGGCGTGCCGCGGGTCAGACCGCGCGGCGCCGTCGCATGATCGCGTCGAGGTCGGCCTGCTGGTACGCATCGTCGTCGAGGACGCCCATGCCGGCCCACTTGCTCGGCGGCCCGGCAGGCTCGTCGGTGGGAGCAGGAGCGGCTGGAGCAGGAGCGCCGGGGTCAAGGCCGGCGGACGCGGCCGGGGCCCGGAGCCCGAGCCGCTCGGCGAGACGCCCCTGGTCGTGCGCGGACAGCGACGCCGCCGCCTCTTCGAGCTCGGGACGCATCCGGGACACGGTGGCGAGCGACGGGTCGGACTCGCCCGCACGGATCGCCGCAGCTTCGGCCTCGGCTTCCGCCTTGGCCGCGGCGACGCGCTCCTTCAACCGGGCGGCGAGCTCGGCCGACGACTCGGGCGACGCGGCCGGCGCGGCCGGTCGCTCCACGTAGAGGGGCTTCGGCACGTGGTTCGGGGTCCACGAGCGGTCCTGCGTGGGCACAGCGGGCTGTTCCGTCGACAGGGGCGGCGCCGGGTCGGTCCACGCGGTGGACTGCCGGGAGGCGCGGGTCGCGCCCGTCTCGGCGGCCGCGAGACGCTGCTTCCGCGCCGTCGCCACCTGGTGCAGCTGGGCCAGGACCGCTGCGGACCCACCGGCGGCGACGAGGCCGGCGACACCGACGAGCCAGAGCGACGGCGATGCGATGAAGACCACGAGGGCGATGACGATGCCGAGCGTGCCGAACAGGGTCGCTCCGAGCCGGGAACGGCGCATCCGCATCGCGGTCAGGGCCGGCACGGCGGATGCCCGCTCGAGCACCGGGGCCTGCTCGGCGAGGCGGCGGGTAATCTCACGCTGCCGCGCGGCCTCGTGGGCCCGGACGATGGCGGTGCGCTTGGCCTCTTCGGACCGGGCGACGCGCTGCGCCTGGGCCAGGGACTTCGCGTTCATCTCGATGCGGACCTCGTCCGGCAGCTCGGCGGTCTGCGCGAGGATCCGGAGGGTCTGCTGCAGCCGGATGGCGTTCCGCTCGGTGGCCAGGTACTGACGACGGGCGGCCCACGACGGCATCAGGTAGACGAGCCAGAGGACGGCCGCGACGAGCAGGACGATGCCGCCACCCCACGAGCCGATTCCTGCCATGCGAACACGGTAGGGGCGGCGGTTCCCCGGCCCCGTCATTGCCGGACGCGTGTTGCGCGTGTCGGGGCGGAATCCGTGGGAGGTGCGCCGCGCCTCCGGGCCCGTCAGGTGCAGCGCGTCAGATGCGCGGCGTCGTGTCCAGCGGCATCGCGGCCTCGTCGCGAGCGGCGAGCGGCACGGTCCCCACGCCCGGGGGCACCTGCCCCTGGACCCAGCGCTCGAGGACGCCACCGCGGACTTCTTCGGCCACCAGTGCGAAGCAGAAGTGGTCGCGCCAGTCCCCGTTGATGTGGATGTACCGGCGACGGAGCCCCTCGTACCGGAAGCCGAGCTTCTCGACGACCCGCAGGCTCGGGGCGTTCTCCGGCCGGATGCAGATCTCGATCCGGTGCACGCCGAGCGACCGGAAGCAGTGGTCGACGGCGAGGGCGACGGAGATCGGCGTCACGTTGTGGCCGGCGGCGTCCTCGACGACCCAGTAGCCGATCGAGGCGCTCGCGAGCGAGCCGTACGAGATGCCGGAGACGTTGAGCTGCCCGACGAAGCGGCCGTCGAGCTCCATCGCGAACGGCAGACCGAGTCCCGCGCGGGCGTTGGCCTGGAGCGCGCGGATGCTGCCACGGACGTCGGTGGAGACGTGTCCGGAGGGGTTCGTGGCTTCCCAGGTGCGGAGCCACGAGCGGTTCGTCGCGAGTGCCGCGTCGAGGTCGCGGGTGTCGCGGAGCCGGAGGGGGCGGATGGTGACCCGCCCGTGGGACAGGGTCGGGATCGTCGTCATCGCTGGGTTCCTCCGGGGTCCCGCCCCGGTGCGGGACGGGGTGTCCCGCTCGGGTCCGTGATCACCGGACCCGAGCGGGATGGCCGACTATTCGCCCGCGTTGAACTCCTTCAGCCACGACTTGAGGTCGGGGCCGAGGTCATCGCGGTCCGAGGCGAGCTGCACGATCGCCTTGATGTAGTCGAGTTTGTCACCGGTGTCGTACCGGCGTCCACGGAACACGACGCCGTACACGCCGCCGGTCCACTCTTCCGCGCTCGCCATCTTCATGAGCGCGTCGGTGAGCTGGATCTCGCCGCCCTTGCCCGGCTCCTGCTTCTCGAGGACGTCGAAGACCTCGGGACGGATGACGTAGCGGCCGATGATGGCCAGGTTCGAGGGCGCTTCGCCCTGCGGGGGCTTCTCGACGAGGCCGGTGATCTTCACCACGTCGTCGGTCTCGGTCGGCTCGACCGTGGCGATGCCGTACAGGTGCGTCTGCGACTCGGGGACCTCGAGCAGGGCCACGATGGTGGCGTTCTTCTCGCCCTGGACCTCGATCATGCGCTGGAGCAGCGGGTCACGGGCGTCGATGATGTCGTCACCGAGGAGCACGGCGAACGGCTCGCGGCCGACGTGCATCTTCGCGCGGAGCACCGCGTGGCCGAGGCCGAGCGGGTCACCCTGGCGCACGTAGTGCATGTCGGCGAGGTCCGTCGACTGGTTCACCTTCTGCAGCTTCTCGTGGTCGCCCTTCTTGCGGAGGGTCTCCTCGAGCTCCGACACGTGGTCGAAGTGGTTCTCGAGCGCGTTCTTGTTGCGCCCGGTGATCATCAGCACGTCGGTCAGCCCGGCACCGACAGCCTCTTCCACCACGTACTGGATGGCCGGCTTGTCGACGACGGGGAGCATCTCCTTCGGCATCGCCTTGGTCGCGGGGAGGAAGCGGGTACCCAGCCCTGCGGCCGGGATCACCGCCTTCGAAATCTGGAAGCCCATGGTCAGACCGTATCCGATCCCCCTTTCGAGGGCATGTCGTCGCTCCGGGGGACACGGGAGTGCGCGCGTTCCCGGCGGGAAGCCGCAACGACACCCCTCGGTAGACTCCTCGGCATGATCGCCGATCTCGGGAACGAGAAGCGCGCCCTGCGAGCCGAACTCCGGCAGCGGCGGCGCACCCGGACCACGACCGAACGCGACGCGGACACCGAGACCCTGACCGCGACCCTGCAGCGCTTCGTCGAGGAGCGCCAGGTGACGTCCATCGCCCTGTACCTGTCCGCGCCGGACGAGCCGAACGTCCGGCCGTTCCTGAACTGGGCCTTCGAGCAGGGCATCCGCGTGCTGCTGCCCGTCACCCGCGAGGACGGCCTGCTCGACTGGGCCGTGGGCGACGGTGAGAGCGAGACCGAGAGCCTGCTCGGCCTGCCCGAGGTCGTCGGTGAGGTCCTGTCCCCGCTCGCGATCAATGACGTCGACGCCATCCTCGCCCCCGCGGCGGCGGTGGGGCACGACGGGGTCCGCATGGGCTGGGGGCGCGGCTACTACGACAAGACCCTCGGGTCCATGGCGAACCGCCCGCCCGTCTATGCTGTGATCTTCGACGCGGAGTACCTCGACGAGGTCCCGCGCGAACCCCACGACGAACCCGTCGACGGCATCATCACGCCGTCACGCATCATCACGTTCCGGAGCTGATGTGCCCACCTACTCGTACCGCTGCACCGAGTGCGACAACGCGTTCGACATCAAGCAGTCGTTCTCCGACGCCACCCTGACGGAGTGCCCGGTCTGCGGCGGCGTCCTGCGCAAGGTGTTCTCCCCCGTCGGCGTGACCTTCAACGGCGGTGGCTTCTACCGCACCGACTCCCGCCCGGCGCCGAAGGCCGAGGGGTCGTCGAGCGCCCCTGCGAAGTCGGAGCCGAAGAAGTCCGAGCCGGCGAAGAAGCCCGAGTCGAAGCCGAGCAGCTCGAAGTCCGCCGCGTCCTGACGCGGTCTGCGCTCTCCGGATACATTGGGCGCGTCGCCACTCGGCGGCCGTCCTCGACCCGGAAGGAGACCCTCGCATGAAGGGCTTCAAGGAGTTCCTGCTCCGCGGCAACGTCATCGACCTGGCCGTGGCAGTCGTCATCGGTGCGGCGTTCACCGCGATCGTCAGCACGATCGTCAGCGCCCTGATCAACCCGCTCATCGGTGCGGTGTTCAACGCCTCAAGCCTCGACCAAGCCTTGAAGGTCAAGATCCCCACGGTCTCCGGCGAAGGCGCAACGCTCTACTTCGGCGCGATCATCGGCGCGGTCATCAACTTCGTCATCGTCGCCGCTGTCGTGTACTTCGCGCTCGTCGTACCCGTGAACCACCTGAAGAAGGTGGCGTTCGAGCGCGTCAAGAACGACGAGGAGCAGACCCCGCAGGACGTGCCCCCGACCGACGTCGAAGTGCTGCTCGAGATCCGCGACCTGCTCCGCCCGCAGAACGGTGGCGCCGCGAGCACGGGGGCGCACATCGCCCCGTCGAACGCTCCCGAGGGGCCCGGCATCGGCGGCTCGACGAAGCTCTAGCCCCGGCGCACGACCGCGCTCGGACCCGCAAGACACCGGTGTTCCCGCTCTGCACACCCGCAAACCGCGGTGCGCAGCGTGAACACCGGTGTTTTGCGCTGGGCGGGGGTCAGGCGGCGGAGACAGCCCGGCGCTTCGCGAACATCGCGACGGCGTACTGGGCGCCGGCGAGGACGTGCCCCGCGGTGCCGAGGTAGACGAAGACCAGGGCCACGACCCGGACCCACGGCGCGTTCTCGTCGACGGTGTGCACCGCGGAGAACAGCAGCACCGGCAGCCCGACGAACAGCAGTGCCGAGCGGATCTTGCCCGTCCACGTGACGTCGAGGTCCGGGTTGCCGTGGAACAGCACGCTCGACAGGACGACGAGCACCAGGTCGACGAGCACAACGACGGCCACCACCCACCAGGGCAGCAGGCCGACGAGCACCAGGGACAGCACGATCGCGATGATCGCCAGACGGTCGGCGACGGGGTCGATCGCCTTGCCGAGCTTCGAGCCCTGGTCGAACTTCCGGGCGATGAAGCCGTCCGCCCAGTCGCTCACGCCGATCACGACGAGGGCGACGAGCGCCCACCCCGGGTGGCCGGCGACGACGAGGCCGATGAACACCGGGATCAGCACGAGGCGGAACAGCGTGATCAGGTTCGGCCAGGTCTGCCAGTCGGGGCGCTGCCGCGCGGTGTCAGTCATCACGGGCCAGGGTACCGGTTACCAGTGCGGCGGGACGTCGCGCCGGAGCTGGTCGTCGTTCTCACCGTCGCGGTGTCGCGCCGGTTCCGGCGGCGGCGCCGGGGCGTAGCCCGCCACCGGCTGGGTGGTGACGCGCCTGCGGCGCCGCACCGGGCCTCCCGACGGGTCGTCCGTGTCAGGTTGCGGAACCGCTGATCCGGGAGGCGCGGCTGACGACACGTCGTCGGCCCGCGTCCACGTGCCCACCAGCTGGTCCGTCTCCGGCGTCACCGGACCGGCGGGCCGCGAGGCCCGGCGGCTCATCGGCGGGCGGGGCCGACCGTGGACACGCTGGGATCGAGGTCCTGCGTGCTCACCGGCGGGCGGGGATCGGTGGGATCGAGATCTCCTGCGTGGCACCGCGGTCGACCCCGAGCACGGACGCGACGGTGTCGGCAACGCGGTCCGGGTCGGAGAACAGCTGGAACGCGTGCACGCGCACGTAGTGCCAGCCGAGACGACGGAGCACCTCGGGGCGCAGGCGCAGGGACTCGCGCAGCGATCCCTTGACGAGCGACGCGTCGGTCTCGATGGTGACGCACACCCCGCCGTGCGCGGCGACGAGACCGAGCTTGCCACGGTGGCCGAGCGCGACCGGGATGCCGCGCATCTCGAGGCGACGGGCCAGGTCGACGAGCAACGGGTCGGAGTCGTCCGGCACGTACTCGGCGGTCGTGCGGGCGCGCACCTCGGCCAGGATCTCCGCGAGGGCGATGGTGCCGTGGCCCATGCGCTCGGCCTCGATGTCGGACGGCTGGAAGCACGTGACGATGACCATCGAGCGACGCGCACGGGTCATCGCGACCGCGAGCAGCCGCTCGCCGCCGGGCTTGCCGAGCGGACCGAAGTCGCGCAGCACGCGGCCGTGCGGGGTGCGGCCGTAGCCGATGGAGAACACGACACGGTCGCGGCTCTGCGCCACCGACTGCTCGAGCGTCGCCACGATGAACGGTTCGGCGCGGTCGCCGATGACGAACTCGGTCAGGTCCTTGTGGCCCTGGGCGGCGGTCAGCACGGCCTGCTCGACCCGCACGGCGTGCTTCGCCGACGCGGTGATGACCATGAGCGACTCGGTCGGACGGGTGCGGGCGTGGTCGATGACGAGCCGGACCACGCGGTCCACCTCGGCGTCGACGCTCTCGACGGCACCGGACTCGGGGTCGGGGACGGCCTTGCCGTCGCTGACGTAGTCGAGCGCGATCGAGCCGTGGCCCAGGAACGAGCCGGCCCACGGCAGGGACTCGATCTTCCCGCCGTAGAAGCGACGGTTCACGAGCTCGGCCAGGTCCTCGCCGCCGGCGCGGTACGACCGCGACAGCGACAGGGTGGGCAGCAGGGTGGAGAGCTTCGCGAGTGCGGAGTCGGCGTGGAACGCGTCGAGCGTGCCCTCGTCGACCTGCAGCGCCCGGTGCTCGGGGTCCACGGCGATGCGGAACGGCGACGGCGTCTGGGTGACGGGGTCACCGAACACGACGGTCTGGCGGGCACGACGGACGGCACCGACGGTCTCGGCGATCGTCACGGCACCGGCGTCGACCAGGATCACGGTGTCGAACGGCATCGTGTCGGCGATCTGCGGCACCTCGTACGGGCTCGCGAGCCAGACGGGGGCGATCGACCGGGACAGGTGCGGTGCGGAGTCCTGCAGCAGGCGCGAGGTGATCGCACCGTCGCGCAGCTGCGTCTTGAGCGCCGTCGCTTCTTCCGGCCAGTCGACGAGACCGACCTTCCAGTTCTCGGCGAGCTGCCACGCCAGGCCCTGGGAGACCCCGGCCGCGTGGGCGTCGTCCACCAGGCGGAAGTCGGCCTCGACCCGGTCGAGCATGTCGGTGTTCGCGCCGAGCAGGGCCCGGTCGGACTCGAGCATGGTCTCGAGGGCGGACTGCCACCAGGCGAGCTCGAGCTCGGCCGGCACCTGCACGTCCGGCACGTGCCGGTTCGCCAGGTCGGTGATGAGCGGTTCGAGCTGCAGGTCACGCAGGGTCTGCATGAGCTCGGTGCGCTCCTGCAGGTTGTGCAGGACGTCGGACTCGGCGGCGAGCTCTGCGATGGTCGGGACGAGCTGGTCGACCGGGGTGTTCGCGAGCTGGCGGTCGCGCTCGGTGCGGCCCAGCGGCTCGTCGAGACGCGCGAGGTCCTCGGCGACGTTCGAGAACAGCACCTGCACATCGGCGATGCCGGTCGGCACCTCGGGGTTCACGCCTGCGGCGACGTAGCGCTGCCAGAGCACGCGCTGCTGCTGGACGCGGGTCAGCGCCTCGTGCAGGTCGGACACGTGCACGCCCGGTCGGACGTACTCACGTGCGAGCTTCTTCAGCCGCCGACGGTTCGTGGACGACATCGGGGCGCCCTCGCCGCGGGGGGCGGTGGCCGCGACGAGCTCGGACACCGAGCGGTCGAACACCACCGGCAGGAAGCGGTCGAGCGTGTCGCGGATCTCGGTGAGCAGGCGCAGGTAGATGCCGAGCTCGTTGATCGTCGTGAACTGGCGCATGTGCGTCGTGCTCACCAGGTCGTGGGCGCGGCGGAGCAGGGTCGGCAGGCCGTCGGCGTCCAGGTCCTTCGCGATGCGGTGCGCACGCTGCGCCCCGTCGCTCGAGGAGAACTTCGCGCCGTACCAGGGCGAGTCATCGGGGCCGTAGCGGAACTCGCCGAGGTTCGCGGCGCTGACCATCGTCTCGGCGACGCGCGACCGGCCGTCGACCATCGAGGCCACGGACTGCTTCGACAGCCGGGCGGTCGTCGACGGGGCGACGGGCAGCAGCGACAGGCGCGACAGCTCCACCAGGCAGTCGAGCACCGAGACGCCGAAGTCAGGGTCCTTGCGGGTGAGCGAGCCGCGGTAGTCCTTCAGCACCTTGCGTAGGCGGACCAGGGCGTCGTCGACCTCACGGAGGTTCGGCCGCGCGGCCTTCTCGTTGCGGGCGATGGCACGGACGACGTCGCGACGCAGGGTCGACGGTGTGACGGCGACCCCGGGCAGCTGGACCTCGCCGAAGCGTGCGGCGATGCCCCGCAGGGTGGCGCGGCGCGGGCTCACGACGAGGACGCGCTTGTTCGCCGCGACCAGGCCGCCCAGGGCGTTCACGATGGTCTGGGTGCCACCGGTGCCCGGCAGGGTCTTCACGACGATGGAGTTGCCGGCCGTGATCTGGGCGATCACGTTCTCCTGCTCGTCGTCGGCGTCGAGCAGCAGCGTGTCGGTCTCGGGGCTGCGCTCGTCCGACGGGGTCTGCTCGACGGGGTGGTAGGACTGCTCGACCTGCCACTTCGCGCTCGGGTTGCCTGCCAGGGCGTCCAGCACGGGGTGCGACAGGTCGCCGGTGTCCTCGACCATGCCGGTCGCGACCTCGGCGAAGGCGGACACCACGAGTCGGGCGTGCACCGAGAAGCCCGGGATGTGCGCGGTCAGCCCACGCAGCCGGTCGATGACGGGGTTCGGTGTGAACGAGCCGTCCTGCTGCGCGAGGGCCACGAAGGACTGCGCGTCGAGGATCACCCCGAACTGCTCGTGCAGGGCGTCGGCGAGGCCCGGGTTGAGCACCGGCTCGCCGAGCAGGCGCACCTCGAAGTCGCGTCCGTGCCGACGGATCGCCAGCGGTCGCAGGAGCACGGGGCCGCGGAACTGCTCGTCGCCGTGCTTCCAGTCGGCCATGCCGATGCCGAGCTTCACGGCGTCGATGCCGCGCACGGTGGCGAGCTCGGTGCCCTTCGCCTCGACGTGTCCGGCGGCCACGCGGGCGGCACGGAGCGCCACCTCGTCGCGGATCAGGCTGGACAGCAGGGTCGTCTTGCCGGTGATGAACTGCGCGAGACCACCGGGGTGGGTGGTCGACAGCTCGATGCGGGCGCGCGGGTGGTCACTGAAGTGCGTGAGCGGGCTGGTGCCACCGACCCCGGTCAGCTGGGTGCGCCAGCCGTCCCACGTCGGTTCCGCCGCGTTGCCCGCCTGCAACCGCGGGTCGCCCAGGCTGATCGCCTGCGGGCTCGTCATCTGCAGCTCCGGGCGGAGCATGCGGTCCGGCTCGTCGTCGGTCCGTTCCTGGTCCACGTCCTGCTGCTCGTCTCGATCGTCGTCGGAGCGCGCGCGGGCACCCTCGACGGGGACGTCGTCGTTCACGTCGTCCTCACCGTCGGTCACCCTGTCCGCTCGCCACACATCCGACACTGTAGGCGGAACCGGACGGCCTCTCTGGCAATGAACCGAGGTTTCGGGGTTTCCGCATCGACGCGGCACGCGTCCGAGCGAGGCGTTCGTCCCCTCTGGTGTGGTACCAACGGGGCATGGCCATCGACGACCGCACCGCTCCGTCCGCCCCCACGCCGAACCGGCGTCGATCGGTCCCCGCCGAGATCTCACGCTCGTGGCTGCTGGTCTCCGGCACCGCGACCGATCGGTTCGACAAGTCCCAGCGGTCCCGCGCCGACCAGATCATCCTGGACATCGAGGACGCCGTCGACCCCGCCGCGAAGCCCTCGGCACGGCAGGGCGTCGCCGCCTGGCTGGCCGGCGGTGGCGAGGCCTGGGTGCGCATCAACGACGTCACGACGGACTTCTGGGCCGACGACGTCGAGGAGCTCCGTGGCCTGCCCGGGCTGCAGGGCGTCATGCTCGCCAAGACCGAGTCCCCCGCCCAGGTCACCGACACCTGGCACCGGCTCGGCGGCCAGACGCCGGTGATCGCCCTGGTCGAGTCGGCGCTCGGCATCGAGGAGTCCGTGTCGATCGCCAAGGCGCAGGGTGCGTTCCGCCTGGCCTTCGGGTCCGGCGACTACCGCCGCGACACCGGGACGAGCGCCGACACCCTCGCGATGGCGTACCCGCGGTCGAAGCTCGTCGTCGCCTCGCGCGTCGGCGACCTGCCCGGCCCGATCGACGGCCCCACGGTCGGGTCGTCGCACCCGATCCTCCGCGAGCAGTCGCAGGTCGCCGTGTCGCTCGGCCTCACCGGCAAGCTCTGCCTGGACACCGAGCAGCTCCCCGTCATCAACGAGGTCATCTCCCCCACCCCGACCGACGTCGCCTGGGCACAGGACTTCCTGGACGACTTCGAGGCCCGCGGCCGGGTCATCCGCGACGGTTCCGACCTGCCCCGACTCGGTCGGGCGCAGAAGATCCAGCGGCTCGCACAGGCGTTCGGGGTCGAGGCGCGGTAGGACTGCACGCATGACCTGGTCCAACGTCCCCGGCCCTCCGCAGCAGCCCTCCTCCGGCCCCACGGACGCGCAGCGCGCGGCGTGGGAGCGCGGCGGCACCACGTTGTTCCCGCCGGCGAAGCTCGCCGACCGGATCTCGACGGTCCTGCTCCTGGTGTTCGGTGCCGTCATGACCGCGATCACGGCGGTCGTCGGCATCATCGCGGTCGCCTCGGCCACGACGTCGTGCGACGCCTCGGCCGGGTGCTCGCCCGGCGGGTACTTCGGTGGCGCCGCCATCGCGGTCGGTGGCGCGTTCGTCATCGGGGTCGCCACGATCGTGCTGTCGATCGGCGCCTGGATCCGCCGCAAGCCGTCGTGGTGGATCGCCGCGATCGGCTTCGTGCTCGCGATCGTCGTCATCGCCTGGGGCGGCGTCGTGTTCGCGAACGCCGTCGACAGCGGTTCCGCCGCGTCGTCGGTGTCCGCCAGCGCCTGACCGACACCACCCTTCCGACAGGACACGCGTCGATCGACGCGTGTCCTGTCGGAGAACGCGTGTCCGTTCCGGCCTGGAGGCGCGAAGGCGGGGCCGCCACGGGCCTCCCGTCCGCCTGTCGGTCACGGTCACGGCGTGACCACCTGGGCGTGCGGGCGCACCCTCGGCGCATGCTGGGCCGATGAAGCAACGAGTCATCGGAGACGTGTCCGTCAGTGCCATCGGTCTGGGCGGGATGCCCATGTCGATCGAGGGCCGACCGGACGAGCGTCAGTCCATCGCCACGATCCACGCAGCGCTCGAGAACGGTGTCACGCTCATCGACACCGCCGACGCCTACCACCTGGGCGGCCACGACGAGGTGGGGCACAACGAGGAGCTCATCGCCCGGGCCGTCAGGGAGTACCACGACGACACCTCGGCCGTGCTCATCGCGACGAAGGGCGGACACCTGCGCCCCGAAGCCGGCAACTGGACCCAGAACGGGCACCCGGAGTACCTGAAGGAGGCGGCGAAGGCGTCGGCGAAGCGGCTCGGCGTCGAGCAGATCGGCCTGTACCAGTTCCACCGTCCCGACCCCGCGGTGCCCTACGCCGACTCGATCGGGGCGCTCGCCGAGCTGCTCGACGAGGGTGTCATCCGGATGGCGGGCATCTCGAACGCCGACCCGGACCAGATCCGCACCGCGAACGAGGTGCTCGGCGGACGCCTGGCCTCGGTGCAGAACCAGTACTCGCCGAAGTTCCGCTCGAGCGAGCCGGAGCTCGAACTGTGCGACGAGCTCGGCATCGCGTTCCTGCCGTGGAGCCCCCTCGGCGGCATCGGGAGCGCGGCCGACCTCGGCACGGCGTTCGAGGACTTCGCCTACATCGCCCGCGACCGTGGCGTCACCCCGCAGGTCATCGCCCTGGCGTGGGAGCTGCAGAAGAGCGACGTCGTCGTCCCGATCCCCGGGGCGTCGCGCCCGCAGTCGATCCTGAACTCGATCACCGCGCCGACCGTGCGGCTGCGACCGGAGGACGTCGCACGGCTCGACGCGTCGCAGGCCGCGGCCGCCTGACTCGTCCCCCTGGGATGCACGACGCCCCGCCGCTCCTTCGCAGGAGGGCGGGGCGTCGTCGTGTGTGGTGCGCGGTGGTGGTCAGCTCTTGGCGGGGCAGACGGCCGAAACCTGGTCGAGCGTGCTCTGCACGTCGGACTGGGCCTTCTTGACCTCGGTCGAGTCCTCTGCCGAACCGGACTCGATGGCCGAGCTGTAGCGCTTGGCCGCGCCCGAGAACTCCTCGAACGTGTCGTGCACCTGCTCGTTCGAGACCTTCGTCAGCGCCGAGTCGATGCGCTGGACGAACTCGCCGATGAGCGCCCCGCGGGCCTTCACGTCGGACGGAGCCGTGTTGGCACCCTGCTCCTTGAGGAACGACGCGAGTTCGTTCTCGAGCAGGGAGCAGGCCTCCTGCTTGCTCTGCGCGGGAGCCGCCGCGGCGGTCTTCGACGCCGAGGGCGCACTGGACGCCCCCGAGTCACCGCCGGACGAGTTCCCACCGTCACCGCCGGAGCAACCGGCGAGCAGCGTGAGTGCGAGGCCGGCCGTGGCCAGCGCGGTGAGGGTGCGGCGCATCAGGAGTTGCACTCCTTCTGGAACGCGTTGCCGGCGTCCTGCACCTTGGTGCTGGACTTCGTCAGGCCCGAGACGTCGGCCGACTTCGGGTCCTCGGCGATGTCCTCGATGTCGTCGACCAGGTCGCCGTAGGCCTCTTCGAAGGCGTCGCCCTTGGCCTTCAGGTCGTCGTCCGACAGGTCGTCGACGCCGTCGGAGATCTTCGCGTCGAGCTCCTTGAGCTTCGTGACGGCGGCGTCCGGGTCGGACTGCAGGTTCGCGGCCTCGGACTGCACGCCCTCGGCAGCGGACTTGACGGTCTTCTCGAACTGAGTGCACTGCTCGGCCTTGGACGGCCCGGTGGAGCAACCGGCGAGCAGCGTGAGTGCGAGGCCGGCGGTGGCCAGCGCGATGAGCTTCTTGGGCATGGTGGAGGGTCCCCCTCGATCCGTCCGCACTCCCCCGGATGAGGTGCAGATCCATGATCGAGCGTACAGGGAAGATCCGCTCCGGGTCCGGCCGGCCGCGGCCCCCGACAGCCGGCACGAGGGACGGGGCGCGTACCGTCGAGGGCATGCACGCCATCACGTTCGACGACGCTTCCATGTCCGTCACCGACCTGCCCGACCCCCGACCCGGCACCGACGAGGTCCTGATCGAGGTCGCCGCCGCCGGCGTCAACAACGCGGACCTGCAGCAGCGCGCCGGGAACTACCCGCCGCCGCCCGGGGCCTCGGACGTCCTCGGGCTCGAGGTCTCCGGCACGGTCCGGGCCGTCGGCACCGGGGTCACGACCGTCGCGGTGGGCGACCGGGTGTGCGCACTGCTCTCCGGCGGCGGGTACGCGTCGCTCGTCGTCGCCCCGGTCACCCAGGTACTGCCGGTCCCCGACGGGGTCGACCTGGTCGAGGCCGCCGGTCTGCCCGAAGCCGCCTGCACGGTCTACTCGAACATCGGCATGCTCGCCGGGCTCCGACCCGGGCAGACGCTCCTGGTGCACGGTGGCACGGGCGGCATGGGGTCGCACGCGGTGCTGTGGGCGAAGGCCCTCGGTGCGACGGTGATCGCGACGAGCGGTGGGGAGCGCAAGGTCGCCGCGTCCCGGGACCTCGGTGCCGACCTGGTCGTCGACCACCGCACGGAGGACTTCGTGGAGCGCGTCCTGGCGTTCACCGACGGGGTCGGTGTCGACGTGGTGCTCGACGTCGTCGGCCCGTCCTACCTGGACCGGAACCTGCAGGCCCTCGCCCCGAACGGGCACATCGCGGTGATCGCCGCGGGCAGCGGCCGCACCGCCGAGCTCGACTTCGGGGTGCTGATGCGCAAGCGCGCGTCGATCAGCGGCACGACCCTGCGCGCCCGGCCGCTCGCCGAGAAGGCCGCGATCGTCGCCGCCGTCCGCGAGCACGTCTGGCCCTTCGTCGCCGACGGCAGCATCCGACCGGTCATCGACTCGGTACTGCCGCTCGCCGAGGTCGAGGAGGCCCACCGCCGCGTGCGCGACGGTGAGGTGATCGGCAAGGTGCTGCTGACGCCCTAGGCGTGCACGCGGGCGAGGAACTCGACCAGCGCGGGGTGCTGCGGGTGGTCGAGGACCTCGGCGGGCGATCCCTGCTCGACGACCTCGCCGCGGTGCAGGAAGACGATCCGGTCGGCGACGTTCCGCGCGAAGTGCATCTCGTGCGTCGTCATCAGGATCGTCGAGCCCTGCCGCTTCAGCTCGGTGACCAGGTCGAGCACCTCGCCGACGAGCTGGGGGTCGAGCGCACTCGTGACCTCGTCGAGCAACAGCAGCTCGGGGTCGGACGCGATGGCCCGGACGATGGCGACGCGCTGCTGCTGCCCGCCGGACAGCCGGTCGGGGTACGCGTCGGCGAACGAAGCGAGGCCGATCCGGTCGAGCAACCGTCGCGCGGTCTCCTCGGCCTGGGCCCGTCCGATGCCGTGCACCTGGCGGGAGGCGAGCGTGACGTTGTCGAGCACGCTCATGTGCGGGAACAGGTTGAACTGCTGGAACACCACGCCGATGCGGGCCCGCACGGCGTCGACGGCGACGCGCGGGTCGGCGATGTCCGTGCCCTGCAGCAGGATCTCGCCGTCGTCGATGCCCTCGAGCAGGTTGACCGTCTTGAGCAGCGTCGACTTGCCAGACCCGGACGCCCCGATGACGCAGATGACCTGGTGGCGGTGCACCGTCAGGTCGATCCCGCGCAGAACCTCGTGCTCGCCGAAGGCCTTGCGCAACCCGCGCAGCTCGAGGACCGCGGCGTCCGTACCGGACGCACCACGGGCCTCCAGGCCTGCCTCGCTCATACGGTCCCTCCGATCTGCTCACGCCGCTGCTGCCGACGCGCGATCGCGTCCGTGACGCGGATCAGCGGCAGGCTGATCACCACGAACAGCAGCCCGGCGACGAAGTAGGGGGTGAAGTTGTAGGTCTCGGCCTGCGCGATCTGAGCGGAGCGGACCGCGTCGACGGCGCCGAGGATCGAGACCAGACCGACGTCCTTCTGCATCGACACGAAGTCGTTCATGAGCGCCGGCGTGACCTTGCGGATCGCCTGCGGCAGCACCACGAGGCGCAGCGTCTTGGCGTGCGAGAGCCCGAGCGACCGGGCGGCCAGGCGCTGCGAGGGGTGCACGGCCTCCATGCCGGCCCGGAGCACCTCGGCGATGTACGACGAGTAGGTCAGGGTGATCGCGATCGTGCCCCAGACCTCGGCGGGCAGCCGTGGGAACACCCCGAGCCCCGGGATGCCGTAGCCCACCAGGTAGAGCACGATGATGAGCGGCAGGCCGCGGAACAGGTCCGTGTACCCGGTCGCGAGCATCCGCAGCGGGAAGAACACCGGGTTGCGCAGGCCCCGCACGACCGCGAGCAGGGTGCCGAACACGGCGACGCCGATGGCGCTGAAGAACAGGATCCGGACGTTCAGCCACAGGCCCAGCAGGATGTCCGGGAACGTGTCGATCGCGGTCTCGGGGTCGAAGAACGACTGCTGCACCGCCGCCCAGCCGGGGGTGTTCACGACGCCGAAGTACACGACGGCGAGCACGACCAGGGTGGACACGACCGACACGACGACCGAACGACGGCCGCGCTGGCGACGGTAGAGCCGACGCTCGAGCTCGACCTGGCTCGGCGCGGGGGCGGCCACCGGGGTGCCGGTGCCTGCTGGCAGCGTCATGCGGTTACTTCAGGACCGGGGTGCCGGTCTCGGACGACAGCCACTTGGTCTGCAGCTTGTGCAGGGAGCCGTCGTCGTCGAGGGTCTTGAGGGCCTTGTCGACCTTGCTCGTGAGCTCCGAGCCCTTCGGCAGGACGAAGCCGAACTGGTCGCCCTTGCCGTCGTCGGGGAACTGCGCCGACACGGTCCCGTCGTCGAGCTGCGCGCCGGACATGTAGAACGCCGTCGGCAGGTCGGTGACGATGGCGTCGATCTGGCCGGACTTGAGTGCGAGCACGGCGTCGTCGTTCGAGTTGAACACCTGCGGGGTGACCCCGAGGACGTCCTTGACGCTCGCGATGCTCGTCGAGCCGGTCGCGACACCGATGGCGTCCTGCTTGAGCGCCGCGATCGTGGTGTCGTCGGCGGCCTTCGACTTCTCCGTCGTGACCACGGCCTGCGTCGTCGTGTAGTACGCGCTCGACATGTCGACGGCCTTCTTGCGCTTCGCGTCGATCGAGAACTGCTGGACGTTGAGGTCCCAGTCCTTCGGGCCCGGGGCGATGGCACTGTCGAAGGTGCTGCGCTTCCACACGACGTCGGACTTGCCGTAGCCCATCTCCTTCGCGACGGCGTACGCCACGGCGGACTCGAAGCCCTTGCCGGACTGCGGCTTGTTGTCCTCGACCCAGGGCGAGTACGCCGGGTCACCGGTGGCGATCGTGAGCTTGCCGTCGGTCACGGTGCCGTCGGCGTTGCTGCTGCCCCCGGCGGAGCAGGCCGACAGGGCGAGGGCGGCGACCGCGGCGGTGGCGACGGCGAGGGTGAAGCGGAGGGGACGGGTCACGGTCGGGCCTTCGTGCGAGGGGGGGGTGGGGGCAGGTCGAAGTGTACTTCGCGGTGGGATACCAACGCGAAACGGTGTCGCGGTGCTACTCGGCGGCAGAGTCCCCGTCGTCGGCCATCGTGAAGTCGTCGAACGAGAAGCCCGGCGACACCAGGCAGCTCAGCAGCACTTCGCCGTCGCCCGGGATCGTCCGCTGCCACACCCCGCCGCGCACGAACGCCTGCGCGTCGTTCACCCGGTCGCGGCCGGCGTCCGGGCCGAGCGTGATCGTCGCGCCGGGCTCGGGGACGTCACCGTCGCCGCCGAGCTGCAGGTCGACGGTGTCCGGACCGTGCCACATCCAGATCTCGTCGCTCGTGACCCGGTGCCAGGCCGAGGCCTCGCCCGGGGGCAGCAGGAAGTGGATCAGGGTGGCGGCCGGACGGTCCCCCGCGGGGGTGGTGACCGTCGCCGGCGAGGCCCAGGTGCGGACGTACCAACCGCCCTCGGGGTGCGGTTCCATGCCGAGGGCGATGGCGCGCTTCGGCACGTCGAGCCACTCGATCAGGTCGCCGGTGACGGTTCGGCGTGCGGCCATCCCTGGGCGGGGTGCGGTCTCGGTCATCGTTCCTCCTGGTGCGGTGCGCGGATGTCCATGTGCGGGGAAGCCGGTTCGGTGACGACGCCCGCCGCGGCACGGACGACCCCGCGGATCACGGTGGCGGCCGCCCGCCCGGCGCCGTCCTCGACGAGCTCGGCGAGCGCGTCCGGCACGGTACGGGCATCGACGTCGAAGACCGCCAGGTCGGCACGCGCCCCGACGGCGAGGTGCCCGATGCGGTCCGGCCCGACGGCGAGCCCCATCGCGTGCGCGCCACCGAGGGTCGCCGCCGCGAGCAGCCGCTCGTGCAGGTCCCGGTGCCCGTAGCCCTGGGCGCGGGCGATCCGGTGCAGCGCGGTGACGTCGGCCATCAGGTCGAGGGACGGTGACGACGACAGGGAGTCGGTGCCGATGGCGATCGGGCTGCCCTCGCGCAGGTAGTCGGCGACGGGCGGCGGATCGAGGCCGATGACGGCGTTCGACCGCGGGCACAGTGCGACGGCGGTGCCCCGGGCACGCAGGAGGGCCCGGTCGGCCGCGGTCATGTAGACGCCGTGGGCGATGTGGCAGTCCGGGCCGAGCACCCCGAGCCGGTCGACGAACGCGGTGGCACTCGCGCCGAAGCCCAGGGCTCGCAGCGCCCGGAACGACGGCACGTTCGCCAGGTGCCAGTCGTTCCCGTGTCCGACGCCGTCGACCCCGTCGAGCCCGGGGACCGGACCGAGGGCGGTGCGCTCCCCCTCGAACGCCGCTTCGCCGAGGTGCAGGTGCAGTCGCAGACCGCGCTGCCGCACGATGTCGGGGAGCTCGAGCAGCGGGGCGACCTCGAGCGAGTACGGCGCGTGTGGCGACAGACCCGCACCGGGCGTCGTGGGGATCCGGTCGAGTTCGTCGAGCACCTGGTCGCGACCGTGCGACTGCCAGGCGTCGTTCTCCCAGTCCATCACCTCCCAGTACGCGATGCCGCCGAGCCCGGCGTCCTGCAGCGCGGTGGCGGCCTCGATGTCGGTGACGATGTCCGCGATGCTCGTGACGCCGGCCAGGATCGACGCCCGTGCACCGTCCGCGGCTTCGGCCCGCCAGTCGTGCGGTTCGGCGTAGTCGACGTTGAACGCTGCGGCCCAGTCCTCGAATCCGCCGTACTGGCGCTGGCCGACACTGGCCATGCCGGTGTACTGCAGATGCGAGTGCGCGTTCACGAGTCCGGGCAGGAGCGCACCGCGCCACTGCCGCTCGGTGAACGTCGCGCCGGAACCGGTGAGCTGGTCGATGACCCACGACCGGTCGCCGACGTGCAGGATGCGGCCGTCCTGCACGGCGACCGCGCCGTCCGCGATCGGCGGCGCGGTCATCGGCACGACGACGCGCGCCGAGTGCACGGTGACCGGGTGCGGTCGGGCGCTCACGTGGGGTCTCCGAAACGGTGCGTCCGGACGTCCGGCTCGCGGTCCGCCGGGTGTTCAGGGGGAAGGCCTGGGCCCACGCCGCCGGTTCCGGTCTGACGCGCCAGCGGCAGCCCGGCCGTGCCGGTGGGGAGAGGCCCGACGTGCGTTCCGAAGGCGGCGAGCGCCGTGCGGGCGGTGATGTCGTCGACCGCGGGGTCGATCGGCACGACGGCACGCTCCAGCTCGTCGCCGCGTTCCAGGAGCATCCGGACGGCGCCGAGCTGCACGGCGAAGGACAGGTCCATGATCTCGACCGGGTTGCCCTCGGCCGCGGTGATGTTGATGCAGCCACCGTCGTCGAGCACGATCGGCCCGCCGTCGACGCCGGGGAACACGAACCGCTCGGCCTTCGGCCCCACGGGCCGCCGTTCGACCCCGGCGGCGAGGGCGTCGTCGACCGCGATCTCTTGGTCGACCCCACCGGCGACGGCGACGATCGCGCCGTCCGCGCAAGCACGGAGCACCTCGAGGTCGATGGTGTCCCGCACCCCGGTGGCGCTCATCACGAGGTCGGCGTCACGCACCGCCTGGACCAGCGGGGCCACGGCGTACCCGGCGAAGCGGGCCTGCAGGGCGCGGACCGGGTCGGTCTCGGCGACCGTCACCCGGAACCCGAGGGCGGCGAGCACCAGGGCGACCCCTTCGCCGACGTGCCCGAACCCGGCGACCGCCGCCGCGCCTCTCCCCACCGGCACGGCCAGCCCGCCGCTGGCGCGTCGAGCCGGAACCGGCGGCGTGGGCCCAGCCTGCAATCGGTGTGCGCCGGACGCGAGCCCGTCGACCAGGTCGAGCACCGCGAACACCGTCGACTGCCCGGTGCCGTACCGGTTGTCGAAGAACGTCTTGGTGCGGGCGTCGTTCACCGCGATCACGGGGATGCCGAGCTCGCCGCGCGCCGCCAGCACACGCAGGGGTCGCAGGCCGCTCGTGGTCTCCTCGGCGGCGCCGAGCATCGTCGGCAGCAGGTCGGGGCGCTCCTGGTGGGCGAGCCGGATGACGTGTGCCCCGTCGTCGAGCAGGATGTGCGGCGCCGTGTCGAGCATCGCGAGGGCCAGCCGCTTCTGTTCGGCGAGTGTCGCGGTGCTGCTCGCGAACACCGTCAGGCCGGCGGACCGCAGTGCGTCAGCGACGGCGTCGTCGGTCTCGTCGGCGTGGGCGTAGACGACGACCTCGGCACCGGCATCGCGGAGCAGCAGGCTCAGCACCGCCGTCTTGGGTTCGAGGAACATCGCGACGCCGATGCGTGTGCCGCGCAGGAGTCCGCCGTCGCGGAGTTCGGCGGCGACCGACCGGGCGACCGGCATCGACCGCCGGGCCCATCGCAGGCGGGCCTCGGCTGCGGGGTCGTGCTCGGGGTCGCGGCCGGTGGAGACGAGGAAGACGTCGTCGGAGAGCATCGGAACGGCGAGGACGCCGGGGCGGGCGGGTGCGACGGGACCGAAGGCGTCCTCGTCGACGGCGGGCAGGTACCGACCGGCGTCGATGACGACCAGGGTGGCGCCGCGTGGGCGGTCGGCTGCCTGCTCGACGGCGGGCGTCGATTCCTCGGGTGTGCCGAGACACCAGAGCTGGTCGACCAGGTCGGACGGCTGCTGCGGGTTCGACTGCTGCTGCTCGTCGGCCTCGCGCGCGCCGAGTGCGGTCAGCAGGTGCCGGAGCGCCGCGGCGTCCCGGGGGTCCCCGCCGACGATGCGGAACCGGCGGGCGGCGACGAGCAGGTTGGTCGCAGCGGCGAACCGCCGGACGGCCGCCGAGGCCCAGGCCAGCGTCGCGGGGTCGGGTGCTGGCGGCATGTGCCAATCGTAGGGCGAGGCCGGGCACGCGCCTGCTGCGGAGGCCTGCGGTCCTGTCGCCCTGCGACGCGGGCTCCGGGAATGCCCGGTGGCGCTCCGACGTACTCTCTGCACATGAGCGATGCGACGACTGCCCCCGACCGCGTGACCATGTTCGGCGCCGACTGGTGCCGCGACTGCCGTCGGTCCAAGGCGCTGCTCGACACCCTCGGCGTGGACTACGAGTACGTCGACGTGGAGCAGGACCTGTCCGCGGCGGACCGTGCCGAGGCGATCAGCGGCCGGAAGAACATCCCCGTCGTGGTGCTGCCGAACGGCAAGCACTTCGTCGAGCCGTCCGACGCCGAGCTGCGCGCCGAGCTCGAGGCCTCCGGCGTCGTCTGAGCCGCACCGGCAACGTGCGGGTGAACATCGGATGAATCAGGCATCATGAGCGCGTGATCATCGACGCTCACCACCACCTCTGGGATCCCGCCGACCGGCCGTACCCCTGGATGGACGACTCGGTCGCCCCGATCCGCCGACGGTTCGACGTGGACGACCTGCGCGCCGCCGCCCGGAGCACCGACGTCACCCGGACGATCGTCGTGCAGGCCGTGCACGACCCCGGCGAGACCGCCTGGCTCCTCGAGCAGCCCGAGCCGGTCGCCGGGGTCGTCGGCTGGGTGGACCTGACCGCCCCGGACGTCGCCGACCGGATCGCCGCCCTCGCCGCCCTCGTCGCACGACCCGGTCGCACCCCCGTGGACGGGAACCGCCTGGTCGGCATCCGGCACCAGGCGCAAGACGAACCGGACCCTGACTGGCTCGCCCGGCCCGAGGTCGTCCGAGGCGTCCGCGCCCTCGCCGCCGCCGGCCTGGTGTTCGACCTGCTCGTCCGCGCACGGGAGCACCGCGCAGCGCTGACACTGGTCGACGCCGTGCCCGAGGCCTCGTTCGTCCTCGACCACGCCGGCAAGCCCGACATCGCGGGCGGGGGCCCCGGGTGGCCGAGCCGGATGGACGACTTCGCCGCACGCCCCAACGTCGCCTGCAAGGTGTCCGGCCTGTTCACCGAGGCCGGCCCGGAGTGGCGACGGCAGCCGGTCGACCGGTACGTCCGCGCCGTGGTCGAGCGGTTCGGCCCGGCGCGGTCGATGTTCGGGTCGGACTGGCCCGTCTCGACACTCGCCACGACCTACGACGACGTGGTCCGACGCACCACCGAGGCACTGGCCGACCTGAGCCCGGACGACCGCCAGGCGGTCCTCGGCGGCACGGCGGAGCGCACCTACCTGCATGACAGGACCCTCAGCACCCGGAACCTTGTCGACACCTCGGACCAGACATAGGATGTCTGTGGTTGCGCCGGTGCAGCCGGAGAGCGAGGAACGATGCAGTTCGCACGACTCGGCCCCGCGGGCGACGAGATCCCCGTCGCGGTCGACACCGACGGCGAGGTCCTCGACCTCCGCCCGATCACGACGGACATCAGCGGCGCCTTCCTGGCAGCGGACCCGGTCGCCCGCGTCCGGCACGCGCGCGACGCCGGCGACGTCCGGGTGCTGCCCGACGCCGAGGGCCTGCGTCGCGGCGCACCGGTGGCCCGCCCCGGCAAGGTCGTCTGCATCGGCCTGAACTACCGCGACCATGCCGCCGAGACCGGCGCCGAGATCCCGACCGAGCCGATCGTGTTCATGAAGGACCCGATGACGGTGATCGGCCCGGACGACCAGGTCCTGATCCCCCGCGGCAGCGAGAAGACCGACTGGGAGATCGAACTCGCCGTCGTCATCGGCGCCACCGCCCGGTACTGCGACTCCGACGAGGCGGCGAGCGCCTGCATCGCGGGCTACGCCATCGCGAACGACGTCTCCGAACGCGCCTTCCAGCTCGAGCGCGGCGGGCAGTGGGACAAGGGGAAGTCCTGCGAGACGTTCAACCCGCTCGGCCCGTGGCTGGTCACCCCCGACCAGGTCGACCCGGCGGCGCTCGCGCTCCGGCTCACCGTCAACGGCGAGGTGCGGCAGGACGGCACCACCGCCGACATGATCTTCCGACCCGTCGAGATCGTCCGGTACCTGTCGCAGTTCATGGTGCTGTACTCGGGCGACGTCATCAGCACGGGCACCCCGGCCGGGGTCGCCCTCGCAGGACACGCGCCGTACCTGCAGCCCGGCGACGTGGTCGAACTTACCGCCGACGGGCTCGGCTCGCAGCGCCAGACCGTAGGAGCAGCCTGATGACCGACACCACCGACCAGACCGGCACCACCGGCACCACCGGCACCACCGGGACGCCCGGCAGCCACGCGGGTCTCCGCGCGATCGTCACCGGCGGCGCCTCCGGCATCGGCGCGGCCATCGCGGCAGCCCTGCGGGAGCGCGGCGCAGCGGTCGCCGTGCTCGACCTGCAGCCGTCCACCGCCGAGGGACTCGTCTCCGTCACCTGCGACGTGTCGTCCGACGAGTCCGTCCGTGCCGCCGTCGCGTCGGCCGTCGACCAGCTCGGCGGTCTCGACGTGCTCGTGAACAACGCCGGCATCGGCGCTCAGGGGAGCGTCGAGGACAACACCGACGACGAGTGGCGCCGCGTGTACGAGGTCAACGTGCTCGGTGCCGTTCGCCTGTCCCGCGCCGCACTCCCCCACCTCCGGGCCTCCGACAGCGCGAGCATCGTCAACACGTGCTCCGTCGCGGCCACCGCCGGGCTCCCCCAGCGTGCGCTGTACTCGGCCACGAAGGGGGCGATCTCCGCACTCACCCGCGCGATGGCAGCCGACCACGTCCGCGAGGGCATCCGCGTCAACGCCGTCAACCCGGGCACCGCCGACACCCCGTGGATCGCACGGCTCCTGTCGACCGCGGACGACCCGGCAGCCGAACGCGCCGCGCTCGAGGCACGCCAGCCGCACGGCCGACTGGTGCAGGCAGCAGAGGTCGCCGAGGCGGTCGCCTACCTGACGAGCCCGCTCGCCCGGTCGACGACGGGCGTCGAGCTGGCGGTCGACGGCGGGATGCAGGCGCTCCGGCTGCGGCCGGCGTGATCGCGCCACGGCTCCGCCGCACGGCCTGGAGGCCCGTCCCGGGTATCGTCGGGACGTCCCGTCGCACAGGCGGCCGGGTCCACAGGAGGTGGTGACGTGGCGTCGTTGACCGACGATGCGATCGCACGCATCCAACAGATGATCGTGAGCGGCGAGCTCCAACCCGGCCAGCGCCTCCCGCCCGAGAAGGAACTGAGCGAGTCGCTCGGCCTGTCGCGGAACAGCCTGCGTGAAGCGGTGAAGGCGCTCGAGCTCATCCGCGTGCTCGACGTCCGACGCGGCGACGGCACGTACGTGACGTCCCTCGAACCGGGCGTCCTGCTCGAGGCGGTGTCGTTCGTCGTCGACATGCACCACGACCGGTCGCTCGTCGACCTGCTCGAGGTGCGACGCATCCTGGAACCGGCGTCCGCCGTCCTGGCGACCGCCCGTGCCACGGAACAGCAGATCGACGAACTCGCGACCCTGATGCAGTCCGTCACCGACGACACCGGCGTCGAGGACCTCGTCGCCCACGACCTGTTGTTCCACTCGACCATCGCGGGCATCGGCGGCAACCAGTACCTGTCCGGACTGCTCGACGCCCTGTCGAGCAAGACGGTGCGGGTGCGGGTGTGGCGGGGGCTGACCCAGAACGGCTCGGTGCAGCGGACCCTCGACGAGCACGCGGCCATCGTCGACGCCATCCGACGCCGCGACCCGCAGCTCGTGCAGGCCCTCGTCGTGTCCCACGTCGAAGGGGTCGAGCGCTGGTTGCGGCGCTCCCTGGACTGAACCCGACAATCCTCCCAGGAACCTCGGAGTTGTGTCAGTCCTCGGCCCTGACTCCGGCAACCATGCCGCGGCAACCGCACCCACGAGGAGGACACCGTGCTCGGTCTCATCATCAGCTTGATCATCATCGGACTCATCGCCGGCGCTCTCGCCCGGCTCATCATCCCCGGCAAGCAGAACATCGGCATCCTCATGACGATCGTCCTGGGCATCGTCGGCTCGTTCGTCGGCGGATTCCTCGGCTACCTGATCTTCAACCACGATGGGAACGACGGCTTCTTCCAGCCGGCCGGCATCATCGGCTCGATCATCGGTGCCGTCATCGTGCTGTTCATCTACACGCGCGTCGCCGGCCGCGGTTCGCGCCGCTAGGCACCACACTGCCGGTCTGACCGGCGCACGACGAAAGGCACCCCGAACCGCGCAACCGCGTGGGCGGGGTGCCTTCGTCGTGCGTGGGTCAGGTGTCGAGCAGGCCCGCAGCACGCAGGCCGTCCCAGAGCGCCTCGGGCACGACGACGGCGGCCCGGGCGACGTTCGAGCGCACCTGGTCGGCGGACTGCACGCCGAGGGCGATCGCGGCGACCGCCGGGGCCCGCCGTGGGAACGCCAGCGCGGCCTCGGGCAGGGTGACCCCGTGGCGGTCGCACACGTCGGCGATGGCGTTCGCCCGCGCGAGCAACCGCGCGGGCGCCTCGGCGTAGTCGTAGGTCACGCCGGCCGCGGGGCGCTCCTGCCCGAGCAGCCCCGAGTTGTAGACGCCGACCGCGACGACCGCGACGCCCAGCGCCGCGCACCGGTCGACGAGCGCCGCCGCCGGTTGCTCGAGCAGCGTGTACCGGCCGGCGAGCATGACGACGTCGCAGAGCCCGGTGTCGACGGCCGCCGACAGCGCCTCGACGGAGTTCGACCCGACGCCGACCGCCCGCACGACGCCCTCGTCGCGGAGCTCGGCGAGGGTCGGCAGCGCCTGGGTCAGGCCGTCGGTGAGCGAGTAGACGTCCGGGTCGTGCAGGTAGGCGACGTCGACGTGGTCGAGCCCGAGCCGGCCGAGCGAGTCGTCGAGCGAGCGCCGCACGCCCGAGGGCGACGGGTCCCACTGCCGCACGGTGTCGTCCGGCACCGCAAAGCCCCCGGACGCCAGGTCGTCGCCGTCGCCGCGCCCCGGCACGAGCACCCGCCCGACCTTCGTCGACACGAGGAACTCCTGCCGGGGGCGTCCGGCGAGCGCCACCCCGAGCCGTCGTTCGGACAATCCGAGGCCGTAGTGCGGAGCGGTGTCGAACCCGCGCACCCCGGCGTCCCAGGCGGCGTCGACCGTGTCGCGGGCGTCGTCGTCGGAGACCGGACGGAGCAGGTTGCCGATGCCGGCCCCACCGAACCAGAACGGCCCACGCTCCAGGTGGAGGGCGAGGTCCGTCACGGGGCCACCTGGTCCGCGCCGTCCACCTGGTCCGCCAGCGACCAGACCCGCGGGACCCCGTCGTCGTCGCCCGAGTAGTCGTCGGCCGCCTGGAGCAGCGGGTTGATCGTCTCCTGCCACTCGGCGTTGACCGGGTCGTCGGCGAGCGCTCGGCGCATCGCGCGGTGGTCCTCGACCTCGATCAGGTGGACCAGGTCGAGCCCGTCCCGCCAGATCGTCCAGTCGTGCACGCCGACCTCGCGCAGTCGTGCCGCGAGCGCGGGCGGGACCGAGGCGTGCACGGTGTCGTACGCCGCCTCGTTCCCGGCCCGCAGTCGCGTCCGCGTCAGGATCCGCTGCATCAGTCGCGCAGGAACAGCTCGACGACGGGGACGGCGACGTCGGGTCGCACGATGGGCAGCGTCAGGGTGAGGGTGCCGGCGGGCTGGCCGCCGAGCCCGGTGTTCTGCGCTCGGGTGCCCGGCGGGATCTCGCGGAAGTGGATCTCCGACGCGTCGTTGAGCAGCTGCGCGTACGCCACCTTGCCCGCCAGGTCTGGCAGGTGCACGTGCTCGAACGGCCAGGCGAACAGGTGCAGGTACAGGCGGTTCCCGCTCTGCGTGTAGACGGTGTTCCGCGGGGCGACGAACTTCGCGGGTCCGGCGCCGTACACCGAGCGGGCGTGCTGGTGCATCCACGTCCCGATGCCCTCGAGCGTCCGGCGGGAGACCCCGTCGAACTCTCCGCGACCGGTCGGCCCGATGTTGAGCAGCATGTTCCCGTTGTTCGAGACGCCGTCGACGAGCATGCGGACGAGCAGGTCGACCGGCTTCAGGTTGAGGTTGTCGCGGTCGTAACCCCACGAGCCGTTCAACGTCTGGCAGGCCTCCCACGGCACCGGGACCCCGCCGACCTCCATCGGCTTGTCGGGCTGGTACTGCTCCGGGGTGACCAGGTCACCGGGGATGTCGAGCCGGTCGTTGACGATGATGCCCGGCTGCAGGCGCTTCGTCAGCGCCATGAGTTCCTCGGAGCCCCACTCGTCGCGACCCTTGCCGCCCCAGATGTCCTCGTGGTCGTTGTCCCGGTACGAGAAGTCGTAGAACAGGTAGTCGATCTGCCCGTAGTCGGTGAGCAGCTCCTCGATCTGACCGTGGAGGTACTCGCGGTAGCGGGACATGTCGCGGCCCTCGTTGAACGCCTCGATCTCCTCCGCCGAGTCGTCGCGCCGGGGGTGCACGCCGTCGACGGTGAAGTCCGGGTGGTGCCAGTCGATGAGCGAGTGGTAGAAACCGACCCGCAGCCCCTCGGCACGGACGGCGTCGACGAACTCCCGAACGATGTCCCGGCCGAAGGGGGTGTTCGTGGACTTGTAGTCGGTGAGTGCGGTGTCCCACAGGCAGAAGCCCTCGTGGTGCTTCGTGGTGAGGACGACGTACTTCATCCCCGCCGCGCGCGCACGGCGGGCCCAGTCGGCGGCGTCGAACAGGTCCGGGTCGAAGTGGTCGAAGTACTTCTGGTAGTCGGCGTCGGTGATCCGTTCGTGGTTCTTCACCCACTCGTGCCGTGCCGGCAGGGCGTAGAGCCCCCAGTGGATGAACATGCCGAACCGGTCGTGGGAGAACCACGCGGGGAACCCCGCGGGATCGGTCGCGGTCTGCGGCTCGGCAGGTGCGGTGATGGTCATGAGGCCAGTGTTCCTTTCAGTGGAGGACGAGGGAAGACGTTCGGCGGCGTCACCGGCCACCGAGACCGCTGGTGACGATCCCCTTGACCAGGTGCTTCTGGAGCAGGATCAGCAGGATCACGGTGGGCAGCATCGAGATCACCGACGCCGCCATCACGAGGTTCCACTCGGAGCCCTGCTGCCCGAAGAACTGCTGCAGGCCGAGCGGGATGGTGCCACGGGCCTCGACGTCGTTGACGATGACGAGCGGCCAGAGGAACGAGTTCCAGTACGCGATGAACGAGAACACGGCGAGGACCGCCATCGTCGGCCGGGCGAGCGGGAGCATCACCGAGAAGAACGTCCGGATCGCTCCGGCACCGTCCACCCGGGCGGCGTCGTCGAGCTCCTGCGGCACTGTGAGGAAGAACTGCCGCACCAGGAACGCGCCGAGGGCCGTGAACGCCCACGGGATGATGAGCGCCTGGAACGTGTCGACCCACCCGAAGCCCTGCATCATCACGTACATCGGGATGACGAGGACGTCCTGCGGGATCATCAGCGTCGCGAGGAACAGGACGAACACCGTGTTCCGGCCGCGCCACCGCAATCGTGAGAACGCGTAGCCGGACAGCACCGCGACGGCGACGTTGATCGCGGTGCCGGCCGCGGCGACGAACACGCCGTTCAGGATGAACCGGGCGAACGGCAGGTAGGTGAACGCCTGCGCGTAGTTGCCCCACTCGATGGACGAGCCCCACAGGGTCGGCGGGGTCGTGAACACGTCGGCCGACGGCTTCAGGCTCGTCGCCACCATGTAGATGAGCGGCGAGACGAACAGCAGGGCCACCAGGCACAGCAGCACGTACCCGACCGCGTGGCGCACCCTGCCGGCCTGCCGGTGCGTGCGGGGCAGCGCCCGCGGGTTGATCGTCCGGTTGGACGAGGTCAGCTCACTCATAGTGCACCCACCGCTTCTGTCCGAGGAACTGGACGGCCGTGATGCCGAGGATGATGACGAACAGCACCCACGCCCCGGCCGATGCGAGTCCGAGCTGCTGGGTCTGGAACCCGGTGTTGTAGATGTACTGCACCAGGGTCTCGGTCGCGGTGCCGGGACCGCCCTTCGTCAGGACGAACGGCTGCACGAACACCTGGAACGAGGTGATCAGGGTCATCATCGTCGCGAAGAAGATCGACGGCGAGATGAGCGGGAACTTGATCCGCCAGAACATCTGCCAGGCGTTCGCCCCGTCGAGCTGGGCAGCCTCGATCTGGTTCTCCGGCACCGAGTCGAGCGCCGCCGAGAAGATCAGCATGTTGTAGCCGAACCCCTGCCAGACGCTCATCGCGACGACGGCGAGCATCGCCCAGTGGTCGTCCGCCAGGAAGTTCGGGGCGTGCACGCCGACGGTCGACTGCAGCGTCGCGTCGATGGCGCCGCCCGGCTGGTACAGCATCCGCCAGACGACGACGTTCGCGACGATCGGCGTGATCGTCGGGATGAAGAACAGCACGCGGAAGACGTGCCGGTGCCGGATCTTCGGGGTGAGCCAGGCCGCGAGTCCGAGGGACACGACCAGGTTGAGCGGCACGTAGAGCACGACGAACAGCACCGTGTTGAGCGTGACCGTCCGGAAGATCGGGTCGGAGAACAGCTGCGCGTAGTTCGACAGGCCGGCCCACGAGCGTTCACCGAGCATCGGCCAGTTCATGAAGCTCACGACGAGCGACGCCAGGATCGGGAACGCCGTGAACACGACGAGGCCGATCGAGTGCGGTGCGGCGAACGCCGCGCCCCACCACGAGCGGCGGCCGAGCTCGGCGTCGGCGCCGCCGGTCTTCCGGCGGGGCGCCGCGCCGGTCGCGACCGCGACCGCGGGGGCGGGCAGCGCCGCCTCGGCGGGTGGGTCCTGGATGGTGGTCATGCGACGACCTCCTCGTCGTTCGCGCGGTCCTGAACAGGGTGGGGATCGGACGGGAGGCCCGTGGCGGGGCCGTGGCGGGCCTCCCCGTCCGTCAAGGGGTGACGTCCGTCACTGCGAGCCGAGCTGGCTCGCGATGGACGACATCGTGTCCTTGCCGGAGGTCTGTCCGTTCACCGCCTGCAGGGCGTACTGCGCGAAGAGCTGGTTGAGCTGGTCGCTCTGCTTGTTGCCGGGCAGCGGGGTGGCGTTCTCGAGCCCCGTCTTCAGGGCGTCCTCGACCCCGTCGATGCCGGCGTTGTCGTACCAGGCCTGCTGCGCCGCGGTGCGTGCCGGGAAGGCGCGACCCTGCTCGGCGAGCGAGGTGAGCGTGGACTCGTTCGTCATCGTCGTGATGGCCTTGAACGCCTGCTCGGGGTACTTGCACTGCTTCGAGATGCCGAAGCCCGACCCGGCGGCGAACGAGCTGGGTCCGTCCGTGCCCGAGGGGATCGTCGTGATGCCGAGGTCGAACTGCACCTTGGCCTTCTGGCTGATGATCGACCACGGACCGTCGCTGTACATCGCGACGTCACCGGACACGAACGCGTTGTCGTCGGTGGAGCCGTCGGTGCTCGCCTGCGTGGCGTAGCCGTCCTTGACCAGGCTGCCGATCCAGTCGAGCCCCTCGGCGAACTTCGTGTTCGAGGCGTCGAGCGTGCCGTCGGCCCCGATGACCCGACCACCGTTGTAGCCGAGGATCATCGACTCGAGGGGGATGTCCTCGACGCTCGTGCCCCAGATCGGTGTGCCGGCGGCCTTGAGCTGCTTGGCGGCGTCCTCGAACTCGTCGACCGTCCAGCCCGGCTTCGGCTCGGGGACGCCCGCCTTGTCGAAGATGTCCTTGTTGTAGAACATGACCATGGGGCCGGTGTCGTACGGCAGCCCGTAGAGCTTGCCGTCGACCTTCATGCCGTCGAGCCCGGTCTGGTCGTACTCGCTCAGGTCGAGGTCGGCCTGCTTCGCCATGTCGTCGATCGGCACGAGCACGTCCGTGTAGTTCGCGGCGCGGAGCGACTGGATGCTCACGATGCACGGGGCGGTGCCGGTCGACAGCTGCGTGCGGAGCTTCGTCCAGTAGTCGTTGAACGGGGAGCCCTGGATCGACACGTCCACGTCGTCGTCGGTCTTGACGGTGTCGGCGACCTTCTGCCACGCGGCCTTGTCCTCCTTCCCGGCGATCCACATGGCCCAGGTGAGGGAGTCCTTCGACTGGCCGTCGCTGGCGTTGCTGCCAGCGGAACAGCCGGTGAGCACGAACACGGCAGCTGCTGCTGCCGCCAGCCCGGCGGTACGTCGTCGTTGCATCGGTGTCTCCACTTCGTCGTGGTGATGGGGTGTGCGGGGAGGGGGGAGTCAGGCGACCCGGACGGCGTCCGGGACGTGCGCTGCGTCGGACTCGGCCCAGACCGGGCCGTCCGGGAACGCGTGGGTGGTCAGGGTGTCGGCGAGCAGCTCGGTGCCGGCGCCGGGCGCGGTCGGCGGCCAGTAGCGGCCGTCGTGGACGTCGACCGGGGTCACGAAGTGCTCGTGCAGGTGGTCGACGAACTCGATGCACCGGGTGTCGAGGTCGCCGGTCAGGGCGACCGCGTCGAACATCGACAGGTGCTGCACCGCCTCGCACAGGCCGACACCGCCGGCGTGCGGGCAGACACGGACGCCGTGCTTCGCGGCGAGGAGCAGGATCGCCAGGTTCTCGTTCACCCCGGCGACCCGGGTGGCGTCGATCTGCAGCACCGACATCGACCCGGCCTGGATCAGCTGCTTCGCGATCACGCGGTTCGCCATGTGCTCCCCCGTCGCGACCGGGATCGGGGCGATGCGCCGGGCGATCTCGGCGTGGGCCAGGATGTCGTCCGGGCTCGTGGGCTCCTCGACCCACGCGATGTCGAAGGGGCGGAGCCGGTCGATCCACGCCACGGCCTCGTCGACGTCCCAGCGCTGGTTGGCGTCGATCGCGATCCGGACGTCCGGGCCGACGGTGGCGCGGGCGATGCCCATCCGTCGGACGTCCTCGTCCACGTCGCCGCCGACCTTGAGCTTGATCTGGGTGAACCCGTCGTCCACGGCTTCGCGGCACAGCCGCGCGAGCTTCTCGTCGTCGTAGCCGAGCCAGCCCGGGGTCGTCGTGTAGGCGCGGTAGCCCTCGCGCTCCAGACGGGCACGGCGTTCGGCACGCAGCGGTTCGGCGGCGCGGAACAGCTCGAGCGCCTCGGCCGGGGTGATCGCGTCGGTCAGGTACCGGAAGTCGACCAGGTCGACGAGTTCCTCGGGGCGCAGGTCGGCGAGCAGGGCCCAGAGCGGCTGCCCCGCACGTTTCGCCCGCAGGTCCCACAGGGCGTTCACCACGGCGCCGATCGCCATGTGCATGACGCCCTTCTCCGGGCCGAGCCACCGCAGCTGCGAGTCGTGCACCATCGCGCGCCAGGTGCCGCCCATGTCGGCCAGGACCGCCTCGGCATCGGCGCCGACGACGTGCCCGCGGAGCGCCGCGATCGCCGACTCCTGCACCTCGTTGCCGCGGCCGATGGTGAAGACGAAGCCGGTGCCGACCAGGCCGTCGAGCGCGTCGGTGGTGATCTCGACGTAGGCGGCGGAGTAGTCGGGAGCGGGGTTCATGGCGTCGGACCCGTCGTGCTCTCGCGAGGTCGGGAACCGGATGTCGTGCACGTGCAGACCGGTGATGCGGCTCATCTGTGTCTCCTGCCGTCCGGTCTCCGTCGACCGAACGATGCAATCAAAACATCCGATGTCTTGCGCGTCAAGAGCCGTGTTCGTGCCGTTTCGGCGAAATTCACCCCGCAACCGTCCGATGACTGCGTACGCGGCGGTCTGGACGCATCAACGGCCTGGAGGCGCGGTGCGGGTCGGTCCCGCACCGCGCCTCCAGGCCGTTCTCGCCCCCGCGCCGGGGGCGACGCGATGGTCGCGCCGGTCAGGCGGAGGCGAGCCGCCCCATCTCGGCGACGACCGCACGCAGCCGCGCCGCGAGCTCGTCGCGCGAACCGTCCGCCGACCGGTGGGCCGACTCGATCACGGCGGCCATCACCAGCGTGGTCGCGGTCCGCGCGGTGTCCTCGCCGACCCGCTCGGCAGCGACCGTCAGGACCGTCTGCCGGGCGTGCGCCATCCACTGCATCATCGCCGGGACCATCTCCGGCCGAGCCCGGACGAGCTCCTTCATGCGCCGACGGTCCTGTGGCAGGGTGACCGTCTGCGCGACGAGCTCGCAGAGGTCCGACACCAGCGGACCCGCGGAACCGAGGAACACTGCGCGCGCCGCGTCCGGGACCATCGTCGCCGGCAACCCGAGGGCCGCCTCGGCCTTCGACGGGAAGTAGTTGAAGAACGTCCGCGGGGAGACCCCGGCGTCCGCGCAGATCTGCTCCACCGTCACCCCGGCGAGCCCCCGATCGGTGACCAGGGCGAGTGCCGACCGGTGGATGGCGGACCGGGTCTGCTGCTTCTTGCGTTCCCGCAGGCCGCAGTCGCTCCCGACGAGGTCCTCGGTGGTGGTGGTCTGGTGCACGTGCTGCGCTCCGTCCTGCTCTCGGGTCCGTGCGACGCCGGGCCTCCGCGTCGTGTGACGAAGAGGCCCGGCGGGGTTCAGTCCTTGGACCGACCGCCCTGGACCGGGATCGAACCGGTGACCGGGGCGGTGGGCGAGCCCATCGTGTCCGCGGCCCGCACGGCCTGCGCTTCGAGGTCGTCGGCGGTGCCGGCGTCGTCCGCCTGCTCCTGCAGGGCCGAGCTCTTGCGGAGCGGCGGCGCCTTGAAGAAGAAGCTCAGGACGAACGCGAGCAGGATCACCGAGAAACCGACCCAGTAGACGGTCACGGCCGAGGCGTTGAACCCCGACATGAACGGCCGGGTCAGGGCCGGGTCCGCACCGTTGAGGTAGGACGTGTCGCTCGTCTCGGCGTTCGAGTCCTTCGACTCGTTCGCGCCCTTGTCGATCTGCTTCGACAGCTCCGGGGCGAGCTGGTCCACCCAGTAGGTGCGCTGCGACGAGTCGGACCAGTCGACGACGAGTCGGCCGTCCTGCACGCTGGCGTGCGCCTTGTCGGCGGCTGCGGTGAGCGCCTGCTGCCGCACCGCATCGGGAGCACCGGCGGTGGCCGCGGTCACCTGGTCGGTGGCGGTGTCGAGCCCGGACTGCACCTGCTGCTGGAGCGGGGTGACGATCGGGTTCCAGATCTGGTCCATGACACCCTGGTTCGCCTTGGCGCTCGCGACAGTCGGGTCGAGCGCCGCGCTGAGGGCGGGCTTCAGGTTCGACTGGTCCGCCGTGGCGTGCAGGATGTTCGTCGGCATGAGCGAGAACAAGACGGACAGCAGCACGGCGGTGCCGAGCGTGCCACCGATCTGCCGGAAGAACGTGGCGGACGACGTCGCGACACCCATGTCCCGCGGCTGCACCGCGTTCTGCGACGCCAGGGTGATGCTCTGCATGAGCTGGCCGAGCCCGAGACCGATCAGGAACATGCCGATCATCAGGAACCACAGCGGCTTGTCGATCGTCATGAACGTCAGGACGACGTAGCCGAGCGACACCAGCGCCGTCCCGATGACCGGGAAGATCCGGTAGCGGCCGGTACGGGCCACGATCTGCCCCGACGCGATCGAGGCGATCATCAGGCCACCGATCATCGGCAGCGTGGCGAACCCGGACTCCGTCGGCGTGAGACCGGTGACGATCTGCAGGTACAGCGGGATGGTGAGCATCGCACCGAACATCGCGAAGCCGACCAGGAAGCCCAGGACGGTCGCCATCGAGAACGTGGCCGAGCGGAAGAGCTTGAGCGGGATGATCGCGTCGTCCTGCATGCGGGTCTCGATCACCAGGAAGGCGACGAGGCCGAGTGCGCCGATGCCGTAGCAGGCCAGCGCGCTCGCCGAACCCCAGCCCCACGTGCGACCCTGCTCCGCGACGAGGAGCAGCGGTGCCAGCGTGACGATGACCGAGGTCGCGCCCCACCAGTCGATGCGCGGCTTCGCCTTGGCCTCGCCGAACTTCGGCAGGTGCAGGAACGCGATCACCATGAGCAGCGCCGCGACGCCGATCGGCACGTTGATCAGGAACACCCAGCGCCAGCCGGTGATGCCGACGATCGAGCTCGCACCGGCGAACAGTCCGCCGATGAGCGGGCCGATGACGGACGAGATGCCGAAGACCGCCAGGAAGTAGCCCTGGTACTTCGCACGCTCACGGGGCGCGAGGATGTCGCCCATGATCGCCAGTGGCAGCGACATCAGCGCACCGGCACCGATGCCCTGGAACGCGCGGAAGGCGGCCAGCATGGTCATCGACGTCGACAGGGTCGAGAGCAGTGACCCGAGGATGAAGACCGCGATGCCGAAGATGTAGAGCGGGCGACGCCCGAAGACGTCGGAGAGCTTGCCGTAGATGGGCGTGGTGATGGTCGACGCGATCAGGTATGCGGTCGTGACCCAGGCCTGCTGGTCGAGGCCGTGCAGGTCGTCGCCGATCGTACGGATCGCGGTACCGACGATCGTCTGGTCGAGCGAGGACAGGAACATGCCCGCCATCAGGCCGTAGATGACGAGCAGGATCTGGCGGTGCGACATGATCGGCTTGCCCGGCGTGCTCGCCGGGGAGTCCTGTCGTCCGCGCGACACCTCGACGGGTGCGGTGGCAGTGGACATGCGGTGTTCCTCACAGGGGGTGTGGCGTGGTGGTCGTCGGCCTGGTCGGGACCCCAAATCAGGATCAACCTTGCAGGCTATGCAACTTTACACCGCAAGCACCTTTGCCGCCAACGCAAAGTTGCCGAGCGTGCACGTTTGTGTACGGGTTCTCAGGTAGCGTCGGGTCATGGGGCGAACCACCTGGACCGACGTACCGACGACGCTGCGGCAGCAGGTGGAGGGGGTGCTGGGCGGGCCCGTCGTGACCGCCGAGTCGCAGGCGAGCGGGTGGTCCCCCGGCAGCGCCGACCGCGTGACGACCGGGGCCGGACGACGCGCCTTCGTGAAGACGGTGTCGCGCTCGCGCAACGAAGCGGCCTTCGAGCTGCACCGGCGCGAGGCCACGGTCATGGCGCAGCTGCCGACCACCGTGCAGGCGCCGCGACTGCTCGACGCACTGCACACCACCGTCGACGGCGACGACTGGGTCGCGCTCGTGCTCGACGACGTCGCGGGACAGCACCCGGGCAGCCACCTCGACGGTTCGGACACGACGGCCGTGCTCGACGCGCTCGACACCCTGCCGCTCGCGACCGGCGCCCTGGCGGCACTCCCCCGCATCGCCGAGGACCTGCGCGGCGAGTTCGGGGCCTGGGACCGGATGCTGACCGACGACGCGACCGCCGCCCGCGTCGCCGAGGTCGTGCCGCCGCACGTGCTCGACGCCGGCCCCGCGATCGCCCGTGCGGCATCGCAGGCGGCCGCGCTCGTCGACGGCGAGCACCTCGTGCACGCCGACTGCCGAGCGGACAACCTGCTCGTCGACGGCGGCGGGCTCGTCTGGGTGGTCGACTGGCCCTGGGCGAGCGTGGGTGCGCACTGGCTTGACCCACTGACCTACCTGCTCGACACCCTCGTGCGTGGTGAGGACGCCGACGTCGAGCACCACCTCGCCACGCACCCGGTGTTCGCCGAGGTTCCGGCCGACACGATCGACGCCGTGCTGGCCGGGCTCGCCGGGCTGTTCTTCGAGCACGCCCTGCCGCCGGCGCCACCGAACATGCCCACGATCCGCGACTTCCAGCGGCGCGAGGGCGTGGCGGCCGCCGAGTGGCTGCTCCGCCGCTGGGCCGACTGACGGCTCGTCCGCGGACGCCGGGGGACGCATCTGTCCAGGGAGCGCAGCGCGCCGGAGCGTACGGTCCACCGCATGACTGACGAGCACCGCACCCCGCGCCCCGAAGACGACGCCGCGCGCCTCGGTCTCGTCGTCGTCGGCGAGGCAGCAGCCCTGCAGTCCGGCGACGAAGCGGCGTTGGACGCGAGCGAGCAGAACATCCGCGACACGATCGACGAGCTGGTCGACGAGCCCCTGACGCAGCGGCAGGAAGAGGTCGTCGAGCGACTCGCCGCGGCCGGTGGGACCCTGACCGCTGGGCTCAGCGGCGCCCTCGCCGCACAGAGCGGACGCAGCGTCGACGACGTGCTCGAGGGCGCCGCTCGCAGTGTCGTCTGGCAGCAGCGGCTGGCCGACCAGCGCGAGGACGCCGGGTCGCAGCAGCGTGAGGACGCCGGTGGGCAGCAGCGCGACCAACAGGACGAGAACGGGCGCGGCGAGGGCTGACCCCCGACGCGCCCGCCGAACGGGTCCGCTCGGTTACTCGACCGGTTCGGCCTGCGGCGCCGCCTGCTCGCGCACGACGGCACGGGCGGCTGCCTGCCCCGTCGTGGTGCTCTTCACGATGTCGCTCAGGGTGAACCCGGCGGTGGCACCGAGCAGCGCATCGACCTCGCTGAACTGGCTGACGACGCTCTTCGACAGTGCGCCGGCGCCGTCGGAGGACACCACGGTGAGCGTGTCGATGTTGCTCATCGGAGCAGCGAGCTCGCGGGCGATGCTCGGCAGTGTCTCGATCGCCTTGACCCGCAGGACGGCCTCGGAGTGCTGTGCGAGCGCGTCGGCCTGCGCCTTGGTCGCATCGGCCTCGGCCTGACCCTTCGCACGGATCGCGTCGGCGGCGGCTTCACCCTCGGCGCGTGAGGCGTCGGCGGCGAGCTTGCGGGCATCCGCCTCGGCCTTCGCCTCGGCCGCGACGGCCTCGGCGGAGATCCGGCGGGCCTCGGCCTGGGCGCGTGCGGTCTCGACCTGGGCACCGGCAGCGGCTTCGGCCTCGACGCGGGTCTTGCGCGCCTGGGCCTCTGCGACGGCGGAGACCTCGGACTCGAGCTCGGCACGACGCAGTTCGGCACGCTTCTGGGCGGTGATCTGCTCCTGCTCGACGACGCCCTGGGACGCACGCGCCTGGGCGAGCGGGCCGGCGGCAGCAGCTTCGGCAGAGGCGCGGTCGGCGTCGAGCTGCAGCGCGGCACGACGGATGGCCAGGGTGTTCTCGGCCTCGGCGATCGCCTGGTCGGCGGTCGCGCGGGCCTCCCGCGCTTCACGGTCGGCCTGGGCCTCGGCGTTCTCGGCCTCGAGTCGCACGCGTGCACGCTCGGCACGACCGAGGTCACTGATGTACTCGTTGCGGTCCGAGATGCCCTTGATCTCGAACGAGTCGACGTCGAGCCCCTGGCTGTGCAGGGCGTCCTTCGCGACGTCGAGCACGGCGACGGTGAGCTGGTCGCGCTTGCGGATGATGGTCGACACGTCGGTCGCACCGATCGAGGCGCGGAGCGAACCGGACAGGACCTCGCGCGCGAAGTCGTCGATCTTCTTCTCCTGCCCGAGGAACCGCTGCGCGGCAGCCCGGATCGAGGCGTCGGTCTCGCCGACCTTGACGAGCGCGACCGCTTCGACGTCGATGGTGACCCCTCGGGAGTCCTGCGCGTTGACGTTGATGTCGATCGCGCGCGAGCTGAGCGACAGCTTCGCGACCTTCTCGAAGAAGGGTCGGACGAGCACGCCGGCGCCGAGCACGACCTTGATGCCGGACTCGACGGTCTCGGTGCCGTCGTCGTTCTTGACCTTGCGCGAGCGCTTGCCGGTGATGATGAGCGCTTCGTCGGCGCCGGCGTTGCGGTACACGACCTTGGCGTAGATCAGCGCGATCACGGCGAGGACGATGATCCCCACGATGACCAGCGGGATGGCTCCGAGCGCGAACAGGACGTCCATGTTTCCCCCCTTGCGGACCAGGTACCAGCCTGGATTCCGCATCTGTTGTTCCGTTGGCTCCCATCCTAGGAGCGCCGGCGGACAGCGGGGGGCGCGCAGGGAAGTGTCGGGGACGACAGACGGGAGGCGCGGTGCAGGATCACCTGCACCGCGCCTCCCGGCCGTGTCGCGTCAGCGCCTACGCGCCCGCACGCCACCAGTCGTCGAAGGGCGTCGCCGGCACCTGCCGCTTGTGCTCCGTCGCGCGGTAGCGCGACTCGATCGCCTCGGCGACCTCGATCGGCACGTCGTGCCCCTGCAGGTAGGCGTCGATCTCGGCGTAGGACAGCCCCAGGTTCGCCTCGTCGGTCTGCCCGGGCGTCTCGTCGAGCAGGTCCGCGGTGGGGGCCTTCTCGTACAGACGGGCGGGTGCGCCGAGGTGCTCGAGCAGCTGCCGCCCCTGGCTCTTCGACAGCCCGGTGAGCGGGGTGAGGTCGACGCCGCCGTCACCGTACTTGGTGAAGAAGCCCGTGACGGCCTCGGCCGCGTGGTCCGTGCCGACCACCAGCAGGCCACGCTGCCCGGCGACCGCGTACTGGGCGACCATGCGCATGCGGGCCTTGACGTTGCCCTTCACGAAGTCGCTCAGCTCGACGCCGGAGGCCGCGGTGTCCTCGACGACCCCGTCGACCCCGTGCTCGATGTTCACGGTGATGCCCGGGTCGGCCGCGATGAACTGCAGGGCGAGCTGGGCGTCGTCCTCGTCGGCCTGCACCCGGTAGGGCATGCGGACGGTCGTGAACTCGGCCGGGTGCCCCTCGGCACGGAGCGACTCGACCGCGAGCTGGGTCAGGCGGCCGGCCAGGGTGGAGTCCTGCCCGCCGCTGATGGCGAGGAGGTACCCCTTCGCCCCGGTCGTCAGCAGGTAGTCGCGCAGGAACCCGACACGACGGGCGACCTCCTGCTCCGGGTCGATGGTCGGCTGGACGTTGAGGTCCGCTGCGATGGCGGCTTGGAGTTCACGCACCACCCCAGTATCACGCCGATCGGCCCGGATGGACCGGATCGATCGACAGTTCGATGCCACGCGATGGTGCTGTCGATCGCGCAGAGGTGTTGTTCGTCCCGATCGGGTTCCGCACCGCGCCGACGCCGCACTCGAGGCCACTCCCGTGGCGCACGCGGTCGCGCCGCGTGCGCTTCGTGCGCAGGAACGGTCGGGTGCGCGCCTGCGACCCGACCGTTCCTGCTCACGAAGTGGGGTGCGCCGCGCTACGAGCTGCGCTCGGCGCTGCGCCCGCGCCGCAGCAGCAGCACGACGACAGCACCGGCCACCAGGACCGTGCCGGCGCCGAGGGCGATCCACACGCCGGGCGCGATGCCCGGTGACGACGACGATGCTCCGTCGGACGCCCCGGTGGCCGTCGCGGTGGCGCTCGGTGTGGGCGCGGTGCTCGCCGTCGGGGTCGGAGCACCGGTCGCGCTCGGGGTCGGAACAGCAGCTGCAGCCCGGTAGTCGAACGCGAGCGTGCCCTCGATCGGGTGGCCGTCCGGCGACACGTACCGCCAGAGCACCGTGTAGTTGCCCCGGTCGAGATCGACCGCGCGGCGCATGGTCGTGCCGGAGACGGTCACATCACCCGTGGCGACGTCGGTGCCGGAGGCATCCGTCACCTGGATCCGGAGCCCGGCGTCGAGGCCGGCGAGCGGCGCCTCGGAGAAGGTCAGGTCGACGGTCTGCAGCGGTTCGGTGACGACCGCCCCGTCCGCCGGGGTACTGCTCGTCAGGGCCGAGTGGGCAGACGCGGGCTGGACGCCGACGAGCGTCAGCAGTCCCGCCGCGACGATCGCCAGTGCCGCCGCAGTGGTTCGGGCTGTACGCATGCGCAGACTCTACCGACGGTCGAGCGGCAATCCGCTGCGGATCAGAGCTGCTCGCCGAGGAAGTCTGCGTACGTCGGCTCGTAGCGCGCGTCGCCGGCGCCGACGAGCTGGTGGCCGGTTCCTTCGAGGCGCTCGGCAACGAGGGCGGCGAGTTCTTCCGGGGACCGGAGCCCGTGGCGGTGCCAGATGTTCTGCAAGTTGGCGGCCATGATGACCAGCCCTTCGTCGAGATGATGCGCATCTCGGATCCGTCCGGGTCGACCCGCTGTGCCAGACCCCACAGATCGTGAGGAGCATCGTGACGACGAGTCCCTGATGACTGACCCGGTACCGCAACGATACGGTCGCGTCCCACCGCCGTCGAGGCGGATGCGCTTCGCGGCTGACGACCGACGGGAGGCCCGGTGCCAGCCGGCACCGGGCCTCCCGTCGTCAGGGGGTCGCGCCCAGGGCGCGGGTCCGCTCGATCAGTCGGTGCCGGAGTCGAAGGCGGCGCCTTCGGAGGCCAGGTCGGTGCGACGGCCCATCGCGTCCTCGGCGTCGGAGGCGACGATCGCGCCACCGAGGATCTCCTCGGCCTCGCCCGCCTCGAGCTCGCCGACGAGCTCGGCCGTCGCGCCACCGATGAGGCCGGCGGCGGCGTACTGCTCGAGTCGCGAACGGGAGTCCGCGATGTCGAGGTTGCGCATCGTGAGCTGGCCGATGCGGTCGTCCGGCCCGAACGCGGCGTCGCCGACGCGCTCCATCGACAGCTTGTCCGGGTGGTACGACAGCGCCGGGCCCGTGGTGTCGAGGATCGTGTAGTCGTCGCCGCGACGCAGACGCAGCGTGACCTCGCCGGTGACGGCGGAGGCGACCCAGCGCTGCAGCGACTCGCGGAGCATCAGGGACTGCGGGTCGAGCCAGCGGCCTTCGTACATCAGGCGACCGAGACGGCGACCCTCGTTGTGGTACGAGGCGACCGTGTCCTCGTTGTGGATCGCGTTGAGCAGGCGCTCGTAGGCGATGTGCAGCAGCGCCATGCCCGGCGCCTCGTAGATGCCGCGGCTCTTCGCCTCGATGATGCGGTTCTCGATCTGGTCGGACGCACCCAGGCCGTGGCGGCCACCGATGGCGTTCGCCTCGTAGACCAGGGCGACCGCGTCGGTGTACTCGACGCCGTTGATCGCGACGGGGCGACCGGCCTCGAACCGGACGCTGACGATCTCGGTCGCGACCTCGACGTCGTCACGCCAGGCGGCGACACCCATGATCGGCTCGACGATGTCCAGGCCGCTGGACAGCTCTTCGAGGCTCTTCGCCTCGTGCGTCGCGCCCCAGATGTTCGCGTCGGTCGAGTACGCCTTCTCGGTGGAGTCGCGGTACGGGAACCCACGGGCGACGAGCCACTCGCTCATCTCCTTGCGGCCGCCGAGCTCCTCGACGAACTCGGAGTCGAGCCACGGCTTGTAGACGCGCAGGCGCGGGTTGGCCATCAGGCCGTAGCGGTAGAACCGCTCGATGTCGTTGCCCTTGTAGGTGGAGCCGTCGCCCCAGATGTCGACGCCGTCTTCCTTCATGGCACGGACGAGCATCGTGCCCGTCACCGCGCGACCGAGCGGCGTCGTGTTGAAGTACGTCTTGCCGCCGGAGCGGATGTGGAACGCACCGGTCTGCAGTGCGACCAGGCCTTCTTCGACCAGGGCGCTCTTCGCGTCGACCAGTCGGGCGATCTCGGCGCCGTACTCGTGGGCGCGGCTCGGGACGGCGTCGATGTCCGGCTCGTCGTACTGGCCGATGTCGGCCGTGTACGTGCAGGGGATCGCTCCCTTCTCGCGCATCCAGGCAACGGCGCAGGAGGTGTCGAGACCCCCTGAGAACGCGATGCCGACTCGTTCGCCGACGGGGAGACTGCTCAGGACCTTGGACACGGGGTCAATCGTACGGGGCCAGCGGGGTCGACTACCGTCCGGGGCGACGGTTGTGGAGAACTGGTCGGGCAGAACCAGGAACCGATCCGGGGCGACCGGACAATACAGAGCATGAACCAGATCACGGGGGACCGGTCCGACTGGGCCCTGGGCGTCGCCGGGGACGGCCGTGCGGTCGGTCGGCTCTTCGACCGGCACGCGGCGCGACTGCGTCGTCACGTCCGAGCGCTCGTCCCGACGCCGGACGACGCCGACGACGTGGTCGCCGTGGTGTTCCTCGAAGCCTGGCGGAAGCGGGACCACGTCCGTTTCGTCGACGACTCGATGCTGCCGTGGCTCCTCGTCACGGCGACCAACACGGCGCACAACCTGACGCGGTCCTCTCGGCGCCACCGCTCGTTCCTCGGCAGATTCCCGGTCGACGACCCGGCACCCGACCCGGCGGACTCCTTCACCGACGCAGAGGCCGTGACCGCACTCCGTGGTCTCCCGATCGCGGACCAGCGCGTCCTGTCCCTCTGCGTGCTCGAGGGGCTGAGCGAGCGTGAGGCCGCGACCGTCCTCGGCGTCCCGCCCGGCACCGTCAAGTCCCGGCTCCACCGTGCGAAGGCGCGGCTCCACAAGCAGTACTCGGCGACAGCGGAACCCCTCGGAGGCACACTGTGAACCACGACCAGATCTCCCCCCGGCTCGCGGCGATGCGCGACGCACTCGTCGCAGAGGTCGACGCGACCAGCGCCACCGGAGCGCCGCTCCGTCGACGTCGCCGACCGACCCGCGGCACGGTCCTCACGATCGCGGCCGCGTTCCTGGCGGGATCGGCCGTCACGGGCGGGATCACCGCGGCTGCCCTCCCGTCGAACGACCCGGATGCCGCGCTGGAAAGCACCCTTGCGACCTCGACGCGCTACATGGTCGAGGACGTCAACCACGCCACGATCCTCGGGACTCCGGCCTTCGCGAGCACGCAGGGCGATGGTTCGTTCTCGCTCGGTGCCCGCCCCGCGGACGCCGACCGTGTGACGCTCACGTGGAAGTGCCTCGACCCGGGGACCTTCACCGTGGCCGTCGACGGGACGACCGTCGACGGGCCCACCCGCTGCACGCCCGGCGCGACCGGTGCGCATTGGAGCCTGTCCCCTGCGACCGGTTCCGGACGCGCGTCGGCGACAGTCTCCGTGATGGGCGGCGGCTCCGCCCGCTACGCCGTCTGGGCCTCGTGGGCCGAGTCCGCGCCGATCGCGGATCCGTCTGCCCAGCAGCGAGCCGAGATCCGCGACGGCCGGATCACCCTCGACGAGTACCGTGCCGCGTTCAACCGGCTCGAGGCCTGCCTGACGCAGGCGGGACACCCGATGGACGACGTGCCCCTCCTCTGGTTCGCGAACGGGTCCTGGACGAGCCGACCCGTCGGCACGGGCCCCTGGTACCTGTACTCGACGCCGACCGAGGGCCTCGAGGTGTTCGACACCCAGTGCTACCCGCGGGAGTTCGGCCAGGTCGACGCGCTCTGGCAGGCGGAACACCCCGTGCCGGAGGACCCGCCGGCCCAGCCCGCTGGATGATGCACGATGGTGCGGAGAGTCCTGCGACCGATGAAGGGAACGAGATGACTGCCGAGGCCCTCGACGTCCGGGCGGAACTCCGCGCGCTGATCGAGCACCATTCCGTCGCGCTCGAGGCGATCGCGCAGATGACCGGGATCTCGGAGTCCACGCTCTCCGCGTACCTGGCCGGGCCAGGGACCGAGCACCAGGGTTTGACCGCCCTCGGGACCGGGCTGACTCCCGACGAATCGCAGCGGCTCGCCGTCTTCGCAGCGATGCTGGCCGCGGCTGGGAGCGTGCCCGACGATGACCGCGTCCGGGGCATGCTCGAGGGTCTCACGCAGGTCTCCGGGCTGACGGTGGCGAACATCGCGTGGCTCACCGGGATCGCGGAGTCCGACCTCGATGCGTTCTCGGAGGACCCGACCGGGGTGCGCGACGCCGTGAAGTACGCGATCGCGACCCGGACCTCGTACCTCGTGAACGCCGTCAACCTCGCGACGTCGAGACGCTGAGCGACACCGACGCGCGGCAGGAACTCGAACCGCTTCGATCTGGTGCCCCTGGAGGGACTCGAACCCCCAGCCGTTTCCTGAGGACGCGGGGCTCCCGACGATTCCCGGAACTACCCAAACATCCGTGCTGTGTGCGGTGAAGTACCTTCCAGTACAGCTCTAGACCAAGCCTCCTCCGAGGCAGGAGAAGCAGGAGCCCGGTGTGGGCTCGCGCTGCTCTTCTGCTCCTACTGCCGCGGTTCAGATGACCTCGTCGCGGTGGACGGGCTGTCCGTAGTACCACCGGCCACGAACGACCCGCTCACGCCGCCATCTTCGAAGAGCTGCTGACCCCGGGCGCCGACATCAATGCTGTTCGCGCCACCGAGCGCAGCGACGGTCACGCCGGTGGTGGTGCGTGCCCGCCAGCCCCGGGGGAGGAAACCGATGCGATCGTCGAAACGATGGACGCCTTCACTGTCGGTGGGGATACCGTTGATTGCGTCGTTTCCGTCGTGGTTGCCGGGCACCACGAGAAGCTGCACGTGACGAATCTCAAGGTGCGCGGACAGCCCGTGCGAGACGACGGCACGGGTCACCGGGAAGCGCCGGCGGGGTACCATCCTCGCCGGCCGCTGTACCAACTGTGCCTGGCAGAGCTGAGACGCCCGCCGCTACTCGTCGTCGTCGTACGACTTGCAGAGGGACCCCGCTCGGAGCGTGACCACCGCTGCCTTCTCACCGTCGGGGTACTGGATGCTCACGGACGGCGAAGGGTCGTCGCGGGTGCCGCGGATGAACGTCTGCCCGTTCGACCGGTCCGTGTCCACATGCGTGTAGCCGACGTCCGCCCACACCCGTTTCACCTTCTGTGTGATGTCGCTGAGGTCTCGCTTCGACACCGTCTCGAGGTAGGCACCGTCCGCTTCCCCCATGGAGTGGCCCGAGAAACCGGCCCAGTCCTTTGGTAGGCAGTCCGAGGATGCCAGTCCGCGGGTCAGTGGACCGTCGAGTGGTTGCTGCGCGGACCAGTACCGCCAGGCTGTGTGTCCCCCGGTGGCATCGATGACGTCGTTCAGCACCTCATACATCTCCGCGTCAGCACGGTCGGCCTGCTGGTGTGTGTAGATCGTCGGCGTGCTCGCACATCCGGTTGTCACCGCGGCGAGCGCCGCCATGACCGTTGCAGCGGCAATCCGGGTTGCGGTTCTCACGATGGTGCGTCAGTCGGGTCGTCGTACCGGTCCGGCTCGTCGTCGTTGAGGTAGTCGTAGGACTGGCAGATGGAGTCCCCTTCGAGCAGGACCTTCTGCTTCTCCTTCGTGTCCCGGTAGGTGAAGGTCAGCGTGGGGGAGGGCGCTTCGTGGGCGGCGCGAACGACGATGCCGTCGTCGGCGCCGGCGTCGGTGCTGACGTCGGTGGTGATGTTCGTGTAGCCGGCGGCCGTCCAGACCTTCTTGACAGCTGCGAGAGTTGCATCAGCATCCACGAAGTCGGTTGAGTTCAAGGAGGCGCCGTCGTAGTCGCCGAGCGGGTCGCCTGCCATGCCCATTCCGTTGGTGGGCAGGCATTCACCGCCGCCGTTGCTGTGGTCACCGGTACCGACCGGTTTGTCCAACGGCTTGTTGGACGACCACGCCTTCCATGCTTGGAGACCGCCGGTGGCGTCGATGGTGTCGTTCAGGACGGTGAACATCTCGTCGTCGGCGGAGACCGCTTCCGAGTGCGAGTAGATGGTCGGCGTCGAGGCCTTGCTGCATCCTGTGATGGTCGCGGCGAGCGCCGCGACGATGACGACAGCGGCGACGCTGCGGCTGGTTCCCCTCATGGTGTTTCCCCTCCCCCGAGACTGACCAGGATGGCACAACCTCCCGCCACGGAGGTGCGGCCGGTCCGCGCATAGGGGCAGCATGCCGCACCCCTTCGACGAGATCCCGGACCTCGCGACCACCCTGTCCGAGGAGGCGGAGCGACTTCGCAGCGCCGGTGTCAGGGCCGCGCTGCAGGTCGTGCACAAGGTGCTGAACCGGGAAGCGCTCGGACCGCGTCTCGCCGTCGGCGAGTTCGCCGGTGTGCAGAAGGACCTGCTGCGTGTGAACGTCAAGGTCGGTCAGGCAATCCTGACCGACCGCATCGTGGACCGGCAGCTCCCGAACACCTGACAGATTCGCCGACCTGGCCGACAGGTCATCGTGCCCCCCCCCCCCCGACTGTAGGAGTCCCATCATCGCTGTACTGAATCGCCGCCGAAACGCCCTCATCGCGACAGCCGCGGCCGTCATCCTCGGCGGTATCGCCGTCGGCACCGGCGTGACTGTGGCTGCGAACGCGGAGACGGTCCGTCAGTGTGACGCTGCCCGCGGGAAGCTGTCGAAGGCGTCTGCCGTCGCGAAGAGGGCGACAGCCGCGGCCGACACCGCGGTGAAGAAGTCCGAGGCGACGCAGCTGCCGCACACGGACGGCTGGACGTCGAAGAAGTACGCCGACAAGCCCGCCTCCACCGCGCAGCCACACGGCAGCAGCGGAAAGGACCGGCTCGCCGCCGTCACCACCCAGCAGAAGAAGCTGCAGTCGCTGGCGACCGCGCCAACATGTGAGTCCCGCGGCGACGCGGAAGCGGTCACCGAGCGCGCGGCGGTTCTGGCGATGACTTCGAAGCAACTCACCACGGCGGCAACTGACCTGGCTGATGACTTCCAGACGTTCCAGGCGGACGAGACGACCCGCGTCGCCGCGGAGAAGGCAGCAGCGAAGAGAGCTGCCGAGGAAGCCGCCGCGAAGAAGGCCGCGGAAGCGGAAGCCGTCCGGCGAGCAGAGGCCGCGGACGCTGCCCGCCAGGCAGCCGCACGCGCAGCTGCGGCGACAGCGGAAACCAGCACCGAGTCCGGTGTGACGCAGCGCTCGACTGGTGGCGGGCCGGCGACGGGCGGAACGACGTCCGGGCAGAGCGACAGGGTGACCGCTCCGTGGGGCTCCACTGCGCCGCGGAAGGGCCCAGAGTTCGTCGGTGGCGGCGGAGTCGGCTCTGGCGGCGGTGGCTGCTGGACCGACAACGGCGTCGGCGGCACCAAGCGCTGCTGACCAGCGGTGTCGGGACGGTACGCCGACGCGGACGCTGAGGACATGCTTGAACTCCGGCACATCTTCATCGGGTTTCGAGACGCGCAGTAGCTGCGGGCGTGCAGAGCCTCATCCTCGGTGCGTCCACCGGCACAGCCCTCGTCAGCGCCGTCGGCGGGACTGCTGCAGGTTTCAAGAAAACCCAGTCAGAGCAAGCAGGGAGGGTCAAACGCAGCAACGGCACGGTGCCGGTGTGCGCGGAGAGACCGGAGTGAGTGCAAGCAAGACTGACCTGGGCTTTTTCTGGCACTTCCCGGAATGTCCCGCTGTGTCCCGCATCCGCGCACAAGGTTGGCGGCCGTGTGTGCTGCGACCGGGCTGTCATCCTCGCGTGGCTTGACGCTGTGCGGGTCGCCTGATGGGGCGTCCCGAAGGCGAGGAAGGCACCCGCTGACGCGCGAGTAGCCCTGCAGATGCTCGCCCCGATGCAGACGCCGATCGACTGACCCGGCCCCGACACCGACGAAGCGGCTGCATCCACTTGGATGCAGCCGCTTTTCGTGTCGGACCGGCGGTCATGACCGCTGGGTAACCGTTGACCTGGGTGAAACTTGGGCTTGCGGACCGCCGTACTTCCGGTTGTTTGTGCCCCTGGAGGGACTCGAACCCCCAACCGTTTCCTTAGGACGGAACTGCTCTTCCATTGAGCTACAGAGGCTGGCCCGTCCACTCTAGCGGCGGAAGGGCCCCAGGAACGCGTGCAGTTCGTCGACGAACAGGTCGGGCTGCTCGAACGGCGCGAAGTGCCCGCCGCGGTCGAGTTCGTGGTGGAACACGAGGTTCGTGGTCCGCTCGAGCCACTCGCGCGGCGCCCGCACCAGGTCGCCGGGGAAGATCGAGAACCCGGACGGCACCTCGACCCGTCGCTCCAGCTGCTCCGCAGGGATCGCGGCGTTCGCGTGGTACATCCGCATCGCCGAGCCGATCGTGGCGGTGGCCCAGTACTCGGTGAGCAGCGCCAGGACCTCGTCGCGCGTGTAGACCGACCACAGGTCGCCGTCGCAGTCGCTCCACGCCCGGAGCTTCTCGACGATCCAGGCGGCCAGCCCAGCGGGTGAGTCGTTCAGCCCGACCGCTGCGGTCTGCGGCTTCGTCCGGTGCAGCATCGCGTAGGCGCCCTCGGCGGTGCGCCAGCGGTCGGTCGCGGCGACGAACTCCCGTTCGGCGGCGGACAGCGTCGACGGGTCGAGCCCCGGCCAGGCGAGCCCGCCGTCGATGCGGTGCACGGCGACGACCCGGTCGGGGTGGTCGAGTGCCAGGTACCGGGCGACGTGTGTGCCGATGTCGCCACCGGAGACCGCGAACCGCTCGTACCCGAGATCCGTCATCAGTGTCGCCCACATGCCGGCCACCTGCCGGGCGTCGAGCACCTGCGGCGGCGCATCCGAGAAGCCGTACCCGGGCATGTCCGGCACGACGACGTCGTACCCGGAGTCGACGAGCATCGGCAGCACCTTCCGGTACCGCCAGCCGGAGTCCGGCCAGCCGTGCGCGAGCAGGACCGGCAGCGCGTCCGGCTGTGCGGCCCGGGCGTGCAGCACGTGGATGCCGATGCCGTCCACGACGGCACGACGCGAGGGCAGCGCGGCGAGCGCGGCACGGTGCGCGTCGAAGTCGAAGCCGTCGGCCCAGTACTCGACGAGTGGCCGCAGGACGTCGTAGTCGGCACCGAGCGACCAGCCGACCCCGGCGGGTGCGTCCGGCCAGCGTGTGGCACGCAGCCGCGCGCGCAGGTCGTCGATGGTCGCGCCGTCGATGTGCGGTGTCTCGCCCATGCGGCCGACGCTACGCGGCGCCACCGACGCAGATCGGCGAACGGGGACCGGCGCCGCTCCCCCTGGCGGACCGGCTGCATGTCCGCACAGGCCGTGACGAGCCTCCTGGCGGCGTTCACCTGGCGGACACCCGCGCATCGTCTGCCCGCCATGGGGTGCGTCGACGCTGGTCGGACCGCGCCGGTCCCGGCGTGGCGGCACGTACCCAGGAGTCCCATGATCTCGCTCGTCTGCCTCGACATGGCAGGAACCACCGTCGACGACGGTGGCGTCGTGCTCGACGCCTTCCGCACCGCGCTCACCGACGTCGGCCTCGAGCGTGGGAGCGCCGAGCACGACCATGCCGTGCAGTACGCCGTCGACACCATGGGCCAGTCGAAGATCGCCGTCTTCACGGCGCTCTTCGACGGGGACGGCGTCCGCGCCGCAGCGGCGAACACCGCGTTCGAACGCGCCTACGCACGCACCCTCGACCGGGGCGTGCGGCCGGTGGACGGTGCCGTCGAGACGCTCGTCGCACTCCGCGCCGCGGGTCGGCAGATCGCGCTGACCACCGGGTTCTCGCCCGCGACGCGTGACGCGGTGCTCGACCTGCTCGGCTGGCGGCCGCTGGTCGACCTCGCGCTCTCCCCCGCCGACGCCGGGCGCGGGCGCCCGTACCCGGACATGGTGCTCACCGCCGTGCTCCGGACCGGCACCGACGACGTCCGTGCCGTGGCGGTCGTCGGTGACACCGTCGCCGACCTGCTCACCGGGCACCGCGCCGGCGCCTCCGTCGTGGCGGGCGTGCGGACCGGGACGCACCAGGACGCGGACTTCGCGACGGTCGAGCACACCCACGTCCTCGACTCGGTCGCCGAGCTTCCGTCGGTGCTCGCCGAGGTCGACGAGGCTGTGGCCGCGGTGTGACGACCGCGTGACGACCTCGCCGGTGCCAGAGGCCGCCGGGGTCGCAGCGTTGGCCGGCCTGGTCGGCGGCTGCGCGACTGACGGTCCCCCTCAGCCGAGGACCGCCGGGGCGATGCCGAGGCCGGTCGTCATGCCGATGCCCGTGGTGACCGTCACGACGTCGACGCCGGGCAGCGGCCGGTCGATGAGGAACTCCCGCCCCGGCGCCGAGGCGTAGACGCCCTGCCACCGGTCGACCACGGAGACCGGCGCACCGAACAGGCGCTCGGTCTCGGTGACGAGCAGCCGGAAGCCGTCCTCGTCCTGGAACGGCGGAGCGTCGACCCCGCGCTCGTGGGTGTCCCCGACGATGACGCTGCCGTCCGGCGGCGACGTGTACATCTGGTTGAGGTCCCAGCGGACCCCCTCGGGCAGGTCGGCGGCGAGCCGGTCCCGCAGGGCACCCGCTCCGGGCATCGCGGCGAACCCCGAGTAGCGCAGCAGCGACCACCCGGTCAGCAGCGGTGTGGCGATTGGGAAGGCGAGCGGGATCGTCGCACGCAGCATGTGGAGCCGGCAGCGGACCAGGCCGATCGACTCGGCGAGCTCCGGGAAGAGCTGGTCGAGGTCGTGGTTCGTGCAGACGACGACCCTGGTCCCCTCGACGACGCCGCGACCGGTGCGGACGGCGCCGGCGGCGACCTCGAGCACGGGGGTGCGCCAGAGGAAGGTGACCCCCTGCTCGGCGAGCCAGCGCGCGATCGCGGGTGCTGCCTCCCGGGGGTCGACCTGCAGGTCGTGCGCCAGGTGCGCGCCGCCCAGGGCGGTGTCCGGGTCGACCGGCACGGCCGCGGCGATCTCGACCGCGTCGGCCAGCCGCACCTCCGCGCCCGAGTCGCGGTACTCCTCGAGCACCGCCATCTCCTCGGGGCGACGGGCGACGACGTGGGCACCGAGTTCCCGAGCCGTGAAGCCGGCGAGCTGCGCGAGTGTGAGCCAGCGGCGGCGTGCCTCCTGGGCGTACCCGGCTGCCTCGCCGGTCTGCGGGGTGACGCAGGCGTGGCCGAAGTTCCGGACGCTCGCCCCGACGACCGCACCCGCACGGTCGACCACCGCGACCCGGGCGCCCTGCCGGAGTGCCTCGTACGCCATGCCGAGTCCCACGATGCCCGCGCCGACCACGACGACGTCGTACCGTTCGGTCAGCGGCTGGTGGTCCGTCTCGGTGTCGAGTGCGGTACGTGCGGAGCGGGGCATGAAGACCTTTCGGGCAGTGCGGGACGCCGGTCCGGTGCGGACGTCGCAACTGTCGCAGGCAACCGGTGGGGCGGGGTTCCGTCCCGGTGCACACGGCGTGGACGGCAGGTGAAATCGATCGGCACCTGTCCGGACAGCCCGGCCGGGTCAGGTGGTCTCGGTGCCGCCCGGCGTGGCGCGGCGGTCCCGTCGACTGCGGAGCGTCTCGCGCACCACGCTGATCGCGATCGCGACGGAGAGCCCGATCAGGATGATCTCGATGACCCCGGTCGTTGACGGTGGTTCGGCGCCCTCGTGGTTCCGTCCGGCGGTCTGCAGGAACAGCGCGGCGTCGTTGAGCCCGTGCAAGAGCATCGGCACCCACAGCCTCCCGGTGGCGCGGCGGGCCGCGTAGAAGAGTGCTCCGTCCATGCTGAGGAACGCCACCTGGAACAGGATCAAGCCGAGCGGGAGTCCGGCGATCACGAAGCCGACCACGTGGGCGAGGCCGAACAGCACCGAGGAGACGATGAGGACGACGAACTCGGAGTGATGTGCGCGGAGCGCGGTGACGAGGATCCCGCGGAAGAACAGCTCCGCGCCGATGCCGACGCCGAGCGCACCGATGAGCACGACGACGATGATCCCGGCCGACGCCTCGGACCACGGCACGAGGCTGAACAAGATCACTGTCGAGACGAGGGACAGCACCGGAGCGGCGAGCCACCACCAGCGCCGGGGTCGCCCGACGGCGACAGCCGGTTCTCGCCAGATGTCGTTCCACCACCCCGAGCGCCGGGCGAAGAACACCCCGGCGACGATCATGATGCTGACCGGGATCCAGGTGCCGGCGAGCCAGTCCGCGATCGGGTGGTCCTCCCCGTTGACGACAGCGCTGAGCAGGTTCCCGACGCCGGCAGCCATGAGCACGTAGACCACGCAGGCGACGAGGGCGATCGAGAACAGCCGCGGGACCTCACGACGCCCATTGACTGCGGCGGTCATGCGGCCACTCCCTGCGGGTCGGGCTCGGTCTCGGTCTCGGTCTCGGGGCTGCTGACACGGCCCTTGATGAAGAACAGCACCAGGAGCGCGAGCACCGGGTAGACGAAGTTGAAGATCCCCGCCAGGCTGATCAGCCCGGCGTCGCCGGCGGTCGCGGCGGTGGTGTCGATGCCACCGGTCGCCAGGATCGTGGTCGGGTCGGTCGCCGCGTGCAGCAGCATCGCGGGGACGATGCTGCCCGTGACACGCATCGACAGGTAGAACATCATGCCGGCGCCGAACGTGTACACGACCGTGACGGCCACCGTGACGAGCGGGGTCCCGCCGATGGCGTTCGAGGCGTGCATCAGCCCGAACAACACCGACGACAGCAGCGCGACGGTGCGTTCGGTGTGGTGCCCGCGGCGGAGCAGGTTCACGGCGACGCCGCGTGCGACGAGTTCCTCGGCGAACCCGATGCACAGACCGAGGAAGAGCACCGCGAAGACCACGGCGACCGAGTACGACGACCAGTTGGTCGCGACGAGCCGGATCACGATCGGGACGAGCAGCAGGACGACGGCGGTCCACATCCACCCCCGCCCCGGCAGTGGCTGGCGACCGAAGACCTCGCGCCCCCAGCCGAGCGTGCGGACGAAGACCAGGGTGAGCAGCCCCATCACGATGATCGGCAGGGCGACGCCCACGACGGCTCCGCGGGGTGTGGCGAACAGCTCGTCCGCGGTGATGTCGCTGGCGAGGGTGCGGGCGTTCAGCCAGCCGAGCCCCTCGTAGACGGCGAGGTAGAGGACGACGGCGAGCACTGCGCGCCACCAGCCACCGCGGTCCCAGAAGCGCTGCCACGGGTTCCGTGCCGCTGCCGTGTCGGTCGAGCGATCTGCTCCTGCAGCCATGCTGTCCTCGCGGGTCTCGGTCGTCGGGGCGTCTGGTGACTCGTCCTCACGTCAGCGTAGTGCGGACCCGGATCACCCCGCGTGCCCTGCACGCGCGTCAGGGCGGACGGGAGGCCCGTGGCGGCGTCGCCACGGGCCTCCCGTCCGTCTCGTGGTGCCTCCCATCGACGGCCGCTACGCGGCCACGAGGTACTCGTCCCACTCTGCCTGCGGACGCTCGATGCCGCGCACGACCCACGAGGACCCGTGCGGCACCTTCGGCGGGAACCGGAGGCGCCACCCCATCTCCTGCGGGGTGCGGTCGCCCTTGGTGTTGTTGCAGGTCAGGCAGCAGGCGACCAGGTTCTCCCACGAATCCTGCCCACCGCGCGACCGCGGGTGCACGTGGTCGATGGTGGTGGCGTGCCGGCCGCAGTAGGCACAGTGGTTGCCGTCGCGACGCAGGACGCCGCGACGGGACACGGGCACGAGCCGGGAGTGCGGGATGCGGACGTAGCGGGTGAGGATGATGACCGTCGGACGTTCGTAGCTCGACGTCGACCCGGTGACCGGGTGTTCGACGTCGGCCGCGACGACGGCGGCCTTCTGGTTCATGACCAGCACGAGGGCTCGTCGGAACGAGATCACCGCGAGGGGCTCGTAACCGGCGTTGAGGACGAGAGTGCGCATGGGTTCCCTTCCGACGTGCCTGGACGGCTTCCAGGCGCTGCGGGTGCGTCGGACCGACGACGCGGAACGGGTGAACACGGCCTGTTCACACCCCTGGAACCACGAAGAGCACCACCCGGATGGGCAGTGCTCTCGTCATGCAGGGGCGTGCTCGTGCACGCAGGCTGTGCTCGACCATATGTCGACACGCGCGCGCCGACCCATGGTGCGGGTCGTGCGGAACGTCGACATGAGGGTCTCCTGTTCGCGCCGGTGCGGACCGGTGCAGCGTCAGGTTAACCCAGAAACCGGCCCGGCACGAGGGTGTGCGGGCCGGTTCTGGAGAAGTTCACACTCCCCCGGGGGCAGTGTTCGCTAGATGCCGAAGCGGACGATGTGGTAGTCGCTCGTCCAGATCGGGCGGATGGACACCGCGCCACCGGGCTTCGGGGCGTCCATGATCATGCCGTTGCCCATGTAGAAGCCGTCGTGCGCCTCGTTGTTGAAGATGACGACGTCGCCGGGCTGCGCCTCGGACTCGGGGATCGTGGTGCCGGCCTGGTCCTGCAGCGGCACCGAGTGCGCCAGGTTGATGCCGTACTGGGCGTAGACGAACATGATGAAGCCGGAGCAGTCGAAGCCCGAGGGGTCAGCGCCGCCGACGACGTACGGGGTGCCGATGTACTGCTTGGCGGTGTTGACCACGGCCGGCAGCGAGAACGGGGTGTTCGCCGCCGACGAGCTGGCTGCGTACTCCGCCGCGGACGGCCCGGTGTACGAGGCGTACTGCTTCGCGGTCGCGGCGCGGGCGGCCTGCGTCTCCTTCGCCTGAGCTGCGGCCTGCTTCGCTGCAGCGGCCTGGTCGGCGGCTGCCTGCGCGGCCGCCTTCTCGGCGTTGAGCGTCGCGGTGGAGGTGGCGCCGTAGCCGTCACGGCTCGTGTCCGCCAGCGCCACGGCGTCGGACACCGACAGCTCCTGGCTCTGCGTGGCGCGGACCTGACGCTGGGCGTCCGCGGCGACGGTCGAGTTGCTGGCGGACGTCGCGGCGAAGGCCGGAGCGACCGCGACCGTCCCGAACATGCCGGCGGCGACGGTGAGGACGACGGGCGCGAGGAACTTGCGCTTCCGCGACACCGAGCTGGCCTTCGCGGTGCTCGCGGCGGCGGCGGCCTGCGCGGCACGACGACCGCCGGGCAGCGGAGCGGAGCGCACCGGCACGACCTTGCGGACGGCTCGGCCCTCGGTCTCGCGCACGGCCCGCCGGGTGAGCGGGGCGGTGGTGGCGTTCTCGGTGTTCGTCGGGTTCGCGGGCGTCTGGTCGTCCGCGGCGGTACCGGTCTGCGTCAAGAGGTGTGTCTCCAACGTCTCGTCATCACGCCGCCGTGGGTGTCCGGCGGTGTGCAACCCCATCCGTTCGTCATCGTTTCCGATCGAGGCAGGAGACGGGTTCGAGACGTCCTGCCACGGGTCTCCGGCTCAGGGGCAGCACGGCGACTCGGACGAGTGTACGGAGGCGTCGTTACCGTGTCGAGACAAAACGCCCCGAGGTAACGAATCGGTAAAGACTCTCAGGGACGACCCCGGAGGGGTCAGTCGCGCTCGATGTAGACGTGCTGGGCAACCTCGATGGGGAGCTCGATGCCCGAGTCTTCGCCCTCGACACGGACCGCCACGTAGGCCCCCGCACGCTGCACACTGCCGACCCGGCCGGGCATGACACCCGCTGTCCGGAGCTGGTGCAGGAGTTCCGGCTCGAACTGCACGGGCTCGCCCAGTCGTCGGATGACGCCGGTCGCGACGGCGTCGGTGCCCTCGGTCGCGGCGACGATGTTCTGGACGCCGTCGAGGAACCCGGCGGCCGCGGGGCCACCGATCTCGGCCAGCCCGGGGATCGGGTTGCCGTACGGCGACTCGGTCGGGTTGCCGAGCATCTCGAGCAGACGGACCTCGACCTGCTCGCTCATGACGTGTTCCCACCGGCATGCCTCGTCGTGCACGAAAGCCCAGTCGAGTCCGATGACGTCAGCCAGCAGGCGCTCGGCGAGACGGTGCTTGCGCATCACGTGGGTGGCGCGGGAACGGCCCTCGTCGGTGAGCTCCAGGTGCCGGTCACCGGAGACGACGACCAGGCCGTCGCGCTCCATGCGGGCGATGGTCTGGGAGACGGTCGGACCCGAGTGGCCGAGGCGCTCGGAGATGCGCGCGCGCAGCGGCACGATCGCCTCTTCCTCCAAGTCGAGGATGGTGCGAAGGTACATCTCCGTGGTGTCGACGAGATCGGTCACGGTCCGCCTCTCATGTCTGGGCCCAGCGCCGACCACACTACTTGTTCGCACCGACGAACACCGACCGGCGCCCGGGCACACGTGAGAAAGGGTCATCGGACGCGGTGAGCGGGTGCGCCGGACCCACCCCGTCCGGCCGGTACACGGGCGGGGGCATGCGGATCGGCGTCGGTAGGATCGGTGCATGGCAGACATCGTCATCCCGGCCGAACTCCTCCCCACCGACGGTCGCTTCGGCTGCGGTCCGTCGAAGATCCGCGGTGCACAGCTCGAGGCACTCGTGACGCGCGGCGCCACGGTCCTCGGCACCTCGCACCGCCAGAAGCCCGTGAAGGACCTGGTCGGCAGCGTCCGCTCCGGCCTCGCCGACCTGTTCCAGATCCCCGAGGGCTACGAGGTCGTCCTCGGCAACGGCGGCTCGACAGCGTTCTGGGACGCCGCCGCCTTCGGCCTCATCGAGCGTCGGGCCGAGAACCTGTCCTTCGGCGAGTTCGGGTCGAAGTTCGCCAAGGCCGCCGCAGCCCCGTGGCTCCAGGCTCCGCACGTCGTCGAAGCGCCGGGCGGCTCCCTCGCCGCACTCGAGCCGGTGGACGGCGTCGACGTCTACGCCTACCCGCACAACGAGACCTCGACGGGCGTCATGGCCCCGGTCGTCCGAGCGACCGGTGACGCCGGTGCGCTGACCGTCGTGGACGCGACCAGCGCCGCAGGTGGTGCCCTGTTCGACGTCAGCGCCACCGACGTCTACTACTTCGCGCCGCAGAAGAACTTCGCCTCGGACGGCGGGCTCTGGCTCGCACTGCTCTCCCCCGCGGCGATCGAGCGGATCGAGCGCATCGCCGCATCGGACCGGTACATCCCCGAGTTCCTGTCGCTCAAGAACGCGGTCGACAACTCGCGCCTGAACCAGACCCTGAACACCCCGGCGATCTCCACGCTGCTGCTCCTCGACGAGCAGGCCCGGTGGATGAACGAGTCCGGCGGTCTGGCGTGGGCGGACCTCCGCACGAAGACCTCGTCGTCGACGATCTACGACTGGGCCGAGGCGAGCGAGTACGCCACCCCGTTCGTCACCGACGCCGCTGCGCGGTCGCAGGTCGTCGCCACGATCGACCTCGACGACTCGATCGACGCCAAGGCCGTGGCCGCGACGCTGCGCGCCAACGGCATCGTCGACACCGAGCCGTACCGGAAGCTCGGCCGCAACCAGCTGCGCGTCGCGACGTTCACCGCGATCGACCCGGACGACGTCGCGAAGCTCGTGCGTGCGATCGACTTCACGGTCGACGCCCTGCGCTGACGCCGGGGACACCCGCCGGAACGCCGAACGGGGCCGGCACCACCAGATCGGTGGTGCCGGGCCCGTTCGTTCGTCGGTACGGGTGCGTCAGGCGCGGTGGAAGTCCGGGTCGGCCTCGCCCGCGTCGAGCTGGTCCACCTCGAGGTCGGCGTCGGGCTCGACCGGCTGCACGCGGCGGGCACGGCGGCGGCGCGGCGACTGCGGAGCCTCATCCTCGTCGGCACCGTCGGCACCGTCGGCGCCGTCGGAGGCGTCGGTGTCACTCACATCGGCGAGCGCATCGACGTCCACGCCCTCGATGTCGTCGTCGTCCGACTCGTCGAGGTCGTCCTCGTCGGCATCGAACTCGTCATCGTCGTCGTCATCCGACTCGTCTTCGTCGTCCTCGTCGTCCTCGTCGTCCGAGTCGTCGTAGTCGTCGTCCTCGTCGTCGTCCGACTCGTCTTCGTCGTCGTCGAACTCGTCGTCGTCATCGTCATCGTCCGACTCGTCGTCCTCGTCCGACTCGCCGTCCTCTGCCTCGTGCTCCTGCGCGGCCCGGTACTCGGCCAGCCGCTCGGACCACGGAACCCACTCGGGTGCGACGAGCGCGCCGTCCCCGGGCATCAGCTCGACCTCGAGCACGGTGGGTTCGTCGTCGCCGATCTTCGCGACGCTGACGGTCCAGCGCCACCCGGGGTACCCGGGCAGGCGGTTGGCGAACAGGACGGACACGACGCCGTCCCCTTCGTCAACGGTGCCGACGGGTGCGCCGACGGTCGACTCGGGGGTGACCTCGAGCAACGCCTCGCGCGCCAGGTCGGTGTAGTCGACGGACGCTGCGTCGATGGGCGCTGCGTCGATGGACACGGCGTCGGTCGACGCTGCGTCGGGAGCCGTCTCGGCCCCTGCTGTCTCGGACTCGGTCATGGGGTCACGCCTCCAACTGGTCTGCGACGTGCCGCAGGATGGCGGCGATGCGATCGCCGTTCTTCGGGTAGCGGCCGTGGCGGAGGTCTCCGCTGATCCGGTCGAGTTCCTTCACCAGGTCCTCGACGATCACGGCCATGTCGTCCGCGGAGCGACGGGTCATCCGCGACAGCGACGGCTGGGGTTCCAGCAGCCGCACGGACAACGCCTGCGACCCCTTCTTGCCCTGGACGACGCCGTACTCGAGCCGCGTGCCGGCCTTGACGGTCACGACGCCGTCGGGCAGCGAGGACGCGTGCAGGAACACCTGGTCGCCGTCGTCTCCGGTGATGAAGCCGAAGCCCTTGTCGTCGTCGTAGAACTTGACCTTGCCGGTGGGCATGCGTGGACTCCTCGAGGTCGTGGTACGGCCGTGGTGCGTCGGATATCCTGGGTCGATGGCCAATCCGACCCGATCAACCGGGAACCCGCAGGATTCCGCAGAACCCCCGCTGACGTTCAATCGTACCGAACGCGCTCTGGCGTTCATGATCGGTGGCATCTTCATCGCTGCCTTCCTCTGCATGGCGGCCATCATCGTCATGTGGCTGACGGCCTCGAGTGCGCAGGCGTCGATGCCGTGGCCGGTGATCATGGCGGTCCCGCTCATCGGCTTCCCGATCGGCATGGTGCTGGTCTTCACGCTCCTCGCCATCACCTGGACACGTCGCGCACGAGCGAACCGGACGGCTCGCTGACGTCCGCCCCGGACGCTGGCACCGGACGATGACGACCACCGCCGACCTCGCCGCCCGACTCCGGGCGATGCCGGACGACGCGCTCCAGCGCCTCGTCGCGGCGAGGCGACTCCCCACCGCTGCACTCGCCGAGACCGGCCCGCAGCGCATCACCGACTTCTTCGACCTCGCCGAGGCGCTCCGCGGCGACGACGCTGTGGACGCCGCCGTCGAGCACCTGCCGCGCGCCACGATCCTGGCGCTCCGCGACGGCGGTGCCGTCGACGCGCTCGGCCCCGCGGTCGAGCTCGGCCTGGCCGACCAGGACGGCGCCGTCGACGATGCGGTCGCCGCACGCGTGGCCGCCCACCCCGACCTCACCTCACTCGACGAACAGCCTGGAGGCCCGGAGCAGGTCCGCCTCGCTGCTCCCGTCCTCGACGCCGCGGCGCTCGAGCGTGCGCGCACCACGGGCGCGGAACAGGCGTTCGCGACGATGACCGTGCTCGCGGAGCTGCTGCGGGCGGTCGACGCCGGCGCGGTCCGCGAACTCGTCAAGGGCGGGATCGGCATGCCGCTCGCCCGGACCCTCGCGGAGCGCATCGGCACCGACGCCGAACTCGTCGCCGGTCGCCTGGCGCTGCTCGACGGCATCGGGTTCGCCGACCCCGACACCGGACGCTGGATCGTCACCGACGCCGGGCACGCCTGGTTGCTCGCCAGCTGGCCGGAGCGCTGGGTGTCGCTGGTGGCCGCGTGGTCGGACACCCTCCCGCCGGCCGTGCACGAAGTGCTCGCGCGGGCCGACGGCGACCTGCGCGACCTCGTACCGCTCGGACGCTGGGCCTACCCGGCCGGATCCCGCTGGCTCGACGCCCTGCTGCTCGACGTCGCCGGCACCGCGGCGTCGCTCGGCCTGGCCGTCGACGGTCTCGTCACGAGCACGGGCCGGGCGCTGTTCGACGGCGACGCCGAGCAGGCCGCCGACGACCTGCCGGGCACCGTCGAACGGGTCTACCTGCAGCACGACCTCACCGTCATCGCGCCGGGCCCCCTCGCGCCGGTGGACGACGACGCCCTGCGCACGGTCGCCGTGCTCGAGGCACCGGGGCTCGCGGCGCGGTACCGCATCTCCGAGGACACCCTGCGCACGGCGTTCCGGGCCGGACACTCCCGCGACGACCTGCTGGCGCTGCTCGGGCGACTGTCGGCCACCGGCATCCCGCAGCCCCTGGCCTACCTGATCGACCAGGTCGCCGGACGCGACGGCAGCATCGTCGTCGACCGGGGACCCGGCGGTGTCGGCACCGAGGTCCGAGGCACCCCCGACCAGCTCGACCTGATCGGGGTGGACGCCGAACTCCGGCAGCTCGCCTGGGACCGGCCCGACCTGACGACGCTGACCACGCGCTACCCGCCGCACGTCGTGCACAACGCACTCGAGGACCAGCGCTACCCGGCCGTCCTGACGACCGCAGCCCGTCCCGAGGCGCACCACGGGCCTCCCGGCCGGCGCAGCCCCACCGGACGCTCGCCGGAGCAGTCGGCGCACGCACTCGTCGAACGGCTCCGCCTGACGACCCGGCGCGGCGACGCGGAGCCGGAGCAGGAGTGGCTCGGCCGGCAGATCGACCTGGCCGTCCGCGGGCGCACGCCGATCCGCGTGACCGTCCGGATGCCGGACGGCTCGGAGCGACCGTTCTCGATCGTGCCGACGTCGGTCGCCGCCGGACGCGTCCGCGGGCGGGACACCGCCGTCGACGTCGAGCGCACGCTGCCGCTGTCGCTCGTCGTGTCGGTCGAGAGCGACGCCTGAGCCGTGCGGTCACCAGTACGCAGGCGCTGACGGCTAGGCTGGCAGGTCATGAACGGACCGCTGATCGTGCAGAGCGACCGCACCGTGCTCCTCGAGGTCGCGCACCCCGACGCCGAGGACGCACGCCACGAGCTCGCGGCCTTCGCCGAGCTCGAACGCGCTCCCGAGCACGTGCACACCTACCGGATCACCCGACTCGGACTCTGGAACGCGCGCGCCGCGGGCCACGACGCCGAGGCGATGATCGACACCCTGGAACGCTTCGCGAAGTTCCCTGTGCCGCAGAGCGTCACGGTCGACATCCGCGACACGGTCTCGCGCTACGGACGACTCGTGATCCGTCGCGAGGAACGCCCCGACGCGCCCGTGATCGCGAACTCCCCCGCCGAGGAACTCGAGCGGCTGCCGCTCCTGCTGCTCACCGCCGAGGACCCGTCGGTGCTCGCCGAGGTCATCCGGTCGAAGCGGATCAAGCCGCTGCTCGGTGACATGCGGTCCTCGACCGAGGTCGAACTGCAGCCGTGGGCGCGTGGGCAGATCAAGCAGGAACTCGTGAAGCTCGGCTGGCCGGCCGAGGACCTGGCGGGCTACACCCCGGGCCAGCCGCACCCGATCGACCTGGACACCGCCGAGTGGCACATGCGGCCGTACCAGGAGCAGGCGGTCGACACGTTCTTCGCCCAGGGCTCCGGCGTCGTCGTGCTGCCCTGCGGTGCGGGCAAGACGCTCGTCGGCGCCGGTGCGATGGCGACCGTCAAGGCGACGACGCTCATCCTGGTCACCAACACCGTCTCGGCGCGGCAGTGGCGCACCGAGCTCCTGAAGCGCACGACCCTGACGCCGGAGGACATCGGCGAGTACTCGGGCAGCGTCAAGGAGATCCGGCCGGTCACGATCGCGACGTACCAGATCCTCACCGCCCGTCGGAAGGGCGAGTACACGCACCTGTCGCTCCTCGATGCCCTGGACTGGGGCCTCATCGTCTACGACGAAGTGCACCTGCTCCCCGCTCCGGTGTTCAAGCTGACCGCCGACCTGCAGGCCCGCCGACGCCTCGGCCTCACCGCCACGCTCGTGCGCGAGGACGGCCGCGAGGGCGACGTCTTCTCGCTCATCGGGCCGAAGCGCTACGACGCCCCGTGGAAGGAGATCGAGGCGCAGGGCTACATCTCGCCGGCCTCCTGCTACGAGGTCCGCATCGACCTACCGCACCAGGACCGCCTGGAGTACGCGGCGTCGAGCGACGACGAGCGCTACCGGCTCGCCGCGACGTCGCCGGCGAAGACCCCGGTGGTGCGGGAACTCATCGAGAAGCACCGCGGTGAGCAGATCCTGGTGATCGGGCAGTACATCGACCAGCTCGACGAACTGGCCGCGTCGCTCGACGCGGCGGAGATCACCGGAGCGACCCCGGTCGACGAACGGGAGCGGCTGTACGACGCGTTCCGGTCCGGCGAGGTCGATGTGCTCGTCGTGTCCAAGGTCGCGAACTTCTCGATCGACCTGCCCGACGCGACCGTCGCGATCCAGGTGTCCGGCTCGTTCGGGTCCCGGCAGGAAGAGGCGCAGCGGCTCGGCCGACTCCTCCGACCGAACAAGGACGGCCTGCCCGCCTCGTTCTACACGCTCGTGGCCCGGGACACCGTCGACCAGGACTTCGCGCAGAACCGGCAGCGGTTCCTGGCGGAGCAGGGGTACTCCTACACGATCCTCGACGCCGACCAGGTCCAGACGCCCGTGGGCTGACGTACGAAGCGCTCTCAGGAAACCCCGAGGGAACAGTCAGAAGATAAGACCATGAGCGATGGCCCCAAGATCCTGATCGTCGACGACGAGCCGAACATCCGCGACCTCCTGACGACCTCGTTGCGCTTCGCCGGCTTCGCCGTGCGTGCGGTGGGCAACGGCGCACAGGCGATCTCCGCCGTGCTGGAAGAAGAGCCGGACCTCATCATCCTCGACGTGATGCTGCCCGACATGAACGGCTTCGGTGTGACCAAGCGCCTGCGTTCCTCGGGCTACACCTCGCCGATCCTGTTCCTGACGGCGAAGGACGACACCGAGGACAAGATCACCGGCCTCACCGTCGGTGGTGACGACTACGTCACCAAGCCGTTCTCGCTCGACGAGATCGTCGCCCGCATCAAGGCCATCCTCCGTCGCACCATGAACGACGAGGAAGACGCGATCATCCGCGCCGGTGAGCTCACGATGGACCAGGACACGCACGAGGTCACGATCGGTGACGCGCAGATCGAGCTCTCCCCCACCGAGTTCAAGCTGCTCCGCTACCTCATGCTCAACCCGAACCGCGTGCTGTCGAAGGCGCAGATCCTCGACCACGTGTGGGAGTACGACTTCAACGGCGACGCGGGCATCGTCGAGAGCTACATCTCGTACCTGCGCCGCAAGCTCGACCAGTACTCCGCCGAGCCGATCATCCAGACCAAGCGCGGCTTCGGCTACATGCTGAAGGCGTCCAAGGCTTCCTAGGGGCCAAGGCCCCTCGGGGCTCGACTTCACGGCGGCCGTCCGGTTTCACCGGGCGGCCGCTGTCTATCGTTGAGGCAGCATGCACACGCGAATGAACCACTGGTGGGACGGGATCTCCCTGCGCACCAAGATCACCGGGATCACGGTGCTCCTCGTCGCGCTCGGACTGCTCGTCGCCGGACTCGGCACGATGACGGTGCTGTCCACCTACCTCATGCAGCAGCTCGACAACACGGTCAAGCAGACCACCGAGCAGCTCGAGGGCCAGAACATCAGTGACGGCGAGCAGTACTGCAAGCTGTCCGTCGTGGTGTCGCAGAGCGCCTACGTCGCCGCGTACGACGCCGACGGCGACCGGATCTGCCAGACGAAGGCGTCGAGTCGGCCCGACGTCCGCGAAGCCACCCTGGTGCAGGCCGCGCAGTCGAACCAGCGCATCTCGCTCTACGACAGCCAGCACGACCACGAGTGGCGTGCCCAGATCATCCCGGCGTCGCTGCAGAACCAGTCCGACGGCACCACCGAGACCGGCTACGTGCTCATTGCGGTCTCCAGTGCCGGCACCGACGAGACGATCGGCAAGTTCACCGCGATCTTCCTCGGGTTCGGCGCCTCGGTCATCCTGCTCGGCGCCATGCTCACCCGGCTGCTCGTCACCGCGACCTTCGACCCGCTGCGCGACGTCGAGGACACCGCGGCCCGGTTCGCCGCCGGTGACTTCAACCAGCGCCTCGAAGCCGACACCCCGAACACCGAGGTCGGCCGGCTCAACCGCTCCCTCAACGTGATGCTCGAGCGGATCGACTCCGCGTTCGAGGACCGTGAGCGCACCATCGACCAGATGCGCCGGTTCGTCGGGGACGCCTCCCACGAGCTCCGCACCCCGCTGGTGTCCCTGCGCGGGTACGCCGAGCTGTACCGGATGGGTGCCCTCCGCAAGGAAGAAGACGTCGCCCAGGCGATGGAGCGCATCGAGAAGGAAGCGCAGCGGATGGGCCTGCTCGTGCAGGACCTGCTGCAGCTCGCCCGCATCGACGAGTCCAAGCCGCTCGAGCTCGGCCCCGTCGACCTCGTCGCCATCGCCCGCGACTCGGCGCTCGACACCATGGCCTCCAACCCCGACCGCGAGATCCAGGTCCTCGTCGAGGACTCCCTGACCGGCGAGAGCGTGCCGCAGGCCGTCCGTCCGTCGTCGTCCCCGTCGTCCGTCGTCTCTCCGGACACCGGCGAGGCACCGCCCGTGTCGCCGACCTCGGCGAACACCACGGGCCCGATCGCGTTCTCGCGCCAGACCATCGCGCGCCTCCGAGCCCGCCGCACGCGCGCGATGAACATCGACGCCGGCGCCACACCGACCGACGAGACCACGCCGCTGCCCACGGTCGTGCTGCCGAAGCGCCCGCCGATCGTCCTGGCAGAGGAGAACAAGATCCGCCAGATCGTCACGAACCTGATGGGCAACGCCATGCGGTTCACGGCGCACGACGACCCGATCGAGATCGGCATCGGCGTGGACGACGAGCGCGGCATGGCGCACCTCGACGTGATCGACCACGGTGAGGGCATCCCGCCGCAGCTGCGCGAGAAGATCTTCCAGCGCTTCTGGCGTGCCGACACCTCGCGCGCACGCGACACCGGTGGCTCGGGTCTCGGACTCGCCATCGTGTCCGGGATCGTCGCGGCGCACCACGGCTCGGTCGAGGTCTTCGACACCGAGGGCGGCGGCGCGACCTTCCGCGTCTGGCTCCCCCTGCTCCCCCGCGACTTCGCCGCCTGACCGCCTGACCGGCGAGGGCCGTGTGTCCCGCGGCGTCCCGGCCGTCCCGCGGCGTCCCGGCTGGTCACAACACCCCGGTCACGGCCGCCGAGTGGTCACGATCTGTCGTCTGCGCACTCGCTGACCGACAGTTCGTGACCGACCGGCGCACAGCCGACGACATGTCGTGACCGCCCGACGAAGTACTCGTCCGCGTGGCACATGCTGCTCTCACGCCGAGCGCCGACGGTTTCCGACCGCACGGACCTCGAACGCCTGCCGGAGCCGCTCGAACAACACTGCGGGCCGGTGGGCGTCCGACGCCGTTGCATGGATCACGAGCCAGTCGTTCACCACGAAGCCGTTGTCCCGTCGTTGATCGTGTCGGAAGGTGTCGCGCTCGCGGTGGTGATCGCCGTCGTACTCCAACGCGATGCCGAACTCCGGCCACGCCATGTCGACGCGGCCGAGGAACCGTCCCGCACCGTCGTGCACGTTGACGTTCAGCTCCGGCTCGGGGAACCCCGCTTCGACCACTGCCAGACGGAGCCAGGTCTCCTGCGGCGACTCCGCGCCCGCCCGGACGAAGTCCAGCGCGCGTCGAGCAGCGAGCGCGAAGCGCGTGCCGGGACGGATCGCAGCACGGAGGTCGTCCGCAGTCGCCAGACCCGACACTCCGACGAGGTGGTCCCCGATCGCGACCAGGCCGTCACGGTCCACGACACCGGCGCACTCGAACCACATCTGCGCGGGCGAACTGACCCGGCGCTCGCGGTGTTCGACGACGGTCGGCCGACGGATGCGGTGCGCGATCACGTCCGGCCGACGCATCCGGACCCCGTCTCCCACAGTGGAGACGTGCACGGTCCGGAGCGATTGCACCGACTGCGGCAGTGGCGCACCCCAGATCGCAGCGGCGGTCGTGTGACTGAAGAACTGGTCGGGACGCATGACCAGGGCGACGGCGTCGATGAAGTCCACCGAGTGGATCGGAGCGCGGACACCGTGGACCGGGGCTGCCAGGTCGGCACGTCGGAGTCGTTCCGGATGAATGCCACCACCCACGGCATCGGCCACGCGGAAGGTGGATCGGTCGAACGGAGCGGGGAGGCGACGGGCAGCTGGCATGCCGTCATGGTCGCTGCAGGGCACGCGAGCCGACCACCTGCGCTCGGAACCTGTGGAGAACGAGGTGAGTCGGGCCTCCTGTGCGGGAGTGGCGAGGCGCGACACGAGCAAGCGGCATCCACGAGCCGGTCATGACTCCCCGCTCCTGCGCCGCCGGACGGTCACGAAGTGTCGACGGGAACCGGCCAAACCGACGGTTCATGACCGCGCCGCGAGCCTGAGCGGGGTGTCGTGACCAACAGACCCACCCGCACCCCCACCCACCCGCACACACAGAAGGGCCCCACACGCGCAGCGTGCGGGGCCCTTCTGTCAGGCGGACTTAGAAGTCCATGCCACCCGTCGGGTCGCCAGCCGGAGCAGCGGGGGTGCGCTCGGGCTTCTCGGCGACGACGACCTCGGTGGTCAGGAACAGACCGGCGATCGACGCAGCGTTCTGCAGCGCCGAACGCGTGACCTTGGCGGGGTCGATGATGCCGGCGGCGATCAGGTCGACGTACTCGCCGGTCGCGGCGTTGAGGCCCCAACCCGACTCGAGCTCGCGGACCTTGGCGGCGACGACGCCCGGCTCGAGACCGGCGTTCAGCGCGATCTGCTTGAGCGGCGCGTCGATGGCCACGCGGACGATGTTCGCACCGGTCGCCTCGTCACCCTCGAGCTCGAGGGCCTCGAGTGCGACGGCACCGGCCTGGATGAGGGCGACGCCACCACCGGCGACGATGCCCTCTTCGACGGCAGCCTTCGCGTTGCGGACGGCGTCCTCGATGCGGTGCTTGCGCTCCTTGAGCTCGACCTCGGTCGCGGCACCCGCCTTGATGACGGCGACGCCACCGGCGAGCTTCGCGAGGCGCTCCTGGAGCTTCTCGCGGTCGTAGTCGGAGTCGGTCGCCTCGATCTCGGCACGGATCTGGCGGACACGGCCGGCGATCTGCTCGGCGTCGCCGGCACCCTCGACGATCGTGGTCTCGTCCTTGGTGATGACGACCTTGCGGGCACGACCGAGCAGGTCGAGCGTCGCGTTCTCGAGCTTGAGGCCGACCTCTTCCGAGATGACCTGGCCGCCGGTCAGGATCGCGATGTCCTGCAGCATGGCCTTGCGGCGGTCGCCGAAGCCCGGAGCCTTGACGGCGACGGACTTGAAGATGCCGCGGATCTTGTTCACGACGAGCGTGGCCAGGGCCTCGCCGTCGACGTCCTCGGCGATGATCAGGAGCTGCTTGCCCGCCTGGATCACCTTGTCGACGACCGGCAGGAGGTCCTTGATGTTCGAGATCTTCGAGTTGACGATCAGGATGTAGGCGTCCTCGAAGACGGCTTCCTGACGCTCGGGGTCGGTGACGAAGTACTGCGACAGGTAGCCCTTGTCGAAGCGCATGCCCTCGGTGAGCTCGAGCTCGGTGCCGAAGGTGTTCGACTCCTCGACGGTGACGACGCCTTCCTTGCCGACCTTGTCGATGGCCTCGGCGATGAGCGCGCCGATCGTCGGGTCAGCGGCCGAGATCGACGCGGTCGCGGCGATCTGGTCCTTGGTCTCGATGTCCTTCGCGTTGGCGAGGAGCTGGTCGGAGACGGCGGCGACGGCCTTCTCGATGCCGCGCTTGAGCGACACGGGGTCGGCACCGGCGGCGACGTTGCGCAGGCCTTCGCGGACGAGGGCCTGGGCGAGGACGGTCGCGGTGGTCGTTCCGTCACCGGCGACGTCGTCGGTCTTCTTGGCGACCTCCTTGACGAGCTCCGCACCGATCTTCTCGTACGGGTCGTCGAGTTCGATCTCCTTGGCGATGGAGACACCGTCGTTCGTGATCGTGGGGGCGCCCCACTTCTTCTCGAGGACGACGTTGCGGCCGCGCGGGCCGAGCGTCACCTTCACGGCGTCGGCCAGCTGGTTCAGGCCGCGCTCGAGGCCACGGCGGGCCTCCTCGTCGAAAGCAATGATCTTAGCCATGTGGTTTTTCGTCCCTCCCGGACGTCGTCTTGGGGGTCGTGCTGGCACTCAGCGTGAGCGAGTGCCAACGCCGATTCTGGCACTCGACGGGTGCGAGTGCAACACAGTCGGGAGGCTCGTGACGACTTCCCAGGACACGCCACGTCCGGCGGACCCCGCACCACCGCCGCGGTCGCGCTCCCCGCACCCGTCCTCACCCCCGCACACGACGAACGCGCCGCCCCTGACGGGACGGCGCGTTCTGGAAGTGGTGCCGCTCAGGCGGGGCGGACGGATTCTGCCTGCGGGCCCTTCGACCCGGTCCCGACGTCGAACACGACGGCCTGGCCCTCCTCGAGGACCTTGTAACCCGACATGTCGATGGCCGAGTAGTGCACGAACACGTCCTGGCCCCCTCCATCCACGGTGATGAAGCCGAAGCCCTTTTCAGCGTTGAACCACTTCACGGTTCCGTTGGCCATGATCTCTTGCTCCCTGGTACTGCAGTGCGGAACGACGTGATCGTCGTCTGCATGGGACTCTGACCGAACGCGCCGGATCAGGCAAGAGGTGTGACGTTGTTTCACGTCGATTCCGTCAGAATTCAACGTGCCCGAAACACACCCGTCACACAATGCGCGAAAAACGCGGTGGTGCCGGGATCAACCGGTGTAGTCCGCGCCGAGGACGACACTCACGTCCGCGTTCGGGAACGCCGCCGACTGCTGCACCGCGGTGACCCCGAGCTGCTTCGCGATGCCCTGCGCGACCGCCGCCTGCGACGCCTGCTGGTAGTAGACGATCGTCGACGTCGAGCCCGTCGTGCCGGCGTCACCGGTCGAGGCGACCTGCCAGCCGGCACCGGTCAGCGCCGCACTCGCCCGGCTTGCCAGGCCCGTGGTGGTCGTGCCGTTCAGGACCACCACGGTGGTGGTGCCCTGCTGCGCCGGCGTCGCGGCCGCGGCACTGCCCGCGCCGGACCCCGCGGAGCCCGATCCGGCCGACGAGGACGCGGACGGCTTCGACGTCGCCGAGGGCTTCGCGGTGGCGGACGCCGACGTGGACGCCGACGGAGAGTCCGAGCTGTTGAAGGAGTAGCTGCCGTTCAGCAGGGCGAGCACGAGCACGCCGATGCCGACGAGCACCCCGGTGGCGAGTGCCGCCCAGGCGAAGGCGATCCAGCCACGGCCGCGACGCTGGGCACCGCGGTGCGCACCGACCCGCGGGCCGTCGGCGACGTCGTCGAACCGGTCTCGGGGGAATCTCGTGCTCATCGTTCCTCTTCACGTCCTTCGGGAGCCACGCCTGGCGCGACGAAGCTGCGCGTGGCCCGGGCGCTGGTGCGCGCGTGCCGGAGCCGCTGCAGCCGGCTGACGAGCTGCGGGTCGTACGCGAGTGCCGCGGGCGAGTCGATCACGCGGTTCAGCACCTGGTAGTAGCGCGCCGCCGACATCTCGAACTCGACCCGGATCTCCGCTTCCTTCGTGCGGTCGTGCCGTGCCCGGTCCTGCTCGAACGACAGCACGCGCTGGGCGAGCTCACTGAGCTGCTCAGTGCTGCGTTCGTCGGTGGGGCTGGTCACGGCGGTTCCGATCACGGTCGGGTAACGGGTCTCGCACATCGTAGGGGTGGAGTCGATCCGGACCCTGGCACGGGGCTGGACTGTCGCGAACACTGGTCACAGGTTCGGCGCACGGAACCAGCGCACGCGGGTACCGAACGGGTCGGAGACGGCGACCGCGACCCCGTCGATCGAGGCCGTCGCGAACGCGTCCGGGTCAGCGGCGTCGACGTCATCGGGGAGCGTCGCGGCCACATCGCGCAGGATCCCGGTGCGCTCGAGGGCGATCCAGTGCACCCCCCGCTGACGGATCCGGTCCACGAACCGTTGCCGGTCCGCGCCCGGCACGTAGACCAGGGTCCCGGTGGTCAGGACGACCGGTTCGACGTCGTCCGGCAGGGCGTCCAGTGCACGGTCGAGGTCACCCGGCAGCGTGCCCCGGATCCGCACGGGAGGCACGGCGAGCGTCGCGCGCGCCGCCTCGCGCATCAGGGCGATCCGGTCCGTCGCCTCGGGCGGGACGGCCTCGACCAACCGGTCGAACGCGCCCGGTGCGGCGAGGTCGATCGGGTTCGGGTCGAGGGCGATCCGTGCGCCGATCCGGATCGGCCTGCTCGCCGGAGCTGGAAGGACCCCGGAGACGTCCGCGACGAGACGGACCGCGGGTTCGTCGACCGCCGTGTGCATCCGGACGAGCTCGGTGCGCGCCCCGCCGTGGTCGTCGCGCCCCGAGGAGTCGGGGCGCGACGACGGCACCGGGGCGCGTTCCGCCGGCACTCCGGACTCCGACGTCCGGTGGTCGAGCGTCACCCGGTCCGGGATCGAGCACAGCCCGGCGGCGGCCCCGGCATCGACCAGGCCGAGCGGCCGTACGGAGCGTTCGGCGAGCGCCGCGAAGAGCGGGACGACCGGGGCGAGCCGCCGCGGGTCGTTGGCCTGCACCGTGGCGGACGCGAGGGCCGTGACCAGCGCGGGGCGGGCCTCCAGGCCGAGCGCGCCGAGCGCACCCGGGTCCGACGGGTCCGCGCCCAGCCGCCGCGCGACCGCGAAGAACAGTTCCGGCTGCCGCTGCTGCTCGGGGACCTCGGCGAGGAGCGCGACGATGGCGTCGTCGAGCGACCGTGCCCAGGCGGCGTACGACGGTGAGACCGCCTCGATGCGGTCGGCGTAGGCGGCGTACCGGGCCCGGGTGTCCATCAGCGCCCGGGCCGGTGCATGCCGACGTGGCGGATGCCGGCCTCCACGTACGGCTCCCCGAACCGCACGAAGCCGTACCGCTCGTACAGGGCCGCGACGTACTCCTGGGCGTGCAGGACGAACGGGTCGTGTCCGTGTTCGTCGAGGACGGCGGCGACGAGCCGGCCGGCGATCCCCTGCCCGCGGTGCTCCGGGTCAGTCGCGACCCGCCCGATGACCCACGCCGGCGACTCGGCGCCGTCCGGGTGGACCTCGTCCACCGCCGGGCGGATGAGCCGCAGGTACCCAACCGCAGCGGTGTCCGTGCCGAACCACCAGTGCTCGGTGTCGGGCTCGCGGTCACGGCCGTCGAAGTCCTCGGCGGTGACCCGCTGCTCGAGCGCGAACACGCGGTTGCGCAGCACGACGATGCCGTACAGTGCGTCCGTCGTCAGACGGGTCCAGCGGGCGTGGTGCACGGAATGCTCGGACATCGTGGCGAGTTTACTGAAGTGGTCGGGAGTGCCCGGAAGAGCCCGACCGGAAGCAGGAGGAACCAATGGCATACAACGTCGACAAGTCCGACGCCCAGTGGCGCGAGGAGCTCTCCCCGGACCAGTACGCCGTCCTCCGCCAGGCGGGGACCGAACGACCGTGGACCGGTGAACTCCTCGACGAGGAGCGCGCCGGCGTCTACACCTGTGCGGCCTGCAACGCGGAGCTGTTCAAGAGCGGCACGAAGTTCGACTCCGGCTGCGGCTGGCCGTCGTTCTACGAGTCGGTGAACCCCGACGCCGTGCAGCTCATCGAGGACAACTCGCTCGGCATGGCCCGGACCGAGGTCCGGTGCGCGAGCTGCGGTTCGCACCTGGGCCACGTGTTCCCCGACGGGTTCGGCACCCCCACCGGTGACCGGTACTGCATGAACTCGATCTCGCTGAACTTCTCGGAGAAGTCGGGCGAGTGAGCCCCGGACGCCCTCACCGGTAGGATGAGCGGCGTCAGCCGGCATGGCGCAATTGGTAGCGCACCGTACTTGTAATACGGGGGTTGCGGGTTCAAGTCCCGCTGCCGGCCCCAGACGAAGCGATGCCCCGGGCGAAGTCTCGCCCGGGGCATCGGCACACGGAACGCGGATCAGGGGGCGTTCCGGGCGCTGGACGCGGTAACCAGCCGGTCGTGCGACGAGGATGACACCTCACCGACCCGCGCGTCCACACCCTGACCCCACATCCGCGGAAATCCGCACGATGTGCACGAACGCGGAGCGGCCCTGTCCGCTCAGCGCCCGCCGGTGATCTTCCGCTCCCGCTGCGCGACGCCCGCGGTGCCGTAGGGGTAGTCGTCGATGCGGGGCGCGCTGGCGTCGATCAGCCGGGCGAGCTCGTCGTCGGTGAGCACCAGGTCGGCGGCACCGAGGTTGTCCTCGAGCTGCGACAGGGTGCGGACACCGAGGATCACGCTCGTGACCGCGGGCCGGGCCAGCAGCCAGGCGAGTGCGACCTGCGACTTCGACGCGTCGTGGGCGTCGGCCACCTCGGAGACGGCGTCGAGCACCTCCCATGTGCGCTCGTCGCCGTTGCGGGCCTCCCACGCCTCCATGCCGCGCTCCGGGTTCTCGCCCAGGCGGGTGGCGCCGGACGGGGCCTCGTCGCGCTGGTACTTGCCCGACAGCCAGCCGCCGGCCAGGGGCGACCAGGGCAGCAGGCCGATGCCGGCGTCGAGGCAGGCGGGCACGACCTCGTGCTCGATGTCGCGGACGAGCAGGTTGTACTGCGGCTGCAGGGTGACCGGCGGTGCCCAGCCGTGCGCCTTCGCCTCGTAGACGGCCTTGGTGACCTGGTAGCCGAGGTAGTTCGAGAACCCGTACGAGCCGATCTTGCCGGCGGACACGGCGTCGTCGAGGAACCGCAGGGTCTCGTCGATGGGGGTCAGGGCGTCCCAGGCGTGCATCTGGTACAGGTCGATGTGGTCGACGCCGAGCCGTTCGAGCGAGGCGTCGAGGGCCACGCGCAGGTGTCGTCGGGACAGCCCGAGGTCGTTCGGACCGTCGCCCTGCGGGAACCGGCCCTTGGTGGCGAGGACGACCTGCGCCGCCTCGGTGGGATGTGCTGCGAGCCAGCGGCCGATGATCCGCTCGGACTCGTTGCCGGAGTAGACGTCCGCCGTGTCGACGAGCGTGCCACCGGCGGCCACGAAGGCGTCGAGGATGGCGTGTGAGGTGGGTTCGTCGGCTTCGCTGCCGAACGTCATGGTGCCGAGGGTCAGCGTCGACACCGATGTCCCGCTGTTGCCGAGGAGTCTGTAGTCCATGGCGGGGACGGTACGCCCGGTGGGGTCCGACCGAGGGGACCCACGAGTACCCCTCAGCGCGGGGCGGACAGGAACCGCAGCGCCGCTTCGCGGAACGGCCGCGAGGTCGGTGCGTTGAAGTGGTTGCGCCCCGGGATCTCGAAGAAGGTGGCGTCCGGTGCGGCCTCGGCGAGCCGGACCGCACTGTCGCGGATGCCGTCCTCGCTGCCGGCCGCGATCAGGAGCGGCTGCGCCGGGGCGTTCTGCGGGGTCGGCTCGATGCTGTTCCGCATCCCCTCGACCATGGCCACGAGCGCGCCGAGGTCGTTGCCCTCGACGTTGCCCGCCATCGTCAGGTAGCCGTTCGTCACGCGGTCCTCGATCGGGGTGCCGTCGGCGATGTAGGCCTTCGCCTGGTCGACGCGGACGCGACGCATCGGGTCGGCGTCCGGGATCCCGCCGAAGACCGCTCGCGAGATCCGGCCGGGCAGGCGTTCGGCGGTGTGCCAGCCGACGCGGGCGCCGAGCGAGTAGCCGAGGTACGCGACGTCGTCGAGCAGGTACGTGTCGATGACCGTGGTGACGTCGGCGACGAGCAGGTCCATCGAGTAGGCACCCGGGTCGTGCGGCTTCGCGCTCGCGCCGTGCCCCCGCTGGTCGAGCGCCAGCACGCGGTAGCCGGCACGGACCAGGTGTCGCGTCCAGCCCGATGCGTGCCAGTTGAGCACCGCGCCGGAGGCGAACCCGTGCACCGCGATGACGGCCGGGGCGTCGGGGTCGCCGAAGTCGTAGGTCGCGAGTCGCAGCCCGTCGGGCGACATCACGAACCGGGGGCGGGGCGCTTCGGGGACGAGTGACATGTCCTCTCCAGCGTATCGGGGCAGTGTGGTCGCCATGGACGGCTACGGCGGCGATCAGATCCGGGCGGCGGAACGCCCCCACCTCGACGCGGGGGAACCGCTCATGCAGCGAGCCGCCGCAGGGCTCGCGCGCATCGTCGGCGACCTGCTGGACGACCCGGCCGTGCGGCCGGTCGACGGGCCGGGATCGGTCCTTGTGCTGGCGGGCAGCGGCGACAACGGCGGGGACGCCCTGTTCGCGGGTGCTCGCCTGGCAGCGGCCGGGAGGCACGTGGCGGTCCTGCGCGTCGGCTCCCGTGTCCACGCGGCCGGCCTGGCAGCGGCGCTGGACGCCGGCGCCCGTCTGCTCGACGGCGCGTCCGGCACCTCGGGACCGAACGCGGGCGGAGCGGCCGACATCCTGCGGGCAGCCGGCCGGAGCGACGGCGAGCGCCTGGCCGCCGTCGCGACCGAGGCGGCACTCGAGGCCGACCTGGTGCTCGACGGCATCCTCGGCATCGGGGTGCACGGCGCGACCGCACTGCGGTCCCCCGCCCGCGAGGTCGTGGACGCGATCCGCGAGCTCGCCCGCGACCAGCGCGCGCCGTTCGTCGTCGCGGTCGACGTGCCGAGCGGCGTCGACGTGGACACCGGCGGCGTCGCGGACGACCACGTCCTGCACGCCGACGTCACCGTCACGTTCGGCGGCGTGAAGGCCGGACTGCTGACCGGACCCGCCGCCACCCTCGCGGGTCGGATCGAACTCGTCGACGTCGGGATCGGTGCGGACCTGGCGACGATGGAACCGCTGATCCGCACCTGATCCCGCGCCGGGGTCAGTGGTGCTCGTACAGCACGGGCTCCGGCAGACCGTGCTCGGCGCGGATGCTGCGCGCGATGCCCTCGATCGCGACCAGGGCGTCGACCACGAGCTCCGGCGTGACGGGGAACGGCATGTTGTGGATGGTCTCGCCCTCCGCCGTCGCGGCCTCGGCCACGGCCTGCAGCACGTCGCGGTCGTCCACCGTCAGGCCGATCTCGGTCAGGGTGTTCGGCAGGCCGACCTTCGTGGTGAAGACGACGAAGTCCTCGATCTCCTCCGCCGGGGCCCCCTCGAGCACGAGCTGCGCGATCGTGCCGATGTTGACCTTCTGCCCGTGCGCCAGGCCGTGGGCCTGCGGAGCGGCGGTCAGCCCGTTGTGGATCGCGTGGGCGGCGGCGAGCCCGCCCGACTCGAACCCCAGGCCGGACAGCAGCGTGTTCGCCTCGACGACCTTCTCGAGCGCGGGGGTGACGACCTTGGCCGTGACGGCCTCGATGGCCTGCAGGGCGTTCTCGTGCAGGAGCCTCCACGACAGGTCGGCCAGCGCGACGCCGGTCTGGGTCTGCAGGCCGCCGGCCATGGTGTCGGCGTTGGCACGCTTCGCGGCACGGGCCTCGACCCAGGTCGCCAGCGCGTCGCCGATGCCCGCGACCAGGAACTGCACCGGGGCGTTGGCGACGAGCCTGGTGTCGATGAGCACGAGGTCCGGGTTGTGCGGGAAGAAGCGGTACTCGATGAACTCGCCCTCGGCGGTGTAGATGACGGCGAGCGCCGAGGTGGGGGCGTCGGTGGACGCGGCCGTCGGGACGCTCGCCCACCGGATGCCGGCCAGGTGTCCGGCGGCCTTCGCGGCGTCGATGGCGGAGCCGCCGCCGAGTCCCACGATGACGTCGGCGTCCTTCGCGGCGATCTGCTCGACGAGCTCGTCGACGGCTTCGGGGGTGGCGAAGCGGCCGAACCCGACACGCTCGACGGCCAGGTCGGCGGACCGGAAGCTCTCGGTGACGGCGGTCTCGACGATGCCCCAGACCACGTCGTCGGCGACGATCAGGGGCCGCTTGCCGATCGGGGCGATGAACTCGCCGACGCGGGTGATCGCGTCCTTGCCCTGGACGTAGCGGGCGGGGCTCATCACGGTGCTGATGGGAGTGGCCATCGTGCGGTTCCTTCCGGTTGTACGACAGGTGTACGTCAGGTGTCGGGGTGGCCGACGCCGCCGACGGTACGCGGGGCCGCTGATCGGTAGGTTCGGGGCCATGACGTTCAACGACGATGCTCGGCTCCGGGGCGGCAAGGTCAAGCGGCGGGGTCGCACCACGGCGATCGGCGGTGGTGCCGTGGGTGTCGGCGCCGTCGTGGTGTTCCTGATCCTGCAGTTCACGGGGGTCGACCTGAGCGGGATCGTCGGCGGCGGCAACGGTCTGACGACGATCCAGCAGGGGGGCGAGTCCGCCGACGCCGCCCCCGAGTGCCGGACCGGGCGGGATGCCAACCTGCGCGTCGAGTGCCGGATGGAGGGCGCAGCCGAGTCCCTCGACGCCTACTGGACGTCCGAGGCACGATCCCTCGGCATCTCCTACACCTCGCCGGAGTTCTTCCTGTTCCAGGACTCCACCGACACCGCGTGCGGGCAGGCGTCCGCCGCGACCGGCCCGTTCTACTGCCCGCCGGACCGGGCGGTCTTCCTGGACACCGCGTTCTACGACGACCTGCAGTCGCAGTACGGCTCGTCAGGCGGTCCGCTCGCGCAGATGTACGTCGTCGCGCACGAGTGGGGGCACCACATCCAGCAGCTGCAGGGGTCCTTCGCGAGCACCGACCGCTCCGGCACGGGGGCGTCGTCGGACAGTGTCCGCGTCGAGCTGCAGGCGGACTGCTACGCCGGGGCCTGGGTCGGCGACGCCGCGACCACCGAGGACGCGGACGGCGAGACCTTCTTCGAGCCGATCACCCGGACACAGATCACGGACGCCCTGTCGGCGGCGAGTGCGGTGGGCGACGACAGCATCCAGGAGCGTGCGACCGGCCGCGTCGACCCGGACTCGTTCACGCACGGGTCGAGCGAGCAGCGGCAGCGCTGGTTCCTGCGGGGCTACCAGCAGGGTGCGACGCACTGCGACACCCTGAGCATCCCGGGTTCGGCCCTGTAGCCGCGCCGTTGCGGACGTCAGGCCCGGTGCCAGCCGGCACCGGGCCTCCTACCCGTGGTCAGCGCGTCAGCGCTCGTCCGGACGTCAGCGCTCGTCCGGACGTCAGCGCTTGGTCGGCGTGGGCGTCGGGGTCGCGCTCGGGGTGGGCGTCGGGGTCGCGTCGGTCGTCCCGGCGGCCGTCACCACGAAGGTGCGGAAGTCGTCGTTCGTGACCGGCGAGGTCAGTTCGTACCGCTGGCCGTTCACGAGCACGAGCGGCGTGCCGGGGAACTCCTTGAGCGTCGACCCGGGGATGGTGCCGTCGGACACCTTCGACGTCTGCTCGTCCACCCACTTGGCGTAGTCCTGGTCGGTGATGCAGCTCCGGACGGCGCTGCGCTCCTGGAGTCCCTGCACACCCGTGACGACGTCGGTGAGCTCCGCGTCCGTCAGGCCCGCCGTGCCCTCGTCCGGCTGCTTCGCGAAGAGCGCCTGGTTGACCGCGTAGAACTGGTTCGGCGAGTGCTCGGCGACGCAGGCAGCGGCGTTCGCGGCGCGGAGCGAGTACTTCGTGCCCTGCGAGCGGTTCGACAGGATCGCGACCGGGTGGATGTCGACCGTGGCCGCCCCGGAGTCGACCAGGTCCTTGATGTAGTCACCGTTGGCCCGCTCGAACTGGCCGCAGCCGGGGCAGAGGTAGTCGACGTACAGGGTGATCCGGACGGTCCCGGCACCGTCGGTCTCGGTGTTGCTCGGGGCGGCAGAGGCCGATCCGGATGCGGACGCGGTGACCGGCTTCAGGTCCTGTCCGATCGTGATGCCGCCCTGCGACATCGTCGACGGTCCGGGCCCGGCGGGCTTCACGGAGTCGACGAGGACGAGCGTGACGATCGTCGCGGCGGCGAGGAGCACGACCCCGAGCCCGATCTGCAGTCCGAGCCGGACACCGCGCTGGCGTCGCTTCTGCTGGGTCCGGGCACGCTGGGCTCGCTGGCGGGCGGCTTCACGGCGCTCGTTCCGCGCGGCGCGGGCAGCACCCTCGGGGCGGTTGTTCATCGGTGCGTCGTCCTCCTGATCGGTGTCCGCTCGGCGTTCCCCTGCTCGGCGGACGGACCCGGCGATTGTAGTGGGGCGCTCTGGGAAGCAGCCGACCAAGGGGGAAAACACTGGCGCACCCGGGTGAACTCGTGTTGTATGAAGCTCGACAGTCGACGACGACTGTCCGGGGCCCGTACGGGCACACCGCTTCACTCGGATCGTCCGGCACGTACCTGCCGGTGAAGGAAGGACCGAACGCTCATGGCGTCCGTCACCTATGACAAGGCAACCCGTCTCTACCCCGGAGGCAACCGTCCCGCGGTCGACTCCCTCGACCTGGACGTCGCCGACGGCGAGTTCCTCGTCCTCGTCGGCCCCTCGGGCTGCGGCAAGTCCACCTCGCTCCGCATGCTGGCCGGCCTCGAAGAGGTCAACTCCGGTCAGATCCGCATCGGCGACCGCGACGTCACGGACGTCCCGCCGAAGGACCGCGACATCGCGATGGTGTTCCAGAACTACGCGCTGTACCCGCACATGACCGTCGCCGAGAACATGGGCTTCGCGCTCAAGATCGCCGGCGTCGGCAAGGAAGAGCGCGCCACCCGCGTGCAGGAAGCCGCCAAGCTCCTCGACCTCGAGGACTACCTCGGCCGCAAGCCGAAGGCGCTCTCCGGTGGTCAGCGTCAGCGTGTCGCGATGGGCCGTGCGATCGTCCGTCAGCCGCAGGTGTTCCTCATGGACGAGCCGCTGTCGAACCTCGACGCCAAGCTCCGCGTCCAGACCCGCACGCAGATCGCGTCGCTGCAGCGTCGTCTCGGCGTCACCACGGTCTACGTCACGCACGACCAGACAGAGGCACTGACCATGGGTGACCGCATCGCGGTGCTCAAGGACGGCATCCTGCAGCAGGTCGGCACCCCGCGCGACCTGTACGAGAAGCCGAACAACGTGTTCGTCGCCGGCTTCATCGGTTCGCCGGCCATGAACCTGCTGCCCGCCGACGTCATCGAGGGCGGCATCAAGTTCGGCACGCTCAACCACGCGATCGACCGCGACACCCTGTCGAACGCCCGTGCCGCACAGATCACGGTCGGCATCCGCCCCGAGGACGTCGTCGTGTCGCAGTCCGGCGAGGGCCTGCCCGTCACGGTCGACGTCGTCGAGGAGCTCGGCGCCGACGGCTACCTCTACGGTCACGCCGACGTGAACGGCCAGCGCGCCGACATCGTCGCCCGCGTCGACGGTCGTGCGCACCCGTCGATCGGTGACACGATCGTCATCACGCCGAAGCAGGGCCACGTGCACGCCTTCGACACCGAGTCGGGCGACCGCCTCGACGACAAGGCCGTCGTCAGCGCGTAACCAGCGCACTCCCCCGAGAGCCCGCGCCCGCCTCACCAGGCCGGACGCGGGCTCTCGGCTGTCCCCGACACCAGAGGAACCACCGTGCCCGACTCGATGTCCATCACCGCCGCCACCGTCGACCCCGGCCTGCTCGACCTGCCGTGGGACCTGCCGCTCGCCGACTGGCCCGACGACACGATCGTCGCGCTGCCGAAGGGCATCTCACGGCACCTCGTGCGGTTCGTGCACCTGAGCGGGTACGTCGCCGCGGTGAAGGAGACCGGCGAAGAGGTCGCCCGGTCCGAGTACGAGATGCTCCGGACCCTGCAGCGCATGGACGTGCCGTGTGTGGACCCGGTCGCGGTCATCACGAACCGCGCCGATGCCGACGGTGAACCACTGCACCCTGTGCTCGTGACTCGTCACCTGCGGTTCTCGCTGCCCTACCGTGCGCTCTACTCGCAGACGCTGCGCCCGGAGACCGCCACCCGTCTGGTCGACGCCCTCGCGCTGCTGCTCGTCCGCCTGCACGTCATCGGCTTCTACTGGGGCGACGTGTCCCTGTCGAACACGCTGTTCCGTCGCGACGCCGGCGCCTTCGCCGCGTACCTGGTCGACGCGGAGACCGGCAAGCTCTACCCCGGCGGGCTGTCGAACGGCCAGCGCGAGAACGACCTCGAGGTCGCCCGCGTGAACATCGCCGGCGAGCTCCTCGACCTGGAGGCCGGCGGACGGCTCGACGAGAACGCCGACCCCGTGGACGTCTCGAACCGCATCGTCGCCCAGTACCGCACGCTCTGGACCGAGCTCACCGGCACCGAGCAGTTCGACATCAAGGAACGCTGGCGCATCAACGACCGCGTGGAGCGCCTGAACGAGCTGGGCTTCGACATCGAAGAATTGTCGATCCACACGACCGAGGGCGGCTCGCAGGTCCGGATCCAGCCGAAGGTCGTCGACGCCGGGCACCACCAGCGCCGACTGCTGCGGCTCACCGGGCTCGACGCCGGCGAGAACCAGGCCCGGCGCCTGCTCAACGACCTCGACTCGTACCGTGCCCGCAACGGCCGTGACGAACTCGACGAGGAGATGGTGGCGCACGAGTGGGTCTCACGGGTCTTCGAGCCCGTCGTCCGGTCGATCCCCCGTGACCTGCGCGGTCGGCTCGAACCCGCCGAGGTGTTCCACGAGCTGCTCGAGCACCGCTGGTTCATGTCCCAGCAGGAGGAGCGTTCCGTCTCCCTGCCAGAGGCCACGACCGCGTACATCAACGACGTGCTCCGCCACCGTCGCGACGAGCGCCTGCTCATCAACCCGCCGACCTCGTCGATCACCGTGCCGATCCCGGTGCTCGACGACGACGCCGCCGATGAGTCCGACGAGTCCGACGACGTGGACGACTGGCGCGCCACCGTCTGACGCGGTCCCCGGTCGGTCACGACGCCCCGCCGGGTGGGTGCCGACTGGTCACAGACCGTCGCCGGCGGCGTCGCGCAGCGACGACGCGTGACCACACGGCCGACACCCGCCGACGGGTCGTGGCCGCTCGGGGTTCGAGAACGCGACCGCCTGGAGGCCCGGCGTGCGTCCCGGAGACCGGTGCCGGCCCTCCAGACCGTCACCTGCACCGCCGGTGGTGCCGTTGGACGTCGAGCGGTCACGACACCCCACAGGTGCACGTCGGCCGGTCACGAACCGTCGCCTGCGGCGTCGCGCAGCGACGACTCGTGACCACACGGCGGGCATCATCCGACGTGTCCTGACCCGTCGGGCCTGCCCCGGTCGGCGCCGCACGCAGGAACGGCCGCCTCCCACGAGGGGAGGCGACCGTTGCTGCGGACGAAGCGCCGGGGCTACGCGGTGCGGCGGCGCCGCGCGACCTCCCACAGGGTGACGCTCGCGGCGATGCCGGCGTTCAGGGACTCGGTGGCGCTCGAGATCGGGATCGACACGATGGCGTCGCAGGTCTCGGTGACCAGGCGCGACAGGCCCTTGCCCTCGGAACCGACGACGATCACGATCGGGCGGTCGGCGAGCTCGAGGCCGTCGAGCTCCACGTCACCGTCGCCGTCGAGGCCGAGGACGAACAGGCCCATCGACTTGAGCGACTTCAGGGTCTGCGTCAGGTTCGGGGCCATCGCGACGGGGGTGCGGGCCGCGGCACCGGCCGAGGTCTTCCACGCCGACGCCGTCACACCGACCGAGCGACGCTGCGGCACGATGACGCCGTGTCCACCGAAGGCCGCGGTCGAGCGGATGATCGCACCGAGGTTGCGGGGGTCCGTGATGCCGTCGAGGGCGACGAGCAGCGGGACCTGGTCGCGCGAGAACGCCTGCTCGACGATGTCCTCGGACACGGCGTACTGGTACGCCGGCACCTTGAGGGCGACTCCCTGGTGCACGCTGTCGTGCCCGGTGATGCGGTCGAGCTCGGGACGCATGAGCTCGATGATCGGCACGCCACGGTGGTTCGCGAGCGCGAGGATCTCCTTCACACGGTCGTCGACCTCGATGCGCGACGCGATGTAGAGCGTCGACGACGGGGTCTTCGTGCGCAGCGCCTCGAGCACCGAGTTGCGCCCGGTCACCAGCTCGGAGTCGTCGGTCTTGCGTGCCGGCGGACGGCCGGTGCGACCCTGCGGGGTGCTCGAGGAACCGTGCCGACCCTTGGCTGCCTCGAAGCGGTCCTTCGCGGCCTTGCGCTTGCCCGCGGGGTGGTACGGGCGGTCCTCGGCCTTCGGGGTCGGCTTGCGGCCCTCGAGCGCCTGCGCGCCCTGTCCGCCGGAACCGACCTGCTTGTTGCCCTTGCGACCGGCGCGGACGGCGCCGGGCCGACCCTTCTTGCTTCCCGAGACGTTCTTCATGCGTAGCTCCTGTTCGGCACTGCCGTGTTCAGGCGATGCTCCAGCGTGTTCCGGACGGCGTGTCCTCGATCGTGATGCCCGCGGCGGCGAGGTCGTCGCGCACGCGGTCGGCCGCGGTGAAGTCCCGTGCTGCCCTGGCGTCCGCGCGCTCCTGCACGAGGCGTTCGACGAGGGCGGCGAGCGGGCCTGCCGAGGTGTCGTGGCCGCCGCCCGACCAGTGGGCGGCTCGCGGGTCGATGCCGAGCACCTCCACCATCGCAGCCACCTGATGGTACGCGGTCCCGAGCGTTTCCGCATCGTCGGCGTCCAGGGCGGCGTTGCCGGTGCGCACGGTCTCGTGCAGCACGGCCAGGGCCTGGGGCACGGAGAGGTCGTCGTCCATGGCCGCGGCGAAGGCCTCGGGCACGGATGGGGCATCGGTGAGGTGGACGCCCTCGAGCCGGGGCTCGGCGCGCTCCAGGAACCCGGCGATGCGGTCGTACGCCGCCTCGGCCTCGGCCAGGGAGCCCTCGTGGTGGTCGATCGACGAGCGGTAGTGGGCGGCGCCGAGGAAGTACCGGACGACCGCGGGACGAGCAGATCCGATGAAGTCCGCGGCGAAGATCGAGTTGCCGAGCGACTTCGACATCTTCTGCCCCTCGACCGTCACCAGGCCGTTGTGCAGCCAGTACGACGCGAACGGGTCCCCGGCGGCCGTGGACTGCGCGAGCTCGTTCTCGTGGTGCGGGAAGCGCAGGTCGAGCCCGCCGCCGTGGATGTCGAACGCGGGGCCGAGGTACCGACGTGACATCGCCGAGCACTCGATGTGCCAGCCCGGACGGCCGGCGCCCCACGGGGAGTCCCAGTTGGCGGTCGACGGTTCGCCGGGCTTCGCACCCTTCCAGAGCGCGAAGTCACGGGCGTCGCGCTTGCCACGCGGATCGGCGTCGGCAGCCTCGACCATGTCCTCGCGCCGCTGCCGGGTGAGCACCCCGTAGTCGGCCCAGCTGCCGGTGTCGAAGTAGACGTCGCCCGAGCCGTCGTCGGCGGCGTAGGCGTGCCCGCGATCGATGAGACGCTGGATGATCTCGTGCATCTGCGGCACGCTCGCCGTGGCCCGCGGCTCGTAGGTCGGGGGCAGGATGCCGAGGGCGTTGTACGCGGCGGTGAACTCGAGCTCGACCCGGTAGGCGCGTGCGAACCACGCTTCGTCCGTGCCGGCAGCCAGGTCGAGGACCTTGTCGTCGATGTCGGTGACGTTGCGCACCAGGGTCACCCGGTACCCGCGGTGGGTGAGCCACCGGCGCCAGATGTCGTAGACCAGCGCGGACCGCAGGTGCCCGATGTGCGGCGACGACTGCACCGTCGGCCCACAGACGTAGACGCTCACGTGTCCGTCGACCAGGGGCACGAGGTCGACGACGGCTGCGGCGCGGGAGTCGTAGAGGCGAACGGTCACGCCTCAACCCTAATCGGCGCGGGGCCGCGGTTTCAGGAGGGACGCACGAGCGCGGTGGCGATCGCGGCGAGCCCCTCACCGCGGCCGGTGAACCCGAGTCCGTCCGTCGTGGTGCCGGACACCGCCACGGGTGCGCCGACCACGGCGGACAGGGCGTCCTGCATCTCGTCACGGCGACGACCGATGCGCGGCCGGTTCCCGATGACCTGCACGGTGACCGACACCGGCACGAGCCCCGCGTCGGCGAGCAGCGCGACCGCGCCGCGGACGAAGACGTCGCCCGTGGCGCCGGCGTACTGCGGGTCGGCGGTGCCGAAGCGGCCGCCGATGTCGCCGAGGCCCCCGGCGGAGAGCAGGGCGTCGCACACCGCGTGCGCCACCGCGTCGCCGTCGCTGTGGCCGGAGAGCCCGGGTTCGCCGGGGAAGTCGAGCAGCCCGACGCGGCAGGGCGAGGCGTCGTCGAAGGCGTGCACGTCCACCCCGAGCCCGAGTCGGACCGCGACGGCGTCCGCCTGGCCAGCACCCGCCGCACCGGCACCAGCACCAGCACCGGCTTCGGACCGCGCCCGCACGATCGACTCGGCCCGGCCGAGGTCCCACGGCGTCGTGATCTTGAAGGCGTCGGCGTCACCCGGCACGAACCGGACGGTGCCCCCGACGGCCTGGAACACGCCGGCATCGTCCGTCTCGGACTGCGACGACACCGCGTACGCCCGCCGGAGTGCGGCGAGGGGGAAGCCCTGCGGCGTCTGCACCCCGACGAGTGCGGCACGGTCGACGGTCTCGACGACGACGTCACCGTCGACGCGCTTCACGGTGTCCGTGACGGGGAGTGCCGGCACGACGCCCGCACCGTCCCCGGCGGCGACGGCGTCGAACACCCGCGCGAACTGCGCCGCGGGTGTCAGGCACCGTGCCGCGTCGTGCACGAGCACCGTGGTGACGGAGTCCGGCAGCACGGCCAGGCCGGCCTCGACCGAACCGTGGCGATCCGCGCCTCCGGCCACGACGGCCGTGTACGCGACCGCAGCACCCGCGACGGAACCGACCACCTGCCGGCACTCGTCCAGGTGCGACGCCGGTGCGACCACGACGACGAGCGTCGGCGACGGCAACGCGAACAGGGGCTCGAGTGCCCGCGCGAGCATCAGCGAACCGGCCACGGGCACGAACGCCTTCGCCGTCCCGATGCCGAGCCGGGTGCCGGACCCCGCTGCAACGACGACGACCGCCCGGTCCACCCCGTCGGGGAACCGTGCGGTCGTCGTTCGTGCTGTCGCGCTCAGTGGTTCAGCGTTCAGGAGGCCAGGACCTCGTCGAGGACGGTCGATGCCTTGTCCTCGTCGGTCTTCTCGGCCAACGCGAGCTCGGAGATCAGGATCTGCCGGGCCTTGGCCAGCATCCGCTTCTCACCCGCGGAGAGCCCGCGGTCCTGATCGCGCCGCCAGAGGTCGCGGACGACCTCGGACACCTTGATGACGTCACCGGAAGCGAGCTTCTCGAGGTTCGCCTTGTACCGGCGTGACCAGTTCGTGGGCTCTTCCGTGAACGGCGCCCGGAGGACCTCGAACACCTTGTCGAGCCCTTCCTTGCCGATCACGTCGCGGACGCCGACCAGGTCGACGTTGTCCGCCGGGACCTCGATCGTCAGGTCGCCCTGCGTCACCCGCAGCTTCAGGTAGACCTTTTCCTCGCCCTTGATGACGCGAGTCTTGACTTCAGAGATGGTTGCCGCCCCGTGATGGGGGTAGACGACGGTCTCGCCGACCTCGAATTGCATGTATCAGGCTCCGTTCCCAGACCTCCAGTTTACCACAAGGGCCGTTCCGGTAAGGGGACCCTCAACGCTCACCCCTCCCGGTGATCGCTAGGATGGGCGCGGGGACCGCCCGGTCCTCATCGTGACTTACGGAGGAATCTCTTGCGACCTCGGGTACTCGTGTCCGTCGCCGTTGCGGCAACCATCGCGCTCGGCGCCACCGGGTGCGAGTTCATGTCGCCGGCCCACACCGTCGACATCAAGCAGATCACCGACGGCGTGGACGTCTCGACCGGCAAGGTCGACGTGCGGAACGCCCTGCTGATCTCGGACGACGGTGAGAGCGCCCGCTTCATCGGCACGCTCGTGAACAACGACGACCAGGACGACTACACCGTCTCGATCGAGATCGGCGGCGACACCCGGACCGTCGACGTGCCGGCGAACAGCCACGTCGACCTCGCCATGGCAGCGGGTGCGGGCAGCGACGCCGAGTCGAGCGTGCAAGAGGGCGACACCACCCAGGGCACCACCGCCGCCGACGCCGAGCCGATCGTGTTCGACAACGCGGACGCGAAGCCCGGGTCGCTCGTCAAGGTCTACTTCAGCTACCCCGACGCCGAGGGCACCTCGGCGAACGTGCCGGTGCTGACCAGCTCGCAGGAGGAGTACCAGACCCTCGCGCCGAGCCCGACCCCGGAGCCGACCGACACGGTCACGCTGCCGACCTCGACCCCGACGGCCACGCCGACGGACGGCCAGTAGTCCGTCCGCGCTGACGCGCTGACGCGACGCTCGACCACTGCAGACCGGGAGGCCCGGTGCCGGTCCCAGGGACCGGCACCGGGCCTCCTGTCCGTGCGGTGCACACACCAGCCGTCGCCAGCCGTCGCCAGCCGTCGCCAGCCGTCGCGCGCGCCCTCGCGCGCGGCCCGGTCATGACTCGTCGCAGACCACTCGTCGAGTGGTCACGAACCGTCACTGCAAGGCGCCGGAGGCGACGACTTGCGACCACTCCCAGGACGACGCGCGGTGAGTCGTGACCGGTCGCGGGGCCTACGCCTCGATGCGGTAGCCGAGACCGCGGACCGTCACCAGGATCTCGGGGGTCGACGGGACCCGCTCGATCTTCGAGCGGATGCGCTTGATGTGCACGTCGAGGGTCTTGGTGTCGCCGAAGTAGTCGGACCCCCAGACCCGGTCGATGAGCTGACCACGGGTCAGCACGCGGCCGGCGTTCCGGAGCAGCAGCTCGAGGAGCTCGAACTCCTTGAGCGGCATCGGCGTCTCGGACCCGTCGACGGACACCGTGTGGCGCTCGACGTCCATCCGGATGCCGCCGACCTGCAGGATGCCGCTGTCGGCCGGGTCGTCCTCGGTACGCCGGCGGAGCACCGCACGGATCCGGGCCAGGAGCTCCCGCGTGGAGTACGGCTTCGTGACGTAGTCGTCGGCGCCGAGTTCGAGCCCGACGACGATGTCCACCTCCGAGTCCTTCGCGGTCAGCATGATGATCGGCGCGTTCGAGCGGGTCCGGATCTGCCGGCACACCTCGGTGCCGCTCAGGCCCGGCAGCATGAGGTCGAGGAGCACCAGGTCGGGGTTCTCCGTGTCGAACTTCGACAGCGCTGTCACGCCGTCGGCAGCGACGGAGGTCTCGTACCCCTCACGCTGCAGCAGGAACTCCAGGGGCTCGCTCAGGGCCGGCTCGTCGTCGACGATGAGGATCTTGGTCACGATGGCTGCTCTTCCAGTTGCTCTTCGAGGGCTGTGGTCAGTTCGGGATCTGCCTCGGGCAGACGGATGGTGAAGGTCGAGCCCTTGCCGGACTGCGACCAGACGCGCACGTCACCACCGTGGTTGCTGACGACGTGCTTGACGATCGCGAGCCCGAGGCCGGTGCCCCCGGTGGCGCGCGACCGTGCGGGATCGACACGGTAGAACCGTTCGAAGACGCGGTCGAGGTCGGCCTCGGGGATGCCGACACCCTGGTCGGTGACGGCGATCTCGACGAAGCCCTTCGACGACCGGACGCCCACACCGACGCGGGTGCCGTCCGGCGAGTACTTCACCGCGTTGGCGATGAGGTTCGACACCGCGACCTGCAGCAGGCCCGGGTCGCCCATCACCCGCAGCTTCGACTTCTTGGCGCGGATGATCTCGATCGACCGGGCGCGGGCGACGACCTCGTTGCCGTCGATGGCGGCCTGCACGATCTTGTCGATGCCGGTCTCCTCGCTGTTCTCGAGCGCGTCGACCGACTGCAGGCGGGACAGCTCGATGATGTCCTTCGTCAGCGCCCCGAGCCGCTCGGACTCGGTGATGAGCTGCGCGGCGAACTTCTTGACGTGCGCGGGGTCGTCGGCGGCGAGCACGAGCGTCTCCGACAGCAGCCCGATGGCACCGATCGGGGTCTTCAGCTCGTGCGAGATGTTGGCGACGAAGTCGCGGCGGACCTCGTCGATGCGGCGGCTCTCGGTCAGGTCGTCCGCGGTGAGCAGGACGTACCGGTTGCCCAGCTGGGCCGCGCGGAAGCTGAGGTAGCCGATGAGCTCCCCGTGGCGGCCGCGTGGCAGCTCGAGGTCCTCCGCCCCCATCTCCCCGCTCTTGCGCACCCGGTCGATCAGGCCGAGCAGTTCCTGGTGCACCAGACGTCGGCGCACGACGAGCCCCGCGGTGAGTGCCTGGGGCGATGCCGCGACGACGGTGTTCGACGGGTCGATGACGACCGCCGGGTTGTGCATCGTCGAGATGACCGCTGCGACACCGTCCGGCAGGGTCCGCTCCGCCACGTCGGCAGCACGTGCCGTGCGCTCGGCGGTGATGATCAGCACCACGACGCCCGCGCCGAAGACCCCGCCGAGGAGCATCGACAGTGGCACGAGCCACGCGTTGTCCATGCCGCCAGTGTAGGGATGGTCATGCGGGGTTCCGGTACCGTTCACCGTCCGCGGAAGGCCAGAACGCGAAGCGTTCAGCCCCGCGTCACCGTTCGTTCACCTGCGCTGACGACACTCGTCCGGTACGCAGAGAGAGGTACTCCCCCATGCGCGAAGTCTTCCAGCAGGAACTCCAGGACGTCCAGGAGCGACTGACCGAGATCGCCGGGCTCGTCGAGTCCGCCATCACCCGAGCCACGCAGGCCTTCGGCGACTCCGACGTCGCCCTCGCCGAAGAGGTGATCGCCGACGACGAGAAGATCGACCTCGCTGCGAACAGCCTCGACGAGATCGCGATCGACATCCTGGCCCGCCAGGCGCCGGTGGCCCGCGACCTGCGCGTCGTCGTCACCGCCCTGCGCGTCAGCTCCTCGCTCGAGCGCATGGGAGACATGGCCGAGCACATCGCGCAGCTCGCCCGCCAGCGCTTCCCCGAGAAGGTCGTGCCGAAGGGCCTCCGCAGCACCTTCAAGGAGATGGGCAAGCACGACGTCGCGATGGCGCAGAAGCTCACGCGCCTGCTCGCCACCGAGGACATCGCACTGTCGGCCGAGATCCGCGACGAGGACGACGCCGTCGACGAGCTGCACGCCAGCGTCTTCGACTTCGTGCTCGGCGAGGCCTGGAAGGGCGGCCCGATCGACACGGTCGACGCCACCCTGGCCTCCCGCTACCACGAGCGCTTCGCCGACCACGCGGTCTCGATCGCGAAGAAGGTCGAGTACCTGGCGACCGGCGACTGGACCGGCGCGTCCACCTCGACCGCGGCGGTCTGACCCGACCCGATCGGTCTGCGAGGATCGTGGCATGGCCCAGGTCGCGATCATCGTCAACGGCATGCCCGGTTCCGGCAAGAGCACGATCGGCACGGCACTCGCCGAGGTGCTCGGCTGCCCGTTCCTGTCGAAGGACCGCATCAAGGAGCCCCTGGCCGACGTCGTCGGCCCGATGATCGCCTCGCGTCCGCTCGGCGGCATCGCCATGGACACGATGTGGTCCATGGCCCGGGCCGTCGAGAACGGGGTCGTCCTCGACGCCGTCTGGCTGCCGTCCCGCGACCGGGACCGCCTGGAGGCCGGGCTCGCCTCCGCCGGGTCGCCGCGCGCCGTCGAGGTGTGGTGCGACACGGACCGCGCCGCCGCCGAGCAGCGGCTGCGGGACCGGTACGACCCGGGCACCGTGCCGGTGCGGCACGAGGTGCACGGGGACATGGCCGACGTGCTGGCCTTCTGGGACGAGCACGGCGACGACGCGCACCCGGTCGGGCTCGCCGGTGTCCCGGTGATCCGGGTCGACACCACGAAGCCCTACGACGTCGGGGCCCTGGTGCAGGAGATCGCGTCGCACTTCGTCTGACCAGCCACGGCTCGTCGAGCCGACCGTGCTGCCGGAGCGACACGTCGTCGACGGGGCGATCCGTTCCTCCTGGCAGAGCGACAGGAGTCGGCGGAACGTTGGCGGCCCACTGTCGCTTCCGGGAAGCACGGCACACGCACCAACGCCCCGCCCGGATGCCGGACGGGGCGTTCTGCGTGGGCGCTACTTCTTGGCGCCCTGGGCGGCCACGGCGGCGGCGCCGGCAGCGGCGGCCTCGGGGTCCAGGTAGTACGCGGGCTTCGTCGGCGTGAAGTCGTCGTCGAGCTCGTACACCAGCGGGATGCCGGTCGGGATGTTCAGACCGGCGATGTCGTCGTCGGAGATGCCGTCGAGGTGCTTCACGAGCGCACGCAGCGAGTTGCCGTGGGCAGTGACGAGCACGGTCTTGCCGGCGGCGAGGTCCTTCGTGATGTCGGACTCCCAGTACGGCAGCAGGCGGTCGATCACGAGCTTGAGCGACTCGGTCCGGGGCAGCTGGTCGCCGAGCTCGGCGTAGCGGCGGTCACCGGACTGCGACCACTCGGCTCCGTCTGCGATGGGCGGCGGCGGGACGTCGAACGAGCGGCGCCACTCCATGAACTGCTGCTCGCCGTACTCGGCCAGGGTCTGGGCCTTGTCCTTGCCCTGCAGGGCGCCGTAGTGGCGCTCGTTGAGGCGCCAGTCGCGCTTCACCGGCAGCCAGGCCAGGTCGGCCTGCAGCAGCGCGATGTCCGCGGTCTGGATCGCGCGGGTCAGGAGCGAGGTGTACAGGACGTCGGGGACGATGCCGGACTCGGCGATGAGGTCGCCGGCGCGCTTCGCCTCCTTCTCGCCCAGCTCGCTGAGCCGGACGTCGACCCAACCGGTGAACAGGTTCTTCTGGTTCCAGTCACTGTTGCCGTGACGGAGCAGGACGAGCGTGGAGGTCATGCCTCCGAGTCTACCGAGCGGTACCGGCCCCGTACCCTTGACGCATGCCCATCGGGAACGTGACGCGCGGGACGACCGGGTACAACCGGCTCCGCCGCGTCGACCGGTGGATCGCGACCCTGCCGGTGCTGCGCCGGACGGACGACCCGCTCGTCGCCGACGTCGGCTACGGGGCATCGCCGACCACCACCCTCGAGCTCCGCGACCGGCTGGCGGCCGTCCGACCGGACGTCGAGGTGACCGGCATCGAGATCGAGCCCTCGCGGGTCGCGCTCGCGAACGCCGGGACCCGCGACGGCGTGACCTTCCGCCTGGGTGGCTTCGAGACGCCGACGCCCGGGCAGCGCCGACCCGCCGTCATCCGGGCCTTCAACGTGCTGCGGCAGTACGACGAGTCCGCGGTGGTCGGGTCGTGGCGGATCATGCAGGACCGGCTGCAGCCCGGCGGTGCGCTCGTCGAGGGGACCTGCAACGAGGTCGGCCGGGTCGCCTCGTGGGTCACGCTCGACGACGTCGCGCCACGGACCTTCACGGTGTCGCTGCGGCTCGCCGGGCTCGACGTGCCCTCGATCGTCGCCGAGCGCCTGCCGAAGGCCCTGATCCACCGCAACGTGCCCGGCGAACGGGTGCACGCGTTCCTCGGCGACCTCGACCTGTCGTGGGCGGTCGCGGCTCCGCTCGGCACGTACGGACCCCGGCAGCGGTGGATCGCCACGGTGCGCGGCATGCGCGGCCGCGGGTGGCCGGTGCTGCACGGCGTGACCAGGTGGCGGCTCGGCGAGCTCAGCGTCCCCTGGTCGGCCGTCGAGCCCGCCTGACGCAGCGGCGCAGAACACCGGTGTTCGCGCTCCGAACACCCGCGAACCGCGGTGCGACCGGCGAACACCGGTGTCTTGCGACCGTCAACGCGCAGGCTAGGAGCGCTTCACGGCTCCGAGACGGGGCAGGCGCGGGACGTTCGCCGTCGCACCGGCCTCGGGCGGGACGATGGTCTCCTGCGCCGCGGTCACCACGACGTCGTCGGCCTCGAGGCGCAGCGTCGCAGTGGGGTCGAGGGAGCGCTTGACCACGGCGAGCCCGATCGGACCGAGCTCGTGGTGGATCGCCGACGCCGACAGCCGTCCGACGGGCTTGTCGTCGAGCAGCACCGGGGTGCCGGGCGCCGGCAGCACGCCGTCGGACCCGTCCAGGTGCAGCAGTACGGCCCGACGCGGCGGGTGCCCGAGGTTGTGGACCTTGGCGACGGTCTCCTGCCCGCGGTAGCAGCCCTTCGACAGGTGCACGGCGGAGCGGAGCCAGTCGAGCTCGTGCGGGATCGTCCGCTCGTCGACGTCGGACAGGACCGGTCGCCAGGCGGCGATCCGCAACGCCTCGTACGCCAGGAGCCCCGCGACGGGGACGTCCGACGCGGCGATCGCGGCCGCGGTGCCGGGGGTGACCACGGCGATGCGGAGGGTCCAGTCGGAGCCGGGGTGGGCCTCCTGAGCGGCGTAGCCCCACCCGCCGGGCGTGACGACGCCCCACGGGTCGACCCACTCGGCGACGGGCGGTTCCGGCAGTTCGACGGAGGCGAACGGCGCGGCCTCGCCGAGCCAGCCGAGGGTGGCGAAGTCGGCCGAACGGTCGGCGACCTCGACCCGGAGCATGAAGCGCATCGAGTCGAGCCAGCCGGCGAGCGGTGCCGCGTCAGCGCGCTCGGAGAGCAGCCAGGCGGTCGCACCGTCGTCCACGATCCGGGCCGCGTGCTCGACGCGTCCGGCCTGGTCGAGCACGAGCGTCTCGGTGCTGACGCCCGTGGGCAACCCGGTGAGCTGCTGCGAGGTGATCGAGTTGAGCCACGACAGGCGGTCCGGCCCGGAGACCGTGACGACACCCAGACCGAGCTCGACGACGGCGCGGCCGCGGGACAGCAGTCGCTGTTCCCCGATCGGGTTGCCGAAGTGCGCGGCGACCGAATCGGCCGCGACGAAGCCGTCCCGCGCGGCGAACACCGACATCAGTCGACCTTCGCGAGCTGCCCCGAGGCGTGCGAGGTGAGTTCACGGCCGAGCGCGGCGATGTCCCACGCCCAGAAGAGCTTGCCCTCGACCAGGCCGTACAGGCGGGTCGCCGCGGAGTAGTCCTTCGCGTTCGGCGAGCGCAGCACGGCGTCGGTCGACAGGTCGATCCGGCCCTTCAGCACACGGCCGATGTAGAGCTCGTTGACGCCCGTCGGGTGGATGATCGCGGCCTCGACGTCGAAGCCGTCGGTCGTGTTGCGGAGCGCCTCGACGCTCTCGACCGTGCTGAAGGGCGTGGGCCCCTCGCCCAGGAGCATCGCGGGGCCGCGGTCGCCGGGCTCGGTCGGACGGTCGATCCGCCAGTAGCCCATCTCGGCGGCGAGCGGGGTGTGGTCGTCGTCGAGCAGCCACGTGGTGGACGAGTAGTTCAGGTAGGGCAGGCCGTCGTGGCTGAAGCTGACGCGCTGGCCGAACTCGTAGTTCCGGACCTCGTCGTCGTCACCGACCGGGTACTCGACCACACCGGTGCCCTCCCACACGCCGACCAGCCACGACAGCGGGACCAGTTCGGGGGCGAGGCCTTCGGGCAGCTCGATCAACGCTGACCCTTGAACAGCTTCACGACGACGACCACCGAGATGAACGCGATCGCGAGCGACGCCAGGCCGAGGAGGCCGACGTAGAAGAGCTCGAGCGCAAGCAGCGAATCCATGGTCCCGAGTCTACGCGGCTCGGCTCAACGCGCCAGGAGCACCACCGCGGTGACGAGCACCACGACGAACGCCCCGGACGACGCGATGCTGATCCGTTCGACCAGCCCGTCCTTGGTGGCGGTGATGAGCTGCAGCACGAAGCTGACCATGACGCAGGCGACGAAGACGAGCAGCAGCCAGGCGAACGAGTCACGCTCGGCCAGGGTCAGGACGAGCACCGCCCCGACGACCGCCAGCACCCAGACCGGCAGGACGGACGTCAGCCGCAGGCGACGCTGGTCGGTGGGGTGCACGGGCTCGGTCACGCGATCCATCATGACAGGGGACGTGCGGAATGCTCGCACCGTCGGGTGCGGTGCTCGTGCGGGACGCTTGCACCGCCGGGTGCGGTGCTCGTGCGGGACGCTCGCACCGCCGGGTGCGGTGCTCGTGCGAGACGCTTGCACCGCCGGTGCGGTGCTGTGCGGGACGGCGCGCAATCCGTCCGGCCGGATGAGTCCTTCCCGAGCATCACTAGGATGTCTCCACGACGTCATCCACCTCCGGAGGTCCTGTGGCACAGCTCCTGGTACTCACCTCGACCGCGCCCGGAGACGTCCTGCCGAGCCTGGGCCTCCTGAGCCACCGGATCCGCCACGTGCCGGCCGAGGCCGCGCAGCTGGTCAACGCCCCGCAGAGCGACCTGATGTTCGTGGACGCCCGCACCGACCTGGTCAGCGCGAAGGCCCTGTGCAAGATCCTCGCCTCGTCGGGGTCGACCACGCCGATCGTGCTCGTCGTCACCGAGGGCGGTCTGACCGCGGTGAACAGCGACTGGAACGTCGACGACGTCGTGCTCGAGAGCGCCGGCCCCGCCGAGATCGACGCCCGCATCCGCCTGTCGGCCGGTCGTGCCGCGAAGGGCCAGACGAGCTCGAAGATCCAGGCGTCCGGTGTCGTCATCGACGAGGCCAGCTACTCCGCCAAGGTCCGCGGTCGGCCGCTCGACCTGACGTTCAAGGAGTTCGAGCTCCTGCGGTTCTTCGCCACCCACCCGTCACGCGTCTTCACCCGCGAGCAGCTGCTCAGCGAGGTCTGGGGCTACGACTACTTCGGTGGCACCCGCACCGTCGACGTGCACGTCCGACGGCTCCGCGCCAAGCTCGGCGACCTCGAGTCACTCATCGGCACCGTCCGCAACGTCGGGTACCGCTTCAACGTCTACGACGACGAGGCCGAGCGCCTGATGGGGCAGTAGTGCTGCCCGACCTCGGCGCCTTCGTCGCCCCCGGCGAGGCCCCGCCGTTCTCCGACCAGACCCTGGTGGACGTCCGCGCCGGGCGCGCGAGCGTCCTGTCCGTCGACGACGGGGTCGCCGTGGTCCGTGACGGTGAGCTCGAGATGGTCGTCGCCCAGGAGGCCCGCGGCCGCGGCATCGGCACCGCCCTGGTGACGCAGGCGCTCGCGCTGGGCGGCGGGGCCGCTCCCCGGCTCGCCTGGGCGCACGGGGACCACCCGGCAGCGCGGGCGCTGGCCGACCGGTTCGGCTGGCGCGCGGTCCGCACGCTGCTGCAGCTCCGGGCGCCCGTCGCCGACTCCGAGGAAGACGTCGCCGCCGACGTCGAGCTGCCCGACGGGTTCAGCCTGTCGGCGTTCCGCCCGGGCACCGATGACGAGACCGACTGGCTCGCGCTGAACGCCGCAGCCTTCGCGCACCACCCCGAGCAGGGGCGGATGACGCTGGACGACCTGCGCGCCCGCGAAGCCGACGCCTGGTTCTCCGGCGACGACCTGCTCTTGCTCCGCGACGCCTCCGGGCAGCTCGCCGGGTCGTGCTGGCTCAAGGTCGAGGACGGCATCGGCGAGTTCTACGCCGTCGCCGTGCGGCCCGACCTGCAGGGACAGCGGCTCGGTGGTGTGCTCATGCGTGCGGGAACCGCCCGGCTGCACGGCCGTGGGCTGACCGCCGCCGCACTGTACGTCGAGGGGGACAACGAGCCGGCGCTCGCGCTGTACCGGCGCTCGGGGTTCACGCAGCACGCGATCGACGTGCAGTACGCGGCGCCGGAGCAGCCCGGCCGGTAACATTGCGTGGTCGGCGAGGGGTCGGCCATCGGGGGAATCGGGGAACGCGTGGCGCAGGACCGTCAAGGGCAGTACGGCCAGGGCGAACCGCTCGGTGCGTCCTACCGACTGGTCGAACTGCTCGGGACCGGTGCCACCGGTGAGGTCTGGCGCGTCGAACACACTGCGACCGGTGAGGCCTTCGCAGCGAAGCTCCTGCGTGCCGAACTCGCCGCCGACCCGCAGATCGTCGAGCGCTTCGTCCGGGAGCGCTCCGTGCTCCTCGCCCTGCAGCACCCGTCCGTCGTGCGCGTCCGTGACCTGGTCGTCGAGGGTGACCGGCTCGCGATCGTCATGGACCTGGTGCCGGGCGGATCCGCCCGCGACCTGCTCGCGGCGAACGGGCCGCTCACTCCGCGTGACGCCCTGACCATCACCGCCGAGACCCTCGACGCCCTCGCTGCGGCGCACGAGCAGGACGTCACCCACCGTGACGTCAAGCCCGACAACGTGTTGCTCCAGGCCCCGTGGGAGTCCGGCGCGACCGGCGACGTCCGGGTCAGCGACTTCGGCATCGCTTCCGTCGTCGCCCAGCGCGAGCGCACCACCACCGGGCTCCTCGGCACACCGCAGTACATGGCACCTGAGTCGATCAGCCACGGCCGCTCGGGTCCGGCCGCCGACGTCTACGGCGCCGGGGTCATGCTCTACGAGCTGCTGTCCGGTCGCACGCCGTTCGCCGGGCCTGGCACGGACTTCGCAGTGGCGTACCGGCACGTCACGTCGAACCCGCCCCCACTCGACGTGCCGGACCCGTTGTGGACGGCGGTGTCTGCCCTGCTGGCGAAGGACCCGAACGCCCGGCCGTCGGCGGCCGACGCGGCGGGGACTCTCCGTCGGCTCGCACGGTCCCTCGCCTCGGCATCCGCGCTGGTCGCTTCCAGCGACCCGGACTCGTTCGACGAGGTCGAGCGTCCGGCGACCGTCGTCCGTGGGGTCCGCCCCGACGACGCGACGGGATCCCAGACCACCGCCACCGGGGACGACACCGCGGTCGTCGGGCCGGCCCCGGAGCTCGGCCCCGCCGGGTCGCAGACCGTCATCCGGCCGATGGCGCGGCAGCCGCTGCCCGCCGCACCGGCCGCCGAGCCCGAACCGACGCGTCGGTTCGCCCGCCCCGAATGGCTGACCAACCGTGCGCTCCTGTTCGGCGGCATCGGCGTCGTGCTCGTCGCCGCACTGATCGTCGGTGGCGTCGTGTGGCTGCCCGGAGCTCTCCAGAAGACGCCGGGGCCCGGTTCCGCGACCGCACAGGCCGCCAACGCCTACCAGCAGGACCAGCCGCTTCCCACCGGCCTCGCGACCACACGGCGTGCCACCATCGACCCGGCGAAGGGCACCGTGGACCTGCGCATCACGTACGCGGCGCAGGCGGCCACCCTCAGCGGACCGTTCCTCGAGGTGCTGCCAGGTGCTCGGTCGGGAGCCTCCTGCCCCGCGGCCACTTGGTCCGGCGAGGGCATCACGGCGAAGCGCAACCAGCCGTCGCTGACCGGTGTGGACACGGCGTGTGCGTGGAGCCTGTCCGGCGTCGAGGTCCCCGCCGGTGGAGACGTCACGGTCGAGGCCTCTGTGCCACTCTCTGTCAAGGACGGTGCCGCGCTGCAGACCTGGCTCGAGGGTGTCGGCGAGGTGACCACCACAGCCGTGACCGACGACGCCGTCCGCGGGACTGCCTACCCCGTCCAGCGGCTGCAGGGCGTCGAGGTCCGCACGCCCGACCGGACGGTCAGCCAGACGGCGCTGCCGGTGACCCTGGTGCCGGTCTGGCCGAACGGTGCCGACGAGCTCAACCCGCTCTACCGCAGTCCGAGCAGCGGGCGGCCGTCGCAGATGCTCGTCGACGTGGCCGGCGGTGAGTCCGGCGTCCGGTTTGCCGACGGCTGCTCGGGCGCGTTGGCCGTGTCGTCCGACGGGCTCGTGGTCACCGCACTCTCCGTCGCCCCGTCGTGCACCGTCCGGGCGACGGTGGGGAACTTCACGAACCTCGAGAGCTCGCCCTTCGGGATCACGACGCGCGACTGAGCGGGCCTGTCGGGGCTGAGCGGGTCGGTCGCGCGACCAGCTGACGGCCTGGAGGCCCGTGGCGGCGTCGCCACGGGCCTCCAGTCCGTCAGTCAGTCGGTCAGCTGCCTGCGGACGCGGTCTGCACGAGGCGGACGGTGCCGCCGGAGGACGCGTAGCCGCGACCCACGGTCAGCGCCACCGGTGCTCGGCGCGGGAGCGTGACGCCGAGCAACTCGCCGTCGTAGTCGACGTCCGGCTGCAGGAGGACGCCGCAACGCGACTTGCGGACCGCTCGTGTCCAGTGGCTGTAGAGCGATCGGAGGTCCGCCGAGCGGCCCGCCGCGACGACGCAGAGCCCGGGGCGCTCGGTCGCGAGCAGCGTCGCGATGGCCTGGTCGCCGTCATCGAAGCGTTCCGCGTCGTCGATCAACAGCAGCACCGGTCCACGCTCGAGCCGCAGCCCGGCCAGCAGAGCCGGGACCTCGTCGGGGCCGACGGCGATGCGGTCGAAGGCGCCGGAGGCGAGCGGCGAACGGCGATCACAGATCGCCCAGACCGCCGGTCGCACGCCATCCGCGGCGCGAGCGAGGGCCGCGAGCGCCAGGAGCACGGTCGACTTGCCCGACCGGGCTGGACCCGCAACGAGCACGTGTTCGCCTTCGTAGACCTCGAGCGCTGCGGGACGGAGATCGTCCTCGGCGACCCCGATCGGGATCCGCCACGGTTCCCCCGCGAACACCGCACCCGCACCGAGTTCGTCGACCAGGACGGCGTCGGGCAGCCGACCGACCGCACTCGCCTTCGGAGCCGTGCCGGGCCAGCGCTCGACGAGGCGATCGACGGCCTGCGCCAGCGGGACGTCCGGCGTCGCCACGTGGGACTGCAGCCGCAGGATCGAGTCGATGAAGCGACCGGGTACGGGCGGTGGGACGTCCTTCGGGCGGACGCCGATCGAGGCGTAGTCGTACGGGTCGGCCAGGCGGAACATCCACTTCTGGGTCGTCACTTCGTCCATCGCGGACGGCACGGCCTTGGCGCGGGTCGTCGAGACGGCGAACGATATGCCGAGCGCGGGCCCCTCGGCGTAGACGCGGTACAGGGCGTCGAGCAGCAGCTGCCCCTCGAAGTCCTGGTACTCGTCGCGCAGGGCCGCGAGGCCGTCGATCAACACGACTGCCCGGCGGCCACCCGGAGTGGCGCGACGTCGCTCGAGCTCGACGCGCAGGTGCCGGAGGAACCGCGCCTGCACCTCCCCCGCGCCGGCACCGGAGCCGACGTAGGCGGTCGTGTGCGGAAGCTGCGCGAGGGGCGCCAGGTCGCCTGGACCCATGTCGAGCACCAGCAGGTCGAGGTCGTCCGGGCTCGTCGCCTCGGCGAGCTGCAGGGCGAGGGTGGCGAGGGCCGTGCTCGTCCCGCTGCCGGGGATGCCCATGAGCATGAGGTTGCCCTCGTCGAGGTCCCACCCGGTCGTGACCTGGCGCTGGTGGTCCGGGTCGTCGGCCAGGGCGACGGGCACGGTCCGCAGCGGTCCGACGACGGGCGCCAGCTCGGCCAGCTCGACGCGATCGCCGAGGGCCTCGGGCCAGATCGGTCGCGGCGGGGCGTACCCGGCGGCGGCGTTCGCCTGCGCGATCGCCTCGATGAGCTGGTCGAGGTCGGTGACGTCGGCCGCCGTCGGTGCCGGAGCGGGCATCGGAGCGGGCACGCCGAAGACGTCGGTCGATCGGACGGACACCGGTTGCTCCGCACGCTCGTCGCGAGCACGGCCGGTGACGAGCGCGGTCTGCACCGGGGTGATGTCGTCCTGCCCGAGCTTCACGTACGCGCGACCGGTCTGTTGGCGACCGATACCCGCGGCGGTGGGCACGCCGATCACGTTGGTCGAGTCCTCGCGGCTCTGCACCCGCAGCGCCACCCGCATGTTGGTGTTCGCCAGGATGTCCTCGCTCACGACGCCAGCAGGCCGCTGGGTGGCGAGGATCATGTGGACGCCGAGTGTCCGACCGACCGCGGCGACGGCGACGAGCGAGGTGAGGACGTCGGGGAAGTCCTTCGCCAGCATCGCGAACTCGTCAACCACGAGGAGCAGGCGCGGCATCGGTTCGTCGGGCATCGTCGCCAGGTAGGCGTCGAGGTTGTCGATGTCCGCGCCGGCTGCGGCGAACACCCGCTGACGACGCTCGAGTTCGGCCTCGAGTGCACGGATCGCACGGTCGGCGAGTTGCTCGTCCAGGTTGCTGATGGTGCCGATGGTGTGCGGCAGTCGCTCGCAGGCAGCGAACGCGGCGCCGCCCTTGAAGTCGACGAGCAGGAAGTTGAGGCGGGTGGGATCGTTGCGTGCAGCGAGCCCGGCGACGAGCGAGCGCAGGAACTCGCTCTTGCCCGAACCCGTCGTGCCACCGACCAGACCGTGCGGCCCGTCGCGGACCAGATCGAGCTCGAGGACGCCGCTCTCCGAGGACCCGATCGGGGTCGAGAAGCCGGTGCGGGCGCCCCACGCCGCTCGGATCGTGTCGACGGGGCTCGTGGCCGCCTGGGTTCGCGGGACCGTGTCGTCCCCCGCGAGCAGCTCCGGCAGACGGACGAGCGACGGCAAGGACGCCCCCGGAACCAGCAGTTCCGGATCGTCGAAGTGCGCCACGCTGCGGGCGCTCCGTTCGGCTGTCTCGACGCTGAGTCCGGCGAGCACGACGTCCTCGACGCGGGTCCGGTCCTCCGGCCGGTAGACCGTCGCGGCGGCGTCGGCACCGACCGTGACGATCGTCGTGCAGGCTGCGGGAAGCTGCTGCTCGTTGGTCGCGATGACGATCCCGCTCACCCGGCGTGGCTGCTCACCGGGACGGAGCGACTGTCCGGGGACGGTGCGCCCTTCGCCGAGCAGGTTGCGGGCGGGCGCATCGCGCCCCTCGGTGAGCACCTCGGAGTCGACCACGACGAGCAGGTTCGGGGTCGGTAGCTCGTCGAGCGACTCCCGCAGCCCTCGGAGCATCGCCGCGCTCTGGTCGCGCTGTGCCGACATCCAACGTGCACCGGTGCTGCTCGCCGCCACGCGCGCGTGCGGCAGCCACGAGGCCCACCCCCAGTCATCGGCACGGCCAGCGTCACAGAAGATGCCCACCGTCAGGTCGGCGGGACCGCAGTGCACGGTGGCCTGCGCGAGCAGGCTGCGCGCCAGCGCGAGTGCTCCCTCGCGGTCACCGACGATCCCGACGACGCCGGCGTCGGACAGGTCCGCCACGACCGGCGCAGCGGTGAGGCGACTGTCGGCGATGGCGGCCTTCGCCTCGTCCTCGAGCTTGGACGACGCCGCCCGCTGATCGAGTTCGGGGCGCCACGGTGCGTCACCGGTGCCGGCGTGCAGGCTCAGGAAGTCGGTGTCCTCGGAGCGTCGCTGCCACAGCAGGGTGGTGGGGAGCTCGGCCCGGCGGACGACGGTGGCCGGGTCGGGGACGAGTTCCTGCCGACGGGCCGCCTCGACCGCTGCGGCCTCGGCGATCTCACCCCGGAAGGACTCCACGGCCTCGGCGAAGCGGGTGTCCTCCTCCTTCAGGTTCTTCGCCCGACGGTGCTTCTGCTCGAACCACATGCCGATCGCGGTGACCGGCGACAGTAGCGCGAACAGGGCGAACCGGGCGTCGCCGAGCAGGAGGACCATCGCACCGGCGAGGACCAGTGGCGCTGCGACGGTGATCCAGCTGAACTTCGATGCCTGCGGGACCTCGCGCTTGGCCGGCGGGTCGACGGTCTCGGTCTCGGTGTTCCGCCCGGCTCGGGGCGGGCGGTTGAACGGCGCGGTCGCCGCGGGCGTCAGGTTGGCCAGCGAGCCCGCGGCCGGCACGGGGACCTCGTCCAGCGCTGGCCGGACCAACAGCACGGCGCCGCCCACGATGACGCTCGTGGTCCCGGTGAGCAGGACTCCCTCGGCATCGATGCGCTCGCCCGCGATCACGGTGCCGTTCGTCGACCCGGCGTCACGCACGCGGACCCCGTCGTCCTCGCGCTCGATCGTGCAGTGCTCCCACGAGGCGCTCTCGGTGGGCAGCACGACGTCGGCCTGCGGTGCCCTGCCCACGACGAGCTTCCGGCTGCGCGGGATCGGCACGACCAGACCCGCGTCGAGCCCCCCGGCGAGTGTGACACTCCAGTCGTCGACCAACTGCGGGCGCTCCTGCGGCGTGCGTCCGACACGGGACCCCTCGAGCAGGACGAGGTCACGCAGCGGAGTCGCCGCGCTGGTTCGGTGTCCGTCGACCGCGAGGGAGGTCTCGGCGTCGAGCTCGACGCCGATCGTGGCGGCGACGAGTTCTCCGAGGGAGGACGCGCCGGACCATCCGTCCACCTCGACCGCCTCGCGACGGTCGTCGAGCTCGATCAGCAGGCGCATGCTCGCGTTGTCCTTCTCGGGGGTCCGTGCGTGGGTGGGTCAGCGTGCGGTGGAGTCCTCGAACCACACCAGCGAGGTGGCCTGGGCCGCGTCGTCGCCGGATGCGTCATCGGAGCCGCCAGCGGCGACGTTGGCGGGTCGGAGACCGAGCTGCTGCGCCGAGGCCGACAGCACGGTCGCGCGCGCGCCGAGCGCCTGCTGCCGGGTGAAGTCGAGCGGCGGGCCGGCGATCCCCGCCGCGGAGTCGAGGTCGAGCGTGGCGAGGGCGTCGGTGACGTCGGTCGGCTCCACGCTCTGGGCCTTCCCGACCGCGCGGACGAGCGCGACGACGGCGTCGTGGCTCCGGGAGTCCGCTGCTCCCGCCACCGCCGAGAAGGGCCGGTCGCCCGTCAGGTTCTGGGCGTCTGCATCGTCCGCGAGCACCCGGACACCACCGAGGAACGCAGACATCGCCCGCCCCTCGGCGTCGGAGGAGAGCGCCCGTGCGTCGTCGGTGGCCACTCCGACTGTCCGGAAGGTGCCGCTCAGGCTGCCACCGCCGTCGACGAGCGCTGCGCCGAAGGCCGGGCTCGTCGCGTCCGGGGTGAGGATGACCGGCACCGTGACGTCGGCGGCCTGGAGTGCTGCCACCAGGGCGCCCTGTCGTTGCGCCGAACCGCTGATGACGACCGCATCGGAGTCCGGGTCCACCTTGCGGTCGGTGTCCTGCGCTTCGTCGGCACCCTCGCCCGCACCGCTCACACCGGTCCGTGCGGCGATCGTCTCGGCGAGCGAGCCCGTGTCCGAGGTGTCGTCGCCGTCGATGACGTGCGCCACCCGGAGCCCTGCAGGAGCACCGCCGCCGAGGTCGACGAGGAGCGGTGATCCGGCGTCACCGAGCGCAGCAGTCATGGCACTGCTGACCGAGCCGGCTGCCGGGGCGGTCGTCCAGGAGTCCTTCTCGGCGGGTGCGTAGGGCAGCACGACCGGGACGCCCTTCGCCGCCGCAGCGGTGAGCGCTCCGGTCACGTGCGCTCCGGACGAAGCGACGACGATGCCCGCGACGCCGCTCTCGGCGAGGTCGGCGACAGCGGCCTTCGCCCCAGCGATCGTCCCTCCGTCGTTCTTCGTGACGAGGGTGATGTCGGTTCCGCCGAGCGCGAGTCGTCGCTCGGCGACGAGGGCGCCCTGCGCCGCTTCGTTCCACTCGGAGCCCTCGCCGTCGCCCAGGGTGACGACGACGCCGATCTTCGTGTCCTCCGGAACGCCCCTGACGGTGACGCCCACGGGCACCGTGGCCGGGACGGCTTCGGCAGGCGCGCTGCTGGCGATCGCCCGGAACGTCAGGACGGCGGCGACCACCGCGGCCACCAGGAGCACGGCGATGCCGACGATGAGCAGTCGGCGTCGGTTGCGCGGACGCCCGGCGTCGGTGCCCTCGGTCTGGTTGATCGTCTGGTCGGTCGTCTGGTCGCTCATCGCTCAGCCCCGATCCGGAAGGTGTACAGCGTGGTCGACGTCGCACTGGCCGGCACCTTGAGCTGGAACGCCGGCAGCGTCGTCGCCGCGTCGATCGAGGCGCGGAACTGCTCCTGCTGGAGGAGTATCCCGGCGACGTCCTCGGCGCGGACGTTCGCGTAGCCGGCGGCGTTCTGCGATGCCAGGGCGAGCTGGTAGTCCGCAGAGTCGGACTTCGCCGCGCTCGTGGCCATCGCGCCGAGGATGCCGGATCCGTTGACCTTGCGGTCACCCAGGTCGAGCATCACCCGGTTGAGGTCGCCCGTCAGCAGTGTCGACGCGCCCTGGACGTCGCGCGTCGAAGCACTCGTGCTCGCGGCGATCTGCTCCAGGCTCGACGCCGTCTGGCGGTCGACGGCGGACGCCAGCTCGGAGCCTTCCCGCTCCAGTGTCCCCCGCTGCTCGTCGATCGTGCCCTTCGAGTCCTTCGTGACCTCGCCAGAGGTGGAACGGAGGCCGGCGATCGACTTGTCGAAGGCCGAGATGACGGCGTCACGACTGCCCTTCGCCGTCTCGCTGACCTGCCGCACCTGCTGGTCGATGATCTTCTGGACGTCCTTCTCGGACTGGGTGGACGCGTCGGCGAAGGCCTTGCGGACGGCGTCCTGCAGCTCGGTCTGCTGCGTGCTGATCGCGGTCAGCTGGGTGCCGACCACTGCGCTCGACTTCGTTGCCTGCTCGACGAGTTCCTCGAGCTGGCGGGCTGCGCCGTCGACCGAGCCACCGTCGTTGCGCACCGCTCGACGCACCTCGGCGATGCCGTCGTCGAGCGCTTCGACGTCGTCGGACAGCGTCGTCACCGCGGCACCGATACCGGTCGCTGAACGGAGATCGGTCGCCGCGACCACCGCATCCCACTGCTCCGCCTGGTCCGTGAGGCGTTCGTCCATCGGGGTGCTGAACCGCCCACCGGGCTTCAGCGTCGTGCCTTCTTCGGCACCGGGGCACGGCGTCGTGGTCAGGTACCCGCGCAGCGCATCCGCCTGCTCCGCGTCGAGCTGGTCGGTCGCCGCGAGAGCGCAGAGCTGGTCGGCGACCTCGCGGTTCTGCGCCTGCATCGAGGTGCTGAACAGACCGTCGCCGGCGCCGCCCACGAGGGCGCGCGCTGCGATGGCCTGCCGGTTCACCGTCGTGACGGCGTCGCGCACAGGGCCGAGGTCGTCAGCGGTCTGGTCACGCAGGTCCTGCAACGCCTGCAGGGTGCGCGCGACCTCACCGGTGCCGTCGCTGCCGAGCGCCTGCACGGCGGTGTCGATCTCCCCGAGCTTGGCCCGCAGGGCGTCCGACTGCTCGATCGCCGCGTCCGCGAGCTTGGGGTCGAGCTGGTCGGCGAGCTGCTGCCCGGTGTTGACCAGACCGATCAACGAGGTGCTCACCGCACGCGACGATTCCCAGAGCGCGCAGGTCAACGAACCACGGGCCTCCTGAGGGGCGCACGTCGCCGCGTCCGGCGACGCCGGGCCGACGGATCCCGCCAGCTGCGTGCTGACCTGCTGCTTGCACGCCTCGCTGGCGTCGGCGTAGCCGGTGAGCTGCGCCGAGACGCGGAGCAGGTTGCCGTAGACGCTGCCCCCGGCGGACGGGGTCTTCGGTGTGGCCGCGCAGCCGTTGCCGTCGAGCACCGTTGCCGGCGCGGTCGCGGACGTGTCGCCGAGCAGGCTGTCGAGGCTCGTGGTGGTCTGCTGGAGCTGCTGCAACACCGTCGACTGCGTGGCCTTCACGGTGGTGCCGAGATCGCCGTTCAGGGAGCCGAGCTGCCCGGAGAGCGACTGCATCGTGCTCGCCAGCGAGGAGCTGCTCTCCTTCAGGCGTTCCGCCGTCCTGACGCCGAGGGTCTCGGACGTCGTCTCGAGGTTGGACCGGACCTCGGTGATGGTGCCGCCGGCACGGGCAAGCACCTCGTTGACCTGCGCGATGAGGTCGATCGTGCGGCGCTGCAGCGCCAGTTCGGAATCGTTGTCGGACCCGAACGCCGCGTTCACGACGCCGGTCGAGGACAGGTCCGTCGACAGCCCGGGCTGCGCCGCGACGTCGATGGTCGGCGCGGTGAAGTCCTCGACGTCGGCGACGAGGTGCAGCGTGCTGCTCGCGCCGGAGGTCGGCGGGGCGAGCAGCCGTCCCCACTGGACGACCGCGTCGCCGTCCTCGTTGGTGCTCACGACACCGTCGGTCGAGGAGCCGGAGTCGGCGGAGTCCGTCACGACGCGGTCCGCGGCGGTCCCCGTCAGCACGGTCGACGCAGCGATGCTGAAGGGCGCGCCCACGAGTGCCGGGGTCGAACGCGACGTGCCCGCGACGTCGTAGGTCAGGTTCTTCGACTTGACCGTCAGGTTCTCGATCGTCAGGTCGATCGACACCCGACCCGAGTAGCCGTCGAGGTCGGCGAGGTCCGTCCCGGTCTTCTTCTTCGTCGAGTACTGCGTCGTGATGCGCAGTGGCAGGTCACTCGCCGCCTTCGCGGGGTCGTGCTCGGTCATCGCAGACGACGAGTCCTTGCCGGCGACCGAGATCGCTGTGTCCGAGATCGACGTGATCGAACCGTCCGCGGCGAGGCGCGTGTCGACGGTCTGCAGCACCCGCGAGGGGTCAGCAACGGGCTTGTCGTCGGAAGTGCAGCCAGCGAGTACCAGCGCAGCGATCCCCGTCACGGCGACCGCCCCCACGAGTCGGCGACTGGTGCTTCGTGTTCCGGTGTTCCCGGCACGCTGGTTGATCACGGTCTTCCCCCCAAGAGAATCGTCGAGCACATCGATGCTAGTTGCTGAACAGCGTCGGGTCCGGGCGGGTCAGCCCCGTCAGCCACCCCCGTTCGGGCCACAGCTCGCCGCTGAAATCCAACATAGAGCATCTACGGGCTTGCCCGTCCCTGTCCACAGCCCGCTGATACTCTGCACGCATGATCCAGGGGGACCAGGGCGTCATGCCCTTCGAACGACCGCGCACGAACGCACGAACAGGGGCGGGCCGGTGAACATCAACCTGTCGCCGGTGGTGATAGCCCTGGCCGCGATGGTCGCCATCCCGGCCGTCGTCAGCGCGCTCGTCCGTCAGAGCGACAGGAAGCGGCCACCGTCCTCCGTCGTCGGCGACGAGGCGTACGGCGTGCTCTTCACCGTCCGCGCGCGCCGGTTCAGCTACCTGCTGCTCCGCATCATCGGCATCGTCTTCGTCGTCGTCGGCGGGTTCTTCTTCCTGGCCACGCTCAGCCTGCTCGACGACCCCGATGCGATCGGCATGCTCATCGCCGGCGTCGGCATGGTGCTGTTCGGGATCCTGTTCGTCTACCTCGGCGTCGGTCAGAAGCGCCGTCGCGTCGAGGCGTACGACTCGCAGCTGGTCGTGACGCCGATGTTCCGTGCCGCGCGGACCGTCGACCCGGCGGCGATCAAGCGCATCCGGCCCACCACCAACCGGTTCGGTGGCCTGGACATCAAGGTGAACGGCCAACGCGGCGTGATCAGCGTCCTGTCGATCGACGCCGCCTATCCCGAGCTCTGTGCATGGCTCGAGCAGCGGGCGCCCGCGCAGTGGGGTGAGTTCGTCGGGGCCTTCGGGCGCTGAGCGGCGCGCTGCTGCTGCACTGGGCCGACGGACCTACCGTGTTCGCACGGGCTCGAAGCTCTTCACGTACACGGCCTGGCGGATCGTGTTCAGGAATGCCCGCATCGTGAAGGAACCCTCGCCGGCGTTCAACCGGTAGCGCTCCCCCTCGATGACGTCCCGCGCCAGTTCGTCCCCGTTGTCGCGGCTCACACCCCAGCTCTGCACGAGCGTTCCGCAGTCGGACGTCTCGAGCACGACCTGCGACGTCGACGAGCCGACGCCCTTCAGGGAGTGAGACGAGTCCGCACTGCTGTGCGCGGAGCTGACGCTGCAGCCGTTTAGTCCTGGGTCACTCGACTGCAGCCCCGATGTCCGTCGTACGGTGCGGGCCAACTTTCCGTCGCACCGCTTCGGAAAAGGCCAGCACCAGCGCCCCCAGCTCGCTCTCGTAGGGCCAAGTGTCGGCAACAAGGCGGGCGGCGCCCTGTATCCCGCTGCGGTATGCCGGATGGTCGGGCGCCTGCTCGAATGCGGCAATGAGGACAGATCGTACGGCGGCTATTTGCACAGCCGACGCGGCGTCCTCGACGGCGTGGTCGTCGAGTTGCTTGAGCAATTCCGACAAGGTCATGTTCTGCCGTGCCCCTTCAGCGCTGGAACAGCGAGTCCATCACGGGAATGTGCGCGTCACCCGCAGCAGCGCGGAGAGTGACCGCTGGAACGCTTCGGTCGCAGGGACATCGCCCGCGCCGTCAGGCGTGACCACGAACATGTCGCCCATGCCCCCTGCCCCCGTGTTCGACGCGGAGTAGATCCTTCGGTAGATCCGCCGCCGAGCAAGCCACGCCTCCTCGACGCGGAGTGCCTCGGCCTGGCGGAGGTAAAAGCCCTCCGCCTCACGAGCCCCCATCCGGCAGAGGAATCCGGCCACCTCGTTGCACAGCACGACGACCTCGTCCCGTGTGCTCCTTCGTCTCAACATCACCGCTCCGGCTCACTCGTCGTTTGGGCTGTCACGCAATCAACGCCGGGGCGTCTCCGAGGCGAGCACTGCGGTGTAGCTGTAGATCTCCGGCGCTACCTTCAGGACCTTGAGGCCGGCACGCAGCCTGAAAGAGCCAGCACCGACAGTGAATCGGTAGCGCTCGCCTGGTTCCACCGCGGACGCTATCCGCTGCATGCTGGACCGATCGACGCCTTCCAGGTAGAGGAGATTCCCGCAATTCGTGTGGAAGGTGACCTGGGGTTGTGCACCGTCGGCTCCCTTCGCGGACCGGGAAGACGACATGTTCGCCTCTGCCGAATCGACCCGACACACAACCTTCATGCGGTGCCCATCGTCGTACCGCCCGAGAATCGACGGGCCGAAACCGAACGTGGCCACCGGGAGCCCGATGATCAAGAACAACAGTCCGACGGCCTGCAACCGCTCAAGAAAGACACGTGCAGGGCTCTTATGAGCAGGACGAAACGTGCCATCAGAAGCAGCACTCACCAGTAAATGATCGCCTCCAGCCGCCTTCTTCGCCAACCGGACGTTCGGTGTCTCCACGTGCCATGGATCCCCGCATCGCGTCCGCTCCGCTGGGAAGTCCGGGGTCGAGGTGGATAGTAGAAAAAGCGAGGTCACTGGCTTCGGTCGATAGCTCATCTTCCACACAAACCTGTTCGAAATCCCGTAGAGGAAAGCAGCTAGGTGCTTCACTGAACTCTTTCGCCCCTACTTGCGGACTTGGCTATAGCCGTAAACCGTCGGAGCTACTTTGACAAACTTGAGACCCTTCCGCAGATTGAACGAGCCAGCACTAACTTCGAACCGATACGGCGCGTTCGATTCAACCGAGCCGGCTATTCGTTTCATACTCGATCGTTCGACCCCGTCTGCGTAGATGAGATTCCCGCAGTCTGTATGGAAGGTCACCTGCGGTCGCGAGCCTCCCGCGCCTTTCGCAGACCGTGAAGAAGCAATGTTTGCTTCGGCGGAATCAACTTTGCAGGTTACTTTGATTCGATGAGAATCATCGTATCGCCCGAGCCAGGTCGGTCCGACCGTTAATGCCAGGAGAGGAATCACGATGACGCCTAGCACGATTGCTACTGCAATCACTCGATTCCCCCAGACGGGTGCCCTGCTTTTCCTCTTTCGGAGCAGCTTCGACGCAACCCGATCGTCTTCGGTGGACTTCACCAGCCGACCCTGGCCTCTGTGCGCGGCTGGGACCCGCACATCGGCTCTTCAGCGCCGCGTATGGCCCCGCTCAGTAAGGTCCTGCCGAAATCATCGCCTTGCACGTCCGGCCACCGCCATCGAGGGCACGGACCGCCGAGGACCGAGTACGGCGTCGCTGCGAAAGCATGATCACCAGCGAGCACGAGGGGCAAGGCGATTCCGAGTGCACCGATCGTCGCCGCAGCCATGAGGACGCCGCGATGCTGCTCGACGCCACCCGCGTGCGGGGACCCAACCCCTAGAGACCATGCGTGAACGTCGAGACCGCGTCGCACGCTACTCCTGGGTTGCCTTGAAGTCGCGCACATCAGGTGCGACCTTGACCAGCTGAAGAACCGAGCGCAACCGGTAGGTCCCCTCTCCAACTATGAATCGGTAGCGCTGCCCCGCCTTGAGTTCGTCGGCCACCCGATCGACATTGTCCTTGTTGATACCTGAGTCGATCAGCAACCGCCCACAGCCTTTTGTCTCGATGACAACCTGACTGCCCGAACTCCCGACGCCCTTCAAGGAACGACTCGAAGTACTCCCCGCTTTTGCGGATTCAACAGTGCAAGTTACGGACATTGGGTGAGAATCGTCGTACACGCCCAAAGCGATCGGCGCTACAAAGAATGCCAAGATCGGGAAGACAACGACGAGGAAGAGCAAGAGCACGGCGATGGTGCGGTTCCGAAATACACGCCGCCGGGCGACGTCCGTCCCAAGCCGGGTCTCCGTATTCGGCACGGTTACGCTCTCTTTCTCTCGTCGCCCGCCACTCATGGCGCACGATGTGAAGTGACGGTAGGACCCCGCGCCCCTGCAAGGAACCCTGTTCCAAAGGTCTGGACAAGGTTTGCGCGACTCTGATCCCCGCCCGGGCGGACCAGCTCATTTGCCACGGCACCAAAGCCGCCTGCACTGTGGTTCACCGCACCACCGATCAAAGCGGTCGCTGATGGAGAACTGAGGTCCAAGTTCTTGACGATCTTAGCTCCGAGCGCCCCGGATCCCAGGCTGAAGCCCGCCCCCAGACCGAAGCCGGACGCCGCAGACGCCGCGTAACCGCCGGCAGTGTGCGAGACGTCTTCGTCGAACATGTACCCGCCGACGTTCTGCGTGGCACCTGACACTCCTGACGAGATCGCCGAGCGAGTAGTCGATGTCAAGGCCTGCGTGCCGATCCGCTGGAGCACTGGAGCACCTGCGCGAGCAGCCGCTGTCCCGAGTTTCGAGAGACCCAGCGCGCTTCCCCCTCCGGCAGCTCCCGACACACCACCAACGAGAGTGTCCAGGCCGACCTTTCCCCAATCGACCTTGCCGTTCTCCCCCCTGTTTTCCTTGATCGATAGCCCCCCGGCCAAAGCAGCTCCGCCGCCTGCCATCACGGCAATCGCGACTACCGGGCCGATCGGTGTGCACATCGCGAGGACTGTCGCTGCGACGCCGAGGCCGATGGCGATGTTCGAGATCAGCTCCGAGTGCTCGTCGGCCCAGTCACGCACATTGGCGATTGCACCCTGATTCGCATCCCGGTACGCCTGCAAGTCCTTGTCAGTCGCCGGCCGCAACCCGAGCGGGTCGACGGCCTGCAACGGATCGTTGCCCGCGTACGAGTACGGGTTCCCCGACCACGCGGCACCCAGGATCGGCACGAGCGGATCAACCGTCAGGAAGCCCCGCGCCGCAGGGTCGTACACACGGGCCCCGAGCCACTCCAGCCCTGCGACGGACACCCCACCCGAGCCGGTCAGGGACACCCCCGCGGGCAGCCCGACGTCGGTAACGGCAGCGAGCGCAGCCCACGGGTCCGCAGCATCGGTCGCGCGAGCACTGCGCCAGGCGGGCTGCGTCACGGCATCGCCGATCGCGGTGACACCCCCTGGCAGGTCGAGCAGCGACGTGTCGGCGATGCTGATGAGCGACGGCACGACCGCGGCGGAGTCCCACCACGTGGCGACCCCACCCACCTCGGCGAGCTCACCGAGCGCGTCGACCCAGACGTCGAGCCGACCGGTCTCGGCGTACGAGGCGTCGCGGTCGACGACGGCAGCGAGGTGCCCCAGGTCGGACCATGCGTACTCGGTGGTCGAACCATCGGCTGCTGTCCGCCGGATGCGGCGGCCGAGACCGTCGTGGACGTACTCGGTGCGGCCGGCCTCGGTGGTCGTCGCGACCAGCTGTCCGGCAGCGTCGTACTCGTGGCGCGTCTCGACATCGCCGACGGATTCGACGACGAGTCGCCCACCGTCGTCGTAGGCCCACGTCGAGTCCCCGGCGCGCACGAGCTGCCCGGCGGCGTCGTACTCGTACGACACCGCCCCGGACGGTCCGTCGACCGCGGTGATCCGCGCGTCGGCATCGCGCTCGATCCGCGTACTGGTGGCACCGTCGAGCGTGGTCGAGGTGTGCGCGACGAGGGCGCCTCCCTCGTACGACCACGACTGCACCAGGTCGCCCGTGGCCGCCTGGACGATACGACCCGAGGCGTCGTAGGTGAACGCGCCGGCAGCGGTGCCGTCACGGTCCACCTCGACGACACGGCCGACGGCATCGCGACGGTAGGTGGTTCGGGTGCCGTTCGGGTCGACCCGAGCGGCGCGGTTGCCGTCAGCGTCGTACTCCCACGCGACGGACTGGTCGCCCCGGGCTCGGCGGACGAGCAGGCCACGGCGGTCGTGCTGAAGCTCGTGCTCGATCGTCCGCCCTGCACCACAGGTGTGGTCCGACACGACGACAGTTCGGTGGACGGCGTCGCGGGTGATCTCCGACTGCACCGCACCGTCGACGAGCACGGCCCGCTGTCGACCGGCCGCGTCGTAGGTCCATTCCGTGGTCCGGCCGTCGGGATCCGTCTGGCGGATCTGGCGCCCGGCCGGGTCGTAGGCCGCCGTGGTGGTCCGTCCGAGCGGATCGGTGACAGCGACCACGTGGTCAGCGGCGTCGTACTCGCGTCGGGTGGCCCCGCCGACAGGGTCGGTGATCGTCACCAGGCGCCCGCGCTCGTCGTACTCGAACGAGGTGACCCCGTCGAGACCGTTGACGACCTGGATCAGCTGCCCGGCGGGGTCGTAGCGGAACCGACGACGGCCGAAGCGTGCGTCATGGCTGGAGACGAGCCTCCCGGCCTGGTCATAGCGGAACCGCGCGGTACCGGAACCCGGAGTCGTCTGCGTGACCACGCGCCCGACGGCGTCGTACGTGATCTCCTCGACCTCGCCGGTGGGCAGGGTCCGGGCCACGACACGGGAGTCCGCGTCGTAGGTGAGCGTCGTCCGCGCCCCCGCGGCGTCGGTGGCTGCGGCGGGACGCCCGCAGGCGTCGTACTCGTACGTGGAGCGCGCGCCCGAGGGGGCGACCAACGCGACGACGCGACCGGCGAGGTCGCGCTCGAGTCGGGTCAGTCCGCCTTCGCCGTCGACGAGTTCGACGGGGCGACCGGCGGCGTCGTAGGTGATGAGTTCGGAACCGGTCTCGTCAGACGTGGACTCGACAGGTCGGCCGTACTCGTCGAACCGGACGGTCGCGGTGTCGAAGGCGTCGCGCAAGGTCGCGACGCCGGTCGCGACGTCGTCCGAGAACTCCTGGCGGACGCCCGTCGGGTCGACGGTCGCCGTCAGCTCGCCGACGACGTCGTACTCGCGACGCCACGTCGCGCCCGCGGGGTCGATGACGGCCTGGAGGCGCGACAAGGCGTCGTGCGCGAACGTCCAGACCGCGCCGCCCGGCAATGCGAGCTCCGCCAGGTTCCCCTGGTCGTCGAACGTCCGTGAGACGCGGCGACCCAGCGGGTCGGTCGTGGTCGCGAGCTCGCCGTTCGGGGCGTACTCGAGCGTCGTCCGTGCTCCGAGCGGGTCCGTGATCGCAGCGATCCGCGCTCCGGCGGCGTACTCGAAACGCCAGACGGCTCCGTCGGCGTCACGTCGTTCGACGAGGAGCCCGGCGGCGTCGTAGCGGTACTCGCTCCGTGCGCCGGAGGGGCTGATCGCGGCGACCGGGTGACCGGCAGCGTCGCGCTCGATCCGAGCGGTGTCGCCGACGGCGTTGGTGGTCGAGACGAGCTCACCGAACGCGTCGTAGGAAAGCGTCAGGACCACGCCGGTCGGGTCGACGACGTGGGTGAGGGAGCCGTCCTGCCAGGTCAGCTCCGTCCGGCCGCCGACCGGGTCGACGATGACCGACGGGTCGCGGTCGTCGCCCACGTACTCGTAGCTCACGACGGCACCGGCCTCGGTTACGACCGTCGTCACGCGGTCCTGGTCGTCGTACCCGTAGGTCAGGTCGCCGCCGGACGGCGTGACGGTCCGGGTCTTCCGGCCTCGGTCGTCGTGCGCGTGCACGGTCACCGAGCCGTCGCGCTCGGTCGCGGACACGAGATTGCCGTGCCGGTCGTAGCTCATCGACTGGCGTCGGTCGTCGGAGTCGATGACCCCGACGAGACGCCCCTTGGCGTCGGCGATGTAGGAGTTCGACCGCGATCCGTCGTGGTCGGACACCACCGTGACGCGGCCGGGCAGGTACGCGAAGCGCACGGTGCGGCCGTGCGGGCTGATCTGTTCGACCACGCGGCGCTGGTCGTCGTAGGTGTTGTCGACCTCGACGACACCGGCCGCACTCGTGACCGTCGTGATGAGGTCGTCGTCGTTCCAGCCGTAGGTCCGGGTGCCGACGGCGTCGGTCACCGAGACGAGTCGGCCGCGCTCGTCGTACCCGTACTCGACCCGGCGACCGTCGGAGGCGCGGAGCACCGCCACTCGGCCGTCGACGTGGTCGATGTCGATCGAGCGCCCGCGCTCGTGCAGCAGGCGCACGACGACGTCGTCGGCGTCCCGCTCGACGCGGACCGCGGTGCCGGCCCCACCGCGCTGTCCGAGCCACAGCCCGGACGGCGAGAAGTCGATGCGCTCACCCTGGTTGTCGCGGACGACGAGCCGGTTGCCCTCGGCCGCGAGCCAGCGGTTCTCGCCGACGCCGCGGGCCCACCCCTCGCCGTCACGTGGGAAGCGCACCTGACGACCGTCGGCGCCGACGAACGACGCGCCCTCGTCGTCGAGGAGCAGGCGGGTCTCGAGGATCGACGCCCACCCCGGACCGAAGAGGCCGACGTGCTGGTCGAGGGAGTTGTACATGCGGGTCACCTGCAGCGCCGCAGATGCACCGGTGAACGCCAGGTCGAGCTCCGGCTCGAGGAAGTTGCCCGTCGTGGTGTTCACCGGGTCCATCGAGAATCCGGTGGTGGGCTGAGCGCCGTAGGCCGATGGTGGATCGAACTGCAGGTCGGTGCGGGACTGCGCGACCCCGGCGGCAGCCAGGGCTGCGGCGAGCGCAGCATCCGAGACGGTGGACACGGAGCCCTCGCCGCCAGCGGCCGCGAATGCATCGGCGATCGTGTTCGCCCACTTGACGTCCTGGTCGTTGGCAGCAAGCCACTTGTCGAACGCCGACACGAGCCCGTCGGCGTTGATCGTGCCCCACGAGCACTTCGTCGCGAAGTCGTCGAGCTTGCCGCGGAGCCCCGCGGGCTTCCCGGTGAGGTCGCTGTTGAGCGAGGTCGATCCGGCGGCGAAGGAACGCAGATCCTCCGGCTTGGCGGACGAGGTCCCGCCGCCACCACTCCCACCCGCGCCCGGGTTCGGGGTCTGGCGCGTGGTCGACTTGGCACTCGCGGGCGCGAAGGTCGGAGGGTCTTCGTGCTCGACCTTGGGCGGCTCCGGTGCGCCGGCGACCTTGTCGTGCATCCACTCGAAGAAGTTCCGGTCACCGTACTCGGCGTACCAGTCGCGGGCTTTCTTGCGACGGGCGTTCTCGCGCTCGGCGGCCGCCTTCATCTCGTCGACCCAGCCCGCGACGGTGCGCAGGTTCGTGGCGATGTCCTCGGCGTCACTCTTCGCGGTACCGGCGTTCTGCGCGAAGAGCTCCGAGAAGTGCCCGCGGAACTCCTGGGACGCGGTGTTGACGTAGGACTGCCGCGAGCCGGCCTGGCCCTCGATCGACTCGGCCGCGCCGTTCAGCGCCGTGCTGAGTGCATCGGCCGTGCCGTTGTCGAACTTGACTGGCTCATTGCCGTGCAGGTCAACCATGGTTCATCCCCCGAAGTCGTGCTGATCGTGCTGGTGAAGCGGCCCCACCGACCGCGAACGCCCGGACCGCCGCGAATGCGACGGTCCGGGCGGGAACATGCTGGTGCTTACGCGCCGCCGCCTGCGGTGAAGATGTCCTGCGAGATCTTGTCGAGCTGCGTACGGAGCTGCTCGAGCTCGGTCTTCGCCTTGTCGAGAGCAGCCTTGGTCTCCGGCCAGGTGGACCCACGGAACGTCGCCGCGAGCGGGCCGTCCCAGACGTTCGAGTCGGAGAGGATCCGGCCCTGAGCGTCGAGCTGCGAGATCTGATCGGTGAAACCACCGTTGACGATCGACTGGACCTGACGGATGGCGGTCTTGGCCTGCTCGGTCGAAAGGACACGCGACATGATGAACCTCTTTCATTCGTAGCTGCACCCCCGCGCAGTGGAATCCCCCCGGAGGCTCTGACACGGCCCACCATACCCACAAACCCGGGCAGATGTCACCGTCGGTATATCGTGACCGTTCCTCCACACACGAACGGTTCACCACCGGTTTCCACAGCGTCCACCGGGGCCCCTCCGACAGCAGGGGCCGGGTGGCAGGATGTGGGGATGGACACCGAACCGCAGCTCGACGGCGAATCCGTCGCACCCGACCTCGACGACTTCGACGAGGTCGTCGAGATCGAGCACGAGTCGCTGCCGACGGACCGCTACTTCGACCGCGAGCTCAGCTGGCTCAGGTTCAACCAGCGCGTGCTCGAGCTGGGTGAAGACCGCACGCAGCCCCTGCTGGAGCGAGCGAACTTCCTGGCGATCTTCGCGTCCAACCTCGACGAGTTCTTCATGGTCCGCGTCGCCGGCCTGAAGCGCCGCATCGACACCGGCATCGCCGTCCCGACCAACGTCGGCCGTGCCCCCAGTGACGTCCTGCGCGACATCGCGAAGAAGGCCCACGAGCTCCAGGACCGGCACGCGCAGGCGTTCATCGGGTCGCTCAAGCCGGACCTCGACGCCGCGGGCATCCACATCGAGCACTGGTCCGACCTCGACGAAGCCGACCGGCAGCGGATGCGGGAGTACTTCAACGAGCAGATCTTCCCGGTGCTCATGCCGCTGGCGGTCGACCCGGCGCACCCGTTCCCCTACATCTCCGGGCTCTCGCTCAACCTGGCGGTGCGGGTCCGCAACCCGAAGTCGCAGCGCCAGGAGTTCGCGCGCCTCAAGGTGCCGCAGAACTTCTCCCGTTTCATCAAGCTCCCCGACGACAACTCCGGCCGGATGCGCTTCATCCCGCTCGAAGACCTCATCGCGAACCACCTCGACGACCTGTTCCCGGGGATGGAGGTCCTCGAGCACCACGTGTTCCGGGTCACCCGCAACGAGGACGTCGAGATCGAGGAGGACGAGGCCGAGAACCTCATCCAGGCCCTCGAGCGCGAGCTCCTGCGCCGCCGGTTCGGCCCGCCGATCCGCCTCGAGATCACCGAGGACATGGACCCGGTGACCCTCGACCTGCTCGTGCGTGAACTCGACATCACCGAGGAAGAGGTGTTCCGGCTGCCGTCGCCGCTCGACCTCGGCGGGCTGTTCGAGATCTCGAAGATCAACCGCCCGGACCTGCACTACCCGAAGCACGTTCCGACGACCCCGGTGCAGTTCCAGCCGGGTGAGCCGAACACGAAGCCCGACCTGTTCCGTGCGATCAAGGCGAACGACGTCCTCGTCCACCACCCCTACGAGTCCTTCGCCACGAGCGTGCAGGCGTTCCTCGAGCAGGCCGCCGCCGACCCGAACGTCCTGGCGATCAAGCAGACGCTGTACCGCACGTCCGGCGACAGCCCCATCGTCGAAGCGCTCATCGACGCAGCGGCCGCCGGCAAGCAGGTCCTCGCCCTGGTCGAGATCAAGGCGCGCTTCGACGAGCAGAACAACATCACCTGGGCCCGCAAGCTCGAGAAGGCCGGCGTGCACGTCGTGTACGGCCTGGTGGGGCTGAAGACGCACTCGAAGCTGGTGCTCGTCATCCGGCAAGAGGGCGGGACGCTCAAGCACTACAGCCACATCGGCACGGGCAACTACAACCCGAAGACCTCGCGCATCTACGAGGACATGGGCCTGTTCACCTCGGACGACACCGTGGGCAAGGACCTCACCCGCCTGTTCAACGAGCTGTCCGGCTACGCCATCGAGAAGAAGTTCAAGCGCCTGCTCGTGGCACCGCTGCACCTGCGGAAGGGCCTGCTCAAGCGCATCCAGACCGAGGCGGCGAACGCCCGTGCCGGCAAGCCCTCGGGCATCCGGATCAAGGTCAACTCGATGGTCGACGAGCAGATCATCGACGCGCTCTACCTGGCGAGCCAGGCCGGGGTGCCGATCGACGTCTGGGTCCGGGGCATCTGCTCGCTCAAGCCGGGGATGGAAGGCGTCAGCGACACCATCCGCGTGCGGAGCATCGTCGGCCGCTACCTGGAGCACTCCCGCGCCTTCGCGTTCCACAACGACGGCGACCCGGCGGTCTTCATCGGCAGCGCCGACATGATGCACCGCAACCTCGACCGTCGCGTCGAGGCACTCGTGCGGCTGGTCGCGCCGGACCACATCAACGAGGTCCAGGAGATGTTCGACCTGGCGATGGCCGACACCGCCAGCTCGTGGCACCTGGAGTCCGACGGCGAGTGGACGCGGCACTCCACCGACGATGCGGGCCGCCCGCTCGAGGACGTGCAGAATGTGACCATGCGGAAGATCTCGGCTCGGAAGCGCTCGACTCGGTGAGCGGCGGTCCCTCGGGCCCCGTCGTCGCTGCGGGTGCGGTCGTCTGGCGCGAACAGGACGGCACACCCCTCGTGCTGCTCATCCACCGCGACCACCACAAGGACGTCTCCCTGCCCAAGGGCAAGGTGGACCCGGGCGAGGCCGTCCCGACGACCGCTGTGCGCGAGATCGACGAGGAGACCGGCTACCGCGTCCACCTCGGCGCTCCGCTCGGCACCGCCGAGTACGTGCTGCCGAACGGTCGCGACAAGGTCGTGCACTACTGGGCGGCCCGGGTCTCGGCCAAGGAGTACGCCCGCGCCGGGGCCTTCGAGCCGAACCACGAGGTCGCCGCACTCGAGTGGGTCACCATCGACGACGCCCGCAACCGTCTGACGTACGAGCGGGACGTCGCGATCCTCGACCGCTTCGCCGAACGCGCCGCCGCCGGACAGCACCGCACCTTCGCCCTGATCACCCTGCGCCACGCGAAGACCGTGCCCGGCTCGGACTGGGACGGTCCCGACGCCACCCGACCGCTGTTGCCCGTCGGCCGTTCGCAGGCCAAGGCCGCCGCGGCGCCGGTCGCGGCGTTCGGCCCGAAGAAGATCGTGAGCAGCACGGCGGCGCGGTGCCTCGCGACCGTCGAACCGCTCTCGGCCGCGACGAAGCTCGGCGTCTCGAGCACCCCGGACATCAGCCAGGACGCCCACGACCGCGGAGCCGCCGACGTCAAGGGTGTCGTCCGGCGCCGCCTCGACAAGGGCAAGACCGCCGTGCTCTGCTCGCACGGCCCGGTGCTGCCCGACATCATCGCCCGGATCGCCACCGTGACCGCCGACGACTCCGGCCGCTTCGACCTGCGTCGTGCGGCGATGTTGTCCGTCGGGGACTTCTCCGTCATGCACATCGCCGGAGACACGCTCGTCGCGGTCGAGACACACCGCAACACGATCCCGGCGTAGCCGGCCACCGCCGGACCGCAGCGCCGCCGGACCGCAGCGCCGCCGGACCGCAGCGCCGCCGGACCAGAGCACCGCAGCCGACGCGCTCGGCACCCGACCACATGACGGGGCCGCGCCGCGCCCGGAGAACGCGATCCGGGCCTCCCGACCGCCCTTCCGCGATCATGCGTGCGTATCTTCCGAACGCGCGCACAGTGCCCCCGATCCTGCTCCCTGCGCGGGCGCGGCGCACGCCGCCCCGACGCGGACAACCCCTCGTTCACCTTCCGTTCACCAGCGGGGGTGATCCCCGTCACCTCGCGTCCCTACAGTCGCTCCCGGGTCGGCACCGGCCCAGGGACCGCAGTGGTCCCACTGCATTCCATTCCCGAAGGGACCCCTGTGAACATCAAGCGAATCGGTTCGATCGCAGCAATCGCGATCGCCGGCGCAGTCGTGCTCTCCTCGTGCGCGGCAAACGAGGACGCGGGCAGCACCAAGTCCTCCTCCACCAGCGGCAGCGACTACTCGAAGCTCTCCGGCACCCTGACCGGCTCGGGCTCGTCCGCACAGCAGACCGCGCAGGCCACCTGGGCCGCCGGTTTCCAGGACGAAGCCAAGGGCGTCACGGTGAACTACACGCCGGACGGCTCCGGCGCCGGCCGCGAGAACTTCATGTCGGGTGCCGCGGACTTCGCCGGCTCCGACGCGGCGCTGAAGGACGAGGAGCTCTCGGGCAAGTTCGAGTCCTGCAAGGCGGACACCAAGGGCATCGACATCCCCGTCTACATCTCCCCGATCGCCATCGCGTACAAGGTCGACGGCGTCAGCGACCTGACCCTCGACGCGAAGACCATCGCGGGCATCTTCTCGGGCAAGATCACCAAGTGGAACGACTCGGAGATCGCCGACCTGAACAAGGACGCGAAGCTGCCGGACGCGAACATCACGGTCGTGCACCGCTCCGACGACTCGGGCACCACGCAGAACTTCTCGGAGTACGTCTCCGCGAACGCCGGCGACGTCTGGACCGAAGAGCCGAGCCAGACCTTCCCGTACTCGGTCGGTGACAGCGCGAAGGGCACCTCCGGTGTCGCCTCCGCGATGGGCAACGCCACCAACGCCATCACCTACATCGACGACTCCGGCGCCGGTGACCTCGACCGCGCGAAGCTGATGGTCGGCGACAAGGCGACCGAGATCTCGGCCGACGGTGCCGCGCAGGTCGTCGCCGACTCGAAGATCGCAACCGGCCGCGAGGACAACGACCTCGCGATCGACATCGACCGCAAGGACACCGCTGACGGTGCCTGGCCGCTGGTCCTCGTCTCCTACGCCATCGCGTGCCAGGAGTACAAGGACGCCGACAAGGCCGAGCTCGTGAAGGGCTACCTGGACTACGTCGTCTCGAGCGCTGCTCAGGACGCCGCTGCGAAGGAGGCCAAGTCGGCCGCCCTCTCCTCCGACCTGGCGTCGAAGGCCAAGGACGCGGTCGCGTCCATCAAGTAAGGCCCCCTGAGCGCCCGGACGCCGGTCCCACCCACATGACCGGCGTCCGGGCCCTCGCCCGTCCGGGCCCCACCGGGAGTGCAGCACCACCGCCGCCACCGGGAGCGCAGCACGACTGCCGCCACCGGGAGCACAGCATCACCGCTCCCACCGGGAAGAGCCCGCACCCGGACGTCCCACCCCGCTCCACCACCCGCACCCGTCGCCTCCCCCGGCGTTCCTCCGACTGGAGTACCCCATGACGACCGCACCGGCCCAGCCAGGGGCCACCGTCACCCCGATCAAGCCGAAGGCCGTCGTCCGCGTCGGTGACCGGATCTTCTCCGCCGCCTCGGTCATCGCCGGCGGCCTCATCCTCTTCGTGCTCGTGCTCGTCGCCGCGTTCCTCGTCTGGCAGAGCATCCCGGCGTTCTCCGCCAAGGTCGGCGAGCTGCCCGGGAAGGCCACGAACTTCTGGGACTTCGTCGGCCCCCTGGTGTTCGGCACCGTCTGGTCCGCGCTCATCGCGCTCGTGATCGCCGTGCCGCTGTCCCTCGGGATCGCCCTCTTCATCTCGCACTTCGCGCCGCGTCGACTCGCTCCGGTCCTCGGCTACGTCATCGACCTGCTGGCCGCGGTGCCGTCGGTCGTCTACGGCCTCTGGGGCATCGCCGTGCTGGCTCCCCTGGTGAAGCCCTTCTACGTGTTCCTGAACGAGTACCTCGGCTGGTTCCCGCTGTTCTCCGGTCAGGTGTCCGGCACCGGCCGCACGATCCTGACGGCCTCGATCGTCCTCGCCGTCATGGCGATCCCGATCATGACGGCGGTCATGCGTGAGATCTTCCTGCAGGCCCCGACCCTCAACGAGGAAGCGGCCCTGGCCCTCGGCGCGACCCGCTGGGAGATGATCCGCCTGTCTGTCCTGCCGTTCGCGAAGTCCGGCATCGTGTCCGCGATCATGCTCGGCCTCGGTCGTGCACTCGGCGAGACGATGGCGATCGCGCTGGTGTTGTCGGTCTCGACGAACGTCACGTTCGAGATGCTGACGTCGCAGAACCCCTCGACGATCGCCGCGAACATCGCCCTGCAGTTCGCCGAGGCTTCCGGGACGGCACTGAACGCGCTCATCGCGTCGGGTCTCATCCTCTTCGTCATCACCCTGGTCATCAACATGCTCGCGCGGTACATCGTCCGCAGCCGAGTCAGCTGAGAGGTCGCACCCGATGTCCCTCGCGCTCCGTCAGACCGGCACCGCCGGCAACGTCTACGCCAACGGCAAGCTGCACGCGTCCGTCCCGTGGCTGCTGCTGGTCGGCAGCTGGGTCGCCCTCGTCCTGGTCTTCGCCCTGCTCAACGCCGGTGGCGCCGTCAAGGACTTCAACGTCGTCGCCGCGATCTTCCTCGGCACGGTCCTGTTCGACGTGCTCATCGTCGTCGTCTCGCGCATCGTCGAGGGCGGTCGCAAGGCCGTCGACCGCCTGGTCACCTCGCTCGTCATCACGGCGTTCGTCATCGCGGTCCTGCCGCTGGTGTCGCTGCTCTGGACGGTCATCGCCAAGGGCGTCGCCCGCCTCGACGCGAACTTCTTCTCGTACTCGATGCGCGGGGTCATCTCCGAGGGCGGCGGCGCGGTCCACGCGCTCATCGGCACCCTCGAGATCACCCTGTTCGCGGCGCTCATCTCGGTGCCGATCGGTCTGCTCACCTCGATCTACCTGGTCGAGTACGGTCGTGGCGCGCTGGCGAAGGGCATCACGTTCTTCGTCGACGTCATGACGGGCATCCCGTCGATCGTCGCCGGGCTGTTCGCCTACGCGCTCTTCGCGCTGTTCCTCGGCCCGGGTGCCCGCTTCGGTCTGGTCGGCTCCGTCGCCCTGTCGGTGCTGATGATCCCGATCGTCGTGCGCTCCACCGAAGAGGTGCTGAAGATCGTCCCGATGGAACTCCGCGAGGCCTCGTACGCCCTCGGTGTCCCGAAGTACCTGACGATCCTCAAGGTGGTTCTGCCCACGAGCCTCGCGGGCATCATGACCGGCATCATGCTCTCGATCGCCCGCGTCATCGGTGAGACCGCCCCGCTGCTCGTCACGGCCGGCTTCACCGCGAGCATGAACTACAACCTGTTCCGCGACCCGATGATGACCCTGCCGGTGTACGCGTACACGCAGTACTCGCAGCAGGGCGCCAACCCGGTGCCGTTCGTCGACCGGGCGTGGACCGCGGCCCTGGTGCTCATCCTGATCGTGATGCTGCTCAACCTGCTTGCCCGGATCATCACCCGCCTCTTCGCCCCCAAGCTCAGCCGCTGACCGTCCGCCCCCGCGGATCCAGCGTCACCACCCACCCAGAAGGATCAACGTGTCCAAGCGCATCGAGGTCGACGGCCTCAACGTCTACTACTCGAAGTTCAAGGCGGTCGAGGGTGTCGACATCACCATCGAGCCCCGCACCGTCACGGCCTTCATCGGCCCGTCGGGCTGCGGCAAGTCCACCTTCCTCCGCACCCTGAACCGCATGCACGAGGTCATCCCCGGCGCATGGGTCGAGGGATCGGTCAAGATCGACGGCGACGACCTGTACGGCCCCGGCGTCGACCCCGTGCTCGTCCGCCGTCAGGTCGGCATGGTCTTCCAGCGACCGAACCCGTTCCCGACGATGTCGATCCGCGACAACGTGCTCGCGGGCGTCAAGCTCAACAACAAGCGCGTCTCCCGCTCCGAGGCCGACGACATCGTCGAGCGCTCGCTGCAGGGTGCGAATCTGTGGAACGAGGTCAAGGACCGCCTCGACAAGCCCGGCATGGGTCTGTCCGGTGGCCAGCAGCAGCGGCTCTGCATCGCCCGCGCGATCGCGGTCGAGCCGGACGTGCTGCTGATGGACGAGCCCTGCTCGGCCCTCGACCCGATCTCGACCCTGGCCATCGAGGACCTGATCGAGGAGCTCAAGAAGGAGTTCACGATCGTGATCGTGACCCACAACATGCAGCAGGCGTCGCGCGTCAGCGACAAGACGGCGTTCTTCAACATCGCCGGCACCGGCGCTCCGGGCAAGCTCATCGAGTTCGACGACACCGCGACGATGTTCTCGAACCCGTCCGTGCAGGCCACCGAGGACTACGTCTCGGGCCGCTTCGGTTGATCGGCATCCGTCCGTCGCGCTGACGGACGGCCTGGAGGCCCGGTGCACGTCCGCCACGGACGCGCACCGGGCCTTCGTGGTTGCGGCGGGTGCCGCGGCGGCCCGCAAGACGTGCGCATGTTCCGACGATCCACGCGTCGATCGACTCGTGGAACGACGAAAGGTGCCCGCGCATCGACTGCACGGGCACCTTCCGGAGGACCTCAGGCCGTGGTGGTGGGGACAGCCATGATCGGCGACGAGGTCGGCTGCTTCGAACCACCGGCGGGCTCGACCGTCATGCCGATCGTCGCACCCTCGGACATCGCACCCTTCAGCACAGCGGAGTGCACACCGTCCGCCGCGCCGTCGACCAGGCCGGCCGACTTGATGGCACCGCCCTGCTCCTCGGAGCCGATGTACCAGAGCTCGTATGTCTTGCCCTTCGGCGCCTGCTCGACGCCGTCCAGGATCACCGCGGACTTGCCGAGGTCGTTCGACCACACGACCGTCGCCGAACCGCCGCCCGCGACCTTGGTCGTGGTGCGCTGGAAGTCCGACGCGGCGTAGATGCGGTCAAGGCCGCTCGAGGCCTGCGTGGTGCCCGGTCCGGAGCCGTTCGGGTCGAAGACCGATCCGACGCCGAGTCCCCCGAAGAAGACCGCGGCGACGGCAGCAGCGGCCGTCAGCATCACCGCCGGACGCTGGAACCAGCGGCGGCGAGCCTCGGACGACGCCCGGCCACCGGCGGTGGGGCCGTCGGCGATCGAGGTGACGGGCGCGGCGGGCGCAGGGCGGGCCTCCTGGGCGGGGGTGGTCTCGGCGACCGGGGTCTGGTCGACCGTCGTGTCGGCGAGGGGTGCGGCCTGCGGGGTCGTGGCGATCTGGGCCAGCAGCGACGCCTTCAGCGACGCGGGGGGCTCGATCGGTGCGACGGCGTAGGCGAGCTGCAGCGCGGTCTCGCGCAGCGAGTCGTTCTCGGCCTGCAGCTCGGGGGACGTCCGGAGGGCGTCCTCGAGGAGCGCGCGCTCGTCATCGGACAGCGCGTCGAGTGCGTGGGACCCCGTCATCAGTGCGGGGTCGTCGTGGCGTTCGGTCATGAGGTCACCCCCATCTCGTCTCGGAGTCGGATCATCCCGTCACGGAGACGGGTCTTGACGGTGCCGATGGGGACACCGAGGTGTTCGGCCATCTCGCTGTGCGAGTAGCCGCCGTAGTACGCGAGTTGCACAGCCTGCCGCTGGAACTCCGTGAGCTTCGCCAGCGCTCGGCCGACGCGCTCGTGCTCGATGCGGATCTCGACGGACTCGGAGACCTGGTCGAAACCGGCCTCGAGGTCGCGGATGCCGATCTTGGTGTCCCGGTCGTGCGAGGACTGCGAGGCGCGGACCCGGTCGACCGCGCGCCGGTGGGCCATGGTGAGGACCCAGCTGGCGGCCGTTCCGCGCTTCCGGTCGAAGCGGGTGGCCTGCTGCCAGACTTCCAGGAAGACCTCCTGCGTGACCTCTTCCGACTGCGCGCGGTCCCGGAGGAGCCGCGTGATCAGACCGAGGACCCGGCCGGACAGTGCGTCGTAGAGGTCCGCGAAGGCGGCTTGGTCACCGGAGGCGACCCGGGCGAGGAGGTCGTCCGGCGATGCCTGAGCTGGCTCTGACGAGCTCCAGCGTTCGGTGTCGCTATCCACGAGGGCAAGCATTGCAGGTTTCCCTCCTCTCGGTTGCTTTCGTTGACCAGGCGGGTAGCACGAAGCCCCCGCATGGGCGGTCGAGACGAGGGGCCGGCGTGACCCACAGGGAATTGACCGGCGGTGCCGGTCCGGGTCACACCGGGCCTCTCGCTTCGTGACGGGCATTCCGTCCGCCACGATGATGATTCGGCGCGGTCCCCGCTGTGGATTGGGCGGGGATCGGGATTTCTCGGCGGCGCGGGCGCGGCGGGCTCCCCGCGGGCGGTGCGCTGGCACGCCCGGGGCCGGTTCTGTCCACCATGAGTGAACAGGGTCGAGTGATCAGCCGACGTCTCGTAGACTGGTGATCGCCGGGCCGCAGCAAGCCCCGGGCTCCAAAATTCGCCGCTTCGAGCGGCCTCGCGCCGAGAGGCGCTTTCTGCGGCTCGGCTTCTCCATGCCCGGATGCGTTCCGCGCTCGCGACCGTGCGCGTCGTCGCGAAGCTCCGCGCCCCTGGCCTGGAGGCTGGGTGCGGGTCCGCCCCGCCGCCCGCTCAGTCCAGGCTGTCGCGACGCCAGAGCGCCGCCGCCTCGGTCAGGTCGGCCGCCAGCTCCGTCAGGCGGAGCGCCCGCGTCGTCAGCTCGCCCGCCCGCTCGGACGCGACCAGGTCGGACTCGTCCGCCACGGCGGTCGCACCGGCGGCGGTCAGGCGGCAGAACGATGCCCCGCGGTCCAGCGCCACCGCGAGGTCGCCCGTGTACAGGCCGTGCAGGATGCGGTCGGCGAGCGTCAGGATCTCGGCCGGGCCGGTCGGTTCCTCGGCACCCGCGACCGCCTGGTCGATCGTGCCGATCTGCGCCGTGCCCCGTTCGAACAGGTACGCGATCTCCTCCGGGTTCTGCCGGATGACGATGCGCACCAGGTAGACCCGCCAGAGCGCCCCCGGCAGAGTGTGCGCCCCCACCCGCGCCCACAGCTCCGCGATGGCGTCGATGCCGTGCACGTCGGTGTAGGTGACGAGCCGCTCGACCACGGCGGGGTCCGGGTCCTCACGCACACGGTGCAGCAGGGCGTTCGCGGTCTCGTGCGCGACACGGTTCACCAGCGCCGGGTCCTCACCGCCCTGGATGGCGGCGAACTCGGCGTCGGTGAAGTGGACAGGACGGTGGTGATCGCGAGGCACCGCAGCAGTGTAGGCGCGGCCGGTGACACGCCCGCGGCCCGTTCGCCGAGAACGCAACGACTGCGCCGCGCGTACCGTGTTGCGGCAGGGAGGCGCTCCTCCCTGCACGTGAAGGAGAGGATCTTCCATGAACGCCCTGCTCATCATCCTGGCTGTGATCGCAGTCATCCTGCTGTTCGTCGGCGGGTTCGCCGCGAGCCTGAAGTTCCTGCTCTACGTCGGCATCGTGCTGCTGATCATCGCGGTCATCGCGTGGCTGCTGCGAACGCTCACCGGACGCCGGGGCTGACCCGCTCGCACGGTTCTGTCCCAGAGGCCCTCACCCGCTAGCCTTGCGGGTGAGGGCCTCTAGCTCAGTTGGTAGAGCACCGGACTTTTAATCCGAGGGTCGTGGGTTCGAGCCCCACGGGGCCCACCACCAGTCTTCCCTGTTGCCCTTGTCTACAATCGGTCCGATGGGCCGAGGATCGCAGCGCGAACGGCCGGGCACCTCCACCGACCCGGCGACGATGCCGCGACGCCGCCGCAGACTCGTCCCCGCACTCGCCCTCGGCGCCATGGCACTCGGGGTCTCCGGACTCCTGCTGATCCTGCCGAGCGTGTCGAGCGCCTGCCAGCCCGTCTCCTCGTCGACCTCGGCCTCGGCCGTCGCGGCCCCCGGGGTCTCGGCCGAGCGGATCGCGGCGGCGATCGAGCCCGGATCGCGTGTCCTGATCGTCGGCGACTCGTACACGTCCGGTCGTGGGTCGACCAGCGGGATCCACGGCTGGGCCCAGGACATCAGCGAGGACCGCGGGTGGAAGGCAAAGATCGACGACTACCCGGGCACCGGCTACGTCGACGTCGGCGCCTCCGGTTCGTCGCACTTCACGTTCGGTCCCCGGATCGAACGAGACGCCTCCTTCGACCCGGAACTGGTGATCGTGCAGGGCAGCCAGAACGACTGGCTCGTCGACGCCGACACCCTGCGCGCCGCCGTCGAGCGCACGCTCCGCACGGCGCAGCAGACCTGGCCGGACGCGGTCGTCGTCGCGTTCGGTCCGTCGGCACCCCTGCCGCACGCGAAGACCACGGTCGGTGTCGCCGCCTCGGTCTCGTCGGCTGCAGCCACAGTCGGGGTCCCCTACATCGATGCCCTCGCCGGCCGGTGGTTCACGACCACGAACAGTCCCGGGTACTCGGCGCCCGACGGCGGGCACCCGAACGACGCCGGCCACCAGTACCTGGCTGACCGCGTCAGCGAGGCGCTGGACGCCCTCGCCACCCCCGCCGACAGTGCCCGGTGCGCCTGACGGGTGCCGTCCGCTCCTGAACGGGGTACAACCCGTCCCCAGCGAGCTCATGGGAGATCCCCTGCACAGCACAGTCGGTCCCCAGCGGACTGTTGGGCTCCCGCCGATAGTGTCGTTCCCGGATCCGATCACCGGATCCTGCAGCACCGCACCACCACGAACGAACGGGGTACACCGTGATCGAGCCCATCGAAGCCACGCAGACCAGCACCACCGGTGACGCGCGCCGCATCGTCGAGCTCGCAGCAGCGACCAACACGACGATGAGCAACGAGCTCCTGCTCGACACGCTCCGCCGCAACGCCCAGGTCACGACCCGCCACATCCGCAAGGACTTCATCGAGGTCGCGACCGCCACCGCCGTGCTCGGTTACGTCTGCCGCCAGCGCAAGGACTTCATCGCGCTCCGCGGCGACGACCCAGCCTGGGCGCACGAGGTCGGCCGGTACGCCACCGAGTCCCTCGCGGTCGAGGCGCTCCGGATGCGCCGCGGCTGACGCCCGGCTTCCGACACGAACGCACAAGGCCCCGCCGGACACCCGGCGGGGCCTTCGTCGTGTCAGCGGTGCGAGCCGACCGGAGTCCTCAGGACCAGACGCGGCGGATCCCCCACGAACCGGTCCAGGTCTCGTCGGGCTCGAGCCAGCGCAGGCCCTCGCCGGAGTTCAGGGCGTTCGCGGGCGCCGTCATCGGTTCCACCGCGACGGCCAGGCCCTTCCCGTCGCCGCGCGGGTACTCGCGCGACGTGAAGACCTGCACGTACGGGAACGAGGCGTCCTGCCAGAGCTCCACCCCGTCGCCCTCGGGCCCGTGCATCGTCGTGCGGCGGATCCCCTCGGCGTCGGGGGTGACGTCCGTGTACGCGGTGTCGAGGTCCGAGTCCCCGGCCCGCCGGCCCTGACGGAGGTCGTACGGCGTGCCCTCGACCGGCACCGACCCGTTCGGCACCTTCTGCTCGTCGACGGTGAAGGCGGTCGCGGCGTCGAGCGTGACGACCAGGTCGTCGGCGGGGGTGTCACCGGCACGCAGGTACGGGTGCGCGCCGACGGCGAAGGGTGCGCGGACGCCCGAGCGGTTCGTGACCTCGTGCGTGACACGGATGCCGTCGTCGACGAGCTCGTGCAGCACGCGCGTCTCGAGGGTGAAGGGCCACCCGTGCTGCGGGTGGATCGTCGCTTCTTGCTGGATCGACGTCTCGGCCTGCGACACCACCCGGTACGGGGCGAAGCGGAGCAGCCCGTGCGAGGCGTTGCCGTACTTCGGCTCCGAGATGTCGAGCTGCTGCCGCTTGCCCTCGAGCTCCCACACACCACCGGCGACGCGGTTCGGCCAGGGCGCCAGGACGATGCCGTTCGCGCCCGGCGGCTGCTCGGTGACGGGGAACGGCTCGGTGATGTCGAAGCCGGCGACACGGAGTTCGCGGATGCCCGCGGCGACCTCGGTGACCACGGCTTCGACGACCCCGTCGGGTCCGGCGTGGTGGAGGCGGTACTGGCCACCAGTGGGTGCTGCGGTCATGGGGTGTTCTTCCTTCCGGCTGGTTCGGTGCGCTGCTCGCCGTCGGCGACGATCACCTGGGCCCCGGCCGCCCGGATCGTGGCGACCGCGTCGGCGTCGGCCTCGGCGGTGACGACGACGTCGATGTCCTCGAGCGCGCGGACGACCCCGATGTGGGCCCGGCCGAACTTCGACCCGTCCGCGACCACGACGGTACGCCGGGCCGTCGTGGCGAGCATCCGCTTGGCCTCGGTCTCGGGCAGGTTCACGTTCGTCAGGCCGTGGTCGACGTCGAGGCCGGTGCCGCCGAGGAACACGAGGTCGGCCGCGATCATCGGCAGGACGGCGCCGTTGAAGGGTGCGACGAGCGAGTGCTGCAGGGGCCGGAGGGTGCCGCCGGTGACGATCACGGTGAAGCGCGGGACCGCTCGCTCGAGCGCGAGCGCGGTGGTGAGAGAGTTCGTGACGACGGTGACTCCCGTGAGCTCGGTCCGGGCCACGAGCGCCTCGGCGACGGCGGCCGGCGTGGTGCCGACGTCGAGGACGACGCACTCCCCCGGCCGCACCAGCGCCGCGGCCGCACGGCCGATGGCTGCCTTGGCCACCTGGTGCTCGACGGCGGTCTCCTCGAAGGGGCGCTCGGTGGAGCCGGCCCCGAGGCGGACCGCGCCCCCGTGCACCCGGCGGATCCGGGCCTCCTGGTCGAGGACGGCGAGGTCCTGGCGGACCGTCACCTCGCTGGTGCCGAGGGACGCGGCCAACGCGGCCGTCCGGACCATGCCCGGGGCACCGTCGACGATCGCGACGATGCGGTCCTGCCGCAGGGGCGCGGGCAGCGCGCCGGCGAGGAAGGAGAGGTCGGCGTCCGTCATGTGGACAGTTTCGCTTGCTTCCGATGTCCTTCGCAACGCTTCGGATGGGCGCTAGGCTGTTCCGGTGATCACCAAGCGCGTGACGAAGCTCGCGGACGGCCGCGACCTCTTCTACTTCGACGACGCCGACTCGACGCTGCCCGCGGAACGCAGCATCGACGACCGCGTGCTCGACCCGCGGCCCGAGACGGCGCGGATGCGGCAGGACGTCCTGACGGGTGAGTGGGTGTCGATCGCTGCGTCCCGGCAGAACCGTGTGTTCCTGCCGCCGGCCGACCAGGACCCGCTCGCGCCCCAGAGCCCGGCCAACCCGTCCGAGATCCCGAGCCGCTACGACGTCGCGGTGTTCGAGAACCGCTCACCGTCGTTCGGCCCGCTGCTCGAAGCCGACGACGCCCCCGAGTCGCTCGACTCCCTGAGCGACGTCGGCCTGAACCGCCAGCTCCGTTCGGTCGGCCGGTGCGAGGTCGTGTGCTTCTCCCCCGAGACCTCGGGTTCCTTCGCCTCCATCTCCGAGTCGCGTGCCCGCACCGTCGTCGAAGCCTGGGCCGACCGCACCGCCGCGCTCTCCGCGATGCCGGGCATCCAGCAGGTGTTCCCCTTCGAGAACCGGGGCGAGGCGATCGGCGTCACGCTGCACCACCCGCACGGGCAGATCTACTCGTACCCGTACATCACGCCGCGCACCCAGCGCCTGCTCGCGAGCATCGAGCGGTTCGGGCCGGACCTGTTCGAGCAGCACCTCGCGAACGAGCGGGGTTCCGAGCGGGTCGTCCTCGCCGGCGAGCACTTCACCGCCTTCGTCCCGTTCGCCGCGCGCTGGCCCATCGAGATCCACATGCTGCCGCACCGCCACGTGCCCGACTTCGCCGGCCTGACCGACGCCGAGAAGGACGAGCTGGCGCACATGCACCTCCGGCTCACCCGTGGGCTCGACGCGCTCTACGGCGACCCGACACCGTACATCGCCGCGTGGCACCAGGCGCCGGTGCACACCGCCCGCGACACCGTGCGGCTGATGCTGCAGATCACCTCGCCGCGACGCGCGGCGGACAAGTTGAAGTTCCTGGCCGGCAGCGAAGCCGCCATGGGCGCCTGGATCGGGGACCTCGTGCCCGAGAAGGCGGCCGAATTCATCCGACAAGGAGTCGAGCGCGCATGACGTTCCAGCAGGTCTACAGGTACGAGCCGACGGTGCGGTACTCCGCACCGGGTCGCGTCAACCTGATCGGTGAGCACACCGACTACAACGACGGCTACGTGTTGCCCTTCGCGATCGACCGCCGCACCACCGCGTCCATCGCCCAGCGCGACGATCGGATGATCCGCGTCGCATCGGCCTTCGACGCCGCGAGCGAGCCTGTCGCACTGTCCCTCGACGACCTGTCGCCCGGGGCCATGGACGGCTGGTCGGCCTACGTCTTCGGGATCGCCTGGGCCCTGCGCGAGCAGGCGGGTGCCGATCTGAGCGACAAGACCGGGTTCGACGTCTTCATCGACTCCGAGGTCCCGGTCGGTGCCGGCCTGTCGTCCAGTGCCGCGATCGAGTGCGGTGTCGCCCTGGCGTTCAACGACCTGTGGGCACTCGGCCTCGACCGGAAGTCCCTGGCGCGCGTCGGGCAGTACTCGGAGAACCACGCTGTGGGCGCCCCCACCGGGATCATGGACCAGTCGGCCTCGCTGCTCGGCGAGCAGGACGCCGTCGTGTTCCTCGACTGCCGCACGCTCGACACCGCCGTCGTCGACCTGGCGCTCGAAGCGAACGGGCTCGAGGTCCTGGTGATCGACACCCGTGTCGAGCACGCCCACGCGACCGGTGGCTACGCGGCTCGTCGGGCCTCGTGCGAGAAGGGTGCCGAAGTGCTCGGCGTCGAGGCACTGCGTGACGTCAGCATCGAGGACCTGCCCCGTGCGCAGGAGCTCCTGGACGACGAGACCTTCCGTCGTGTGCGGCACATCGTGACCGAGGACCAGCGTGTCCTGGACACCGTCCGCACCCTGCGCGAACAGGGCCCTTGGGCGATCGGTCCACTGCTGGTCGCGTCGCACGAGTCGATGCGCGACGACTTCGAGATCTCCGTTCCGGAGCTCGACCTGGCCGTCGCCACGGCCGTCGAGCACGGCGCCGTCGGTGCCCGCATGACCGGCGGGGGGTTCGGCGGTGCGGCGATCGCGCTCGTCGACCAGGCGTCGCGTGACGCGATCGCCGCAGCAGTCACCGCCGCGTTCGCCGACGCCGGGTACCGCGAGCCGAACGTGTTCACGGTGCGCGCCGCGCAGGGCGCTCGGCGCGACTGACCGCTGCGGCGCAGGCCGTCACCCGCGCGCTCGGCCGCTCGGCGCTCGACGTTTCGCGCTCAGCGACAGGTCACGCGGCGATCAGCCCGTGAGCTGTCGTTCAGCACGAAAGCACGTCGAGGCCGGACGAGCCGTGGCCGCCGCGCGTTCGACGGCTCGGCCGACTCAGCCGAGGTAGTCCGCGTACCGGACGTGCTCCACGACGTTCCCGAGCACGAACGGGTGTGGCCGACCGTGCTCCACGGCCCACTCCACCCACGTGGACTGCGCCGGCATGAGCAGCCACACCAGCGCGGTGGTCCCGAGCACGGCAGCCAGGGTCAGGCCCATCACGGTGTGCTCGTCGAACCGGGCTGCCCCACGGCGGGCGATCGCGACGACGAACCCGACGACCGCGAACCCCACCGTCGCGAGCGTCCACCCGAACCAGGGACCCGACGTGAACGTGTACTCCTGGCCGGCGTGTACGAAGGTCGTCGCCCAGCTCGACCCCGGAGCCTGGAACAGCACGCAGATCGCCACGATGACGATCAGCCACCGGGCGTCCTTCGTCAGTTGCGACGGCTCGGTCCGGGGTCGCATCACCGGCGCCGACTGCAGTCGTTCGTCCCCCATGCCGCGACCGTAGCACCGGCGGGGTGCACCTCGTGAGCAGCAATGGTCGGGTGCGATGACGCCACCCGACCATTGCTGCTCACGATCGCGACCGCGCCGAGCCCCGCGCGACCGCGCGTGCTACGACAGCTGGCGCTCGGCGGCCTCGACCACGTTCTTCATCAGCATCGCGCGGGTCATCGGCCCGACACCACCGGGAGTCGGCGACAGGAAGCCCGCGACCGATGCGACCGCGGGGTCGACGTCGCCGTGCAGCTTCGCCTTGCCGGTCTCCTCGTTGACCACGCGGGTGATGCCCACGTCGATCACGGCGGCACCGGGCTGCACCCAGTCCGGCTTGACGAGCCCGGCGACCCCGGCAGCGGCGACGATGATGTCGGCGCGACGGCACTCCGCGGCGACGTCGGCGGTCAGCGAGTGCGTCAGGGTCGCGGTGGCCTCGAGTCGCGTGAGCAGCAGGCCGAGCGGCCGTCCGACGGTCAGCCCCTGGCCGATGATCGTCACGTGCGCACCACGGATCGGGATCTCGTACGCGTCGAGCATCGCGACGATGCCCCGCGGGGTGCACGGCAGCGGTGCGTCGATCGTGCCGGCACCACCCGGCACGGCGAGCACCAGCTCGCCGAGGTTCGTCGGGTGCAGGCCGTCGGCGTCCTTCGCCGGGTCCATCAGCTCGAGCATCGGCGTCGGGTCGATGCCCTGCGGCAGCGGGAGCTGCACGATGAAGGCGGTGACGCGGGGGTCGTCGTTCATCTGCAGGATCGCGGCCCGGATGTCCGCGGCGCTCGCGGACGACGGCAGGTCGATGCGGTGCGAGTCGAGGCCGATCGACCCCGAGTCGCGGTGCTTGCCCGCGACGTAGGACATCGAGCCGGGGTTCGCGCCGACCATGATCGTGCCGAGGCCCGGACGGATGCCGTGCTCGTGCAGGCGGTCGATCCGGCCCCGCAGTTCGTCGAGCGTCCGGGCGGCGAGGGCCGTGCCGTCGATGCGGACGGCACTGCCCTCTCCGGCCCAGAGCGTCCGAGGGATCGTGCCGCTCACGCGTACAGCGGGAACGCGTCGGTCAGGGCCTTCACCCGTGCCGAGAGCGCTGCGACGTCCGGGGTCGGCATGAGGGTCAGCGCGATGATGTCGGCCACCTCGGTGAACTCGGCGTCGCCGAAGCCGCGGGTCGCCAGCGCCGAGGTGCCGATGCGGACACCCGAGGTGACCATCGGCGGGCGCGGGTCGAACGGCACGGAGTTGCGGTTCACGGTGATGCCGACCTCGTGCAGCAGGTCTTCGGCCTGCTTGCCGTCGACCTCGGACGTGCGCAGGTCGACGAGCACCAGGTGCACGTCGGTGCCACCGGTGAGCACGTCGATGCCCGCGGCCTTGGCGTCGTCCGCGGTCAGGCGGGCGGCGAGGGCCTGGGCGCCGCGGATCGTGCGCTCCTGACGGTCCTTGAACTCGGGGGTGCCGGCGAGCAGGAACGCGGTGGCCTTGGCGGCGATCACGTGCATGAGCGGGCCGCCCTGCTGGCCCGGGAAGACCGCGGAGTTCAGCTTCTTGAACAGGGTCTCGTCGTTCGACAGGATGATGCCCGAGCGGGGGCCCCCCAGGGTCTTGTGGACCGTCGACGAGACGACGTGGGCGTGTGGGACCGGGGACGGGTGCAGCCCGGCGGCGACGAGGCCGGCGAAGTGCGCCATGTCGACCCAGAGCTTCGCGCCGACCTCGTCCGCGATCTCGCGGAACTTCGCGAAGTCGAGCTGGCGCGGGTAGGCGGACCAGCCGGCGATCAGGACCTTCGGCTGGTGCTCGATGGCCTTGGCGCGGATGTCGTCGTAGTCGACCTCGAACGTCTCCGGGTCGACGCCGTACGCCACGGCGTTGTAGATGCGGCCCGAGAAGTTCAGCTTCATGCCGTGGGTCAGGTGACCACCGTGGGCGAGCTCGAGGCCGAGGATGGTGTCGCCCGCCGAGGCGATGGCGTGCAGGACAGCGGCGTTGGCCGTCGCGCCGGAGTGCGGCTGGACGTTGGCGTACTCGGCACCGAACAGCGCCTTGGCACGGTCGATGGCGAGCTGCTCGGCGACGTCGACGTACTCGCAGCCGCCGTAGTAGCGCTTGCCCGGGTAGCCCTCGGCGTACTTGTTGGTGAGCACGGAGCCCTGCGACTCGAGCACGGCACGCGGCACGAAGTTCTCGGACGCGATCATCTCGAGGGTGTCGCGCTGGCGGCCGAGCTCCTGCTGCAGGACGGCGGCGATCTCGGGGTCGACCTCGGTGAGCGGGGCGTTGAACGCGGCGCGGGCGGCGGCCTGCTCGGCCACCTCGGCAGAGTCGGAGACGAACGGGGGCAGATCGGCAATGGACACGGGACTCCTACGGTGTGCGGACGACCAGCTGGTCGCACTCGGACGGTCGGTCGGTGCAGCCCAGGCGTACGGCCGCGCACCGTGTCTTTGTCGCTCCCTGATGGTGACCCATCCAACGCCAGTCGCGACGTGACGATCGTACCGAGCGACCCCGCCCTGTGTCACCCTGGATGCATGACGCTGCTCTCGCCCGACGTGGACGAACGGACCACCACGGACGAACGGACCAGTGCACGGGCGGACACCCCGTGGGTCACCGTGGTCTGGGACGACCCGGTCAACCTGATGTCCTACGTCACCTACGTCTTCCAGCAGCACTTCGGGTTCTCGCGCGCGCAGGCCGAGCGGCTCATGCACCAGGTGAACGACGACGGCCGCGCGATCGTGGCAACGGGCCCGCGCGAGTCGATGGAGGCCCACGTCCAGTCGATGCACGGCTACGGCCTGCAGGCGACCGTCGACAAGGCCCCCGAAGCGTGATCCCGTTCGTCCGCCGCGCCGACGGCGTCCACCTCGGCCTGTCCTCCGGCGAGCGCGAGCTGCTCGCCTCGCTCACCGAGCAGCTGCGGCAGGTGCTCGGCGGCGACCTGTCCACCGACCCGATCAGCGAGCGGATGTTCCCCGACGCCTACCCCGGTGACGACGAGGCGAGCGCGGAGTTCCGGAAGTACACGCAGTCCGACCTGCTCACGCAGAAGACGACGAACGCCTCGATCGTGCACGAGTGGCTGACGGGCACCCGCGACGGTTCGCTCGACGCCGAGGACGAGCAGGCGTGGCTCCGCACCCTCACCGACCTGCGGCTGACGATCGCCGACCGGCTGGGCATCGAGGACGCCGACGACGAGGAGCGCTCGGTCGAGGCCGACGCGGGCGTCGGCCTGCGCGACGTCTACGACTGGCTCGGCTTCGTACAGGAACACCTGGTCGTCACGCTCACGTCGCGCTGACGGCCCACGGCCTGGAGGCCCGGATCACCTCCGGCGCGACGGGTCACCCCAGCAGGTCGTCGCGGTGGGCTCGCGCCCAGTCGGCCAGGCTCCGCGGTGCGGTGCCGGTGATGCGCAGGACGTCGGCGCTCATCACGTCGACGCCGTCGAGGCCGCGGCGGACGACCCGGCCGAACTGCTGCCGGAGCCCCTCGGCCTGCCAGGCGGGCACCCCGCTCAGGCGCAGCACAGCGGCGTAGACCCGGCTCGGCAGGTGCAGGGGGCGCACGGGTCGGCCGAGCCCTTCGGCGAGCGCGGCGGCGACACCCCGCGCATCGAGCAGGTCCGGGCCGGTGAGCACCGGTTCGGTGCCGTCGTGGCTGTCCTCGGTCAGCACCCGCGCCGCCGTCCGGGCGATGTCCTCGGTGTCGATCCAGCCGATCACCCCGCGGCCCGTGGTGTGCGGGAACCACCCCCGTCGGATCGCCGGTGCCGAGGGCTGCACGTTCGTCATGAACGACGAGGGGTGCAGGATCGTCCACGCCAACCCGCTCTCGCGTACCAGCCGGTCGGTGTGCCAGGCGGCGCTCGCCCACGACATCGGGGAGTGCTCGGCGGCGTCTCCGCCCGACAGCTGCACGATCCGTCCGACCCCGGCCCGCTGTGCCGCTCGGACCCCGCTGGCGCCCTGCTCCCGCTGCCGCTGGCTGACCGGCGTCACGAGGAAGAAGCGGTCGGCCCCGTCGAGCGCCGCGGTGAGCGCGTCCTCGTCGTCCAGGTCGGCCAGGCGACCGTCGATGCCGCGTGCCCGGAGCGCGTCGACCTGCTCGGGGCGTCGGACCACTGCGCGGACCGTCACCCCTGCCGCCCGCAGCAGCTCCGCGGTCTTGCCCCCGACGTCCCCGGTCACGCCGGTGACCGCCACGATCTCGCCCATGTCTGCTCCTCGTCCCACTGACCCGTTCTGGTATCAGTTTCCTGATACCAGAACGTACGCCGGTACGATCGCCCCGTGCCCCAGGAACTCCCAGCCCCGCGCGACGACGTCGACGGCATCGTGGCGTGGACGGTCATCCGGGCCGCACGGACGCTCTCCCGCCGACTCGCGGCCGAGCTGGCGCCGCTCGGGTTGACGCCCGTCGAGTTCGGCGCGCTCATCCAGCTCGCAGCGGCCGGCGAGCTCAGCCAGGCCGACCTGGCGCGCGCGGTCGGCGTCCGACCGCAGAGCATGACGACGCTCGTCGGGGGGCTCTCGACGCGGGGACTCGTGGAGCGGGGCGCCGCACCGGGCCGGGGACGGGCCTCCCGGATGCGACTGACCGACCAGGGCGAGGCGCTGCTGGCACGCGCCCACCCGATCGTCCGGGCGAGCAACGCGTGGTTCGGCGACGGTGCGGAACCGATCTCGGCGACCCTGCTCCCGTTGCTCGAGCCGGACGCGGGCGACGACGGGTCCGCCGTTCCCTGACCGACATCGGAAGCCTCGCCCGACGCCGAGTGAGCAGAAGACGACGGCTCGCACCCCCGCACCCGACGTCTTCTGCTCACTCGACGACCGCCGGACGTCCTGGAGCCTCGCCGCCCGCGGACCGGTAGCGTCGGGGCATGGCGAAGGGCGGCGGGTTCAGCAGTGACACCACGGCAGGCGCGATCTGGAACGTGGTGATCTGCGGCATCCTCTGCATCGGCATCCCGATCGCGGCGATCGTCAACGCCGACCGGGGTTCCGCGTCCGTCGGCAGCGGCATCGCCGCGACGGTCCTGGCCCTGTGCATGGAGGTCTCCTTCGTCCGCCGCCTGCTCGCGCACCGGCGCTGACGCTTCTTGAGCACGAATGGTCGAGTCGCCGCGGCGCACTCGACCATTCGTGCTCACGAAGCACCTCCCCCGCGGCCGGTACCCTGATCCGGTGACCGACCCGACCCCCACGCACTGGACCCTGACGCTCGTCTGCGACGACCAGCCCGGGATCGTGCACGCCGTCTCCGGAGCGATCGTCGCCGCCCAGGGCAACATCACCGAGTCGCAGCAGTTCTCCAGCGCCGACACCAACACGTTCTTCATGCGCCTGCAGGTGATGGCGCCGGTCGACCGCGCCGCCTTCGAGGCAGCACTCGCGCCCGTCGCCACCCGCTACGACGCCCGCGTCCAGCTCGACGTCGTCGGTCGTCCGCTGCGCACCCTCGTGCTCGTGTCGAAGGCCGGTCACTGCCTCAACGACCTGCTCTACCGGCAGCGCGGCGGACAGCTGCCGATCGAGGTGCCCCTCGTGCTGTCGAACCACGCGGACCTGTCCGAGCTCGCCGCGTTCTACTCCGTGCCGTTCGAGCACCGCCCGGTCACCGACGCCGAGTCGAAGGAGCAGATGGAGCGGCGCGTGCTGCAGGCGGTGGAGGAGCACGACATCGAGCTCGTCGTCCTCGCCCGCTACATGCAGATCCTGTCGCCCGGACTCTGCGCCGCGCTCGAGGGCCGTGCCGTGAACATCCACCACTCGTTCCTGCCCGGCTTCAAGGGCGCGAACCCGTACCGGCAGGCGCACGCCCGCGGGGTGAAGCTCATCGGCGCGACCGCGCACTTCGTCACGAGCGACCTCGACGAGGGCCCGATCATCGAGCAGAACGTCGTCCGCGTCGACCACACCAAAGAACCGGCCGAGCTGGTGTCCATCGGGCAGGACGAGGAGTCCCGCACGCTCACCCAGGCGGTGCGCTGGATCGCCGAGGACCGCGTCCTGCTCGACGGCGCCCGCACCATCATCTTCAAGTAGGCAGCACCATGACCAACGCCCCGCAGTCCCCCGTCGACTGGGAATCGGTCCCCGACCCGGCAGCCGTCCGGCAGCCGCGACCGCGGTTCGAGGCCTGGAAGGTCCTGCGCATCGCCGTGATGGTGTTCGGGCTGTTGTCCCTGGCCTTCTGGGGCTACTGGTCGTGGCAGCTCCCACTCCCCGGCTACCTGTTCATGGTCGGCGCCCCGCTGTTCGCCGCGGTCGTCTGGTACTTCTTCCGCTCACCGCGCTCTCCGATCGAGACCGACATCGTCGGCAAGACCATCGTCGAGGTCGCCCTGGTCGTCGCCGCAGGCGCGACCTGGATCTCCATCGGCCATCCGGTCGTCGGGATCGTCTTCATCGTGATCGCCGCCCTGAGCGGCGTGATCGCGTTCCGCAAGGAGACCGCATGACCGCCACGGGCCTCCAGACCGGCCGGGAGGCCCAGCGCACGCTGGTCCGCGCGGCCCGCGTCGTCGACGCGGCCGGCACCACGGCCGACGGCTGGGTCCTGGTCGTCGGTGACACGATCCACGCGACCGGCTCCGGCCCCGAGGCCCCCGCGGCCGACCAGGTCGTCGACCTGGGCGACCGGGTCCTGACGCCCGGGTTCGTGGACCTGCACGGGCACGGTGGGGCGACCGAGGCGTACGAGGACGACTCGTTCGACGGCTCGCTCGCGATGCACCGCGCGCACGGCACGACCCGTTCCGTCCTGTCGCTCGTCGCGAACCCGGTCCCCGCGCTGGTGGCGTCGCTGACCCACGTCCGTGCCGTGATGGCGACCGACCCACTCGTGCTCGGCGTGCACCTGGAGGGGCCGTTCCTGTCCCCGCACAACAAGGGCGCCCACAACGAGTCGTTCCTGATCGACCCGACGCCCGCTGCGGTCGACGCGTTGCTCGAAGCGGGCGAGGGCGTCATCCGCCAGGTCACCATCGCGCCCGAGCTGCCGGGCGCGCTCGACGCCGTCCGTCGGTTCGTCGAAGCCGGTGTCACGGTCGCCGTCGGCCACACGGTCGGCACGTACGACCAGGCCCGGGCCGCCTTCGACGCCGGCGCGACGATCCTGACCCACGCGTGCAACGCGATGCCCGGCCTGCACCACCGCGCGCCGGGACCGATCGGCGCTGCCGTGGCGGACGACCGCGTGACGCTCGAACTCATCCTGGACGGCGTGCACGTGCACCCGGTCGTGGCGGACACGCTCTTCCGGGCGACGCCGGGTCGTGTCGCGCTGATCACCGATGCGATGGGTGCTGCCGGCGCCGCGGACGGCTCGTACCGACTCGGGTCGCTCGACGTCACGGTGACCGACGGCGTCGCACACGTCGCGGGGACCGAGACCATCGCGGGATCGACACTGACGCAGGACGTCGCGCTCCGCAACGCGGTCTCGCTCGCCGGGCGGACCCTGCCCGAGGCCGTGGCGGCGCTGACGAGCGTGCCGGCCGGCGCGCTGGGGCTCGGCGACCGCCTGGGCCGGCTGGCGCCGGGGTTCGCCGCGGACCTCGTGGCGCTGTCGTCGGCGCTCGAGGTCGAGCGCGTCTGGGGCGGCGGGCGCGAGCTGCGCTGAAGCGAACACGGCGTAGACGGCTCGCTCGGAGACGTCACGGCAGGTCGGTCGGGCGGGGGTTGAGGGGCTCACCGAACCTCGGGGCCCGGCCCGGGACGCAGTGCCCGTCGATGGACACGTCCGCGTACGAATCGAACGCCTGGAAGAAGATGGCGAACCCGTCTACTGCTGTCCCACCGAGGTACCCCTTCGGGTAGCTGATGACCGTCCGCTCCGGCGTGAGTTCCGTGTCGTGCTGAACACGCGCACCTTCGTACCCGATCGCTGCGAGGGCCCGGGTGACCCGCTCGGCGACCTGATCGGCTGTACCAGGAAGCGGGAGCCGCCGAGTGCTCGCGTAGGTGTACTGCGCAGCGTCCTCGCCATCACTTCCGCAGAGGTTCCACCCGGGGTCCTCGTCACCCCAACCGTCCTGCCCGACGACCGAGCGCACGGCGGCGAAGATGTCCAGGACGTCCTGGTGCGACTGTTCGACGTTCATCGACGTGTCCTTCTGGATCGGGGAGTCCGGGGCGGGGCCGGTGCACCCGGTCAGGAGTGCGGTGACCACCAGGGCTCCGGCGAGTGCGGCGCCCCGCGGTTCAGAGCGTGGGGTCACCGGTGCCCCCGGTCTGCCAGCCGTACATGAGCCAGTCGTCCTTGGTCTGCTGCCGCATCCGGTCGAAGGGGCCGCCCCGCTCGGGGATCTCGTCCCCGTGTCCCATCGCCGCTCGTGCAGCGTTGTGCTGGGCGGTGGTCCCGTTGTCGAAGTAGGAGTACCGGCCGTCGTCGTCATCGCCGTCGTACGGCCCGTGGCGGGTGACGCCGTGCAGGGTGTCCGACCCACGACCCTCGGTCTCGGAGCTGAACTCGTGCGCGTCCCACGTGGACTCGGTCGGGTCACGGCGACCGGACAGGTTCTGCCCGGTGACGGCCCAGCCGTCCTTCGCGCCCTGGGTGGCGAAGACCTGCCCCTCGGGCACGTGCAGCGCGGACGCGTTCGGTACGGCGTCCGTCACGCCGGCCGAGCCGAGCAGCACCACGTGGTCGGCGTGCGTCTTCGTCAGGGCGATCGTCGCCACGGTCGTGCCGTAGGAGTGCCCCATGACGGTCAGGTCGGCGTCCCGCCCGGCAGCCGCTCGCGCCGCGTGGAACCCGTCGAGGTCGGCGACGAGTCGCTCGGCGCCCGCTCGCGCTCGGTCGTCCGCCAGGACGGTCTGGAAGGACGGGTCGTCGGCCATCGGCGGATGGTAGCCGATCCAGGACACGACGGCGATGTCACTGCGGCGGATCCCAGCCACACGGGCCTCCTCACGACGCATCCCGCGGGCGATCGCGCTGTAGTCCTGCACCGTGCCGTCCTGGTACGTCGCGGTGTTCATGCCCGGCACGATGACGCTGACGTGCGTGGCACGGTCGAGGTCACCCGCGACGATCTGCGCGAGCGGTGGACGGTCGTCGACGAGTGCCACCAGTGAGACCGGCGTCGTCGCGAGGGTGTCCTGGATGTTCCGGTAGGCGTCACGCTGCCGTTCCCAGACGAGCAGCTGCTCGCGCGCCGCGGCCGCGTCGGCGGGGTTCCGGGCGGCGTCGTGCAGCTCGCGCCAGTGGCGCACCTGCCGCCGTGCGTGTGCGAGCCGGTCGGCCAAGACCGTCGTGTTCGCCCGTGCCCGCGCCCAGGAGGCGACACCGTTCAGGTTGCCGATGACCGCCGGCATCGCCGCGACGAACGCCCGCTGGGCCGCGGACGGCGCACCGTCGACGCCCGACATCGCCTGCCACCACCCGGCGACCTGCGCCGCGTCGATGCCGGCGAGCCGCTTCACGACCCGCGAGTCGCCACCGAGCGCAGCGATGCTCTCCGGATCGAGGGTGGCGAGCCACGTGAGGAACTGCCCGTCGCTCATCGCGGACACGACCGCGGCGGAGACCAGCTTGCCGAGCACCGAGCGGTCCTCGAGCGCAGCGGCCGCCGCTCGGTCAGCTGCGGCCCGGCGGGCGACGAGCTCGTCCCACTGCGCCGACAGCCGAGCGTCCAGCCCGGCCAGCCACTCGCCGCTGTGCTGCAGCTGCTGCAGGAGTGCCCGATCCGACTCGACCGCGTCCGGTCCGGATGCCACCGCGGTCGCGTCGCGGATCGCTCGGTCGTTGGCCGCGATGTCATCCGCGGTGTTCCGCCGCGTCGTCTGCAGGCTCGCGGCGTCGTCCTGGATCTCCCGCACCTGGCGCGCGTAGGTGGCGAGTGCAGCCGACGCCGCGTCCAGCCTCGCCGCGACGCGATGCGCACTCGCCGGCATCGCCGCTGCCGCCACGAGGAACTGTTGTTGTGCCCGCCCAGCCCAGCCCGAGGCGGCGTGCTCGGCAGCGACGAGCACGTGCCGGGCGCCGTCACGGACCGCGTCCGAGCGGTCTTCGTGCCTTCGGGCGATCCGCTGGATGCCGTCCGGATCGCCCGCGACGGGGTCCGCGCTCACCGGACCCGCCGGGCGAGGTCGGCGTCCGCCCGCAGGACTGCTTCGGCGGCGGTGGTCACGTACGCACGGAGTGTGTCCGCGTCGTCGCCGAGCGAACGGATCATCGCATCGTGGGCCGAGGACGATGCGATGAACGCGGATGCGACCGCCCCTGAGCCGAACGCACCGCCGTCCGAACCGGACAACGGTCGCTCGGGATGCAGGTCAGTGACCGCTCGCCCCGCCGCTCGCGCGACCGCTTGCATGGTCGGCAGATCGACCGTCAGATCCCCCATGGTTCCCCCTCGTGTTCCCCGAGGAGGTCAACATATCACCGCTGAAGTACGGTGTGTCAAGGGGTGTTCAGTGATCGATCGGGCGCCCCCGCTCGCCGCTTGCCCAGCCCGTGTCCGCCGAGTTGCCCACCCGCAGCGACAGCGTCCCGCCGCGCGTCACGAACGACGCCGGCACCCACGACCGCTCGTGCGTCCACCCGTTCAACCGCGCCCCCTGCACGTACGGCTCGGTCCCCGAGGACCGGATGACGAGCCGCTCTCCGCTGGAGCGTCGGATGTCGACCGTGCTGAACGTCGGGCTGCCGATGAGCATCTCCGCTCGCCCGGGCGTCTGCGGGAACAGCCCGATCGAGGCGAAGACGTACCAGGCGCTCATCGTGCCGAGGTCGTCGTTGCCCGGCAGCCCGCCGGGGCCGGTCGAGTAGGCGTCGTCCACGACCCGGCGCACGGTCTCCTGCGTCTTCCAGGGCGTGCCGAGTGCGTTGTACATCCAGGGTGTGTGGATGTCGGGTTCGTTCGTCGGGTCGAACTTCGTGGCGTCCCCGCCCGTGACGGCCCAGTTGCCCGAGGCGTCGTGGAAGAAGTCGTCGAGCCGTGCGACGGCGGCGTCGTCACCACCGAGCGCGCTCGACAGTCCCTGCACGTCCTGCGGCACGAGCCAGGTGTACTGCGCGCTGGTGCCCTGTGCGAACCCGGTGCCGGTCGAGGGCGACCAGCCCGGCGTCCACGATCCGTCGGCCTGCCGAGCGGCTTGGTGGCCGACCGCCGCGTTGAAGGTGTTCTTCCAGTACCCACCACGAGCGGCGAACATCCGGGCATCGGAGTGCAGTCCGAGTGCGCCTGCCCAGTACCCGAGCGCGCTGTCGGAGATCGAGTCCTCGAGGGTCTCGGCCGCACCGCCCCAGCAGGCGCAGTCGTCGTTCGCGGCGTACTGCCGATCCAGGTACTCGTCGAGCGCGGGCCGCTGCGACAGGCACTGTCCGGGGCACCCGACGTCGCTCTCGGCGTCCGCGTTCTCGACCGTCGCCTGGCGCTTGAGGGAGGCGTACGCGGCCCGGACGTCGAAGTTCCGGACGCCCATGGCGTACCAGGTGGCGAGCGTCGCGGCCGAGGGGTCGCCGGTCATCACGTGCGTCGGCGCTCCGAGGTGCAGCCACCGGTCCCACACCCCGCCGTTCTGCTCGGCGAACCGCAGCATCGACTGCGCCATGTCCCCGGCGACGTCCGGCCGCAGCAGGGCGAGCAGCTGGATCTGCGCCCGGTACTGGTCCCACCCGGAGTACGTGCCGTAGACGGCCCGGTGTCCGCGGTCCATCCGGTGCACCCGCAGGTCCGGCCCGAGGTAGCGCCCGTCGCGGTCGTTCAGCGTGTTCGGCTGCATGAGTGCGTGGTAGACGGACGTGTAGAGCTGGGTGGTGCGGTCCGCCGTGCCGCCACCGACGCGCAGGCGCGACAGTTCACGGTTCCAGGAGGCCCGTGTGCCGGCCGCGACGCTGGCGACGGTCGAGCGGCCGGTCACCTCGCCGTCACGGTTCGCGACCGCCCCGGCCGCGCTCACGTACGAGATGCCGATCTTCGCCTGCACCGTCGCTCCGCGACGCGCATCGAACCCGACCCACGCGCCGGAGCCGCGTCCGGCGCGGTCGGCGCCGGTCAGGTAGCCCTCCCCACCGGAGGAGGACGTGCCTCCAGGCTGGACCGTGCCGTCCTTCCAGGTGCCGGTGCTCGCGAACGCCGTGTCGAAGGTCGCGGTGAAGTAGAGGCGGTAGTAGCTGCGACGGTCCGGGTTGGTGGCGCCGCCGCCGTTCGCGCGGCGGCTGCAGAAGCCGCCGGTCAGGACGCTGCCGCTGACGGTGCGGGTGCGGGGGTCGACGCGGGTGACCGCGGCCTCGCTGCCGTTGATCGAGTTCGAGGTGCGGAACAGCAGGTTGGCGTCCTTGCCCGCCGGGAACGTGAACGCACCGACGCCGGCACGCGTGGTCACGGCGAGGTCGGTGCGGACGCCGTTGTCGAGCGTCACGCCGTAGCGGCCGGGGCTCGCCGACTCCTGGTCGTGCGAGTACCCGGCGGCGTAGACGGCGTCCTTCGAGTCGGCCGACGGCGAGGTCGTGACCGGGGTGGTGACCGGCATGATCGGCACGTCGCCGGCTGCACCCGGAGCGCACCCGGCACCGTTCAGGTGCGTCAGGCTGAAGCCACGCAGGCGGTTCACGTCGTACGAGTACCCGTTCGCGACCGAGGTCGACGTCTGGTCACCCGCGGTGCCCGTGGGACTCCACTGCATCATCCCGAACGGTGCCGTGGCACCCGGCCAGGTGTTGCCGTTGTTGCTCGTGCCGATGAAGGGGTCGACGTACCGCGCAGGATCGCTGACGGTCCGCCCGGCCTGTGCCGAGGGCGAGCCCACAGCGGGCGCGGCGACGATCCCCGTTCCCACCAGGGCGGCGATCGCGGCCACCGCGGCGAGCGGGAACGGACGGACGAGCGGGCGACGGTGCACGCGAGATCGGTTCACATCGGCGACGCTAGCCCCCTCGGACGGGGGACGCCGCCCGAGTCACCGATCGCTCTCCCGCTGTTCACGTCGGGTCCGGCCTCGGACGCGGCGCCGCCCAGGCCCGACCCTCGCGCCCCGCGGGGGTCGCTGTCAGGATGGGCGCATGAGCGTCATGGTGTCCGTCTTCGATGCGTACCGGTCCCGCACGAGCGAGAAGTACACGGCCTACCCGCCGGACGTGCTCCCCATGTTCGTCGCCGAGATGGACAGCATGCTCGCCGAACCGATCCGCGACGCCCTGGTCACGGCGGTGACGAACGGCGACACCGGGTACGTCGGGCACGGACGGGCCCTGCCCGAGGCGTTCGCCGACTTCGCCGAGAGCCGGTGGGCGTGGCGGGTCGACCCCGACCTGGTCCGCACCACCACGGACGTGTCGGTCGCTGCGGTCGAGGTGCTGCGCCGGGTCATCGAGCCGGGTGACCAGGTGGTCATCATGCCGCCCGTGTACCCGCCGTTCTGGGAGTACGCGTCCGAGGCCGGCGGCACCGTCACCGAGGTCCCGCTGCTCGCCCCCGCGGGCCCGGCCGACCCCTTCGACACCACGGCCGGCTGGCGGATGGACCTCGACGGCCTCGCGCAGGCGTTCGCCGACGGAGCCCGCACGGTGCTGCTCTGCAACCCGCACAACCCCCTCGGCCTGGTGCACGACCGCGAGTCGCTCGTCGCACTCGCGAAGCTGGCCGCCGAGTGGGACGCCGTCGTGGTGTCCGACGAGATCCACGCGCCGCTCGTGCACGCCGACGCGGTGTTCACGCCGTTCCTGGAGTCCTGCCCCGAGGCCGCGTCGCTCGGCGTCGCCCTGACGAGCGCGAGCAAGGCCTGGAACCTCGCCGGCACGAAGTGCGCGATGATGATCGGCGCCTCGGAGCGGGCCCGCGCGTGGTTCGACGGCCTGCCGACCGAGGTCGTCGAGCGCACCGGCATCCTCGGCTACACGGCGAGCGTCGCGGCCTTCAGCGAGGGCGGACCGTGGCTGGCGTCACTGCTCACCGAGCTCGCGGCGAACCGGCGCACCCTGGCCGAGCGGATCGGCGACGTGCTGCCCGGCGCCGAGTACCGGCAGCCGCAGGCGTCGTACCTGGCGTGGCTCGACCTGCGGGCGCTGCCGTGGGGCGACGATCCCGCAGCGGAGCTCGTCGACCGGGCGAAGGTGGCGCTCGGCTCCGGCCCGGCGTTCGGACGGCAGGGCCGGGGCTTCGCGCGACTGAACTTCGGCTGCTCGGCGGAGACCCTCGACGAGGGACTCAGCCGCCTGGCCGCAGCCGCCCGCGCCTGAACCCGAGCTGCGTCGACCGGCGTGTGGCTGCCGCGAGACGCCGGCGTGTGGCTGCCGCGAGACGCCGGCGTGTGCGTTCGACGCCCTGCAATCGTCGAGACGCCGCGGGATTCGGCGGCGTCTCGACGCTTCGGCGGCGCCGGGGCAAGACGCCGGCGTGTGAGTGGAGAGAAGGGCGCAGCGCCTACTCGAACCGCTGCCAGGCCGGCTTGTTCGCGTACGTGTAGCGGTAGTAGTCGGCGAGCTGCAGCCCGGCTGCGGCTTCCTCGTCGACGACGACGGTCGCGTGCTCGTGCAGCTGCAGGGCCGATCCGGGCACGAAGGAGCTGAGCGGCCCCTCGACCGCGGCGGCGACGGCCGCTGCCTTCGACGGCCCCTGGGCGACGAGGACGAGCTCGCGGGCCTCGAGGATGGTGCCGAGCCCCTGCGTCATGCAGTGCGTCGGGACCTGTTCGGGCGAGTCGAAGAAGCGCGCGTTGGCGTCACGGGTCGACGGCGCGAGGGTCTTGATGCGGGTGCGCGAGGCGAACGACGACGTCGGCTCGTTGAACCCGATGTGGCCGTTGGCCCCGATGCCGAGGATCTGCACGTCGATCCCACCGGCGGCACGGATCGCGGCGTCGTACTCCTTGGCCGCGAACTCCAGGTCGGCGGCACGGCCGTCCGGCACACGCACACGCGACGCGTCGAAGCCGAGCGGGGCCACGACGTCGCGGGCGATCACGGCCGCGTAGGACTCAGGGTGCTCGAGCGGGATGCCGACGTACTCGTCGAGGGCGAACCCACGCGCCTCGGCGAACGAGATCTCACCAGCCTGCACCCGGCGCCGCAGGTCGGCGTAGATGCCCTGCGGGCTGGATCCGGTGGCGAGACCGATGACGGCGGACGGCTTCTTGGCGACGACGGACGCGATCTTGGCCGCGGCGACGCGACCGACCTCGTCCGGCGTGGGCAGGATGATGATCTCCACACCACCAGCCTACTGGTCATGACCAGTCTACGACAGGGGTCGGGTGGGTAGCGTGGAGGCATGCCGACCCCCGACTTCGTCCTGTCCCTGCGCGAGAAGATCGGCACGGCGCCGCTCTGGCTGTCGGGCGTGAGCGCCATCGTGACCCGCGGCTCCGGCGCCGATCGCGAACTGCTCGTGGTTCGGCGGGCCGACACCGGCGCGTACACCCCGGTCACCGGGATCGTCGACCCGGGCGAGGAGCCCGCCGTCGCCGCCGAACGCGAGGTCCTGGAAGAAGCGGACGTCGTCGCCGTCGCCGAACGCCTGGCCTGGGTGCAGGTGCTGCCCGAGATGACCTACCCGAACGGCGACCGCTCGCAGTACCTCGACCTGGTCTTCGCCTGCCGGTACGTCTCCGGCACGCCGAACCCCGCCGACGGCGAGAACACCGAGGCGTTCTGGGCCCGGCTCGACGCACTGCCCGACATGTCCGAGAACATGCGCGCACGCGTCGAGGCCGGGCTTGCCGACGAGCGCGAGGCGCGCTTCCAGCGCTGACCTCACCGGCCTGGAGGCGCGGTGCCAGGCCGCCACGGGCCTCCCGTCCGCCCGTCGGTCGCGCCCACCCCGCCGAAGCGACAGTGTGCCGCGAACGTTCCGCAGCGAGCTGTCGCTTCCGCAAAGGGGACCTGGCAGGCCCGGCGGGAACTGTCGCCCTCGCGACTACGCGAGCGGCGCGACGGCGACGGGTGCGCCGAGCAGGCGCACGGCGACGGGGTCGCCGGTGGCCCGGCGGTCACCGACCTCGTGCTGGACGGTCACGACGGTGTCGTCGTCCAGGCGGACGGTGGTGCGGCGGATCGACCCGAGGAAGCTCGAGCTGACGACGGTGCCGGTGACGCCCTCGGCGGCGAAGGCGATGTCCTCCGGTCGGACGTAGGCGAGCACCGGTCCGTCCGCGATCGACGAGTCGAGCGCCGGCACGCGGAACCCGTAGACGAACACGTCCGCGCCGCGCAGGTCGCCCTGCAGCCGGTTCGACTGGCCGACGAAGTCCGCGGTGAAGGCCGACGACGGGGTCCGGTAGAGCTCCTCGGGCGTGCCGATCTGCTCGATGTCACCCGCCTGCATCACGGCGATCCGGTCGGAGACGGCGAGCGCTTCCTCTTGGTCGTGCGTGACGAACACGGTGGTGATGCCGAGGTCGCTCTGGATGCGGCGGATCTCGTCGCGCAGTGAGACCCGGACCTTCGCGTCGAGCGCCGACAGCGGCTCGTCGAGCAGGAGCACACGGGGCCGGGTGACGAGCGCTCGGGCCAGGGCGACACGCTGCTGCTGCCCACCCGAGAGCTGGTGCGGGTACCGCTCGGCGAACTCGCCGAGGCGGACCATGTCGAGGGCCTCGACGACGCGGGTCTTGCGCTCGGCGGCGGGGACCCGGCGCATCTCGAGGCCGAAGGCGACGTTCTGCCGGACCGTCATGTGCGGGAACAGCGAGTACTGCTGGAACACCATGCCGATGTCGCGCTTGTTGACCGGGGTGTCCGCGACGTCCTGGCCGTCGATGCGGATGGAGCCGGCGTCGATGGCCTCGAGGCCCGCGAGTGCTCGGAGCGCGGTCGTCTTGCCGCAGCCGGACGGACCGAGGAGCGAGACGAACTCCCCCGGCTCGACCCGGAGCGACAGTCCGGCGAGGGCCCGGTGCGGGCCGTAGTGCTTCTCGACGGCGTGCAGTTCGACGACGGCACCGGTGGTGGCGAGGGACGCCGGGGCTACCGGGGCGGTGACGGTCATGCGGACTCCTCGAGTCGGGGACGACGGGTGGTGCGGGTGCGGCGGACGCGGGTGGTGCGGCGGGTCCCGATCCGGCCGATGAGGACGAGCAGCACGAAGCCGAACAGGAGCGCGGCGACCGAGAAGATGGCGGCGACGTACGGGTCGGTCCCCTGCACGAGGACGAGCCCGGTCTGGAACGTGGAGCGGGAGAGGAACGAGGCGAGGGTGTACTCGCCGAGGACCACGGTGATCGTCAGGAAGCACGCGGCGGTGATGCCCCGGCGCAGGTTCGGCAGGAGCACGCGCCAGGTGACGGTCCACCACGAGGCGCCGAGCGACCTGGCCGCCTCGGACAAGACGATCAGGTCCGTCGCCGTGATGGCGGCCGCGATCGGGCGGAACGCGAACGGGAGCGTGATGATGCCGATCGCGAACGCCAGCGTCCACGAGCCGGACCCGAAGACCTGCGAGACGACCTGGTACACGGGGATGAACCCGACGACGAGCACCACGACCGGCACGGTGATCGGCACGATGCAGACGAACTCCAGGACGCTCCGGAGCCTGGGGTAGCGGAGCGCGGTGATGATCTGGGCGGGCAGCAGCACGAACAGCACGATCCCGACGGTGATCACGGCGATGAGCAACGACGCCCCGAGCCCGTCGAACACCGGCTGGTAGGTGAAGGCGTTGGCCGGGTCACCGATCGCCGCCCAGTGCGCGAGGGTGAGCCCACCGTCCGTGCCCTGCCGGAAGGTGAACTGCAGCAGCGCGACCAGCGGGACGGCGAACAGGAGCCCGATCACGGTGAGCACGATGGCTGCCGCACCACGGGACGGGGCGGTGCCGAACCGGCGGACGCGGGACGAGCCTCCAGACCGGACGGGACGTACCGGCCGCACCGGCCGCACCGGAGCCGCGGCGCTCATCGCTGCCACCTGGCGGCCCGGCGCTGCAGCAGCGAGTAGGCGCCCATCACGACCGCCATCACGACGACCATGCCGAAGGCGAGCACCCCGGCGACGTTCTGCAGGCCGACGATCGTCTCGCTGGTGAGCTGCGTGCGGATGGTGAGCGGCACGATGCCGCCCTGGGAGATGAGGGCCGCGGCGGTGGCGTACGACGAGAAGCCGTTCGCGAAGAGCAGCAGGAGCGACCCCCAGAACGCCGGCGCCAGCACGGGCAACGCGATGCGGCGCCAGTACGTCAGGCGCGAGGCGCCGAGCGTCGCCGCGGCCTCACCCCACTGCGCTTTGACGCCCTCGAGTGCGGGCATGAACGTGAGGACCATGAGCGGCACCTGGAAGTAGACGTAGGGGATCACGAGCCCGGGCACCGTGTACAGGAAGGCCCCGTCGGCGTTGAGGTCGACGTGGAAGACCGTGACCAGCCAGGTCGTGACGAGTCCCTGCACGCCGATCGTGGCGATGAACGCGAACGCGAGCATGACGCCGCCGAACTGGGCGAGGACGCTGGCCGCCGAGTCGATCATCGACCGGACCAGTCCGTCCGGCCGCAGCGCCGAGAGCGCCCAGCAGACGACCGCGCCGATGACCGCGCCGATGACCGCGGATGCGGCGGACAGGCCGAAGGACCCGGCGAACGCCTGCAGCACCGAGGGGTCGGCGAAGGCTGCGAGGTTCGCGAGCGTGAACGCGCCGGAGCCGTCGAAGAACCCGCTGCCGATCGCGATCACGGCGGGGACGGCGAGGAAGAGCAGGACGTAGGCGGCGAAGGGGGTCAGCCCCAGCCAGGCGAGGCCGACGCGGCGCCGGACACGGGGTCCGGCGCCGCGTCGGACGGCATCGGCGGGCGCCGCCGTGAACGCCGTGCGCGCAGTGCTCGGGGCGCTCGTCGCCGTCGCGGGCGCGTCTGCCGATGCGGTGGTCATGCTGCTCAGGACCCCATCGTCGAGGACCACTTGGCCTTGAGCACCTTCGCGGCGGCGGCGACCTGCGCGTCGGTCAGCTCGACGTAGTCCTTCGGCGCACCACCGGCAGCGTCGAGGGCGTCCTGGTCGACCTTGCCCGACTTCGTCAGCGCGGCGAGGGTGGACGGGAAGGCGCCGGCCTGCAGGTACAGGTTCTGGACCTCGGGGCTGGCGATGTACTCCTCCCACAGGCGGGCGGCCGCGGGGTGCGGGGCGTCCTTGTTGATGGCCTGCGAGTAGTACGAGCCGAGCGCCTGCCCCTTCGGGACGACGGTCTTCCAGTCCTTGTTGCCCGAGCCGCCGGCGGCGGGACCCCAGGCCAGGTTGTTGTACGACCACTGGACGACGACCGGGGTCTCACCCGAGGCGACGGTGGCCTGCGTCGGCAGCACGTTCTGGAAGTTGCCGGCCTGCTTGAGCTTGCCGAAGAAGTCGACGCCCTTGGTGATGTCGTCGGCCGAACCGCCGTTCTCCAGCGCCGCCAGGTACACCGCGGACGCGGCCTGGTTGGCCTGCGTCGGGTCGCCGCCGATCGAGACCTTGCCCTTGTACTCGGAACCGAGCAGGTCCGTCATGTCCTTCGGGGCGTCGGAGATCTTCGACGAGTCGTACCCGATCGACATCAGGCCGGTGTAGTCGCGCGTCCAGGCGCCGTCCTTGTCCTTCAGGTTGGTGGGGATGTCGTCCCAGTTCGCGACCTTGTAGTCGGCGAACAGGTCGAGGTTCTCCTGCAGCACGGCGTTGCCGAGGTCGAGCACGTCGGGGGCGGTGGACTGGCCCTTCTGCGACTTGACCGCTGCCACCTCGTCGGCGCTCGAGCCGTTCGGGTTCGCGGAGTTGATCTTGATGCCGTACTTCTTGGTGAAGCCGTCGATGATCTTGCCGTAGTTGGCCCACGTCGGCGGGAGCGTGATGACGTTGAGCTGGCCCTCGGCCTTGGCGGCCTTGACCAGGGCGTCCATGCCGCCGGCGGACTGGGCGCTGGTGGTGGTCTTCCAGTCGGCGTCGCCCTTGCTCGTGCTGGCGGAGCTCGTCGAGGAGCATCCGGCGAGGGTGACGACTGCGGCGGCGGCCAGGGCGATGCCGGCCAGGGTGCGCTTGTGCTGCACGGGTGGGCCTTTCGGGTGGGAGAGGGTGCTGCGCCAGACCGGGTGTCCGGGTTCTGGTCGATCGTGGACGCAGCCGGTTTCCGGCCCGTGCTCCGGTGGTGAACGACGGCGGAACAGCGGGTGCGGCTGTACGCATTGCTCGTTCTGGGCGCAGGGTCGCGCCCGCACCAGGCCTGGAGGCGCGGATGCGGTTCACGACGACGGTCCCGCGGGTCGTTCCGGGCGCGCTCAGGCTCCGAGTTCGACGAGGACCCGCGGGATCTCGGTCACGAGTTCGCTCGCCAGGTAGCCGAGTGGTCCGACCTGCACCGCGAGCCGGTCACCGGCGGCAGCGTGCACGTACGACGCCCACGCCACGGCCTGTGCCGGATCGGCACCGCGGGCGAGCAGCCCGGTGACCGCGCCGGACAGCACGTCCCCGCTCCCGCTGGTGCCGAGGCCACCCGAGCCGGTGCCCTTGAGCCACGCACGACCGTGCGGTGTCGCGATGGCGTCACCGAGGGCGACGACCGCACCGAACCGGTTCGCGATCGCGACGGCGTCGGCCACGTCGTCGTCGCTGCACTCCCGACCGAGCAGGCGTTCTGCCTCGCCGGAGTTCGGCGTCATCACGAGCCGTCCACGCAGCGGTTCGAGGCGGTCCCGTACGTCGGCGGCGACACCGAGGGCGAAGGCGTCGAGCACGACGGTGGTCCGCGGACCGACGACGTCGGCGAGTCCGGCCACGAGGTCACGGGAACCGTCCGGTTCGTCGAGTCCCGGGCCGACCAACACGGCATCGGCGCTCGAGGCGCTGTCCGCGATGCCCTCGATCGCGCCGACGGCGATGTGCCCGTCCTGGTCCTCGTCGAGGGGCTCGACCCCGGACTCGGGCACGGCGACCGCGACCTCGTTCGCGACGCTCCGGCCGACGGCCAGGGTGAGGCGACCGGCGCCGACGCGGAGCGCGGCGAGCGCCGAGAGCAGCGCGGCTCCCGGGGTGCGAGCCGCACCCCCGATGACGAGCACCTGCCCGCGGCCGTACTTGCCGGCACCGGGTTCGGGCAGCGGCCAGTCACGCAGGAAGTTCGGGGTGACGGGTTCAGTGGACATGTTCGTCGTCCTTCCGGCCGGTGTGCTGGGTGACCTCGTCGTCGTCCAGGTGTCCGACCGAGGAGAACTCCTCGAGGACCCACGGCGACCCGGCGCCGTCGCGTCGGAGTCGGGTGAGGGAGGCGTTGGCGACCGCGTGGGTGTGGGCGAACTCCATGAGTGCCGGCTCGTCGAGGTCGAGGCACACCGCGACGGCGAGCATCACCACGGCGTCGTGCGCGGCGATCACCAGGCGCTCGACACCGTCGACCCGCTCGAGGTCACCCAGGAGCGCCCGGAGCCGGAGCATCACGTCCGCCCACGACTCCCCGCCCGCGGGCCGGTGGTAGTACTTGCCGAGCCACTGCCGGCGGCGTTCCTCGTCCGGGTACCGGTTGCGGACGCCCTGCAGGGTCAACAGGTCGAGGACGCCGAGTTCGCGGTCTCGCAGTCGCTCGTCCACACGCTTGCGGGGTTCGGCGAGCCCGGCTGCCTCGAGCGCGATGGCGATGGTCTGCTGTGCCCGGAGGTACGGCGACACCCAGAGCGCGACGGGGACGTCGTCCATCCCGCGGTCGGCGAGCTCCTGCCCGAGAGCACGTGACTGGGCGGCGCCGAGCGGGCTGAGCGGGACGTCGGCGTCGCGGAACTCGACGTCGATGACGTCGTCCCCCGCTGCCTCGGCCCGAGCCGCTGCGACGTTCGCGACCGATTCGCCGTGACGGACGAGCCAGATCTCCTGCACTGCCATGCCGCCACGCTAGCCAGAGCGTGCTGTGCCGGTTCACCGGTGCGACGAGGTCACCCCACGCGAGGTCGCCGACGTCGAACCCACCTCGCAACGCCGCGTCCGCAATGCCGGACCGGCCACCCGCCCAGCGGGCCGATGTCGCGAACTGTGGACGGGCCTCCAGGCCTGGGCGGTTGTGGAGGGAAGACGTTCCTTCCCAGAACGGGCGCGATGCCAAGCGGGATCGGGCGTACCTGGCCGGAAGTTCCGACCAGGGACGCCCGATTCGGCCAGCCACGCCCGATTCCACCCGGCCAGCCCCGCGCACAACACGGCGCCGAACGGAACGCACCCGTGTCCCGTCCGGCGCCGTGGTCCCTCCCAGCAGTGCGCCGGGCCCGCTGCCTCAGGCCCGACGCACGCGCAGCGTCACGATCTCGAACGGACGCAAGGTCAACGCGACTGCCTGACCGGCCGACCACGAGCGCTCCAGCGGCCGCTCGAGCAGGTCGACCTGCGACACCGACTCGACGTCGAACCCGAAGGCCACCCCGACGTCCGTCGCCCGGCCCCCGAGCCCCTCGTACAGCCGCACGACGACGTCGCCGGAGCGGTCCTCGGCGAGCTTGACGGCCTCGACGAACACCTGCGGCGACGACACCGTGACGAGCGGCTCGATCGGGGTCGACCCGGGGACGCTCCGCACCGGCAGGTTCAGCCGGTACCCGGAGTCTGCGGCGTCGAGCACCGAGGCCCCGATCCGCAGCACCGTCCGGAACACGTGGTGCCCCTGGTCGGCGTTCGGGTCCGGGAACGTCGGTCCGCGCAGCAGCGACTCCCGTACGAGCGTGGTGGTCCCGCCGTCCGCCCGGGTCTCACGCGTGATGTCGTGGCCGTAGGTCGAGTCGTTGGCCACGGCCACCCCGAACCCCGGCTCCGCGACGTGCACCCAGCGGTGCGCCGAGGTCTCGAACCGGGCGTGGTCCCACGAGGTGTTCTGGTGCGTCGGCCGGTCGATGTGCCCGAACTGGATCTCGCTCGAGGCCGACGACGCGAGCACGTCGATCGGGAACGCGAGCTTCAGCAGCTTCTGGTGCTCGTGCCAGTCGACCTCGGTCTCGACGGTCAGCTCGGGTTCGCCCTGCACCGCCGAGTAGCGCGTGGTGAGCGTCGACGATCCGAAGGACCGCTCGACCACGAGCGCGTCGCCTGCGATCGCGACCGACGACGCCGACAGCACCGTGCCGTTGCGCTGGTACGCGCGGTCGATGTCCCAGGCCTCCCACTGGTTCGGGGTGTCGCGGAACACCGTGTACTCGGCCGCCCTGGCGCCTGGCGCGATCGCGTCGCGTCCGGTCGCGGAGTCGACGAACGACACGACGTGGCCGGCAGCGTCGATGGTCGCGGTGACGACGCCGGTGTCGAAGACGAAGCGGTCGCCTGCCCGGACGGGAGGCACGGGTCGCGGCGCGTGGACGACCGAACCTGCAAGGGCGGTCACCTCTCCCGCCGCGACCGGCGAGGCGTTGAAGCGCACGACCGACGCGGCGTCGTCGGCTGCGCCGGCAGCGGCACCGCTCCCGCCTGCGGCGAGCGCCGTCGTCGCGCTCCCGATCAGCCCCTCGAGCACCTCGGCGACCCGGGCGTACTGCTCCTCGGCGTTCTCGTACACCCACGCGATCGACGACCCCGGCAGGATGTCGTGGAACTGCTGCAGCAGGACGGTGTGCCAGGCGTCCTCGAGTTCGGCGTACGGGTACTCGCTGCCGAGCCGGACGGCCGCCGTCGCTGCCCAGAGCTCGGCTTCGCGCAGCAGGTGCTCGGAGCGGCGGTTGCCCTGCTTCGTGCGGATCTGCGACGTGTAGGTGCCGCGGTGGAACTCCAGGTACATCTCCCCCGACCAGACCCCGGGCGTCGGCAGCTCGGCTTCGAGCTGCTCGAACACCTGCGCCGGCGTGCCGAGGGTCACGTGCGGCGACCCGTCGAGGTCGTGCTGGCGGTGTGCGGCACCGACCATCTCGCGGGTGGGACCGCCACCACCGTCGCCGAAGCCGTACAGCAGCATCGACGTGTTGGCGGTGCCGCGCTCCTTGTTGTTCCGTTCGCCGCGGCGCAGGTCGGCAGGTGAGACGTCGGAGTTGTAGGTGTCGGCCGGGGGCAGGTGCGTCAGGACGCGTGAGCCGTCGATGCCCTCCCAGTGGAACGAGGTGTGCGGGATGACGTTCGTCTCGTTCCACGACGGCTTCTGGGTGACGAACCACTTCGAGCCGGCGGCGCGGACGATCTGGGGCAGGGCGCCCGAGTAGCCGAACGAGTCGGGGAGCCAGGCCTCGGGGGTGTCGATGCCGAACTCCTCGAGGAAGAAGCGCTTGCCGGCGACGAACTGGCGGGCCAGGGCCTCACCGCCGGGCAGGTTGGTGTCCGACTCGACCCACATGCCGCCGACGGGGATCCACCGGCCCTCGGCGACGCGCTGCTTGATGCGCGCGAAGACCTCGGGGTACTCGTCGCGGATCCACGCGTACTGCTGGGCGGACGAGCAGGCGAAGGTGAAGTCGGGGTCGCGGTCCATCAGGTCGAGCACGTTCGAGAACGTCCTGGCGCACTTGCGCTTCGTCTCGCGCACGGGCCACAGCCAGGCGGAGTCGATGTGGGCGTGCCCGACGGCGATGGCACGGTGGGCGGCGGGGCTGGCGGGGACGGCGAGCACGGGCGCCAGGACCTGCCGGGCGTCCGCGGCGGTACCGGCGACGTCGTCCGGGTCCAGGGCGTCGGCGGCCCGTTCGAGCGCGCGCAGGATGTCGGCGCCGCGGGTGCCGTCGGTGGGGAGCTCGGCCATCAGCCCGCGCAGCACCCAGAGGTCCTGCTGCAGTTCCCACACGGTGTCGTCCCGCTCGACGACCTCCAGGGCCTTCAGGCGGTAGATGGGGTCGTCGCCGGCGGTGGAGCGCGAGCCGAGCGGCGTCGCCCCCTGGAACGAGTCGCCGCCGATGTCGGGGTTCGCCCCGGCCTCGATCCAGAGCTCGAAGGACTCCCCCGGGCCGACCTCGAGCGGCACGGTGTCGTTCCGCGGCTCGATCGCCTTGATCGTGGAGCCGTCGGCGCGGAACGCGAGTCCCTCGGCCTGGAACCCGGGCTGCCGCTTGGTGAACCCCAGGTCGACGAGGAGCTCGGCTGTGGTCCCCTGCGCGGTGCCGAAGTCCGCCGGCACGGTGCCGGTCACCCGGAACCACGTCGTGCCCCACGGCCGTCCGCCCCAGTGCGACCCCACCGTGAACGGTGTGTACGTCTCGCCCACGGCGGCGTCGAACGGCACCGGTTCGCCCGGCACCTCCCACGCCTCGATCGTCACCGGCGCCGAGCGACGGAGGACGGCGGGGTCGACACGGTCGCGCACGAGGCGGGCGATCCGGGCCTCGACGAGCGGTTCGTCCTGGTGCATGTGCTTCCTTTCTGGTTCGCGGAACACCGGTGTTCGCGGATCGAACCGCGGTTCGCGGGTGTTCGACGCGCGAACACCGGTGTCTTGCGGGGGTGGGGCCGGCGTCAGCCCTTGATGCCACCGGCGAGGGCGTTGCCGCCGCCGAGGCCTCGGGACACGATCACGTAGAGGGCGATGACGGGCACGGAGTAGACGATCGAGAACGCGGCGAGCTGGCCGTACGCCACCGCCCCGTTCTGCCCGAAGAAGTTGAAGATGCTCACCGCGGCGGGCACCTTCTCGGGCGAGAGCAGCAGGACGAACGGGACGAAGAAGTTCCCCCACGCCTGGATGAACACGAAGATGAACACGACCGCGATGCCCGGACGCATGAGCGGGATCACGATGCGGGTCAGGGTGGTGAGCATCGAGGCGCCGTCGGTCCACGCCGCCTCTTCGAGCGAGATCGGCACCGAGTCCATGAAGTTCTTCGCCATCCAGATCGCCATCGGCAAGCTGGTGGCGGCGAGGAAGAAGATGCAGCCCCACACGTTGTCGATCAGGTTGAGCGACACGAACAGCGCGTAGACGGGCACCATCATCGCGGTGATCGGCAGGCCGGTGCCGAACAGGATGCTGTACAGGAACGGCTTGTTGACGCGCATCTTGTACCGGGACAGCGGGTACGCGGCCAGCAGGGCGAACACCACGGTGACGACCGCGGTGCCGCCGGAGAGCAGCAGGCTGTTCGCGAGCGGGATGAACGACAGCTCGGGGGTGAGCACCTTGGCGAAGTTGTCGAGCGTGAACTGCGACGGCAGCTTCACCGACAGCGACGCCTGGGTGTCGAACGAGGCGAGCACGAGCCAGAGCAGCGGCACCGCGAAGCACACCGCGATGACGAGCAGCACGACGTTCGACACCCACCGCATGGTGCGGCCGCGCGGCGAGGTCATGTGCATCGACCCCGGTGCGGTCACCGATCGGGTCGTGGTCTGGTCGAGGGACGGGGCTGTCATGGCCATCAGTCCACCTCCGGCTTGAGGGCTCGGATGTAGATGATCGAGAAGACCGCCCCCACCACGAGCAGGATGGTCGCGATCGCGGTCCCGAAGCCGAGCTGCGAGAACTTGAACGCCTCCTGGTACGCCAGGATCGGCAGGGTCGACGAGTTCGTGCCCGGGCCGCCGCCGGTCATCACGAAGATCAGCGTGAAGACCGACAGGGTCTGCAGCGTCGTGAGCATGAGGTTCGTCGAGATGCTCCGGCGGATCACCGGGAGCGTGATGTAGACGAGCCGCTGCCAGCCGGTGGCGCCGTCGACCTCGGCGGACTCGGTGATCTCCTCGGGGACCTCCTGCACGGCGGCCGAGTAGACGAGCATCGAGAACGCGGTGCCGCGCCAGACGTTCGCCAGGATCACGGCGAGCATCGGGTACGTGTAGAGCCAGTTCGCGCCGGTGATCCCGATGGACGCGAGGAACGTGTTGAGCGTCCCCTCGTCGTTGAAGAACGCGTACGCCGCGAACGACGCCACGATCTCGGGCAGGACCCACGCCGCCACCACGAAGGTGCCGACGATCGCCCGCACGGCCTTGTTCGCCGAGCGCATCAGCAGCGCCAGGCCGAGCCCGAGCACGTTCTGCCCCACCACGGCCGAGGCCAGCAGGAAGACGATGGTCAGGATCACGGACTTCGGGAAGTCCGGGTCCTGGAACAGCTCGACGTAGTTCTGGAACCCGACGAACTGCTGGTCGGCCGCGCTGGCGCCGGTCAGGGCCGAGTTGGTGAACGACCCGTAGAACGACGAGATGACGGGGCCGAGCAGGAAGATGACGAGCAGGACCAGGGCGGGCAGGAGCGGGACGGCTCGTCCGACGTTCCGCAGTGGTCGCCGCTTGCGCGGCACGGGTGGATCGGTGCGCTTCGGCGCACCGGGCGCCGACAGCGTCGGCGCGAGGGGGGTGCTGGACACGATGGGTGCCTTCCGGGTGCGGAGGGGTTCCGAAGGTGGGGAAGGACGGATGGGAGGCGCGGTGCGGGACCGCCCCGCGCCTCCAGTCCGTCAGTGGGTGACGGACCGTCAACCAGCGGAGACGGTGTTCTCCTTGCCGACCACCTGCGTGACGGCCTTGTCGTAGGCGGCAGCCGCGTCCTTCGGCGACTGCTGACCGGTCATGACCGCTTCCATCGCGACCTGGATCGCGTTGGACACCTGCGAGTAGTCACTCGTCGCCGGGCGGAAGTTGGTGTTCTCCACCAGCCCCGAGAAGAACTTGAACGTCGGGTTCGCCGCCGTGTACTCCGGGTCGTCCGCGACGTCCTTCCGGACGGCGATCTGGCTGTTCTCGGTGTCGTACTTGAGCGAACCGTCCTTGTCGAGGAAGCTCGTGATGAAGTCGAACGCCGCCTGCGGGTTCTTCGACTTCGCGCCGACCGCCAGGGTCCAGCCGCCGGACATCGAGTTGTAGCCGGGAGCCTGCCCGTTCTGGGTCGGCATGGGTGCCTGGCCCATCACGTCGTTCCACTCGGGCCACGGCGCCGTGCCGGACTTCAGCCACGTGCCGGACTGCCACGAACCGTCCAGGTCGATCGCGAGCTTGCCCTTCGGCAGCCACGTCTGGGCGATGGTCGTGCCGACGTTCGTGTCGAGCGCCTGCTGCGGTGTCGGGCCGAGGCCGCCCTGGTAGACGTCCTTCACGAACTTGAGCGAGTCCTCGAACTGCTTCGAGCCGGTGACCCACTTCTTGTCCTTGTACAGGGTGTTGCCGGAGCCGTCGGCGCCGTACAGGAGCATCTCGAAGCCCTGCATGGTCGAGGCCTCGCCCTGCGCCTTGCCCGAGTAGATGTTGAACGGGATGACGTCGGGCTGCTTCTCCTTGATGGTCTTCGCCGCCGCGAGCACGTCGTCCCACGTCTTCGGCTTCCACGGGACGTCGAGCCCGGCCTTCTTGAAGATGTCCTTGTTGTACCAGAGGGCTCGGGTGTCGGTGCCCATGGGGACGCCGTAGATCTTGCCGTCGTCACCCTGCCCGGCCTGCTTGGCGTTGTCGAAGAACTGGTCCCACTCGTCCCACTTGTCCGTGTACTTGTCGAGTGGCAGCAGGTAGCCCGCCTCGGCATCGGCCTTGACGAGGAACGTGTCCTCGTACATGACGTCCGGGGCGGTGGCCGGCGCCTTGTTCATGAGCGCGAGCTTGGTGTAGTAGTCGTTGCCCTGCGCCTGGATGGGCACGAGGGTGACCTTCTTGCCGGGGTTGTCCTTCTCGTACTGCTTCTTGACGACCTTCATCTGGGCGTCGAGCTGCTGGAAGGCGCCGAACTTCTGGTACGCGATCTTGATCGTGTCGCTCGAGGCAGACCCCGAGCTCGAGCAGCCAGCCAGACCGACTGCGGCCACGGCCACAGCTGCGAGTCCGGCGATGATGCGGGTGCGTTTCATCGGTGCTCCTTTGCACGGGTGATGTCCGCGGGCACCATCGCCCGCGCGCAGGATTAGTCCACCGTATTGACTTAACCGTGTCAAGTGGTTGCCTGGCGGATTCGGGCGTGCCGGGTCGAATCGGGCGTACCGGGTCGGAAGTTTCGACCAGGTACGCCCGATTCCGCTTCCCATCGCGTGCGTCCTGGGAAGGAACGTCCGTCAGGAGATCGGGGTCGCGCTCCCCGTCACCGTGATCCCGCCGGCCTCGGGCACGTCCACGAGCAGCAGACTCGGACGCCCGACGTGTCGCCCCTGCCGGATCGTGACGCGGTCGCCCGGATGCGCTGCACCGATCTGCCGCAGGTACGCCCCGGTCGACGCTGCTGCCGATCCCGTCGCCGGGTCCTCGGTGATGCGTCCGGCGGGGAACAGGTTGCGCGCCTCGTACTCCCGCTCGCCGGTGCGGTGCAGCACCGTGACGGTCCCCGCCCAGCCGGCCTCGCGCTTGAGCTCGGCCAGGGGCCCCGGCGCGAACCGGAACTGGTGGAACAGCTCGTAGTCGTGCAGCACGAGCACCGGGTGCCAGTTGCCGGCGAAGGACTCCAGCACCGGGAACCCCGGAGCGACGTCCGCGGCCGAGAGCCCGAGCAGGTCGAACAGCCGCACCAGCAGAACCGGGTCGATGTCCCGTGTCGCCGGCTCGACGCTCGTCATCGCGACCAGCACCGAGCCGTCCGCACCGACGGTGGCATCGAGCGTGACCTCGCCGGCCAGGGTCGTGAACACCCGGCGGCCCGGCCCCTCGCGCTCGGCCAGCGCGACGGCCAGCGCGACGGTGGCGTGCCCGCAGAACGGCACCTCGGCGCTCGGCGAGAAGTAGCGGACCCGCGGCCCGGTCGCCGTCGCACCCACGACGAATGCGGTCTCGGGGTACCCGACCTGCCGGGCGACCGCGAGCATCTGGTCGTCGGACAGTCCGGCCGCGTCGAGCACGAGCCCTGCGGGGTTGCCGCCGCCCGGCTCGGCGGCGAACGCGGTGTACCGGAGGATCTCCTGCTGCATGCCCCGACGATACTGCGGCGTCACGACGGGGTGCGCGGGCCGATCACCGACGGGTGGCCCGGCGTGGCGGGTGGGGGTAACCCCCGACCACATCCGGGTGCGCACGTGATGTTTCAGCGACGCGTCCGTCGTGAGACTGGATCCATGAGCACCGACACGCGCCCCACCACCGCTCGCCGCACCCTCCGGATCGCCCTCGCCACCACGGCTGCGGTGTCCGCCCTGCTGCTGACCGCCGGCTGCAGCGCGATCCAGGACATGGTGCCGAACAAGACGCCGCAGAAGCACTTCGACACGTACTCCGACGCCCCGCACTCCGGGGAGTCCGAGGACCTGGCCTTCTTCATGCCGAAGTGGGTGCCGAAGGACGCGAAGGACATCGACGTCCGCCTCCACGTCTCGCAGCCCGGGTACGTCATCGGGTTCGCCTCGAAGGACGGCGTGGACGTGGACGCCTGCACCCCGCTCGATACGTCCTACGGCGGCACGGCGATGACCGCCGACTTCCTGCCGGAGCGTCTTCCGACCAAGGGCCTCGTCACCTGCGGCGACGGTCGCGCGGTCACCGAGATCGACGGCCGCTGGTACGGCTGGACCACGAAGGACGCCATCCCCGGTCAGGACGACACCCAGACCATGCACGGCACCGAGCACTGAACGCAGCCACCCACCGACCTGGAGGCGCGGGGCGGCCCCGCACCGCGCCTCCCGTCCGCCGCGCGGTCGCGCCCACCGCGCACGGTGAGCAGAAGACGTCGGGTCCGCACCGCGAACCCGACGTCTTCTGCACACTCATCGCCCCGACGTGGGGCGTGGGGACTACTCCGCAGCCGCAGCCCGACGGCGGCGACGCACGACCAGCACACCCGCACCCGCCGCGAGCAACAGGAACGCGACCAGCGCACCGGCACCCATCCCTGCGGCGCCCGTGAACGCGAGCTGCCCGTCCGCGGTGATCGTGATCGAGGTCCACCCGATCAGCGTGCCGTCCGCAGCCGTCACCGCCAACCGGTGCGCACCAGCCACCGTGTCGGCAGGGATCGTCACCCGGACCGTCCCGTCAGCAGCGACCACAGCCGTGCCGATCAACCTCGGCTCCGAGAACAGCCACACGTTCACCGTGTCACCGGCAGACGCAGTACCCACCGTCACCGTGATGGTCTCCCCCGCACGAGCCGACGACGGCGCCGAGACCCCACCACGGTTCGCCTCCGTCAACACCGACTCCGACGGCGCCACCGGGGCGACCGGCGCAGCCGACGGACCAGGGGTCGGGACCGCGGTGGGCGTCCCACCCGGAGTCGGGGTCGGGGTCGTGCCGCCGTCGCCCGGCGACGGGATCGGCGTCGGCGTCGGCGTCGGCTCCGTGCCCGGATCGGTGTCGCCGCCCTCGCACGGGTACGTCCCCGTCCGGAGCGAGAACCCGTCCGTGTCGTTGTCGTCGGCGGAGAAGGTCGCGCGCTCCCCGTCGGTGCAGATGCCCGAGATCGCGAAGCCCTCGTTGGCGAGCGTGCGGTCGGCGGCCGAGGGTGCCTCGTACAGCGTCGAGGCGCTGAAGGCCCCGTCGGTCACCTCGTACAGCGCGGTCCGGCCGGAGCACACCTCGTCGCAGACCACCCAGAGCGCGTCGAGCGTCGGGTCGAACTGCACGTCGGCGACGACGGCGAGCGAGGTCGCGATCGTGGCGATGCGCGCCGAGGACCCGTCGTCCATCAGGGCGTAGGCGTACACGCTCGCGGTGCCCTCGACCCCGACGAAGAACAGCCCCTCGCCGTGTCCGGCGTAGCGCGACGGTGCGTAGGCGGCGCCGGTGCGCTCGTCGGTGAAGCCGTGCGCGGTGAGCCAGGTGTCCGGGATCCAGGTGACGCCCTCGAGCCCGGCGTTCGCGCCGAGCCCGGGGAAGTCCGCGGCGAGGTTCCACTCGTCGGTGGCCCGCAGGGTGGCCTCGGAGCCGTCGGTCGTGGCGTAGCGCAGGACCGACGGGCGGCTCGTGCTCGACACGTCGTTGTTGCGCTCGGTCGACACGTAGACGGCGCCGGGGTCGTCGCTCGTGACGGTCACACCCTCGGCGTCCGGGGTGCCCGTGCCGTCGGCGTAGCGCAGGTCGGTGCCCGCGGCGTTCGACAGCGCCCAGCCGCCCGCGCCGTCCGAGGTCAGGTGGTAGAGCAGGCCGTCGCCGTTCTGCACGGCCCAGAGCTGCCCGTCCCGCGAGGTCGTCGAGGTCGTCCAGTCGAGGCCGCTCAGGTCACCGGTGAAGGTGTCCTCGTCGTCGAGCACGGTCTCGTCCGGGCCGCCGGGCCAGGCCTCGGCGGTGACGACGCCGGCGAACCGGTTCGCCGCGCCCTTCGTGGGTGCTGCCGTCTCGGCGAAGTCCCCGGTGCCGTCGGGGTTGCGGCCGTACGTCGTGGTCGCGTGCGCCGTCCACGAGGTCGAGTCGACGACCGCGCCGCGGGCGTCGAACAGCCGCGCGGAGTCCGCCTTGCCGAGTCCGAAGCCGAACGCCGCCTCGTCGAGGACGGTGAAGCCCCCGGCCGCGACGGTCGTGCCCGCGGGGATCGTGTACGCGTGGTCGTCGTCGTTGTCGCGCAGGACGTACCCGCCCAGGTCGACGGTGGTGCTGCCGGTGTTGGTCAGCTCCACCCAGTCGCCGGGAGTGCCGTCCTGCGACTCGACCTCGTTGATCCGCACGGGTGAGGAGCAGTCGTTCGCAGCCCCCTTGGTCGAGGCCGTGGTGTCCACGAGCGGCCCGACGCCGTCGGCGCAACGGCCGTAGGTGACACCCGCGTGGGTCGTCCAGGCGTACCGGAGCACCAGGTCGCCGGCAGGGTCGTAGAGGCGCGCGGTGTCGGCACCACCGAGCCCGAAGTCGAAGCCGGGGGCGGTCGCGGACAGCTGGTCGACGACGAAGTACCCGCCGGCGGCGATCGTCGAGCCGCTGGGGAGCACGTACGCGTCGTGCGAGTTGTCGGAGTCGAGGAACGTGTACCCGGTCAGGTCGATCGCGGTGCCCGAGGTGTTCTCGAGCTCCACCCAATCGGTGTCGTCGGCGTTCGACTCGACCTCGTTGACGACGAGGCCGTTCGCGGCGACGGCACCGACGGACGGGTCGTCGTCACCGACGGCGGCGAGGGCCGGGCTGGCGGTGACGACACCGGCGGCGACGACCAGGGCAGTCGCGACGGCCGCGCCGATGCGGAGGGTGGGTGGGCGCAGGGCAGGAGCGCGCATGCAGGGTCCTTCTCGGGGCGATCGGGCTGAAGACCTGCACGACTGTTCAGCATCCACGCGACCGGCCGGTGGCCGCCCGGTGAACGGGCGGTGTCCCGGGTCGCGCCCGGCGCGCTGGACGCGCGACGTGTCGGCCTGGAGGCTCGGGGCGGGCCCGCACCGCGCCTCCCGTCCGCCGTGGGCACAGCCCACCGCACCCGGTGCGCAGAAGACGCCGGGTCCGCACGGCGAACCCGACGTCTTCTGCACACTCGTTGCCCGGGGTGTCAGCGCTCGGTGACCTCCGAGAAGTCGGGCGTCCCGTCGGGCAGCGCGGGCAGGGGCGTGCCGTCGACGTAGCGGGGCCAGGCCAGCGCGCGGGAGGCCGTCGGACGGGCCGCGTAGCGCCGTCCGTCGGACGCGACGACCGTAGCGGGCTCGGGCGTCGGTGCCGGTGCCGGGGTGGGCTCAGGGTGCAGCGCGGGAGCGGGCGGCGCGGGCACGGCAGCCTCTGGCTCCGGAGCGGCGGGCGTCGGCGTCGCACCCCAAGCCGGCTGCTGGTCTGGCACCGGCCACGTCGCCGATGGCCGAGGCGCTCGGGGCCGGAACAGCGCGTTGCTGAGGGGCACCACGACGGTGCCGAGCAGGTCGAGGATCACCACCACCCAGACGAGCCGCCAGTAGCCCCGCGCGTAGTCGACGTCCGGCGCGAGCAGCGGGATCGAGAGCAGCAGCGCGAGCAGGGCGATGACGCCGACGGTGGTCTTCGCGACGACCTGCAGGACGGGCGTCGGGTAGCGGCGGTGGATCACGAGCAGCAGGTGGACGTGCAGGAGCGCCACCCGGGCGACGCCGACGAGCCAGATCCAGTGCCAGAAGTGCTCCAGGACGTACCAGATGCCGTCACCGTCCGGCCCCGTCGGCACGATCCACACCTTGTACAGGCCGGCGACGAGCAGGTACATCGACGTGGCGATGCTCGCGAACGCGAAGATCCCCGACCGCCGGGACGACACGTCGGCGTCGTACCAGGACAGCAACGCGAAGACGACCACCACGACGATCGTCAGGAGCAGCTGGACCGCGACCATGCCGAAGTCGCCGAGGAGCACCGCGGCGATCCCGACGAGCCCGGCGGCGACGACCGCGCCGATGATCGTGCGGAAGACGAGCGGGCGCACCCTCGCCCACCGCGGGTCCATCGTGCCGTCGGTGCTGTCCGTACTGTCCGTGCCGCTGTCCGTCATGTGTCCCCCGTCGTCCCCGCACCCACGGCGGGTGCGTCGGACCGCAGCGTAGCGGGCCGGGGCGGGCCCGTCTCGTAGCCGGGGTCGTCAGCGCCGGATCAGCAGGGTGCTGGCCCGCGGCGAGAGCGCGGCGTCGAGCACCAGGCAGGCGGCACCCACAGCGGCGACGTCGGCACCGCGGTCACTCTCGACCACCTGCACCGGGTGCTTCGGCACGAGCAGCGGCGACCCGACGATGGCTGCACGCGCCGCGGGCAGCGCCGCACTCGCGATGCGCGACCAGAACGGGCCGCCGAACACCACGCGGTCGATGTCGAGCAGGTTGACGATGAGGACGACGGCGTTGCCCATGACGGTGCCGGCATCGGCCGCGAGCGTGACGGCGGTGTCGTCCCCGCCAGCGATCGCCGTTGCGAGTTCGTCCCACGCGGCGTCCACGGCGTCGACGTCGGTGGCGCCGCTGTCCGTGGCGTCGGTGGCGCCGGCCTCGGTGCCGTCGGCATCGTCGGCCTCGGCGCTCACGCCGCCGCCGGACAACGCCAGGCCCCGCGACCGCGCGACCCGCACCAGCCGGTCGGGCGCGACGGCAGCGCCGACCTCGCCACGCGTGCCCGAGCCGTCCGGGGTGCCCGCGAGCGCCCCCTGGTCGACCATGATGTGTCCGGCGTCGCCCGCGTTCGACCCCACCCCGCGCACGGGTTCGTGGTCGACGACGAGCCCGACGCCGAACCCGGTGCCGAAGTACACGAACGCGAAGTTGCGGGCCGAGGACTCCCCCGCCAGGAACATCTCACCGACCGCGGCGGCCGTGACGTCCTTCTCGAGCAGCACCGGGTAGCCCGTGGCCTCGGCGAGCGCGTCGCGCAGGGGCACGTCCCGCCACCGCGGCAGGAACGGCGGGTCGACCACGATGCCCGCCTCGACGTCGATGGGTCCGGGGCTCGCGATCCCGACGCCGAGCACGCTGTCGACGGCCACCCCGGCGTCGGCGACGAGCCCGTCGACGGCCGAGGCGATGGTGCGCACCACCTGGGACGGGTCGTCGGCGGTGGGGGTCGAGGTCGTGGACGCAGCGACGACCGTGCCGGCGAGGTCGAGCAGCACGTAGGTGACGACGGCCGGGTCGACGTGCACGCCGACCGCGTACCGGCTGCCGGGCTCGAGCCGCAGGATGGTGCGGGGCTTGCCGCGGCCCGAGACGACGGTGCCGGACTCGACGATCATCCCGGCATCGATCAGGAACCGGGTGACGTTCGACACGGTCTGCGCACTCAGGCCGGTGCGGGCGGCGAGTTCGACGCGGCTCAGGCCGTCGGGCGAGCGGCGGACGGCGTCGAGGACCACGGTGCGGTTGAACCCGCCGATCGACGGGAGGTTCGCTCCGCGTCGATGCTCTGCCATGCCGCGACGATACCGCGACCCCGCCCGGGTGCCCTGTGCCGGGTCAGCCCGCCGGATGCCCCGTCGACGACCGCACGACGAGCGAGACCGGGAGCGTCGCACCCTGCAGTGTCCCGTCGCCGATCGCCGCGAGCAGTCGCTCCACGGCCACGGTGCCCATCAGGGCGGTCGGTGAGTGCACGGTCGTCATGGGTGTGGGCAGCTGCGCCACGACGGAGATGTCGTTGTAGCCGACGATCGACAGGTCGTCGGGCACGCGGAGGCCGCGTTGCCGTGCAGCGCCCATCACGCCGATCGCCGCGGTGTCGTTGACGGCGAAGATCGCGGTCGGCGGGTCCGACAGCGAGAGCAGCGTGTGCGCGCCGACGACGCCTCCCTCGACCTCGAAGTCGCTGTGGACGACGAGCGCGTCGTCGACGACGACGTCCCGTCGCTCGTGTGCCAGACGGAACCCGGCCACCCGCTCCACGGCGGTGCTGGCGTGGCGCGGACCGGCGATGACGCCGATGCGGCGGTGCCCCAACGCGAGCAGGTGTTCCGTGGCCATCCGGCCGCCCTCGACGTCGTCACCGACCACCGCGGGCATCCAGTCCCCGGGGTGGCGGTTCGTCGCGATGACCGGCACGGGGAGGTCCGTCAGCCGCGGGTTCGGGGACGACAGGTGGAGCGAACTGACGATGAGGCCGTCGACCTGTCGGGAGAGCAGGAAGTCGACCGCGTCCAGCTGCGCGCCCATGTCGTCCGGGGGCGTCGTGAGCAGGAGCTGGTACCCGGCGGAGCGGGCAGCCGACTCGACGGACTGGCAGATCGTCGCGATGACCGTGTCGGCGAGCCGCGGCATCACGACGCCGATGGTGTTCGACCGCCGGGTCCGGAGCGACGCTGCGATCCGGTTGGGGCGGTACCCGAGCTCGGCCGCCGCCGCGATCACCCGCTGCGCCGAGTCGCTCCACCCCTTGGTCGGCTCCGCCTGTCGGAGCACGCGCGACGCCGTCGAGACGTGCACGCCGGCGAGCGCGGCGATGGCCTGGAGGTTCACGTCACCACGACGATCCTGCTGACCGTGTCCGGCCGGGTCGTCGCCTGCACTGCCCATCCGTCGAGTCTAGGTGACGGATCGTCGTGACACCGTGCGGCGCGAACGTTTGCGAGCACCTCGACCGACGACGGCCCGGAGGATCCGAAACACACTGGTTACACGGCTGGACGTCGGTCGAAACAGTCGGGTGTCAGGATTCCGGGCAATGCAAACGATTGCACGAATTGCAGCAACGATGAGAGACGGTGTCCCATGGTGAAAGAGATCTTCGTGTCCTTCGGCGTCGACATCGACGCGGTCGCGGGCTGGCTCGGCTCCTACGGCGGGGCGGATTCCCCCTCGGACATCCAGCGCGGGATCTTCGCGGGGCGCACCGGTGTGCCGCGTCTGCAGAAGGTGTTCGACCGCGCCGACATCGCAGCGACCTGGTTCATCCCCGGCCACTCGCTCGAGACCTTCCCGGACGAGTGCAAGGCCCTGTTCGACGCCGGCCACGAGATCGGTGCGCACGGGTACAGCCACGAGAACCCGGTGGCGATGACCGAGGCGCAGGAGGACGCGGTGATGGAGCGCTCGGTCGAGCTGATCACCCGGCTCACGGGTCGGCAGCCGACGGGCTACGTCGCTCCGTGGTGGGAACTGAGCAGCTACACGCCCACACTCCTGGAGAAGTTCGGGTTCAGCTACGACCACAGTCAGCAGCACAAGGACTTCGTCCCCTACTACTCGATCGTCGGCGACCAGTGGACACCGATCGACTACTCGCAGGACCCGCACACGTGGATGACGCCGCTCGTCCACGGGAGCGAAATCGACCTCGTCGAGATCGCGGCGAACTGGTACGTCGACGACCTGCCCCCGATGATGTTCATCAAGTCGAGCCCGAACAGCCACGGCTTCGTCAACCCGCGCGACGTCGAGCAGATGTGGAAGGACCAGTTCGACTGGGTGTACCGCGAACTCGACTACGCCGTCTTCCCGATCACGATCCACCCCGACGTCTCCGGGCGCCCGCAGGTCCTGCTCATGATCGAGCGGCTCATCGAGTACATCAGGGGCCACGAGGGCGTCCGGTTCGTCACGATGAACGAGATCGCCGACGACTTCCGCGTCCGCTTCCCGTTCGCGCAGCCCGAGCGTCCACGCGAGTCCTGATGTGCGGCGGATGTGGCGGCAACGGCGGGAACCGTGACTGGTACGCCGCCGGTGTCGAGGACTCCCCGGCCGCGCGCAAGCGGGCGCAGCTCCGGCTGGCCGCCTGGGCGACCCGGCTCTTCGCGGACGACCGGATCCGTGTCCACGAGGTCCCGGGCACCGTCCGGCTCGTGATCGTCGGGCCGACCGGCAAGCGCGTCGTGGCGCAGGGCGTCGACGGCGTCCTGGACGCGGTCGAACAGGTCGGAGCCGGGCGCACCGACTGGTCGGCCGTCGCGACCCGCGTCCGCAGGGCCGACCCGCGGGACGACACCGACTGGGAACACCGCAGCCTCGCCCGCGCGGTCGATCGACGAAGGGACACCCGGCCGTGACGGACCCCACGCTCCCGCGGATCGTGTACCTCGCCCTCGGTGGGACCATCGCGAGCGTCACCTCGGGCGATCCGCGCGGTTCCGGCGATCCGCGCGGCTCCGGCGCCGTCCCGCGGATCGCAGCCCGTGACCTCCTCGCCGGTGTGCCGGCCATCGCGCAGGTCGCACGGGTCGAGGCCCGCCAGCTCGGCATGGTGCCCTCTCCCTCGCTCGACTTCGACGACGTGCAGCGCGCGCTCGACGCCGCGCGGGACGCCGTCGGCTCCGGAGCCTCGGGCGTCGTGCTGTCGCAGGGCACGGACACCATCGAGGAGACCGCGTACCTGCTCGACCTCGCGTGGGACCGCCCCGAGCCCCTCGTCGTCACCGGAGCGATGCGCCACGCCTCCTCGCCCGGTGCGGACGGTCCGGCGAACCTGCTGGCGGCCGTGAACGTGGCCGCGGCACCGGCAGCAGCGGGACGCGGTGTCCTCGTCGTGCTCGACGACGAGGTGCACGCCGCCAGGGCGGTCCGCAAGACGCACACCTCGTCGACCGGCGCCTTCACCTCTCCGGGTTCCGGTCCGCTCGGACGGGTCACCGAGGGCTCGCCCGTCTTCCACGCTCCGGCGGCCCGAGTGCCCGCGCTCACCACACGCGTCGCCCCGCTGCCCCCGGTGGCCCTGCAGCGGGTCACCCTCGCTGACGACGGCCGGGTCCTGTCGACCCTGGACGGACTCGGGTACCGCGGCGCGGTCATCGAGGGCTTCGGCGGCGGGCACGTCGCCGAGCGCACGGTCGATGCCGTCCGCGCACTCGCCGCGCAGATGCCGGTCGTGCTGGCGTCGCGGACCGGCGCCGGCGCGACGCTCACGACGACGTACGGCTTCGCGGGCGGCGAGATCGACCTGCTCGGCGCCGGACTCGTCCCCGCCGGCACCCTCGACGGCCTCAAGGCGCGCCTCCTGCTGGCCGCGCTGCTCGCCCTCGACGCCCCGGACGACCGCATCCACGCGGCGTTCGACGCCCATGGCCGGGGCTCATCCCCGACCGGACACCCCTGACCGCACCGACGCTCCGCCTCCGCCCGTCAGCCCGCGCCGCGACACCGTCGCAGCGCCGCACCGCCGTACCGAGAGGAAGACCATGTCCACCACGACCATCCACGAGCCCGAGGACCTCGAGCTCGCCACCGGGACGTTCCCGACGATCGGGCCGAAGGAGACCAAGCGCGGCGCGACGCTGGCGTTCTTCGCCTGGACCCTCGCCGTCTACGACTTCATCATGTTCGGCACGCTCCTCCCCCGCATCGCCGAGGACTTCGGGTGGAACGAGCAGACCGCCCTGCTGGCGAACACCCTCGTGAGCGTCGGGGTCTTCGTCGTCGTCGTCCTCGTCGGTCTGTTCGTGGACCGACTCGGTCGGCGCCGGGGCATGATGATCACGATCGGCGGCGCGGCCCTGTCCTCGCTGCTGACGGCGGCGTCGACGGGGGTCGCCTCGCTCGTCGGTTTCCGGGCCCTGAGCGGCTTCGGGATGGCCGAGCAGTCGGTCAACTCCACCTACCTCAACGAGGTCTTCGCGCTCACCGAGCTCGAGGGCGTCAAGAAGCGTCGCGGCTTCTTCTACAGCCTCGTCCAGACCGGGTGGCCGATCGGCGCGCTCCTCGCGGCCGCGTTCATCGCCGGCATCAACGGGCTGTTCGGACAGGAGTCCTGGCGGCTCGCGTTCCTCATCGCCACCGTCCCGGCGCTCTTCGTGCTGTTCCTGCGCAAGGGCATCAAGGAGACGCCGCAGCACCGTCTGAACACCTACCTGCGGCAGCTGCGGAAGTCCGGTCGCACCGAGGAGGCCGCCGAGGTCGCCGCCCGCTTCGGCATCGTCGACGAGGGTCCGAACCCGCTGCGGGCGATCTTCGGCCGACGGTACGCACGCAACACCGTCGTGCTCTCGATCGCCTGGATCGTGAACTACTTCGGCATCACCACCACGAGCGTGCTCGGGACGACGATGCTCGAGGGCGTCAAGGGTGTCGACCCGAGCATGTCGCTGCTCATCATCGTGCTGTCCAACGTGGTAGGCGCCGCGGGCTACCTGTTCCACGGCTGGCTCGGCGACATCATCGGCCGCAAGACCACGATCGTCGTGGGCTGGGTGCTCGCCGGTGTGTGCTGGACCCTCTTCGTGCTCGGGCCGGACGACTTCGGCTACGTCCTCGTCACGTACATGCTGACGCTGTTCTTCCTGCTCGGACCGTACGCGTCGCTGCTCTTCCTGCAGGCGGAGTGCTTCGACTCGAGCTGCCGCGCGACCGGGTCCGCGTTCGTCACCGCGATGGGACAGCCCGGCACCATCATCGGCTCGGCTGTGCTGACGGCCCTCGTCGCCGGGAGCATCGGGCTCGGCCCGGCAGCCCTCATCGTCGGTGCGGGCGGCATGGTCCTCTCCGGTCTGATCATGCTCGCGACGAAGCGCGTGGCGGTGATCGAGCATTGAGCGTCACGACACCGGCAGGCGTGTACTCCGAGTTCGCGGGGAGCGTGGTCGTCATCACCGGCGCCGCGAGCGGGATCGGCGCGGCCCTCGCCGTGCAGCTCGCCGAGTACGGCGCGAACATCGTCATCCCCGTCTTCGCGGGTGACCCGCACGATCCCGCACCCGTCGTCGACGCCGTCGAGGCGGCCGGTGGCAGTGCGCTGACGGTCGCCGCGGACGTCCGCAGCACCGAGGACGTCGACGCCGTGTTCCAGGCGGCCGTCGACCGCTGGGGGCGCGTCGACCACGTCGTGGCGGGAGCGGGGGTGCTCCGCCGGCAGCCGCTCGACACCATGACCGACGCGGCGTGGGACGACATCCTGCAGGTGGACCTGCACGGTGTGATGCGCACGCTCCGGGCCGGCGCCCGACACCTCGACCGGGGCGGGTCGATGGTGGCCGTCTCGTCGATCGCGGGCGGGGTGTACGGCTGGGTCGCGCACAGCCACTACGCCGCGTGCAAGGCGGCGGTGATCGGCCTCGCCCGGAGTGCGGCAGCCGAACTCGCACCGCGTGGGATCCGGGTAAACACCATCATCCCGGGGCTCATCGAGACGCCGCAGTCCTCGGACGCCCAGAACTCGCTCGGTCCGGCGGGCCTCGCCGCCGCGGGTGCTCGGATCCCGTGGGGTCGGGTCGGCCACGCCGAGGAGGCCGCCGCGGCCATCCGGTTCCTGCTCAGCCACGAGGCGCGCTACGTCACCGGGCAGGAACTCGTCGTCGACGGCGGCCTGACGATCCTGATGGCCGACTGATGCCGGACCGGACGGCGTTCGACCTCACCGGGACGACCGCGCTCGTGACGGGCGGTGCGAGCGGCATCGGGCTCGCGATCGTGGAGACCTTCGTCGCCGCAGGAGCGCGGGTCGTCGCCGCCGACCTCGACGCCGACGGCCTGGCGGACCTCGCCGAGCGGCTGGGCGTCCGGACCATCGTGCTCGACGTCACCGACGAGGACCGGGTCGAGGCCGCCGTGGCGTCGGTCGACGAGGAGTCCGGCGGGATCCAGGTCCTGGTGAACGCCGCCGGCGTGCTCTCGCAGGCGCCGCTCGAGGAACTCACCACGGAGGACTGGGCGCGTGTCATCGCGATCGACCTGACCGGGGTCTTCCTGGTGATGCGAGCAGTCGGTCGGCGGATGCTCCGCGACGGGCACGGGCGCATCATCAACCTCGCCTCGCAGCTGGCGATCAAGGGCGGTTCCGAGGTCGCGCACTACGCGGCAGCGAAGGCCGGCGTCATCGCGCTGACGAAGAGCGCCGCGATCGAGTGGAGCGGGCGGGGTGTGCTCGTCAACGCGATCGCACCCGGCCCGATCGTCTCCCCGATGACGGACCGGATGACCCAGCAGTGGCGGACCGACAAGGCCGCCGAGCTGCCGATCGGACGCTTCGGCATCCCGGCCGAGGTCGCGCCGACCGCCCTGCTCCTCGCGTCGTCCCCTGCGGGTGACCTGTACACCGGGCAGACGCTCGGCCCGAACTCGGGTGACGTCATGCCGTGAGCAGCACCCGCCGGTCGGCCGCCCGGTTCCGCCGCGACAACGGTGCGGTCTCGGTCTGCCGTCGCCACTGGCTTCCGCAGGGTCAGCACCGTTACCCTGGCCGCATGTCCGACCTGCGCCTGGAAGAACTCTCCGCGAAGACCGCTGCCGCGGCCAACTCCCTGACGCTCAAGCCGGGCCAGGAACAGTTCGTGCAGCCGACCACCTACGGGGTCGCCGAGACCGACGTCAAGCCGAGCTCCGCGTGGACCCGTGTCGTCCTCGACGACGACGAGGTCCTCGGCCTGATCATCGGTTCGTTCGACGCCGACAACGCGCAGGAAGAACTGCGCAGCTGCATCTGGCGCGTCAACGTGGCAGCCAGCGCGCAGGGCCGTGGCGTCGGTCGCTTCGCCGTGCACGGTCTGGCGGACGAAGCGCGCAGCCGCGGGTTCGAGCGACTGACGGTCGTGTACGAGCCCGGCGGCGACGACAGCCCCGAGGCGTTCTTCCGCGCCGTGGGCTTCGAGGTCGTGCGCGAGACCCAGTACGGCGACCACTTCGCGGTCCTGACGCTCTAGCACGCTCCGACGACGTGCCCACCGACGACGCATCGGTCGACTTCGGCGCCGCCGTCGCCGAGGTGGTGCGGATGATCCCGCCCGGTCACGTCATGACGTACGGCGACGTCGCCGCAGTCCTCGGATCGCGGGCCTCTCGTGCCGTCGGCAAGGTGATGGCGCACGAGGGCGCCGACCTGCCGTGGTGGCGTGTGGTGCGCGCGGGTGGGCACCCGCCGCTCCGCCACGAGGCCCGGGCGCTCGAGCACTACCGGGCCGAGGGGACCCCGCTCGTGCAGGGGACGACGACCTGGAGGCTCGACATGCGTCGTGCGCGCTGGTCACCGGCAACGGACGCGGACGACCCGTTCTGACCCCGCGCCGCGCGGGTCGACCTCAGCGGTCGAAGCGCGCACCCTTCGGGTTCGCGGGCAGCAGGCACAGCACGTAGACGATCAGCGAGCCGAGGCCCGGCAGCACGTGCAGGAACTGCCAGAAGCCGGACAGGTTCGCGTCGTGCAGTCGTCGGGCGCCGAGGCCGAGGGAGCCGACGAGCGTCGCGAGCACCCACAGCATGAACAGGTACGACCCGACGGGGTTCTCGAGCACCGGGGTGTCCGGCGTGAACACCTGCGGCACGAGCTGCAGCACGAGCCCGATCGCGAGCGACGTCAGCCACCACCACCAGAACTCGGCGCGCGATGCCCGTCCGGTGAACACGGTGTACTTCCGCCAGAACCGGCGAACGGCCTCGGTGAAGGGGGCACCGTAGAAGGGGTCGTGCAGGGCGACGCCGCCGGGCTGCACCACGCTGTCGTTGCTCATGGAGCAAGCCAACCACGTGGTGCAGCCCGACCGGGGCCTAGACGAGCGAGTCGCGCCAGGCTGCGTGCAGCTGGGCGAAGCGCCCGGTGCCGGCGATGAGGTCGGCGGGGGTACCGTCCTCGACGATCCGGCCGTGCTCCATCACGAGCACCCGGTGGGCGATCGCGACGGTGGACAGCCGGTGCGCGATGATCACCGCGGTGCGGTCGGCGAGCAGGGTCTCCAGGCCCTCCTGCACGAGTCGCTCCGAGGGGATGTCGAGCGACGCCGTGGCCTCGTCGAGGATGAGCACCTTCGGGTCCGCGATGAACGCCCGCGCGAACGAGAGCAGCTGCCGCTGGCCCGCCGAGACACGGCCACCGCGCTTGTTCACGTCGGTGTCGTACCCGTCGGGCAGCGCCATGATGAACTCGTGCGCGCCGACCGCCTTGGCCGACGCCTCGATCTCCTGGCGGGACGCCCCGGGCTTGCCGAGCGCGATGTTGTCCGCGACGGTTCCGGAGAACAGGTAGGCCTCTTGCGTGACCATGACGATCGCGCGGCGCATGTCCTTCGTGTCGAGGTCACGCAGGTCCACACCGTCGAGCTTGACGGAGCCCTGACTCGGGTCGTAGAAGCGCGCCATGAGCTTGGCGAGCGTCGACTTGCCGGCGCCGGTGGAACCGACGAGGGCGATGGTCTGCCCCGACGGGATGTGCAGGTCGAACTCCGGCAGCACGACCTTGCCCTTGTTGTAGGCGAACACGACGTCGTCGAAGTCCATCTTCCCGGTGGCGTCCGCCAGACGGGTGGGCTTCACGGGGTCCGGCACGCTCGGCCGTTCCTCGAGGACGCCGGAGATCTTCTCCATCGCCGCTGAGGCGGACTGGTACCCGTTGTAGAACATCGCGAGTTCCTGCGCCGGGTCGAAGAAGCGCTTGGCGTACAGCGCGACCGCGAGCAGCGCACCGACCTCGAGCGTCCCGCCGACGATCCGGAAGCCGCCGACGATGACGACCGCGGCGAGCGTGGCGTTGCCGATGAGCACGAGCACCGGGTCGAAGGTCCCGAACAGGTTGAACACCTTCGTGTTCGCCACCCGGTAGTCCTCGACGTAGCCGCCGTACTCGTCACGGTTGCGGGACTCCTTGCGGAACGCCTGCACCGCGCGGATGCCCGTCATCGTCTCGACGAAGTGCACGATCACGCGCGCCGAGGTGACACGGGTGGAGCGGAACAGCGTCTGCGAGTTCGTCTGGAACCAGCGGATCAGGAACCAGAGCGGCACGAGCGACACCGCGAGCACGAGCCCGGACGTCGGGTCGAGCAGCACCAGGGCCACGGCGGTGAACGCCATGTACAGCACGCCCTGGATGAGCTGGTTCAGCCCCGAGTCGAGCAGCTCGCGGATCGAGTCGAGGTCACTCGTCTGGCGCGAGATGATCCGGCCCGACGTGTAGGTCTCGTGGAACTCGAGCGAGAGCCGCTGCGTGTGCAGGAACACCCGCTTGCGCAGGTCGAACAGGATCGCCTGGCTGATCCGAGCCGCGAGCACCGTGTACCAGGCGGTGAGCACCGCACCGAGGACGGCCACGACGATGTACGTCGAGACGACGCCGAACGCCGGCACCCAGTCGTTCTGGTCCATCACCGCGGGCAGGGCGTTGTCGATGCCCCACGCGATGAGCGCCGGACCCGCGACGGTGCCGGCGGTCGAGACCACGACCACGATGCCGAGCAGCACCAGCCGGAGCTTCAGCGGTGCGGCGAGGGACCCGAGCAGGGCGAGGGACCGGCGCCGCAGGCGCTTGCTCTCGGCCTTCGTGAAGTCCTCACGCTCCTCGCCGCGCACGCCCATGGTGGTGATCGAGGCGGTGACGGGGGCGGCAGCCTGCGCGTCGGCGATGTCGTCGACGACGGGATCCGCGCCTCCCGGCCCGGCCGACGTGTCGAGCGGCAGGTTCTTCTCTTGCTGGCTCATGCCATCGCCTCCTGTCGTGCGGTCGCGTCGTCGTCGTCGAGCGACGAGATGACGTAGCGGTAGTGCTCGTTGGTGGCCATCAGGTCGTGGTGGGTCCCGACGGCCGTGACGACGCCGTTCTCCATCAGGGCGACCCGGTCGGCCAGCGTCACCGTCGACGGACGGTGCGCCACGATGAGCGACGTGGTGTCGGCGAGCACGCGTCGCAGGCCCGCTTCGACCCGAGCCTCGGTGTCGACGTCGAGCGCCGACAGCGGGTCGTCGAGCACCAGGACCGACGGCCGCGCCGCGATCGCACGGGCGAGTGCCAGGCGCTGGCGCTGCCCACCGGACAGCGACAGCCCCTCTTCACCGACCCGGGTGTCGACGCCGTCGGGCAGGTCGTCCACGAAGGACGCCTGCGCGATGTCGAGCGCCTCACGCATGAGCGCCTCGGCCTCGGCACCCTGCACGTCCGGTCGACCGAGCAGCACGTTCTCACGCACGGTCGACGAGAACAGGGTGGCGTCCTCGAAGGCGACGCCGACGTGCCGGCGGAGCTCTTCGCGGGTGAGGTCGCGGATGTCGACCCCGTCGATCGTCACCGAACCACCGGTCACGTCGTACAGACGCGGCACGAGCGAGAGCAGCGTGGTCTTGCCGCAGCCGGTCAGCCCGACGAGCGCCATGGTCTCGCCCGGCTGCAGCTGCAGTTCGACGCCGTTGATCAGGTCCGGGTACTGCGGTGCGGAGTCCTGGTACCGGAAGTGCACGCCGTTGAACGACAGCGCACCGTGCGGCTCGGGGATCGTCTTCGGGTGTTCCGGGTCCGTGATGGTGTTCTCGGAGTCCATGACCTCGAAGAAGCGGTCGACCGCCGTGCGGGTGTCGAACGTCATCGAGAGCAGGAAGCCGATCGACTCGATCGGGAACCGCAGCACCGTCGCCGTCGCGAAGAACGCGAACAGCTGGCCGACGGTGAGCTGCCCCTGCGAGGCCAGCCAGATGCCGGCGAGCAGGCACAGCGCGAACGCGACGTCCGGCACGAGCAGCAGCCACAGCCAGATGCCGGCGATGGCCTTCGCCTTCTTGATCTCGGTGCCGCGCAGGGCTTCGGCCTGCTCGCTGAACTCCTCGAGCTTCGCGCCGCCGCGACCGAACGCCTTGAGCACGCGGATGCCGTGCACCGACTGCTCGACGCTCGTGGCGAGGTCGCCCACCTGGTCCTGGCTGCGGCGTGCGACGGCGGAGTACCGGCGCTCGAACAGCAGGCCGTTGATCCACAGCGGGATCGACGCGATCAGGAAGATCAGCCCGAGGATCCACCCGAAGGTGAACAGCACGACGAAGCCGACGACGATCGTCACGATGTTGACGACGAGCAGGACGACCCCGAAGGCCAGCCAGCGCCGGATCAGCGACAGGTCGGACACGGAACGGGACAGCAGCTGCCCGGACTCCCAGCGGTCGTGGAACGCGACCGGCAGGTCCTGCAGCTTCGCGTAGAGCGAGTTGCGCATGCTCGTCTCGATGCGGGTCGAGGGACGCATCACCAGCCGGCGGCGCGAGGCGATGAAGAACGCCTCGAGCACACCGAGGGCGAGCACCCCGAGCCCGGCGGGCCAGATCTGTGCCGAGTCGCGCGACGACAGCGGACCGTCGACGAGCCACTGCAGCACGTAGGGGATTGCGAGCGCCACCAGGGAGGCTCCCATCGCTGCGGCCATGCCGCCGATGAGGCGCCCCTGGTAGGGCTTCACGTAGGGGTAGATCCGCGCGATCGCGCGGAAGGTGGACGGGCGCGCCGTGGTGGGCGACTTGGACATGGTTGCGTCCTCATGCGTCTGCCGGGTCCCCGGGTCGCGCTGCGCGGTGCGTGCTTGCTTGCTGCTTGCTTGCTTGCTTGCTTGCTCGCGTCGCGCGGCTTCGGCCTGGAGGCTCGGTGTGGCGTTGCGTGGTGATCATCGGCCGGGCGCGTGGTCGCGTCTCCGCCGTCACTCGCGTGACGTCGGTCGGGCCGGAGGCACCGGGGGAGCGTCGTCCCCCGGGTTCAGGCGGGTGGTTCGCGGACGCCGGTGGTGCTGCGTCGCGGGGCCGTGGGAACGGCCCGACTAGACGGCGGCCGCGACGCGGGGTCGCGGTGCGATCGGGGATCGCCGTGCGGGAGTGGTCCCCACGACGGACACGAGACCTGCGCGGGCGGCCGTCGCCACGGTTCCGGTCATGTTGTCCATCGTCACTCCAGTCGTCGTCTTCGTCACCGTTGTGTCCGCGGTGCCGCCGGTCCCGAGGGATCGTCGGCTGCCTGCCGCGGAGCCTTACAGACTATTCACAGTGACTGTCGCCGCGCAATGGTCTGCCACCGATTGTTCACATCGGTGGACGAAGTGGCAGTGCACATCAGTGGAAGAAGTGGCGCTCGCTCGTGAAGTACATCGTCACGCCAGCAGCCTTCGCCGCAGCGATGACCTCGTCGTCACGGACGCTGCCACCGGGCTGCGCCACCGCACGGACACCGGCGTCGAGCAGCACCTGCAGGCCGTCGGCGAACGGGAAGAACGCATCCGACGCCGCGACGCTGCCGGCAGCCCGGTCACCCGCACGGTTCACGGCGAGGTGGCACGAGTCGACCCGGTTGACCTGGCCCATGCCGACACCGACGCTCGCGCCCTGGTTCGCGAGCAGGATGGCGTTGGACTTCACCGAACGGCTGGCACGCCACGCGAAGGCCAGGTCGGTCAGGGTCTGCGCATCGGCGGGCTCGCCGGCGACGAGGGTCCAGGTGGACTGGTCGAAGCCCGTGAAGCGGTCGGCGTCCTGCACCAGGAACCCGCCGGAGACCTGCTTGACCTCGCGGTCGGCGAGCGCGAAGTCGGCCGGCAGCGTGAGCAGGCGGATGTTCTTCTTGCGCGACAGGACCTCGAGCGCCTCGGGGTCGAACCCGGGGGCGACGACGACCTCGGTGAAGATGTCCTTGACGGTCTCGGCCATGGCCAGGGTGACCGGGCGGTTCGCGGCGATGACCCCGCCGAACGCCGACAGCGGGTCGCAGGCGTGCGCGGCGGCGTGGGCCGAGGCGATCGGGTCGGCGGCGTCGGCCGGGGCGATCGCGATGCCGCACGGGTTGGCGTGCTTGATGATCGCGACGGCGGGCTCGTCGAAGTCGAAGGCCGCGCGGACCGCCGCGTCGGCGTCGACGTAGTTGTTGTACGACATCTCCTTGCCGTGCAGCTGCGTCGCCTGTGCGATACCGGTGCCGTCCGGCGTCGTGTAGAGCGCCGCGGCCTGGTGGGCGTTCTCGCCGTAACGCAGGGTCGCGGACAGCTCGGCACCGACCGACAGGTGCTCGTCGAACGCGCCAGGGGTCCGGATGTCGCCGGAGGTCGTCGGGGCTGCGGCGGCGGAGACGACGTCGCTCGCGAAGTAGGACGCCACCGCGGTGTCGTACGCGGCGGTGTGCGCGAAGGCCTGAGCGGCGAGGCGCTTGCGGAGCTCGAGCGTGGTGCCGCCGGCACGCACGGCCTCGACGACCTCGGGGTAGGACGCCGGGGACACGACGATCGCCACGTTCGGGTGGTTCTTCGCCGAGGCACGGACCATCGCGGGGCCGCCGATGTCGACGTTCTCGACCACGGTCGCGGTGTCGGCGCCGGACGCCACGGTCTCGACGAACGGGTAGAGGTTCACCACGACGAGTTCGAACGGCGCGATGTCGAGGTCGGCGAGCTGCTGCTCGTGCGACTCGAGCCGCAGGTCGGCGAGCAGGCCGGCGTGCACCGACGGGTGCAGCGTCTTCACGCGACCGTCGAGCGACTCGGGGAACCCGGTGACGCTCGCGACGTCGGTGACGGCGTAGCCCGCGTCACGGATGGTCTGCGCGGTGGAACCGGTCGACACGATCTCCACCCCGGAGTCGGCCAGGGCGCCGGCGAGCTCGAGCAGGCCGGACTTGTCGCTCACCGAGATCAGTGCACGGCGGACCGGCACCACGTCCCGGTCGCGGTAGAGGCTGGGGTCGGCTGCGTGCACGCTCATGCGCTCGGGGTGCCCTTCAGTTCGGTGGTGCCGTTGGCGATGTCGAGGATGGTCTGGATGAGCAGGCGGCGCTCGACCGGCTTGATGCGGTCGTGCAGCGTCGACTCGCTGTCGCCCGGCAGCACCGGGATGCGCTCCTGGGCCAGGATCGGCCCGGTGTCGACGCCGTCGTCGACCGCGATGACGCTCGCGCCGGTCTCGGTCACGCCGGCGGCGAGTGCGTCGCGCACGCCGTGGGCGCCGGGGAACTCGGGCAGGTACGCCGGGTGGGTGTTGATGATCCCCGGTGCGAACTCGGACACCACGGCCGGGGGCAGCAGGCGCATCAGGCCGGAGAGCACGAGCAGGTCGGGCGACCACGGACGGATCTGCTCCGCCAGGGCCTGACCCCACTCGGCGCGGGAGTCGTAGCGGGTGAACGGGACCGTGAAGGTCGGGATCGAGAACTCCTCGCCCAGCCCGAGCCCCTCGGCGTCGCGGTCGGCACCGATGGCGACGACACGGGCGGGGTACTCGGCGTCGAAGGTCGCTTCGAGCAGGGCTCGGAGGTTCGACCCGGTACCGGAGATCAGGACGACCAGTTCGAGCACGGCACCAACCCTACCGGGAGGCACGGCGTCGGCGGGCGCTGTTACCGGTCGTCCTTCGGCTGTCGCCACCAGGGCAGTTCGTCCTCGGGGATCTGGTCGGTGACGTCCCACTTCGCCTGGCGGGGCTGCTGCTCCCGCTCCGGTGTGGCCGCCCGGGTGTCGTGGGCGACGTCGACGCGGTCCGCCTCGGCGGTCTCGTCCAGGTCGTCCCGGCCGGCGACGAACTCCTCGGTGCTCCACGGGAACGCGGGCTGGGCGTCGGTGGGCACGCGCGGCGGTGCTGCCGCGGGGGCGGTGGCCGTGGGCGGCTCGGGGGCGGGCTGCTGCGGCTCGGCGTCGGAGCCGGTCACGCGGCCGCGCAGTGCACCGGCGCGTCCCCGGACCCCCTCGGCCGCGCCGGCCAGACGGTCGCGCAGGCCGCCCAGGGCTGCTCGTCCGGTACCGCGTCGCACCGGTTCGGGCTCGGCGGCGAGGCGGTCGGCGGCCACCGCGTCGGTCTTCGCCCAGTCGGGGAGCTCGACGTCGTGGTCGGTGTCGCCGGCACGCGGTGCGCGGGGTGGAGGCGTGGGTGCGGAGGCGGGGTCGGGTTCGCGGGCGGGGCGGGGCGGTGTCGCATCGGCCGGCTCGTCCCCGACGACCTCGCTGCCGATCGGCCCGGTCGTGTGTTCGGTCGTCGCGTGTTCGGTCGTCGCCCGCGGGCGCGCTGCCGTCGACCCGTCGTGGGACTCCTCGACGACGAAGCGGTGCACGTCGGTGGTCCGTCCGGCCCCGGCCTGGTCGAGCGCGGCGAGCAGAGACCCCTCGCCGAGGTCTGCTCCGGCGCGCGCGGTGTCGTGGTCCTCGTCGGCCTCGGCGGCCTCGTCCGCTTCGGTCCAGCGCTCGCGCCTCCACCCGCCCTCCGGCAGGCGGACGAGGTCACTGCCCGCGGCGAGGGCGATGATCGCCGGCAGGCCGACCTCGAGTGCGGCGAACCCACCGACCGCCAGGGCGTTCGGGCCGACGTCGGCCAGGCGTCCCGGGCCGAACGATCCGGACGACACCCAGGCGACGAGCCCCGTGAGCACGCCGGCGACGAGTCCTGCCGCGACGCCGCCGAACGCACGGTGCAGCGCGGAGTCGGCGGTGCCCAGGGCCCGCACCAACCGGGGCCGCATCGAGCCGCCGATCGCGAACCCGGCGATGACGGGCACCAGGATCCAGACGAGCCCGAAGGTGTGACCCGAGGTCGGCAGCGCGCCGAAGACCGGCAGGCCGGGGATCGGGCCCAGGGTCGTGGCGATCGGGGACACGCTCGACCCGGTGCCGATGGCGAACCCGGGGCCGATCAGCCACGAGGTCGCCCACCCGACGAAGTCCGGCAGGAACGCGAGCTGTCCGACGGTGAGCGCGACACCACCGATGACCCCGGCGTGCGACTGCTCGTACAGGGTGATGACCTCGGCGAACGAGGTGAAGAGCAGCAGGCCGACCAGCACCGCGGCCACGCCGACGACCACGGCGGTCGCGGCGGTCCCGGCGCGCAGGCCGAACCCGGCGACGGACCGCCAGACGGCGGGGACGCGGTCGACCAGGTCGATGACCCGCTGGGTGACGGCGTCGGCGGGCATGTCCCGGCGACGACGGCAGACCTCGGACGCGGCGAGTGCGGGGATCCCGAACCAGAGCGCCGGCAGCACCACGGCCTGCCAGAGCGTGGGGTGGGTGGCGGCGGAGGTCGTCGACAGCGCGACGGCCAGACCGAGGACCGCGACGACGGCGGTGCCGACCAGCAGGCCGGTCGTGCGGTGCTCGGTTTCGGCGAACCGGCGTCCGGCACGGGCGCCCAGCCAGGCGGTCACGACCGCGAACCCGAGGGCCGCCAGGGTGACGTGGATGGGGTCGGCTGCGCCGCTGACCCCGGTGCTCTTGGCGAGTGCGGAACCGAGCAGGAACGAGACGTCGACGCCGTGCCCGACGAGCCAGACGCTGCCGGTGGCCTTCCAGAAGACGTCCCAGTCGACCTGCAGGCCGTACTCGAACCCCCAGAGCAGCGTCAGCGGCACGAGGGCGATCCCGATGCCGACGCCGACCGTCACGACCGCCTCGATCGCGGCGAGCAGAGCGGTTCCCAGGCGGTTCATCGCAGCGAGGATACGTGCCCCTCGCGCGGCCACCCCGGAGCCGCGCGGCTGCCGACGCAAAACACCGGTGTTCGCAGGACGAACACGCGCAGGACGCGGTTCACCCGACGAACACCGGTGTTTTGCGGAACGGGCTGGTCGCTAGCGGGCGGCGACGACCTCGCGCAGGAGCGCGGCGGTCTCGGACGGCGTCTTGCCGACCTTGACGCCTGCGGCCTCGAGCGCCTGCTTCTTCGCCTCGGCGGTGCCGGCCGAACCGGACACGATCGCGCCGGCGTGCCCCATCGTCTTGCCCTCGGGAGCGGTGAAGCCCGCGACGTAGCCGACGACCGGCTTGGTGACGTGCGCCTTGATGAACTCGGCCGCGCGCTCCTCGGCGTCGCCACCGATCTCACCGATCATCACGATGGCCTCGGTCTCGGGGTCGGCCTCGAACGCGGCGAGCGCATCGATGTGCGTCGTGCCGATGACGGGGTCGCCGCCGATGCCGATGGCGGTCGAGAAGCCCAGGTCACGGAGCTCGTACATCATCTGGTAGGTCAGGGTGCCGGACTTCGAGACGAGCCCGATCGGGCCCTTGCCGGTGATCGTCGCGGGGGTGATGCCGACGAGCGACTCCCCCGGGGTGATGATGCCGGGGCAGTTCGGCCCGATGATCCGGGTCGTTCCGCCCTTCGCCTTGGCGTGCGCCCAGAACTCGGCCGAGTCCTGCACGGGGATGCCCTCGGTGATGACGACGACGAGCGGGATCTCGGCGTCGATGGCCTCCGTCACCGCGTCCTTCGCGAACGCCGGCGGGACGAAGACGATCGAGACGTCGGCACCGGTGGTGTCGATGGCCTCGCGCACCGAGCCGAAGACCGGCAGCTCGACGTCACCGTGGGTGACGGTGGTGCCGGCCTTGCGGGCGTTGACACCGCCGACGACGTTCGTGCCGGCCTTGAGCATCAGGGCGGTGTGCTTCGTGCCCTCGCCGCCGGTGATGCCCTGGACGATGACCTTGGAGTCCTTGTTGAGGAAGATCGACATGGTCAGTCCCTTCAGGCCGCTGCGGCGGCGAGTTCGGCGGCCTGCTCGGCCGCATCGTCCATGGTCGCGGCAACGGTGACGAGCGGGTGCGCTGCCTCCGCCAGGATCCGACGACCCTCTTCCACGTTGTTGCCGTCGAGGCGCACGACGAGCGGCTTGGTGGCCGCGTCGCCGAGGATGCCGAGCGCGGCGACGATGCCGTTCGCGACGGCGTCGCACGCGGTGATGCCGCCGAAGACGTTCACGAAGACGCTCTTCACCTGCGGGTCGCCGAGGATGACGTCGAGGCCGTTGGCCATGACCTCGGCCGAGGCGCCGCCGCCGATGTCGAGGAAGTTGGCGGGCTTCACGCCGCCGTGGCGCTCACCGGCGTAGGCGACGACGTCGAGCGTCGACATGACGAGCCCCGCGCCGTTGCCGATGACGCCGACCTGGCCGTCGAGCTTGACGTAGTTCAGCCCGTGGGCCTTCGCCTTGGCCTCGAGCGGGTCCTCGCTGGCGGTGTCCTCGAGGTCCTTGTGGCCCTCGTGGCGGAAGTCGGCGTTCTCGTCGAGCGAGACCTTGCCGTCGAGTGCCAGGATCTGGCCGTCGCCGGTGCGGACCAGGGGGTTGACCTCGACGAGGGTCGCGTCCTCGCCCTTGTAGACGTCGTAGAGCTTGACGAAGACGTCGGCGACGGCGTCCTGCAGCTCCGATGGGAAGTTCGCCTGCGCGGCGATCTCGAGCGCCGCGGCCTTGTCGATGCCGGTCAGCGGGTCGACCTCGACCCGGGCGAGTGCCTCGGGCTTCTCGACGGCGAGCTGCTCGATCTCCATGCCGCCCTCGACGCTGGTGAGCGAGAGGTAGGAGCGGTTGGCCCGGTCGAGCAGCACGGAGAAGTAGAACTCCTCGGCGATGTCGGCACCCTGGGCGACCATGACCCGCTGGACGGTGTGGCCCTTGATGTCGAGGCCGAGGATGGCCTGCGCGTGTTCGAAGGCCTCGTCCGGGGTCTTCGCGACCTTGACGCCGCCGGCCTTGCCGCGACCGCCGACCTTCACCTGCGCCTTGACGACCACGACGCCGCCGATCTTCTCGGCCGCCGCCTTCGCCTGCTCGGGGGTGTCGGCGATGATCCCCTGCAACACGGGGACGCCGTAGGACTCGAAGATGTCCCTGGCCTGATACTCGAAAAGATCCACGCTGTTCTTCTTCCCGCACGGTTCGTGCGATCGGCATCGGTTTCCCGGTCGCGCACTCCACATCGAGGGTCGCTCGATGTCGAGACAACGGCCGCCACGCAGCCTAGCGCTGCTCGGTGGACGGCCGGTGCACGGATGCCGGAGCGGGCCGGCTCCGACGGGCGTGAGCCGCTGCGCGCATCGCTGGGACCGGCCTCAGGCTCCCGCTCGGCACTGTGGATCGGTGCACCCCGAACTCCGTACCCGCGCCACCGAGGTCTTCGGCTGGAAGCTCCGCCCCGACCAGGAGTCCGTCATCGACGCGGTCCTCGAAGGCCGCGACGCCCTGGCGGTCATGCCCACCGGTTCGGGGAAGTCGGCGATCTACCAGGTCGCCGGCCTCGGCCTGGACGGGCTCGTCGTCGTGGTCTCCCCGCTCGTCGCGCTGCAGGAGGACCAGGTGGTCGGGCTCGAGCACCATCCGGGTGCGCCCCGCGCCGTCGCCCTGAACGCCACGAAGAAGGCCCGGGACGTCGCCGATGCCTGGGATGCCGTGGCCGCGGGCCAGGTCGGCTACGTGTTCCTGGCGCCCGAACAGCTGGTGAAGGACGACGTGCTCGAGCGACTCCGCGATGCCGGCGTCGCGCTGGTCGCCGTCGACGAGGCGCACTGCATCTCGTCCTGGGGTCACGACTTCCGACCGGACTACCTGGCGCTCGGCGAGGTCGCGGAGCGCCTGGGCCGCCCGCCCGTGCTCGCCCTGACCGCGACGGGCTCCGCTCCGGTGCGGGACGACATCGTCGAGCGGCTCCGCATGCGCGACCCGTTCGTGCTCGCGTCGGGGTTCGACCGACCCGGCATCCGACTCGAGGTCATCCGGCACGCCGAGGACGCCGAGAAGCGCCAGGCCGTGGTCGACCAGGTCGCCGAACTGGACGGGGCCACGGTCGTCTACGTCGCCACCCGCGCCGCGACCACGGAGTACGCCGATGCCCTCGCCACCCGTGGTCGTCGCGCGCAGCCGTACCACGCCGGCATGCGCGTGGCGGAGCGCGAGTCCGTGCACACCGGGTTCCTGGACGGCGACGTCGACGTGGTGGTGGCGACCAGCGCGTTCGGCATGGGCATCGACAAGCCCGACGTCCGGTACGTCGTGCACGCCGACGTCCCGGAGTCGGTCGACGCCTACTACCAGGAGATCGGACGGGCCGGGCGGGACGCCGAACCGGCCGGCGCCACCCTGCACTACCGCGCCGAGGACTTCGGCCTGCGCACGTTCTTCGCGTCCGGCTCCCCCCGGCCCGCATCGGTGCGGGCCGTCTTCGACGCCGTCCCGCCCAGCGGCTCGATCGCCCGTTCCGCGCTCACGGAAGCCTCGGGTCTGTCGGCCCGCACCGCCGGCCGTGCGCTCAACGCCCTGCTCGACGCCGGCGCCCTGCGCGACGACGTCGACGGTGTCTCCCGGATGCCGGACGGCCCCCGGGACGCCGACCGTGCGGCCCGCGCCACCGCCGACCGAGCCGCCGAACGGGAACGGGTCGAGGAGTCCCGCATCGCGATGATGCGCCAGCTCGCCGAGACGACCGCGTGCCGCCGGCAGTTCCTGCTCGGCTACTTCGGCGACGAACTGCCGGAGCCGTGCGGCAACTGCGACACCTGCTCGTCGGGCACGGCACGCGACGCCTCCGCCCACGTCGCCGACGGTGCGAACGACGCCGTCTGGCCACCGGATGCCCGCGTCGAGCACGCGGAGTGGGGCACTGGCGTGGTGATGAGCACGGAAGAGGACCGCATCACGGTGTTCTTCGAGTCCGCCGGTTACCGCACCCTCGCACTCGCCGACGTCGAGGAACGCGACCTGCTCGAACGCGTCTGACAGCGGCACGGACGGAGCACGGACGGAGCGCACCGGCGGCCAGCGCACCAGCGCAGCCGACCCGGGCGGGGAAGGCGCGGTCGCTCGACCACCCGTCGGCGACCGCGCTCCACTCCCCCGAGCATCGGCGATGCTGCCGTGACGGCGTGACCGGGAGGTGACGCCCGGGTGAACACGACACGAAACCGGACAGCCGCCAAGCACCCGCGGGTAGGCAGGAAGCCCGCAACGGAAAGGAACCACCATGAGCGACCCCGGCATCAGCCCCGTCGACGACTTCGACTCCCAGCAGCGTCGCGACGACGACATCGACCGTGAGCACGTCGGCCCGTACGAGGTGGACGAGGCCGAGGAGTCGCTCGAGACCGTCACGAACGACGCGGTCGCCGGCGAGACGGTGGAACCGCAGCCCGGTGACGGCTCCGACGACGGTCCCACCGGCGGATCCCCGCGCGAGGGCTCGCCCGACCTGTGGGAGCAGGACGAGGAGCGCCCGGACCTCGGCGGCGACCTCGGCACGAAGCCGCTCTGAGCGCTGACCTGATCAGGCTCCCCCGGAACACGGCTCGGTAGCATCGGGCCGTGTTCCGACGAGTCCGTGCCAGCGTCCGCAGCATGCCCTCGGCGGCGCGGCTGCTGGCCGTCGCGGTGATGCTGCTGGTCGCCGCCGCAGCGCACCTCGCCGCCCGCTCGGAGCCCGGTGGCCGCTGGGTCCCGCTGCTCGTCGCCGGCGTCCTCGGCGCGCTGGTCACCGGTTCCCCGACCCGCCTCTGGCCGCTCCCCGCGATCTGGCTCGTCGCGACGCTCCTCGCCCTGACCGGTGACGCGCCCGTCGACCCCGCCTCCGCACGGGTCGCCGTGATCGTCGGCGCAGTCGCGCTCCTGGTGGCGATCGCTGTGGACCTGCGACCCGTCCTGCGGGCGCGACGCCGACGGGGTACAGCGTGACCACCCCACGGCCTGGAGGCTCGGCGCACGACCCGCACCGGGCCTCCCGTCCGTCTCCCGCGCACGTCCACGACCGTCACCTGCGTCGGTTCCTCGCCGACAGCACACCCGTGGCCGCGGGCGGCCGCGCCATCCTGCTGCAGATCGCCGACCCGGTCGTCGCGGCCGGTGTCCGACGGCACTCGGACTTCGCCCGGCGACCCCAGCAGCGGCTCGCCCACACCCTGATGTTCATCTACGCCGTCGTCATCGGCACGGAGTCCGACTCGGCGACCGCGACGGGCTTCGTCAACCACGCGCACGGGCCCGTCGCCGGCGCCGACGACGTCGACCGGCAGCTCTGGGTGGCCGCGACCCTGTTCGACTCCGCCCGGCGGGCGCACGACCTGTTCGGCACGAAGGTCTCCGCTGCCCGGGCCGAGCAGGTCCTCGCCGCCTACGCGCCGATCGCGACCGCGCTGCGGGTGCCAGCGGAGCGCTGGCCGACCTCGGTGGCGGCGTTCGACCGGTACTGGCAGCAGACGCTCGACGGACTGCAGGTCACCGACGACGCCCGCGGGGTCGTCCGTGACCTGCTGCACCCGCGGTTCGCGCCGCTGTGGGTGCGGGCGGCGATGCCCCTCGTGCGCATCGTGACCGTGGGGATGCTGCCGGAACCGGTGCGCACGGCGTACGGCTTCGCGTGGGGGCGGCGCGAGGAGCGGCGCTTCCGGCGGACCGTGCGGGTGGTGGCCGGGGTGCGGTCGCTCGTGCCGCGGGCGCTGCTGCGGGTGCCGGGGCCGGTGCTGCTGCGGGCGATGCGGCGGACCGCCGAGCGACGCAGCGCGGCTGGTGGGGCTGGTGGCGCCGGTGCTGGTGGCGGTGCTGGTGCTGGTGCTGGTGCTGGTGCTGGTCAGCCTGCGAGCACGCGCACGGCGTAGTCCCCCACCATCACGACGTCACCGGGCCGGGCGATGACCTGCGCACCGCCCACGCTGGGTTCCTGGGCACCGGACGCGCGCACGACCACGGTGCCGTTCGACGAACCGAGGTCCTCGACAACCAGGCCGCCGTCACCCGTCGGCCGCATCGCGGCGTGCTCGCGCGACACCGACTTCCCCGGGTCGTCGAGCAGGACCGCTCGTCGCCCCGGCGCGGTCGGGACGCGTCGCCCCACGACCACGGGCTGGTCGAGCGGGACGACGTTGCCCGGGGCGATCTCGAGCACGAGGCGCGGCACGACCCCGATCGTGGGCAGCGGCTGCTCGGTCTGGACGACGGCGTCGGGTTCGTCGTCCGACACCGGGGCAGCGGGCAGCACCCAGGCGCGGGACAGGTAGCCGGCCTGCCGGTCGCGCTCGACGTCTGCACGCGTGACCGCGGGGCGCTTCGGCCCCTCGTCGTCCTTGCGGCGTCGTGCCACGGTGTCCCCCTTCATCATGGAGATCGTTCAGGAATGGTGCGGGCTGCAACGGGATCAAGTATGGTCGAGAAGCGCCGGGGGGCTCCCGGTACTTCACATACGCATCGGGAGGGCATGCGCCATGGCCAATGTCAACGTCACCTACGACGATCTTCGCAACCAGGCTTCGCAGCTTCGCAACGGCCAGAAAGCCATCGAAGACCAGCTGAGCCAGCTCAAGAGCCAGATCGACAACCTCGTCTCGTCGGGCTACGTCACCGACAAGTCCTCGAAGGCCTTCGACTCGACGTACTCGGAGTTCAACTCCGGTGCGACGCAGACGGTCCAGGCCATCGACGGCATGGCCGGGTTCCTCGAGAGCGCGGCGAACACGCTCGAGTCGACCGACGAGCAGCTCGCGTCCAGCATCGGCTGAGACCGGCTCTGAACGGTGGTGGCCGGCGTCTTCGGACGTCGGCCACTCCTCTCAGTATGACCACGTGACACCGGGGGAAGAGGAAGACATTGGCAGGCGGGACTCTGCGCTACCAGGGCGCGAAGATGCAGTCGCTCTGGAGCGACCTGAACGCGGTGAAGAACGAGTTCGACCACGCGGACCAGCACTCGGGTGACGCGGCGGACGCCGTTGGGCATGCCGCGCTTGCGAACCGCATCCGGTCGTTCTCATCGGGGTGGGACAGTCACCGACGCGAACTCAGCGATTCCATCGAGAAGCTCGCGAAGCTCGCACTGAACGTCGATGGCGCCTTCGACGACACCGAATCGGAACTCGTCAAGTCGATTGCGAGCGAGAAGTGAGCGCGCTCGTGGCAGGTCCTACGGGCGATCCCGTTGCCGTTCAGGACATGGCGCAGCGCTACCACCAGATCGCTACCGCGATCAGCGACGCGGCCAGCACCCTCAAGCGACTGGACGGCTCGGATTCGGAGAGCAAAGCGGTCACCGCCTTCCTGAAAAAGGCAGGCGACCTCGCCGACAAGCTCGGGCGCGCCGAAGGCCGCTACTCGGGCACCGGAGACGCACTGTCCGAGTACGCGACGGCGCTCACTACGGCGATCGACGAGGCATCCAGTGCCACTCGGCTGCACGATCAGAGCGAAACCGAAGCGCAGTCCTCCAGCCGCTCCCATGACCGCTACCAGGACCTCGCGAACAGCTCCACCGATCCCGATCAGCAGCAGGAGTACCAGACACTCGCGGACACGCAGCGGTCGCGGGCCGATGGAGCACGAGCAGACGCGACCCAGGCCGCGAGCAGCATGCTTGCCGCCTTGGAAGGGCTCGATACTGCCGCGCAGCGAGCCATAGCGAAGATCGACGACAGCGTTGACGACGGCCTGAACGACAGCGCGTGGGACGACTTCAAGCAGTGGATGAAAGACAACGACGAGTGGATCTCGGTCGTACTGAAGGTCGTGCAGTTCGCGGCGACGGTCCTCGCGATCGCTGCGCTGCTGTTCCCGTTGACGTCGTGGCTCGGAGCCGCCGCGCTCATCCTCATGGGTACGGCGTTGGTAGGCGACACCGCCAAGGCAGCGGCTGGTACCGGTTCCTGGGCGGACGTCGGACTCGACCTGGTCGGCATGGCGACGTTCGGTACTGGCAAGCTCGCCGTGTCGGCTGGTCGGACCGCGGTGTCAGAGGTAGGGATGTCGCGTGTCGGATCGCTCGTCCGAGGCGGGGACGACGTCGCGAACGCCGTCGTCCGGGTGAACCGGAGCTTCGAACGAGTCGCGAGCGAGGGGCTCCGTCCCTGGTACCGGTTCGCCGCGGCCGGTGACGAGGACATCGCTCAGATGGCGCAGTGGCTCAACCGCTCCCGTGTCGGCGCTGCAGGGCAGAGCGCCGAAGCGGTTGCGAAACTCCAGACCTGGATCCGAGTCGGGACCGGCGCGGGGTGGACCGGGATGGCGCTCGACGGGGGCGGATGGCTCAAGGACTACGTTCCCGCATGGAACGACTTGGCCAAGAAGACGACCTTCCGGACAGGCGCAGCGTGGTAGCAGCTGAGGCTGTCGCGAGATCGTACGCGATCGCCCTCCCTGCGGGCTGGATGCACATCCCTGTTCTGGATCGCGACAGCATGCTCGACCTGGTCGGGACCGTAGCGACCGCGCCGGACGAGCCTGGTTGGCGCGCTGCCGTCGGTACCCAGTTCGACACGGCGCTGGCGAGCGACCCGGACCACCGGCTCCTCGACACTTACATGACGCAAGGGCCGATCCCCACCACTGCCATCGCAGCGAACATCACTGTTGCGAAGGTCGAGGTGACCGCTTCGTCCGGGCACAGCCCTGAGGAACTCCTGCTCGCTCGGATGGCGAGAGGTCGTGCACGAGTCAGGTCGGTAGGAGGCTCGGTCTGCGTCGTCGACGATGCTCCACTCGACCCCGATGAGCCGGTGCAAGACGGCGTACAGGTCCTGGCCCGTCAGACGGCGCTGGTCCAGGTGCCAGGCAACGACACGTTCCTGCTGGGGCTGGTCTTCACGGTGGTGAGTGCCGTGACGGACGAGCACGGCCTCGACGCCGTGACCGCCGTGGTGCGTTCACTCACCGAGTTGTTCGATGCGCTCCTCGGGACGTTCCGTTGGCTCGACGGTGACGGCACCGTGATGTCCGCTGCCGACAGGGGACCAGCATGAATTCGCGAATCGCCACCGGAGTCGTGGTCGCGAACGTTGGACCCGAGTGGATCCTCGTACCCGGACGGGAGTCCTTCGCTTCCCCGGAGTTGCTGCAGGACTGGGCCGCGTCCACCGCACGGGCCAAGACACTCGCACGGCCCGAGGCCTTCGAGTGGCTCTCCCTGTCACTCACGGCAGTTGCCGCATCGAGCAACCCCGACGAACTCCGCGCCGTCTACTTGCCCTCCGCGGACGCGGACCTCGCCCTCGTCCGCGTCATCGCTGCCGGTCACGACACCGACACCGGAGACCTGGCTCTGGCCGTCGGGGTCGAAGACCCAGCAGCCATCGAGACCCCGATCGTCGAGCCCTTCACCGCGGCCGGCCTCGGAGAGGGTGTCCGCGCGGTGCGGTTCCACGTCGGGGGCGAAGACCGCTCCGTGACCGGGATCGTCTCGTACGCGTTCGCCGTCGCCGGGACTGTTGTCCGCGTCTCGTACGCCGACGCCGACCTCACCCGACTCACGAACCTGTCCGCGATCGTGGACGACTTCGTCGGAGCGATCACGATGCAATACGGTGAGCCACCGACCAGATGAGCGCGATGAGGAGCGGAATGCAGATCGCAGCCCCGGGGACCCATGAGACGTGGCTTCCCGTCCCGAACGACCTCGGCGGCGCGCCCGTCAAGAAGATCATGAAGTGGGCGCAACCGGCCGTGCGCGACGTCCTCCCCGGTCGCCTCTTCAGCCCGCATCCGAAGCAGATGTTCCTGCAGACGCTGCTGGGGTCGGTCGCGCAGGCAACCGAACCGAACGAGCAGTACTTCGTCCACCTCGCCGAACTCCCGGAAGAGGTGCTCATGGTGCGGGTGCGCTGGGAACCAGCCGAGCAAGACGTCTCCGCACAGCTCCGACGGCTCGTCGGTCCGGGCAACAGCACCGACGTCGAGATCGATGTCGCGGAGCCCGCCGTCATCACCCCAGGGGTTCAGGGGCTGCGCGCCGCGTTGAACCGTGCCGGGGAGCGAGTCGGCTGGGTTGCGGCGTTCGTGGTCGACGGCCTCGCGACACAGCTCCGGATGGAGCTTCCACCAGAATTCATCCCGTCGCTCGAACCCGACGTCGAGTCACTCGCGCGTTCGCTCCGTGCGCAGTAGCGGTACCAGCCGAGGGTGTCGTCGAGGATGACGAGAACGTATCGTTTCCTCGACATCACGGACCGGAAGATGTCTCGTCGGGCGCAGGCCTGGACGCTTGCATCATTGACCGCGTTCGGGCTGATCGCGGTCTGCCTGTGGATCACGTTCCCGACCGACGGCACGCCGGAACGGAGCCGAATTGCCCTCTGGTGCACGTACGGCGCAGTCGGCTTCGGCTACTTCTGGGCCCTGGTCCTCGCCGAGCGGCCTGCTCGTCGGCAATTCCTCTCCGCTTCGTCGACCATCGTCGGCAGCCACATCGTCCTGGTGACGGCCCTCGACTTCACAGTCGTTCCGCCTGGCCGCCGGTTCGCGGTGGCGCTGGAAACGCTCGCGATCGGTCCGGGTCTCGGGATCGGGATCGCCTCGGCCGCGATCGTCGCGCTCATCGTCGTCGGAGCGATCATCATCGCCCTCGTCAGCGCGACCTTCATGTTCATCCAGGCCGCGCGTCTGCCGCGAGCCGACGCGCGTCGACGCATCCGCGCGTTCTCGGCAGCGGGTGCTGTGCTCGGCGGTGCGCTGATTGTTCTCTGCTCCGCCATCGCCCCCGACCCACCGGGCGTCGAGGTATCCCATCCCGGTCGCGGAGCCGGTGGGATGAGATTGGTCTCGCTCTTCCTGCAGTCGTTCGGGATCATCGGGATCCGGCCGGGGTGGTTCCCGATCAGCGTGGTCGTCCTGTTCGTCCTGTCGCTGGTCCTCGTGCTCCAGTTCCTCACGCGCCCGATGTGGCTTCCCCGAGCTGCCGATACCAGGAAGGTGCCCAGGAAATGACTCGACGCCGCAGGCGGAACACGCCGAAGAACCCGTGGTGGTCGTTCACACGCGACGCCCTGATCGTCCTCGCCATCGGCGTCGGCCTGTCGTTCCTCCCCGGCGGCAAGTACGACGTCGGTCCGTGGAACGGGGAGACGGCATGGCTCGTCCGGTACATCTCGTGGGCAGTCGCCGCTGGCCTCGGCGTTGCCATCGGGAGCCGACACATCCGCGGGGCACGGCGGTGATTCTGCGCCCGACGCACGACGTGACCGGCCTCGATTCCTCCACCGCGCCTCCAGTCTGCAATCGGTGTCCACAGGAACGACCGGACCGTGCCTGCCGGACCGGGGAACCTGCGAGAATCAGGCCATGAGCGGCAGCATGACGCTGCGGGGGGCTTCGTCCGACCACCGCGCTGCGACCACGACGACCACGATCTCCGGTGCGGGGCGCTCCACGTGCGCCTGACGTTCACTGCGAGCCACCTTCCGTCGAATGCCTCTGCCGACTTCGTGGTGGAGTGCGACGAGGACACCCTGCTCGGCGAGATCGTCGAGGTCGTCGCCAAGCGGCTCGGCCAGGGAGCCTCGTCGATCGTGGACGTCGCGGTCGACTCCGTCCCGACCACCCCGCACGCGCGCATCGGTGATGGTGTGCTGCTCGAGGGCGCTCGGCTGACGTTCGGGGCACCGGCTCCGGTGCTGCCCCTGCCCGGTGACCTGCCGAGCGTCCGCATCGTCGGCGGTCCGGGTGCCGGCACCGTGGTGGTGCTCGACGCGGGCATCGCCCACGTCGGTTCCGCGCCTGATGCGACGGTGCCCCTGCCGGACCGCACCGCCCCGGAGTACGCCGCGATCCTGCGGCTCGATCTCAACCGTCGGTTCACGATCACCCCGACCGAGGGCTCCACGGTGCTGGTGGACCGCACCGAGGTCGACGACGAGACCCCGGTCGAACCGGGCAGCATCGTCACCATCGGCGACACCCTGCTGTCGGTTGCGGTGCCGGACGCCGACCGAGCGGCGATCACCCTGACCGCCGGTGGCGGCTCGCTCGACTACACCCGGCCGCCACGGCTCCTGCCCGAGGACCACCCGTCCGTCTTCAAGCTGCCGGCCGTGCCGGCGCAGCAGTCGCGGCGCTCCATCCCGATCATCGCGGCGCTGGCGCCGCTCGGCATGGCTGCGGTGATGATCTCGATTTTCCACAACGTCGCGTACCTCGCGTTCGGTCTGATGTCGCCGATCATCATGTTCGGCAACGCCTGGTGGGACCGCCGGAACGGCAAGAAGACCCACAAGCAGCGCGTCGCCGAGTACGAGGAGACGAAGAAGGCGGTCGAGGCGGACGCCCTGGAGGCAGTGGTCCGGTACCAGCGTGAGCTGCGGACGAGCGCGCCCGACCCCGCAACCGTGCTCGACGTCGCGTTGCGGCGTCGTGCCCGCCTGTGGGAGCGGCGCCGGACCGATCCTGACTACCTGACGCTGCGCGTCGGCACCGCTGACGTGCCGTCCGGCGTCGTGCTCGAGGACCCAGCGGCGCTCGAGCACCGTCGTGCGGTCGACAAGCTGGCAGAGGACGTGCCGGTGATCGTCGACCTGGGCGGGCAGGGCGTCGTCGGTGTCGCGGGTCGTGACGAGCACACGCGGCACCTGACGTCGTGGTTCGTGGCGCAGCTCGCGGTGCTCCAGAGTCCCCGTGACACGCAGTTCGTCGTGCTGACTGACGCCCGGTCGGACGATGAGTGGGCGTGGTTGCGGTGGATCCCCCAGGCCCGGCCGGGCTTCGGGCAGGACGCGGTGATCGCGATCGGCAACGACGCCGAGACGCTCGGCGCCCGGGTGGCCGAGGTCGGTCAGCTGATCGATGCGCGACAGCGGGCGATGCGTGAGTCCAACATGCGCGGCATCCCCGGTCCGGACGTCGTCGTCGTGCTCGACGGCGCCCGGCGGCTCCGAGCACTGCCCGGCCTGATCCGCATCCTCAAGGAAGGGCCGGCGGTGGGTGTCCGGGCGATCTGCATCGAGGAAGAGGCCCGGCTGCTGCCCGAGGAGTGCTCCGTCGTCGTCACCGTCGGACCGGAACGCATCCGGGTGGCTGCGCAGCGCCAGGCGACGGTCACCGACGTGCGGCCGGACCGGATCCCGGACAGCTGGTTCGAGACCGTCGCCCGCGCGGTCGCTCCGATGGTCGACGCCGACGACGAGAGCGACGCCGGCGGACTGCCCACCTCGTCGCGGTTGCTCGACGTCATGCTGCTCGAGCCGCCGACGGCCCGTGCGATCACCGGGAAGTGGTCGGTGCGACCGCGCACGACCGAGGTCGTCGTGGGCGAGAGCCTGGACGGCCCGTTCGCGTTCGACCTGCGGAAGGACGGCCCCCACGGCCTCGTCGCGGGCACCACTGGTTCGGGCAAGTCGGAGCTCCTGCAGACGATCGTCGCCTCGCTCGCGGCGACGAACACCCCAGAGGGCATGAACTTCGTCCTGATCGACTACAAGGGCGGGGCGGCCTTCCGCGACTTCGCACCGTTGCCGCACACCGTCGGCATGGTGACCGACCTCGACACGCACCTGGTGGAGCGAGCGCTCGAGTCCCTGGGCGCGGAACTCCGTCGTCGCGAGCACCTGTTGGCCGACGCGGCAGCGAAGGACATCGAGGACTACCTCGACCGCCTCGGTCGTGGTGAGCCGCTGCCGCCGATGCCGCGGCTGCTCATCGTCATCGACGAGTTCGCGAGCCTGGTGCGGGAGCTGCCCGACTTCGTCACCGGCCTGGTGAACATCGCCCAGCGCGGTCGGTCCCTCGGCATCCACCTGATCCTCGCCACGCAGCGTCCGACCGGTGTCGTCTCGAACGACATCCGCGCGAACACGAACCTGCGGATCGCGCTGCGGGTCACCGACTCGAGCGAGAGCACCGACGTGATCGACGCCGGCGACGCGGCCCAGATCCAGAAGAGCACCCCCGGCCGCGGGTACATCCGTCTGGGTGCCGGGGCTCTGCTGCCGTTCCAGTCGGGGCGCGTCGGTGGCCGTCGCCCCGGGCAGTCGACCCAGCGCAAGCAGGTCTGGGCCGGTGCTGTCTCGTGGTCGGCGCTCGGCACTGCACCGCCCGCACCGCCGAAGTCCGAGGTGCAGCACACCGACGAGCGAACGGATCTGCAGGAGCTCGTCGGTGCCGTCACCGCGGCCGCAGCGGAACTCGGCGGTCCGGCTCCCTACCGCCCCTGGCTCGATGCCCTGCCGGAGACGCTGCTCTTCACCGACCTGAACGACCGCGCGTGGGAACTCGACGACAGCACTGCCACGGATGCCAGGGTCGGGCCGCTCCCGTTCGCGCTGCAGGACTTCCCGGGCGAGCAGGCGCAGCGGGTGCGCAGCCTCGACCTCGACTCCGACGGGCACCTGTACGTCGTCGGCGCCCCGCGGAGCGGCCGGTCGCAGGTGCTGCGGACGCTCGCGGCGGCCATCGCCCGGAACACCTCGGCCGCCGACGTCCACGTGTACGCGCTCGACTGCGGCAACGGCGCGCTGCTGCCGATCCAGGCGCTCCCGCACGCCGGGGCCGTCGTCCAGCGCGTCCAGACCGAACGAGCCCAGCGGCTGCTGACCAAGCTGACCCAGGAACTCGCTCGGCGCCAGCAGGTGCTCGCCGACGGTGGTTTCGCCAGCATCGTCGAGCAGCGTGCCGCGGCCGTCGTACCGGCGGAACGCCTGCCGCACATCGTCTTCATGCTCGACCGCTGGGAGGGCTTCGTCGGCTCACTCGGCGAGCTCGACCACGGCGCTCCGACCGACCAGGTGATGACACTGCTGCGCGAAGGCGCCAGCGTCGGGATCCACCTGGTCGTCACCGGAGACCGACAGCTGCTCTCGAGCCGGATGGCCACCCTGGTGGAGGACAAACTCGTCCTCCGGCTGTCGGACCGGGGCGACTACGGACTGGCGTCGCTGAACCCACGCAAGCTCCCGGAGCAGGTCCCCGACGGACGCGCGTTCGCCTCCGAGTCCGCGACGGAGACCCAGATCGCGCTGCTCGCCGCAGCCGGCACCGGGCAGTCGCAGGCCGCCGCCATCACGGCACTCGCGACCTTCGCGACGGAACGCGACCGAGCCGTCGAACGCGCCCGACGTCCCTTCCGCGTCGACCAGCTGTCCGGACCCGTGCCGTTCGACCGTGCGTGGGAGATGCGCGACGACGACGCCGGCCTGTTCGGTCTGGTCGGCATCGGCGGCGACGACCTCACCGCGATCGGGCCTGACCTGGCCGCGGCCGGTTCGTTCGTCGTCGGGGGCCCCGCGAAGTCCGGACGCAGCGCCGTCCTGCTCTCGATGACCCGTTCGGTCCTGCGCGAGGGCGGCGAGGTCGTGCTCGTGACCCCGCGACAGTCCCCCTTGCGCGGGCTGGCGGCGGAACCGGGTGTCCTGGCGGTGCACGAGGGTGCCGATCTGACCGAGGACGACCTCGCACCCCTGTTCGACGGGCAGCCTGGTCGACGCGTCCTGGTGATCGACGACGCCGAGCTCGTCAAGGACGCGCCGGCGAAGAGCTGGCTGCAGGGGTTCGTCAAGCGGGCGGCCGACAACGGTCAGGCGATCGTCGCCGCCGGACTGACCGCCGAGTTCGGTGTCGGGTTCACCGGCTGGCAGGTCGACATGAAGCGCAACCGCTCGGGTGCGCTGCTGAGCCCACAGGCGATCACCGAGGGGGACCTCCTGGGCATGCGCCTGCCACGGAGCAGCATCGTCGAGCGCGTCCAGGTCGGCTCGGCACTCGTGCACCTCGGCGACGGTGCACTCGTGTCGGTGCAGGTCCCCTCCCCGTGATCACACCGGAACAATAATTGTCACACTGACAATTACCGTGGTACGGTCGAGCCATGGCAGTCGAACTCAGCACCTGGGACGCCCAGGGCAACCAGACGACACCGACGTTCTGCACCATGCGGTTCCCCGCCGGTGAAGCCCACGTCAAGGTCGCGAACGACACCGCCGAGCCGGGGGGCCTCACCGAGATCGCGACCCTGCGCGGCACGAACGGCGACGACCTGATCATGCTCGGCATGTGGGCGGACGCCGTGCGACAGCGCGGTTCGAAGTCCGTCGCGCTCGTCCCCTACCTGCCCGGAGCCCGGCAGGACCGTGGCCTGCCGTTCGGCGCGAAGGTCTACGCGGACATCCTCAACGGCTTCCACGTCGACCAGGTCATCGCGTTCGACCCGCACTCGCCGGTCATCGTCGGCCTGGTCGACAACCTCACCGTCGTCACGAGCGAACAGGTCGTCCGAGACGCGGTGGTCGGGGCATCCGAGCACGGCGGTGGCGACCCGTACACCGGCATCATCGCCCCGGACAAGGGCGCGGTCCCCCGGGCGACCGCGGTCGCCCGGGCATGCGGCCTGCCGGTGTACCGCGCCGAGAAGCACCGCAACCCCGACACCGGCAAGCTCGACGGCTTCACCTGCGAACCGCTGCCGGAAACCGGCCGGTTCCTGGTGGTCGACGACATCTGCGACGGTGGCGGCACGTTCATGGGCCTCGCCGGCTCGACGGGACTGCCGAAGGAGCGGCTCAGCCTCTGGGTCTCGCACGGTGTCTTCTCCGGCCGGGCAGCGCAGCTCGCCGACCACTTCGGCGAGATCGTCACCACCGACTCGTACCCCGCGCAGAACGCCATCGACGGCCTGCGCACGATCGCACTCACCCCCTACCTGACGGAGCAGATCCGATGACCCAGACCGCGCCCGCAACCACCGCCGGAGCCAACGCGACCGGCACTGCCGCCGGCCTCGAACCCCGCATCACCACGGCGAGCCCGATCGCGCCGCTGCTGGCCGTCGACGGCTACAAGCACTCGCACCGGCAGGTCTACCCCGCGGGCACCACCCGGATCCTCATCAACTGGACGAACCGGTCGAACGCACACATGCCCGAGTCGACGCACGCCGTGGTCTTCGGGCTGCAGGCGTTCATCCAGCGCTCGCTCGTCGAGGCCTGGGCGCCGTTCTTCGCCGCGGACGAGGACGAGGTCGCCCGACTGTTCGAAGAAGCCCTGCAGGGGTACTTCGGCCCGAACCACATCGGCACCGACCACGTCCGCGCCCTGCACCGCCTGGGTTACCTGCCGCTCGAGATCCGTGCCCTGCCCGAGGGCACCCTCGCCCCGATCGGCGTCGCGACCCTGACCGTCGAGAACACGATCGACGAGTTCTTCTGGCTGCCCAACTACATCGAGACCGCCCTGTCCGCATCGATCTGGCACCCGTCCACGGTCGCGACCAAGGCGCTCGCCTACCGCGACCTGATGGAGGACTGGGCAGCGCGCACCGGTGCCGTCCCGGCCGGCATCGACTTCGCCGCGCACGACTTCTCGTTCCGCGGGCAGTCGAGCATCGAGTCGGCTGCGGCGGGCGGGGCGGGCCACCTGCTCTCGTTCCTCGGCACCGACTCGATGCCGTCGCTCGACTTCATCGACCGGTACTACCCGGGCGACAACGGGCTGGTGGCAGCGAGCGTCCCCGCGACCGAGCACAGCGTGATGTGCGTCCGTGGCGCCGACGGGGAGCTCGCGACGTTCGAGCAGATCCTCGACGTCTACCCGACGGGCGTCGTGTCGGCGGTCAGCGACGGCTTCGACCTGTTCAAGGTCGTCACCGAGACCCTCCCGGCCCTCAAGGACCGCATCACGGCCCGCGACGGCAAGCTCGTCATCCGACCCGACTCGGGCGACCCGGTCGACATCGTCACCGGCACCGTGCACGGCGTGGACGAGGCCGAGTTGCTCGCCCCCGGGCGCAGCCACGAGGAGAAGGGCGTCGTCGAACTGCTCGACGAGATCTTCGGCCACACCGTGAACGACCAGGGCTTCAAGGTCCTCGATCAGCACATCGGCGTCATCTACGGCGACAGCATCACGCTCGACCGGGCACAGCGCATCTACGAGCGCCTCGCCGCGAAGGGCTACTCGAGCGACAACATCGTGCTCGGTATCGGGTCGTACACGTACCAGTACATGACGCGCGACAACCTCGGCAGCGCCGTCAAGGCGACCTGGGCACTGGTGGACGGCGAGCCGGTCGACATCCAGAAGGACCCGAAGACGGGCAGCGGCAAGAAGAGCGCGAAGGGCCGCATCGCCCTGCACCGCGACGAGACCGGCGAGATCCGGCAGACCGACCAGGCCACGGCCGAGGACGAGGCGACCAGCCTGCTCCAGCCGGTGTGGATCGACGGACGGTTCACGCGCCTCCAGTCCTTCGCCGACGTCCGGCAGACGCTGCGGGACGAACGTGCGGCCCGCGCTGCCCGCCGGACGACCATCGCGTGACGGCCGCCGGATCGGCGACCCGCGACCAACCGCTCATCGCGATCGACGTCGTCCCGGTGTCGTTCGCGGGGGCGGACGGCCTGCGGGTCGCCACAGCGCGTCGGGCCTACGCCCCGTACGCCGGACTGGAGGCCCTGCCCGGCGTGCTCCTGGACGGCACCGAGATCCTGGCGGACGGTGCGCGGCGCGCGCTGCGCACCAAGACCGGGATCGACGCGGCCGCGGTCCGCCATCTGGCGCAGATCGGCGCGTTCGACGGACCCGACCGCGACCCGCGGAGCGCCGCGATCAGCATCGCGTTCCTGGCGGTCGTCGAGCCGGGCACGGACTCGACGGCGACGTGGCACGCCGCCGCGGACCGCCCCCTCGCGCTGCCCTTCGACCACGACCGGATCGTCGACGCCGCGCTGGAGCACGTGCGACTGCGGTGCTGGTCGGACGTCCCCCTGACGCGTGCGCTGCTCGGATCGCCCTTCACCACGGCGGACGCCCGTCGGCTGCTCACCGCGCTGACCGGCGCGAGCCCGGACCCGGGCAACCTGAACCGGATGCTCCGGACGAACCCGGTGCTCAGCCGTGTCGACGCCCCCGCCGCGGCCGGTCCCCGCGGGGGTCGTCCCCCGGCAGCCTGGACGTGGAGCGCCTGAGCACGGTTGGGTGGAGGCATGTCCTCCTCCCTGTCCGGTGACGACTCCCTGCAGCTGCCCGAGTTCGACGCTCCCCCGGCATCACCCCTCGACCTGGCCCGACAGTGGCTCGAGGCCGCCGACGAGCGCGACGTCTCCGAGCCGAGGTCGATGACCCTCGCCACCGCCGGCGCCGACGGTCGGGTGAGCGCCCGGACGGTGGACGTGAAGCGCCTGGACGACCGAGGGCTGGTGTTCGGCACCTCGACCCTGAGCCCGAAGGGACGCCAGCTCGCCGAGAACCCGCACGCAGCGCTGCAGGTCTACTGGCGCGAGACCATGCAGCAGCTGCGGTTCGAGGGCCGGGCGGTGCAGCTCTCCGACGACGAGTCCGACGCGCTGTTCGCCGACCGCTCCCCGAAGTCCCGCGCGGCGACCGCGATCGCCGACCAGTCCGACGTGCTCGAACCGCGGACCCTGCAGGACCTGATCGACGACGCGAACGACCTGCTCGACGAGACCGACGACGCCGTGCCGCGGCCGGCCGGCTGGGTGGCTTGGCGACTCGAACCCGACGTCGTCGAGTTCTGGCACGGCAGCCGTGACCGGATGCACCGCCGGCTGCAGTACGTCCTCGCCGACGCTGCGTGGTCGGCCACCCGCCTGCAGCCCTGACGTCTCGCGCATCGCGAGAGCCGGCGCCCCCTACCGCCCGATCGGGTTCGGCATCGCGCCCGCCCGGATGAGCGACGACGACTGGTCGGCCAGGTCCACCATCGACAGGGTGTTCCGCAGCTGCAACCGGTTCAGGCACGAGTGCTCGAACGTCGGCACCCGCAGGTCCAGGGGCCGACGGCGGTCCGGGTGTGCGGCGGCGTGCGCGTCGATGCACTCCCCCGCGACCTGCCAGAACCGGGCCTCCGGCAGCACTCCGTCGTCGTCGAGGATCGCCGCGACGAACCGCAGCACCCCGTCGAACACGTCGGTGAACACCGCGAGAGCCGCTTCGTCGTCGGACACCGGGTGCACGATCCGGTCGATGTCGGCGGGCACCGGGCGGTCGTCGAGCCGGCCGAGCACCGCGGCCTCCTCGCCGATGTCCTTCATCACGGCGCGGACGACGACACCGTCGCGCACGACGAGCACCAGGTTCTCACCGTGCGGCATGAACACCAGGTCGTGCACGGTCAGGCAGTGCACGACGGGCAGCAGGTAGGCGTCGAGCCAGCGTCGGACCCACTCGTCGGCAGGGACTCCCGATGCCTCGATCAGGGCTGACACGACGGCGTTCCCCGCACCGTCTCGGTGCAGCAGTGCCGCCATGGTGAGCAGGTGTTCGCCCTCGGCCAGCTGCGGGACGGGACTCTCCCGCCACAGCGCCGCGAGCATCTTGCGCTGCGGCGAGGACACGTCGACCCGGTGGTACGCGTCGCCGGTGTAGCCGATGGCGGCGTGCTCCCGGAGCACCGAGAACCCGGCCTCGGCGAGCGTCGGGTCGGCGGCGACGATCGACGCGACCCAGTCGTTCACGGCCGGCGTGTTCCGCATGTAGGCGGGCGACATCCCCCGCAGGAACCCCATGTTCTGCACGGCGAGCGCCGTCTTCACGTACGAGCGTGCCGGCTCGGTGCGGTTGAACGCGGTGCGGATGGACTGCTGCGGCTGGTACTCGTCGGGCCCCTCGCCCAGGTCCACCAGGTCCTGCCGCCCCAGGTCGGGCGCGAAGGTCACGGCGATCCGGTGCTGCCACTGCCAGGGGTGCACGGGCAGCCACACGTAGTCGTCGGGGTCGAGCCCGCGGCGCTCCAGGGTGGCCCGGAACCCGGCCACGACCGCTGCCGGGAGCTCCGACTCCCAGTGCGCCTGCTCGGTCCGGTCCGCGGCGAGCGCCAGGTGCGTGTGCTCGCGTCGGGCGGCGAGCCACCGGTACCGGAACCGGCCGCCGGACTCGGGCGCGAACGCCCGGTACTCGTCGAGGCCGAACCCGATCCGCCCGTTGGCGGCGACGAACGCCGGGTGGCCCTCGGTCATCGCCGACTCGACGTCCTGGAACGACGCTACGGCGTCGTCGACGGCCCCGGACGAGACGGTCGAACCGGTCGAACCGACCGAACCGGCCGACCCGGCCCCGCCCCGCCCCCGTGCCAGCTGCCCGGCCGACGGCCCACCCCGTCGGAGCTTCGCCGCGGCACTCGCCAGCGTCGAGGCGATCTCCTCCAGGTACGTCCCGAGCAGCTCGTCGGGGATCCCGAGCACCGCGCGCAGCTCGAGCACGAGCTCCTGCGCGCTGAGTGGTGCCGACGCCCCCGCACGGGTCCGCGTCAGCGAGGCCTCGTCCATCGACCAGTGCTCGAGCAGGTGCTGCCGCGCCCGGAACCGGTAGGTCGACTCCCCCGCCTCGAGCCGCCAGCCGTCCCCGTCCGGCACAGGGGCGATCAGCCGTTCGTGGGTGAACTCCGCGATCGCCTTCGCGACGAGGTGCCGTTCGGCGGGTTCCAGGTGCTCGGGCCGCAGGTGCGCGGCCGGCCCGTCGTCGTCGGGGACGCCGATCCGGTCGGTGTCGAGCACCGACAGCAGCGCCCGCTTGCCGTCGACGTCGACCTGTCGCAGGGCACGGAACCCGACCTCGGCGTTCTTCGCCTGCACGGCGGTGTTCCGCACGTCCGGTTCGACGACGACCCGGCGCGCGCCGAGGGCGTCCCGGCAGTGCTCGACGACGGCACGCATGACCGCGCTCGTCAGGCCGTGCACGCGGCCCTCGGCCGGCACCGGTGCGACGAGCAGGTGCATGCCGACGTCGCCGGGTTCGGCAGCCCACACGTCGGTGAGCAGGACGGCCGAGGGGTCGTAGGTCTCGGCCAGGAAGCACGGTTCGCCGTTCCGGCGGCCGAGCCACGCGGCCTGCGCGGGGTCGGCCTGCACGCCGGCCAGGTAGGTGCGGACGCCGTCCACGTCGAGGTCGCCCATCTCCCACCACGACGACGCGGGGTGGGCGAGCCACGACTGCACGACGGCGGCGTCGCGTTCCGGGTCCACGGGTTCGACGGTCAGGAGGCCCGGCCCGGCTCCCACAGGCGCGGTCGCGTCCGGCGCCGTGGTGGTCACGGTCGTGCTCATGCGGAGACCTCCGCACGTTCGGTCGAGGGCCGGGCCGGCGCGCGCTCCGCGGCGCCGGGATGGGCGGTGGACGGCTCTGCTGTTGACTGCTCCGCGGCGGGCAGGCCGAACTCCTGGAAGGCGATCCGGGCCTCCAGGCCGTACACGGGGCGCCCCGTGACGGACCGGATGATCGACGCGTTCCGCCACGCACCCATGCCGAGGTCGGGCGCGGTCAGGCCGTGCGTGTGCTCCTCGGCGTTCTGCACCCAGATGCGCCCGCCCAGGGTGTCGACGTGGTGGTCGCGGGCGACGGCGAGGCGACCGCGGGAGTCGCGGGCGACCAGGTGCTCGACCCGGTCGAGGAAGCGCGGGACCCGCGGGGTGTACCCGGTGGCCAGCACCAGCTGCTCGACCTCGTGCTCGTACGTCTGGTCGAGCTGCTCGTGTCGGAGCGTCAGGCGGTACGTGCCACGGTCGGCGAGCCAGGCGGCGTCGACGACGCTCGTCTCGGTCCGGAGCGTCGTCGGGACCGGACCCCGCGCGCTGATCCGGTAGAGCTGGTCGTACAGGTCGTCGACCAGATCGGCGCTGATGCCCTTGTACAGGCCGCGCTGTTCCCGCCCCAGGCGATCGCGGACGGCTTCGGGCAGCCCGTGGAAGTGGTCCGTGTACTCCGGGCTCGTCATCTCGAGGGTGAGCTTGGTGTCCTCCATCGGGAAGAACCGGGGCGAGCGCGTGATCCAGTCGAGGCGGTAGCCGTCCTGCCGGATGTCCTCGAGCAGTTCACGGTAGACCTCGGCGGCGGACTGCCCGCTGCCGACGACGGCGATCGACCCGGCGTCGCGCAGGGCATTGCGGTTCGGCAGGAACTCGGCGGAGTGGACCGCCGGTCCGCCGATCCCGCGCAGCGGGGCGGGGACGGACGGCTCGGTGCCGATGCCCACGACGACGTGGTGTGCGCGGTACGTCTCGGGACCCTGATCGGTCTCGGCGTGCACCGTGAACGTGTCGGTGACCGGGTCGTGCTCGACGGCGGTCACCCGGCGGCCCCACCGCAGGGTGTCGAGCCGGTCGGCGGCCCAGCGGCAGTAGGCGTCGTACTCGCTGCGCAGGGGGTGGAAGTCCTCGCGGATGTAGAACGGGTACAGGCGCCCGGTCTCCTTGAGCCAGGCGAGGAACGAGAACGGTGAGGTCGGGTCGGCCATCGTCACCAGGTCGGCGAGGAACGGCACCTGGATCGTGGCGTCGTCGAGCATCATGCCGTGGTGCCAGGCGAAGCCGTCGGCCGCGTCGAGGAACACCGCGTCGAGGTCGGCGATCGGGTCGGTCAGGCAGGCGAGGCCGAGGTTGAACGGGCCGATGCCGATGCCGACGACGTCGTGCACGGCGGGGTCGGCGGTGCGGTCGGCGGTCATCGGGTCGCTCCTTCCGGGGCGGTGGTCGTGGCTCGGACGCGCGCGGCCGTCGCGACGACGTGCTCGAGCGACGCGCGCATCTGCTCCGGCGTCGTCTCCGGGTTGAGCAGCGTGAGCTTGTTGCACGGCCGGCCGTCGATGACCGTCTTGGCGATGAGCACCCGGCCCTCGGCGAGCAGGGCCGAGCGGATCGGGGCGACCAGCGCGTCGGCGGCCTCGTCGGTCATGCCGGCGGGCTGCCAGCGGAACAGCACCGTGCTGAGCTGCGTCGGCGCGACGAGCACCAGGTCGGGGTACTCCTCGACGATCCGGTGGGTGACCACGGCGAGGTCGATGACGGCGTCGAACGCCGCACCGATCGCGTCGGCACCGGTCGCCCGCAGCGTGGCCCAGAGCTTCAGGGCGTCGAACCGGCGGGTGGTCTGCAGCGACTTGTCGACCTGGTTCGGCTCGGCGGCGTCCTCCGGGTTCAGGTAGTCGGCGTACCAGGCGGTGCGGCGCAGGTCCTCCGGGCGCTGCACGAGCAGGGCGCTCGACGACACCGGCTGGAAGAACGACTTGTGCAGGTCGGCGGTCACGCTCCGGGCCCGTTCGACGCCGTCGAGCAGGTGCCGGCGGGTCGGGGACACGAGCAGCCCGCAGCCGTACGCGGCGTCGACGTGCAGCCACACTCCCTCCAGATCACAGACGTCCGCGATCGGCTCGAGCGGGTCGATCACCCCGCGGTCGGTGGTGCCGGCGGTGGCGACGACGGCCATCGGCGTCTGCCCGGCTGCGCGGGCGGCGGCGATCGCCTCGGCGAGGGCAGCGGGCACCATCCGGCCGGCGTGGTCGGTGGCGACGGCGACCACGGCCTCGAGCCCGAGCAGCCGTGCCGACTTCGCGATGCTGAAGTGGGTCTCCGCGGTCGTGAACACGGTGCCGCTGCTGCCGAGGGCCTCGCGCGCCAGCAGCAGGGCCTGCAGGTTCGACTGCGAGCCGCCCGAGGTGAAGATGCCGTCCCCCGCGGCGAACCCGATCCGACCGGCGAGCCAGGCGACGACGTGCCGCTCGATCTCGGTGCCGATGCGGGACTGGTCCCACGTGTCGACCGACGGGTTCACGGCGGCCAGGACCGACTCGGCAGCGACCGCGGGCAGCGCGACCGGGCAGTTCAGGTGCGCGAGGTACGCCGGGTCGTGGAACCAGACGGCCTCGCTGACGAACAGCTCGTCGAGCTCGGCGAGCGCGCGGTCCGTCCCGAGGGGTTCGGCGTCGAGGTCGACGTCCTGCACCCGGGCCCGGAGGACGTCCGGGGCGGTGTCGGTGGTCGGACGGTCGGCCGCGGCGAACCGGTCGGCCAGACGGTCCACCGTGGACGTCACGGCGGAGCGGTAGCGCTCGGCGGTGGCGGTGGTCAGGAGTTCGATGGGAGGTGTCACGTTAGGTAAGGCTAACCTCACAAAACGCGTTCACGCCACCCGAACGAGGGGTGTCCTGGTCGGCCGGGCGTGTCAGACGGCCGTCTGTCGGGTCGTCAGGCGTTCATGAACTCGCTCGGCTGCAGCGCCCGGCCGACGATGCGCACGTCACCGATCGACCCGACGAACACGTTGTCGAGCTTGCCGCCGTAGCGGTACCCGCCGAGCAGCCACGGCTTGCCGATCGTGCTCAGACCGCGGTTCTGGGTGGACGGGTTCCGCACGACCGGGCACCCGTCGACGTAGAGCACGGTGTGCGTCCCGTCGTTCACCACGGCCACGTGCCACCAGGCTCCGAGCGGCAGCTCGTGCCCCCAGTTCGTCAACGATCCGTCCTGGCTCGTCGGGTACACGCACCACTGCAGTTCGCGGTCCCCCGACAGGCTCAGGGTCACCGCGGGTTCGTCCGGGTCGCCGTCGGCTCCGGTCGCCTTCCCCACCTGGCCGGCGCTCGAGTACTGCGACAGCAGCGCGCTGAACCCGTTCGTGCTCGGGTCGAAGGTGGTCGGCAGCGCGAAGAACGCCTCGACCGTGTACCCGCGAGGGAAGTGGGTGCGGTTGAGCGGCGCCGCCCGGACGGTCTGCAGGTGGTCGCCCCCGGTCTTGCCACCCTGCAGCGCGAGGCTGCCGGCACCCGGCTGGTCGGGGTGGTGCGCGGCGGTCCAGCGCAACGCCCCTGCGACGGCGCCGGTCCGGCGGGCGACCACCAGGTCGTTGCCCTTGCCGCTCTGGTCGCGCACCCGCGTGGTCGGCGCGAGCGCCGCCCCGTCCGGGTTGCCGTCGAACCGCCAGTACGCGAGCGTCCCCGGTACCAGCATGCGTGCCGCCGGCCGGGAGGCCCGTGGTGCGACCGGCGCGAAGCCCGCGAAGCGCGCCTCGAAGTCCACTGCCATGGTGAAGCGGTCGACGTCACCGCTGAGGTTGACCTCCTGGGCGGCGAGCTCGTTCGCCTCGCCGAGCCCGCCGGCGAGCAGGAACGGCGACAGCGTCTCGACGTCGATGACGTTCCGTTCGAGGTCGACGTGGTACAGCCGGATCATGGCCGCCCCGCCGTAGTACCGGTTCTGGTAGTTGGTCAGGTGCAGGGCGACGTCGTGTCCCACCGCGTTCTTCGCCGTCGTGCGGCCCGGCCCCCAGTAGTGGCCGTTGAGCGTCAGGAACACCTGGTCGTGCTTCGTGATGAAGGAGTCCCAGAGCTGCTGCCCGTAGGGGTCGAACGCCGCCCCGCCGTCGGCGTCCGAGTCGACGATGGCGTGCGTCGTGAGGATCACCGGCGAGTGCGGCCGGGCTGCGAGCACGGAGCTGGCCCAGGCGAGGCCGCTCGCGCTCGTCCGCCAGTCGAGGGCCAGGACGACCCACTCGCGGCCGGCCGCGGTGAACCGGTGGGCGGTGTTGTAGCCGTCGGGGCTCGAACCGATCCAGCCCGGGGCCTTCCGGAACCGCTGCGGACCGAACACGTCGAGGTACGGGGTGCGGCCGCGTTGGTCGTCGGTCGACGAGTCGACGTCGTGGTTGCCGGCGAGCACGCTGTAGGGCGCTCCGGCACGGTCGAGCACGTCGAAGACCTCGCCGGACGCGCGCATCTCGGACGCCGCACCGTTCTGGGTCAGGTCGCCGAGGTGCACGAGGAACACCGTGTTGTGCCGGGCCTGCTCGCGCACGACGTACTCGAGCGAGGCGCGCATCGGGGCCTGGTCGACCGCGGCACCGTCGAACATGTACTGGGTGTCCGGCATCACCGCGACGGTGAAGCGCGGCGAGGTCGTGTCGGGTCGCCACGGACCGGTGCGCCCACGGGCCACCGCCTGCTGGGCCGCGATGCCGGACCCGCCGAGGGCCGCCGGGGTGACGGCGGGGGCTGCGGTCAGCGCGTCGGCGACGGCCGGGGCGCTGCCGAAACCGTTCGACGCCACGAGGCCTGCGGCGCCGGCCAGTCCGGACCCGACCAGGAAGCCACGGCGGGAGACCGGGATGCGCTTGCTGCGATCGTCGGCGGGGGCTGCTGCACCGTCGTGGGCGGCTTCGTGGTCGTCAGGGCTGTTCTGCACAGCACCGCACCGTACGGTCCGCGGGGGAACGCCCCGGGTCTGTCCCGTGAACACCAGACCGGCCGCTGCTGCCGGTTCGGTGTGGACCGGTGAGGGCTCCTACAGCTTCTCGATCGGGGCGATCTTGATGAGGAGCTTCTTGCGGCCCGCGGAGTCGAACGCGATCTCGGCGATGCGCTTGGCACCCTGACCCGTCACCGCGGACACCGTGCCCTCGCCGAAGTCGACGTGCTTGATGCGGTCGCCGGCGACGAGTTCCATGTCCCCGTTGTCGCGCACCTGGCCGGACACCCGGTTCGCCCACTCGGTCTTCGGACGGGTCTTCGAGGCTGCTGCTGCACGGTCGTACGATCCGCCGCCCCAGCCACCACCACCGCGGTAGCCACCGCCGCCGCCACCACCGTTGAAGCCACCGTCGCGCTTGGCGTTCAGGGCCCGGGGCTGCGTGCCACCGCGGCTGTTCGCCATGCCCGGCGACTGCTTCCACTCGATGAGCCCCTCGGGGATCTCCTGCAGGAAGCGCGACGGCATCGCCACGTTGACGTCGCCGAACTGCGCACGGGTCATCGCGAGCGACAGGAACAGGACCTTCTTGGCGCGGGTGATGCCGACGTAGAACAGCCGGCGCTCTTCCGACGGACCACCGGGTTCGTTGGCGGACATCCGGTGCGGGAGCAGGTCTTCCTCGACACCGGTCAGGAACACCGCGTCGTACTCCAGGCCCTTCGCGGTGTGCAGGGTCATCAGCGAGACCGTGCCCGAGGAGTCGTCGAGCTCGTCCGCCGCTGCGACCAACGAGACCTCGGTCAGGAAGTCCGACAGGGTGCCCTCGGGGTTGTTCTTCTGGAACTCGCGCGTCACGGCCACGAGTTCGTCGATGTTGTCGGCGCGCGCGGCGTCCTGCGCGTCGGGCGACTTCCGCAGGTTGTCGAGCAGCCCGGAGCCGTCGAGCAACTGCGTCAGGGTGTCGACCACCGGTTGCGTCTGCGCCTTCTCGGACACGGCGTCGAGCAGCGCCGCGAACTCCGTGATGGCGTTCCGCACCTTCGGCCCGAACCCGAGTTCACCCGCGTGCCGCAGGGCGTCGCGCATCGTGGTCTCGTGCTCGTCGGCGTAGCGCTGCAGCGTGGTCTCGGTGACCGAGCCGATGCCGCGCTTCGGCACGTTGAGGATGCGGCGCAGGGCCATCGGGTCTGCCGGGTTGGCGACCGTGATCAGGTACGCCATGGCGTCCTTGATCTCGGCGCGCTCGTAGAACTTGGTACCGCCGAGCACCCGGTACGGGATCGCCGCACGGATGAAGATCTCCTCCAGCGCACGGGTCTGCGAGTTGGTCCGGTAGAACACCGCCATGTCGCGGTAGTCCATGCCGTCTTCCCGCAGGCGCTGGATCTCGTCGGCGACGAACTGCGCCTCGTCATGGCCGGTGTACCCGGTGAAGCCGACGATCTTCTCGCCGGCTCCGACGTCGGTGAACAGGCTCTTCGCCTGGCGGTCGAAGTTGTTCGCGATGACGGCGTTCGCGGCGTCGAGGATGTTCTGCGTCGACCGGTAGTTCTGCTCGAGCAGGATCGTCTTGGAGTTCGGGAAGTCCCGCTCGAACTCGACGATGTTGCGGATGTCCGCCCCGCGGAAGGCGTAGATCGACTGGTCGGAGTCACCGACCACCGTCAGGGACGCGGGCGCGATCGAGCCGTCGGTCTCGCGCATCCGGGCGACGTGCTGCCCGGAGTCCTCGAGCTTGTCGACCTGTTCGACCGGCACCGGGCGGGTGAGCTCACGGATCAGGGCGTACTGGGCGTGGTTCGTGTCCTGGTACTCGTCGACCAGGATGTACCGGAAGCGCCGCTGGTACAGGGCGGCGACGTCCGGGAAGGCGCGGAACAGGAACACCGTCTGGCCGATGAGGTCGTCGAAGTCGAACGCGTTCGCCCGGCGGAGCTCGTTCGTGTAGCGCCGGAACACCTCGGTGAACATGACTTCCTGCGGGTCGTTCACGTTGATGTTGCGCGCGTAGGTGTCGATGTCCTGCAGCTCGTTCTTGAGCTTCGAGATCTTCGACGCCGCGGCACCCACGGTCAGCCCGAGGGAGTCGGCTTCGAGCTCCTTGATGATCCGCTTCAGCAGCGCCTTGGAGTCGGCGGAGTCGTAGATCGTGAACGACTGCGGGAACCCGAACCGCTCGGCCTCGCGCCGCAGGATGCGCACGCACGCCGAGTGGAAGGTGGAGATCCACATCCCCTCGGCCTCGCCGCCCACCAGGGCCCGGACACGCTCGCGCATCTCGGCGGCGGCCTTGTTCGTGAACGTGATCGCCAGGATCTGCGACGGCCAGGCTTCGCGGTTGGCGAGCAGCAGCGCGATGCGGCGGGTGAGCACGCTCGTCTTGCCGGAACCGGCACCGGCCACGATCAGCAGGGACTCGCCGCGGTACTCGACGGCTTCCTTCTGCTGGGGGTTCAGACCCGCGGTGAACGGGTCTTGGTACGCGCGGGCACCGGCGCCCGGTTCGGGCGTCGATTCGAAGGGGTCGAGCACGATCGTCATGTCCGGAACAGTCTAGGCGGGACCCCCGACAGCGGACCGGGCGAGCACCGCCAGGTCCGTGTGGTCGGCGAACACGCCGTCGAGTCCGGTGCGGATGACCGAGGTGAACCAGCGTTCCCAGTCGCCGAAGGCCGCGACGTCCCCGCCGCGACGCAACGGCGACGGCAGGAACCGGTTCTCCGGCCGGAGGGTCCACGTGTACACCGCGAGCCCGGCGGCGTGGGCACGGTCGACGATCGCGCTGCGCACCGGCGTCGGGTCGTCGAGCGCGACGCTGTCCACGCCGGCCATCAGGGTGCCGAGGTCGACGCTGATGCCGTGGAACTCGGTCGCGAACGACGCGAGCGCGTCCTCGGAGCGCTCGGCGGCGTAGGTGGGGGCGAGCGCCCCGTGGGACGCGACCTCGTCCGCGGCGCTGCCACGGGCCTCCTGGAGGTACACGAGCCGACCACCGGTCGCCCGCTCGCGCAGGTCCCGCAGCACGCCCTTCTCGAAGCTCTCCACCGTCAGCCGCTCGTCCTGCCGCCACCCGGCCTCGCCGAGCGCGGCGTCGACGAGTTCACCCATCGGGAACCCGGCGCGGTCGAAGGACGCGGCGTGCTTGACCTCGGCGACGAGCCCGACCGGGCGGGGCGCCGCGTCGAGGATCGCGAGCAGGTCGACGAACCGCAGGATCGGCTGCGCGCCGTCGTGCTCGGCGGATCCCGGGCGCAGCGCGGGCAGGCGCTCGCGGGTGCGGAGCGTCTGCAGCTGCGCCCACGTGAAGTCCTCGGTGAACCAGCCCGTCAGCGTCTGGCCGTCGACGGTCTTCGTCGTGCGCAGGTGCCGGAACTCGGCGTGGTCGGCGACGTCCGTGGTGCCCGAGACCTCGTTCTCGTGCCGGAGCACCAGGACGCCGTCCTTCGTGGGCACCAGGTCCGGTTCGATCGCGTCGGCGCCGAGTTCGATGGCCAGGTCGTACGCGCTCCGCGAGTGCTCGGGGCGGTAGCCGGACGCGCCGCGGTGGGCGATCACGAGGGTCATGGCGCGACCCTACTTGCCCGGGATGACGAGCGGGCCACCTGTGTCGCGGGACACACTCGTCGCGCCGGGGACCGCCGTTCCCAGCGCCGACGCCGAGCATCACCGCATGACCGTCCGATCGCTCTCCACCGCCGTCGAGGCCCGGATCGACCGGGCCGCACGCCGTGTGCTCGACGCCGGGCACCGACCGCACCGACCCGTCCGCGTGTTCGTCACCGAGTTCCTGGTGTTCGGTGCCAAGCAGGCCTGGGCGTGTGCGTTCGGGGCGCTGCTGCTCGCGACGATGGCCCTGGTGCACCTGACCGTGCCGGCCCCGATGCGGAACGACGTCCTGACGACCGCGGCCGTGCTGCTGCAGGTCGGCATGCTCGTGTTCGGGCTCGAGACCGTACGGGAACTCCGGGTGGTGGTGCTGTTCCACGTCGTCGGCACCGTGATGGAGGTGTTCAAGACCCACATGGGCTCGTGGACCTACGAACCCGGAGGGCTGCTCGTCGTCGCCGGGGTGCCGCTGTTCTCGGGGTTCATGTACGGGGCCGTCGGGTCGTACATGGTCAGGGTCCACCGGCTGTTCGACCTGCGGTTCGACCGGTACCCGCGGCAGTGGCTGCTGGCGGTCGTCGCGGGCGGCGTCTACCTGAACCTCTTCGGACACCACTTCGTCGCCGACGCCCGGTACGTGCTGCTCGCGCTCGTGCTGCTGCTCTTCGCCCGCACCACCATGGACGTCCGGATCCACCGGGCGACGATGCGGATGCCCGTGCTCGTCGCGATGGGGTTGGTGGCCGTGTTCGTCTGGGCAGCCGAGAACGTCGCGACCTGGGCCGGGGCGTGGAGCTACCCGGCGCAGCTCGCCGCCTGGCACCCGGTGGCCCCGACGAAGATCGTTGCGTGGTTCCTGCTCATGACGATCTCGGTCGCACTCGTGACCTGGTTGCACCCGGCGTCGCCCTCGGGCTCCCCGCGCTCGACGGCGGACTCTCGACGTCTTCGAGGCGCGCGTGCAGCGGGCGACCCTAGGCTTCCCTCGTCGGGGCCCGCTGGGCCCGCGTCCGCTCGCCGCGAATCCTCAGCCTTCCGCGACCGAGCGCACCTAGGCTGAGAGGACTCGAATCTCCTAGGAAGAGGACACCATGGCCTTCAAGCCCGGTTTCGACCAGTCCCCCGCCTTCAACGCACAGGGGGCAAACACCTGGGGCGGGCGCGGTGCTGGTCAGCAGCAGGCCGGCTGGGGACAGACCCCGCAGCAGGCACAGGGCGGCATGACCCCCGAGCAGCTGCAGTACATGTACGACCGCCCGACTGCGTCCCCGGTGGACACCGACCGCATGTCGTACGAAGACACCATCGTCAAGACGCTGCTCGCGTTCGGCGTGCTCGTCGTCGGTGCGGTGGCCGGTTGGAACCTGCCGCCGGCCGTCTGGGTCGTCGGCGCGCTCGTCGGGTTCGTCCTGGCGCTCGTCAACACCTTCAAGAAGAAGCCGTCCCCGGGTCTGATCCTGACGTACGCGTTCTTCGAGGGGCTGTTCGTCGGCGGTATCTCGAACTACTTCCAGACTGCGTTCCCCGAAGCTGACGGCATCGTCGCGCAGGCGGTGTTCGGCACGCTCGGTGTGTTCTTCGTCACCCTGCTGCTGTTCCGCTCCGGCAAGGTCCGCGCGACCCCGAAGGCCACGCGCTTCTTCCTGATCGCGATGGTCGGGTACATGGCGTTCTCGCTCGTCAACCTGGTCCTGATGTGGACCGGCGTGACGCAGAGCGCGTTCGGCCTGATGGGCGTGACGCTCTTCGGCATCCCGCTCGGTGTGCTCATCGGCATCTTCGTGGTCGTCATGGCGGCGTACTCGCTGATCCTCGACTTCGACCAGATCAAGACCGGTGTCGAGCGCGGCGCACCCCGCATCTACGCCTGGACCGCGGCGTTCGGCCTGATCGTGACGCTCGTCTGGCTGTACCTCGAGATCCTGCGCATCCTCGCCATCATCGCGAGCAGCTCGCGCAACTAGAACCACCGCACACACGAAGGGCCCCGGCGCTGCCGAGGCCCTTCGTCGTTCCCGGGCCGGTGGTCGGCGACGGCCGGGGCGGTGGCGGGGGCGGGAGGCAGTGGCGGTGGCGGCGGCGGTCCCGGGTGGTCACAACACCCCGCCGGTCGCCCGCCGAGTGGTCACGAAGCGTCGCCCGAGCCGGGGCCAGTCGACACTTCGTGACCGCTCGGCACCGGGCCCGCGGGGTGTTGTGACCACTCGACGACCCCGGCAGCACCCACGCCCACCGCTCCGGCAGCGCCCGCGGACGCACGAAGGCCCGGCACGCGTGACGCGTACCGGGCCTTCCGTCGCTCAGGGGAGCCCTACTCCCACTCGATCGTCCCCGGCGGCTTCGACGTGACGTCGAGCACGACCCGGTTGACGTCGGGCACCTCGTTCGTGATGCGGTTCGAGATCTTCGCCAGGGTGTCGTACGGCAGACGCGTCCAGTCGGCGGTCATGGCGTCCTCGGACGAGACCGGACGGAGCACGATCGGGTGCCCGTAGGTCCGGCCGTCGCCCTGCACGCCCACGGAGCGGACGTCGGCGAGCAGCACGACCGGGCACTGCCAGATCTCCTCGTCGAGGCCGGCCGCCGTGAGCTCTTCGCGGGCGATCTTGTCGGCGGCCCGGAGCAGTTCCAGCCGGTCCTTCGTGACCTCGCCGACGATGCGGATGCCCAGGCCCGGGCCGGGGAACGGCTGGCGACCCACGATGACCTCGGGCAGGCCGAGCTCGCGACCGACCGCACGGACCTCGTCCTTGAACAGGGTGCGCAGCGGCTCGACGAGCTCGAACGTCATGTCCTCGGGCAGGCCGCCGACGTTGTGGTGCGACTTGATGTTCGCGGTACCCGCTCCGCCGCCGGACTCGACGACGTCCGGGTAGAGCGTGCCCTGCACGAGGAACTTGACCTCGGCATCGGAGTCGGACGCCTGGGCCTCGACCACGAGTGCCTCGGCTGCGCCTTCGAACGTGCGGATGAACTCGCGCCCGATGATCTTGCGCTTCTGCTCCGGATCGCTGACACCGGCGAGGGCGTCGAGGAACTGCTGCTCGGCGTCGATCGTGATGAGCCGGACACCGGTGGAGGCGACGTAGTCCTCTTCCACCTGCTTGCGCTCGTCGGCACGCAGGAGCCCGTGGTCGACGAAGACGCAGGTGAGCTGGTCACCGACGGCCTTGTGCACCAGGGCTGCGGCGACGGCGGAGTCGACACCACCGGAGAGTCCGGCGATGACCCGCGCGGAGCCGACCTGCTCGCGGATGCGGGCGACCTGCTCCTCGATGACGTTGCTGGAGTTCCAGTCGCCCGGCAGGCCCGCGGCACGGTGCAGGAAGTTCTCGAGGACGGCCTGGCCGTACACGGAGTGCTTCACCTCGGGGTGCCACTGCACGCCGTAGAGCTTGCGCTCGTCGGACGCGAACGCTGCGACGGGTGTGGATGCGCTCGAGGCGAGCACCTCGAAGCCGGCCGGCGCCTTCGCCACGGAGTCGCCGTGCGACATCCACGTCACCTGGTCTGCCGGCTGGTCGCCGAGCAGGGTGCTGGTGCCGGGCGCGAGCGTCACGTCGGTGGCGCCGTACTCGCGCAGACCGGTGTTCGCGACCTCGCCGCCGAGGGCGGTCGCCATGGCCTGGAAGCCGTAGCAGATGCCGAGCACGGGGACGCCGAGGTCGAGGATGTCACCGTCGAGCGACGGCGCACCTGCTTCGTAGACGGACGACGGACCGCCGGACAGCACGATGGCCGCCGGGTCCTTGGCGCGGATCTCGTCCGCGGTGATGGAGTGCGGCACGATCTCGCTGTAGACGTTCGCTTCTCGGACCCGACGCGCGATGAGCTGCGCGTACTGGGCCCCGAAGTCGACGACGAGGACGGGACGCTGTTCGGTCTCGCTCACCGAGCGGCCTCCTTCTCACGCTGCTGGGCAGCGATCAGCTCGTGGTAGGTGTCCATGGCCTTCTGCTGCATACGGTGTTCGACCACGAAGGACATGAACGGGATGATGCCCCCGAGGGCGATGAGCAGGAAGCGCGACGGCCTCCAGCGCATGATGCTCCACAGACGGAAGTCCGTGAAGAGGTAGAGCACGTACAGCCAGCCGTGGGCGATGAGGATCGCGATCGACAGGTTGAACGTGCCCGGGGTCTCGCCCGCCGTGCCGTTGGGCACGAAGAACGGGCCGTTGCCGAGCTGCATCTCGAGCTGCAGCGGCGTGTACTTGATGATGACCTCGACCACCAGGGCGAGCAGCAGCACACCGGTGATGTACGCCGAGACGCGGTACCACTTCACCGCCCCCGGGATCTTGGGGATGTCACGGGTTCGGACGGTCAGGGCCATGCCGGCAATCCTACCGTCGGAGCGCGTCGGCTTCGGTGGCGAGCAGTGCCTCGCGCTCCTCTTCCTGCTCGCGCTCCCAGGCGTCCTTCACGAACCGGTACCAGAGGAACACGGCGAAGCCGGCGAAGACGACCCACTCGATCGCGTAGAACAGGTTGAGCCAGTCGAACTGGACCTCGCGCGACGGTGCACGGTCGGCGATGGTGCCGAGGTCGGCGGCCTTCGCGGTGGTGCCGTCGGCGACGACGTACCCCAGGTACATGCGGTCGTCGAAGGCCTGCCAGGTGTTCACGAACCGTGCGGGCGCGACGGCCGAGTACTCGGCCTTCTTGTAGGCGTCCTGGTCCGGGGACTCGGCCGGGTAGTACCGGCCCTGGATCGTGAGCGTCTGGCCGTCCGCCAGGCGCTCGCCCCCGGCGACGGCGGCCGACCGCTGGTCGGACCACCCGATGACGACCGGGAGGCTCGCCCCACCATCCGAGTCCACCAGGTGCCCGACGGTCTGGTACTTCCCACCCCCGGTGCGGCCGGTCAGCACGGTGGTGTCGTCGGCGACGAAGGTCCCCGTGACGGTCACCTTCTGCCCGGCGAGGCTCTCGCTGACGGGGCGTTCGGGGGTCGTGACCGCCTCGAGCGTGCGGCGGGTCTCGGTGGTCGCCGGCAGGGGCTTGCCGTTGGCGATGGACCGCTCGAGCTGCCACTTGCCCAGCCCGGCGAACACCGCCGCCAGCACGAGCGCCAGCAACAGCAGCGCGATCCACCTCGGTCGTCGGGCAACGGCCCACATCTGTATCAGTACTCCGGATCGCGCTGTCGGACCGGGCGTTCGGGGCGCTCGGCGGGGATCTCGACCGGCGACGTCACGGGTGCGGACGTCGGCTCGGGCCCCTCATTGTCTCGCTCGTCCCTGCCAGCGGCCTCCACGAGGGCGAACTCCTCGGCGAACTGGCGATCCCGCTCGGCCTTCCGTGCCGCGGCGGTGGCGTCCGCCTCTGCCTCGGCTGCTTCGGCGCTCTCGGCGGCGGCTGCCGCGGCGACGGCACGTCGGCCGCCCAGGCGTCCGCGCAGGCGGATGAGCCGGCCCGGGCGCACCACGAGGCGGCCGATCCGCTCCGAGTTCACCGCGAGCAGCGGCCCGAGGACCGCCATGCAGAGGACGTAGAGGCCCGCGAAGGCGGTGATCCGCGCCTCCAGCCCGGCGGCAGCCGACAGCGTCGCGAGGATCAGCGCGAACTCGCCGCGGTTCACCAGGATGACGGCGGTGTTGATGCCCTGCTGGACGTTGAAGCCGTTCATCCGCGCGACGATCTGGCCGGCGACCGCGTTGAGCACGATGGTCATGCCGATGGCGCCGAGGACGGGCCAGAGCACCTCGCCGAAGGTCGACAGGTCGAGACCGAGCCCGAAGTTCACGAAGAAGAACGCCGCGAAGACGTCGCGCATCGGCAGGGCGAGCTGTTCGATGCGGTCGCGGTACCGGGTCGCTCCGCAGAGCAGGCCGATGACGAAGGCGCCGATGGCGTCGGTCACACCGAGCAGGTCGCCGATGCCGCCGAACATGACCGCGAGTCCGAAGAACAGCACGGTGAACAGCTCGTCGTCGCGCGTGGCGAAGATCTTCGAGACCCACTTGCCCGCGAAGCGCGCGAGCGTGAACATCACGATCAGGAACCCGAACGCCAGGGCCAGCTTGCCGACGACGGCCCAGAGGTTGGTGTCGCCGGACAGCACGACGGAGACGATCGCCAGGTACACGGCGATGAAGACGTCCTCGATCACGGTGACGCCGAGGATCATCGGGGTCTCGTCGTTCGCCAGACGGCGGAGTTCGATGAGGAGCTTCGTCACGATGGCGCTCGACGACGTCGCCGTCATGCCCGCGATGATCAGGGCTTCACGGGTGCCCCAGCCGAGCGAGAACCCGAAGGCGAACCCCACGCCCATGTTGATGACGACGTAGGTGCCGCCCGACACCAGGAGCTTGCCGGCGTTGCCGTAGAACTCCTCTTGGTCGAACTCGAGCCCGAGGTTGAACAGCAGCAGGATGAGCCCGAACGTGGCGATGAGCTCGATCGTGTGGGACTCGACGCTCAGCCCGAACCACGGCGTGTTCGGGCTCGCGACGAGGCCGACCACCATGTAGATCGGGATGGCAGGCAGACCGATGGTCTTGCCGAGTCGGCCCAGGACGTAGGCGATGACGAAGAGCACACCGATGGTGAGCAGCTCACCACCCAGGTGCATGCGCTAGCTCTTCCGCGGGGCCTCGGCCGAGGCGGCCGCAAGCTCTCCGCTGCGGTAGAAGGAGAACGCCTTGGCGACCTTCTCGGGGGATCCGGCCACGACGATGGTGTCACCGGGGAAGACGACGAAGTCCGACGAGGGCGCCGGGTTGGCGCTGTCGCCACGGACCACGGCGACGACGGTCAGGCCGATGAAGCCCGAGTCGTGCAGGTCACCGAGGGGCTTGCCCGCGATGGCGTCGTCGTAGTCGACCGAGAACCAGTCGATGGACAGCCCGGGGATCTCGTCGAGCTTGTCGAGGCCCTCGGTGATCCGGGTGCCGCCGAGCAGTTCGGCGAGGGTGTGCGCTTCGTCTTCGCTGAGACGGAGCGAGACCTTCTCGGACTTGTCCGCGCCGTCGGAGACGTCGGCGAACGAGATGAGGTCGGAGTGCCCCGACCGGTGCGTGATGACACCGCACTTGCCACCGTCGTCGGTGTAGAAGCTGTGCAGCACGCCGACTCCGGGGAGTTTGACGCGATGGACGTCGACCATGATGGCTCCCTCTTCGAGTACCCCGATGATAACCACCCGGTGACCCCGCGCATTCCGCGCACTACTGTTCTGTGGATGGGGAGAACACGGATCGTCGTGGCCGTCGTCGGGGTGCTGGTCGTCGCGCTGTACGCGGCACTGCTGGCGCTGAACGCACTGGTGCTGGACCCGCTCGCCGCGGTCCCCGGTGCGAGCCTGGCCGAGATCCACGCCGAGCTCTCGGAGCAGGGGTTCTCGGTCGGGGCGGACATCGCGACCGTCGTGGGGATCGCCGTCGTCGGCGTCCTGTTCGCCGCGGGACTGTCGGTGCTGCTGCTCATCACCCGGGCGACGGCGCACGTCATCGCGGCGGTGCTGCTCGCCGTCGTCGTAATGGGGACGCCGATGTCGTTCGTGGCCGCGTTCGCCCTGCAGATGGACGTCGCAGATGCCTACGGGGTCGGCGGCGGTGCCCACACGATCTGGTCGGGCGCCCTGTACGTGACGAGCCTCGTCGCGCTGATCGGGATCCCGGTGGCGCTCGTGGTCGGCCAGGCGGTGCACGTGCGCCGCGCGGCCCTGCGGGCGCGAGCCGTCTGACGGACGCACCACGGGCCTCCAGTCCGGTCGTCCGTCCTGGAGGCGCGGGTGGACTCCGCAAGACGCCGTCGTCTCGTCGAGACGCCTCGTCCACCGCGAGACGCCGCCATGTTCGGCGGCGTCTCGGCGACCAGACGGCGTCGACCCGAGACGACGGCGTCTTACGCAACCCGCAGACGCCGGCGTCTCGGTGACACGACGGCGTCTGCGGGCCTCCTCACTCCGGCTCGCTCGTCTTCTCGCCGATGACCTGCTCGTCGGACGCCTTCGCGCCCTCCGCGCCGTCCGAACGGCCGCCACCCACGACCACGTCGTCCTCGTCGAAGCCGAACGCGATGTCCGGGGCCTCGAGCCGCACGCGGTCCGCGCTCTCGTCGTCGGGCTGCAGCTGCGACTCCCGTTCTGCGGCGACGCGCTTCAGGTAGTTCGCGACCTCGTGCTCGGTCGTCTCCTGGTCCCACCCGAGCACGTCCGCCATGAGCTTCGCGGCGACGGGCGCCGCTGACTCGCCGCGGTCCCAGGCCTCGATGGAGATGCGGGTGCGGCGGGCGAGGACGTCCTCCAGGTGCAGGGCGCCCTCGTGCGAGGCGGCGTACACGACCTCGGCGCCGATGTAGTCGTCGGCCCCGGGTAGGGGTTCGGCCAGCGCGGGGTCCTGCTCGACGAGCTGCAGCACCTCGGTCGCGAGGGTGCCGTACCGGTTGAGCAGGTGCTCGATCCGGACCTTGTGCACGTTGCAGCTCCGTGCGGTGCGGGCGCGTCGGTTCCACGCGGCCGGGTAGCCCTCCGCGCCGAGGAGCGGGATGTCCTCGGTCGTCGACTCCGGGATCCTGCCGTCCATGGCAGCGACGGCCTCGTCGATCGCGTCCTTGCCCATCACGCGGTACGTCGTCCACTTGCCGCCGGCGACGACGACGAGCCCGGGCACGGTGTGCGCGACGACGTGCTCGCGGCTGAGCTTCGACGTCTGGTCGGACTCCCCCGCCAGCAGCGGGCGGAGGCCGGCGTAGACGCCCTCGACGTCCTCGCGGGTCAGCGGGACGGCGAGCACCTTGTTGACGTGCTCGAGGATGTAGTCGATGTCCGCCGCGGTCGCCGCCGGGTGCGCCTTGTCGAGGTACCAGTCGGTGTCGGTCGTGCCGACGAGCCAGTGCCGGCCCCACGGGATGACGAACAGGACGCTCTTCTCGGTGCGCAGGATCATGCCCGTGTTCGACTGGAACCGGTCGCGCGGGATGACGAGGTGCACGCCCTTCGACGCCCGCACCTTGAACTGCCCGCGGGTGCCGATCATCGCCTGGGTGTCGTCGGTCCAGACACCGGTGGCGTTGACGACCTGCTTCGCGCGGATCTCGAATCGCTCACCGGTCTGGATGTCGTGTGCCTGCGCGCCGACCACGCGCTCTCCGACCTTGATGAACCCCTCGATGCGGACGCGGCTCGCCGCCTCGGCACCGTACGAGGCCGCGGTGCGCACGAGCGACGCGACGTAGCGCGCGTCGTCGACCTGGGCGTCGTAGTACGTCATGCCGCCGACGAAGGCGTCCTTCTTGAGCCCGGGCATGTTCCTGAGCACCTGCTTCCGGCTGAGGTGCCGGTGGTGCGGGACGCCGGGCGGACGGCCGCCGGACCAGCTGAACACGTCGTACATCGCCATGCCGATGCCGATGTAGAAGCGCTCCCAGACCCGGTGGTTGAGCGGGTAGAGGAAGCGCACGGGCTTCACCAGGTGCGGGGCGATGCGCTGCAGCAGCAGCCCGCGTTCGATGAGGGCTTCGCGGACGAGTGCGAAGTTGAGCTGCTCGAGGTACCGGATGCCGCCGTGCACGAGCTTCGACGAACGGCTCGACGTCCCCGAGCCCCAGTCACGGGCCTCGACGATGCCGACGCTCAGGCCGCGGGTCACGGCGTCGAGCGCACTGCCCGCACCGACGATGCCGCCGCCGACGACCAGGACGTCGAGTTCCTTGGTCTTCAGCGTCTCGATCGCGGCCGCACGTTCGTCCGGCCCGAGCTTCGCCGTGGGGTCGAACCCCACGCCGGGCGCGACGTCACGCGGACGTCCGGCCGTGCTGGTCTGCTTCGTCGTGCTGGACTTCGCCATCGTCGCCTCCGGGTCACGGTCGGCGCCGTGGCGTCACCCGGAGCAGTGTCCGGGTGCCACCGTCACTGGTGGTACGGCGCCACGACCACTTCTACTCGCTGGAACTCCTTGGCGTCGGAGTATCCGGTCGTCGCCATCGAGCGGCGCAGGGCACCGACCAGGTTGGCGCGGCCGTCGTGGGTCGGCGTCGGTCCGTTCAGGACGTTCTCGAGCGGGGCGATCGTGCCCACCTCGACCCGGCGGCCACGCGGCAGCTCGGGGTGGTGCGCCTCGGCACCCCAGTGGTAGCCGCCACCCGGGGCCTCGGTCGCACGGGCCAGCGCGGTGCCGAGCATGACGGCGTCGGCGCCGACGGCGATGGCCTTGACGATGTCGCCCGCGGTGTCGAGCCCGCCGTCGGCGATGACGTGCACGTAGCGGCCGCCCGACTCGTCGAGGTAGTCGCGACGGGCACCTGCGACGTCCGCGACGGCGGTGGCCATCGGGGCGTGGATGCCGAGTGCGGCACGGGTGGTCGACGCTGCGCCGCCACCGAAGCCGACGAGCACACCGGCGGCACCGGTGCGCATGAGGTGCAGCGCCGACGTGTAGGTCGAGGCGCCGCCCACGATCACCGGGACGTCCAGCTCGTAGATGAACTTCTTGAGGTTGAGGGGTTCCTCGGTCTGGGAGACGTGCTCCGCCGAGACCGTGGTGCCGCGGATGACGAACAGGTCGACACCGGCGTCGACGACCGTCTTCGAGAACTCCTGGGTGCGCTGCGGGCTGAGCGAACCGGCGACCGGCACCCCGGCTGCGCGGATCTCGGCCAGGCGGGCGGTGATCAGCTCGGCCTTGATCGGCTCGGAGTAGATCTCCTGCATGCGCTTCGTGACGTTGCCGTCGGTGAGCGACTTGATCTCGTCGTAGTACGGGGTCGGGTCCTCGTAGCGGGTCCACAGACCTTCGAGGTCGAGCACGCCCAGGATGCCGAGCTTGCCCATCTGGATGACCGTCGCGGGCGAGGACACGGAGTCCATCGGTGCCGACAGGATCGGCGACTCGAACGTGAACGCGTCGATCGACCACTGCACGCTGACGTCGCGCGGGTCACGCGTCCGCCTGGAGGGGACCACCGCGATGTCGTCGAACGCGTACGCCCGACGTCCGCGCTTGCCTGCACCGATCTCGACTTCGCTCACCAGGACAGCCTACCGGGCGGGCTCTTCGGCGTGCACGGGCCGGACGGTGCGGACCGCGGGCAACCTCGCACCGTGCAGCCGTCACGGCGGAGCCGTCAGCGCGGGCGGCGCGGGGCTCGTCGACGTTTGCGGAGCACCCGCAGCACGAAGCCGAGCAGGAGCGCGAGCACCACGAGGACGACGAGGAGCACCGCCGCGACCTTGACGAGCAGCGCCGCACCGACGAACAGCGCGATGAAGACCACCCACACCAGGGCGTCCATCGCGCTCACCGACAGTCTCTGCACCTGCGGAACGATACCGACCCGCGCGGGGCGAGTAGCGCCTCCTGGCCGGGTGCGACGGGCGACGCCGTCGTCAACGGAAGACGCCGTCGTCAGCGCAGGACGCCGCCATCCCGACGAGACGCCGCTGGATTCCGAGGCGTCTCGACGGGACCGCGGCGTCGACGGAACACGACGGCGTCATGCGACCACAGTCACGCGACCAGACGCGACCACAGTCACCCGACCAGACGCGATCGGACGCGACCAGAGGCGAGCCGCGCCTCCGGGGCGGGTACAGGAGCGGGGCCGTGCGGCGCGAAGCGACCACGCACGGCCCCACCCGTCACGGATACCACCCCCACAGCGGTACCCGTAGCCGACGACAGCGCTAGCGCTGTGCGTCGACGTCCTTGGCGAGCGTCCCCAGGTAGAGCTCGATGACCTTGGGATCGTCAGCGAGTTCCTTCCCGGTGCCCGAGTACGCGTTCTTCCCCTGGTCGAGCACGTACCCACGATCGCAGATCTGCAGACAGCGTCGCGCGTTCTGCTCCACCATGATGATCGACACACCGGCCTTGTTGATCCGGCGGGTCCGCAGGAACGTCTCGTCCTGACGCACGGGGGACAGTCCGGCGCTCGGCTCGTCGAGCAGCAGCACCTTCGGGTCCATCATCAGCGCCCGGGCCATCGCGACGGACTGCCGCTCACCGCCCGACAGCGATCCGGCCCGCTGGTTCCGCCGCTGGGCGAGGATCGGGAACAGGTCGTAGATGACCTCGAGCCGCTCGGTGAACTTCCGGGGCCGCAGGTACAGCCCCATCTGCAGGTTCTCCTCGATCGACAGCGACGGGAACACGTTGTTCGTCTGCGGCACGAAGCCGACACCGGCCTGCACGAGCTTGTTCGCCTTGAGGTTCGTGATGTCGTCACCCTGCAGGGTCACCGAACCCTCGCGGATGGACACGAGCCCGAACAGCGCCTTGAGGAGCGTCGACTTGCCCGCCCCGTTCGGCCCGATGATGCCGATGAGCTCGCCCGGGTAGCAGTCCAGGTCGCAGCCGTTCAGGATGTTCACGCCCGGCAGGTAGCCGGCGACGAGGTTCTTCGCGCTGAGCACCGGCTCGCGTTCCAGCGTGGCCGCCGGGGACGGACTGGAGGCACTGCTCGCGTTCGTGGGGTCCGCCTGGTCCGTCATCGGGTCGTCTCCTCTGCTGCTGCGTCCGCCGCGTCTTCTTCCGCGACTTCCTCTGCCAGTTCCTCGAAGGTCTCCTCGGTGAGGAGCGAGTCGTCACCCAGGTCGGTGTCGTGGTGCGCACCGAGGTAGGCGTCGATCACGGCCTGGTCGTCCATCACCGTGTCCGCCGGGCCCTCGGCGACGACCTTGCCCTCGGCCATCACGACCACCCAGTCCGAGATGTGCCGGACCATGTGCATGTCGTGCTCGACGAACAGCACGGTCATGCCGTCGTCGCGCAGGGACTGGATGTGCCCGAGGAGCGACTGGGTGAGCGCGGGGTTCACGCCGGCCATCGGCTCGTCGAGCATGATCATCGTCGGGTCGGACATCAGCGCCCGGGCCATCTCGAGCAGCTTCCGCTGCCCGCCGGACAGCGAGCCCGCGTAGTCGTCGGCCTTGGTGTCGAGCTTGAACCGGGCGAGCAGGTCCTCGGCCTTGGCCGTGATCTCGCGCTCCCGCTTCGCCCACACCGGCTTGACCAGGGCGGCGAAGAAGTTCTCGCCGGGCTGGTCGCGAGCGCCGAGCAGCATGTTCTGCATCACGGTGAGCCGCGACAGGGCCTTGGTCAGCTGGAAGGTGCGGACCATGCCCTTGTTCGCGATGTGCGTCGCGCTCGTCTTCTGCAGCGTGGCGCCGTTGAACTGCGTCTTCGCACCGGGGCTCGGCTTGTCGAATCCGGTGAGCAGGTTGAAGAACGTGGTCTTGCCGGCGCCGTTCGGGCCGATCAGGGCCGTGATGGAGCCGCGCTGGACCTCGAGGTGGTCGACGTCCACGGCGGTCATGCCCCCGAAGCGGCGGGTGACGTCGTCGACGGTGAGGATCGGGTCGGCCTTGGGGTGGCCGTAGGTCTCAGACACTGAACGTCAGCTCCTTCTTGTTGCCGAGCAACCCCTGTGGACGGAACACGATGAGCAGCATGAGCGCGACGCCGACGAGCACGTACGAGAACTGCTCGGCCTGCTGTGCGTTCATGATCGAGTCGGGGATGAAGTCGCCGGCCAGCGTGCGGATGAAGAGCCGGACGACGAAGAAGAGCACGGCTCCGAGCACCGGTCCGAACACCGTCGCCGCGCCACCGAGGATGAGCGCCGTCCAGATGAAGAACGTCATCGAGCGGCCCATGGCGTCCGGTTGCACGGAACTCGGCAGGACGTAGATGATGCCCGCGATCGCACCGAGCGCCCCACCGAACACGAGCGCCTGCATCTTGTACGAGTAGACGTTCTTGCCGAGCGAGCGGACGGCGTCCTCGTCCTCGCGGATGGCCTTCACCACGCGGCCCCACGGGCTGCGCATGAGCAGGAAGAGCACCAGGGTGAACAGGGCGACCATGGCCCACGCCGCGATGCGGATCCACCAGCCGTTGACGCCGTTGTTGGCGTACGTGAACCACAGGATCGTGGTGGTGCCGTCGGGCAGTGGGCTGAGGGCGGTGAACGGGTCGCGGTAGCTCGACCCGGTGATGCCGTTCGAGCCGCCCGTGGTCGAGGTGAGCAGGCTCGAGCGGCCCACCATGCGGATGATCTCGGCGCCGGAGATCGTGACGATCGCCAGGTAGTCGCCGCGCAACCGCAGGGTCGGGACGCCGAGGATGATCGCGAACACGATCGAGACGAGCAGGGCGATGAGCACCGCCATCACGAACGGCAGTCCGTTGGTGATCGAGATCGCGAAGCCGTAGGCCCCGAGCAGCAGGAACGCCGCCTGGCCCATGTTCACGAGCCCGGTGAGCCCGAAGTGCACGTTCAGGCCGATCGCGGCCAGCGCGAACGCCGCCGTGGTCGGGGCGAGTGCCTCCTGGGTGAGCGAGGACAGCAGGTTGAGGATGTAGTCCATGCGCGTGCTCCCTTAGCCGATCCGCTCGGCGCGGCCGAAGATGCCCTGCGGCCGGAACAGCAGGATGAGGATGAGGATGACGAGGGCGGTGGCGTACTTGAAGTCACCGGGGAGCACCAGGTTCGTGAGCTCCACGACGACGCCGATGATCATCGAGCCGACCAGGGCGCCGTACGCGGTACCGAGGCCGCCGAGCGTGACCGAGGCGAACATGAGCAGGAGCAGCTGGAGCCCCGTCTGCCAGTTCACGCCGTTCAGGACGAGCCCGAGCATCACGCCGGACAGGCCAGCCAGACCGGCGGCGAGCGTCCACACGAAGCGGATCACCCGGTCGACGTCGATGCCGGAGGCCGCGGCGAGCGCCGGGTTGTCCGACACGGCGCGGGTGGCCCGGCCGAAGCGCGTCTTCGCCAGGAAGAGCCCGGTGGCGACGAGGACCACGAGCGCGATCCCCATGGCGACGTAGGACTGCACCGTCAGGGTCACGCCGGCGAACCGCACGGTCTCCGGGTTGCCCTGCTGGATGCGGACCGTCGAGGCGCCGAAGAAGTACTGGAACGCGTACTGGGCGGCGATCGACAGCCCGATCGTCACGATCATGAGCTGCGTCAGGCTGATGCGTCGGCGCCGGAGCGGGCGCCAGATCGCGGCGTCCTGCAGGTACCCGGTCGCGGCGCACAACAGCGTGACGACGATGCCGGTGACCCAGATGTTCCAGCCGAGCTGGTTGGCGAAGACGTACGCCAGCAGACCGCCGAGGGTGACCTGCTCACCGTGCGAGAAGCTCGACAACCCCGTCGTGCCGTAGATGAGCGAGAGCCCGATGGACGCCAGCGCGATCAGCAGGCCGAGCCGGAGCCCGGAGGCGAACTGCTGCCAGGCCCGCTGCATGCTCACACCCGACGAGTCGGACGAGGTCGTCGCGCCCTTCTGGTCGGACAGCTGGAAGATCTGCCCGACGTTGGCGTTCAGCGTCGCCTGCACCTTCCGCTCGGCGTCCGCGGCGTTCGTCAGGTACTGCCCCTTCGGCAGGGTGCCCTGGTCGACGCTCACCGTGTACTCGCCAGCGGTCTCGACCTTGACGGACCAGCGGCCGTCGGCGTTGGTCGTGGCCGTCTGGTCGAAGCCGCTCGGGCCGGTCACGTCGACGTCGACGCCCTCGGCCGGATCACGCTCGGAGTCGGTGATCGTGCCCTGGATGCACCCGTTGTCAGGGCTGACGGTGCACGCCTGGCTGGTGGCCGGAGCCGACGTGGCACTGAAGGCCGGCAGGGTGACCGCCCAGTCGATCAGGAAGGTCGCCAGGAACGCGGCGACGAGCACGGCCGCGAGGACCGGTCGTCGTCGTGTCTGGCGGAGGCGGAACAGGCGCGGCTGCGCCCGTCCCGGAGGAGTGATGGATCCCACGGAAGAGCCTCTCGTTCGGATGACGAGGAACCTATGGGGATTTTGTGACACCCGTGTTTCCAACACGTTCCCTGTGTGATTCGTACCCGAACTGTGACGTTGTGGAGGAATGCTCCGAGGCGGGCGCGATCCGTGCCTCCAGGCGGAATGCGGCGACAGCCGCTCGCGTTACCATGTCCTATCCGGAACCCGTCGTCGTGTTCCCGGTGTCTCGACACTTCACTCGCCCACGAAGGGGACCCATGGACCAGCCGGATCCGTTCGGATTCATCGGACTCACGTACGACGACGTCATGCTCCTGCCCGGGCACACCGACGTCATCCCGAGCGAGGCGTCCACCGCGTCCCGGCTCACCAAGCGGATCTCCGTCAACGTCCCGCTGCTCTCCGCTGCGATGGACACCGTCACCGAAGCCCGCATGGCGATCGCCATGGCGCGCCAGGGCGGCATCGGGATCCTGCACCGCAACCTGTCCATCGAGGACCAGGCTGCCTACGTCGATAAGGTCAAGCGCTCCGAGTCGGGCATGATCACCAACCCGGTGACCACCACCCCGGACGCCACCGTGGCCGAGGTCGACGCGCTCTGCGGCCAGTTCCGTGTCTCCGGCCTGCCGGTCGTCGAGCAGGACGGCACCCTCGTCGGCATCATCACGAACCGCGACATGCGCTTCGTGGCCACGTTCGAGCAGGCCACCACGTACGTGCGCGACGTCATGACGAAGGCGCCGCTGATCACCGCGCTCGAGGGCATCGACCCCGAAGAGGCGATCGCCATCTTCGCCCAGCACAAGATCGAGAAGCTGCCGCTGGTCGACGCCGAGGGCAAGCTCCGCGGCCTCATCACCGTCAAGGACTTCGACAAGAGCGAGCAGTACCCGGACGCCACCAAGGACGACGAGGGCCGGCTCCGCGTCGGTGCCGCGATCGGCTTCTTCGGCGACGCCTGGCAGCGCGCCGAGGCCCTGCGTGACGCCGGCGTCGACGTGCTCGTCGTCGACACCGCCAACGGTGAGAGCGAAGGCGTGCTCGACATGGTCCGCCGCCTCAAGGCCGACCCGACGTTCGACGCGATCGACGTCATCGGCGGCAACGTCGCCACCCGCGCGGGCGCCCAGGCGCTCATCGACGCCGGTGTCGACGCCGTCAAGGTCGGTGTCGGCCCGGGCTCGATCTGCACCACGCGCGTCGTCGCCGGTGTGGGTGTGCCGCAGGTGACGGCCGTGTACGAGGCCTCCCTCGCCGCACGTGAAGCCGGCGTGCCGATCATCGCCGACGGTGGCCTGCAGTACTCGGGCGACATCGCGAAGGCCCTGGTCGCCGGTGCCGACACCGTCATGCTCGGCTCACTGCTGGCCGGCACCGACGAGTCCCCCGGTGACCTGGTGTTCGTGGGCGGCAAGCAGTTCAAGGCCTACCGCGGCATGGGGTCCCTCGGGGCCCTGCAGACCCGCGGCAAGAAGACCTCGTACTCGAAGGACCGCTACTTCCAGGCGGACGTGCCGAACGACGACAAGCTCATCCCCGAGGGCATCGAGGGCCAGGTGCCCTACCGTGGCTCGGTCGGCAACGTCGTCTACCAGCTCACCGGTGGGCTGCGGCAGTCGATGTTCTACGTCGGCGGTCGCACGATCCCCGAGCTGAAGGCCCGTGGCAAGTTCGTCCGCATCACCGCGGCGGGGCTCAAGGAGTCCCACCCGCACGACGTCCAGATGGTCGTCGAGGCGCCGAACTACCGCAGCTAGCCCGCGGGCCGGGCCGGTTCTGGTCCGCAAGACGCCGTCGTGTCGTTGAGACGCCGCCGAATCCGGCGGCGTCTCAACGCTTTCCGGGCGTGGTTCGGAGACGACGGCGTCTTGCGACTCCTCCACAGGCGGCAACGGCCTGGAGGCTCTCCACCGGTCCGTCGTGCGAGTCGCCTCGCGCCGTGGTCGCGTTCCATGCTGCGGGGATGAACGCGCTCGCCCGGACAGCACTGGTCCGTGTCCCGTCGGCCCTGCACGAACCGGTACGCCTGTTCCACGGCGCCGCCGTCGAACGTCCGGAGTGGGAGGCGCTCTCACCCCTGGAACGCCGGCGCCTGTTCGTCCGCGCACGGTACGGGTCCCTGCAGTCCGAGTGCGTCGTCTCGGGGACCTCGGCCGCGGCGCTCTGGGGCTTGCCTGACTTCGACGCGACCGACTGGCGGCTGCACGTGATCGACGTCCGGCTCGACAAGACGCACACCGGTCGAGGCGTCGTCCGTCACGCTGGGCGGATCCGGAACGGCGAACGCGTCGTGGTCGACGGGATCCCGACGACCTCGCTCGACCGGACCGTGCTCGACATCGCGCGTCGGCAGTCGTTCACCCACGCCGTCGTCGTGCTCGACCACGTGCTCCGGTCTGCCCTGGTCAGCCGCGAAGGGCTCGTCGCCGCACTCGACGCGCTCGGACCACCTGGGCGCCTGCGCGGATGCCGACAGGCTGCCGCCGCGATCGACTTCGCCGATGCCCGTGCCGAATCGCCCGGCGAGTCGATCAGCCGCGTCACCGCCCGTGACCTCGGGGGTCCTGCTCCGGAGCTGCAGCGCGAGTTCGAGACACCGCTCGGCAGGTTCAGGACGGACTTCTGGTGGCCCGACGCCGGCGTGATCGGTGAGTTCGACGGTCGCTTGAAGTACGACGACCCTCGAGCGCTGTGGGACGAGAAGAACCGTGAGGACGCGCTCCGACGGGATCCCGAGGTGCGCGGGTTCGCGCGGTGGACGATGCGGGAAGCTGCGGATGCACGAGCGCTGGCTGCGGTGCTGTCGGCTGCCGGGCTCCCCTTGTTCCGCGCAGCACCGATCGGCGCACGTCGCCAGCCGGGCTCGTGAGCAGCGGCTGGCGGGCAGCGCGAGACGCCGTCGTGTGGGTTGGGCGCCGCCGAGTCCCCGAGACGCCGCCGAATTTGGCGGCGTCTCGCGAGCACCGCGGCGTCGGAGCAGCACGACGGCGTCTTCACCCAGTCCCCCGCCCCGTCCCCCGCAGCTGCGTTCCCCGGCGGTAGTGTCGCGGCATGGTCAGCGCTGTCTCCCACACCACGATCGACTCCCGCGACGCCTACGCCCAGTCCGAGTGGTGGAAGCAGGTGCTCGGGTACGTGGACCTGCCCGACGACCCGAACGCTCCGGGGCACGAGGAGTGCGAGATCACAGCACCCGATCGATCGCACACGGTGCTGTTCCTCCAGGTGCCCGAGACGAAGACCGTGAAGAACCGGATCCACTTCGACCTGCGCCCCACCGACCGCACCCGCGACGAGGAGGTCGAGCGGCTCCGCGGCATCGGTGCCGTGGAGCTCGCCGACCTGCGCCACCCGGACGGCGGATGGGTGGTCTTCGCCGACCCGGAGGGCAACGAGTTCTGCGTCCTGCGGTCCCAGGCCGAACTCGACGAGGAAGCCGGACAGCAGAGCTGACCGGGCCAGCACGGCTGACCGGGACAGCACGGCTGACCGGGACAGCACGGCTGACCGGCCCGCCGTCCACCGGCGCGCCCCCGGGCCTCCCGAACACCCTGCCGGACCATCCGCCTGGCGCAGGTCAGGGCACCACGCCGGCACCGCAGCTCCTGCACGGATGCCTGTCCCCACGCACAGGAACGTCACGGCTCGGTAACGAAACACCTTTGCGTACCGCCCCGTCACACGGGCGAAACACATGGACCCTACGTTTCTCGACATCCAGTGGAGGCGTCGCATTCACCCGAAGCGGCAGAGCCTCCGCGCAGAGAAAGGGCTCCACGGATGATCAGAACCACCCGTGCCACCGCGGCACTGGCGTTGGCGGGCGCAGCAGCCGTCCTCCTCGCCGCGTGTTCCACCACCGGCAGTGCTTCCCCCTCGAGCTCGGCGTCGAGCGATGCGAAGAAGGATCCCGCCGCCAGCTGCAAGGCCCCCGACACCCCTGGCACGGACGCGCTGAAGATCGGCACGATCCTGCCCCTGACCGGTTCGCTGGCCTACCTGAACCCGCCGGCCGAGTCCGGTGTCGGCCTGGCCGTCAAGGACATCAACGCCGCGGGCGGTGTCCTCGACAAGGACGTCACGATCGACCCGGCGACCGACTCCGGTGACAGCAACGACATGACCGTGTCGAGCTCCGCGGCGACGAAGCTCGTCAACGCGAAGGTCCCGGTCGCGATCGGCGCCGAGTCCTCGTCCGTCACGCTGAACGTCATCGACCAGCTGACCAGCAACTGCATCGTCGAGATCTCGCCGGCGAACACGGCGAGCGACCTCTCCGGGTACTCGTCGTACTACTACCGGACCGCACCGCCGGACTCGGTGCAGGGTTCCGCGCTCGGTCAGCTCGTGACCGGTGACGGCAACGCGAAGGTCGCCTTCCTGGTCTTCAACGACACGTACGGCACCGGTCTCCGCAACTCCGTGCAGGCCGCGGTCGAGGCTTCGGGCGGCCAGGTCGTCTACGGCGGCAAGGGCGAGGGCCAGGAGTTCCCGCCCGGCCAGACCACGTTCTCGTCCGAGGTGACCGCGGCACTGGCCCAGAAGCCCGACGCGATCGTCGTCCTGGCCTTCGACGAGACGAAGTCGATCATCCCGGAGCTCGTCTCGCAGGGGAACGAAGCGAAGATCTACATGTCCGACGGCAACACGGCGGACTACTCGAAGGACTTCGACAAGGGCACCCTCAGCGGCGCCCAGGGCACCATCCCCGGTGCCTCGCCGAAGGACGACTTCAAGAAGCAGCTCGCCGCGTTCTACAAGGACTCGTCGGGCAAGACGCTCGCCGACTACTCGTACGCGGCCGAGTCGTACGACGCCACGGTCCTCGCCGCCCTCGCTGCGGTGAAGGGCAAGGGCACCGACTCCGGCACGATCCAGGCCAACATGGCTGCGGTGTCGGGAGCTGACGGCGGCACGGAGTGTGCGACGTTCAAGGAGTGCAAGACGCTCCTGGACGACGGCAAGGACATCCACTACACCGGCCCGTCCGGCATCGGTCCGTTCGACGACAACAACGACCCGTCGAGCGCCTACATCGGCATCTACAAGTTCGACGGCGACAACAAGCCCGTCTACCAGAGCGCCATCCAGGGTGCGGTGAAGAAGTAGGGTTCAGCCCAGCACCGCTCGCGAAAGCGACAGGCCCCCGCGGAAGTTCCGCGGGGGCCTGTCGCTTTCGCGGTGGAGACCGGGTCAGACCGGCTCGGCCGGGGTGGGTGCGAGCGCCCGGCGGCGGGACACGCGTGCGGCGGCGAACGAGTCCGCCGTCAGCACCACGAGCGCGAGCCACACGATGCCGAAGCCGAACCAGCGCCCGGCCGACATCTCCTCGTGCTGCACCAGGACCCCGACGAGCAGCTGCATCACCGGTGCCAGGTACTGGGTCAAGCCCAGGGTCGACAGGCTCACCCGGCGCGCCGACGAGGCGAAGAGCAGCAGCGGCACCGCGGTCGCCGGCCCGGTCAGCACGGTGACGACGGCGTGCCCCCAGCCCTCGCTCGCGAACGTCACGCCGCCGCCGAGCCCGGTCACACCGAGCACCACCAGCGCCACGACCGCGATCGGCAGCAGCCACACGGTCTCGATCGTCAGGCCGCTCAGCGCGTCCACGGTGCCGCCGACGCGCTTCTTCACCAGGCCGTACAGGCCGAACGAGAACGCCAGGGCCAGCGAGATCCACGGCATCTGCCCGTAGCCGATCGCGATGACCACGACCGCCACGACGCTCAACCCGACCGCGGCCCACTGCGCCGGACGCAGGCGTTCACGCAGGACCACGACGCCGAGGGCGATCGTGACGAGCGGGTTGATGAAGTACCCGAGCGCGGCCTCGACCGTGTGACCGGTCGTCGTCGCGAGGACGTAGACGGTCCAGTTCACCAGGATCAGGACGGCGGCGAGCCCCATCACGAGCATCACGCGGCGCTGAGCCATCAAGGTGCGGGTGCGGAGCCACGACCGGGTGACCGCGATCGCCACCGCGCAGAACACCAGACCGAAGACGATCCGCCACGACACGATCTCGAACGCCGCCGCGGGGGCCATGGCCGCGAAGAGCAGGGGCATCAGCCCCCAGAGCCCGTAGGCCACGACGGCCTGCACCACGCCGACGGATGCCTCGCTGCGGACGGGTCGCGCCGGACTCGGTTCACTCACGGAACCATCCTAGGAACGACCGCCGACCCCGGGACGTGCACCGGGCCTCCAGGCGGGCTGCAAGCGGGCTGATCAGGACCGGAGCGCCCTGCAGACCGGCCCCGGACACACGAACGCCCCGTCGGCCCGAAGGCCGGACGGGGCGTCCGTCATGCGTACTGGACTCAGTGGACGATGACCGCGAGGACGTCGCGGGCCGACAGGACCAGCAGGTCCTCGCCCGAGTACTTGACCTCGGTTCCGCCGTACTTGGAGTAGATGACCTTGTCACCCACGGCGACGTCGAGCGGGACGCGGTTGCCGTTGTCGTCGATGCGACCCGGACCCACGGCGACGACCTCGCCCTCCTGGGGCTTCTCCTTCGCGGTGTCGGGGATGACCAGACCGGAAGCGGTGGTCTGCTCCGCCTCGACCTGGCGGATGACGATGCGATCCTCGAGCGGCTTGATGCTGACGGCCACGGTGACCTCTTCTTTCTCGGTACGGACTCGGTACAGATGAAAACCGGTTGGCACTTCGCACAGGAGAGTGCCAACGCCAACTCTAGGGGGCCACTGGCACTCGGTCAATCCGAGTGCCAGCACACCCGGAGAACACGCAGCACCTGCGAGGATCGACGCATGGACGCCGCCGAACTCACCGCACTGCTGACCCCGGACGGGATGGCCCTGCTCGACCGTACCCCCGGTGTCTCCGACGGCGGCGAGATCGTCCGCGTGGTGTCCCGGCTGCGCGCCGAGGGCCACGACCCACGGCTCGTCGCAGCCGTGCTGACCCAGGCGAAGCTCCGGCTCAAGGCCCGCGGCAAGTTCGGTGACTTCGCGTCCCGGATGCTCTTCACCGAGGCCGGTCTCGAGCAGGCCACCCGACTACAGGTCGCGGCCCAGCACGCCGGACGCTTCGCCGCCGCGGGGCTCACCCGGGTCGCCGATCTCGGCTGCGGCATCGGCGGGGACGCCATGGCGATGGCGGCGCTCGACCTGGACGTCACCGCCGTCGACCGCGACGAGGTCACGGCTGCCGTCGCGACCCACAACCTGGCCCTCTGGCCGAACGCGCGGGTGGAGCTCGGCGACGCCGAGTCCTTCGACCTGTCTTCGGTGGACGGCGCGTGGATGGACCCCGCACGACGCACCTCCGGCCACTCCGACACCCGCCGACTCGCCGACCCGGACGACTGGTCCCCCTCGCTCGACACGGTGTTCGCTGCAGCGACGACGACGCCGACCGGCGTGAAGCTCGGACCCGGCATCGACCGCGACCTGATCCCGGACGCCGCTGAGGCCCAGTGGACCTCCGTCGACCGCGAGGTCGTCGAGCTCGCCCTGTGGTTCGGCCCCCTCGCACGGCCCGGCATCCGCCGCGCGGCCACCGTCATCGGCAGCCACGGCATCGCCGAGATGACCGGAGCGGCGGACGCCGACGACGCCGAGGTCGGACCGCTCGGCGCCTACCTGTACGAGCCGGACGGCGCCGTGATCCGCGCGCGACTGATCGGCGACCTGGCGAGGGGCCTCGACGGGCACATGCTGTCCGACGGCATCGCCTACGTCACGTCCGACCGGGCCGTCACGACACCCTTCGCGCAGGGGTTCCGGGTGCTCGACACGATGCCGCTCGACGTCAAGCGACTGGCCGCGCGGCTCGCCGCCGACGGCATCGGCACCGTCGAGATCAAGAAGCGCGGCGTCGACGTCGACCCGGCGCAGTTCCGCAAACGGCTGCGGTTGCGCGGATCGGGTCGCGTCACACTCGTGCTCACCCGCCTGGAGGGACGCCACACGGCGATCCTGTGCGAGCGGCTCACCGACACGGTCGGCTGACGGCCGGGGGCCGCTCGCGGCCTCCGTCGCCCTGCGGCGACGTCAGCTGACGAAGGCCCCGGTGTTCGAGCTGTAGTCGGAGTAGTCCGAGTAGTTCGACGAGTTCGCGATCGAGATCCACACCAGGGCGACGATCAGGATGAACAGGCCCGTGAGGACCCAGCCACCGATGATGCCGGCGAGCGCCAGGCCACGGCCGCCCTCGCCGCTCTGCTTGATCTTGCCGAGGGCGATGTGGCCCATGATCGCGCCGGCCGGGCTCGTCAGGATGATGATCGGCCAGATGATGACGCCGCCGAACGCGAAGACGATCGACAGGATCGACAGGACGTTCGTCTTCGGGCGCTGCGCGTAGGGCTGGTACGAGTACGGGTTGGCCGCGTACGGCTGCTGCTGCTGCGCGTACGGGTTCTGCTGCTGACCGTAGGGGTTCTGCGGTGCGCCGTACGCCTGCTGCGGCGGCTGCTGCTGCTGCTGCTGATGCGGGGCCGCGTACGGGTTCTGCTGCTGACCGTACTGATTCGGCTGCGGCTGCGGCTGCTGCGGAGCGGCGTACGGGTTCTGCTGCTGCGGCGGCTGGCCGTACGGGTTCTGCTGCTGCGGCGGCTGGCCGTACGGGTTCTGCTGCTGCGGCGGCTGGCCGTACGGGTTCTGCTGC
>NZ_JADKSC010000001.1:741319-903443 GCF_015350855.1 Curtobacterium sp. VKM Ac-2889 | reverse complement strand
TGGCCGTGCGGGTTCTGGGGCGCTTCCGGAGCCGACGGGGCCTGCGGCGCGTCAGGTGCTTGCGGGGCGTCCGGGGCGGGTGCACCGTCGGGCTGTCCGTTCGCCGCGCCGTTCGGCGTCTCGCCCGGCTTCGGCCACTCGTTCTGATCGGACACCGTCCACCCCTCTCGGGCGTCCGGTCTCTCCGACGCCCGTGTGAATCCTCCCACAGGCTCCCCCAGAAGGACCGGGGCCGAACTGGTCAGACCTGGACGGTCGTCACCGGCAGGGTCGAGTCCGCCGCGATGCCGAGGTCGCTCGGCGCGTGCCCCTCGGCCACGAGTCGGGCGCCGACGGCGGCGATCATGGCGCCGTTGTCCGTGCACAGGTCGAACGGCGGGATCCGCAGCCGCACGCCCACGGCCGCGCAGCGTTCCTCGGCGACCTGCCGCAACCGGGCGTTCGCGACGACGCCGCCACCGAGTAGCAGCCGGTCGACACCGGTTTCGCGGCAGGCGTTCAGGGCCTTGGTGAGCAGGACGTCGACGACGGCCTCGCGGAAGCTCGCGGCGACGTCGGCCACCGGCACCTCTCGGCCCTCGTCGCGGCAGCGTTCGACCCAGCGTGCCACCGCGGTCTTCAGCCCCGAGAACGAGAAGTCGTACCGGTGTGCGGCCATGTCCTTCGGCAGCGTCAGCCCGCGGGGGAACCGGATCGCCGTCGGGTCGCCCTCGGCCGCGGCCCGGTCGATCTGCGGGCCGCCGGGGTAGGGCAGTCCGAGCAGCCGCGCGACCTTGTCGAACGCCTCGCCCGCCGCGTCGTCGATCGTCTCGCCGAGCAGTTCGACGTCACCGACCAGGTCCCGCACCAGCAGCAGCGACGTGTGCCCACCTGAGACGAGCAGCGCGATCGTCGGCAGCTCGATCTCGCTGCCGTCCTCGCGCAGCACGTCGGCACCGACGTGCCCGACCAGGTGGTTGACGCCGTACAGCGGCTTGCCCGTGGCCACGGCGAGCGCCTTCGCTGCCCCCACCCCGACCATGAGCGCCCCAGCCAGACCCGGCCCGGCGGTCACTGCGACGGCGTCGAGCTCGTCGAGGGTGACGCCGGCACGGTCGAGTGCCTCGTGCAGCGTCGGGGTCATCGCCTCCAGGTGGGCCCGTGCGGCGACCTCGGGCACGACCCCGCCGTAGCGCGCGTGCTCGTCCATGCTCGAGGCGATCACGTTCGCCAGCAGGGTGTTCCCCCGCACGATCCCCACGCCCGTCTCGTCGCAGCTCGTCTCGATGCCGAGCACCAGTGGTTCAGTCGCGCTCACCGAGGGCCTCCTGTCCGATGGGTCCGACGTCCGACGACGGTTCCGCGTCCGGGCCGGGCAGCTCCGCCCGCATCACCCACGCGTCGATGCCGTCCGGTTGGTAGTAGCGCGGCCGGGTCGCGATGTGCTCGAACCCGAACGCCGTGTACATCGCCTGCGCCACGGGGTTGTCCGCCCGCACCTCGAGGAACACCTCGCGCACCCCGCGGCGCCGGGCCTCGTCGAGCAGTTCCGTGAACAGGACCCGTCCGAGCCCCTTGCCGCGCTGATCGGCGGCGACCGCGATGGTCTGCACGTCGGCCACCGGGTTGCCCGCCAGAGACGAGAGTCCGGCGTACCCGACGACCATCGGCGCTGCGGTGTCGTCGACGGTCTCGATCACGACGTAGTACCCGTGCGGCGAGTACAGCTCGCCCGACATCTGCGACGCCGACCAGGCGTCCGACGGGAACGAGACGTGCTCGAGCCACATGATGTCGTCGAGGTCCTGCGGGTGGGCTCGGCGCAGGCGGAGCCCGTCCGGCAGGGTCACTGCTTCACCCGTTTCGGCGCACCGGGCACCGTGACGTCGGGGTCGCGCAGGTACAGGGGGGTGTCCTGGTCGAACGCCGCGCCGGACGCGAGTCGGTCCGCGGCGAGCGCGCCGAGCCTCCAGGCCGGGATGGACGTGACGGTCACGCGGTCCCAGCCCACCGCTGCGGGCCGGGAGGCGCGGATCGCGTCGTCGAGATCGGCGGGCTTGGCGAGTCCGGGGCCGGCCACGCGGACGCCGTCGGCGTCGTAGGCGCTCCAGTAGACCTCGCGGCGGCGGGCGTCCGTGAGGACGACGAAGGGGCCGGCGAGGCCGGCGACGCGCTGGTCGAGGGCGACGGCGTCGTGGCTGACGAGCGGCAGGACGGGGACGCCGCGGGCTGCGGCGAAGGTGCGGGCGGCGGCGATGCCGACGCGCAGGCCGGTGAAGGGGCCCGGGCCCATGCCGGCGACGACACCGGTGACGTCGGCGCCGGTGATGCCCGCCTCGGCGAGGGTGTCGGCCAGGAACGGGCCGATCACCTCGGCGTGCCGGCGGCTGTCCTCGGTGTCGCGGGTCGCGAGGGCCTGGCCGGTGGCCGGGTCGACGACGGCGACGGAGGTCCCGGCGGAGGTGTCGATCGCGAGCAGCACCCGTCCATCGTAGGCGGCGGTCAGCGCACCGGCAGTCCCAGGGACCACGCGACCTCGTGCTCCAGCTGCCCCGTCCGGCGGAACAGGCGGACCTGGTGGGTGTCCGGCAGCGCGGCAGCCAGGGCCTGTCGGTCGGCGGGTGCGAAGCCGAGCGACTGCCAGAACGGACCGGAGCGACGGGAGAACAGCCACGCACGCCGGGCGCCGGCCTCGGCGGCCCGGTCGATCGCGAACCGTGCGAGGCGGGTGCCGGCTCCGGACCCACGGTGCTGCGGAGCGACGGCCACGCTGCGGACGAGGACGTGCACGCCGTCCGCGCTCGACTCGAAGCCGGTGCTGCCGATCACGCTGCCGTCGTCGGCGCGGTCGGTCCAGAGCCGCACGGTCGGGACGTCGAGCCCGGCCAGGGTCAGGTCGGCCTCGACGAGGAACGCCCGGAGCGCCTCGACGTCGTCCGCGGCGACGGGCCGCAGGGTCAGAGGACCACGCCCTGCCAGCGCGGACCGGAGGCGGTGACGACGACCCGGCGGGGCTCGTCGGGGACGTCGTCCGGGTCCGTGTCGTCGGGAGCTGCGGGTCCGGCGTCGGCACCGGTCGCCCGCGTGATCTCGACGTCGAGCAGGCTGTCGCTGACGCCGTCGACCATCCCGCGGCCCCACTCGACCACCACGATCGCGGCGTCCCAGTCGAGGTCGAGGTCGTCGAGCTCGACCGGGTCGGACAGGCGGTAGGCGTCCACGTGCACCAGGTCCGGCCCGGCGGTGGTCGGGTGCGTCCGGGCGAGGACGAAGGTCGGGCTGGACACCTGTCCACGCGCACCGAGTGCTGCGCCGAGCCCACGGGTCAGGGTCGTCTTGCCGGCGCCGAGGGGGCCGGTCAGCACGACGAGGTCTCCGGCGCGCAGCACCCGGGCCAACCGGGCACCGAGCTCCCCCATCGCCTCGGTGCCGTCGACGGTGGTGTCGAGCAGGACGTGGGACGACCCGGTCACGGCCGCTCGCCCCGCAGGTACTCCCCGACGCGTCCCTCGATGTCGTGACCCTCGTAGGACCGGGGCACACGGCTGCCGATCCGGCAGACGATCTCTTCACCGATGGTCTCGAGCGCCGCGCCCCACTCGAGCACGGTCATCTCGTCGTGCTCGCCGGTGCCGAAGAGGACGACGGTGTCACCGGTCCGCACGTCGTCGTCGCCGACGTCCACCAGGAACTGGTCCATCGCGACGCGGCCGGCGATCGGGTAGCGCTTGCCGCCGATCGCGACCTCGATGCGGCCCTGCGCCAGTCGCGGGACCCCGTCGGCGTACCCGACGGGCACGAGCGCCAGGGTCGTCTCGGTCGCGGTGCGGTACGTGTAGTCGTACGAGACGCCGGTGTCGACGGGGACACGCTTCGTCTTCGCCACCGACGCGGTCAGGGTCATCACCGGCTCGAGCCCGAGGTCTGCTGCCGAGACCCCGTCGGCCCCGGGGATGCCGAACAGGTTCGCACCCATCCGGACCATGTCCTTGCGGAACTCCTTGCGTTCCAGCCCCGCGAGCGACGCGGCGACGTGCTCCGTCGGGACGTCGAGCCCCAGGTCCTCGGCGATCTCGATCGCGGCGTCGAACACGGCGACCGCGGCGCTGTCCTCGTGGTCGGACGACTCCGCCAGGTGCGTGTAGGCGGCGACGACCTCGAGGCGGCCGTTCCGCTGGGCGTCCCGCGCGGCCTCGACGAGGGCCGGCCAGTCCGCGGGGACCGCGCCGTCGCGGTGCAGTCCGGAGTCGACGCCCAGGTGGACCCGGGCGGGGCGCTGGTCGACGGCGTCGACGATGCGCTGCAGTTCGGCGACGTTCGAGACACCGAGGTCGACGGCCGAGTCGATGGCGTCACGGAAGTCCAGGTCGGGGTCGTGCTGCCAGGTGAACAGGTGGACGTCCTCGCCCACCCCGATCGACCGCAGGCGCAGGGCGGCGGGGACCGTCAGCACACCGATCCACCTGATGCCGGCGTCGACTGCGGCGAGCGCGATCGGTTCGAGGCCGTGCCCGTACGCGTCGGCCTTCATGATCGCCATGACCTCGACCGGGTCCATCCACTCGCGGACACGCTCGAGGTTGGCGCGGTACGCGTCGAGGTCGATGCGTGCCTGACGCAGCGGTGCGGAGCTCACGTGGTCCTCCGTTCCACGCTGCGGCCGATCCGGGCGACCACCTCGTAGTTGATCGTGCCGATGGCGTCGGCCCAGTCCTCGACGGCGGGGTCGCCGTTCGCGGGGTCGCCCCACAGCACGGCCTCGTCGCCGACCTGCACGTCCGCGTCGCCGACGTCGACGTGCATGGCGTTCATCGCGACGCGTCCGACCACCGGGAACGTGCGGTCCCCGATGCGCACCGAGACCCGGTTGCCGAAGTCGCGGTCGAAGCCGTCCGCGTAGCCCAGGCCGATCACAGCGAGGCGGGTGTCGGTCTCGGCGCGCCAGGTGTACCCGTACGAGACGCCGTCACCCGCGGCGACCGGCACGGTGCGGAGCACGGCGGCGGTGACCCGCATCGCCGGACGCAGCCCCAGGTCGGCCGAGGTGCGGCCGTCGAAGGGGCTCAGTCCGTACAGGGCGAGTCCGACGCGGGACAGGTCGTGGCGGGTCTCCGGCACGGCGATGCTCGCGGCACTCGCGGCGAGGTGCACCACGTCCGGCACGATGCCGTTCGCGGCGAGACCGTCCAGCGCACGCTGCAGTGCGGCGTCCTGGTCGAGGTCGTCGGTGCGCGAGGCGTTCGACAGGTGGGACATGAGCCCCTCGACCCGGGTGCGGTTGCCGCCGCGGGCCAGGGCACCGGCGGTCGCGAAGAGCTCGGCCCACTCGGACTCGACCGCCCCGTTGCGGCTCAGGCCCGTGTCGACGCACAGGTGCACGGCACGGACGTCGGAGTCCGCGGCGGCGGACAGCTGCTCGACGCTCGACACCGCCGGCGTGACGTCGAACTGCGCGGCGCGACGGAAGTCCTCGTCGGGGGCGTGCAGCCACGTGAGGATCCGGACACCCTCGTCGATGCCGCCCTGCCGGAGCGCGACGGCCTCGTCGATGTCGGCGACCCCGAGCCACTCGGCGCCCGCGTCGACGAAGGCCTGCGCGGCGTCGAGGGCCCCGTGGCCGTAGGCGTTCGCCTTGACGACCGCGATCACACCAGCCGGGGCGACCCGGTCGGCGATCGTCGCGTAGTTCTCGATCAGGGCTCCGCGATCGATCGTGATGCCGGTGAACGCACTCACCGGGCCGTTCCTTCCAGGACCACGTCTGTTCCTTCCAGGACCACGAACGCGGTCGCGATCCCTCCATCATGCGAGAGCGACAGGTGCACGCTCGTCACGCCACGCGCATCCGCGACCCGGCGCGCACCCTGGCGCAGGGTGAGCGAGGGGTTCCGCTGGTCGTCGGACACGACCTCGAGGTCCTGCCAGCTGAGCCCGGCACTCGACCCGAAGGCCTTGATCAGTGCTTCCTTGGCGGCGAACCGTGCCGCCAAGGACGCGATCGGACGGGGTTCGCCGTCACGGACCTGCTCGGACGGCGTGAACAACCGCGCCCGCATCGCCGGTGTGCGTTCCAGCACCCGTTCGAACCGCTCCAGGTCGACCACGTCGACCCCGATCCCGATGATCACCGTCTCGACTACTCGACGGTGACCGACTTCGCCAGGTTGCGTGGCTGGTCGACGTCGAGGCCCTTGGCCGCGGCGAGCTCCATGCCGAACATGTGCAGCGGGGCCACGGCGAGCAGCGGCTCGAACAGCGGGGTCGCGAGCGGGATCCGCAGGACCTCATCGGCGAAGGGCAGCACCGCGGCGTCGCCTTCTTCCGCGATGGCGATGACCCGGGCACCGCGGGCACGGATCTCCTGGATGTTCGAGACGACCTTCGGGTGCAGCGATCGCGGGTCGCGGGGCGACGGCACGATGACGAAGACGATCTGGCCCGGCTCGATCAGCGCGATCGGACCGTGCTTGAGCTCACCGGCGGCGAAGCCCTCGGCGTGGATGTACGCGAGTTCCTTCAGCTTCAGCGCACCTTCGAGCGCGATCGGGTAGCCGACGTGGCGACCGAGGAACAGCACGCTCCGGGTGTCCGCCATCCAGCGGGCCAGGTCCTTGATGCCGGCGGCGTCCTCGATGGTCTGCTGCAGCTTCGGTGCGAGCCCCTCGAGCTCGGCCACCTGCTCGGCGATCTGCTCGGAGGTGAGCGTGCCGCGCAGCGTCGCCAGGTGCAGCCCGAGCAGGTACAGCGCGACGCCCTGGGCGATGAACGCCTTGGTGGACGCGACGGCGACCTCGGGCCCCGCGTGCGTGTAGATCACGGCGTCGGACTCACGCGGGATCGTGGCGCCCTGGGTGTTGCAGATCGACAGGACCTGGGCGCCCTGTTCGCGGGCGTACTTGACGGCCATGAGCGTGTCCATGGTCTCGCCGGACTGGCTGATCGAGACGACCAGGGTGCGCTCGTTCAGCACCGGGTCGCGGTAGCGGAACTCGTGGGCGAGCTCGACCTCGACCGGGATGCGGGCCCACTGCTCGATGGCGTACTTGCCCAGGATGCCGGCGTAGGCGGCGGTGCCGCAGGCGATCACGATGACCCGGTCGACGGTCGCCAGGCGCTCGGCGATCGGGTCGAGGTCGGTCAGGGTGACGGCGCCGTCGTGGACGCGGCCGAGGATCGTCTTGGCGACGGCCTCGGGCTCCTCGCTGATCTCCTTCGCCATGAACGAGGACCAGCCGCCCTTGTCGGCGGCGGAGGCGTCCCAGTTGACCTCGAACTCGGTCGGCGTGGCGGGGGTGCCGTCGAAGTGGATGACGTCGACGCCGTCGGGGCGGATCGTGGCGATCTCGTCCTGCCCGATCGACAGCGCGCGCTGCGTGTAGGCGACGAACGCGGCGACGTCCGAGCCCATGAAGTTCTCGCCGTCGCCGAGCCCGACGACCAGGGGCGAGTTGCGACGGGCGCCGACGACGACACCGGGCTGGTCGGCGTGCACGACGAGGAGCGTGAAGGCCCCCTCGAGCCGCTGCACGGCCTGCTGCATGGCGGCGGTCAGGTCACCGGTGTCGCGGAAGGCCCGCCCGACCAGGTGCGCGGCGACCTCGGAGTCGGTCTCGCTGCGGAACTCGATGCCCTCGGCCTGCAGTTCGGCGCGGAGCTCGGAGAAGTTCTCGATGATGCCGTTGTGGATGAGGGCGAGCTTGTCGCCGTCGGCCAGGTGTGGGTGGGCGTTGCCGTCGGTCGGGCCGCCGTGGGTCGCCCAGCGGGTGTGCCCGATGCCGGTCGTGCCGTCCGGGATCGGCGACGACTCGAGTTCGTCGACCAGGGCCTGGAGCTTGCCGGCCTTCTTGGCCGACACGAGGTCTCCGGCTGGGTCGACCACGGCGATGCCCGCCGAGTCGTAGCCGCGGTACTCGAGGCGGCGGAGGCCACCGAGGAGGACGTCCTGGCTGCTGTTGCTGCCGACGTAGCCGACGATTCCACACATGGGACCGATCCTACGGTCTGCCTGGACGCCGACCCTGCGAAGTCCCGGGGGTGGGGATAACGTTTCGGCCATGGGACGCTTCGACGACATCGCCATCACCACGCTGCACGGCGAGGACACCACGTTCGGCGCCTACGCCGACAAGGCCGTACTGGTCGTGAACGTCGCCTCCCGGTGCGGCCTCGCCCCGCAGTACGAGCAGCTCGAGGCCCTGCAGAAGCAGTACGGCCCCCGCGGGTTCACGGTGCTGGGCTTCCCGAGCAACCAGTTCCTGCAGGAGCTCGGCTCGTCCGAGGCGATCGACGAGTACTGCTCCACCACGTGGGGCGTGACGTTCCCGATGTCCGAGAAGGTCAAGGTCAACGGCAAGAGCGCCCACCCGCTCTACCAGGCCCTCAAGGAGACCCCGGACGCCGACGGCAAGGCCGGTCGGGTGAGCTGGAACTTCGAGAAGTTCCTCGTCGCCCCCGACGGCACCGTCACGCGCTTCCGCCCCACCACGAAGCCGGACGCCCCCGAGGTCGTCGCCGCCATCGAGGCGGCCCTGCCCGCCTGACGCGTCGCGTCCTGCGGGCGCGCACCGAGCACTGGCCGGGAGGCCCGGGGCACGTGAGCCGACCGGCTCACGTGCCCCGGGCCTCCCGTCTGTACGCTCGATCCCATGCCGATCCCGGAGACCGCCGTCGCGCACCCGACCCCGTTCGTGGAGATCCCGCGTGCCGAGTGGTCGCAGCTCGCACCCAAGGAGCACCTGTCGCTCACCGAGACCGAGATCGTGCAGCTGCGCGGACTCGGCGACCGGTTGGACATGCAGGAGGTGCAGGAGGTCTACCTGCCCCTGTCCCGCCTGCTCACGCTCTACGCGGCCGGCGCACGGAACCTGCACGCCGAGACGAGCCGGTTCCTGGGTGAGCGCGCCGGACGCACGCCGTTCGTCATCGGCGTCGCGGGTTCCGTCGCCGTCGGCAAGTCCACCGTCGCCCGTCTGCTGCGGGAGCTGACGAAGCGCTGGCCGGACACCCCTCGCGTGGAGCTCGTGACGACCGACGGCTTCCTGTACCCGAACGCCGAGCTGGAGCGCCGCGGGATCATGGACCGCAAGGGCTTCCCGGAGTCGTACGACCGCCGCTCCCTGCTGCGCTTCGTGAGCCAGGTGAAGAGCGGGGCAACCGAGGTCCGGGCACCGTACTACTCGCACCTGGTCTACGACATCGTGCCTGATGCCGAGATCGTCGTCCGGCAGCCCGACGTGCTCATCGTCGAGGGTCTCAACGTGCTGGCGCCCCCGGTGCACGGGCGGCTCGCGCTGTCCGACCTGTTCGACTTCACGATCTACGTGGACGCGAAGACCAAGGACATCGAGTCCTGGTACGTCGACCGGTTCCTCGCCCTGCAGGAAGAGGCGTTCTCGAGCCCCGACTCGTTCTTCCACCGGTTCGCCTCGCTCTCGCGTGAGGACGCGGTGCGGACGGCGACCGAGGTCTGGCGGGCGATCAACGAGCCGAACCTGCTCGAGAACGTGCTGCCCACGCGCTCCCGCGCCACCCTGGTGCTGAAGAAGGGCGCGAACCACAAGGTGAACTCGGTCCTGCTCCGCAAGATCTAGCGCGAGCGGGTAGCAAAACACCGGTGTTCGCGAGCTGAACCGCGTCCTGCGCGTGTTCAACCGGCGAACACCGGTGTCTTGCGGAGGGGAACCCTACGCGGCGTCGAGCGCCAGGCGGTCCTGCACGACGGCGGCGAGCTCCTCGGCGATGCGCTGGGCGTCGTCCTGCGACGCAGCCTCGACCATGACCCGCACGACCGGCTCGGTGCCGGAGGGTCGGAGCAGCACGCGACCGGTGTCGCCGAGTGCCGCGGACGCCGCAGTCACGGCGTCCTGCACGCCCTGGTCGGCGAGCCCGTGACGATCGACGCCGCGGACGTTGAGCAGCACCTGCGGGAACACCGTCATGCACGAGGCGAGCTCCTGCAGGGTCTTGCCCGTCCGCGCCATCTCGGCGACCAGGTGGAGCCCGGTGAGGATGCCGTCGCCCGTGGTGGCGAACTCGTTGAAGATGATGTGGCCGGACTGCTCGCCACCGATGGAGTAGTCGCCCTCGGTCATCTTCTCGAGCACGTAGCGGTCGCCGACACCGGCCTCGATCACGGTGATGCCCGCGTCGGCCATGGCCCGCTTGAGCCCGAGGTTCGACATGACCGTCGCGACGAGGGTGTCGTCCTTCAGGCGTCCGCGCTCCTGCAGCGACAACGCCAGGATCGCCATGATCTGGTCGCCGTCGATCGCGTTGCCCGCGGCGTCGACCGCCAGGCAACGGTCCGCGTCGCCGTCGTGCGCGATGCCGACGTCCGCGCCGGCTTCGAGCACGGCGCGCGACAGGTTGTCGATGTGGGTCGACCCGACGCCGTCGTTGATGTTCCAACCGTCGGGGTCGGCACCGATGAGCGTCACGCGGGCACCCGCGTTGACGAAGACCTCGGGTGAGACGCCAGCGGCGGCACCGTTGGCGCAGTCGAGCACGACGTGGATGCCGTCGAGCCGGTGCGGCAGCGTGCCGAGCAGGTGGACGACGTAGCGGTCCTCGGCGTCGGCGAACCGCGAGATGCGCCCGACGTCGATGCCGGTGGGGGTCGGTGCGGAGTGGTCGTGCATGGCCGCTTCGATGCGGTCCTCGACCTCGTCCGGCAGCTTGCGACCACCCGTGGCGAAGAACTTGATCCCGTTGTCGGGAGCGGGGTTGTGCGACGCGGAGATCATCACGCCGAAGTCGGCGTCGATGTCCGCGACGAGGAACGCCGCGGCGGGCGTGGGGATGACCCCGGCGTCGAGCACGTCGACGCCGGCCGAGGCGAGCCCGGCCGCGACGGCGGCACCGAGGAACTCGCCGGAGACGCGCGGGTCACGCGCGAGGACCGCGCGCGGGCGCGGTCGACCCGACGCCCGGCGGGCGTCGGCATGGTGTCCGTGTGTGAGGACGGCCGCGCTCGCCTGGGCAAGACCCAGTGCGAGCGCGGCCGTCAGCTCGCCGTTGGCGAGACCACGAACCCCGTCGGTACCGAACAGACGCGGCATGGCGATCTTCAGCCGGTGACGACTAGCGCTTCGAGAACTGCGACGCCTTGCGGGCCTTCTTGAGACCGGCCTTCTTGCGCTCGATGACGCGGGCGTCACGGGTGAGGAAGCCGGCCTTCTTGAGGGCCGCGCGGTTGTTCTCGCGGTCGATCTCGTTCAGGGTGCGGGCGATGGCGAGGCGGAGCGCGCCGGCCTGGCCCGAGGGGCCGCCACCGGTGATGCGGGCGACGACGTCGTACGAGCCGAGGAGCTCGAGCACCTTGAACGGGTCGTTGATGAGCTGCTGGTGCAGCTTGTTCGGGAAGTAGTCCTCGAGCGTGCGGCCGTTCACGACGAACGTGCCGGAGCCCGGAACGAGGCGAACGCGCGCGATGGCCTCCTTGCGGCGCCCGACGGCACCGCCGGAGACGTTGAGGATCTGACGGGGAGCAGCCTCGGCAGCGGCGGGTGCGCTCTCCGTGGTGAAGCTCTCCGGGGTCTGGTCGAGGGAATCAGCGATCTGAGCCATGAGTTTCTCTATGTCCTTGAAGTCGTCGTGGCCGGAACTACTGTGCGACCTGGTCGAAGATGTACGCCTTGGGCTGCTGCGCGGCGTGCGGGTGCTCCGCGCCGGCGTAGACCTTCAGCTTCTTGAGCTGCTCGCGGCCGAGGGTGTTCTTCGGCAGCATGCCGCGGATCGCCTTCTCGACGGCGCGGGTGGGGTGCTTCTCGAGCATCTCCGGGTAGGAGGTCGCCGTCAGGCCGCCCGGGTACCCCGAGTGACGGTAGTAGACCTTCTTCGCGAGCTTCGAACCGGTCAGTGCGACCTTGTCGGCGTTCACGATGATGACGTAGTCACCCATGTCCATGTGCTGGGCGAAGGTGGCCTTGTGCTTGCCGCGCAGGAGCGCCGCGGCGTGGGTGGCGAGACGGCCGAGGACGACGTCGGTGGCGTCGATGACGATCCAGTCGTGCTGGACGTCTGCCGGCTTCGGTGAGAACGTGCGAGTCACAGGAGTGCTGCTTTCGTGTCGAGGTGAGGAGTCCGTGAATCCCACTCCGGTCGGGAGTTCCGCGAGCAGAAGCACGGGGAACACCTCGGTTGGAGGGCTCATCTGACTGTCCGCGCGCGGGGCGCACAGACCAAGGTGAGAGCCTAGCCGACGCGAGGTACGTCGGTCAAACGCGGCCGCGCGCGGCCTGGAGGCGCGGGGCGGCCCCGCACCGCGCCTCCAGTCCGCCGCGCGGTCGCGCCCACCGCGCATGGGTGAGCAGAAGACGTCGGGTCCGCACCGCGAACCCGACGTCTTCTGCACACTCATCGCCCCGACGTGGGGCGTGGGGACTACTCCGCAGTCGCAGCCCGACGGCGGCGACGCACGATCAGCACACCCGCACCCGCCGCGAGCAGCAGGAACGCCACCAGCGCACCGGCACCGAGCCCCGAAGCACCCGTGAATGCGAGCTGCCCGTCCGCGGTGATCGTGATCGGGGTCCACCCGATCAGCGTGCCGTCCGCAGCCGTCACCGCGAGGCGGTGCGCACCAGCCACCGTGTCGGCAGGGATCGTCACCCGGACCGTCCCGTCAGCAGCGACCACAGCCGTGCCGATCAACCTCGGAGTCGAGAACAGCCACACGTTCACCGTGTCACCGGCAGACGCCGTACCCACCGTCACCGTGATGGTCTCCCCCGCACGAGCCGACGCCGGCGCCGAGATGCTCCCACGGTTCGCGTCGGTGAGACCGGTCTCCGACGGGGCCACCGGCGGCACCGCCCCGGGAGCCGACGGAGTCGGAGCGGGGGTCGGCTTCGAGGGCGTCGGGCTCGGCACCGGGGTCGGGTCGGTCCCGGGCTCGGTGCCCGGGTCCGTGCCCGCGGCGTCCAGGTCGAAGCCGACCAGGATCGGGTCGTGGTCGCTCGCCCGGTACACGTCGTCGGTGTACAGGTTCGTCGCGTTGTAGTTGTAGCGGCTGTACTCCAGGCCCACCGACTCGACCGAGTTGATGTTCCAGATGTCCACGCCCGTGACCGTCTCGAGTGCGGCCTTCGAGGCGAACACGTGGTCGAGCGAACCGCTCAGGCCGGAGAACACGTAGGAGTACTCGGTGCTGTCCCGAGCCGGGCCGAGGTCGGTGTAGCCGGCGTCGTCGAGGACGACCACCGGGTCCTCCTTGCTGTAGGCGTTGAAGTCGCCGAGCATGAACACCTTGTCGGTGCCGTACTGGTCCTGCATGGCGCTGGAGAAGGTCACGAGGGCCTTCGCCTGGGCCACGCGGGACGCGTTCGACGCTCCCTGCCCGTCACCCTGGTCGGCGTTCTCACCGGTGCCGGAGCCCTTGGACTTGAAGTGGTTCGCGATCACCAGGAAGTCGTCGTCCGCGGTGCCACCGACCGGGCGGAACGCGTCCGCGACGGGCTGGCGGGCGTTCGTGAACGCGTCGTCGAGCAGGATCGTGGACTCGCCGACGGGCTCGACGCGGGCCTTCTTGTAGATGAGTGCGAGGCGGATGACGTCCTCGCTCGCGGGCACGACGGCCGGGGACTTCGCGTACGCCCAGGTGTCCTGGCCGGTGGCGGCGTTGAGTGCGTCGACCAGGGTGGCCACCGCGGCGTCGCGGTCCTGGCCGAAGCGGGCCGAGTTCTCGATCTCCTCGAGCGAGACGACGTCGGCGTCCAGCCCGTTGATGGCCTTGACGATCTTGACCTGCTGGCGCAGGAAGTCCTCCTGCTCAGCGGCGCCGCGGGCGTCGCAACCGGAGTTCACCGTGACGGGGTCGCCGGCACGGTCGGTGTAGTACTTGCAGCCGGTGAGCTCGTCGCCCGTGGTCGGGAAGTAGTTGAGCACGTTGAAGCCGGCGAGCTTCAGGTCACCGCCGACGTCCTGCGGTGCCGGCTGGCGCACCTTCGAGAACGACGCCGGCAGGTCGGCCGCCGGGGTCGCACCGGTGATCGGCGCGGTCGGCTGGAACTTCCACCCGTTGTTGCGGTAGTCGAGGACGACCGGCTCGGTGAAGGTGGCGGCGGCCCCGACGGTGACGGGGCCCTGGGTGAGCCACGACACCGGGATGCCCTGGTTCGCCTGGGTGAGGAAGTTCGTGCTCGCGCCGTCGTCGAGCGTGACCTTGCGCGCGGCGTTGTCGGCCTCGACGGCCTTCGCCTCGGCGCTGCCGGGGCGACCGACCTCGGTCGGCTGGATCAGACGCTTCGTCCCACTGGCGAGCACGACCTCGCCGTACTGGTTCGTCGTGTAGTTGTCGGCGACGGTGTACGCGCCCTGGGGAGCGACGAGCATGCTCTCGAGCGACTCCCGCTGGGCGTCGGACGACGGGAACGCGACCGCGGCGGGCTGCGGTGCCGCGACGGTGTCGTCGAGCTGCTGCAGCGACGAGGCGCCGGACACCGTGAGCTCGGTCAGGCCGAAGTACTCGGACACGGCGCCGGTGACGCGGACGTGGTCGCCCCGCTGCACCAGTCCGGCGGTTGCGGACGAGAACACGAACACGGCGTCGGACGCGGTGTGGGCGCCGAGGTCGATCGCGCCGCCGGTGCCGGCGGTCTGGATCGTGTAGCCGTCGAAGCCACCGGTGCCGTACACCGCGGTGACGACGCCGTCGGTCGTGACGTTCTTGCCGGCGTACGGCGAGGTGTCCGTGGTGCCCTGCAGCTGGGCGATGGTCACCGTCTCGGCGGGGGTGCCGGGCGTGGGGGTCCCGCCGTCGCCCGGGTCGGTCGGGTCCGTGGGTTCGGTCGGCGCCGTCGTCTCGCCCGCGGCGTTCCGCGGGGTGAGCGTCGTCGTCACCGAGAAGTCCGCGCCGTTGACGTCGGTGTCCGTGGTGCCCTGGCGGACCAGGCCGTTCGGCACCGAGTTGTCCCCGGTCACGGTGCGGACGGTCGACTCGAACGTGTTCGAGGCGCCGTAGCCGAGCAGGTCGACGACGCCGTCGGTGCCTGCGGCGACGGGTCCGGCGGCGAGCGCCAGCGGTGCGGTGGCGTCGGAGAGCACGAGGGTGCCCGTGGTGCCCGACGGGGTGAGCGACGCGGTGTCGTCGGCGGCGGGCAGGTCCTCGCCGGCCGCGGTGGACCCGCCGTTGCCCGCCATCGACACCAGGAAGGTGCCCTTCGCAGGCACGGTGCCCGCGAGCGCGCTGGCCGAGAAGGTGCCGGTGCCCGTCGCGGAGCGGTACTGCAGCGACCACCCGTGGAGCGACACCGGGGCGTCGGTCGGGTTGCCGATCTCGACGAACTTCTGGTTGTAGGAGGCGCCCTTGCTGCCCGCCTTCAGGTAGGCCTCCTCGATGACGAGGCCGGTCCCCTCGGGGTTCGCTGACGCTGCGGTGACGGTGACGAGTGGTGCCGCGAGGAGCGTCGCGGCCGCCGTGGCGCACAGCAGAGTGCGCCCGAGGGTGTTGGCCATGCCCGCACGCTACCGACCTGCGGGGACATTCAGGTTGCGCTGAGGTGAATGATTGCGTTCGGCAACATCAGCGATGCGGCGGCATCAGCCGATCGGCAGCCAGGTCCCGCCCACGCGCCGCACGGCTGGTCCGTGTCCGGGCAGTACCAGTGCCGGGAACGGCAGCGCCCGCGCCGACTCGAGCGCGCGGTCCTGGTCGGCGGTGAAGAACGGCGTGATCATCCGCGGCCGCGGGGCCCACGACCCGGGCTGGGTGTCGTGGCGACTGACGACCGCGTCGCCCGTCACGATTGCGTCGGCTGCGGGCAGCAGGTACGCCGTCGAACCGTCGGTGTGCCCGACGGCCGGGAACGGCGCGATCGCGCGTCCCGCGAAGTCCGCGCCCGTGAACGCACGCGCCGACGGCACGGTGGTGGGCCGCAGGGCGTCCGACCGGATCGCCCGTGCCAACCAGGCGAGGACGCGTGGGCTGGCGAGCCGACCGCCGATCTCCGCCGGGGTGACCTGCTGCCGCTCCGGCCCGCGGACGTTGTCGAGCTCGTCGGCGTGCGCGAGCACCTCGACGTGCGGGTACCGCTCCAGGATCCCGGGGATGCCGCCGACGTGGTCGACGTGTCCGTGCGTGACGTAGACGCGTCGGAGGTCGGCGGGGTCGTGTCCGGCGGCGCGCACGGTGTCGAGCACCAGGTCCGTGTCGGCCGGGTACCCCGCGTCGATGAGCGCGACGCCGCCCTCCTCCGCCAGCACCACCCAGTTGGACACGGGGCCCTCGACGAAGACGACTCCGGGGGCGACGGACACGACGGAACGGGGTTCGCGCGGGCTCATCCCTCGACGGTACCGTCCGCCGAGCGTCGGGCCCGGGTCTGCTCCGCCCGCTCCGCGAGCGCAGCGTCCGCCGGGTAGCCCACCTCGGTCAGGGTCAGTCCCATCGCGGGCGCCGTCTTGAACGCGCTGGTGCGTTCCTCGGCGACGCGCAGTTCCTCGAGGCGGTCCGGGCCGAAGCGGCCCTCGCCGACGGCGATGGTCGCGCCGACCATGGCCCGCACCATCGAGTGGCAGAAGGCGTCGGCCTGGAGGCGCGCCACCAGCACGCCGTCCGGCTCGCGGTCCCAGCGGAACTGCTGCAACGTCCGGATGGTGGTCGCCCCCTCGCGCGGCTTGCAGAACGTCGCGAAGTCGTGCAGCCCGAGCAGCGTCAGCGCACCGCGCTCCATCGCTGCCGGGTCGAGCCGCGCCGCGTGCCAGAGCGTGTGCCCACGCCGACGTGGATCGCGCGGGCCGTCGGCGTCCGCGATCCGGTACTCGTACCGGCGCCAGAGTGGCGAGAACCGGGCGTCGAACCCGGCGGGCGCCACCGAGGCCCCGGTGACGACGACGTCCCCCTCGGGTGCCGCGATGCCGTTCACCCGCTTGCGCAACCCGTCGAGGGGTGAGCGGCCCGACCCACGCTTCCCGGTGAGTGCTGCCCACTGCTCTGCCGACAGGTCCAGGTGCGCGACCTGCCCGGTGGCGTGCACGCCGGCATCGGTGCGTCCGGCGACGGTGAGCAGCGGCGGTTCGCCCCAGCGGGTGAAGACGGTGGCGAGGGCGGCTTCGAGGGCACCCTGCACGGTCCGGAGCCCGGGCTGCCGTGCCCACCCGGAGAACGCGGCCCCGTCGTAGGCGATGTCGAGCCGCAGCCGCACGTCGGCGGTGCTGTCGGAATCCTGCAACCCGGCCGTCTCGTCCACGTGACCACCGTAGCGGGGGTGGTCCGTGCCTCCCGGCCGGTGCCCCGTCCACCGGGTCGTGGCTGCCTGCACCCGTTCAGCCGCGCGGTCGACCGAACGCTGACGGGCCCGTGCGGGTGTCGAGGTCGTCGGTGGCGCGTCGCTCGGACTCGACGATCCCGCGCAGGGCGACGAGCGCGGCCGACGTGACGGCGACGTGGGAGGGGTTCTCGCGCGAGGCGTCGAGCGCTTGCTCGAGGTCGGCGATCGCCGCCTCGGCCTGGTCCTCCGGGGAGTCGCCGCGGATCGTGCTGGCGATCTTCCGGAGCGCCTCGGCGATGGGCGTGGCGAAGGCGGGGTCCGGCCGCCCGACGCCCTCGGACACCGGGCCGGAACGTGCCACGAGCTCGGTGAGGTCCGTCGTGTACCAGGCGACCCGTTCCAGCGCGCGGAAGCGTCCACCGTCCTTCTGGAGCCGTGCGCGGGATCCGCGCAGGGCACCGCGGGGGTTGAGCCGTCGGCTCTCGTGCGCGATCGCCACGCGCGACCGCACGTCGGCGATGGCGCGGTCCAGGCGGTCCTGCTGGTGGTCCCACGCCTTCTCGTCGCGCTTGCCCTCCTCAAGCACGGCAGCCAGGCCGTCGAGGTGATCGGCGAGCACGCCGTTCACCGCGTCGATGCGGTGTTCGGCGTCCCAGAAGTGCAGCGGCGGGAACACCAGGAAGTTGACGAGCAGCCCGACGACCACGCCCACGGCCATCTGCACCAGGTACCCGAGCGAGTAGCCCTCGGCGTGCGCGCCGCCGACGAGCAGCACGAAGAGCGCCGCGGTGGACACCCACGAGCTGCCCTCGCCCAGCACGCGGAACCCACCGACGAGCACACCGACGCCGACCGCCAGGGCGATCGCCAGGAAACCGGGGTCCCCGACCCACATCGTGAACCCGGCGATCAGGATGCCGAGCGCGATCCCGACCAGGGTCTGCACGCCGCTCCGGATGCCCGCGAACACCGTGGTCTGCATCGCGACGACGGCACCGAGCGGTGCGTAGTAGGGGTACTCGGCCGCGACGCCCGGCATGTGCTGCGCCACGAACCAGGCGATCACCGCGGCGGCAGCGGCCTTGCCGGCGTGCAGCAGGCGCGGCTGCGTGCCCGAGGTCCGGCTCCACCGCCAGACCCGTGTCCCCAGACCCGCTACGTGCTGGAACGCCATGACTTCCCTCCGTCGCACCCGGCCGGTGACGTTACGCCGAGCCGTCGGTGAGCACGACCAGCCTCGGGCACGACGAAGCCCCCGCGACCTGGGTCGCGGGGGCTTCGTGGTGGTGGTGCAGCGCGCCAGAGGCGCACCGGACTACTTGGTGTCGGCGTCGTCCGACTTCTCGGCGGCGTCGGCCTCGACCTCGGCAGCTGCCTCGGTCTCGGACTCGGTCTCGACCGGGGCGGACTCCTCGGTGGTCTCGGTCTCCTCGACCGGGGCCTCCTCGGTGGTCTCGTCGGCGGCCGGGGCGGCAGCAGCGGCCGGAGCCGAGTTGCGCTTGACCGGAGCGGGCGTGCTCGAGACAGGCTCGAGGACGAGCTCGATCGACGCCAGCGGGGCGTTGTCGCCCTTGCGGAAGCCGAGCTTCGTGATGCGGGTGTAACCACCCTGGCGGTCCTCGACCTGGGGGGCGATCTCGGTGAACAGCGTGTGCACGACGGACTTGTCGCGCAGGATGCTGATCACACGACGACGCGCGTGCAGGTCGCCGCGCTTCGCGAACGTGATGAGACGCTCCGCGACCGGACGGAGGCGCTTGGCCTTCGTCTCGGTGGTCGTGATGCGACCGTGCGTGAAGAGGGCGTTGGCGAGGTTGCTCAGGAGCAGGCGCTCGTGGGCGGGACCGCCACCGAGGCGGGGGCCCTTGGTGGGCTTCGGCATGTCAGTTCTCCAGTGGTGAAAGTGGTGCGCGCGGTGTCAGCGCGCTTGCGCGTGAGCGCGAGGTCAGTTGTTGGACTCGTCCTCGTCGTACCCGCTGTAGAAGTGGGCGCCGTCGAATCCGGGGACGGTGTCCTTGAGGGACAGGCCGAGCTCGGTGAGCTTGTCCTTGACCTCGTCCACCGACTTCTGACCGAAGTTGCGGATGTTCATGAGCTGCGTCTCCGACAGGGCGACGAGCTCGGACACCGTGTTGATGCCCTCCCGCTTCAGGCAGTTGTAGCTGCGGACCGACAGGTCGAGGTCCTCGATCGGGGTCTGCAGTTCGTTCGAGAGCACGGCGTCGACCGGCGCGGGGCCGATCTCGATGCCCTCGGCCGCCGTGTTGAGCTCGCGAGCGAGCCCGAACAGCTCGACCAGCGTGCGACCGGCCGACGCGATGGCGTCGCGCGGCGTGATGGCCGGCTTCGCTTCGACGTCGACGACCAGGCGGTCGAAGTCCGTGCGCTCACCGGCACGCGTCGCCTCGACGCGGTAGGTGACCTTGAGGACGGGCGAGTAGATCGAGTCGATCGGGATCTGACCGGCTTCGCTGAACTCGGAACGGTTCTGCGTCGCCGAGACGTAGCCACGGCCACGCTCGATCGTCAGCTCGAGCTCGAAGCGCGCGGTGTCGTTCAGGGTCGCGATGACGAGTTCCGGGTTGTGGATCTCGACGCCGGCCGGAGCGGAGATGTCCGCTGCGGTGACCTGACCGGCACCCTGCTTGCGCAGGTACGCCGTGATGGGCTCGTCGTGCTCGCTGGAGACGACCAGGCTCTTGATGTTGAGGATGATCTCGGTGACGTCTTCCTTGACACCGGGAACGGTGCTGAACTCGTGGAGGACGCCGTCGATGCGGATGCTGGTGACAGCCGCGCCGGGGATCGAGGAGAGGAGCGTGCGGCGCAGCGAGTTGCCGAGGGTGTACCCGAAGCCGGGCTCGAGCGGCTCGATGACGAAGCGCGAGCGGTGCTCGGAGATCGGCTCCTCGGTCAGGGTGGGGCGCTGTGCAATGAGCACTGTGGGATTCCTTTCGGCGAAGTGTCCGCTATATGACACTTGGCGGTACGACGGGGCCGCATGGGCCCCGACGGGTCTGTTGAGTTGTGATCACGCGCACACACGTGCGCGATCGAACGACCAGGAATGGCCGCGGGCCCTGCCCGCCCTCGCCGGAACGGATCCGGTCAGGGGACGAGCAGGGCGCGGCCGGTTGCTCCTCGCGTCAGACGCGGCGGCGCTTGGGCGGGCGGCACCCGTTGTGCGCCTGCGGCGTGACGTCGTTGATCGAGCCGACCTCGAGGCCAGCGGCCTGGAGGGAACGGATCGCGGTCTCGCGACCCGAACCCGGGCCCTTCACGAAGACGTCGACCTTCTTGACGCCGTGCTCCTGCGCCTGACGCGCAGCGGACTCGGCAGCGAGCTGCGCCGCGAACGGCGTCGACTTGCGCGAACCCTTGAAGCCCACGGCACCCGAGGACGCCCAGCTGAGGACGGCACCCGACGGGTCGGTGATGCTGACGATCGTGTTGTTGAACGTGCTCTTGATGTGGGCCTGGCCCACAGCGACGTTCTTCTTCTCCTTGCGGCGCGGCTTGCGCGCGGCAGTCTTGGGGGTAGCCATCGGGGTCTCCTATCGAGCCTTCTTCTTGCCTGCCACGGTGCGCTTCGGTCCCTTGCGGGTACGAGCGTTGGTCTTGGTGCGCTGACCGCGCACCGGGAGACCACGACGGTGGCGGAGACCCTCGTAGCTGCCGATCTCGACCTTGCGTCGGATGTCGGCGGCGACCTCACGGCGGAGGTCACCCTCGACCTTGAAGTTGCCCTCGATGAAGTCACGGAGGGCGACGAGCTGGTCGTCGGTCAGGTCCTTGACGCGGATGTCACCGGAGATACCGGTCTCCGTCAGTGCCTGGACGGCGCGGGTACGGCCGACGCCGTAGATGTACGTGAGTGCGATCTCCACGCGCTTCTCGCGCGGGATGTCGACGCCTGCTAGACGTGCCATGTGATGGCTGCTCCTGTTGTCGATGGAGGTGTGGCGCAGTACCGGTGCTCGGGCCTCCGCCCCGAGGTGTCCCCCGGCCGTCGTGCGGTCGGGTTCTGGTACTGCGTTGTCGATCTTCAGTTGTGGGTCGTGCTCGAGCAGCCTGGTGCCCGAGGGACACCGTCGGCGCCGGTCACGCGCCCGGGACTAGCCCTGGCGCTGCTTGTGACGCGGGTTGCTCTTGCAGATCACCATGACGCGGCCCTTGCGGCGAATCACACGGCAGTGTTCGCAGATGGGCTTGACGCTGGGGTTGACCTTCATGGTTCTTTCCTCGTGCTCGCTGGCTTCGTGCTCGGCAGGATTGCCGTGCCGTTCCTTTCCAGCTCGCGGATCACTTGTAGCGGTAGACGATCCGGCCGCGGGTCAGGTCGTACGGGCTCAGCTCCACGATCACGCGGTCCTCGGGGAGGATGCGGATGTAGTGCTGGCGCATCTTCCCGGAGATGTGCGCGAGGACCTTGTGTCCGTTCGTCAGCTCAACGCGGAACATCGCGTTGGGCAGAGCTTCGAGCACCGAGCCTTCGATCTCGATGACGCCGTCTTTCTTGGCCATAGCCTCACTGTCGCTTGGTTGTGGAACAGGTGTGATCCCCGAACCGGTCTGCGGGTCGGTCGCCACACCCGAGAGGGCATGACACACCAAAGATCGATCTTATGTGGTAAACCCGCAATTGCCAAGTGGGGGCGCGGAACACCCCACGTCTGGGGCTTCCGGAGCAGTGTCTGAGCGTTCCACAGTGGTTTGACGGCGCGCTCCGGGCGCGCTCATGCGTGCGAACCGTAGTTTTGCTCCGCAGCCACGTCCGCCGCGCCAGCAGCCAACGCGACGGACCACCGAACGGAGAACACGTGCCCGACGCCACACGACGCCCCTTCGCCAGTCACGGCAAGCAGGCCCGTCGCCGGGGTTGGGGCACGCTCGTCACCGTCGTGGCGTCCGCCGTCGCCGTCCTGCTCGTCAGCGGCACGAGCGTCGCCGCGATCGCCGGCGCACAGCTGTCGTCCGCTCCCCGGACCGTCGCGCTCAGCACCGACGACCAGAGCACCGCGAAGACCGCCGACATCTCGGCGATCAAGGGCGGGGCGAACATCCTGCTCATCGGCAGCGACACCCGTGTCGGCCAGTTCGACTCCGACGAGGACGTCGAGGGCGCTCGCAACGACGTCACGATGCTCATCCACATCTCAGCCGACCACCAGCAGCTCACCGCGGTCAGCTTCCCCCGTGACCTGATGGTCCCGATCCCGGCGTGCACGAACCCCGCGACCGGCACGACCTACCCCGCCGCGACGTCGGCGATGTTCAACACCGCACTCGGCAACGGTGGTGTCTCCTGCGTCGTGGACACGGTCGAGAACCTGACCGGCCTGAGCATCCCCTACGCCGGCCTGATCACCTTCGACGGTGTCATCGAGATGTCGAACGCCCTGGGCGGCGTCGACGTCTGCGTCGCCCAGCCGATCGACGACACGTTCACCGGCCTGCACCTGACGAAGGGCTCGCACTCGCTCCAGGGCACGGACGCCCTGGCCTTCCTGCGCAGCCGCCACGGTGTCGGTGACGGCAGCGACCTGGCCCGGATCAGCTCGCAGCAGGTGTTCCTCTCGGCGCTGCTCCGCAAGGTCACCTCGGACGGCACCCTCTCGAACCCCATCACGCTCTACAAGCTGGCCGGCGCCGCGCTGTCCAACATGACGCTCTCCGACGGGCTGGCGCAGACCGGGACACTGGTCAAGCTCGCCGCCGCCCTGCGTGGGATGAGCACGGCCAACATGCTCTTCGTGCAGTACCCCGTCGTCGACGACCCCGCCGACAACGCGCGCGTGGTCGTCGACCAGGAGACCGCGCACACGCTCAACGTGGCGCTGCAGAACGACGTCCGGTCCTCGCTGAGCGACTCGAGCACCGGCCGGGCGTCCGAGGAGTCGACGTCGAGCGGCGGATCGTCGGGCACGACCGGGTCGTCGGGGTCGTCGGGATCGTCGGGAACGTCGACTGGCGGTTCGTCGCCTGCCGGCACCCCCGCACCCTCGTCGAGCGCAACGGCCACCCGGACGCCTGCCGCGTCGGCGACACCGCTGCCCTCGTCGATCACCGGGCAGAGTGCCTCGGAGCAGACCTGCTCCGTCGGCAACTGACGGCCGCCGCCGTCGGTCGCCCACCCGCACGGTCCGCCTGACGCGCCCTGAGCGCGCGCCGCACACACGGGGACCCGGCGGGGCGGACCCGGGCCGCGCCTCCAGGTCGTCAGGCCGTCAGGCCGTCAGGCCCAGCCCTGGAGGCCCGCCCTACGGGATCGGGACGGGCGTCACGCCCAGCGGGGCCAGGCCCCGTGCGCCGCCGTCGGCGGCGGTGAGCACCCAGATGCCGGACGCGTGCACCGCGACGCTGTGCTCCCAGTGGGCGGCGTCCTTGCCGTCCAGCGTGCGGACCGTCCAGTCGTCGTCGTCCGTCGAGCTGTCGATCGACCCGGCCGTGACCATGGGCTCGATGGCGACCACCAGGCCGGGCTTGACGGCCGGACCGGCGCCACGGACGCGGTAGTTGAAGACGGGTGGTTCCTCGTGCATCGACCGGCCGATGCCGTGGCCGGTGTAGTCCTCGACGATGCCCCACGAACCGGTCTCGTCGATCGCGTCCTCGACCGCCGAGCCGACCTCGTGCAGGTTCTTGGCGCTGGCCAGTGCTGCGATGCCGTGCCAGAGCGACCGCTCCGTCGTGTCGCAGAGCGCCTGCCGAGCCACCGTGACCGTCTCGTCGCCACCGGGGACGACGGTCGTGAAGGCGCTGTCGCCGTTCCAACCGTCGACCTCGGCACCGGCGTCGACCGACACGATGTCACCGGGCGCGAGCACGCGGTCGCCGGGGATCCCGTGCACGATCTCGTCGTTCACCGAGACGCACAAGGTGTGGCGGTAGCCGGGGACGAGCTGGAAGTTCGGGATGCCGCCGCCGTCGCGGATCGTGCGCTCCGCGATCACGTCGAGCGCACCGGTGGTGACGCCGGGACGGATCGCTGCACGGACGGCGTCCAGCGCCTCAGCCGTCAGCAGCCCCGGGCGGACCATCGCCCGGAGCTCGTCCGGGGTCTTGTAGATCGAGGGCTTCCGGAACCGCACCACGCTGGTCAGACGGCCGCGGCGAGCCCGCGACCCGACAGTGCGGTCTGGATCCGGTCGCCGACCTCGTCGATGCCGCCGAGGCCGTCGACGTCGACCACCAGGCCACGCTCGCCGTACGCCGCCACGATGGGCGCCGTCTGCTCGGCGTAGACCTGCTGACGACGACGGATCGTCTCCTCGTTGTCGTCGCTGCGGCCCTGGTCCTCAGCACGCTTCAGCAGGCGACCGACGAGCTCGTCCTGGTCCGCGACGAGCTGCACGACGGCGTCGATCCCGGTGCCCTGCTCAGCGAGCAGTGCGTCGAGGTACTCGACCTGGCCGACAGTCCGGGGGTAGCCGTCGAGCAGGAACCCGTTCTCGGCGTCCGGCTCCTGCAGACGGGACTTGACGAGCTCGTTCGTGAGCGAGTCCGGCACGTAGTCGCCGGCGTCCATGATCGCCTTCGCCTGGACGCCGAGGGGCGTGCCCTCTGCCACGTTCTTGCGGAAGATGTCCCCGGTCGAGATGGCGGGGATCCCGAAGGACTCGGCGATGCGGCCGGCCTGGGTGCCCTTCCCGGCTCCGGGAGGTCCGACGATGATGAGACGTGCGCTCAACGGAGAAGCCCTTCGTAGTGACGCTGCTGCAGCTGGGAGTCGATCTGCTTCACGGTCTCGAGACCGACACCCACGATGATGAGGATGCTCGCGCCACCGAACGGGAAGTTCTGGTTCGCGCCGAACAGCGCCAGTGCTGCCAGCGGGATGAGCGCGATGAGACCGAGGTAGAGCGAGCCGGGCAGCGTCACCCGGGTGAGGACGTAGTCGAGGTACTCGGCGGTCGGACGCCCGGCACGGATGCCGGGGATGAACCCGCCGTACTTCTTCATGTTGTCGGCGACCTCTTCGGGGTTGAAGGTGATCGCCACGTAGAAGTACGTGAACCCGACGATGAGCAGGAAGTACAGGACCATGTAGAACCAGTTGTCACCCGAGGTCAGGTTGTTCTGGACCCACGTCACCCACGCGGCCGGCTCGGAGCCGTCGGAGGGCTGGTTGAACTGCGCGACCAGGGCCGGCAGGTACAGCAGCGACGAGGCGAAGATGACGGGCACGACGCCGGCCATGTTCACCTTGATCGGGATGTACGTGTTGTTGCCGCCGTACGTCCGCCGCCCGACCATGCGCTTGGCGTACTGCACGGGGATCCGGCGCTGTGACTGCTCCACGAACACGACGGCCATCATGATCACGAGTCCGACGAGGATCACGAACAGGAAGAGTTCGAAGGACTGCGACTGCTCGATCGCCCAGAGCGCCGACGGGAACTGCGCCGCGATCGACGTGAAGATCAGGAGCGACATGCCGTTGCCGATGCCGCGCTCGGTGACGAGCTCGCCCATCCACATGATGATGCCGGTGCCGGCGGTCAGCGTGACGACCATCAGCATGATGGCGTACCAGCTGTCGTTCGAGATGATCGACGTGCAGGAGGCGGAGGCGTTGGTGCCGAACAGGGCGCCGGAACGAGCGACCGTGATCAGGGTCGTGGACTGCAGGACGCCCAGCGCGATCGTGAGGTACCGCGTGTACTGCGTCAGCTTCGCCTGGCCCGACTGGCCCTCCTTGTAGAGGGTGTCGAAGTGCGGGATGACCACGCGCAGCAGCTGCACGATGATCGACGACGTGATGTACGGCATGATGCCGAGCGCGAAGACCGAGAGCTTCAGCAGCGCGCCGCCGGAGAAGAGGTTGATCAGGTCGTAGAGGCCGCCGGAGGACGACGCGCTGGCGAGACAGCTCTGCACAGCGGTGTAGTCGACGAACGGTGCCGGGATGTACGACCCGAGACGGAACAGCGCGATGATCGCGAGGGTGAAGCCGATCTTCTTGCGAAGATCAGGGGTGCGCATGATGCGCGCGACCGCTCTGAACACGATGACTCCGAACTTGTGGGACCGGGGCCGTCGATCGCGGCCGGACCGGTTTCGGTCGGCAGGGCCGACCCGGCTGGCGGATGCCGGCCACTGTCAAGGAAACCGTAACGGCGGCCCGTGCGCAAACGCACGGGCCGCCGACGGGGGTTACTGGGAGACGGTGCCGCCAGCAGCCACGATCTTCTCGGCGGCGGACGCCGAGACCTTGTCGACCGCGACCGTGATCTTCACGGTGATGTCACCCTGACCGAGAACCTTGACCTTCTCGTTCTTGCGGACGGCGCCCTTGGCGACCAGGCCCGCAACGGTGACGTCGCCACCATCGGGGTAGAGCTCCGAGATCTTGTCCAGGTTCACGACCTGGTACTCGACCCGGAACGGGTTCTTGAACCCGCGGAGCTTCGGGGTGCGCATGTGCAGCGGCATCTGCCCACCCTCGAAGCCGACCCGGACCTGGTAACGGGCCTTCGTGCCCTTGGTACCACGCCCAGCGGTCTTGCCCTTCGAGCCCTCACCGCGACCCACACGGGTGCGGTCCTTCTTGGCGCCCTCTGCGGGACGGAGGTGGTGCAGCTTCAGCACCTGCACGCGCTCGTTCTTCTCGTCGCTCATGCGTCGACCTCCTCGACCTTCACGAGGTGCGCCACCGTCGCGATGTACCCGCGGTTCTGGGAGTTGTCCTCACGCTCGACCGAACGGCCGATGCGCTTGAGGCCCAGGCTGCGCAGGGTGTCGCGCTGGTACTGCTTCTCGCTGATAACGGACTTGATCTGCGTGATCTTCAGCATCGCCATCACGCACCTGCCTTCTCGGTCGCGGCACGCAGGGCTGCGGCCTCGGCCTGGAGCAGACGGGCCGGGACGACCCGCTCGACGTCGAGGCCACGACGGCTCGCGACGGCGCGGGGCTCCTCGAGCTGCTTCAGAGCCTCGACGGTCGCGTGCACGATGTTGATGGTGTTCGACGAGCCGAGCGACTTGCTCAGCACGTCGTGGATGCCGGCGCACTCGAGCACGGCGCGGACCGGACCACCGGCGATGACACCGGTACCGGGGCCTGCCGGACGCAGGAGGACGACGCCAGCGGCGGCTTCACCCTGCACCGGGTGCGGGATCGTGTTGCCGACGCGGGGGACGCGGAAGAAGTTCTTCTTCGCCTCTTCGACGCCCTTGGAGATCGCCGTGGGGACCTCCTTGGCCTTGCCGTAGCCGACGCCCACGAGGCCGTTGCCGTCGCCGACGACGACGAGCGCCGTGAAGCTGAAGCGACGACCACCCTTGACGACCTTCGACACGCGGTTGATGGTCACCACGCGCTCGAGGAACTGGCTGTCGCCACCGCGGTTGTTGCGGTCACGGCCCTGCTGACGGTCACGACCGCCACCACGACGGCCACGGTTGTCAGCGGAGTCGCGGTTGTTGGACGCGGAACCCGCGGCGGTCTCGACCGGACGCTCGGCGACGGCAGGTGCCTCCGCCTCCTTGCCGGTCTTGGCGCCCTCGGCAGGTGCCTCGGCGGTCGCATCGGTGGCCGTGGCCTCCGTGCTCGCCTCGGTGGCCTCCGTGGTCTCGACTGCCTCGGTCTCCGTGGCCTCGACGGCCTCGGTCTTGGCGTCTTCGTTGGTGTTCGCGTTGTCGCTCACAGGTTCAGCCCTCCTTCACGGGCACCATCGGCGATCGCGGCGACGCGACCGGCGTACTTGCTGCCACCGCGGTCGAAGACCACGGCCTCGACGCCAGCCGACTTCGCGCGCTCGGCGAGGAGCTCACCGACGCGACGGGCCTTGGCGGTCTTGTCGCCGTCGAACGAGCGGAGGTCTGCCTCCATCGTCGAGGCGCTGGCGAGGGTGTGACCCTTCGCGTCGTCGATGACCTGCACGAACACGTGACGCGACGAGCGGGTGACGGCGAGACGGGGACGAGCCTCGGTGCCGGTGATCTTCTTGCGGAGACGGTTGTGACGACGCGCCTTGGCGGCCGCCTTGCTCTTGCCTCGTGTCTTGAGGAGTCCCATGATCACTTACCTGACTTTCCGGCCTTGCGGCGCACGTTCTCGCCGGCGTAACGGACACCCTTGCCCTTGTAGGGCTCGGGCTTCCGGAGCTTCCGGATGTTCGCGGCGACCTCGCCGACAGCCTGCTTGTCGATACCGGCGACGGTGACCTTGTTGTTGCCCTCCACCGCGAAGCTGATGCCCGCCGGCGGCTCGACCGTGATCGAGTGGGAGTACCCGAGCGCGAACTCGAGGTTCGAGCCCTTGGCCGCGACACGGTAACCGGTGCCGACGACCTCGAGGCCCTTGGTGTAGCCCTGGGTCACGCCGATGATGTTGTTGGCGATGAGGGTCCGGGTCAGTCCGTGGAGCGAACGCGACTCGCGCTCGTCGTCCGGACGGGTGACGAGGACCTGGTTCTCCTCGACCTTGGCCTGGATGGGCTCCGCGATGACGAGCGCGAGCTCGCCCTTCGGGCCCTTGACCGCCACGTTCTGACCGTCAACGGAGACGGTGACGCCGGCGGGGATGTCGATGGGGAGACGTCCGATTCGTGACATTGTCGATCACCACACGTAGGCGAGGACTTCCCCACCCACGCCCTTCTGCTCGGCTTCGCGGTCGGTCAGGAGGCCGGAGGAGGTCGAGAGGATCGCCACACCGAGGCCACCGAGGACCTGGGGGATCTCCGTCGACTTCGCGTAGACCCGGAGGCCCGGCTTCGAGACGCGCTTGATGCCGGCGATCGAACGCTCGCGCTCGGGGCCGTACTTCAGGTCGATGGTGAGGGTCTGCCCGACTCGGGCGTCCTCCACCTTCCACTCGCTGATGTAGCCCTCACGCTTGAGGATGTCGGCGATGTTCTTCTTGAGCTTGGAGCTCGGGAGCGCGACTGCGTCGTGGTGCGCGGAGTTCGCGTTCCGCAATCTGGTCAGCATGTCTGCGACCGGATCGGTCATCGTCATGATGTTCGTCCATTTCTCGCCTGGTTTCGACACCCGTTCCACGAATGCCGACCTGAGCGATCGAGTGATCCCGGGGCGGTTCCCCGAGATCGGTGTGTTCGTGCGTGCGGGCCGGAGGACGTGAATCCTCCGGCCCGCACTGCTCGAAGTAGCTTAGACCGTCTGCTCGTTGGAGCGGAACGGGAACCCGAGCTGCCGGAGCAGCGCGCGTCCCTCGTCGTCCGTCTTCGCGGTGGTCACGACAGTGATGTCGAAGCCGCGGACACGGTCGATGCGGTCCTGGTCGATCTCGTGGAACACGGACTGCTCCGTGAGACCGAACGTGTAGTTGCCGTTGCCGTCGAACTGCTTGTCGCTGAGACCGCGGAAGTCGCGGATGCGGGGCAGTGCGAGCGTGACCAGGCGGTCGAGGAACTCCCACGCGCGGTCACCACGGAGGGTGACGTGCGCGCCGATGGCCTGACCCTCGCGCAGCTTGAACTGTGCGATGGACTTGCGGGCGATGTTCACCTGGGGCTTCTGACCCGTGATCGCCGTGAGGTCCTTGATGGCCCCCTCGATGATCTTCGAGTCGCGAGCTGCCTCACCGACACCGGTGTTCACGACGACCTTGACCAGGCCGGGGACCTGGTTGACGTTCGCGTAACCGAACTGCTCGGTGAGGGCCGTCTTGATCTCGGCCAGGTACTTCTGCTTGAGGCGCGGCTGGATCTTGCCAGCGGGCGCAGCAGTCGTGTCAGTCATCAGAGCTTCTCACCAGACTTCTTCGCGTAGCGGACACGGACGGTCTTCTTGACGCCGTCCTTCTCCACCTCTTCGGTGCGGAAACCGACACGCGTCGGCTTCTTCGTCTTCGGGTCGACGAGCGCGACGTTCGAGACGTGGATCGAGGCTTCGTGCTGCTCGATGCCACCGGTCTTCGAACCACGCTGCGTCTGGCCGACGCGGACGTGCTTCGTGACGAAGTTCACGCCCTCGACGACGACGCGGTTCTTGTCCTTGAGGACCTCGATGACCTTGCCCTGCTTGCCACGGTCGCCGCCACGCTCCTGCGTCGCGCCCGTGATGACCTGGACGAGGTCACCCTTCTTGATGTTCGCCATGGCTTACAGCACCTCCGGCGCGAGCGAGATGATCTTCATGAACTTCTTGTCACGGAGCTCGCGACCGACCGGACCGAAGATGCGCGTACCGCGCGGGTCGCCGTCGGCCTTGAGGATCACTGCCGCGTTCTCGTCGAACTTGATGTAGGAGCCGTCCTGACGACGGGTCTCCTTCTTGGTGCGAACGATGACGGCCTTGACGACGTCACCCTTCTTCACGTTGCCGCCGGGGATGGCGTCCTTCACCGTGGCGACGATGACGTCACCGAGGCCGGCGTAGCGACGACCCGAGCCACCGAGCACGCGGATGGTCAAGATCTCCTTGGCACCCGTGTTGTCGGCGACCTTCAGGCGGGATTCCTGCTGAATCACTGCTGTCTCCTATTCCGAAGCAGGCCGAGGCCTACTTGGCCTTCTCGAGGATCTCGACCAGGCGCCAGCGCTTGGACGCGCTGAGGGGACGGGTCTCGCTGATCACGACGAGGTCGCCGACACCAGCGGTGCCGAGCTCGTCGTGGGCCTTCACCTTGGACGTACGACGGATGATCTTGCCGTAGAGCGCGTGCTTCACGCGGTCCTCGACCTCGACCACGATGGTCTTGTCCATCTTGTCGCTCGTCACGTAGCCGCGACGCGTCTTGCGGTAGCCGCGAGTGAGGGCGGCGGAGTTCTTCTCTTCGTTCGCCATTACTTCTCCTCGGCGGTCTCGGCCTCGGTCGACTCGGCCGGCTTGTCAGCCTTCTTCGTCGTCTTCTTGGCCTTGGGGGCGGTCTCGACGGGCGCGGGAGTGGCACGGATGCCGAGCTCGCGCTCGCGGAGGACGGTGTAGATGCGGGCGATGTCGCGCTTGACGGCACGGAGACGACCGTGGCTCTCCAGCTGGCCGGTGGCCGACTGGAAGCGGAGGTTGAAGAGCTCCTCCTTGGCCTTCTTCAGCTCGTCAGCGAGACGCTCGTTCTCGAACGTGTCGAGCTCCGTCGGACGGAGCTCCTTGGAACCGATCGCCATTATGCGTCGCCCTCCTCGCGCTTGATGATGCGTGCCTTGAGGGGCAGCTTGTGGATTGCACGAGTCAACGCCTCGCGGGCGATCTCCTCGCTGACGCCGGAGAGCTCGAAGAGCACCCGGCCCGGCTTCACGTTCGCGACCCACCACTCGGGCGAGCCCTTACCGGAACCCATGCGGGTCTCGGCGGGCTTCTTGGTCAGCGGACGGTCCGGGTAGATGTTGATCCAGACCTTGCCACCACGCTTGATGTGACGCGTCATGGCGATACGAGCGGACTCGATCTGACGGTTGGTCACGTACGCCGGGGTGAGGGCCTGGATGCCGTAGTCGCCGAAGCTGACCTTGGTACCACCGGTTGCCTGACCCGAACGCTTCGGGTGGTGCTGCTTGCGGTGCTTGACTCGACGGGGAATAAGCATGGTTACGCCTCAACTCCTGCGCCGGCCGGCGCGTCCTGCGGGGCCTGCTGCGGGCGACGGTCACCGCGGTCGCCGCCACGACGGTCGCCGCCACGGTCTCCACGCTCACCGCGCGGGCCGCCACGACGCTCGGGGCGCGACGAACGCTGGTTCGCCTGCTCGCGAGCGAGCTCCTTGTTCGTGATGTCGCCCTTGTAGATCCAGACCTTCACGCCGATGCGGCCGAACGTGGTCCGGGCCTCGTAGAAGCCGTAGTCGATGTTCGCGCGGAGCGTGTGCAGCGGCACACGGCCTTCGCGGTAGAACTCCGAACGCGACATCTCGGCGCCGCCGAGACGACCCGACACCTGGATGCGGACACCCTTGGCGCCGGCGCGCTGTGCACCCTGCAGGCCCTTGCGCATGGCGCGACGGAACGCGACACGAGCGGAGAGCTGCTCGGCGATGCCCTGCGCGACGAGCTGGGCCTCGGTCTCGGGGTTCTTGACCTCGAGGATGTTCAGCTGGATCTGCTTCTTGGTGAGCTTCTCGAGCTCACCGCGAACGCGCTCCGCCTCGGCGCCGCGGCGGCCGATGACGATGCCCGGACGAGCCGTGTGGATGTCCACGCGGACACGGTCACGGGTGCGCTCGAGCTCGATGCGTGCGACACCGGCGCGGTCGAGGGTCTTCTTCAGGTACTCGCGCACCTTGATGTCCTCGGCCACGTAGTCGGCGTAGCGCTGACCGGCCTTCTTGCTGTCGGTGAACCAGTGCGAGACGTGGTCCGTCGTGATCCCGAGACGGAAACCGTACGGGTTGACCTTCTGGCCCATTAGTTGCTCGCCTTCTTGCTCGTCGCGGCAGCCTCGACCTCGTCCGGCGTCGCGAGGACGACCGTGATGTGGCTGGTGCGCTTGTTGATGCGGAAGGCGCGGCCCTGGGCGCGCGGCTGGAACCGCTTCAGGGTCGTGCCCTCGTCGACGAAGACGCGGCTCACGTAGAGGTCGCGCTCGTCGAGGAAGCTGTTCGTCGAGTCCGCCTTGACCCGTGCGTTCGCGATCGCCGAGGCGACCAGCTTGTACACGGGCTCCGAAGCGCCCTGGGGGGCGAACTTCAGGATGGCGAGGGCCTCGTGGGCCTGCTTGCCGCGGATCAGCTCGATGACGCGACGGGCCTTCTGAGGCGTGACGCGGATGTGTCGCACGCGTGCGATCGACTCCACCATTTCGTTCCTCCTCTGCGTCGCCGCCTCAGCGGCGACGGCCCTTCTTGTCGTCCTTCACGTGACCACGGAAGGTGCGGGTCGGCGCGAACTCGCCGAGCTTGTGACCGACCATCGACTCGGTGACGAACACCGGGATGTGCTTGCGGCCGTCGTGGACGGCGATCGTGTGCCCGAGCATGTTCGGGACGATCATCGACCGACGCGACCACGTACGGATCACGTTCTTGGTGTTGGCCTCGTTCTGCGTGACGACCTTGCGGAGCAGGTGCTCGTCGACGAAGGGGCCCTTCTTCAGACTGCGTGGCATCTTCTGAACTCCTACTTGCGCTTCTTGCCGGCGTTACGGCGACGGACGATGAGCTTGTCGCTCGGCTTGTTCGGCTTGCGCGTACGGCCCTCGGACTGGCCCCAGGGGCTGACCGGGTGACGACCACCGGACGTCTTGCCCTCACCACCACCGTGCGGGTGGTCGACCGGGTTCATGGCGACACCACGAACGGTCGGGCGGACGCCCTTCCAGCGCATGCGGCCGGCCTTACCCCAGTTGATGTTCGACTGCTCGGCGTTGCCGACCTCGCCGATCGTGGCGCGGCAGCGTGCGTCGACGTTGCGGACCTCGCCCGACGGCAGACGGAGCTGCGCGTAGGGGCCGTCCTTGGCGACGAGACGCACCGAGGCGCCGGCGGAGCGGGCCATCTTGGCGCCGCCACCGGGGCGGAGCTCGATGGCGTGCACGACGGTACCCACGGGGATGTTGCGCAGCGGCAGGTTGTTGCCGGGCTTGATGTCGGCGCCGGGGCCCTGCTCGACGACGTCGCCCTGCTTCAGCTTGTTCGGCGCGATGATGTACCGCTTCGTGCCGTCCACGTAGTGCAGGAGCGCGATGCGCGCAGTGCGGTTGGGGTCGTACTCGATGTGAGCGACCTTGGCGTCGACGCCGTCCTTGTCGGAGCGACGGAAGTCGATCACGCGGTACTGGCGCTTGTGGCCACCACCGATGTGACGCGTGGTGATACGGCCGGAGCTGTTGCGACCACCGGTCTTCGGCAGCGGACGAAGCAGTGACTTCTCCGGAGTCGAACGGGTGATCTCAGCGAAGTCGGCGACCGACGAGCCGCGACGACCGGGGGTCGTCGGCTTGTAGTTACGAATAGCCATGATTTATCCCTCTGGTCCTCAGCCGACAGCCGTGAAGATGTCGATCGAACCGGACTTGAGCGTCACGATGGCGCGCTTGGTGTCCTTGCGCTTGCCGAGACCGAACTTGGTGCGACGGGTCTTGCCCGGGCGGTTCAGCGTGTTGATGCTCGCGACCTTGACGTTGAAGATCTTCTCGATGGCGAGCTTGATCTCGGTCTTGTTCGAGCGGGGGTCCACGATGAACGTGTACTTGCCCTGGTCGATGAGCGCGTAGCTCTTCTCCGAGACGACCGGCGAGATGACGACGTCGCGCGGGTCCTTGTTGAAGCCGCTCATGCGGTGATCTCCTTCGCGGTCTTCGACGCGATGAAGGCGTCGAGGGCGCTCTTGCTGAAGACGACGGCGTCCGAACGCAGCACGTCGTAGGCGTTGAGCTGGCCGTACGAGAGCGCGTGGACGTTCGACAGGTTGCGGATCGACTTGAGCGTCAGCTCGTCGTCCGTCTCGAGCACGACGAGCACGTTCTTGACGGGCGCGACCTTCTCGAGGAGCGTGCGGGCGGTCTTGGTCGACGGCAGTTCAGCCGCGACGAAGCCCTCCACAGCGGAGATGCGGCCACCGCGGGCGCGGTCCGAGAGCGAGCCGAGCAGAGCAGCGGCGATCATCTTCTTCGGGGTGCGCTGCGAGTAGTCACGCGGGGTCGGTCCGTGGACGACGCCACCGCCGGTGTGCTCCGGAGCACGGACGGAACCCTGACGGGCGCGGCCGGTGCCCTTCTGCTTGAACGGCTTGCGACCGGCACCGCGGACTTCGCCGCGGTTCTTGGTCTTGTGGGTGCCCTGACGCGCGGCTGCGAGCTGCGCGGTGACGACCTGGTGGATCAGCGGGACGTTGGTCTCGACGTCGAAGAGAGCTGCGGGGAGCTCGACGGTGCCGGACTTGGCACCCGATGCGTCGAGGACGTCGATCGTGGTTGCGGTCGTGGTGGCCATGATCACTTACCCTTCACGGCGGTGCGGACGAAGACGGAGCGGCCACGAGCACCGGGGACGGCGCCCTTGACGAGCAGCAGACCCTTCTCGGCGTCGACGGCGTGCACCGTGAGGTTGAGGACGGTCACGCGGTCGCCACCCATACGACCGGCCATGCGCATGCCCTTGAAGACACGCGACGGGGTCGAGGAAGCACCGATCGAGCCGGGCTTGCGGTGGTTGCGGTGCGCACCGTGCGAGGCGCCGACGCCGTGGAAGCCGTGGCGCTTCATGACACCGGCGAAGCCCTTGCCCTTGGAGGTACCGACGACGTCGACCTTCTGGCCCGCCGTGAACGTGCTGTCCACGGTGAGCTCCTGGCCGAGCGTGTACTCAGCGGAGTCGTTGGTACGGATCTCGGTGAGGGTGCGACGCGGGGTCACGCCAGCGGCCTCGAAGTGGCCAGCGGCCGGCTTGTTGACCTTGCGCGGGTCGATGGCACCGGCGGCGATCTGGATCGCCTCGTAGCCGTCGCGCTCAGCGTTGCGGATCTGGGTGACCACGTTCGGGCCGACCTCGATCACGGTGACGGGGATGAACTTGTTGTTCTCGTCCCACACCTGGGTCATCCCGAGCTTCTTGCCGAGGAGGCCCTTGACGGTCTTGGTTGAGTTCGCCATTGGTCAGCCCCCTTACAGCTTGATCTCGATGTTGACGTCGGCCGGCAGGTCGAGTCGCATGAGCGAGTCCACGGCCTTCGGCGTCGGGTCGACGATGTCGATGACCCGCTTGTGCGTGCGCTTCTCGAAGTGCTCGCGCGAGTCCTTGTACTTGTGAGGGGAACGGATCACTGCGATCACGTTCTTCTCGGTGGGGAGCGGCACCGGGCCGACCACGGTTGCACCGGCACGGGTCACCGTGTCGACGATCTTCCGGGCCGACGTGTCGATGACCTCGTGGTCATACGACTTGAGCCGGATGCGGATCTTCTGTCCCGCCATGTGTCTCTTGTCCTCTCTGCGCCGCGCACCCTCTGGCCGCCTGACGCCGCTCGGTTCCGCATTCCTGCAGACCGTGCTGTTTTCCTGAACCAACCGGCCGCATCCACTGGGGATGACCGCTGTTCACCTGTCAACCTCGCGGGCGACCGTGGCCGTCCAGCGTGGGCAATCGACTGCCTCGTGCTCCGGGCGCAGCAGTGGTGCACCGCGTCCGTCACATCTCGGGGAGTCGTGTTCTGCTGCCTGCGGCCCAACCCAGCCCTGCTGAACAAGGGGGTTGTGCACTGCCAGAGCAGTGATCCTGTGGGCGTACACCCACGGGGAATTCGGAACCGGACAAGTCTCGCATAGCCCCGGCCCACGTGCAACCCGGGCGTGTCGCGAATTGCCGGGCGTGTCCCGCCGGCTCGCTTGCCCGGATCCACGGGGATCGGACGGTCTGGAGGCCCGGCTCGGCCCCGCAACGCAACGCACCCTCCGGACGTGGTCCGGAGGGTGCGTCGACACGGGTCAGGAGACCGTCACTCGGCGGTCACCGGGGGCACGAACCACGGCGGGAAGACGGCCACGCGGGGAGCGTGTCCGCCGTGGTCGGCGAGCACGGCGCGGACGGTCTGCCGGGCCTTGTCGTTCGGCACACCGATCACGGCCACCGAGGTGAACGGCACGCTCGGACCGGCGAGCAGCTCGAGGCCGTGCATCTCCGGGTCCGTGAAGTCGGTGCGACGGATCAGGTTCGTGCCGGCGTCGGGGCCGACGGCGAACCGGACGTCGTCGGCGTCGGCGTCCTGGTCCGCGACGATCACCGAGGCGCCGAACGCCGAGACCGGCACGACGAGCACCACGTAGTCGATCGCGCGGGTGCGACGGGCGGCATCGGACCAGCGTTCACCCTCGGCGCCCGTGCGGAGCTCGTCCCACCGCGTCGCGTCGGGCGACAGCGTGAACGGCACGTGCCCGGCGATCGAGGAACCGTCCGGTGCCTCGGCCTCGGCACGTGCGGCACGGGTGTCGGCGGAGCTGACGTCCACGACAGGCTCGGCCTGGTCGGCCGCCAGGATCGCGCCGGCGCCGACGATGCCGTCGAGGTTGTCGATGTGGGTGACGTGGTGGGCACGGAGCGCTGCGAACTCACGTGCCTCGGGCAGGTCGGCGGACGACGAACGGAGCGACGTCGGCGACCGGAGCGACGTGTTCGGCCCGGAGGCCGGCGGGTCGACGCGCAGGTTGGTGGTGATGCGGGTCCGGCGTGGTGCCGGGGTGGCTGGGATCTCCGACGCCTCGCGCTGCCGGGGTGCGCAGATGTCGCAGAGCTCGGTGGGGAAACCGTGGATGCACTCGTCGGTCACGACTGTTGTGGGTCCTTCCGTGCCGTGTGGGGTGGTCCGGCACGTCGACCAACGCTACGTCATCCGGACGGCCCCCGGGTCATTGTCGGTAGAGCAGTGCCCGGACCTCGGCCTCGGCGGACGCCAGGCGGTCCGGATCGATGGTCTCCCCGTGGTCGTACGCATCGAGCAGACGGGGGTCGATGTAGCTCTGTCGGCACACCGTCGGGGTGTTGCCGAGCTCGTCGCTCGCGGCCTTCACCGCGTGCGACACGGCCTTCTTCCGCTTGGCCTGGGATGACTGCGGCCCGGTCTTCGCCAGGTCGACCGCGGCCGCGACCGTCCCGTGCAGGGTCCGGAAGTCCTTCGCGGTGAACTCGTCGCCGGCACGTTCCTTCACGTAGGCGTTGATGTCCTCGGCGGAGAGCGGCTCCCACTCCGCCCCACGGCGCTCGCGGAACGACAGCAGACGCGCATTGGGTCCGCGACGCTTCATGCCGACGATGACCCGCGCCAGGTCGTGGTCGTGGATCGACGACGACCACTCCTGCCCGCTCTTGCCGGGGAAGTCGAGTTCGATGTCGTCGCCGGACACGTGGGCGTGCGCGCAGAGCAGCGTGGACAGCCCGCGGCTGCCGTGCTCGGTGGCGTACCGCTCGGACCCGACCCGGAGCGACCCCTGATCGAGCATCCGGAAGGCTGCGGCCAGCGCGCGCCGGCGGTCCGGTTCCGGCCGGCGGAGGTCCTGTGTGACACCGCGACGGGCGACCGGCAACGACTCCGCCAGCGCGAGCGCGCGGTCGTACTTGATCCGGTCCATCCGTTCACGCCACGACGGGTGGTACATGTACTGGCGACGGCCAGCACCGTCCGTGCCCGTGGCCAGGATGTGGCCGTTCGGGTACGGCGAGATCCAGACGTCGTCCCACGCCGGCGGGATCACGAACTCCTCGAGCCGACGGCGCTCGTCCGGATCGGTCACGGTCTTGCCGTCGGGGTCACGGAACGAGAAACCGCGTCCGGAACGGACGCGGTGGTAGCCGCGACCGGAGGTCGCGGATCTGCGGAGGCGGGTCACGTGCCCGAGCCAACTCCGTGAAGCCTGTGACGGGGCACGGGGCGGACAGGAGGCCCGTGGCCGACCCCGCCCCGTGCCTCCTGTCCGGCGCCCTGTACGGCGCGCCAGTGGCCGGGTACGACGAAGCGGGGCCGGACCCGAAGGCCCGACCCCGCTGTCGCAAGGAACCGGAGTTACTTGATGATCTTCTCGACCGTACCGGCGCCGACCGTACGACCACCCTCACGGATGGCGAAGCGGAGGCCCTCTTCCATGGCGATCGGCTGGATCAGCTCGACCGTCATGGCGACGGTGTCACCGGGCATGACCATCTCGGTGCCCTCGGGCAGCGTGATGACGCCGGTGACGTCCGTGGTGCGGAAGTAGAACTGCGGGCGGTAGTTCGCGTAGAACGGGTTGTGACGCCCACCCTCGTCCTTGGTCAGGATGTACGCGTTCGCCTGGAACTCGGTGTGCGGCGTGACCGAACCCGGCTTCACGACGACCTGGCCGCGCTCCACGTCCTCGCGCTTGAGGCCACGGATGAGCAGACCGGTGTTGTCACCGGCGACCGCGGAGTCGAGCAGCTTGCGGAACATCTCGATGCCCGTGACCGTGGTCTTCTGCGTCGCGCGGATGCCGACGATCTCGACCTCGGCGTTCAGGTTGAGCGTGCCACGCTCGACGCGACCGGTGACGACGGTGCCACGACCGGTGATCGTGAAGACGTCCTCGATCGGCATCAGGAACGGCTGGTCGGTGGCGCGCACCGGGTCCGGCACGTGCTCGTCGACCTGGGCCATGAGGTCCTGGACCGACTTGACCCACTTCTCGTCGCCCTCGAGCGCCTTGAGCGCCGAGACCTGCACGACGGGGGCGTCCTCGTCGAACTGCTGCGAGCCGAGGAGCTCGCGGACCTCGAGCTCGACGAGCTCCAGGATCTCCTCGTCGTCCACCATGTCGGACTTGTTCAGTGCGACGACGATGTAGGGGACGCCGACCTGGCGGGCGAGCAGGACGTGCTCACGCGTCTGGGGCATCGGGCCGTCGGTGGCGGCGACCACGAGGATCGCGCCGTCCATCTGTGCCGCACCCGTGATCATGTTCTTCACGTAGTCGGCGTGACCGGGGGCGTCGACGTGCGCGTAGTGACGCTTCTCGGTCTGGTACTCGACGTGCGAGATGTTGATCGTGATGCCGCGCTGGCGCTCCTCGGGAGCGTTGTCGATCTGCGCGAAGTCGCGGGCCTCGTTGAGGTCCGGGTACTGGTCGTGCAGAACCTTGGTGATCGCCGCCGTGAGCGTGGTCTTGCCGTGGTCGACGTGACCGATGGTTCCGATGTTGACGTGCGGCTTGGTGCGCTCGAACTTGGCCTTGGCCACTGTGGGTCCTCCTCAGGACTCGGAAGCGTCACCCCCGGCCGGCCCTGGATGGGCTCGGGACCGTTGGTGCGCGGTGTGTGTCTGTACTTTACTTGGTGGCGAGGGGCCCGTCGCCGGGCGCCCCCGCCTGTGGAGAAGCGCTGAGCGCTACTCCCCCGCGTTCTTCGCGATGATCTCCTCGGCGACCTTGGCCGGGACCTGGCTGTAGGTCTCGAAGGTCATCGAGTAGACCGCACGACCAGAGGTCTTCGACCGCAGGTCGCCGACGTAGCCGAACATCTCGGACAGCGGCACGCTCGCGCGGACCACCTTGACGCCCGAGGCGTCCTCCATCGAGGCGATCTGGCCACGACGGGAGTTCAGGTCACCGATGACGTCGCCCATGTACTCCTCAGGAGTACGGACCTCGACGGCCATGATCGGCTCGAGGATCGCCGGACCGGCCTTGCGAGCCGCTTCCTTGTAGGCGATCGAGCCGGCGATCTTGAACGCCATCTCGGACGAGTCGACGTCGTGCGCCGCGCCGTCCTTGAGGATGGCCTTCACGCCGACGGTCGGGTAGCCCGCGAGGATGCCGACCTGCATGGCGTCCTGGATACCGGCGTCGACCGACGGGATGTACTCGCGCGGGACACGGCCACCGGAGGTCGCGTTGACGAACTCGTAGACCTTCTCGCTCGTGACCTCCATCGGCTCGAGCGCGATCTGCACCTTCGCGAACTGACCGGAGCCACCGGTCTGCTTCTTGTGGGTGTAGTCGTAGCGCTCGACGATCTTGGTGAGCGTCTCGCGGTAGGCCACCTGGGGCTTGCCGACGCTCGCCTCGACGTGGAACTCGCGCTTCATGCGGTCGACGAGGATGTCGAGGTGGAGCTCGCCCATGCCCTTGATCGTCGTCTGACCGGTCTCGGCGTTGAGCTCGACGCGGAACGTCGGGTCCTCTTCGGCGAGCTTCTGGATGGCCGTGGAGAGCTTCTCCTGGTCAGCCTTCGTGTTCGGCTCGATGGCGACCTCGATGACCGGCTCCGGGAACGTCATCGACTCGAGGACGACCTGGTTGGTCGGGTCGCACAGGGTGTCACCGGTGGTGGTGTCCTTGAGGCCGATGACCGCGTAGATGTGGCCAGCGGTCACGTTGGCGACCGGGTTCTCCTTGTTGGAGTGCATCTGGAAGATCTTGCCGATGCGCTCCTTCTTGCCCTTGGTCGAGTTGATGACCTGGGCACCGGACTCGATCGAGCCGGAGTAGACGCGCACGTAGGTCAGACGACCGAAGAAGGGGTGCACCGCGACCTTGAACGCGAGCGCCGAGAACGGCTCGGTCGCGTCGGGCTTGCGGATGATCTCCTTCTCCTCGTCCTTGACGTCGTGGCCGATCATCGGCGGCACGTCGAGCGGGGACGGGAGGTAGTCGATGACGGCGTCGAGCATCGGCTGGACACCACGGTTCTTGAACGCGGAACCGCAGAGGACCGGGTAGAGCGTGCTGCTCACCGTGAGGGCACGGATCGCTGCCTTGATCTCGGCGACCGAGAAGTCGGTGTCGCCCTCGAGGTAGCGCTCCATGAGGACGTCGTCCGCCTCGGCCACGCGCTCGATGAGCTTCTCGCGGTACTCGGCGGCACGGTCCTGCAGGTCGGCCGGGATCTCTTCGATCTCGTACTTCGCGCCCATCGCGACGTCACCCTTGGCGTCGCCGCGCCAGGTGAGTGCACGCATCTGGACGAGGTCGACGACGCCTTCGAACGAGCTCTCGGAACCGATCGGCAGCTGGAGCACGAGGGGCTCCGCGCCGAGGCGGTTCACGATGGTGTCGACGGTGTAGTAGAAGTCGGCGCCCAGCTTGTCCATCTTGTTGACGAAGCAGATGCGCGGGACTTCGTACTTGTCGGCCTGACGCCAGACGGTCTCGGACTGGGGCTCGACGCCCTCTTTCCCGTCGAACACGGCGACGGCACCGTCGAGGACGCGGAGCGAACGCTCCACCTCGACCGTGAAGTCCACGTGACCGGGGGTGTCGATGATGTTGATCTGGTTGTTGTCCCAGAAGCAGGTCGTCGCGGCCGACGTGATCGTGATGCCGCGCTCCTGCTCCTGCGCCATCCAGTCCATCGTGGCAGCGCCGTCGTGGACCTCACCGATCTTATGCGTGATGCCCGTGTAGAACAGGATGCGCTCGGTCGTCGTGGTCTTGCCGGCATCGATGTGCGCCATGATGCCGATGTTGCGGACCTTGTTCAGGTCGGTGAGCACGTCCTGTGCCACAGGGTTCCTCCGGAAGAGTTGTAGGAGAGGTTGGCGGCCGTCCGGGCGCCGGGGTTCTTGACCACCGGCGCGCGGACGGTGCCGGGACTACCAGCGGTAGTGGGCGAAGGCCTTGTTCGACTCGGCCATCTTGTGCGTGTCCTCGCGGCGCTTGACCGCGGCACCGAGGCCGTTGGACGCGTCGAGGATCTCGTTCATGAGACGCTCGGTCATCGTCTTCTCGCGACGGGCCTTGGCGTACGAGGTGAGCCAACGGAGCGCGAGGGTGTTCGCGCGGTGCGGCTTGACCTCGACCGGGACCTGGTAGGTCGAGCCACCGACACGGCGGCTGCGGACCTCGAGGGTCGGACGGACGTTGTCGAGCGCCTTCTTCAGCGTCACGACGGCGTCCTGCTGGTTCTTGGCGGAAACGCCCTCGAGTGCACCGTAGACGATGCGCTCAGCGAGGCCCTTCTTGCCGTCGAGCAGGATCTTGTTGACGAGCTGGCTGACGATCGGCGCACCGTAGACCGGGTCGGCGACGACGGGACGCTTGGGAGCGGGACCCTTACGAGGCATCTAACTCAACCCTTCTTCGCACCGTAGCGGCTGCGAGCCTGCTTACGGTTCTTGACTGCCTGGGTGTCCAGGGCGCCACGGATGATCTTGTACCGCACACCCGGGAGGTCCTTCACACGACCGCCGCGGACGAGCACCATCGAGTGCTCCTGGAGGTTGTGGCCCTCACCGGGGATGTAGGCCGTGACCTCGGTGCCGTTCGAGAGCTTGACACGAGCGACCTTGCGCAGTGCCGAGTTCGGCTTCTTGGGGGTGGTGGTGTAGACGCGGGTGCACACACCACGCTGCTGGGGGTTCGCCTTCAGGGCGGGCGCCTTGGTCTTGGTGACCTTCGGCGTACGACCCTTGCGAACCAGCTGCTGAATAGTAGGCAACTGTTCTCCTGGTTCTTCGCTCGTGCTCTCTGGCCGGCGCGTTCCGCCGGCTTCCTCGTCCCACGCTGATCACCGCCGGACGGCGGGTGTTCGAGTGGGGGACGGAGTGGTCCGGCTGGGCGATCCCGCTCGCCGGACTTTTCGGGCGCGCCCGAGGGCGCACACCCGGTAGAGACTACCCGCGGAACGGGACGAAATCAATCCGGGTCACCCCGGGAACCGACACCGTCATGAGCCGGTGTCGGACGAGCCGTTGCCCACCGCCGAGCGGAACGTCGCACCGTCGCTCGAGAAGCCGGTGACGTACCCGCTCGCGTTGACGTTGAGCGGCCCCGCGGACGCCGTTCCGGTGCCGGCGGCACCCGAGATGTCCGCCGTGTACTTCGCCCGCCCGAACGTGGTCGTCGTGATCAACCAGCCGTTCGTCGTCCAGCTGCCGACCCGGACCGTCGGCCGCGTCTCGAGCGTCCACTTCTGGTTCGTGTAGGTGTACGCGGGGTTCTGGCCGTACGCGTAGAAGCTGCAGCCGGCCGGCGCGGCGTCGGTGGAGGCGATGCAGCCGTCCACCCAGTCGTCCACCGCTCGCTTGGCGGCCTGCTGCCCCGCGGTCGTGAGGGTGGTCGTCATCTGCACCGGGGTCGACGTCGTCCGGCCGAACCCGCTGACGTCCGCCGATCCACCACGTGCCGTGGTCCACTTGCCGCCGTCGAAGGCGACGTCGTAGGTACCGGGCAGCGCGCGGAGGCTCACCGTGCCGTCCTTCGCGGTCCGCACGTTCCGGCCTGCGACCGTGACCGACGCACCGGAGGGTCCGCGCACGGCGACGTCGACCGAGCCGAGCTCGGGGGCCTGGAGCTCCCAGACCGGGAACACACCCCAGTCGGTCCCGGTCTTGTCGAGCGTGAAGGTCGCGGCGACGTCCTGGCCACCCTGGCGCAGGTACGCCCGGACGGTCGCGGTGTCGCCGTCCGTCCGCGTCGCGGCGACGCGGTACCCGGTGACCTTGTCCGATGCCTTCGCGTAGGCGGCGTCACCGAGCAGCACGTCGGACTTCCCACGTTCGATGCCCGCGTCGTCGAGGGCGTCGGCCACGCGTCCGGCCGTCAGGTCGTCGAGGAACGCCCGCACGGGGCGGTCGGCCGAGTGCGAGGCGGAACCGACCGAGTACCCGACGACCCCGGCGACGAGCAGCAGGACGACGGCGGTGCCACCCGAGATGATCCCGATGAGCTGCCCGCGGCGGAGCTTCCGGCGGGGACGCTGCGGCACCGGCCCGGGCGCTCCGGCGAAGCCGGCGCCGGGCGCTCCGGCGAAGCCGGCGCCGGGACCGACCGCAGGACCAGGGCCGACCGTCTGGCCGGCTGCGGCGGACGCGCCGTCGGTGCCACGGATCGAGGCCACCGGCGGGACGGCGCCCCAGCCGCCCTGCTGGTCCGGATCCTGCGCGTGCTGGTCGCTCATCGTTCCCCCGTTTGGTGTGCGTCGTGCTGTCCGAAGACTACCGCTCGGCGGGTCCCTCGCCCGCGTTCGTCCGGTTGTGCCCGGAGAGTCCGCCCGACCCGTCCGCGCCGCTGGTCGCGTGCGTCCCGTCGGTCGCGACCGAGCCGCCCGCGGTCCGCGCCTGGTGGCGAGCCGTCGCGATCCCGCCGAGCACCGACAGGAGCGCCACCACGACGGAACCGACCACGAACGGGCCGAGGGCGTACCCCGCCGGGAAGACGAGGAGCTCGGTCGCGTCCGAGCGGACGAGTGCGTAGCCCACGGCTCCGACGCCGAGCATGACCAGGTAGACGGTCGCCGCCGCGACGAGGGCGGTCACCCCGGGGTTGCCGTCGCGGACACCCGCCGCGGTCGCCAGGAAGACGACCACCGCGCCGCCGACCACCATCGCGGGCCCGAGGTACGGGGTGGCGTCGGGCTGCGAGATGACCTCGACGTCGGCGAGCAGGGCTTCGAAGCCCGTGACGGCGATCACGAGCGCGATGAAGAGGATCGACGTCATCGTCGCGATCAGCCACCGGGACATGGGCCGATCGTATCGCCGACCGGCTGGTCAGCGAGCGGGTTCGGCGTGGTCCGTGTCGTCGGCGTGCGCACGGTCGGACTGCTCCTGCGCTGCGGCGACCAGGGCGAGCGCGATGGTCGCCGTGATGATCGGGACGGTCTCCGTCATCGGGGCGGGCGCCTCCGGCACCGTCGCGGGCACGAGATCCGACGTCGTCGGGCGGGTCGGGTCCGTCGCGACCGTCGCGTCCGCCAGGTCGACCTGCTGGAGGCCCGTGGTCGCGTCCGTCTCGCCGGCCCCCTCCGGCTCGTGGTCGCGCAGCGCCGGCCCGATGACCGGCAGGACCCCGGTCGTGGCCGGCGGCTCCGCGTGCAGGACCGGCGGCTCGGCCGCAGCGGACCCGTCGCGCTTCGCCGCGCGACGCGCACGGAGCATCTTCACCAGGACGACGACGGCGACGATCGCCCAGATGCCGTTGACGATCGTCGAGGGGACGGCGTGGTGGGCCGCGACGTTGACGGCCACCGCGAGGCCGCCGACCAGGTTGAGCAACTGGTAGAGCGGACCGTTCGGGATCCTGCCCGTGGAGAACAAGATGTAACCAGCAAGGACGGTTACCGCCCCGAACCAACCGAGGAACTCCACGATTCCGACCAACACGCGCGACTCCGGGCACGACGAGGAACGGCCGATTCGAGCCGACCGTTCGAGAGGGGATGAGCAGCCGCGGACACGGCGCCGTGAGCATCGTAATCTCCGCGACGGGCGTCGCGGAAGTGATGTCGGCGTGGCGCGGCCGACACCGGTCCGTGCGGGTCGGATCAGCCCGCCGCGGTGCCGCCTGCGTCCGTCGTCACGTCCTTCGAGCGGAAGCGCCCGATCGACCAGAGCTGGCGGAGTGCGCCCGCCACGGTGTTCGGTTCGAGCACCTCGCCCTGTTTCGTCGCGCCGACGGGTACCGGCACCTCGGCGAACCGCAGGATCGTCGATCTCACCCGGTCCGCGTCCTGCACCTCGACGGAACGGATCGCGGCGGCGCCGATGTCGACGCCGACGATGCTCTTCGACATGGGCGGTCCTTCCCCGTGACCGTCTTCGGGTCGGTCTGGTGAGGCAGCGCGTGACGAGGCGTCAGGCGAGTCCGAGCAGGCGCAGGTAGCCATCCCACGCGGGCGCACCGACGGCGATGCCGAGCCAGGCACCCGCGAGCATCCAGGGGCCGAACGGGATCCCGCTCCGGCGGCCCGCCCGGCGCACGGCCAGGAGGACGACTGCGAAGGTACCGCCGAGCAGGAACGCGGCGGAAGAACCCACCGCGAGGGGTCCCCATCCGAGGTACGCCAGCACGAGACCGAGCACGCCGGCGAGCTTCACGTCCCCGAGTCCCATCCCGCCGAGGACCGCCAGCGCGAGCAAGAGGTAGACACCGCCGAGGACGACGAGACCGACGATCCCGCGGACCGCGGCGCCCCAGTCCCCGGACACCGCCGATGCCACGAGCAGGAGCACGGGCAACACGATGTACGCCGGCAGCACGATCCGGTTCGGCAGGGTGTGGGTGTCGAGGTCGATGAGCGTCAACGAGATGCTGATCGCCATCAGGTACAGGAGCGCGACGAGCAGGGTCGCCGCGTGGATCGTTCCGGGAAGACCGTCCGGTGCCGCCGACGTCGACCACGGTGCGAGGACCGAGAGCACGGTCACCGCGACGAACAGGAGGCCCGTGGCGGCCTCGACGAGCGGGTACCGAGCCGAGACGGGCGCGTCGCAGTCACGGCACCGGGCACGCAGGAGGAGCCAGGACACCACCGGCACGTTGTCGCGCCCCCGGATCTCGTGGCCGCAGCCGGGGCAGGAGCTGGCCGGGGCGACGACCGACAGCCGGGCGGGGATGCGGTGCACGACGACGTTCAGGAACGACCCGATCGCGAGACCGAGCAGACCGACCAACGCGGTGACGAGGGGCAGCGCCGAGGTGGACACGGTGCCGGTCACCTCCCCGTCGGGGTGCCGTCGGTGCGGTCTCGCTGCGGTCGTTCGGGTGCACATGACGACCAGCCTCACGGACCGCGGACCGCTCCGTGGCCTCCGACCGGCAGTCGGTGGAGGACATCGGCGCGATGCCGCCTGTGGAGGAACACCGCGACGAACGACACCAGGTCGACACGGGCCGGACAGCGCGAGGCAGCGGAATCCCTCTCGACGCGCGCCCCCGCCCGGGCACATGATGAGACATGGACATCACGAGCGTGACCGTGGGGCTGCCCGTCACCGACATCGAGGCGTCCTGCCTCTGGTACGGCGCGGTCTTCGAGCGCACCGAGCCGGACCTCGAACCCGAGGACGGCGTCGCCGAGTACGAGGTCGGCGGCATCTGGATCCAGCTCTACGTCGACGAACAGGCCGAGGAGAACCCGGTCAGCGTCCGCTTCGGCGTCGACGACGTCGCCGCGCAGCACGCACGCATCGGCGCGCTCGGCATCGACATCGGCCCCGTCGAGTGCGTCGACGGCGCGGTCGACTGGTTCGACGTCCGCGACCCCGACGGCAACGTGCTGAGCCTGTTCTCGCTGGTCGACGAGACCGGTCGCGGCTCCGGCCGCGACAACGGCGCGGGCCGCGCGCTCTAGCCGCGACCCCACGGCGGACGGGAGGCCCGTGGCGGCCGGGCACCGTGCCTCCAGGCCGTCACGTGGTGACGACACGACGAAGGCCCCGCCTCCTTGCGGAGACGGGGCCTTCGTGGGATCACATCAGGCTCAGTTGTACGTGCCCGGCGTGAAGTCGTCCGACGAGAAGCTGTCGAAGTCGACGAAGCTCAGGTCGGCGTCCGAGAACGACGAGTCGTCAGCGAAGATGCGGTTGGGGTACCGCTCCGCCTTCGCCTCTTCGGTCGCGTTCACGTCCACGTCACGGTACCGGCTGAGGCCCGTCCCGGCAGGGATGAGCTTACCGATGATGACGTTCTCCTTGAGGCCGACGAGGTGGTCCTGCTTGCCCTCCATGGCCGCCTGCGTGAGCACGCGGGTGGTCTCCTGGAAGGAAGCGGCGGACAGCCACGACTCGGTCGCGAGGGACGCCTTCGTGATGCCCATGACCTCCTGGCGAGCCGAGGCGGTCTTGCGACCCTCCTGCAGCGCCGCACGGTTCAGCGCGTTGTAGCGCGACCGGTCGACGAGCTCACCCGGCAGCAGGTCGGTGTCGCCGTGGTCGACGACGGTGACCTTGCGGAGCATCTGGCGGACGATGACCTCGATGTGCTTGTCGTGGATCGGCACACCCTGCGAGCCGTAGACGTCCTGCACACCGTTGACCAGGTGCTTCTGGACCTCTCGGACACCCTTGACCCGGAGGACTTCCTTCGGGTCGACGGTGCCGGCGATGAACTGCTCGCCGAGCTCGACGTGCTGGTTGTCCTCGATGAGGAGCGTCGCACGCTTGAGCACCGGGTAGATGAACGGCTCGTCGCCGTTGTCCGGCGTCAGGATGATCCGACGGCCCTTGTCCGTGTCCTCGACGACGACGCGGCCGGGGGCCTCGGCGATCGGGGACGCGCCCTTGGGCGTACGGGCCTCGAATAGCTCCGTGACACGCGGCAGACCCTGGGTGATGTCGTCGGCCGAGGCCGAACCACCCGTGTGGAAGGTACGCATCGTCAGCTGGGTACCGGGCTCACCGATGGACTGCGCGGCGATGATGCCGACTGCCTCACCGATGTCGACCAGGTTGCCGGTGGCGAGCGAACGGCCGTAGCACTTCGCGCAGACACCGACGGCCGACTCGCAGGTCAGGACCGAGCGCACCTTGATGCTCTCGACACCGGCTGCCAGCAGCTTCTCGAGGAGCACGTCACCGACGTCCTCACCGGCTTCTGCAACGACCGTGCCCTTGGCGTCCACGGCCTCGGTGGCCAGGGTGCGGGAGTACACGGTGTTCTCGACGCGCGGGTCGCGGACGAGCTTGCCGTCGGCGTCCACGGTCGCGATCGGCAGCTCGAGGCCACGCGTCGTACCGCAGTCGTCCTCGCGGATGATGACGTCCTGGGAGACGTCGACGAGACGACGGGTCAGGTAGCCGGAGTCGGCCGTACGGAGCGCCGTGTCGGCCAGACCCTTGCGAGCACCGTGCGTGGCGATGAAGTACTCCGCCACGGTCAGGCCCTCGCGGTACGAGTTGATGATCGGGCGGGCGATGATCTCGCCCTTCGGGTTGTTCACCAGACCACGCATACCGGCGATGTTGCGGACCTGCAGCCAGTTACCACGAGCACCGGACGACACCATGCGGTTGATCGTGTTGTCGACGGGGAAGTTGTCCCGCATCTCCTGTGCGATCTCGTTGGTGGCCTCGGTCCAGATCTTGATCAGGTCGGCGCGACGCTCGGAGTCGGTGATCAGACCCTTGTCGAACTCGCCCTGCACCTTGGCGGCCTGGATCTCGTAGCCCGCGATGATCTCCTTCTTGCGAGGAGGCGTCACGACGTCCGACAGGGCGACGGTCACACCGGAGCGGGTGCCCCAGTAGAAGCCGGCGTCCTTGATCCGGTCCAGCGCAGCGGCCGTCTCGGTCTTGGAGTAGCGCTCGGCGAGGTCGTTGACGATCGCGGAGAGCACACCCTTGTCGGTGACCTTCTGGACGAACGGGTAGTTCGCCGGCAGGGTCTCGTTGAAGAGCGCACGGCCCAGGGTCGTCTCGAGCAGCAGCGTGTCGCCCTGCTCGTAGCCCTCGGGGGCTTCACCCTCGGCGAAGTGGACACCCGTCATGCGGATCTTCACCATCGCGTTGAGGTGCAGCGTGTGCTGGTCGTTCGCCAGGATCGCCTCGGCCACCGACGAGAACGCACGGCCCTCGCCCACGGCGCCCTCGCGGACGGTCGTGAGGTGGTGCAGACCGATGATCATGTCCTGTGCGGGCAGGGTCACCGGGCGGCCGTCGGACGGCTTCAGGATGTTGTTCGAGGCGAGCATCAGGATGCGTGCCTCGGCCTGGGCCTCGACCGACAGCGGCAGGTGCACGGCCATCTGGTCACCGTCGAAGTCCGCGTTGAACGCAGCACAGACGAGCGGGTGGAGCTGGATGGCCTTGCCCTCGACGAGCTGCGGCTCGAACGCCTGGATGCCCAGACGGTGCAGCGTCGGCGCACGGTTCAGCAGGACGGGGCGCTCGCGGATGATCTCCTCGAGCACGTCCCACACCTGCGGACGCGAACGCTCGACCATGCGCTTGGCCGACTTGATGTTCTGCGCGTGCGACAGGTCGATCAGGCGCTTGATGACGAACGGCTTGAAGAGCTCGAGCGCCATCTGCTTGGGCAGACCACACTGGTGCAGCTTCAGCTGCGGGCCGACGATGATGACCGAACGGCCCGAGTAGTCGACACGCTTGCCGAGCAGGTTCTGGCGGAAACGACCCTGCTTGCCCTTGAGCATGTCGCTCAGGGACTTCAGGGCGCGGTTGCCGGTACCCGTGACCGGACGTCCACGACGACCGTTGTCGAACAGCGCGTCGACGGCTTCCTGCAGCATGCGCTTCTCGTTGTTCACGATGATCTCGGGAGCACCGAGGTCGAGCAGGCGGCGGAGACGGTTGTTGCGGTTGATCACACGACGGTAGAGGTCGTTGAGGTCCGACGTGGCGAACCGGCCACCGTCGAGCTGCACCATCGGGCGCAGCTCCGGCGGGATGACCGGCACGACGCCGAGCACCATCGCCGCCGGCGAGTTGCCGGTGGCGAGGAAGGAGCTGACGACGCGCAGACGCTTGATCGCACGGATCTTCTTCTGGCCCTTGCCCTCGGCGATCTGCAGACGCAGCGCCTCGGCCTCGGCGGCCAGGTCGAACGCCTCGAGCCGGAGCTTGATCGCTTCGGCGCCCATGTAGGCGTCGAAGTAGATCCCGAACCGGTCCTGGAGCTCGTGGAAGACGGCGTCCTCGGGCTTGAGGTCGCCCACCTTGAGGTTGCGGAAGTCCTCCCACACACGCTCGAGACGGGTGATGTCCTCGTCGAACGACTTGCGGACCTGGGACATCTCCTTCTCGGCGGTGTCCTTGGTGCGGCGCTTGACGTCGGCCTTCGCACCCTCTTCCTCAAGGGCTGCGAGGTCGTCCTCGAGCTTCTTGAGGCGGTCGGCGATGATCGAGTCGCGCTGGCCCTCGAGGGTCTTGATCTCGAGACGCATCTCGTTCTCGAGACCCGGCATGTCCGCGTGACGGCCCTCTTCATCGATGTCGATGATCATGTACGCCGCGAAGTAGATGACCTTCTCGAGGTCCTTCGGTGCCATGTCGAGGAGGTACCCGAGGCGCGACGGGACGCCCTTGAAGTACCAGATGTGCGTGACGGGGGCAGCGAGCTCGATGTGGCCCATGCGCTCACGACGGACCGAGGACTTGGTGACCTCGACGCCGCAGCGCTCGCAGACGATGCCCTTGAACCGGACACGCTTGTACTTGCCACAGGCGCACTCCCAGTCGCGGGAAGGACCGAAGATCTGCTCGCCGAACAGACCGTCCTTCTCGGGCTTCAGGGTGCGGTAGTTGATGGTCTCCGGCTTCTTGACCTCGCCGTACGACCACTGACGGATGTCCTCGGCGGTTGCGAGGCCGATCCGAATGGCGTCAAAGGAAGTTGCTTCGAGCAATGTTCTTCTCTCTTGCTGATTCAGGCTTCGATGTACGGGCGGGATCAGATGTCGTCGACGGAGGACGACTCGAACCGCGAGGAGATGTTGATGCCCAGCTCCTCCGCAGCGCGGAAGACCTCGTCATCGTTGTCGCGCAGGCTGACCGCCTGGCCGTCGGCCGAGAGGACCTCGACGTTCAGGCAGAGCGACTGCATCTCCTTCATGAGGACCTTGAAGGACTCGGGGATACCGGGCTCCTGGATGTTCTCGCCCTTGACGATCGCCTCGTAGACCTTCACGCGGCCGAGGATGTCGTCGGACTTGATCGTCAGGAGCTCCTGGAGGGCGTAGGCGGCGCCGTACGCTTCGAGCGCCCACACCTCCATCTCACCGAATCGCTGTCCACCGAACTGCGCCTTACCACCCAGCGGCTGCTGCGTGATCATCGAGTACGGACCGGTCGAACGCGCGTGGATCTTGTCGTCGACCAGGTGGTGCAGCTTGAGGATGTACATGTAGCCGACCGAGACGGGCTCCGGGAACGGCTCGCCGGAGCGGCCGTCGAAGAGCTGCGCCTTGCCGGACGAGCCGATCAGGCGCTCGCCGTCGCGGTTCGGGAGGGTCGAGTCGAGGAGGCCCTCGATCTCGCGCTCGTACGCACCGTCGAACACCGGGGTGGCGACCTTGGTGCCGGGCTCGGCGCTGTGCGCTGCCTCCGGCAGGTTCTCGGCCCACTCCTGGATGCCCTCGACGTTCCAGCCCTGCTTGGCGAGCCACCCGAGGTGGATCTCGAGCACCTGGCCGAAGTTCATGCGGCCGGGGACGCCGAGCGGGTTGAGGACGATGTCGACGGGGGTGCCGTCGGCGAGGAACGGCATGTCCTCGACCGGGAGGATGGTCGAGATGACGCCCTTGTTGCCGTGACGACCGGCGAGCTTGTCACCCGCGGTGATCTTGCGCTTCTGGGCGATGTAGACGACCACGCGCTGGTTGACGCCCGAGCCGAGCTCGTCGTCGCCGTCCTGCGAGTCGAACACCTTGACGCCGATGATCGTGCCCTCTTCACCGTGGGGCACCTTGAGCGAGGTGTCGCGGACTTCGCGCGACTTCTCGTTGAAGATGGCACGGAGCAGACGCTCCTCGGCGCTCAGCTCGGTCTCGCCCTTCGGCGTGACCTTGCCGACGAGGATGTCGCCGGGGCGGACCTCGGCACCGATGCGGATGATGCCGCGCTCGTCGAGGTCGGCCAGCAGGTCCGGGCTGACGTTGGGGAGGTCACGGGTGATCTCCTCCTTGCCGAGCTTGGTGTCGCGGGCGTCGACCTCGTACTCCTCGATGTGGATCGAGGAGAGCGTGTCGTCCTTGATGAGGTTCTGCGACAGGATCATCGCGTCCTCGTAGTTGTAGCCCTCCCACGGCATGAACGCGACGAGGAGGTTCTTGCCGAGCGCGAGCTCGCCGTTCTCCGTCGCGGGACCGTCGGCGATGACCTCGCCCTGCTCGACGCGCTCGCCTGCGGAGACGATGACGCGGTGGTTGTAGCTCGTGCCCTGGTTGGAGCGGTCGAACTTGCGCAGGTAGTAGGTCTGCGTGCCGCCCTCGTCGAGCTGCAGGGTGACGGCGTCGGCCGAGACCTCGGAGACGACACCGGCCTTGTCGGCGGTGACGACGTCGCCGGCGTCGATGGCCGTGTAGCCCTCCATGCCGGTGCCGACGAGCGGCGACTCGGAGCGGAGCAGCGGGACGGCCTGACGCTGCATGTTCGCACCCATGAGGGCGCGGTTCGCGTCGTCGTGCTCGAGGAACGGGATGAGCGACGTCGCGACCGACACCATCTGGCGCGGGGAGACGTCCATGTAGTCGACCTCGCCCTTGGCGACGAGTTCGACCTCGCCGCCCTTCTTGCGGACGAGCACCTTGTCGTCGGCGAAGTGGAAGTCGTTCGTCAGCGGGGCGTTGGCCTGCGCGACGACGAAGTCGTCCTCTTCCGAAGCAGTGAGGTAGTCGATGGTCTTCGTGACCTCGCCGTCGACGACGCGACGGTACGGGGTCTCGATGAAACCGAACGAGTTGATCCGACCGAACGACGCGAGCGAGCCGATCAGGCCGATGTTCGGGCCTTCCGGGGTCTCGATCGGGCACATGCGGCCGTAGTGCGACGGGTGGACGTCGCGGACCTCGACGCCGGCACGCTCACGGGACAGACCACCCGGGCCGAGGGCCGACAGGCGACGCTTGTGCGTCAGACCCGCGAGCGGGTTGTTCTGGTCCATGAACTGCGACAGCTGGGAGGTCCCGAAGAACTCCTTGATCGCGGCGACGACCGGACGCACGTTGATGAGCGTCTGGGGCGTGATCGCCTCGATGTCCTGCGTGGTCATGCGCTCGCGGACGACGCGCTCCATGCGGGACAGACCCGTGCGGACCTGGTTCTGGATGAGCTCGCCGACGGCGCGGATGCGACGGTTGCCGAAGTGGTCGATGTCGTCCACGTCGAGGCGCAGCTGCACCGGCTCGCCGTCACGGATGCCGTCGATCGTGGTGCGCTCGGCGTGCAGCGACACCAGGTACTTGATCGTCGCGACGATGTCCTTGACGGTGAGCACCGAGTCGGACAGCGGGGCGTCCATGCCGAGCTTGCGATTGACCTTGTACCGGCCGACCTTCGCCAGGTCGTAGCGCTTCGAGTTGAAGTAGAAGTTGTCGAGGAGCGCACGCGCGGCCTCGGCAGCGACCTGCTCGCCCGGGCGGAGCTTGCGGTAGATGTCCTTGAGCGCCTCTTCCTTCGTGAGGACGGCGTCCTTCTCGAGGGTCGACTCGATCGACGCGAAGCCCTGGAACTCGTCCATGATCTCTTCGCTCGTCAGGCCGAGGGCCTTGAGGAAGACGGTCACGGACTGCTTGCGCTTGCGGTCGATGCGCACGCCCACCTGGTCGCGCTTGTCGATCTCGAACTCGAGCCAGGCACCACGCGACGGGATGATCCGCGCCGAGTAGATGTCCTTGTCGGAGGTCTTCTCCTGCTGGCGCTCGAAGTACACGCCGGGCGAACGGACGAGCTGCGACACGACGACGCGCTCGGTGCCGTTGATGATGAACGTGCCGCGCTCGGTCATGAGCGGGAAGTCGCCCATGAAGACCGTCTGCGTCTTGATCTCACCCGTCATGTGGTTCATGAACTCGGCGTTGACGTACAGCGGAGCGGCGTAGGTCTTGCCGCGCTCCTTGCAGTCGTCGATCGAGTACTTCGGGTCCTCGAGCTCGGGAGCCGTGAACGAGAGCTGCATGGTCTCGCCGAGGTCCTCGATCGGGGAGATCTCCTCGAAGATCTCCTCGAGCCCCGAGTGCAGCGCGAGGTCGGTGCGACCCTGCTCCTGCCCTTCGGCGAGGCGGGCCTTCCAGACGTCGTTGCCGACGAGCCAGTCGAAGCTCTCCGTCTGGAGTGCGAGCAGATCAGGAACCGTGAGGGTGTCCGTGATCTTGGCGAACGAGAGTCGCGAGTGGTTGCGACCGTTCTTGGGGTTGGTGGATGCGTTGGGCGCAGCAGCCAAGGGTGTGACCTCCGGTAGGCCCCGTCGGGCCGACACTGACGAGCAGTGTGTAGGTGAGTGGATTGATCGCTCGGCGAACCCTGAGAGTGCAAGCCCTGCGACCACGCCGACGCGTGCCTGACGCGGAACGTCGGTGCACGTGTGGGATGATCTCCGTGAGCGGTACCCGCCGCCATATACGGGTCCGGCTGCACCAGGGCGAGATGAGTTTCTGTCTCAGAACTCTGCGTCGACCGAAATATGACGACACGGATGCCAGGGAGCGCGAACTGTCATCATAGTTCGCTCCGCGGCGTGCTGTCCAGTCCCGGCTTGACCGGATTCGGCAGTGGCGTGTATAAGCCGCCGGACGCCGCTTCCATTCCCCTGCGCAGGCAGCCGAGACGCATCCGATGTGCAGCCCGGACGCGCCCCCTGCTCAGCCCAGACGCTCGCGATCGACGCGATCCGCGCCTCCCGGCCCGCCCGGCAGTCCGGCCAGCGCACGGAACGCGTCCTCGGGACGCCGCGTGCGGACGAACGTGACCCGCCCCCGGTCGTCGGTGAGCTCGATCCCGAGCCCCGGCGTGAGGATGAGCGCCCGCACGCCGCGACGGATCCGCAGGCCGACCCCGCCGTAGGTGGCCGCGTCCGCCTCGACCAGACGGACGTCGGTGATCCGCCGGCGCGCGATGCGTCGCGGCGGGAGCGGACGGAAGTGCAGGGTCACGTGCCGCTCGGTGACGGTGAACCCGGCACGGGCGAGGACGAGCAGCAGTCCGAGGGCGACGGCGAGCAGTCCCGGCACCAGGAGCGCGACCTCGGGTGCATCGCCCGGCCAGCCGAGCACGGCGGCGGACAGCCCGGCGCCGGCCACGAACAGCGCGGTGCCGACGACGCGCATCCAGGTCGGCGCCGCCTCGCGGTCGGCGTGGAACGGCCTGGAGGCCCGGATCGCCCGGGTGGGTCGGCTCCCGGACCGGTGGGGGTCCGGGGTGGTGCGGCGTGTGGTGGGCACGCTCATGGTGTCGGCGGTCATGACGGAGGTCTCCTGCGGCGGATCAGCAGTGGTGCACTCGTCATCGGGTGCGGTGCGTTCGACGGCCAGCGCGCGCGGGTGGCCGGAGGGGTGGCGCGCAGCAGCACGCCGACGGCGCGCACGCTCGAGCGGTGGGGGCGCTCAGGGGCACGTCGTGGTCACGGTGTCCGGGCGGACGCGTGGGGTGTGGGGCACACACGCATCGACGCTCGGGCGTCGTGACGACAGGCGTCAACGGTAGGCGACGAGTCTTGGCGTCCGCTGGCCGTCGATGTGCACGCATCCACCTGTCCCGAGTGCGTCACCCGGGGACGACGTCGGGCTGCCGACGGTCAGCGCAGGACGCGGGCGACGGCCTCGGCGCGGGTGCGGACCCCGAGCTTCGCGAAGACCTGGTTCACGTACGACTTCACGGTGGGCACCGTCAGGAACAGCTCGGCGGCGATCTCGGGGTTCGTCCGACCGTCGGCGATGCGCTCGAGGACGTCCACTTCGCGCGGGGTGAGGTCCGGGAACCGCGCACCGAGCGCCGGGCCGGGATCGGGCTCCGCAGGCGCAGCAGCAGGGCCACCGGAACCGGCACCGGCACCACCGACGAGGTGTGCCACGAGCCGCGCTCCCACCGTCGCGTCGAAGGTCGACTGCCCCGCGGCCACCGCACGCACCGCGGCCGCGATCTCCGCCCGCCCGGCGTCCTTCGTCAGGTAGCCACGCGCCCCGGCCCGCATCGCGGTGACGATGGAGTCGTCGTCGGCGTACGTCGTCAGCACCAGCACCGCGACCCCGGGGTGCTCGGCGACGATCCGTGCGGTGGCGGTCGGCCCGTCGACGCCCGGCATCCGCAGGTCCATCAGGACGACGTCGGGTGTGTCCCGGCCGACGGCGGCGATCGCCTCGGCCCCGTCGGCCGCCTGCCCGACCACCCGCAGGTCGGGCACGAGCGACAGCACCGTCACCAGGCCGTCGCGGACGATGGCCTGGTCGTCGACCACGAGCACCCGGATGGTCACGAGCGGTCGTCCTCGGCGACGACCGCCGCGTCCGCGTCGTCCGCAGTGTCCGCCTCGCGCGTGCCGTCGACGGGCAGGTGCATGGCGACGACGAACTCGTCGTCGGAACGCTCGGCCTCGACCGTGGCCTCGCTGCCGAGTTCCGCGAACCGCTCGCGCATCCCGAGCAGCCCCTGGCCGCCGCTGGGCAACGGGTTCGCCACGACGACGTCCACGGCGTCGCCGTCCCGGATCACGGACAGGGACACGGGGCGGCCGGGGGCGTGCCTGCGGGCGTTGCTGAGGGCCTCCCGGACGACCTGGACCACGGCGGCACGGTGGGCGTCGTCGAGGACCGCGAGGGTCGCGTCGCCCTGCACCACGGCCTCGCCGCCGAACGAGCGGTGCGCGTCGACGAGGGCCGTCAGGCCCGCCCCGCGGTCTGCGGACGGACTGGAGGCACGGGTCGGCTCCGGCTGGTCGGGCTGCGGTCGGTGGGTCCGGGGCTCGTCGGGAACTGGTCGTCCGGAGTGCGGCTCGTCGCGGAGCGCGTGCACCGCACGCCGCGCCTCGGCCAGACCGTCGGCGGCGAGCGCGCGGGCGTCACCGGCACGGCGGGTGGCCTCGTCGACGCGGCCGGCCTCCAGCAGGGCCTCGACCGCGTCGAGCTGCAGCACCAGGCCGCCGAGCGAGTGGGCGAGGACGTCGTGGATGTCCCGGGACGCCCGCGACCGGTCGGCGAGGAGCCGTGCGCGCTGCTGCTGGCGCTCGGTCTCGCGGGCCTGCGCCGTCGTGAGCCGCGCCTGCCGACGGCTGAACCCGACGAGCACGCCGAGCAGCAGCCCGCCACTCACGCCGAGGACGAACTGCACGGACGTCTGCTCGAGCGTCGCGGTGACGGCGACCACCACGACGGCGGCGAGCGCGGCGACCGCGGCCGTCCAGACCGGCAGGCGGAGGTCGGCACCGAGGACGACGAGCCCGACGATCACCGGCACGACCAGCAGCGAGTCGGTCGGCACCACGGTGAGCGATCCGGCGGCGACCATCACGCCGGCTGCGGCGACGAGGACCCGGGGTGTGCGTGCCCCTTCACGGACAGCCCAGGCGGCGAGCGCAGCGGCCCCGAGGACCCAGACCCACGCGGGGTGGTGGAGCAGGACGCCGTTCCGGACGAACCAGAAGGCGACCACGGCGATGCCCACGCCGTTGAGCAGCCACGAGACGCCGGAGCGGGACCGGACCCCGGCGGGGTCGGTCCGCTCCGGTTCGGTCGGCAGGCTCACCGCACCATCATGCCGCGGCCGGCGGTCGCCGAGCGGTCGGTCCCGCGGGGGATGCGCTGGTCGACGACCAGGGCGCGGGCGGCTCGGTTCAGGGCGAGCACGAGCAGGATCGTGCCGGTCGAGGTGAGCAGGTGCGCACCGAGGTGGCCACCGAGGACGTCGAGGCCGATGCGGGCGGCGATGAGGACGATCCAGAGGCCGGCGCCGAGCCAACCGGTGCGGGACTGCAGGGTCCGGCCCTTGTCGTCCGGTGTCGTCACGGTGCGGAACCGGGTCATGGCCCCCATCGCCAGGCCGACGGCGACGGTGAGCAGGGCCTCGAGTCCGAGGAACACGACGTCGGTGGTGGTGACGGTCGTCGTGGTCTGCGCGAGGACGACCACCCCGACGATCGCCATGACGAGCGGACCCCGCCAGATGCGCGCCGGGTCGAGGGACCGCCAGGTCGCCTGCCGGTACGCCAGGAGGCCGACGAGGGCGAGGCCGATGAGCACGTTCGCGAGGAGCTGGACCGACATGGTGTGCCTTTCGAAGTGGTCCGGCGGGGCCTTCCCGACCGGTGTGATCAGCCTCGTTCCGGGTGTCCCCCGGGCACACCAACCAGGGGTGGGGACGCGGGTGGTGATCGCGGTGGTGTTCCATTGACCGCATGGCTGATGCGTTCGACGGGTTCCGGATCGGTGCGGGGTACTCGGTGGTGGAGCCGGACCGGCACCGGCCGGGGTCCTTCACCCTGGTGGTGGACGGCACCCCCCAGTCGCACGTGGACCTCGAGGACCCGACCCACCTGGCGTTCGAGTACATCCGGCGGATCGGGCACGCGATCGACCTGCTGCCCGACGGCCCGGTCACGGCGCTGCACCTGGGCGCCGGGGCACTGACCCTGCCCCGCTACGTCGCCGTGACGCGTCCGGGTTCGCGGCAGCAGGTCATCGAGCTCGAGCGCGACCTGGTCGAGCACGTGCGCGAGGCCCTGCCGTTCCCCCGCGGCGCCTCGATCCGGGTGCGGTACGGCGACGCCCGCGAGGTCCTCGGCAAGCTGCCCGCCGGCCTGCGCGGCACGGTGGACCTGGCGGTGGTGGACGTGTTCGGCGGTTCGCAGATCCCCGCCCACGTGACGAGCGTCGAGTTCTACCGCGAGGTCGCCGCGTTCCTGTCGCCGACGGGCATCGTCGCGGTGAACGTGGCCGACGGCGCCGGGCTGGCCTTCGCCCGCGGACAGGCGTCGACCCTGCAGTCGGTGCTGCCCTCGGTCGCCGCGGTCGCGGACACCGGGATGCTCAAGGGCCGACGGTTCGGCAACATCGTGCTGCTCGGCTCGCCGACCGACCTGCCGGTGGCGGACATGCCCAGGCGGTACTCGTCGGACCCGATGCCGGCGAAGGTCGTGCACGGTGCGGAGCTCCGCTCGTTCATCGCCGGAGCGCCGATCGTCACCGACCAGACGGCGGTCGCGTCCCCCGAGCCGAACCGGAGCGTGTTCGGGGGCTGACGCCCGCGCGGGGCCTCGCCGGGGACGGACTTCGGGCGTTCGGCCGGTCCGGCTGTCAGGATGGTCTGAACGACCGCGCAGGTGCGCGACCGAGCGATGGGAACCCTGATGACGAACGACGACCGGAACGACCAGGACCGGACGGGCGACGGCCAGGCGCCGAGCTGGGGCGAAGCCCCGCAGCAGCGGCCCGACGCCGACGCCCCGCGGTACGGCGAGCGGGTGGACCCGACGCCGACCTCGACCCCGCAGTACGGCGAGCAGTACGGGCAGGGCCAGCAGCAGTACGGCCAGCCGAACGGCGAGCAGCAGGGTCAGTACGGGCAGCAGCAGTACGGACAGCAGCAGTACGACCAGCCGTCGAGCACGCCGAGCTGGAACGACCAGCAGCGTCACGAGCAGGGCCACGACCAGCAGCCGTACGCCGCCGCGCCGTCGCACTCCGGTGCCCCGGCCTGGCAGAGCTACGACGAGCCGAAGCCCAAGAAGAAGACCCTCGGTGTGGTGGCGTTCGTCCTCGGACTCGCCGCGCTCGTGATCGGCGTCATCGGTGGGTACGTGATGGGGTCGGCGCTCGCCAACAGCGACGCGATCAACAACCTCGTCCCGAGCAGCGGTGCCACCCCGGACCAGCAGGAGCTGCAGCGTCAGCTCATGAACGACCCGGCCGTCATCTCGCAGATCGGTGTCGGTGCGGTGATCGCCGGCGTCGCCGCGATCCTCGGGCTCTGGGCGCTCGTGCAGGGCATCATCGCCGCCGTGACCAAGCGTGGTCGCGGCTGGGGCATCTTCGCGATCGTCCTGGCCGTCGTCGCCACGATCGCGACGCTGGTCACCTACGTCGGCGTGGCCGCTGCCGCCGCGGTGGCCGCCAACTCCTGATCGACCGCTCCGGACGGCCCGTCGTGCTCCGGCACGGCGGGCCGTCGGTCGTTCCGCCGGGCACCCCGGACCGCCGCACCCGCGCAACCTGAGCGCGTCGCACCGACGGCTCCCGGCAGACCGCGGCTACCCTCGAACCGATGTCCCTCCCGCCCGACGACCGCCAGCTGCCCGACCCGTCCGACCGTTCCCGTGAACCGCGCCACGCGGCTCCCGTGACGGCCGGGGTCAGCCCGGGCAGCACCTTCGCGCCCATCAGCCTGCGACCCGCGGTCGACGTCGACGCCGTGCACCAGCGGCTCCGCGACCTCGGTCAGAGCCGCAGCACCGACGCCCTCGCCGAACGGGCCGAGCTGCTCCGTCTGCTCGGTCGTCTGGACGAGTCGCTCGTCATCGCGGAAGAGGTGTTCCGTCTCGCGATGTTCACCGGGGAGCGCCAGGACAAGGTCGCCGCGCGGATCCGTCGTGCGCACGTCCTGCACGACCTGGGGCGCCACGACCGCGCCGCCAACGAAGCCGCCATGGCCCGCGACACCGCCGCCACCGAGGAGTGGCCGGAACTCGAAGGTGCCGCCGCCGAGATCGAGGGCTGGTCGCTGTTCGAGAACGACCGCTTCGACGAGGCGCGCGCCGCCCTGTCGCGGGCCTACCAGGCCTTCCGCCAGGCGGGGGCGCCGTCGGAGCGCACCGACGCCCTGCGCACCGCGGTCGAGGCCGCGATGCGTGCCGCCATCACGCACCCGGCGGAACCGTCGGACAAGCCCCGGACGGCCCGCGAGGTCGCCGCCCGTCGCGCCGAGGACGACGAACCCGTCACCCGCGTCGCCGAGCCGGTGAAGCAGGCCCCGCCGATCCGCCGTCGCGTGCTCGGTGCGCCCGACGCCGCGCGGACCGAGGCCGACGACATCTGGGGTCGGATCGCGGCCCGGGCAGCGAAGAAGGGCCAGGCCGACCCGCGCGCCGAGCAGTGACCGCGCTCGAGACCGTCCGGCTCCGCGCCGAGGCCCTGATCGCAGAACACCTCGGCGCCGGCACCTGGGCGTTCGGGTTCGACCACGCGAAGACCCGCGCCGGCCAGTGCGACTTCGCGCGGAAGCGGATCACCGTGAGCCGTCACCTGGCCACCCGGTTCTCCGATCACGACGTCGAGCAGGTCCTGCTGCACGAGGTCGCCCACGCCCTCGCCGGCGCACGGGCGGCACACGGACCGAAGTGGAAGCGCACGGCCGCGTCGATCGGGTACACCGGCTCCCGCCTGCACGACGGGCCGATCGCCAGCGAGCTCGCACCGTGGATCGGCAGCTGCCCCGCGGGCCACGAGCACTTCCGGTACCGCACCCCCACACGCCCCCTGGCCTGTGCCCGCTGCTCCCGACGGTTCGACGCCCGGAACGTCATCACCTGGCGGCGCCGGACCGCCGACGACGACGCGGCCACGATGGCGTCGACTACCGCATGAGGTGCCCGACGCACGGAGGCGCGCCGGTAACCCGTTAGCCTGGGCGGATGCACACGGGGCAGCACATCCGCACGGACGCCGGTTCCTCCTGGTTCTTCGACGCCGGACGGATCGCGCTCGACTTCGCGCACACGGGTGGCTTCGCCGACGACTCCGCCGGACGACGCCCGCGGTCGCAGCTCGGCGAACTGCTCGCGAGCCCGGCCGACCTGGACGAGTGGCTCAGCGAGCACACCGAGCCGATCGACGTCGGCGCCAGCGGCCGCGAGCTGCAGGACGCCCGCGCCCTGCGCGCCGCGATCGCCCGGTTGGCCGTCGCCGCCGCCCCCGCGCCGGCGAGCACGGCCGCCGAGCGCACCGCCGTGGCGGCGGGCCTGCGCGCCGGAGCCGGCCGCACGCGCCCCGCGCCCGACGACATCGACACCGTCAACCTGTTCGCCGCCCTGCCGGACGTGCCCCCGAGCCTCCCGGGTGGCCGACGCCGCGCCGGAGCCAACCGGGTCCGCCTGGCCCAGGCCCTGTCCAGCGTCGCGCGCGACGCCGTCGCGCTCTTCACCGAGGTCGGCTTCGACGACGTCGAGGCCGACGGCCGCCCGACCCGGCTGAGCCGCTGCTCGGCCGAGGACTGCGGCCTGGTGTTCTACGACTCGTCGCGCGGCGGGACCCGGCGCTGGTGCTCGATGCAGCGGTGCGGCAACCGTGCGAAGGTCCGGGCGCACCGCGCCCGCCGGGCAGCGGAGTGAGCAGGCACTGAGCACAGCCTGACCGCCTCCCGTCCGCCCTCCGCGAGCGGTCACGACACCCCGCTCACCACCGCCGCGCGGTCACCAACCGTCGCCCGACGGCGGCGCAGCCGACGGATCGCGACCAGCCGACGCGAAGCAAGCGACGAGTCGCGACCAGCCACCGGCCTTCCGCGAGCGGTCACGACGCCCCGCTCATCTCTGCCGAGCGGTCACCAACCGTCGCCCGACGGCCTCGCCGCCGACGGATCGCGACCAGCCGACGCAACACAAGCGACGAGTCGCGACCAGCCACCGGCCGGGAGGCGCGTGGCAGCGCCGCCACGGGCCTCCAGTCCGCCGTTCGCGACCAGCCACCGGCCCTCTGCGAGCGGTCACGACGCCCCGCTCATCTCTGCCGAGCGGTCACCAACCGTCGCCCGACGGCCTCGCCGCCGACGGATCGCGACCAGCCGACGCAACACAAGCGACGAGTCGCGACCAGCCACCGGCCGGGAGGCGCGTGGCAGCGCCGCCACGGGCCTCCCGTCCGCCTTCCGCGAGCGGTCACGACACCCCGCTCGCCTCCGCCGAGCGGTCACCAACCGTCGCTCGACGGCATCCCAGCCGACGGATCGCGACCGCGCACGGCACGCGCACGGGCGTGGTGGCCACCGAACGCAGCAAGGGCGAAGAAAAAGATTCGGCGCCCCGAATCCTCTGGCAGGATCGGTGCATGACCGACACTGCCAGCACCCGGCTCGACGAGCGCCCACCCGGTGCCCCGCGTCGTCGTGCAGCCGGCCTCACCCTGCTCGGACCGGCCTTCGTCGCAGCCATCGCCTACGTCGACCCGGGCAACGTCGCCGCCAATCTGACCGCCGGGGCCGAGTACGGCTACCTGCTGCTCTGGGTGCTCGTGGCCGCGAACGCCAGCGCCGTGGTGGTGCAGTACCTGTCCGCCAAGCTCGGGGTGGTGACGGGCAAGTCGCTGCCCGAACACCTGGGCCTGCGGATGCGGCGCGCGCCGCGCCTGCTGTTCTGGGGCCAGGCCGAGATCGTGGCGGCAGCGACCGACATCGCCGAGGTGATCGGCGGCGCGCTGGCCCTCTACCTGCTCTTCGACCTGCCGCTCGTGGTCGGCGGGATCATCACCGGGCTCGTCTCGATGCTGCTGCTGACCCTGCACAGCCGCCGGGGCACGCGCCTGTTCGAGACCGTGGTGACGGCGATGCTCGCGATCCTGACGGTGGGCTTCTGCGCCGGGCTGCTGTTCGCCCGGGTCACACCGGCCGACCTGGTCGCCGGGCTCGTGCCGCGGTTCGAGGGCGCCGGGTCGGTGCTGCTCGCGGCCTCGATGCTCGGCGCGACCGTGATGCCGCACGCCGTGTACCTGCACTCGGCGCTCGCCCGGGACCGTCACGGGGACGTCCCCGCCGGGCCGGAGCGTCGCCGGGTGCTCGTCGCGACCCGGTGGGACGTCGGGCTCGCCCTGATCGTCGCGGGTGGGGTGAACATCGCGATGCTCGTCCTCGCCGCGGCCACCCTGCCGGGCGTCGCGGGCACCGACTCGATCCCCGGGGCGCAGCGGGCCATCGCCGAGAACGTGGGCCCGGTCGTCGGGGTGCTCTTCGCCGTCGGACTGCTGGCGTCCGGCCTGGCCTCGACCTCGGTGGGCTGCATGGCCGGGGCGGAGATCATGCAGGGGCTGCTGCACGTGCGGATCCCGCTGGTGGCCCGGCGGGCGATCACCCTGGTGCCCGCGATCGTGCTGCTCGCGCTGCACATCGACGCGACGATGCTGCTCGTCGTCAGCCAGGTGGTGCTGAGCTTCGGGATCGCCTTCGCGATCGTGCCGCTCGTGGTCTACACGTCACGGCGGAGCGTGATGGGCACCGACGTGAACGCCGCGATCACCCGCGTGGTGGCGTGGGTGATCGCGGCGGTCATCGTGGCGCTCAACATCGCGCTGGTGGTGCTCACCCTGACCGGCTGAGGCACACCGGTCAGGGCGCGGCGGTCGTCACGCGACGACCTGGACGTCCTTCCAGAACGCGACGTAGCCCGAGTAGTCCTTGCCGACACGCTCGAACGACGACGGGATCGGCGTCGGGTACGACCACGCGCGGTCCTGCAGCGCCTGGCCGTCCACGTTCACCGTGAAGTACTGGGTGTCGCCCTTCCACGGGCAGTGGTACTGGGTGGGGCTCTCGGTGAAGAGCTCGGTCTTCACGCTCGACGGCGGGAAGTACCAGTTGCCCTCGATCTTGATGAGGTCCTCTTCCGGGGCCTCCGCGATCACCGTGTCGCCGACGACTGCCTTCATGGCGTTGCTCCTTCGCTCGCTGGTTCCGTGACGGGGCGAACGCTACGCGCGCTCCCCCGATTCCCGCAGGACGGGCAGGTCGGGGCCTGCGGCGAGCGCCGCGTGCACGTCGTCCCGGCTCAGGACGGCGGCTCCCTCGGACGCGCTGACCAGGTGCCGCACGGCACGGCGGAGCCCCGTGTACGCCGCGCAGGCCGCAGCGGCCTCGGGTGAGGTGTGGTCGATGCCGACCTCGGTGAGTGCGTCGACGACGGCTCCGGCGGCGAGCAGGTCCTCGACGGCGAAGTCGGGTGCGTCGGCGACGTCGACGGACTCCCCCGCCGCCTCGGCCGCGTCGTCGAGGGTCGCGGTGTGGTGCAGCCCGGCGGCCACGATCGCGACGACGCATCGGTCACCACGTGCGGCCTGGAGGCCCGTCACCCGTTCCGCGACCGCCGCCGCGTTGCCGAGGTGGCCGAGCACGACCTCCGGACCCTCCGGCAGCTGGGCGCTCACGTTCCGGAGCGCGCGCCGCTGCGCGGCGGCGTCGGGGCTCGGCGGCAGGGCGTCGACCCAGACGAGCAGGTGGGTGCCGTGGGCGATGCGTGCCGCGCCTCCGGGACCCCACGCGAACCGGACCTGGTACTTCTCCTGGGTGCGTTCTGCCACGTCCGTCACGATAGCCGCCGGGGCGATGCTGTCCCTCTCCACAGGGTCGCTGTCCGACCGGGTTCCGCCAGGGTCGGCGACCGTAGGATGCATGGTCATGGAGATCGCCCCCGTGCCCACCCTGACCGGCGACCGTGTGACCCTCGAGCCCCTCGGGCAGGAGCACGCGGAAGACCTGCGGGCGGCGGTCGCGGACGGCGATCTGTGGCGCACCTGGTACACCTCGGTGCCCGCTCCGGCACAGGTCGAGGCCGAGATCGACCGGCGGCTCGCCGAGCACCATGCCGGCCGCATGGTGCCCTTCGCCGTGCGGGACCGGCCGACCGGGCGGGTGGTGGGCGCGACGACCTTCATGAACATCGACACGGGCAACCGTCACGTCGAGATCGGCAGCACGTTCCTGGCGAAGTCCGCCCAGCGCTCGGGGATCAACACCGAGTCGAAGCTGCTCATGCTCTCGCACGCGTTCGAGGCGTGGCAGTGCATCGCGGTCGAGTTCCGCACCCACTGGCACAACCTGCAGTCGCGCGCGGCCATCGCGGGCCTCGGCGCCAAGCAGGACGGCGTGCTCCGGAACCACGCGATCGGCCGTGACGGCGCCCTGCGCGACACCGTGGTCTTCTCGGTCATCGCGTCGGAGTGGCCGGCCGTCCGGCTCGGACTGGCCGAGCGGCTCCGCCGGCACGACCGCGCCGAGGGGTCCCGCCGCCGGTCGGCCCGGCACGCCTGATCCCCGCGCCGCGACGGGCGTGATGCCCGCATGGGCGACGCACGGAGCAGCGCCCAGCCCGCGGGCGTAGCGTCACCGGCATGCACGTCGGCCTCCGGATCGTCCTCGACGCGCCGGTCGACGCCGTGCGCGATGCCCTGCTGTCCCCGTCCGTGATGGTGGCGGTGACGAAGCCGTTCCTGGCGTACCGCTCACGCGATCCGCAGGGGTTCCCCGAGCGGTGGGAACCCGGTCACCCGCACCCGATCACCGCGGATGCCTTCGGCCTGGTGCCGAGCGGCGACACGCACGTCGACCTCGACCTGTACGAGATCCAGGGGGTCCCCGTGCAGCGCGACAACGGCGGCGGCACGTCCGGGCTGTTCGGCCGGATGACGATGTCGCACCGGATGGCCGTCCTCCCCGCACCGGGTGGCCGGACCCTGCTGCTCGACCGCCTGACCTACCGCATGCGACCGGCCGCCCTCGGCCTCACCCTGTGGCCCGGCATGTGGGTCATCTGGCAGTGGCGGGCGTTCCGGATGCGTGCCCTCGCGCCCACCTGGCGGACCGACGGCGCGTGACGCGACGCGGGTCGGGCCTCCCGTCCACCGCGCAGCGGGCGTAGCCTCGTCCACGTGAGCCAGACGCGCCCCCAGGAGCCGACGACCGACGACCGTGTGCGCAGCACGCTGGCGACGACGGATTGGCGGCGGATGACGTTCGACCTGTACCGCCGTGTCCGCGCGACGCCGGACCCCCAGACGGCGCACGCGCTCTGGCGGGAGACCCGCGACGCGATGTTCGCGGAGCACCCGGCGTCGCCGCTGCTCGACGAGGACGCCCGCGACTTCGAGTCCCTGCCGGTGCCGGACTACGACCCCGCCTGGCGCTTCCAGGTTCGCATCGAGGCCACGGAGCCCGCCGACTTCGACTTCGAGACCGGCACCGACGGCGTCGTCCACTTCGACCGCCTCGGCCTGGTGCGGGTCCCCGGTGTCGGCACCCTCGACGTCTGGAAGCACGGCGGCTACGCGGGCGGGGTGTTCGTGCCCGTCAAGGACGCCAGCGCCGGCAAGGCCCGCGGCACCTACGGCGGCGGCCGCTACCTGCTCGACACCATCAAGGGCTCGGACCTGGGCGGCGACGACCTCGGGTCGCTCGTGCTCGACTTCAACTTCGCCTACAACCCGTCGTGCGCGTACGACCCGGCGTGGGCGTGCCCGCTCGCGCCTCCGGGCAACACCGTGCCGGTCCCGATCCCCGTCGGCGAGCAGTACGACTTCTAGGGTGGAACGCATGACAGGACTCGTCGCCCTCGACGTCGGCGGCCGCGTGCCCCCGTTCGAGCAGGTCCGATCGCAGATCGCCGCGCAGATCGCCGCCGGGTACCTGGTGGACGGCGAACGGCTGCCGAGCGTGCGGGGGCTGGCGGACGAGCTCGGCCTCGCCGCCGGTACCGTCGCGAAGGCCTACCAGCTGCTCGAGGAAGCCGGGCTCGTGCACACCGCACGGGGCGCCGGCACCCGGGTGGTGCGGCCGGCAGCGGTCCCGGACGCCGTGGCCGAGGCCGCTCGTGCCCTGGCCGGCGCGGCGCGCTCGGCGGGGCTGTCGGCGGACCAGGCCGCGACCGCGTTGCGCGAGGCCTGGCCAGCGTAGGGCTGCGCGGGGCTGGCCCGGCTGGCTGGCGCTTCCGGGCGTACCCGGTCGTTCCGGGCGTACCCAGTCGGGAGTTCCGACCCGCTCCGCCCGATTCGACCAGGCATCGCACGCGTTCTGGGAAGGAACGCCCGAGCGATCAGCAGCGCTTGTAGACGTACGCGTCGTCCTTCGGGGTCACCAGGTCGCGGTCGCGCAGGATCGTCATGGCCGGACGGCTCTTCAGCGTGCACACCGACCCCCACGAGCGCTTGAGGGTGTCCGAGTACTCCACGTCGATGACCCGCCCGCCGTAGGCCTTCGTGTACGCCGCGCACTCCCGGTACTGCACGCACTCCTCGGCGACGACGAAGTCGAACCCGGTCTGCTTCCGGCCGGATGCCCCGAGCTGCGGTGTGTTCTTCTGCCCGACGGCCAGGCCGTGCCGGTGTCCTTTGGCGACGAGCGACTTCGCGAGCGCCAGGTTGCCGGAACGGGTGAGCCGCTTGCCACTGCGGGTCCAGGAGTCGAGGTTGTCGAACTCGACCGCGTCGAACCCGCGGTCAGCGCAGCGGGCAACGGTCTTCGCGAGCACCTTCGTGATCAGGGCACGCTTGGCCGCCGTCCGGGTGTCGAGGAGCATCTCGTCGGGCCACCCCGGGTCAGCGACCGGCTTGCCCGCGCGGTCGCGGAGGATCGCCGACGGGTAGGACTTCTTCCACGTGCGGGCGGCCTCGGGCTGCGTCTGGAACCCGTTGACGTAGCAGATGTTGTACTTGCCCTTCGCCGGGCGGTCGGTGCTGTCCCGCTCGACGATCGTGACGCCGGACGGCGGGGTGTAGCCGCCGCCGAGCTGGTAGTCCACAGGGCCCGAGGTCGGCAGGTTCCGGTAGCTGGCGGCCGCGCTGGTCGTCGCAGCCTCGGCGCAGCCGGCGGTACCGAGGACGGCCACCAGGGCCATCGCGGTGGTCAACAAGACGGTTCGCATGCGCACCCCGGAATCCTCGCATGCGCGGGGCGATCCACCCGGCCCTCGCTGATCCGGGCATCTGCACGCTATGCTGGTCGTACTCGAGGCGCCGATCGCCTCGTGCGTCGTACGGACGCCCCGAACTCCCGACCACCTGTCTCCGGACTCCGGTCGATGATCGAGCACCTCACGAAGGTGCCCAGGCTTCTCTGCTGCGGCGACTGCGCCAGCCACATCCGTTGGCGCGCATCCCGCCCGCGCGCTGCCTCGCAAGTGCGCCCACAGCCGGCTCGCTCCGGCTCGAAAGGTCACCATGACCACCGAAGACATCCGTTTCTCCGACCTCGGCGTCCCCGCGCCGATGGTCTCCGTCCTCGCCGACCAGGGCAAGGACATGGCGTTCCCCATCCAGGCGGACACGCTCCCGGACTCCCTGCAGGGCAAGGACGTCCTGGGCCGCGGCCGCACCGGCTCCGGCAAGACCATCGCGTTCGCGATCCCGCTGGTCGCCCGCCTCGCCGCCAGTGGCCGCAAGCGCCGCGCCGGTCGCCCCCGCGCGCTGGTGCTGGCCCCGACCCGTGAGCTCGCGACGCAGATCGACGTCGCGCTCGCCCCGCTCGCCAAGGCCATGGGTCTCAACACCACGACCATCTTCGGTGGCGTCGGTCAGGGTCGTCAGGTCGACGCCCTGCGCGGCGGCGTCGACGTCGTGGTCGCCTGCCCGGGTCGCCTCGCCGACCTCATGCAGCAGGGCCACGTGAACCTGGGCGACATCGAGGTCACCGTCCTCGACGAGGCCGACCACATGGCCGACATGGGCTTCCTGCCCGGCGTCACCAAGATCATGCAGGCGACCCCCGAGAAGGGACAGCGTCTGCTGTTCTCCGCCACGCTCGACAACGGTGTGGACAAGCTCGTCAAGAAGTTCCTGCACAACCCGGTGATGCACTCCGTCGACGAGGCGAACAGCCCCGTCGAGGCGATGACCCACCACCTGTTCGAGGTCGCCGACGCCGACGCGAAGAAGCACCTCGTGAGTGCCCTCGCCTCGGGCAATGGTCGCCGCATCCTCTTCATGCGCACGAAGCACCACGCCAAGCGCCTCGCCAAGCAGCTCAGCAGCCAGGGGATCCCGGCCGTCGACCTGCAGGGCAACCTGTCGCAGGGCGCCCGTGAGCGCAACCTCGCGAAGTTCTCCTCCGGTGAGGCCCTCGTGCTCGTCGCCACCGACGTCGCCGCCCGTGGCGTGCACGTCGACAACGTCGAGCTCGTCGTCCACGTCGACCCGCCCACCGAGCACAAGGCGTACCTGCACCGCTCGGGTCGCACGGCGCGCGCCGGTTCGTCCGGTGACGTCGTCACGGTGACGATGCCCGCCGAGCGTCGCGACGTCGCGCAGATGATGCGTGCGGCTGCGATCAAGGTCACGCCGCAGCACGTCACCTCGACCTCCGCCGCAGTCACCGCGCTCGTCGGCGAGGTCGCCCCGATCCGCCACGTCGCCGAGGAGCAGCCCACCCAGCAGCGTCAGCCCAAGCAGCGCTCGGCCGAGTCCGCCGGTGACGGTGGCGGTCGTCGCCGTGGTCGCGGCGGTCGGTCGGGAGGCGCGGCGCAGCCCGCACGCTCCGGTTCCGCTGGCGAGTCCGCCGGTTCGGCCGGGGGCCGTCAGGGCCGTCCGGCCCGTGGCGCGCGTTCCGAGGGCGCCGGGCGCTCCGGCGCCGCGGCCGCCGGTTCGACCGGTGGTCGCCGCAGCGGCGGCAACCGCCGCTCCGGCAGCGGTGACGTCGTGCGCGGCGGCTCGTCGGCCGTCTGGTCGTCCGAGGGCGGCTACGCCTCGGGTCGGTCCGGCAACGAGTCGGGCGGCAACCGTCGTGGTGGCTCGCGCCGCGCCTCCCGTCCGGCCGGCGCTGCGGACCGCCACTGAACCACCCGCTCGACCCGCGCGGTCTGAGCCCGTCGGTCTGAGCCCGGCGGTGCTCGCAAGACACCGGTGTTCACGTTTCGCACCCCCGCATCCCGGGGTGTGATCCGCGAACACCGGTGTTCTGCGTGAAGGCGGGGGCGAAACCTTGGCGGGGGCTGGGGGTGGGGTACCCCGGCGGGCGTACGGTCTGCTTCACCGGATGCCGCGCAAGCGGCTGACGGGGAACACGTCCGCTTCTGGAAGGAGTGCCTATGGCTGGCATCGATGACATCAAGAACGCCGCTGAGAAGGCGGCAGGCAAGGTCAAGGAAGCCGTCGGGAACGCGACCGACAACGACCGCCTGAAGGCCGAAGGCCAGACCGACCAGGGCAAGGCCTCGGCGAAGCAGGGCGTCACCGACGTCAAGGACGCCGCGCACGGCGTCGCCGACAGCTTCAAGAACGACAAGCACTGAAGCCGGTTCGCGACCGCGCTGCGAAGCCCCCGGATCCGATCGGATCCGGGGGCTTCGTCGTGCGCGGGGCTTCGTCGTGCGCGGGGCTTCGTCGTGCGCTGGGTACGGCCGCCCCCGTCGGGCTAGTGCAGGGCGCCGACCGACGCGAGACCGGCCCGGAGCAGGGCGCCGCGGCCGCCTTCCATCTCGTCGGCGACGGCGTCGGACGCGGCTTCCATCGGGCTCATCCACGTGAGTTCGAGGGCGTCCTGCCGGGGCTCGCACGTCCCCGTGACCGGGACGACGTAGGCCAGCGAGATCGCGTGCTGCCGCTCGTCGGTGTACACCGACGCACCGGGCAGCGGGAAGTACTCGGCCACGGTGAACGGCGCCGGGCTCGAGGGCAGCTGCGGGAACGCCATCGGCCCGAGGTCCTTCTCCAGGTGGCGGAACAGTGCGGTGCGGATCGACTCGCCGAACATCACGCGACCGGACACCAGGGTGCGGGCGATCGAACCGCTCGGGGAGACCCGCAGCAGCACCCCGACCTCGGTCACGACACCGAGGCCGTCGGTGCGGACGGGGACCGCTTCGACGTAGCAGATCGGCAGACGACGGCGGACGTTCGCGAGCTCCTCGTCGGACAGCCAGCCGGAGTCGGGATCGGGGGTGCGCAGCGAGGACATGCACCGTGTCTACCAGGGACGGCAGCGAGTTCGGCGGAAGGCGCGGGAGTTGGGGATGGTTAGCGTTGTCCACATGATCGATGCGGACCTGGTGCAGTGGACACGGAGTGCCTCGGACCGGCGGGGCACACCCCTGCTCGTCGCGATGCACGGGGTGGGGTCGAACGAGCACGACCTGCTCGGACTCGCCCCCGCGCTGCCGCCCGCGTGGACCGTCGCCTCGCTCCGGGCACCGATGCCGTGGGGGCCCGGCTTCAGCTGGTACCCGCTCGGCACCCCCGGCTCCCCCGCGCTCGAGGCGGTCGACGCCGCGGTCGACGAGGTGCTCGACTGGATCGACTCCGTCGCCGCAGACCACCCGCGGATCGGACTGCTCGGGTTCTCGCAGGGCGGCTCGATGGCGCTCCAGCTCCTGCGGGCACGGCCCGCGGCCTTCGCGTTCGCGGTGTCGCTGTCGGGGTTCGTGGTGCCGGGCGTCACGGATTCGCGTGACGAGGCCGTCTCGGCTGTGCGGCCGAGGGTCTTCCTGGGGCACGGCGACCTCGACCCGGTGATCCCGCCCGAGGCCACCGTTCGGACACAGGCGTGGGCCGCGGCGCACACCGACGTGACCGACCGGACCTACGCGGGCCTGCCGCACGCGGTGTCGACGGCGGAGCTCGCGGACGTGACGGCGTTCGTCGACGCGGTGTAGGCGCACGACGACGGACAGGAGGCCCGGTGCCAGCTGGCACCGGGCCTCCTGTCCGTCACGGGGTGACGTCCGTCAGTCGGCGAGGATCTGGAGCAGGTCCTTGCGGAGCTGGTCCACCTTGTCCGTGGCGGCCTTGGCCTGTTCCTCGGTCGCGGTGCTGCGGTACATGTGCAGGACGCCCATGGTCTTCCGGAGCGCCTCGAAGAACTCGCGCTGGGCGTCCGGGATGCCAGGGGCCCCGTCGAGTGCCGCGGCGATCTCGTCGGCCTTGGCCTCGGTCTCGGCCTTGCCGGCGTCGGTGAGTTCGAAGAGCGTCTTGCGACCATCGCCGGACGAGACCACGAGGTCTTCGTCGACGAGCTGCTGGAGCGTCGGGTAGACCGAGCCGGGGCTCGGCTTCCAGGCGCCGCCGGTGCGCTCGGCGATGGTCTTGATCACGGCGTAGCCGTTCTGCGGGCCCTCGGCCAGCAGGCCGAGGATCGCGAGTCGGACGTCGCCGCGGCGACGGCGTTCGCGGCCGAAGCCGGGGCCGCCGAATCCGGGACCGAAGCCCATGCCCGGGCCGAAGCCGGGGCCGAACCCGCGGCCACCGAAGCCCCGGCCGCCGTGGTCGTGGTCACCGCGGTCGCGGCCGGGGAAGCCGGCGCCGTGGTGCTGCCGCGCGCCGCCGAAGCGGGGGCCGCGCGGGCCGAACCCGCGCTGGTCGCGGGGGGACGTGTTGCTGTTGTCGTCATACGAGGGGCGCATGAGGAGTCCTTTCGTCGTGCTGAGTCGGCTCGCGACCGGTCTGACCTGATCGTCTTCGTCGTATCGCGATGTGTTTACGATAGATCGGTAACTATCGCTCTGTCAAGAGCGACGTCCGCTCGGCCTGCTGTCGGTGGCGACGGGCAGGATGGGACGGACCATGACGGACGTCTTCGAGCGCTTCTCCCCCGCCACCACCGAGTGGTTCCGCGGCGCCTTCGACGCACCGACCCCCGCACAGGCCGGGGCGTGGGACGCCATCTCGACCGGGCAGCACGCGCTCGTGATCGCCCCGACCGGTTCCGGCAAGACCCTGGCCTCGTTCCTGTGGTCGATCGACCGGCTCATCAGCGCGACCGACCGGCCGCCGGCGAAGCAGCGCACGCGGGTGCTCTACGTCTCGCCGCTCAAGGCCCTGGGCGTCGACGTCGAGCGCAACCTGCGGAGCCCGCTCGTCGGCATCACCCAGACCGCACGCCGTCTCGGTACCGAACCACCGGACGTCACGGTGGGTGTGCGCAGCGGTGACACCCCGTCGTCCGACCGGCAGAAGCTCCTGCGCCAGCCGCCGGACATCCTCATCACCACGCCCGAGTCGCTCTACCTGATGCTCACCTCGCAGGCACGCGAGACCCTGGTGAACGTCGACACCGTCATCGTGGACGAGGTCCACGCGGTCGCCTCGAGCAAGCGCGGCGCACACCTGGCCGTGTCGCTCGAACGCCTCGACGACCTGCTCGACAAGCCCGTGCAGCGCATCGGGTTGTCCGCGACCGTCCGTCCGCCGGAAGAGGTCGCGCGGTTCCTGGGCGGCCGCGCCCCGGTGACGATCATCGCGCCGCCGGCGCAGAAGACCTTCGACCTGCGGGTCGTCGTGCCCGTCGACGACATGACCGAGCTCGGGGCGCCGCCGGTCGGTGCGGACGCGTCCGAGTCGCCGACGAACGGGTCGATCTGGCCGCACGTCGAAGAGCGCGTCGTCGACCTGATCGAGGAACACCGCTCGACCATCGTGTTCGCGAACTCGCGGCGGCTGGCCGAGCGGCTGACGGCACGGCTCAACGAGATCCACGAGGAACGCGTGCTCGCCGCCGCCGGCGACGGCGCCCTGGTGCCGGCGGGGGCGTCCCCGGACGACGACGGCCTGCCCGTGGCACGGGGGCGGCCGCAGTCTCCGGCGCGCACCTCGGCGCACGCGGTCGCGCCCCAGGGGGCCGGACGGCCGCCGGCGCAGCTCATCGGGGGATCCGGGCAGACCGCCGGCGGGGGCTCGGACGCCTCCGTCCCGGTGCTCGCCCGCGCACACCACGGCTCGGTGTCGAAGGACCAGCGCGCGATCATCGAGGACGACCTGAAGTCCGGTCGGCTGCGGTGCGTCGTCGCGACGAGCTCGCTCGAACTCGGTATCGACATGGGCGAGGTCGACCTGGTCGTCCAGGTCGAGGCGCCGCCCTCGGTCGCGAGCGGGCTGCAGCGCGTCGGTCGTGCCGGACACCAGGTGGGCGAGATCTCGCGCGGGGTGCTGTTCCCGAAGCACCGGGCCGACCTGGTCAACAGCGCGGTCACGGTCGAGCGGATGGTCTCGGGCCAGATCGAGTCGATCTCGGTGCCGGCGAACCCGCTCGACGTCCTGGCGCAGCACACCGTGGCGGCCGGGTCCATCGACACCCTCGACGTCGAGCACTGGTTCGAACTCGTGCGGCGGAGCGCCCCGTTCAGCGGCCTGCCCCGGTCGGCGTTCGAGGCGACGCTCGACCTGGTCACGGGTCGGTACCCGAGCGACGAGTTCGCCGAACTCCGGCCACGGCTGGTCTGGGACCGCGTGCACGGCACCCTGACCGGGCGGCCCGGTGCGCAGCGGCTCGCGGTGACGAGCGGCGGGACGATCCCCGACCGTGGCATGTTCGGCGTGTTCATGGTCGGCGAGAAGGCGTCCCGCGTCGGCGAGCTCGACGAGGAGATGGTCTACGAATCACGCGTGGGGGACGTCTTCGCCCTCGGTGCCACGAGCTGGCGGATCGAGGAGATCACCCACGACCGCGTCGTCGTGAGCCCGGCGTTCGGGCAGCCCGGTCGCGTGCCCTTCTGGAAGGGCGACGGCATCGGCCGACCCGCCGAGCTCGGCCGGGCCACCGGTGCGTTCGTGCGCGAGGTCGAGGGCGCATCGGACGACGACGCCCGCGCCCGGGTCGCCGCCGGCGGACTGGACGAGCGTGCCGTCACCAACCTGCTGACGTTCCTGCGCGACCAGCGCGCGGCCACCGGCCACGTGCCGAACGACACCACGCTCGTCGTCGAGCGGTTCCGCGACGAGCTCGGGGACTGGCGGCTCATCCTGCACTCGCCCTACGGCATGCAGGTGCACGCGCCGTGGGCCCTGGCCGTCGCCGCACGGCTGCGCGAACGGCACGGCATCGACGGCGACGCGATGGCGGCCGACGACGGGATCGTCGTGCGCATCCCGGAGACCGACGCCGAGCCGCCGGGTGCCGACCTGTTCGTGTTCGAGCGCGACGACCTCGAGGCCCTGGTCACCGACGAGGTCGGCGGCTCGGCGCTCTTCGCCGCGCGGTTCCGCGAGTGTGCGGCACGCGCCCTGCTGCTTCCCCGACGGAACCCCGGGCAGCGGTCGCCGCTCTGGCAGCAGCGACAGCGGGCCTCGCAGCTGCTCGAGGTCGCGCAGAAGTACCCGACGTTCCCGATCGTGCTCGAGACCGTACGCGAGGTGCTGCAGGACGTCTACGACGTGCCCGCACTGCTCGGGATCGCCGACGACATCGCCGGGCGCCGGATCCGGTTGGTCGAGACCGAGACCGAGCAGCCGTCGCCGTTCGCCCGGTCGATCCTGTTCGGGTACGTCGCGGCCTTCATGTACGAGGGCGACACCCCGCTCGCCGAACGCCGGGCAGCGGCGCTGTCGCTCGACTCGACGCTGCTCGGCGAACTGCTCGGTCGTGCGGAGCTGCGCGAGCTGCTCGATCCTGCGGTCATCACGTCGGTGGAACGCGACCTGCAGCGGCTCTCGCCGGACCGCCGTGCCCGTGACGCCGAGGGGCTCGTCGACGTCCTGCGGCTGGTCGGTGCGCTCGACCTGGACGAAGCGGTCGACCGGAGCTGGCTCGCCGACACCGCCGACCGGGCAGGGGCCACCGCCGAGCTGCGGAGCACGCTCCAGGTCCTGGAGCGGGATCGCCGGGTGCTCTCGTTCTCGCACGCCGCGGCGTCGCGCTGGGCCGTGATCGAGGACGCCGCCCGCCTGCGTGACGCCCTCGGGGTCCCGCTGCCGATCGGTGTGCCCACGGCGTTCATCGAGCCCGTGGCGGATCCCCTGGGCGATCTGATCGGCCGCTACGCGAGGTCGCACGGACCGTTCTCCGCACAGGAGGCCGCCGGTCGCCTCGGCCTGGGGATCGCCGTCGTGCAGGACACCCTGCGCCGACTCGTCGCCGACCGCCGTGTGGTGGAGGGCGAGTTCCGACCCGATCGCCAGGGTGCCGAGTGGTGCGATGCCGAGGTCCTACGACGGATCCGCACGAAGTCCCTCGCGGCCCTGCGGCACGAGGTCGAACCGGTCTCGCCGGACACCCTCGCCCGCTTCCTGCCGGCCTGGCAGCACGTGCAGACCCCCGGGACCCGCGGTGGCCTCCGTGGCGTCGACGGCGTGCTGCAGGTGATCGACCAGCTCGCCGGGGTGGCCCTGCCCGCCAGCGCGTGGGAGACCCTGGTGCTGCCGTCGCGCGTCACCGACTACTCGACGAGCATGCTCGACGAACTGACCGCCACGGGCGAGGTCCTGTGGTCCGGCGGCGGCACACTGCCCGGCAACGACGGCTGGGTGCGTCTGCACCTGGCCGACACCGCGGCGACGACGCTCGCCGAGCCCTCCGGCGACGAGACGACCGAGCTGCAGCGCGACGTGCTCGGTGCGCTGGCCGGTGGCGGCGCCTACTTCTTCCGGCAGCTGGGCCAGGCCGTGGGCAGCAGCGACGACCAGGCGCTCACGACCGCGCTGTGGGACCTGGTCTGGGCCGGGCAGATCACGAACGACACGTTCGCCCCGCTGCGGTCGATGCTCGGCGGCAAGGCGAAGAGCTCGAGCGCTCCACGGGCCCGGGCCTACCGCGGCCGTCGGCGGCCGACCATGCCGACGCAGTCCGGGCCGCCGTCCGTCGGGGGTCGCTGGTCGCTCCTGCCGTTGGCCGAGTCCGACTCGACCGTGCGGGCCGCGGCGACCGCCGAACAGCTGCTCGAACGCTACGGCGTCGTGACCCGCGGTGCCGTGCAGGTCGAGGGTGTCCGCGGCGGCTTCGCGGGCGTGTACCGGGTGCTCTCGCGGTTCGAGGAGTCCGGCCGGGCTCGTCGCGGGTACTTCGTCGAGGGGCTCGGTGCCGCCCAGTTCGCCACCGGCCCGACCGTCGACCGGCTGCGCACCTACGCCCACGAGCTCGGCGACGACGAGCGTGACGATCCGGACCGCAAGCGCGAGGCCCTGACGCTCGCGGCGATCGACCCGGCGAACCCGTTCGGGGCCTCGTTGCCGTGGCCCACGGGCGACGTCGACCCCGGAGTCGCGGACGATGCCGTCGCAGCCGGTGGGGAGAGCACCGGCGCGAACGATGCGGCGAGCGGCGCGAAGGCCACCCGCGGTCACCGGCCCGGGCGCAAGGCAGGCGCCCTCGTGACGACCGTCGACGGCAAGCTCACCGTGTACGTCGAGCGGGGCGGCAAGTCCGTGCTCACGTTCACCGACGACGCGGCCGACCTCGCCGCTGCCGCAACCTCGATCGCCTCGATCGTCCGGACCGGGCTGCGGAAGCTCTCGGTCGAGCGGGTCGACGGGGACTTCGTGCTCGAGACGCCGCTCGGCGGCGCGCTCCGTCAGGCGGGGTTCACGGCGACCCCGCAGGGGCTGCGGCTCCGTGTGTGAGGCGAGCTGCGCCTCCCGGCCGTGCGGTGACCACGTGCCGGAGGTGCCCCGTGCCTGAAGGCGACACCGTCTACCGGGCGGCCCGCCGCCTGCACACCGCGCTGGCGGGCAAGGTCCTGACGAAGAGCGACTTCCGGGTCCCGGCCTTCGCCACCCTCGACCTGGTCGGGCGCACCGTCGACGAGGTCGTGCCCCGCGGCAAGCACCTGCTGCACCGGATCGGCGACCTGACCGTGCACTCGCACCTGAAGATGGAGGGCCGGTGGGACGTCTACGCGCCCGGTGACCGCTGGCGACGTCCGGCGCACCAAGCCCGGGCGATCCTGGACGCCGAAGGAGTCTCCACCGTCGGCTTCGCGCTCGGGGTGCTCGAGGTCGTCCCGCGCGACCAGGAGTCCGAGGTCGTCGGACACCTGGGGCCCGACCTGCTCGGCCCCGACTGGGACTCCGACCTGGCCCTCGCCAACCTGACGGAGGACCCCGAACGGCCGGTCGGTTTGGCGCTGCTCGACCAACGGGTGCTCGCCGGGCTCGGCAACGTGTACCGGAACGAACTCTGCTTCCTGCGGGGGGTGCTGCCGACGCGTCCGGCCGGCCAGGTCCCCGACCCGGCGCGCACGATCACGCTCGCCAGCCGACTGATCCTGGCGAACCGCGACCGCAGCGCCCGCGTGACCACCGGTGTCGACCGCCCCGGTCGACGGTTCTGGGTCTACGGTCGCGCCGGCAAGCCGTGTCTGCGCTGCGGGACCCCGATCCGGCACGGCGAACTCGGCGACTCGGAGCTCACCCTGCGCGACACCTACTGGTGTCCGCGCTGTCAGACCTGACGCACGGGGTGCAGGCGCTCCGCGGCGGTCACCCGGACCGCGTCGGTGACCCGTTCGAGGAGCGGTGACGCCAGGTTCCAGCGCTGCCACCACAGCGCGACGTCGGCGTGCCGACCCGGGGCCAGCTCGACCAGGACACCGCGGTCGATCGCGTCGAGGCACTGCGCCTCGGGCAGCAGCCCCCACCCGAACCCGAGCGTGACGGCGCGGGCGAAGTCGGCAGAGGTCGGGACGAAGTGGCGCGGGCCGCCGGGAGCGTGCCCCAGGACCTGGCGCAGGTACCCCTGCTGCAGGTCGTCGTCGCGGTCGTAGTCGACGAGCGGGACCTCGTCGAGCCGACGGAGCATCCGCCGCTCGGTGCCGGTGTCGCCGAGGTACCGGGCGACGAACGCCGGTGACGCCACGGCCCGGTACCGATCGATGCCGAGCGGCACCGACGAGCAGCCCTGCACGGGGTCCGCCTCGGCCGTCACCGCGCCCATCACGGTGCCGGCGCGGAGCAGCTCGGCGGTGCGGTCCTGGTCTTCGCGGTGCAGGTCGAAGACCACCTCGGTGTCGGCCCGGACGAGGGCCAGAGCATCGAGGAACCAGGTGCCGAGCGAGTCGGCGTTGACGGCCAGCGGGATCGACGGCACCACCGAGGAGCCACCGCCGAGTGCACGGGAGGTCTCCTCGTCGAGCAGCCGGACCTGCCGCGCGTGCCGGAGCACCACCTCGCCGTCCGCGGTCGGGCGCACCGGGGTGGTGCGCTGGAGCAGGACCCGACCGACCTGCTGCTCCATCGACTTGATCCGCTGCGAGACCGCCGACGGGGTGATGGCCAGCGCACGGGCCGCGGCGTCCAGGGTGCCGTGGTCGACGGCGGCGAGCAGCGTCTCGAGGTGTTCGCGCTGGAACCGGGACATGCAGCTGAGCTTACGGCGCTGCAGGAACGTGAGCTGTACTGCACCGGGGCGCTGCTCTAGCGTCGGATCCGTGACCACGCTCCTGCCCCTGCTCTCCGGCCTCGGCACGGGACTCGCACTGATCGTCGCGATCGGTGTGCAGAACACGTACCTGCTCCGGCTCGCGGTCAGCGCAGGACTCCGGGTGGTGGCCGCGGCGGTCGTGGTGTGCGCGGTCTCGGATGCGCTGCTCATCGTCGCCGGGGTGCTCGGGATCGGCGCCGTGGTCGAGCGGTTCCCCGTGGCCCTCCTGGTGGTCCGGTTCGTCGGTGCCGCGTTCCTGCTCACCTACGGGGTGCTCGCGGCGCGGCGTGCGCTGCGGCCGTCGGGGGACGCGATGCGGGTCGCCGACGAGGCGGCCGACGACGGGGTCGTGGGCGCCGGTGCGGGCGCAGGCGCGGGGGTCGACACGGGCGCGGGCGCCGGTTCGGGGGTCGACGCGACCGGGCGTTCGACGGTGGCGGCGGGGCGGACGCGCACCGTGCCTCCCGGCCAGGGGGTGACCATGCGGACGGCGGTGCTGACCATGCTCGTCTTCACGTGGGCGAACCCGCACGTGTACCTGGACACGCTGGTGTTCCTCGGGTCGGTGGCGAACCAGCAGGGTGCGGACGACCGGTGGCTCTGGACGATCGGTGCCGTCGCGGCGAGCTGCCTGTGGTTCGGTGCGCTCGGGTTCGGCGGTCGGCTGCTGCGGCCGCTGTTCGAGAAGCCGCTCACGTGGCGGGTGTTCGACGGTCTGGTCGCCGTCGTGATGCTCGCGTTCGGCGGACTGCTGCTCGTCGGCGCGTAGGGGCGCGCTGCGGGCTGCAAAACACCGGTGTCCACACGTCGAACCGCGGTGTGCGGGTGTGCAACGTGCGAACACCGGTGTTTTGCGGGACGGCCCTACTGCATGCCCTGGCCGACGCGGCTGTGGCGACGGCTGTAGCCGAAGTAGATGACGAAGCCGATGACCAGCCAGACGACGAACCGGAGCCAGGTCTCGACCTCGAGGTTCAGCATCAGCCAGAAGCACAGCACCGCCGAGATGATCGGCAGCACGGGCGACCACGGCACCCGGAAGGCCCGCGGGGCATCGGGCCGCGAACGACGCAGCACGACGATGCCGATCGACACCAGGACGAACGCCGACAGCGTGCCGATGTTGATCATGCCCTCGAGCTTGTCGACCGCGGTGAACCCGGCCAGCAGCGCAACGACGACACCGGCGACGACCTGCACGCGGACCGGCGTCTGCGTCTTCGGGTTGGTCTTGGAGAACCAGCGGGGCAGCAGGCCGTCGCGGCTCATCGAGAAGACGATGCGGGACAGGCCGAGCAGCAGCACCATGACGACGGTGGTCAGACCGATCAGCGAGCCGATGGCGATGATGCCGGCGGCCCACGGCAGCCCGACGATGTCGAACGCCGAGGCCAGCGACGGTGCCTTCTCCTCCGCCAGGCGCTGGTACGAGACCATGCCGGTGATGACGATGCTGACGCCGACGTAGAGCAGCGTCACGATGCCGAGGCCGATGAAGATGCCGCGGGGCAGGGTCTTCTGCGGGTTCTCGGTCTCCTCGGCGCTCGTGGCGACGACGTCGAAGCCGATGAAGGCGAAGAACACCAGGGACGCGGCGGCGAGCAGGCCGAAGACGCCGTACTGGGCGGGCTCCGCACCGGTGAACCACGACACGAGCGACTGGGTCCAGACGCTGCCCTCGGCACCCTTGGCGGGCTCGGCCGGCGGGATGAACGGGGTGAAGTTGGCGGCCTTGACGAAGAACGCACCGGCGACGATGACGAACACGACGATGGCGACCTTGATGACGGTGATGACCGCCGACACCCGCGACGACAGGCGGGTGCCGAAGGCGAGGAGCACCGTGAAGATCCCGACGATGAGCACCGGACCCCAGGTGAACGGGATCGGACCGAGCTGGATCGTGCTGGGCAGGGTCACGCCGAAGACGTCGAACGCGGTGCTGAGGTAGATGCCCCAGTACTTCGCGATCACGGCACTGGCGGTGAGGGTCTCGAGGATGAGGTCCCAGCCCACGATCCAGGCGAGCAGCTCACCCATCGTGGCGTAGGTGAACGTGTACGCGGAGCCGGCGACGGGGATCGTCGAAGCGAACTCGGCGTAGCACATGATCGCCAGGCCGCAGGTGACGGCGGCGAGCAGGAAGGAGATGATGACGCCGGGCCCGGCGAAGTTCGCGGCGGCGTTCGCGCCGACCGAGAAGATGCCGGCGCCGACGGCGACCGCGATGCCCATCGCGGCGATGTCGAACGTCTTCAAGGAGCGTTTCAGGGACCTGCCCTGCTCCTCGGAGTCGGCCAGGGAGGCCTCGATCGACTTGATGCGGATCTTCGTTGCCATGGGTGGATCCCGTCATCGGCTGGCGGCGGACCTCGGAAGGGTACTGGTGTACCACTGTGTCACGCAAAGCGTCCGCCCGGACGGTGGTCCGGTCCGCGACGGCCGGGAGGCGCGGTGGCGGTCCGCCGCGCACCGCTCGGTCGGCCGACGGGTGCGTCCAGGGCCGCGGCCTCGTCAGCGGGGCGCGATTGCGGCCGCGTCAGCGGCCGGCGCGCCAGTCCGCCAGGAACCGGGCTCCGGCCTCGTCGTGGATCACGCCGTCGGGCGCGGTGAGCACCGGGTACGGCGTGGCCGGCACCCCGTCGGCGGGACGGACGTCGACGTGGGCGACCTCGTGGCCGTGGGCGTGCAGCCAGTCCGCCATGGCGTAGTCGCTGCGGGAGTCCCCCACGGTGCGCCAGGTGACCGGGAGCTCGCCGTCCTGCCCGAGGAGCTCGAGCGAGCGCTCGGCTCCGAGGTCCTTGCCGCTGCGGTCGGACTCGACGTCGGTCGAGATGATCGTGGGGTCGATGCGCCACTGCACGGCACCGTCGGCGTCGGGTCGGACGTCGTCGAGTCGGCGGACACCGAGCCCGCGACGCTCGAGCGCGGCCATGGCCTTCGCGTCGAACTCCGGCTGGCGGGCCAGGTAGGTGGCGTTCGGCACCTCGACGCGCTGTTCGATCGACACCATGGCGCGCTTCGTCTCGTCGAAGAACACCAGGTCGGCGTACTCGTCGCGGACCAGCTCGCGCATCTCGTCGGCGTAGTCCCGCGGCAGCGCGAGGTCCTCCGCGACGGTCAGCTCGCCCATGCCGCCGTCGTACTGCGGACCGATCGAGCACCACACGGCGCCCTTCTCGCAGACCGCGTGGACCCGGCCACCCTCGGCGAGGCCCCCGGCGAGCAGGGGGCCGACGACCTCGGAGCGGATGAAGGCGTCGCTGCGGCCGGTGTTGAAGACGATCGGGATGCCCTCTGCGGCGAGCGCGACGAGGTCCGCGACGATGCTCGGGATCGCGATGGTGCGGGAGACCGGGCTGGCGATGGGCCCGTCGACGTCGAGCAGGAGACCGAGGCGGGGTGCGTTCACCCGCCCATCCTCTCGCAGTCAGCTGCTGGGCGAGACGATCCGGCTCCGGACGCGGTCGATCAGGGCTCCGAGGGCCGCGGGAGCGGGGACGTGTCCCTGCCCGGGCACCTCGGCGTACTCCGAGCCCGGGACGGCGTCGACTACGGCGCGGGCCGCACGTCGCATCCACTCGAGTCCGTCGCCACCGGCGGCGACGAGCACCGGCACACCCACGGCGGCAGCGACCCGCTCGGGCACGGCGAGGCCGTTCAGCACGCGGACCTCGCGGCTGAGCACGTGGGCGTCGACGACCAGGGAGCGCCAGAGCGACCCCTTGAGCCGCAGTGCCGTGACCTGGCCCATCGGGACCCCGAGCACCTGGGTCAGGAACCCGCGGACGGCCTGGGCGCGGCGGCCGGCACCGACGTGTTCGTCGAGCAGGTCGGCGAACACGACGTCGTCGGCGTGCGGGTCGACCGAGGCACGGTACGGCGGTTCCCACAGGACGGCGCCGTCGACCGGCAGTCCGGTGGCGAGCCCGTGCAGCACGACACCGGCGCCGACGCAGATGCCGACGGCGGTGGTCGGTGCGCCGATGCTCTCGACGACGGCACGCAGGTCGTCGACCTCGCGCTCGATCGCCCACGACGCGGAGTCACCGCTGGCACCGCGACCGCGTCGGTCGTAGGTCACCACGCGGTGCGTCGAGCCGAGCTCGGCGACCACGCGGTCGAGGTACGGGGTCCCGCGGTGGTCGAAGGCACCGCCCACGACGACGACCGCCGGCCCGTCCCCTGCCTCGGACACGGCGATGGTGGTGCCGTCGGAGGAGACGACCGTTCGGTCGACTGGAGGGAGCATGGGGTCCTTTGCGAGCTGTCGACGGCGATGCGTCGGGCCTCGGAGGGGACCGTGCGGATTACCGGTCCTCCGAGTGTCGCAGGCGCGGGAGTCCGTGTCTCCCCCCGCTTCCAGGGGCAGAACCCGGTCGCTCGACACCGTGGTGGTCGCCGTGCCATGCTGTTTGAGTACACCTGTACTCAAGCGAACACCGCCACCGCAACGGGGAACCATGACACTCATCGCCATCGTCGCCTGCGAGATCGCCTTCTGGGTCGCGATCCTCGGCGGCCTGACCACCCGGTACCTGCTGCGACGGCCGCGCACGGGTGCGGCGATGCTCGTCGCGGCACCCGTGATCGACCTCGTGCTGCTCGCGGTCGTCGCGGTCGACCTGCTCGGTGGCGGAACCGCGTCGTGGCACCACGGACTCGCGGCGATCTACATCGGCTTCTCGGTCGCGTACGGGCACCGGATGATCGCGTGGGCGGACGTCCGGTTCACGCACCGGTTCGCCGGGGGTCCCGCACCGGAACGCCTGAGTGGACGGCGGTACACGGCCCGGTGCTGGGGCGACGTGCTGCGGACCGCGCTCGCCGTGCTGATCGCCGGCGGGATCATCGGTGCGCTCGTCCTCGTCGTCGGCGACCCGGAGCGCACGGACGAGCTGCAGGGCACGGTCGCACTGCTCGGGGTGGTCCTGGGCATCGAACTGCTGTGGGCGATCAGTTACACGATCTGGCCGCGCCGAGTCACCACCGCAGCCGCGGACCCGGCCGGAGCATCGAGCCAGCCGTAGGCTGACCCGGTGCCCCGCCGTGTCGACCTCGAGGAACGGGGATCCCTGGTGGCCGCGGCCTGCCTGCGGATCCTGGAGCGGGACGGCCTGAGCGCACTGTCGGTGCGGAACGTCGCGGACGAGGCCGGCATCGCTCCGGCATCACTCCGCCGCGTGTTCCCCACGCAGGACGCCCTGCGCGAGCACTGTCTGACGATCATCGAGGAACGGGTCACCGCTCGGCTCGCCGCTCTGCGTTCGACGGGTCGTGCGCTCGCACTGGACGTCCTCGCCCAGGTGCTGCCGCTCGATGCCGAGCGCACGACCGAGATTCTGGCGCAGGTGCAGCTCGGCGTGCTCGCGCGCACCGACGAACACCTGGCTGCGAGTGCCCGACGCCTCAACGACGGGGTCCGCCGGGTGTGCACCCGGGCGCTGGAGATCCTGCGCGAGGACGGCGGCTTCGGCGACGGTCGCGACCTGACCGACGAGGCCGACCGGCTGCACGCGCTGATCGACGGGCTGGCGGTCGAGCACACGTGGGATCCCGCGGCACGGGCGCCCGAGCGGGTCCTGGCGCTCGTCGAACTGCACGTGGAAAGCCTGCGCTGCGCGATCGCCTGACGTCTCAGCGACCCCGGTAGACCTCGCGCCGGTGCCCGGCGCGCACGACGACGACCACGAGCCGCCCGTCGTCGATCAGGTAGATCACGCGGTAGTCACCGACCCGGACACGCCATTCCGGGCTGTTGACGAGTCGACGAGCCGCGGGTGGACGTGGCTCGTCAGCCAGGATCGCGAGAACCCCTTCGACGAGTCGTCGGGCATGTGGCGGAAGTTTGCGGATGGCACGCCCCGCACTCGGCTCGAACTCGATGTCGTAGGTCATCCCAGACCGAGTTCGCGCCTGAGGTCCTCCCACTTGACGTTCTCGCCGCCGATGCGCTCGTTCTCGAGTCGGGCCTCTTCCACCGCCTTCAGGTCGTCCAGGTCCTCCGCCGCCTCGAGCAACCGGTCGAGGACGGCCGCGTCCACCACCGCCGCGACGCGCTTGTTGCGCCGGGTCAGGTAGACGGGTTCGTGCCGGGCATCATCGATGATCGACGCCAGGCGGGCACGGGCTTCGGAGATCGACACTTCGCGCACCTGTACATTCTAGAGCGTTTTGTACAACTCAGACGAGTGCCGTGGTGCCCACAGACTCCCGTTCGAGCAGGGACCGCTTGACGTCGAGCCCCCACGCGAAGCCGCCGAGCGTGCCGTCCGAGCGCAACACCCGGTGGCATGGGACGAAGAGCGCCGGGGCGTTCCGGGCGCACACGCTCGCCGCCGCCCGCACGGCGTCGGGCCGGCCCATCGCCGCCGCGAAACCGGTGTAGGTCAGGGTGCCGCCGGCGGGGATCCGGCGGAGCTGGCGCCACCCCTCGGTGAACAGCTCCGTACCGAACTGGCGCACGGGCACCTGCATGGCGTGCTCGACCTCGCCCGAGTAGAAGGCGTCGACCGCGGCGGCCGAGGCGACCACGCCGTCGAGCACCCGATCGGGGCGGTGGCGGTCGGCCAGACGGGCGAGGATCCGCTCGACGGAGTCGGTCCACCCGGACGCGAGGACCCTGCCCTCGGCGTCTTCGAGCACGGTGAACGCCCCGTCGGGGGTGTCCAGGGTCTGGATGGTTGCGTCGGTCATCGGTCGTCCTTCCGGGGGTCCTCTGAGGCACGGGCTGCACGGGCACCGGCGGTCGTGGTCATCGCGCGGTCGATGATCGGTCGCCAGCAGTGCATCGTGAGGTAGCTCCGCCAGGGGGCCACCTGCTCCGACCATAGGGAGAGCTCGCGCGCCGTTCCGGGCAGCCCGAGTTCCTGTGCACCGTTCCGCACGGCGAGGTCGCTGTGGAGGAAGATGTCGGGGTGGTGCCGGACCCGCAGCGCGACGTAGTCGGCGGTCCACGGTCCGATGCCCTTCACCGCGAGGAGTCCGTCGCGCAGGTCACCGAGGGACTGCCCACCGTCCACCACCAGGGACCCGTCGGCGAGCGCCGCAGCCACCCGCAGGATCGTGTCGACGCGGGCGGCGGGGCCGCGCAGCACCTCGTGCCCGCGTTCGGCGATCATCGCTGCGGCCGGGAACAGCAGCCCGCGGGGCCGGATGGCGTCCGGCACCGTCGCTCCGAGTGCGGCCACGAGCCGGGTCTGCGCGGTGCGCGCCGCGGCCACCGAGACCTGCTGCCCGATCAGGGTGCGGAACACGATCTCGTGCGCGTCCACCGCGCCGGGGAGCCGGAGACCGGGCACCCGGGCGACGGGTCCGGCGAGCCCGGGCACGGCTCCGAGGACGGCGTCGACGGCGACCGGGTCGGCGTCGAGGTCGAACAGTGCCCGGACACGCGCCACGAGGGCCGGCAGGTCGGAGAGGTCGGCGACCCGCACGCGCAGGTCGATCCCGGTGCCCCGACCGGCCACGTCGGGGACGGCGGCCGACGCGCTGAACCAGCCCGGGCCTCCAGGCAGGTCGACCAGCCGCCCGTACGACGTCACCCGACCGACAGGGTCGGTGTCCACCTGCTCCGTGCCCGGCAGGGCGTGCAGCGCGTGCCAGTCGAGCAGGCCCTGCGCGTCGAAGGGTGCCCGGGCCGGCAGGTGGACGTGCAGTGCGCCGTCGCCGCCGTCCCTGGCGCCGTCGCCTCGCCCGGACCGGCGTGCGCGGAGCTCCGTCGGGGTGACGGCGAAGACCTCGCGCACGGTGTCGTTGAACTGTCGGACGCTGGCGAACCCCGCGGCGAACGCGACGTCGGCGACGGGCAGGTCGGACGAGGTGAGCAGGGTCCGCGCGGTCTGCGCCCGGTGCGCCCGGCTGAGCGCCTTCGGCCCGGCGCCCAGCTCGGCCGTCATGATGCGGTTGAGCTGCCGCTCCGAGTAGCCCACACGCGCGGCGAGCCCGGGGACGCCGTCGCGCTCGACGACACCGTCGAGGACGAGTCGCATCGCCCGGCCGGCGACGTCCTCGCGCAGGTCCCACTCGGGGCTGCCGGGGGTCGCCTCGGGCAGGCAGCGCTTGCAGGCGCGGAAGCCGGCCAGGTGCGCTGCGGCGCTCGTGCGGTAGAAGGTGACGCCCGAGACCTTCGGCGTGCGGGCCGGGCAGCTGGGCCGGCAGTAGATGCCGGTGGAGTGCACGGCGGTGACGAACTGGCCGTCGAAACGCGCGTCGCGCGAGGCGACGGCGCGGTGCCGCTCGGCGTGCAGCGCGTCGGGCTGCGCGTCGGTGTCCGGGGTGGTCATGGGCTCAGCCTGACATGCGCCGCCGACGTCGACTGGCGGGAATCGGACGGAGCAGCGCAGGGCCAGGTGGCCATGACGCCGCCGTCTCGTCGAGACGCCGCCGACCGCGTGAGACGCCGCCGGAATCCGCGGCGTCTCGCGGAGAACGCGTCGTCTCGCGAAGAAGCCTGCGTCCCGGCGCCACGACGGCGTGTCACAGCAGGCAGAAATGGCAGCGCACGGCCGGGAGGCCCGGCTAGCGTTGGCAGCGTGACCCCAGCAGACGACGTGGCCGGGCTCGACGACCTGCCGTTCCGGACCGAGGTCGAGATCGCGCTGCTGCTCGTCTCACCGCGGCACCGGTACGAGGGGCGCCCGGCCGACGGCGCGCTGCCACCCCGGTCGACGGACCCGGACGAACGGCGCGACCGGATCGAGCTGCGGGCCGGGCTCGGGATCGTCGGCGACCGCTACTTCGCCGCGCGGGCACACGTGCACGCCTCGGTCACCGTGATCGGCCTCGAGGGGCTCGAGGCGGTCGGTCAGGCGATCGGCACCACCGTCGACCCCGTCGCGACCCGGCGGAACGTGTTCCTGCGCGGCGCCGACGTCGAAGCGCTGCGGGGCCAGCCGTTCTCGTTGGAGAGCCTGCTCCCCGGTGGCGACGGCAGCGGCGACCTCGGTCATGCCGTCCGGTTCCGTGGCTACCGTGCGGCGAACCCCTGCGCCTGGATGGACCACGAGGTGGCCCCCGGTGCGTTCCGGGCGATGCGCGGCCGGGGCGGCGTGCGGTGCGATCCGGAGTCCGACGGTGTGCTCGCCCTCGGTCCGGCGGTGCTCCGCACGGCACGCCCCGTGCCGCTCGGCTGACGCCGGCGACGTCGGGCGCCCGGGCGTACCCGAGACTCGGCTCGGCGGACACTTCGTCGACAGCCGGAGGCGCACGGTGTCCGGTCGGCCGAGACTCGGCTCGGCTCGGCGACGAGGCGCTCAGGCGGTGAGGGCGCTCTCGATCGCGTCGACGAACGCCGGCAGGTCGTCCGGGGTGCGGGACGTGATGAAGCCGCCGTCGACCTGGACCTCCTGGTCGACCCACTCGGCACCGGCGTTGCGCAGGTCGGTCTGCAGCGACGGGAACGAGGTGACGGTCTTGCCGGACAGCACGCCCGCCTCGACGAGGGTCCACGGGCCGTGGCAGATCGCCGCGACTGGCTTGCTCGCCTCGGCGAAGGCCTGCACGAGCGTCGCCGCGCGGGACTCCTGGCGCAGCGTGTCGGCGTTGATCGTGCCACCGGGGATGACGAGGGCATCGAAGTCGTTCGCGTCGACACCGGCGAGGGTGGTGTCGGGCTCGAGGGTCTGCCCCGGGTCCTTGTCGCCGACCAGGGTCTGGATCGTGCCGGTCTCCTTGGCCGCCACGGTCACCGAGGCACCGCGCTCGCGCAGCTGCTCGGTGGGGACGACGATCTCGTCCTGCTCCACGCCGTAGTTCGTCGTGATGACGAGGATCTTCTTGCCGTCGAGGGTTGCCATGATCGCTCCTTCCGCGGCCCGGTCGTTCCGGCCGCACACCCGAGGGTCGTCGGGCTCGGCTGGGCAGTCCTCCAGGAGCGGTCCGGCGCCCGGCTGACTGGTCATGACACCCCGCCCAGGTCCGCCCGGCGGTCACGACATGTCGCCCGGCGGCCGGTCGCAACTCCCCGCTCAGGTCCGCCGGACGGTCACGAAGTGTCGGCTGGCGGCGGCGCAGCCGACGGGTCGCGACCACTCGGCGCACGCCGGGCGGGGTGCCGTGGACGCGCCCACGGTCGCACGGGAGGCACGGTGCGGGCCCGCCACGGGCCTCCAGGCCGACAGCGCGACCGGTCGCAACTCCCCGCTCACGTCCGCGCGGTGGCCACGAAGTGTCGGCTGGCGACGGCGCAGCCGACGGTTCGCGACCACTCGGCGCAGGGCGGGCGGGGTGTCCTGACCGGCCGGGGCTCAGCCCCGGATGCGGAAGGCGCCGCCGTCGCGCTCCACGGTCAGCCCGTCGTACCCGTGCACCCGGTGCAGCCCGGCGGTCACGGGGTGCTCGAGGGGACCGACGACGACCGTGGCCGCGCCGGAGGCGATGGCGGACTCCAGGCCGGCGGGGGCGTCCTCGAACGCCACGCAGTCGGCGGGGTCGACACCGAGCAGGGCGGCGCCGCGCAGGTAGCCGTCGGGGTGGGGCTTGCCGTGCTCGACGTCCTCCGAGGGGACGAAGGCCTCGGGCACGGCGAACCCGGCGGCCGCCATCCGGCCCGCGGCGAGGTCACGGGGCGCGCTCGTCACGAGGGCGACCGGGACGCCGAGGTCGACGAGGCGCTGCACGAAGGCGACGGCGCCGGGGATCTCGAGGATGCCCTCGGTGCTCGCGGTCTCCTCGGCGACGAGCTCCGCCGCGATCCGCTGCTGCTCGGCCAGGGGCAGGTCGGGCAGGAAGCGCCGCAGGGTGTCGATCGCCTGCCGTCCGTGCGAGAACGCGAGGATCTCGTCGGGGTCGATGCCGTTCGCGTGGCCGAACCGGGTCCAGGTCGCCTCGACCACCGCGGTCGAGTCGACGAGGGTCCCGTCCATGTCGAAGAGGACCCCGGACGCCACGATGTCGATCACGCGCCCGACCCTAGCCCAAGGGGGTCAGCGCGCCCGGACGTACCGCGTGAGCAGCACGTCGCCGGCGCCGAGCAGCACGTGCGCCGGTCGCATCCGCCGGAGCTCCGGGGACGACCCGCGGGCGATGCGCGGTCCCTCCCCGCCCTCGAGCGACGGGTCGATCGTCAGGGTCAGCTCGTCGACGGCGTCCGCGGCGACGAGCGCCCCGAGGAACGACGGACCACCCTCGCAGTGGATCGTTCCGAGGCCACGATCGGCCAGCAGACCGCGGATCCGTCCGGCGTCCACCGAGTCTGGGTCGGCGTCCGCGCTGCAGGGCACGACGTCGGCCACCTCGGCGAGCGCCCGGGCCGTCGCCGAGGCAGCCGCCGTCGCCGAGGTCAGGACGATCGGCCGCACCGGCGCCTCGGTGAAGACCCGCGACGCCGGGTCGAGCGACAGCGACCCGGTGACGATCGCGAACACGGGGTGGTCCGGCATGCCGTGGGCCCGACGCCAGGCAACGTCGGCGTCGTGCAGGACCATCGGCCCGTAGCCCTCGTCACGGACGGTGCCGGCGGCGACGAGCACGACGTCGGCCACGCGGCGGAGCAGGTCGAAGACCCGCAGGTCGTCGTCGCCGCCGAGCGACCCGGACACCCCGGCGGCCGAGGCCGAGCCGTCCAGCGTCGCGACGAAGTTCACGCGGAGCCAGGGGTCCCCGACGTCGGCGGTGTAGAGCTCGAGCAGGTCGTCGTCGGACAGGTCCGCGATCGACGGGGGCAGGACGGTCACGTGTTGTGCCTCGATTCCACGGGGGTGCGCCATCCGAGGGTGGCCTCGACCATGCGCATCGCGTCGACGCTCTCGGCGACGTCGTGCATGCGGACGATCCGGGCGCCGAGCATCGCGCTCACGGTCGCGACGGCGAGCGATCCGGAGAGCCGTTCCCCGCGGGGGCGGCCGAGCGACTCCCCGACGAAGTCCTTGTTCGACACCGCGGCGAGCACCGGGTAGCCGAGGGCGACGACCTCGGGCAGGCGCCGGGTGATCTCGAGGGTGTGCACGGTGTTCTTGTGCAGGTCGTGGCCCGGGTCGACGATGATCCGCGACTCCGGGATGCCCGCCGCGAGCGCCCGGTCGACCCGTTCGCGCAGGAACGCGACGACCTCGCCCGCGATGTCGGCGTACTGCGGTGGGGCCGGCAGGGGACGACGGGGTTCGGCGAGCGAGTGCGTGATGACGACGGTGGCCTCGGAGTCGGCGACCACGGCGGCCATCCGCGGGTCGGACAGGCCGGTGGTGTCGTTGACGACGGTCGCGCCGGCTGCGATCGCCGCCGCGGCGACCTCGGGTCGGAAGGTGTCGACGCTGATGACGACGTCGGACTGCTGGGCGAGCTGCTCGACGACGGGGACGACCCGGTCGATCTCGTCGGACGCGGGCAGCTCCGGGCCGGGTGCGAACTTCACGCCGCCGATGTCGACCCAGTCGGCACCCTGCTCGGCTGCGCGGACCGAGGCGGCGACGGCCCGGTCGAGCTCGAAGGTGGCGCCGCGGTCGTGGAACGAGTCCGGGGTGCGGTTCACGATCGCCATCACGGCGATGCGGTGGTCGAAGTCGATGGTGCGGCGTCCGAACGTCCGGACCGGGTGCCGCAGGTCCGGCACGACCCAGCCGGGTCCGGCCGCGTCGGATCCGGCCGCGGCGTGTTCGCCCGAGACGTGCGGGAGGCCGGTCATGCGCCCGCCTCGGCAGTCGCCGCACCCGCGGCATCGGTCCCACGCCCCGCGCCGATGAGCGCGATCGCCTCGGCCCGTCCCGCGGTGTCGGCCAGCGAGCCGGTCGCCGCGACCGTCACCGTCGTCGAACCGGTCTGGCGCTCCCCACGCGTCGTCACGCACTGGTGCTGCGCGTCAAGGACCACCAGGACACCCTCGGCGCCGAGGCCCTCGGCGATGGTCGCGGTGACCTGTTCACCCAGCCGCTCCTGCAGCTGCGGGCGGGAGGCCACCGCGTCGAGCACCCGTGCCAGCGTGCCGAGGCCGATGAGGCGTTCCCCCGGGGCGTACGCCAGGTGCGCGACCCCGAGGAACGGCAGCAGGTGGTGCTCGCAGACGGATCGGAACTTCACGTCGCGGACGATGACGAGCCGACCGCGTTCGCCGTCCTCGGCGTGCACGGTGCCGTCCCGGGCGATCGCGACCGCATCGGTGCCGATCCCGGAGAAGAACTCGGAGTACGAGTCGGCGACCCGGGCGGGGGTGCGGGTGAGTTCCGGGCGGTCGGGGTCCTCGCCGATGGCAAGCAGCAGCTCGCGGACGGCGGCCTCCACACGGGCGCGGTCCATGTGTGACGTCACCCGCTCATCCAACACCAGCCCTGGCCGGAGAACGCGGGCAGACGCCCAGCGCGACGTGCGCGACCCGCGTGGGACGGGCCTCCCGGCCGTTGGAACCTGTGAGACCGGTGTGACACGCCCGAAACCCAGCGTCCTTTAAACTCTCGTGGTGAGCGCCCCGCAGACCGACACCACGCCCCGGAACCGCTTCGCGACCGGCCTCGATCGATTCTTCTCCATCACGCAACGCGGATCGTCGATCCCCCGCGAGGTCCGCGGTGGCCTCGTCTCGTTCGTCACGATGGCGTACATCGTGATCCTGAACCCCCTCATCCTCGGTGGGTTCAGCGCCGACCAGGCCGCGAAGGACGTCAACGGCGGGTGGCTCGAGAACGCTCAGGTGGCCGCGGCGACCGGCCTCGTCGCCGGCGTCATGACCATCGCGATGGGCATCATCGCGAACCTGCCGTTCGGCATCGCCGCAGGGCTCGGGATCAACTCGTTCCTCGCCGTCAGCGTCGTGCACCAGGTCACCTGGGCCGAGGCGATGGGCCTGGTCGTCATCAACGGCGTGATCATCGTGATCCTCGCGTTGACGGGCATCCGGACGATGATCTTCACCGCCGTCCCGGCTCAACTGAAGGCCGCGATCACCGTCGGTATCGGCCTGTTCATCGCGTTCATCGGGCTCGTCGACTCCGGCTTCGTGCGGTCCTCCGGGAACCCGTCGCCGCCGCTGCAGCTCGGTGAGGACGGCTCCGTCGGGGCCCTGCCGACGGTCGTGTTCCTGATCGGCCTGATCATCATCGGCACGCTCATGGCCCGCCGGGTCAAGGGTGCGCTGCTCATCGGCATCGTCGCGACCACGATCATCGCGATCATCCTGCAGGCGATCTTCCAGGTGCCGACCTCGGTCGACTCGAAGACCGGCTGGAACCTCAACGCCCCCGGTCTGCCGAGCGCACTGTTCGCCGTGCCGGACCTGTCGCTCGTCGGCCACGCCGACGTCGTCGGCGCCTTCACCCGCATCGGCCCGCTCGCCGCGTCGATGCTCGTCTTCACCCTCGTGTTCACGAACTTCTTCGACGCGATGGGCACCATGACGGGGCTGGCCAAGGCCGCCGGTGTCGCAAAGCCGGACGGCACGTTCCCCCGCCTGAAGTCGGCGCTCGTCGTCGAGGGCGTCGGCGCGATCGCCGGTGGTGGCGCGTCGGTGTCGTCGAACACCGTCTTCATCGACTCGGCCTCCGGCATCGGCGAGGGTGCCCGCACGGGCATGGCCTCGGTCGTCACCGGGCTGCTGTTCCTGGCGTCGATGTTCCTCACGCCGCTCACCCAGGTCGTCCCGCTCGAGGTCGCCGCCGCCGGGCTCGTCGTCGTCGGTGCGCTCATGGTCGCGCAGGTCGCGGACATCTCGTGGTCGGACTTCGGCTCGGCCCTGCCGGCGTTCCTGACGATCGTCGTCATGCCGCTGACCTACTCGATCGCGAACGGCATCGGCGCCGGCTTCATCAGCTGGGTGCTCATCAAGCTGCTGTCCGGCCGTGGCCGCGAGGTCTCGTGGCTGCTCTACGTCGTCGCCGCGGGCTTCCTGCTGTACTTCGCGCGGGGGCCGCTGGAGACGATGCTCGGCGTCGGTTGAGGCTTGCTGCTGGGCCTTGCTGATCGGGGTCCGGCGCAAGACGCCGTCGTGTCATCGAGACGCCGCCGAATCCGGCGGCGTCTCGACGTTTCCGGGGCGTATACGGATGACGCCGGCGTCTTCCGCAGGACGCCGGCGTCTTCCGCAGGACGCCGGCGTCTTCCGTCGGCCACGTCGGCCGCGTCGGCCGCGTCGGCCGCGTCGGCCGCGTCGGCCACGTCGGCCACGTCGGCCGCGTCGGCCGCGTCGGCCTGGAGGCCCGTGCTCAGTCCGGCAGGTCGCTCGGCGTCGCCTCGTGGTGGCGCTGGTCCTGGGTGCGTCGGTCTTCCTTCATGCCCGCCTCGAACAGGTGGCGGCGGCCCTGCACGAGCTCGTCCCGCGCGGTGCGCTCGAGCTCCTTGGCGAGGGCGTAGTAGCCGTCGTCGTAGTCCTCGACGATCTGGAACGTCCAGCGGCCCGCGATGACGTTGCGGCCCACGAGTTCGGTGTCGATGCGCTCGGCGAGTTCGGTGTGCCCGGCCTTCCGGAGCTGCTCGACCGCTTCACCGAGGTTCAGGTCGGCGGTGCCGGTCAGGCGGTGGAACCCGTAGAGCAGGCCACGGGCGTGCTCGATGACCTCGACCGCGGCGGACAGGCTGCCGAGCGCCTCGACCGTGGCCTCGGACACCCCCTCGGGAACCTGGTGCTGTGCGTCGGGGCCTTGTGCGTCGTTCGTCATGGGTCCCGTCTACACGAGGGTTGCTGCGTCGTTCGAGGGGTTCGTCCACGACCCGCCGAGGTCCACTGCCGGTGGTTGCGACGTCAGAGGTCGACACCTACCATTCGAACACACGTTCGAACGAGGAGACCCGATGATGATCACCGAAACGGCCGCCACGGTGTGGTGGTCCGAGGGCACGCCGACCCGGCTGGTGTGGGCCGGACGGCGTTGGCGGGTGAGCGACACCCCCACGCGGCTGACCGTGACGCGCGCCGAACTGCCGACAGCGATCACGCACGCACCCGAGCGCACCGTGGGCTGGCGGTTCCAGGCGACCAGCGACGACGACGGTGAGGCGCTGGTGGTCGACATCGTTCCGCAGGGCTCTGGTTGGGGCGTGGCCCGGACGTGGACGTGAGCAGCTCGGACCGCTACCGTCCGGACATGGACAGGTGGGTGGCGCTGCTGCGCGGGGTCAACGTGAACGGCGTCACGATCCGGAGCGCCGAACTCGCGGAACTCTTCCGGGGGCTCGGGTTCGACGACGTGCGCACCGTGCTCGCCTCGGGCAACGTCGTGTTCGCAGCCGACGTGCCCGCCGGACGGCTCAAGACGTCGATCGAGCAGGGGCTGCGCGACCGGTTCGGGTACGACGCATGGATCGTGCTCGTCCGGCACGACGACCTCGCCGCTGTCGTCGACGGGTTCCCCTTCGCGCGTGACGACGATCGGCACGACTACGTCGTGTTCGGGTCCGAGGATGCAGCGCTCGACGCCCTGGTGGCCGACCTCGAGCTCGACGACGCGGTCGAGCAGGTCGCCCGTGGGAACGGCGTCGTCTACTGGTCGTGCCCGAAGGGGTCGAGCACCGACACGGTGTTCGCCAAGCGGGCCGGCGCCGCACGCTTCAAGCGCACGACGACGACCCGCAACACGAACACCCTGCGGAAGCTCCTGTGACCCGGGGCACGTTGCACCACGTGGAACTCCGCACCGCCGACCTCGACACCGCCGCAGCTGCCTGGGGCTGGCTGCTCGGTGAACTCGGCTACGAACCCTTCCAGCGCTGGGAGCACGGCCGGAGCTGGCGGCTCGGCCCGTTGTACGTCGTGCTCGAATCGGCGCCGCTGGACGGCGAGCACGACCGCCGTCGACCGGGGCTCAGCCACCTGGCGTTCCACGCGGGCGACGCCGAGGCGGTGGAGCGGCTCTGGGCCGAGGCTCCCGAACACGGCTGGGCGCGCCTGTACGAAGACCGGCACCCGTTCGCCGGCGGTCCGGGGCACCACGCGGCCTTCCTCGAGGACGCCGAGCGGTTCAAGGTCGAGCTCGTCGCCAGCTGACGGTGCCGCCGACGCGGCGGAGGCTCAGGCCTGCGGAGGCTGCCCGTTGCTCGCCATGGTGCCGCCGTCCACCGGCAGGACCGCGCCCGTGATGAACGACGCAGCGTCGCTGGCCAGGAACAGGATCGCCTCGGCGACCTCGGCGGAGCGACCCCCACGGCCGAGCGCGATCCGCTCCTCGAACTTCGACTGCAGGGCCTCGTCCTCGGCCTGCTCCTGGGTCAGGTCGGTCCAGATGAGTCCCGGAGCGACGGCGTTCACGCGGACGCCGAACTGCCCGTTGTCGAGCGCGGCCGCCTTCGTGAAGTTCGTGACGCCGCCCTTCGCCGCGTTGTACGGGCTCATCCGCCAGTCGGCGTCCTCACCGGAGACCGACGACGTGTTGACGATCGAACCCTTCGTCTCGCGCAGGAACGGCAACGCTGCCCGGGTGCCGTAGAACACCCCGGACAGGTCGGTCTCGATGACGCGGCGCCACTCGGCCGTGCTGATGTCGGTGATGTCGCCCGAGCTGAAGGTCCCGGCGTTGTTCACCAGGACGTCGAGCCGGTCGAAGCGGTCGATCGCCGCGGAGACGACGGTCTCCCAGTCCTCCGGGCTCGCCACGTCGGCGTGCAGGGAGACGACACGGTCGGTCGGCAGGGAGTCTCGCACCGTGCGGACCTTCTCCTCGACGCTGTCGGTCAGCACGACGGACGCACCCTCGTCGACGAACGCGCGCGCCGTCGCTGCGCCGATGCCCGAACCCGCGCCCGTGACGATCGCGACCTTGCCCTCGAACCGGTTGCCCATGATGTCTCCTCTCGTTGCACGAACCGTGCCCGGGGAGACGCCATCGACCCGAAGGGCACGGCAGACCACGGTGCCCGGGGGCGACTGAACGCGTTCGGAGGTGCCGGGAGCACGCGCCGCGCACGTCACCCCGGCACCGCGAGGCGGGACCGGGGCGACGTGTGACCGCGGGCGGAGGAACCGGTGTCAGGCGGTCGTCTCGTCGAGGTCGAAGTCGCGCTCGAGCGAGATCGTCGGGATCGACGCGGTGATCACCGAGCCGTCGGCACGCAGCGTGCCCTGGATGTCGCTCGTGGTCGGAGCGTGCCCGGACATCCGCGGCCCGTGGTGCGGCAGCGGCACCACGGTGGGCTCCCCCGCCTCGATGTCCCACTGCTGGTTGTGCACCCACACGGTGAAGCCCGCACCGGTCTCGACCGTGAGCGTCATGGTGTCCTGCTCCAGGTCGATCCGCACGCGCGAGCCGCGCACCGTCAGGCGGTAGGACAGACGGTCCCAGTGCTTCGGCAGCCGCGGGTTGAAGGTCATCCGGCCACCGTGGTCGCGCATGCCGCCGAAGCCGTTGACCAGCGCACCCCAGATGCCACCGGTCGACGCGATGTGCACGCCGTCCGAGGTGTTGCCGTGCAGGTCCGCCAGGTCGACGTAGAGCGCGGTCTGGAAGTACTGGTCGGCGAGGTCGTGGTAGCCGACCTCGGCCGCCATGATCGACTGCACGACCGCCGACAGCGTGGAGTCACCGGTGGTGAGTGCGTCGTAGTAGTCGAAGTCGCGACGCTTCTCGGCCGCCGTGAACTCGTGCCCCTGCAGGAACAGTGCGAGCACGACGTCGGCCTGCTTGAGCACCTGGAACCGGTAGATCACCAGCGGGTGGTAGTGGAGCAGCAGCGGGCGCTTGGAGTCGGGGGTGTTCTCGAGGTCCCAGAGTTCCTTGTCGAGGAACTGGGCGTCCTGCGGGTGGATGCCGCGGTGCGGGTCGAAGGGGATCTCCATCGACTCGGCGGCGTGCTCCCACTCGACGAGCTCGTCGGGGCGCAGGCCGGTCCGGCGCACCATGCGGTCGTACTCTTCGGCGTCGTCGGCGGCGAGCTCGCGGCAGGCGTTGACGGCGAACCACAGGTTCGCACGCGCCATCACGTTCGTGTAGAGGTTGTCGTCGACGACGGTCGTGTACTCGTCCGGTCCGGTCACGCCGTCGATGTGGAACTTCTTGTCGCCGTTGGACCGCCAGAACCCGAGGTCGGCCCAGAGTCGGGCGGTCTCCACGAGCACGTCGATGGCGCCGCGCTTCAGGAACTCACGGTCGCCCGATGCCCGCACGTACTGCATGAGTGCATGGGCGATGTCGGCGTCGATGTGGTACTGCGCGGTGCCGGCGGCGTAGTACGCGCTGGACTCCTCGCCGTTGATGGTCCGCCACGGGAACAGCGCCCCGCGCTGGTTCAGCTCGCGGGCTCGCGCCCGTGCCGCGTCGAGCATGTTGTAGCGGAAGCGCAGGGCGTTCCGGGCAACGATCGGCGCCGTGTACGACAGGAACGGCAGGACGTAGATCTCCATGTCCCAGAAGTAGTGGCCGCCGTAGCCGGAGCCGGTGACGCCCTTCGCGGCGATGCCGTGGCCGTCGGTGCGGGCCGTGGCCTGCGCGAGCTGGAAGAGGTTCCACCGCACGGCCTGCTGGATCGCGGGCTGGCCGGTGATCTCGACGTCGCTGCGTGCCCAGTAGTCGTCGAGCCACTCGCGCTGCTTCGCGAAGGTCTCGTCGACGTTCTCGGCGTGTGCGCGGTCGAGCGTGCGCTCGCACCGGTCGGCGAGCTCACGCACGGGCACGCCGCGCGAGGTGTGGTAGACCACGTGCTTCACGAGGCGGATGGGCTGACCGGCGCGGGCCTGCACCCGGTAGACGTGCTTCGCCAGGTCGTCCTCGATCGACGACGACTCGTCCCAGCTGTTCTCGGTCTCGATGTGGTGCTCGACGCCGACGCAGATCGTCATGCCGGAGCTGGACGCCTGGTACCCGAGGACCGAACGGTCACCGGTGCTGCGCTTGACCTTCGGCACGAGCACCCGCTCGGTGAACGACTCGGCCTTGCGGGGGTCGAAGGCGTTCGCCGCGGCCCGCATGCCGGCGTGGTACTCGTCCTGCACGTCCTGGCGGTTGAGGATCTGGCTGGACAGCAGGATCGAGGCGTCTGCGTCGAGCACGGTGACCTCGTAGTCGATGACGGCGAGGTGCCGGTCGGTGAACGACACGAGCCGGCGCGACCGGATGAGGACCCGCTTGCCGGACGGCGTCGACCACTCGGTCTCGCGGAACAGGTACCCGCCACGGAACTCCAACCGGCGGGTGTGCCGCAGGATGTCGGCCTCGGCCAGCACCAGGGGCTCGTCGTCGACGTAGAGGCGGATGACCTTGGCGTCGGGCGCGTTGATGATCGTCTGCCCGGTCTTCGCGAAGCCGAAGGCGTCTTCCGCGTGCCGGATCGGCCAGGTCTCGTGGAAGCCGTTGACGTACGTGCCGTACTGCACGCCGCCACGGCCTTCGTCGAGGTTGCCGCGCAGGCCGAGGTACCCGTTGCCGACAGCGAAGTTCGTCTCGGCGACGCCCTGCTCGTCGGGGGTGTACTCGGTCTCGACGAGGGCCCACTCGTCGATCGGGTAGCGGACGCGGTCGAGGGGGTCCGAGGTGATGGGGTTCATGCTGCTCCGTGGGAAGGGAGGGAGATGGGTACGTCGGTGCGGCGGGCAGGCAGGGAGCGCCCGGCCGGGTGGCCTACGTCGTGCTGGTGCTGGCGACCGGTGCGGGCAGGTCGTCGAGGAGTTCGGCGAGGTCGGACACCACGACGTCGGCACCGTGCTCGCGCAGGGCGTCCGCCCCGGCACCGCGGTCGACACCGATGACCAGACCGAACGAACCGTTGCGGCCGGCTTCGACCCCGCTCGTCGCGTCTTCCACCACGACGCACTCGGCGGCGGTGAGCCCGAACCGCGTTGCCGCGTCGAGGTAGGTGTCGGGCGCCGGCTTGCCGGTCAGGCCGTCCTGGCGCGCGACGAGCCCGTCGACGACCACAGGGAACCGGTCGAGGATGCCCGCCGTCCGGAGCACCGAGGTGGCGTTCGCCGAGCTCGAGACGACCGCGACGGACAGACCGGCGTCGATCGCGGCGGTCAGGAACCGCAGCGAGCCCGGGTAGGGCTCGACACCGTGCTCGTCGAGCTCGGCCGTGAACTCCGCGTTCTTCCGGTTGCCGAGCCCGCACACCGTGTCGGTGTCGGGCGCTTCGTCCGGGGTGCCCTGCGGCAGGTCGATGCCACGCGACTCGAGCAGCGAGCGCACGCCGTCGTACCGGGGCTTGCCGTCGATGTACGTGAAGTAGTCCTGCTCGGTGTACGGCGCGACCCCGTGCGCTTCGAGGTACGGCGTGAAGAGCCGGCTCCAGGCCCGCATGTGCACGTCGGCGGTGGGGGTGAGCACGCCGTCGAGGTCGAACAGGAGCGCTCGCTGGTCACTGAGTCGAGCGGGCGTGCGCTGGTCCTGCGTCGTCATCTGCGGTCCTCCGGGGACTGGTGGTGGACGTGTGGCTCCCGACGAGTCTAGGACCGCTCCAGGTGCCGGGTCCCGACGCGCCGCACGCTGTGGAGAGAGTTCACCAGGGGCTGCACTGTGCAGGGGGAACCCCCTCCGCGGCGCACCTGTGAAGCCTCCGAGACACACCCCGGCACGCTGACCCGGACGAAAGGCACCTCCATGACCAGCGACACCACCGCCGCACCCCACGACGGCTCGCAGTCGAAGCTCCGCCAGGCGATCACCGGCCCGCTGCTGTTCCTCTTCATCCTGGGCGACGTGCTCGGCGCCGGCATCTACGCGTTGATGGGGACCCTGGCGGAGGACGTCGGCGGAGCGCTCTGGGCACCGTTGGTGCTCGCGCTCCTGCTGGCCCTGCTCACCGCGGGGTCGTACGCCGAACTCGTGACGAAGTACCCGAAGGCGGGCGGTGCCGCGGTCTTCGCCGAACGGGCCTACAAGACGCCGATCGTCTCGTTCCTGGTCGGCTTCAGCATGCTCGCCGCCGGTGTCACGAGCGCCGCCGGGTTGTCACTCGCCTTCGCCGGCGACTACCTCGGCACCTTCGTCGACCTGCCTCCGGTGCCCACCGCGATCGTCTTCCTCGCCCTGATCGCCTGCCTGAACGCCCGCGGCATCTCCGACTCGCTCAGGAGCAACGTCGTGATGACGGTCATCGAGGTCTCCGGCCTCGTCATCGTGGTCGTCGTCGTGGCCGTGATGATCGGCGGGGGCGGCGGCGACGTCTCGCGCATCGGCGCGTTCCCGTCCGAGGCGAACCCGGCCCTGGCGACGCTGAGCGCCGCGATCGTCGCCTACTACTCGTTCGTCGGCTTCGAGACGTCCGCCAACATCGCCGAAGAGGTCCGCGACCCCCGCCGCGTCTACCCGAAGGCCCTGTTCGGCGCCCTCGCCACGGCCGGCGTCGTCTACGTCCTCGTCGCCCTCGCCAGCGCGATCGCCCTGCCCGCGTCCGAGCTGTCCGAGTCCAGCGGCCCGCTGCTCGCGGTCGTCTCCGCCACCGGCGTCCCGATCCCCGACTGGGTCTTCAGCCTCATCGCCCTGGTCGCCGTCGCGAACGGCGCGCTGCTCACGATGATCATGGCGAGCCGCGTGACCTACGGCATGGCCGAGCAGCGGCTCCTGCCCGCCCTGCTCGCGAAGGTCCTGCCGAACCGGAAGACCCCGTGGACCGCGATCGTCGCCACGACGGTCGTCGCGATGCTCCTGACCCTGGTGGGTGACGTGGGCGTGCTGGCCGAGACCGTCGTGCTCCTGCTGCTCTTCGTGTTCATCAGCACGAACGTCGCCGTCCTGGTGCTCCGCCGCGACCACGTCGAGCACGACCACTTCCGGGTCTGGACCTTCGTCCCGGTGCTCGGGGTGCTGTCGTGCGTCCTGCTGCTCACGCAGCAGAGCGGCCAGGTCTGGCTCTACGCCGCGATCCTGCTCGCCGTCGGCGTGGTGCTCTACTTCATCGCCCGGTTCACCGGGCGCCGTTCCGGACGCGACCACGAGGCGGGCGTGATCCACTGACGTCGCGCACCACGGGCCTCCAGGCAGACCGTCTGGAGGCCCGTGGTGCGTCCGCCGGTCGGCGCGCGGAGTCAGCGCAGGTCGCGCACCCAGGCCTCGACCGCGTCCGAGATCTGCTGCCGGGCATCAGCACGGCTGATGGTCGCCGTCCGGTCGCCCGGCTGGTCGCCGTAGGCACCGAAGTCGGCGTGGTTCGCCCCCTGGATCTCGGTCATGGTGGCGGTCGACGGCAGCTTGTCCCGCGCGGCGTCGACCTTGGCCGGCGTCGACAGGCCGTCACGCGAACCGGAGACGCTCAGCACGTCGATGTACGAGCGGCTGATGTCGTTCGCGCAGTAGCTGCCGAAGAGCAGCAGACCGTCGGCGTCCTGGGCGAGCTGGCACGCACGGACCCCGCCGAGGGAGTGCCCGCCGACGGCCCAGCGCGTGACTGAGGGGGCGTGGGCCTCGAACGTGGCGAGCGGCCGGGTGTCGAAGAACGCCAGGTTGAGCGTCGGCTTCGTGATGACGACCGTCGTGCCGTTGGCGACCACCTGCCGGAACGTCGCCATGTAGGCGTAGGGATCCACCTTCGCACCGGGGATGAACACGATCCCGACCCCGTCGGCCTGGCCGGTCGGGGTCATCACCACCGAGTCACCGGCGTCCCGCACCGCGATCCGGTCGTCACGCCAGACCTGCAGGGCGGCACTGCGCGTGCCCTGCATGACGATGTGCGCCCACACGAGGAACACCACCGCGAGCAGGACGACGACGGCGACGATCCAGGTGGTCCAGCGCAGCGCTCGGTTCATGTGGCCACCGTACGGCGCATCAGGACCTCGGTCCGGCCGTCCGGCAACGGATCGCCGGGTTCGTCGCGTGCGCTGAAGCCGACGTGCTCGTCGGCGCGACGGGCGACGGCGTTGTCGGGCAGCACCGAGAGTTCGAGTTCGGTGGCTCCGGTAGCAGCCGCCCACGTGGCGATCGCGTCGATGAGTGCACGGGCGATGCCGCGGCCGCGCGCTGCCGGGTCGACCCACATCGAGATGAGCTCGGCGGGGCCGTCCGGGTCGGTGGACGGGACGCCGCTCGCCATCCCGACGACCGCGCCGGGTCCGTCGGCATCGGTGTCGACCGCGAGCAGGTCGAGCGCTCCCGGGATCGACAGGCGGGTGCGCCACCGGTGCTCGGGGGCGTCCACCCAGTCCTGCAGCGTCGAGCCGAAGGCGTCCGGGGCGTCGGCGAGGGCGCGGAGGCGCACGGGTCGCCACGCTTCCCAGTCGTCGGCGGTCACGCGGCGCAGTTCGATCCCCACGTCCCGACGGTACCGCGGAGCGGGGTGCGACCGGCAGGGCGGGACCGGCAGGGTCCCGCATCCAGTGCGCAGAAGACGTCGGGTGCGGTGGTCGCACCCGACGTCTTCTGCTCACTCGTTGGCCGTCGCCCGGGAAGGGCGACCGGGACTACGCCTTGATGGCGGCGCGGATCTCGGCGGCTGCTGCGCCGACGTCCGAGGCGCTGTAGATCGCGCTGCCGGCGACGGCGATGCGGGCACCGGCATCCTGCACCGAGGCGACCGAGGACGCGTTCACGCCGCCCGCGATCGAGAACGGGACGCCCGAGTCCTTGCCGGCGTCGAGCAGGGTCGAGAAGGTGAAGCCCTCTTCTGCCTGCTCGTCGAGCCCGGCGTGGACCTCGACGAACTCGGCGCCGAGTGCGACGACCTCGCGGGCGCGGGCGGCCTTGTCGGAGACGCCGATCAGGTCGACGACGATGCCCTTGCCGTGCTTCTTCGCGGCCTTGACGGCGCCGACGATCGTCGAGTCGCCGGCGACACCGAGGACGGTGACCAGGTCGGCACCCGCCGAGAAGGCGATGTCGGCCTCGAGCTCACCGGCGTCCATGGTCTTGAGGTCGGCGAACACGATCTTGTCGGGGTGCGCTTCCTTGATCGCGGTGACGGCGGACAGGCCGGCGCTCTTGATCAGGGGCGTGCCGAGCTCGAGGACGTCGACGTGCGGCGCGGCCGCGGCGGCGAGCTCGAGGGCGGCTTCGGTGGTCAGGGTGTCCATGGCGAACTGGAGCTGCATGGGTGTGCCTTTCATTCGAGGTTGGCGTGACGGGGCCAGAGGTCGTCGGCGGACTGCCCGCCTCGGGCCCACAGGGCGTGGAACACGGCGTCGCCCACCAGGGCGACCGCCTGTTCGAAGAGGCCACCGGCGTACTGGGCCGAGGCGGTGCCGGAGCGGTCGGTCTTCGTCGCGGCGGGCAGCACGATCGTGACGTCCGCCAGCTCGGAGAGCGGGGAGTCGTCGGTGGTCGAGAGCGCCACGACGGATGCCCCGACCTCGTGCGCGGTGCGCGCGGCCTGCACGATGCCGGTGGTCGTCCCGGAACCGCTCGCGACGAGGAGCAGGTCACCCTGCCGGATGGCCGGGGTGGTGACCTCGCCCACGACGTGCGCGTCGAGCCCCAGGTGCATGAGGCGCATTGCGGTCATGCGGAGGGCGAGGCCGGAGCGACCGGCGCCGTGGACGAACACCCGGTCGGCGCCCTCGATCAGGTCGAGTGCACGCTGTGCGGGAGCGTCCTCGAGGCGGGCCGCCAGGTCGCCGACCTCGCGGACGACCAGGTCGAGCGCTGCGGAGACGGTGGTTGCTGCCATGACGACGATCCTTCCGTCAGCGGACCCTGCGCGCCGCTACCCGCCCCGGCAGGGGTCCCATCCCATCGGGTGGGCCCGTCCGCTCGGGTGGGACGGGTACGGTCGCCTCCATGGACGCATCGGTCGACACCCTGGAGGCCCGGGGCGGCTCCGCCATCCGGCTCGCGGCCGCCGAGCACGCCCGCACCGTCGCCGAGCAGGCGGACCGGCACGCCCTCACCCTCGAATCCGTCCTCGCCGTGCTCCGGTCGTCGCGGGTCACCGACGCGGCCGCCCGGGCCGAGGCCGTCGAGATCGCCTCGGCCGCCCTCGTCGACCTGCGCACCGTGACCGATCAGCAGCGGAGCACCCTGCTCGAACCGGTCACCGGTGCGTTCTCGCGGCTGCGCGCCGACCTGCGGCCGCTCGTGCGCTTCGGGGACCTCGACGTGCAGTTCGTCGAGCCGCCGGCAACCGGTCGTGCGCTCCCCGGTGACGTCGCCCACGCTGCCCGGGCGATCGTGCGGACCGCGGTGCTCGCCCTGGTCGACGACGGTGCGGCGAAGCGGGTGCGCATCCAGTGGGACTGCGACGGCCGGAACCTGCTCATGCAGCTCCGCGACGACGGCTCCGGCACGCTCGACGTGCAGGACGACGCCATGCGACCGATCGCCGAGCGGGTCGTCACGCTCGACGGGCGGGTGCAGGTCGCGAGCACGCCCGGCTGGGGGTCCGTGCTCGACATCTCGCTGCCCCTCGACCCGCGACCGACCGAGGTGGACGCGGCCGACGACGGCGACCTGACCCCGCGGGAGCGCGACGTGCTGCGGCTCGTGGCGACCGGTGTCGGCAACCGGGAGATCGCCGAGGGGCTCGGCATCAGTGTCAACACCGTGAAGTACCACGTGGCGAACCTGCTCCGGAAGCACGGCGCCCGGACCCGGGCGGAGCTCGCGGCGTTCAGCTCCCGGGCGTGAACCGTCGGGACCGCGACGCGTACCGGGTTCCTACGCTCCGGGGGCGAAGCGGTACCCCATTCCGGACTCCGTCACCAGGAAGCGCGGGTGCGCGGGGTCGGGCTCGAGCTTCCGCCGCAGCTGGGCCATGTAGAGGCGCAGGTACCCGGAGTCGTTGCCGTGCGTCGGCCCCCAGACCTCGGTCAACAGCATCTCGCGGGTCATCAGCCGGTCGGGGTTCGTGACCAGGACCTCGAGCAGGCGCCACTCGGTGGGCGTCAGGCGGATCGCCGGACCCTCGGCCGGGGTGACCTGCTTCGCGACGAGGTCCACGAGCAGCGGTCCGATCGCGATCGTCGGGGTCTCCTCCGTCGCCACCACCCGGCGTCGTCCGAGTGCCCGCAGCCGGGCGAGGAGCTCGTCCATCTGGAACGGCTTCGTCACGTAGTCGTCGGCACCGGCGTCGAGCGCGTCGACCTTGTCCGACGAGTCGGTCCGGCCGGAGAGCACCAGGACGGGCACCTGCGACCAGGCCCGGACGCCCTCGAGCACCCCGATGCCGTCGAGTCGGGGCATGCCGAGGTCGAGGAGCACCAGATCGGGGCGCTCGGTGATGACGGCGTCGATCGCCTCGCGCCCGTCCCGAGCCGTGACGACGTCGTACCCTCGCGCCGAGAGCGTCACCGACAGCGCACGGACGAGCTGCGCGTCGTCGTCAGCGATCAGGACCTTCATCGGATCTCCACTCCCACGTGCCCGGCGATCGGCAGCCGCACCACGACGGTGAGGCCACCGCCCGGGGTGTCGTCGACCTCGATCGTGCCGCCCATGCCCTCGGTGAACCCGCGTGCCAGAGCCAGGCCGAGCCCGAGGCCGGTCTCGTTGTCGGTGTCGCCGAGCCGCTGGAACGGCTGGAACACCTCGTCGCGGCGGTCCGCGGGGATCCCGGGGCCGTGGTCGGCGACGCGGAGTTCGACCACGCCGGCGAAGGCGCTGGCGGCGACGCGGACGTGGGTGCCCTCCGGGGCGTACCGGGCGGCGTTGGCGAGCAGGTTCACGACGACGCGCTGCAGCAGGACGGGGTCGGCGAGCACCGGCGGCAGGTCGGCGGGCAGGTCGAGGTCGACGTCGTCGGGGCCGAGCTCGAGCTCGTCGAGTGCGGGGGCGACCACCGTCTCGAGTGCGATCGACGCCGGGGTGACCGCGAGGACACCGGCCTGCACGCGGCTGACGTCCAGCAGGTCTGCCAACAGCACCGCCAGCTGACCGAGGCTCTCGTCGGCGGTCGCGAGCAGCGCCTCCCGGTCGGGTCCGGACAGGTCGATGTCGGGCGCACGCAGCGTCTGCACGGCGGCGGAGGCCGCTGCGATCGGTCGGCGCACGTCGTGGCCCACGGCCGCGAGCAGGGCGCTCCGGACCCGGTCGGCGGCGGCGATGCGTTCGGCACCGACGGCCGTGCGGGTCAGCTCGCGGTGCTCGACGGCGGCGTCGAGCTGCTGCTCGACGACCCGCAGCAGTCGGCGCTGGGTCGGGTCGTCGGGTGCGCCGGCGAACTCGAGCACAGCACCGGAAGCGAGCGTCGTCGACGCGTCCGGCGTCGCACCGAACTCGCCGGAGGTCGCCGGCACCTCGTCGCCCTGGCGGATCCGGACGCCGGCGAAGCCGAAGGCCTCACGGGTGCGGTCGAGCAGCGCCTGCAGGGCGTCGTCACCACGGAGCACACTGCCGGCGATGCCCATCAGGAGCCCGGACTCGGCCGAGGCCCGACGGGCGGCACGTGACCGGCGGGCGGACCGGTCGACCACGAAGCTGACCAGCACCGCGCTGATGACGTACATGACCAGCGCGAACAGGTGCCACGGCTGCTGGACCGTCACCATGTAGAGGGGTTGCACGAAGAAGTAGTCGAGACTCAGCCCGGACAGCACGGCCGCGAACACCGCCGGCCACATCCCGCCCACGAGCGCCACGACGAGCACGAGCAGCTGGTACGCCAGCACGTCGACGGTGATGGCGTCCGGGTCGCTGCCGATCGACAGCACCCAGGTGAGCAGCGGGCCGACCAGGACCGACAGCACGAACCCGGCGATCACGCGTCCGCGGGACAGACTGCCCCCGAGCTTCGGCAGGGTGATCCCGCCGCCGGCCCGCTCGTGCGTGACGACGTGCACGTCGATGTCGCCGGACTCCCGGATGACGGTGTTGCCGATGCCCGGACCGGTCATGGCGGCCGCGAGCCGGCTGCGGCGGCTGACCCCGATCACGATCTGGGTGGCGTCGATCGACCGTGCGAACCGTACCAGGGTGCTCGGTACGTCGTCGCCGACGACCTGGTGGTACGTCCCACCGAGTTGCTCGAGCAGGGTCCGCTGCTTGCCGAGCGCGCCGGGGTGCCGCACGCGCAGGCCGTCGTTCGTGGTCACGTGGACGGCGGCGAGCTCGCCGCCGGCGCTGCGGGCGGCGATGCGGGCGCCGCGGCGCAGCAGGGTCTCGCCCTCGGGGCCGCCGGTCAGGGCGACGAGCACGCGCTCCCGGGTCTCCCAGCGGTGTTCGATGCCGTGCTCGGCGCGGTAGGCCTTGAGCGCGTCGTCGACCTCGTCCGCGAGCCAGAGCAGGGCGATCTCGCGCAGGGCGGTGAGGTTGCCGAGGCGGAAGTAGTTCGACAGCGCGGCGTCGATCCGGGCCGCCGGGTACACGAGCCCGTCGGAGAGCCGTTCGCGCAGCGCTGCCGGGGCCAGGTCGACGACCTCGATCTGGTCGGCCGCACGCACCACGGCGTCGGGGACGGTCTCGCGCTGCACGGTGCCGGTGATCTCGCGGACCACGTCGCCGAGGGACTGCATGTGCTGCACGTTGACCGTCGAGATGACGTCGATGCCGGCGTCCCGCAGCGCCTCGACGTCCTGCCAGCGCTTCTCGTTCGGGCTGCCGGGGGCGGTCGTGTGGGCGAGTTCGTCGACGAGCGCGACCTCGGGTGCCCGGGCGATGACGGCGTCGAGGTCGAGGTCGTCCAGGTCGACGCCGCGGTGCGAGACGGTGCGGCGGGGCACCACCTCGAGCCCGTTCACCAGGGCCGCGGTGGCGGCGCGCTCGTGCGTCTCGACGACGGCGACGACCACGTCGCGACCCTCGTCGAGCAGCCGACGCCCCTCTTCGAGCATCGTGTAGGTCTTGCCGACACCGGGCGCTGCACCGAGCAGGACCCGCAGCTTCCCGCGCTTCACGTGCTCATCCTCTCGCGTGCGGGGGTCGGTCTCCGCAAAACACCGGTGTTCACCTGTCGCACCGCGGTCTGCGAGTGTTCGACGCGCGAGCACCGGTGTCTTGCGGAGGGGTCGCCCACGCTCAGGACGCCTTCGCCAGCGCCAGGTTCAGCGCGAGCACGTTCACCACGGGCTCACCGAGGAACCCGAGCTGCCGCGACTCGGTGTGCGACTGCACGAGCTGCCGCACGGTGGCGACGGACAACCCCCGTGCCGATGCCACGCGCGCCACCTGCTGGCGTGCGTACTCCGGGCTGATGTCCGGGTCGAGCCCCGAGCCCGAGGCGGTCACGGCGTCGGCCGGCACCTGTGCGGCGGGGACCCCGTCGGCCTTCGCCAGGGCGGTACGACGCTCCTCGACGGCCTTGAGCAGGTCGGCGTTGTTCGGCCCGAGGTTCGAGCCGGAGGACGCCCCCGCGTCGTAGCCGTCCCCGGCGGCGGACGGCCGCGACTGGAACCAGCGGTCGGCCTGCTTGCCGGTGAACGACTGCCCGATCAACGAGGAACCGACGACCTTGCCGGACGAGTCCGTGACCATCGAGCCGTTGGCCTGGTCGTGGAACGCCGCCTGCCCGACGCCCCAGACGGCGAGCGGGTACCCGACGCCGAGGACGACGGTGGCGACGAGGGTGAGGCGGATCGCCACACCGGCGGAACGGAAGGTGGAACGTGCAGATGCCATGACTAGAACCCCGGGATGAGACCGACCACGAGGTCGATCAGTTTGATGCCGATGAAGGGGACGACCACGCCGCCCAGCCCGTAGACGAGCAGGTTGCGGCCGAGGATCGACGACGCTGCGGCTGCGCGGTACTTGACGCCACGCAGGGACAGCGGGATGAGCGCCACGATGACGAGCGCGTTGAAGACGACCGCCGACAGGATCGCGGACGACGGGCTGTGCAGCCCCATGATGTTGAGCGCCGCGAGGCCCGGGAACGCGGCCTGGAACATCGCCGGGATGATCGCGAAGTACTTCGCGACGTCGTTGGCGATGGAGAAGGTGGTCAGGGCACCGCGGGTGATGAGCAGCTGCTTGCCGATGCGGACGACGTCGATGAGCTTGGTCGGGTCGGAGTCGAGGTCGACCATGTTGCCCGCCTCCTTCGCCGCCGTCGTACCGGTGTTCATCGCGACGCCGACGTCCGCCTGGGCCAGGGCCGGGGCGTCGTTGGTGCCGTCACCGGTCATGGCGACGAGGTTGCCGCCCTCCTGCTCGCGCTTGATGTAGGCGAGCTTGTCCTCCGGGGTGGCCTCGGCCAGGAAGTCGTCGACGCCGGCCTCGTGGGCGATGGCCGCCGCGGTGCGGGGGTTGTCACCGGTGATCATCACCGTGCGGATGCCCATCGACCGGAGCTCGGCGAACCGTGATGCCATGCCGTCCTTGACGACGTCCTTCAGGTGCACGACGCCGAGCAGCGTGACCGCACCGGTCGACGACCGACGGCCGACGACGAGCGGCGTGCCGCCCTGGTCGGAGATCTCCGCGACGGTCGCGTCGATGGCCGAAACAACACCGGCTTCGGTGGTGTCCGCCCATGCGAGCACAGCCGCAGCGGCACCCTTCCGGATCTGCGATCCGTCGGGCAGGTCGAGACCGGACATGCGCGTCTGCGCCGTGAACGGCACCTCGACGGCCCCGTCCGGCAGGCCCACGGCGGCGCCGTCCTCGCGCGCCAGGTCGACGATCGAGCGTCCTTCCGGGGTGCTGTCCGCGGCACTCGACAGCGCTGCGGCTTCGAGCAGGTCGGCGGTCGTCACGCCCGGCACGGGCACCACGCGGGATGCCCGGCGGTTGCCGTAGGTGATCGTGCCGGTCTTGTCGAGCAGCAGCGTCGTGATGTCACCGGCGGCCTCGACCGCGCGGCCCGACATCGCGAGCACGTTGTGCTGCACGAGTCGGTCCATGCCGGCGATGCCGATCGCGGAGAGCAGGGCCCCGATGGTGGTCGGGATGAGGCAGACGAGCAGGGCGATGAGCACCGGCACGCTGACCGTCGCACCGACGAGCCCCGCGATGGGCTGCATCGTCAGGCAGACGATCACGAAGACGATCGACAGCGAGGCGAGCAGGATGTTCAGCGCGATCTCGTTCGGCGTCTTCTGCCGTGCCGCACCCTCGACCAGACGGATCATCCGGTCGATGAAGGTCTCGCCCGGGGTCGAGGTGATGCGCACCACGATCCGGTCGGACAGCACGCGGGTGCCGCCGGTGACGGCGCTGCGGTCGCCGCCGGACTCGCGGATGACCGGTGCCGACTCACCCGTGACGGCCGACTCGTCGACCGACGCGATGCCGTCGATGACGTCACCGTCGCCCGGGATGACCTCGCCCGCGACGACCAGGACCACGTCGCCCTTGGCCAGGTCGACGGAAGCGACCTCCTCGGTCGCGTTGCCGGTCGCGGCCGCGTCGGACGTCGCGTACCCGAGCACCCGGCGGGCACTCGTGGTCGAGCGGGTCTTCCGCAGGGTGTCGGCCTGGGCCTTGCCGCGGCCCTCGGCCACCGACTCCGCCAGGTTGGCGAAGACGACGGTGAGCCAGAGCCAGACGGCGATGGCGATCGTGAAGGCGGACGGCTCGACGACGGCGGCTGCCGTCGTCAGCGCCGCGCCGACCTCGACGATGAACATGACGGGGTTCCGCCACATGAGTCGCGGATCGAGTTTCCGCAGGGCGCCCGGGAGGCCCGCCACCAGCTGGCGGGGTCCGAATGCGGACGAGCGGATGGCCGGCCTGGAGGCGGTGGTCGCCTCGTGCTCGGAGGTCACGGTGGTCATGACAGTCCTTCTGCGAGCGGACCCAGTGCGAGCACCGGGAAGTAGGTGAGTGCGGTGACGATGACGGCGACGCCGCCGAGCAGCACGATGAAGAGCGGGCGATGGGTGGGCAGCGTGCCGGCGGTCTCCGGCACCCGGTCCTGCGCCGCGAGGGACCCGGCGAGCGCCAGGACGAACACCATCGGCACGAAGCGGCCGAGCAGCATCACGACGCCGAGCGAGGAGTTCATCCACGTGGTGTTCGCGGTGAGTCCGCCGAAGGCCGAGCCGTTGTTGTTCGCGCCCGAGGTGAAGGCGTAGAGCAGCTCGGTCAGCCCGTGGTTGCCGGGGTTGAAGATCGACGTCCCGAGCACCTGTTCGCGGACCCCGGGGATCACGAGCGAGAGCCCGGTGGCCAGGAGCACGAGCGTCGGCGTGACGAGGATGTACAGCGCCGCGAAGGTCATCTCCTTGGCGCGGATCTTCTTGCCGAGGTACTCCGGGGTTCGGCCGACGAGCAGGCCGCCGATGAACACCGTGATGACGGCGAGCACGAGCATGCCGTACAGGCCGGAGCCGACGCCGCCGGGGGTGACCTCGCCGAGCATCATGTTGACGAGCGCCATCATCCCGCCGATCGGGGTGTAGCTGTCGTGCATCGCGTTGACGGCGCCGGTGGACGTCGAGGTGGTCGCGGTCGAGAAGAGCGTCGAACCGAGGATGCCGAAGCGGCTCTCCTTGCCCTCCATCGCGGCCCCGGCGGCGTGTGTGGCGATCCCGCCGCCGCCGAGCTCGGCGATCGACATGACCGACAGCGAGACGAGGAAGATCGCGCTCATCACGGCGAGGATCGCGTAGCCCTGGCGGTCGTCCCCGACGAGCCGCCCGAACGTGCGCGGGAGCGAGAACGGGATGACGAGCATGAGGAAGATCTCGACGAGGTTCGTCCACGCCTGCGGGTTCTCGAACGGGTGCGCCGAGTTCGCGTTGAAGTAGCCGCCACCGTTCGTGCCGAGTTCCTTGATCGCCTCCTGCGAGGCGACGAGCCCGCCGGGGATGTGCTGCGTGCCACCGATGAGCGTGGTGACGTCGGTGCCGCTCCCCCACGACTGGACGACCCCGCCGGCGACGAGCACGATCGCGAAGACGAACGCCCCGGGCAGCAGCAGCCGGCCCAGCCCGCGGACGATGTCCACCCACACGTTGCCGAGGGTGCCGGACTTGCGACGGGCGAACCCGCGCACCAGCGCCACGGCGACCGCCAGGCCGACGGCTGCGGACAGGAAGTTCTGCACCGCGAGGCCGGCCATCTGCACGGTGTAGCCGAGGGTGACCTCGGGCGAGTACGACTGCCAGTTCGTGTTCGACACGAACGACGCCGCGGTGTTGAACGCAAGCGAGGGTCCGACACCGGGCAGTCCGAGGTCGCCGGGCAGGACGACCTGGATGCGCTGCAGCAGGTAGACGAGCAGGAGCCCGGCGACGCTGAAGAGCAGCACCCCGCGCAGGTACACGGGCCAGGACTGCTCGGCGTCCGGATCGACGCCGATCAGCCGGTAGACCCCGCGCTCGACCCGGTTGTGCCGGACGGGTGTGAAGACCTTCGCCATCCAGTCGCCGAGCGGGCGGTACGCGACGACGAGCAGCAGGACGAGGGTGGCGACCTGGGCGATGCCCGCCCAGAGGTCCGCGGCGCCCACTAGAAGCGCTCCGGACGCACGAGCGCCCAGACGAGGTACACGACAGCGGCGATGCCGAGGACGGCGGCCGCGATGGTGATGCCGATCACAGCCGTTCCACCCCCTTGGCGATCAGTGCCACCACGCCGAACACGGCGAGGACACCGGCGACGACGAACACGTCGAACACGAGGGACTCCAGAAGGTCTGCGGTGTCCGCGCCGGGTGACGCGGACCGGCACCACTTGTGGTGCCGAACCGATGCTGGATCCTGCGCCGGGCCTCCAGTCCGCTCCTAACGGATCCCTGACGCCGCCCTGGCGGACGCATGCACGCTCCTAACGCCTGTGGAGAGCGCTCGATCCCGTGACGCGGATCCTGGTAGGGTTTCAGCATCACGATCGGCCCGCTCGCCTCACGGCTCGGGCCGATTTTCTTGTCTCGGGGGGGGGCGCATGGAGTACGTGAAACCGTGGCTCTCGATCGGTGAGCAGATCGAGAAGCTGGCTTCCAAGGGAGTCCGCATCGGTGATCGGGGCGTCGCGGGATCGGTACTGCGCGAAGTCGGCTACTACCGCCTCACCGGATACCTCTATCCCTTCCGTGAATCGTCATCGGTCACCGATGAGGTCGGCCGCCGACACGGCGAGGTCCACGACCGGTACCGAGCAGGGACGGAGTTCGCAGCAGCCGGACACCGGAGCGTTCACTGCACCTCGGCCCGACCCACCGGATGGCTCCAGCGCACACACGGCGTGGCTGCAGCGAGTGCGAGACCGACAGGATTCCTCTGACGAACAGTTCGTCGCACACTTCCGAACCGAGTACGACGACCGGATGCCCATCTGGGCACTCACCGAAATCCTCGAACTGGGACACCTCGCTCGGCTGTACGGCGGTCTCCGGAACGACGTCGCCACCCGGATCGCCCGAGAGTTCGGCGTCCCGACCAAGAAGACGATGCTGAGCTGGCTCGCCTCGGTCAACTACGTCCGGAACGTCGCAGCACACCATGCGCGTCTGTTCAACCGGAAGTTGGTCGTGGTCCCGAAACGGCCGAGGTCCGGTGCGGTACCGCTCCTCGCACATCTCTCGGGAACCGATGCCCCGAAGCAGTTCGGTGCCTACAACACCTTGGCGGTGATGGCCTACCTGCTCAGGTCGGTCCCGTCCGACCACGACTGGGCCGAGCGCGTGGCCGCTCTCCTCGGGGCCTTCCCGAGCAACGAACACCTCGATCTCTCGTCGATGGGTGTCGGCGGCGGTTGGCTGGACCACGCGCTCTGGACAGGTCCCCACTGATCACGCTGGGCGACGCGTGCCGGCCGTGCGCAACCGGTCAGCGAGGTCTGCCACGGCCTCGACGAGCTCCTCCGGCCCCTCGACCCGGATCGGCACGGCCAGCCCGGCGACGACTCCGGCGAGCCCGTCCCACGACCACGACCCGAGGGTGACGCGGGCCCGGTCGCCCTCGAGCTGCTCGACCACGGCGTCCTCGGGCAGGTACGGCGCGATCCGCCGCGCATCGTCCGCCGTCGTGGTCACCGAACCGGTGCACGGCCACACGTCGTCGACCGCCGACCCCTTGAACCGCGCGGACACGAACGCGGCCGCATCGCCACCGGGGATCGGACGTGGCGTGAAGGGGACGCGGGTGCGCATCCGCGGCGTGATCCGGTCGATGCGGTGCGTGCGCCATTCGTCGCGGGCGGCATCCCAGTCGAGCAGGTACCAGCGACCGTTCCGGGCGACGACGGCGTGCGGTTCCACCCGGTGGGGGGTCTCGTCGTCGCCGTACCCGAAGCGGAAGACCTCCTGCAGGTGGACGGCCTCGCTCACCGCCACCAGGACCTCCGGGTCGGTGGTGGTCCGGCTCGTCGCGGTCACGGCCTGCACCGCGTCGACCCGGGACCGCAGTCGCGCGGGCATCACCTGCCGGACGGTCGCCAGGGCGCGGGCCGCCGACTCGGCGACGTCCGCCCCCGATGCCGGTGCCACGGCGAGCGCCAGGGCGATCGCCACCGCCTGGTCGTCGTCGAAGAGCAGCGGGGGCAGGTCGGAGCCGGCCTCGAGCCGGTAGCCGCCGGCCGGTCCGCGGAGCGCCTCGACCCGGTACCCGAGCCCACGGAGTCGATCGACGTCGCGGCGGACCGTACGGGGACTGACCTCGAGCCGCCCGGCCAGCTCGTCCCCCGGCCAGTCGCGGTGCACCTGGAGCAGGGAGAGCAGCGTGAGCATCCGTGCGGAGGGTCCGGCCATGGCGTCCATCTTCGTCCGAGAAGCGGACAGGATCTGACCGCATTGCCCGAGATCCTCGTCCCATGAGCATCGAAACGACAACCCACCTCAACTTCGACGGCGACGCCCGCGCGGCGCTCGACTTCTACGCATCGGTCTTCGGCGGCGAGGTCACCGCCGCCACCTACGGCCAGATGGGCGCCCTGGACGACCCGGACTGGGCGGACCGCATCGTCTTCGGGCAGGTCTCCACGGCCGCCGGCTTCCGCGTCATGGCCTTCGACGTCTGGCCCGGGCAGCCCTACGACCAGGGATCGAACGCCTTCTACGTGTTCGTGCACGGCGACGACACGGCCGAGATCGAGCGGTACTGGGCGGCACTGTCCGAGGGCGCCGAAGTACGGCAGCCCCTGGAACCCTCGGCCTGGGCACCGTTGGCCGGGCAGCTGCGCGACCGCTTCGGCGTGGTCTGGCAGCTCGACGTCGCGGCCCCGACCGAGTGACGCGGCGGTGCGGCCCGGATGGTCCCGCCCCGCACCGACGCTCGGACGTTTGTGAACCACTTCCCCACGGAATCCAGCCGCCGATAGCGTGCTGGCATGCCCGAGTTCCGCCCGATGCCCGGTTACGAGCTCGGCCACGGATGGGTGGCCGCCCGCCGACGCCGCTCCCGGTTCGGCAGCGTGTGGCGCTGGATCGGGCCGCCGGTCGCACTCGTCGCCGTCGTCGCTGCCGCGCTGCTGTTCCACTGGTACGCGGGCGTGGCCGACCAGGTCGAGTGGGAGTGCGCGGTGTCCACCTGCGGCACGAGCGACCCGCGGTCCTTCGCGCCGGAGGGGTGCTGGGCGCTCCTCGTGCTCGCCGGTCTCGGCACCGTCCGGGTCCCCGGGCGGTGGTGGTGGACGGGCGCGCTCCTGCTCGGGTTCGCGCTCGTCGCCGCGTGGTCGATCGACTGGTGGCGGATGCCCGGCATCGACCTCGGGCTGTTCGTGACGCCGATCGGAGCCGGGAGCCTGGGCGTCGTCCTCCTGCTCGCCCGGATCGGGATGGCCGTCGACCGTGTGCGCGGGCGAGCCCACACCGCCCGTCGGCGGGCCGAACAGGACAGTCCGCGGGACGTGGGCGAGCGCTGACCCGGTCGGAGGATCAGCCCGAGCGGCTCCAGGTGCTGACCGTCACGGTCGCGGTCACGCTCGTCGGCGCGAACACCTGCTCCGCCGAGACGTGGTGGTGGCTCGGCCCCATGTGCACGACGTCGTGGACGTCCTCCGCCGACAGCTCCATGGACCACATCAGGTCCTCGGAAGACCGCAGCGCGAACGACGGCGTCAGGGAGTCGTGCAGTCGGCGCTCCTTCTCCGGGTCCACGCTGATCGTCGCCTCGGCGAGCTCCGCCAGGTGGCCGGTCCGCGGGGTCACCACCACGAGCACGCCGTCGGCGTGCAGGACGCGGGCGTACTCGGTCTGGTTGCGGGGTGCGAAGACGTCGAGCAGGACGGCGGCAGCGCCGTCGACGACCGGGAGGCGCTCGGTCACGTCACCGACGACGGCCCCCGCGCGCTCGTGGGCGCGTGCCGCACGCCGGATCGCGACGGCCGACAGGTCGAGCGCGACCCCGAGCCTCCCGTCCGCCGCGCGCAGCGCATGCGCCAGGTAGGTCCCCGGGCCGGAACCGACGTCGAGCACGATGCCGGGCGCGGTGGCGTCCGCGACGATTACGGCGAGCGCCCGCTCGACGGGCGCGTAGTGGCCGCGCCCCAGGAACCGCAGCCGCGCGTCCACCATCTCCGGGGTGTCCGCGGTGAGCGCACGCCGCTTCGCGGGCAGGAGCGTCAGGTGGCCCTGCTTCGCCTCGTCGAACCGGTGCCCGTTCGGGCAGCCGACCTGGCCGCCGTCGACGCGGCCGAGGGGCTCGGTGCACACGGGGCAGGCGAGCATCGGCAGCAGGTCGTCACGCACCGGCCCAGCGTACGGGCCTCGGTAGCCTGACCGGATGTCGCTGCCTGCGCGGCAGTACGGTCAGGACATGGCAGTCATCGAACAGGCAACGCTGCGTCCGTCCAAGGCCGAGGCGCTCGCCGCCTGGCTCCCCGACCAGACGTGGAGCGGCGTCGTCGCGGGAGCGCCGATCCGGGTCATCGGGCAGTTCCGGTTCGACGACCCCGCCGGCGAGGTCGGCGTCGAGGTCCTCCTCGTCCGCACCGACGGCGGCCGGGTCCTGCAGGCGCCACTGACCTACCGGGACGCACCACTGCCCGGCGCCGATGCGTTCCTGGTCACCGAGATGGACCACTCCGTGCTCGGGCGACGGTGGGTGTACGACGCCGTGGGCGATCCCGTCCACGCCGACGTCCTGCGCCGGGCGATCATCACCGGCGGGCACGAAGCCTCGCTCGAGATGGCCAACGGCGCCGGGCAGCGGCCGAAGGACGCCTGGGCCAGCGGGAGCGGCTCCGAACCCGACTCCCCCAGCGTCACCTCGGTGCGAGCGACCACTGCGGACGCCCTGACGTCGATCGCGACCGACCACGGCACGATCGTCGTCGCTCGGGTCGTCGGTACGGCCCTGCCCGAGGGCGAGACGCTGACCGGGACGTGGACGGACGGCTCCGAGGTGCTCGCCGTCCTGCTGCCCGAACACGCCTGAGGTACTGGCAGGGCCTGCCTGCACCGGGGACCGGCTGGCAGGATCGACGTCGTGAAGACACTGGAGTTGCCACAGACGGACCTCACCGCCTCCGACGTCGTCGTCGGACTGATGCGGATCAACGACATGAGCGACGAGGACATCCGTTCGCTCTACAGCGCCTCGCGTGACGCGGGCGTGAACATGTTCGACCACGCCGCCGTCTACGGCGAGTGGCACGGCTGCGAGGAGCGGTTCGGCGCCGCTGTCACGCTGACGCCCGCGGAACGCGCCGAGATCGTGCTGCAGACCAAGGTCGGCATCCGTCCGACGCCGAAGGGCGCGTACTTCGACTTCTCGTACGAGCACATCCTCGAGTCCGTGCACGAGTCGCTCGAGGCACTGCGGACCGAGTACGTCGACGTCCTGCTCCTGCACCGCCCCGACGCCCTGGTCGAGCCGGAAGAGGTCGCGAAGGCCTTCGACGAGCTGCACGCCGCCGGCAAGGTGCACCACTTCGGCGTCTCGAACCACACCCCCGGCCAGGTCGACCTGCTGCGGAAGCACGTGCGCCAGCCGCTCGCGTTCAACCAGGTGCAGCTGAGCATCACGCACGCCAACGTGATCTCGCAGGGCCTGACCGCGAACATGGGTGGCCTCGACCAGTCGATCTCCCGCGACAACGACATCCTCAACCACTCGCGCATCAACGACATCACGCTGCAGGCATGGTCGCCGTTCCAGAAGGGCTTCTTCGACGGTGTCTTCCTGGGCGACCGTGAGCAGTACGCCGAGCTGAACGACGTGCTCCAGGAGATCGCCGCCCAACACGGGGTCACCCCGACCGGCATCGCGGTCGCGTGGATCACCCGCCACCCCGCGCACTTCCAGGTCGTCCTCGGCACCACGAACCCGCAGCGTGTGCGGGACTCGGCAGCAGGCTCGGACGTCGAGCTGTCGCGCGAGGAGTGGTACCGGATCTTCACCGCGGCCGGACACACCGTTCCCTGAACCGGGACCGCCCGGTCAGGTCGGGCAGGGTGGGATCGTGCTCAACGACCTCGCCCTGCCTGTCCGCCTGACCACACGCTCCGGCGAGGTGACGCTGCGGGACGCGGTGGACGAGGACCTCGATGCGCTCATGGCACTGTTGTCCGACGACCCGATCAGCGCCGCACGTGGTGACGTCGCCGCGCCGGAGGACCGCCCGCAGTACGCCGACGCACTCCGGTCGATCGTGGACGACCCGGCAAACGCGCTGCTCGTCGCCGAGGACGCCGACGGACGACTCGTCGGGACTCTGCAGCTCACCCGGATCCCCGGGATGGCTCGTCGTGGTGCCACCCGGCTGCTCGTCGAGGCGGTGCGGGTCAGCAGTGCGCTGCGCTCCGGCGGCATCGGGAGTGCCCTGATGCGCTGGGTGACCGACGTCGCAGCGCCGGAGCTCGGGACCCCGCTCGTGCAGCTCACGTCGGACGCTGCACGGACCGATGCGCACCGGTTCTACGAGCGTCTCGGCTTCACCGGCTCGCACGTCGGGTTCAAGTACCGGGTCTCCGACCCTTCGGCGCGCTGACGTTCTTTCCCAGAACGCGTGCGATGCAAGGTGCTTTCGGGCGTACCTGGTCGAAATTTCCGACCAGGTATGCGCGATTCGACCAGGTATGCGCGATTCGACCAGGTATGCGCGATTCGACCAGGTATGCCCGATTCGACCAGGTACGCCCGATTCGACCAGGCGCGCTAGTCGTCGGAGGCGGAACCAGCAGACCTCGGCGTCGGAACGTTCACGTCGACCGGGGACACCCCGGCGGGATCGGCGGAGGCACCACCCACGACGTCGAACGAGATCCCGAGCATCGCCGGGTCCTCGTCGAGTTCGAGCCCGTCCTGACGGACCTGGTCCTCCGGGATTGCACGGCCACCGGACGGGTCCCACGAGTTCGCGATCGACATGCGCACGAGCATGCCCGAGCCGCTTGGCAATCGCCCACGAATCCCCGGAAGACCCCCGGAACGGTCAGAGGTCGTCCGGGTGCAGCCGTTCGCCGGCGTGCGGACGCCGGAACACCCGGCCGCCACCGGCCTCGTCCTCGTCGTGGTGGCTGACGGGCGAGACGCTCGGGTCAGCGGAGTCGTCGCCGACGTCGGCGCCGCGGTCCTCCTCCATCTCGAGTTCGGACTCGTCACTGCCGTCCACGGGGATGGACCGGCCCTGCTGTTCGGGATCGAACGGTGCGCTCATCGACATGGTGGGAGCATGCTCCCGCTCGGTGCACGCGTGGTCAGCGTTGTCCGTCGGCCGCGATGAGCTCGAGCTGCGTGAGTGCCAGGTCGGTGCCGGCGGTGAACGTGAACGACGAACCACCGCCGATGATCCGGAACACCCGGGTCTGGCCGGCCCACGTGAACTCGGCGCCGTCGACCGCGGTGACGGTGTCGTCGAGGCCGACCTGCCACGAGTAGGACCCCGGCGATGCCACCGTCACGGTGTACAGCGAGGCGGCGGGGCACGACACGTCGAAGGACACGGATTCCCCCGCGGCGAGCGCCGTGACGGTGCGGCCGGTGTCGTCGGTGAGCGCCGAGGCTCCGACGGGCAGGACGTCCACCGGGGCGTCCCGGTAGCCGTGCACGTCGGAGGCCGAGACGGGGCGGGTGTCCGACGCCCAGCCCTGCGGTTCGTCGGACAGTGTGAACTCGATCCGCGACGCGGCCACGACCACGCTGTGCGGGATGGTGACCGAGGTCCAGGGCGAGCCGTCGACCGTCACCGACGCCACGTACCGGCCTGCGGAGCCGGCGGCGATCTCGATGACCGTCTCCGTTCCTCTCCCCACCGGCACGGCCTGCCCGCCGCTGGCGCGTCGGTCAGGATCCGGCGGCGTGGGCCCAGGCTGTCGCAGCACGGTCCTGCGGACCGACGGCGGCACGAGCACGTAGGTGCCGGTCGACGGCGCCAGCGGGTACAGGCCGATGGTGGCGAAGACGTACCAGGCGCTCATCTCGCCGTTGTCCTCGTCGCCGGGGTAGCCCTGGCCGAGGTCGGACCCGACGAACAGGCGCTCGAGCGATTCGCGGACGATGCGGTGCGCGTCGTCGTGCCGCCCGGTGAACATCGGGAAGAAGGGGATGTGGTGCGCGGGCTGGTTCGACAGCCCGAGCATGCCCATCCGGACGTCGCGGGCCTCGGTCATCTCGTGGATCGGGAAGCCGTACGAGCCGGAGCGTGCGAGGGCGCCGGTCTCGGGGGTCGCGAAGAAGGCGTCGAGGGCGGCGTCGAAGCGCTCCGGCCCGCCGTGCAGGTCGACGATGCCGGCGCCGTCGTGCGGCGCCGTGAACGCGGTGCCCCACGCGTTCGTCTCGGTGTAGTCGTCGCCCCAGTCGCGCGGGTCGAACTCGGTTCTCACGCGCCACGAGCCGTCCGGGTCGCGGCCGATGAAGAACCCGCGCTCGGAGTCGAAGACGTGCCGGTACTGCAGGGACCGGCGGGCGAACCACTCGGCCTCGGCCTCGTACCGGGACAGGTCGGCGGGCGTCCGCGCACGCGATGCGAGCAGGCCCGCCATGACGGCCAGACCCCAGTCGTTGATGGCCGCGTCCAGGGTCCACGACATCCCCTCGTGGGTCGCCGTGTCGACGTGGCCGCGGAAGGCACCCGGGAGGCTCCCCTTGCGTCCGACGCGCTCGTCCCGCGGCGGGACGGTCGCGTTCCGCACCGCGCTCCGGTACGCCTCGGCCAGGTCGAAGCCGCGCACGCCCTTCACCGCGAGGTCGGCGAAGACGGTGTCGCTCGTGGTGCCGGTCATGCAGTCCTCGGCGCCGGGCGCGCTCCAGCGCGGGGTCCACCCGCCGTCGTGGTGGTGCTCGACGAAGCCCTGGGCCAGCTCGCCCGCGGTGTCGGGGGTCAGGAGTCCGAGGAGCGGCCAGGCGGTGCGGTAGGTGTCCCAGAAGCCGTTCGTGGTGGTGAACGGGCCGTCGACGATCTCCGGCCCGGGCTCGTCGCGGATCGGGTCCGCCAGCACGTCGCCGTACGGGGAGCGGTGCCGCGGGGCGCCGGTCAAGGCGGTCTCCCCGGCACGGTTCGGGTAGAGGAACAGCCGGTACAGGCCGGAGTACAGGCTCGTCAGCTGGTCGGGGCTCGCGCCGTCGAAGGACAGCGTCGCGAGCTTCTCGGTCCACAGCGCCTCGGCACGGGAGCACATGGCGTCGAACGAGCCGGCGTCGTCGAGGTTCGCGCGGGCGTCCTCGATCGAGACGGTCGAGATGCCGAGCAGGACGTCGACCGGGCCGCCGGTGCCGCCGGGCTCCCCCACGGACAGCCAGCCGCGCAGCTCGTGCTCGCCGATCGTCGTGTGGTCGGCGGTGACCCCGGCGACCCGCAGGTGCACGTGGTGCGGCGGGGTGCCGGGGCGGTCGTCGAGCAGAGCCTCGACCACGGCGGTGCCGTCGGTGACCGTCACGGAGACGTCGGACACCCGGCCGTGGTGGTCGAGCACGACGCTGCGGGTACCGGTGAACCGGAACCCGAGGGCGAACTCCCCTGCGGTCAGCTCGGCCGTCACACCGTGGTCGAGCGCGACCCGGTAGCGGTGCGGGCCGTCCTGCTCGTCCTCGTGGTCGAACCCGAGCGCGCGGGCGGCCCGGTCGACGTCGGGGGTGTCGAGCGGCGAGGGCATCACCTGGAACACCCCGCGGTCGCCCATCCACGGCGACGGGATGTGGCTCGTCGCGAAGGCCTGGATCGCCGGACGGAGTCGTCCCTGGTCGTCGAGCCGGTCGTGCTCCTGGTAGGCGTACGGCCAGCGGTTGCTCGAGGCGTCCGTCATCGGCAGCCCGAACACGCCGCCGTGCGGGACGCCGACGAGCGGGGCGTTGTTGCCGCGGGAGAACCGGGACGACGCCTGGGTGCCGCGGGTCGTCCGGACGTGGCCGATCGGGGTCGTCGGGTTCGGGCGCGCGGGACCGATCCGGACGGCGTCGAGCCAGCCGCGCAGTGCCGGACGCTCGCCGTCGGTGGCCGCAGCCGACGTGTCGGAGCCGAGCCGGGCCTCCAGACGGTCGACGACCAGCCCCGCGAACGGCGTGAGGTCGACCGCTCGGCGGTTCCACTGGTCCACCCACTGCTTGCGTGCGGTGTCCTGCGCGCCCGGGGTGACCACGTCGCCGTACTGGTCGCGGGCCCCCGCGTGCTCACGCAGCCGCGAGCCGTCGGTGAAGAGGACGTCGACGGCGAAGGCCGTGGCGTCCCAGAAGTGCGGCAGGTCTGCTTCCGTCGGCTCCGTCGCCCCGTCGGGCAGGGTCCGCTCGGGGAACCAGACCCAGGACAGCTCGTCGCCGGGGGCGATGGTGCGTCCGGTGAGGCCGGGGACGATCGCCTCGGCCACCGACGCGCCCGCTGGTCGTTCGACGAGCCAGCCCGCGGCAGAACCGAAGCCGACACCGTTCCGAGCGGCCACGGCCGTCGTCGGACCACCGCTCCGTTGCAGTTCTCGCACCGTGCGAGCCTATTTGCTCCAGGAACTGGACGAAAACCCCGGCGTGTCAGTCCCTGTTCTGCCCGGGGGCGCTGCCGGACTTGCCGGGGCCGGCACCGGGGCCCTTGTCCGACGAGGTGTCGACCGCGCCGGTGCCGTCCTGGGGCGCCTGCACCGGGTTCGAGGCGGGGGTGCTCGGCTCCGGGCCGACGGGCGGGTCCTGCGTGGGCTGCTCCGGCTCGGTCGGTTCGCTCGGCTGCTCGCTGGGCTCCTCGGCCGGCTGCGACGGCTGCTGCTCCTGCGACGGCTGCTGCTCCGCCGGCTCGCTCGGCTGCTGTTCCTGCCCCGGGTCCTCGGTCGGTTGCTGCTCCGTCGGAGCCGTCGAGGTGGTGTCCGTCGGAGCCGGCGTGCCGTCACCGTCACCGTTCAGGGCGAACACGGCCACACCGATGCCGATGAGCACCAGGACGATCACGATGATCGCGGCGATGAGGGGCCCGCGCTTCTTCTTCGCCGGCTGGTCCTCCGGCTGGTCGCCCCGGACCGGGCGGGGCGCGACCGGCGGCGGGGTCGGCCCGCTCGGGCCCGATGCACCGCGGCCGTTCGCCTGGGCGCCGAGGACGGTCGTCGAGACGTCGTCAGCGGCGTTCGGACCGTGGGTGTCGAGGACGCGCGTGGCGTCGTCACCCGGCTGCACGCCGCCGTTCGGTAGTTCGCTCGCCGGCATCGCCCGCGTCCGGTCGTCGGCGTTCGCCGCTGCGGCGGCGCCGACTGCGGCACCAGCCGCGCCGGCGGCCGCGGCCGTCACCGCACCGGGCGCACCGGGCAGGAGCTGCGTGGCGTTGGTGGGCTCGTCGCGGCCCAGGGCACGCAGGCGCTCGGCTGCCTCGGCGGCGGTCGGGCGCTCCGCCGGGTCCTGCGCCGTCATCACGTGCAGGAGGGTCCGCCAGGCCGTCGGCAGCTGGCGGTCGATCTCGGGCGAGCGGGTGAGCCGGGCGGTGGCGGACTCGACGGCGCTGCCCGGGAACGGCTGGCGGCCGGTCAGGCACTCCAGCAGCACGAGTCCGAGCGAGTAGACGTCGGCCTTGCCGGTGATCTCCTGCGCCAGGACCTGCTCCGGTGCCAGGTACGCGGCCGTGCCCATCACGGTGCCCGTCCCCGTCACGCGCGAGGCGTCGCGGAGCAGGGCGATCCCGAAGTCGGCGAGCTTCACGTGCCGGCCGTCGCTCTCGAGCAGCACGTTCGCGGGCTTCACGTCACGGTGGACGATCCCCTGCGCGTGCACGGCGGCCAGGCCGTCGGCGACCTGCGCACCCAGGCGGGCGGCGGTCGCGGGGTCGAGCGGGCCCTCGCGCAAACGGGTCGCCAGGTCACTGCCCGGCACGAGTTCCATGACGAGGTACGAGTCGCCGTCGACGTCGTCGAGGGCGGCGTCGTAGAGCGTGACGAGCTCGGGGGCACGGAGCGTCGCGAGGGTCTGGATCTCCGCCTCGGCGCGGGCGCGCTCACCGCGGTCGACGGGGCCTATGCGGAACACCTTGACCGCGACCTCGCGACCGAGTTGCTCGTCGACCGCCCGGTACACGGACGCCATGCCACCGTGTCCGAGCGTACCCGTGACGCGGTACCTGCCGCCGAAGACCCGTTCTTCCATGCCCGGCAACCTACCGGTCGCGGCTGACGGCGCTCTGCCGGAGCGCGGCGGCGCGGGCGGCGCGGGCCCGGGCGGCCCGGGCGGCCCGGGCGGCCGTCGAGTGAGCAGAAGATGTCGGGTCGCTCTCGGCCACCCGACTTCTTCTGCTCAGTGGATGACGCGGTCGACGTCCGGCGCGGGCTCGGCACCGTGGTGGATCGCCGTCAGGTACAACCGGTGCGCCGTGATCACGAGCGCGAGCCACGCCAGCCCGAGCGCCCACGCCGCCAGCACGTCGGTGAGCCAGTGGTGCCCGAGGAACACGCGCGACGCACCGACCGACAGCACGAAGAAGGTGCCCACGACGATCGTCAGCACCCGGGTGACGACGCGCGACTGCCGCAGGAGCAGCAGGTACACGATGGTGCCCACGATCACCGTGGAGTTGAGCGTGTGCCCCGACGGGAACGACGGCGACGTCTCGTACGGCGGCACCGCGTCGGACAGCGGCGGACGCGCCCGACCGATCAGGTCCTTGCCCGCGATCGTCATGAGCAGCGAACCACCGCTCGCGGCGACGAGGAGCACCAGTGGCGTCCACGCACGCCGCTGGATCGTGAAGCCGACCAGGAACCCGAGCGCGACGATCGGCATCCCGATCGTGCCCGCGATGTCGGTCCACCAGGTGACGACCGTGTCGGCCGTTGGTGATCGGAGCGTGAGGGCCCAGTCGAGGACGGGCCGGTCGAGCACCGCGACGTCGTCGGCTTCACGGACGGCGTCGTAGACCTCGGACGCGATCCACGTGGCGAGGACGGCGACACCGAGACCCACGGCGAGGGTCAGCAGCAGCACGGGCATGGCACCGAAGCGCTTGCCGAGTGCGGTCCACGCACCGGCGACACCGCGGCCGACCCGGGAGCGCCAGCGGGTCAGGTCGACTTCGCCGACGGTGCGGTCGGCGGCGTCCCCGCGTTCGGTGTGCATCCGTCCACCCTGCCCGAAGCCGCCGGGAGCCGTCCCGGCAGCGTCAGTCCTTCGCCTCCGAGTACGCCCCCACCACCGCGACCGACAGCGGGAACGTCACCGGGAAGTCCTGGAACAGCAGCCGTCCGGCGTCGACGGCGGCCTCCCGGATCTGCTGTGCCACCCAGTCCGCATGCTCCGCCGGGGCGTGCACCACGATCTCGTCGTGCACGAAGAACACCAGGTGCGGCCCGTCCGTCACGGCACCGGGGAACCGCGCGAGGAGCCGCGACCGCAGGGACCCCATCCACGCGAGCGCCCACTCCGCCGCGGTCCCCTGCACCACGAAGTTCCGGGTGAACCGCCCCCAGCTCCGGGCGCGGGACTCGACCGCACGCTGCATGGCCGGGGTCCCCTCGACCGTGTAGGCCTGGTTCCGGGCCTCGAACCACGAGTCCTCGGGCACCGGTGACGTCCGCCCGAGCAGCGTCGTCACCGGTTCGCCGCGCTCCCCCGCACGGGCCGCGCGCTCCACCATGTCGAGCGCCTGCGGGAACGCCCGGACCAGGCGCGGCACGAGCCGACCGCCCTCGCCCTGGGTCGCCCCGTACATCGCGCCGAGCATCGCCACCTTGGCCTGCTGCCGGGTCTCGACCGCGCCCGAGGCCACCACGCCGTCGTACAGGTCGCGCCCGTCGCCGGCCGCGGCCATCGCCCGGTCGCCGGACATCGCGGCGAGCACCCGGGGCTCCAGCTGTGCGGCATCGGCCACGACGAGCTTCCACCCGGGGTCGGCGATGACGGCCCCGCGGATGCCCTTCGGCAGCTGCATCGCTCCCCCGCCGTCGGCCGCCCAACGACCGGTGACGACACCGCCGACGACGTACTTCGGGTGGAACCGGCCGTCGCGGATCCAGTCGTCGAGCCACGTCCAGCCGTTGGCGGTGAGCAGTCGCGCCAGGCGCTTGTACTCGAGCAGCGGCTCGATGACGGGGTGCTCGATCTCCTGCAGCTCCCACTTCCGGGTACTGGTGACCATCAGGCCGACGCGGCGGAGCGACTTCAGGACGTCGGCGGGCGAGTCCGGGTTGAGACCGGGGTCGTCGAGGCGTTCTCGCACGACGGCGGCGATCTCCTCGAGCCGTCGCGGCCGCACGCCGTAGGGCACGCGCGGCCCGAGGGCGTCCTCGAGCAGGCGCTCGTGCACGTCGGCGCGCCACGGCAGCCCGGCGTGCAGCATCTCGGCCGCCACGAGCGCACCGGCTGACTCCGCGGTGAGCAGCAGGCGCAGGGCGCCGGGCGCGCTCGACCCCGCAACGGCGGCGAGCTGCGCGCGGAACTCTGCCACCGGGTCGACCTCGTCGTCGGGCACGGCGGCGGTGAACAACGCGTCGTCGAAGAGCTGGGCCTGCGTCGGGCGGACCACGCGGGCTTCGGCGACCGGGGCGTCCAGGCCGTCGGCCGGTCGAGCGGCGAGCACGGATCCCCGAGCAGCGAGCGCCGCGCGCAGCACCCGACGACCGAGGCGCAGGTCGACGCAGCGACCGACCCGACCGCCAGCGGCGAGCACGGCCGGGTACCAGCGCGCGGTGTCGTCCCACACCCAGCGCACGCCCGGTGCGTCGTGGGCCGCGACGAAGGCCGGGAGGCCCGGCTCGTCCAGGCGGACCGGCGCACCCCCGGCGGTCCCCGCGTCGGTCAGGGGCGTCGCGAGGACGCCGCCGTCGACGCGGCGGAGGACGAGGTGCACGACACGATCATGCCGTGCCCCACCGACCCCGGCGGACCAGGGCCGGAACGGGCGTCACTCGCCGGGTCGGACCGCCGCGGTGTCGGCGACGTCGATGCGGACGTCGCCGTCCTCGGCACGGGAGACCTCGACCCGCGGATCGGCGTCGTGCTCGTCGGATCCGGACATGCGACGGAACGTGTCCTGTCGGCGTTCCTCGAACGTCATGTCGACGCCGTCGTCGAGGTGGTCGTGGTCGGGCTTCGTCATGCCGTGCACGGTACGCGGCCGCGGCTGCGGACGGTCACGCGACCGGCGCCGTTCCGGTCCGCTCGGTCCAGTGCCCACCGCGCGCCCACCGGTCGAGCACGGCCGCACGCAACCGACCGGACGGCGCCGCGGACCGAGCGGTCGCCAGCGGCACCCCGAAGACGAACTTCGCGACGCTGGCGTCGCCCTCGGTCGCATCGTGCTCCCCCGGCGGGACGAGTCTGAAGCGCCGGGCGAACCGCACGAGGTTGGCATCGGGACCGAGCACGGCGGGCAGCCCCGGGTCGAGCATCCAGGAGCGGCACTGCCACCGGTCCGCAGCGAGGTGCCCCGCGAAGCCGCGCAGGACCTCGGGTGCGCCGGCGAACGCGCGGTCGCAGGCCGCCGGGTCGAGCGGCCCCGTCTCCGGCACGTGCACACCCCAGGCCGGCGTGCCGTCCGCCAGGTGGTCGCCGAGTTCGAACTGGAGGCGCCCCACGGCCACCACGCGCCCGGTCACCACGGCGACGAGCCACTCCACCCCGGTGCCGTGCAGCCCGTAGCGCGCGAGCTTGCGGTCGACGTCGGCGACGGATGCCTCGGCGAGCGCGCGCGGGAGCCCACGCCCCGCGAGGGCATCGGCGGTGTCCGGCACCGCGGCGCGGAGCGCTGCCACCAGCAGTGCGTCCCGCTCCGCGGGTCCGGCGTCGGCGACGGTGGCGGCCACTGCGGCCGCCACCGTCGCGGAGTCGTTCGGTGACCCCACGGCGGCGGCGAGGACCGCGACGGACGCGGGACGGGCCTCCAGGCCGGGGGTCGCGGTGGTCACTTCAGACCGGACGAGGCGAGCCCGTCCATCACCCGACGCTGCAGCACGACGAACATGATGAGCACCGGCGCCATCGCCATCAGGCTCGCGGCCATCAGCACCGGGTAGTCGATCGTGCGGTCGCTCGACAGCGTCGCGAGGCCGGCGGCGAGCGGCATGTCCTCGGCGCGGGTGGAGACCACGAGCGGCCAGAGCAGCTCGTTCCACGACCACAGCACGGTCGTGATCGCGAGCACGCTGATCGACGGACGGGCCAGGGGCAGCATGATCCGCCAGAACGTCTGGAACGGGTTCGCGCCGTCCATCCGCGCGGCCTCTTCGAGCTCGGGCGGCATGTTCAGGAACGCGGTCCGCATCAGGAACGTGCCGAAGGCGCTGAACAGCCCGGGCGCGACGATCCCCATCAGGGTGTCGAGCCAGCCGAGGCCCTGCACGATCTGGTACTGCGAGATCAGGTAGACCTGCGAGGGCACGAGCAGGATCGAGAGCACGATCGCGAGCAGCGCCGCCCGGCCGCGGAACCGCATCCGGGCGAAGGCGTACCCGGCGAGCGTGCACAGGACGATCTGCGCGATCGTGCGGATGATCGTGACGGACACCGACGTGCCGAGCTGGCTGAGGAACGGCAGGCGTTCGAAGACCTGCGCGTAGTTCTGCCACTGCAGCTCCCCCGGCCAGAAGACCGGCGTGACGGACTGCACCTGCGCGTTCGTGGACAGCGACATGATGATCTGCCACAGGAACGGGAACGCCATCGCGAAGCCGCCGATGCCCAGCACGACGTGGATCCACCAGTGGCTGCCGCCTCGACGGCCGGGCCGGCGTGCTGCCCGGGGTGGTGTGACGGTGGCGGTCATCCCTGCACCCACTTCCGTTGGACGCGGAACTGCACGAGCGTGACGATGCCGATGAGCAGGAAGATCACCATCGCGATCGCGGCCGCGAAGCCCTTGTCGTTGTCGATGAACCCGGCGTTGTAGAAGTAGAAGACGAGCGACATCGTCTTCGGGATCACCGGGTTGGTGCTGCCGAGGATCGCGTACAGCAGGTCGAACAGCTGGAAGCTCGAGATCGTCGTCACGATCACCACAAAGAAGATGCTCGGACTGAGCAACGGCACGGTCACCGAGCGGAACTGCCGCCACCGGCTCGCGCCGTCGAGTTCGGCGGCCTCGTAGAGCTCCGGCGGGATGTCCTTGAGCCCGGCGCCGAGGATGATCATCGAGAAGCCGAGGGACGACCAGAGGCCGACCAGACTCACGGCGACGAGCGCGAAGCCGGGCGTCGAGATCCAGTACGGGCCGTCGATGCCGACGTTCCCGAGGAACCAGTTCACGATGCCGTAGTCGCCGTTGTACATGATGCGCCAGACCAGCGCGATCGCCGCGGGCATGGCGACGTACGGCAGGAAGAAGAGCACCCGGTAGAACTGCGCGAACCGCAGCCCCGGGGTGTTCAGCAGACTGGCCAGCCACACCGCGATCGGGATCCCGGCCAGGACGACGGCCGTGTAGATCACCGTGTTGAGCAGCGACTGGTACAGCTGCGGGTCACCGACGAGCCGGACGTAGTTCGCGACGCCGGTGAAGGTCGCACCGCCGAAGACGCCCCAGCTGGTGAACGAGTACCAGAACGTCTGGATGATCGGCCAGATGTAGAAGGTGCCGACGCCGACGAGCATCGGGAGCACGAAAAGCCACGGCCACCAGCCGTCGGTCCGTCGTGCTGCTCGGCCGCCGCCGCCTCGCGGAGCCGGGGCACCCCGCCCGGGCGAACGTGTCGTCCGGGCGGGGGCGGCTGCGGCCGGGGGCCGCTCGGTGTTGATCGTCACGCGCGGGTCCTACTCTTCCTTGGCGAGGGCGGCGTCCATCTTCTGTGCGAGGTCCTCGGCCACCTGGTCGACGGGCTTCGACCCGTCGAACGCGCTCGGCAGCAGGGTGGTCTCGAGGGTGTTCCAGGCCGCGGTGTTCTTCGACACCGGCAGCGGCTTCGCGTAGTCCACCGCGTCGAGGAACACCTGCAGGTCGGCGTCGGGCATCGTCTTCGTGAAGGCGCCCTGCGTGCCCTCGTACGCCGGGATGACCGCGCCCATGTCGCCCTGCTGCTGCTGGGCCGTCTTGCCCGCGAGGTAGACCTGCAGCGTCTGGGCGGCGGCCTTGTCCTTGCTGGCCTCGGACACGACGTTCGAGACGCCGTGGATGACGGTCGCCTGCTCCTTGCCCTTCGGCAGCGGGTAGGCGACGACGTCCTTCTCGAGCTCGGTGCCGGTCAGCGCGGAGCGGAACCAGCTGCCGCCCTGGTACATCGCGAGCTTGCCCGAGGTGAACCACTGGTCGGCCGTGGTGTCGGTGAGCTGCTTGATCGAGGGCGATGCCCCCGAGTCGATCAGGTCGGTCCAGAACCGCAGGCCGTCCTCGGACGCCTTCGTGGCGTACTCGGACTCGGTGCCGTCAGCGTTCAGGACCGATCCCCCGGCCTGCAGGATCGTGTTGTAGTAGGTCGTCTGGCCGTCCATGCCGCCGGCCGCTCCGTAGGCGCCCTTCGACTCGAGCTTCTCGGACAGCTCGGCGCCGGTCTGCTGGAAGTCGTCCCAGGTCCAGTCCTTGGACGGCAGGTCCATGCCGGCCTGCTCGAACAGCGACTTGTTGAGCCAGACGCCGATGGTGTCGAAGTCCTTCGGCACGCCGTACTGGGTGTCGTCGTACGTGTACAGGTCGTTGAGGGCGCTCGAGTACTTCGACGCGTCGATGTCCCCGGACTCGACCTCGCCGGTGATCGGCGCGAGCTTGCCGTTGGCCGCGTACAGCTGGAAGTTCGGGCCGTTCATCCAGAACAGGTCGGGCAGCGTGTTGCTCGACCCCTGGGTCTGCAGCTTCGTCCAGTAGTTGGCGAACGGTGTGACGTCGACGCTCACCTTGATGTCCGGGTACTCCTCGTTGAAGCCCTTCAGGTTGGCCTTGATCGCCTTCACCTGGTTCTCGTCCCAGACGGCGTAGGTCAGGGACGCCTTGGTGTCCTTCGGCGCGGCTTCGTAGTCGCCGCCGGAGCCGGACGCTCCGGACGACGAGGAGCAGCCGGCCAGGAGTGCGGCCGCGCCGAGGGCGGCGACGGCGCCGAGGAGGACGCGGCGCACGCCGGTTCCTCGGGTGGGGATGTGTGCGGTCATCGGGGTGTCCTTTCGCACGGCCGTCAGGAGCCGACGGTCTGGGCGGGATGCGGGGTGGAGGGGGTGGAGTGCAGGGCGTTCGACGTGAAGTGCGCGATGGTCTCGGCCGGCAGGGGCGGGACGTCGATGGGGACGGACCCGTTGCGGAGCGAGCGCGTGGCCAGCGCGCCCGCGGCGACGGCGGCACGGGCCGCGATCGGGGACAGCTCCGACGGTTCGCCGAGGGCGACGGACCGCAGGAACTCGGTCATGGTGAGCAGGTCGGCATCGGCGTGGCCGTCCTCGACGCCGTCGATCGGGTACTCGCGGTCCCCCGCGGTGTCCCAGCCCCGGCGGTGCGTCCAGACCTTCACGACGCCACCACCGGTGTCACCGATGTTCTCGAGGCGCCCCTCGGTGCCGATGACGGTGTAGTTCCGCCAGTAGTCCGGCGTGAAGTGGCACTGCTCGTAGCTGGCCTGCACGCCGTTGTCGAGCGTCATCATCACCATCGAGACGTCCTCGACGTCGACGACGGGGTTCAGCCCGGTCTGGGCGAGCGGTGGCCAGTTGTCGTGGGAGAACCAGTCCCCCATCAGTTCACCGCTGCGGTCGCGGCGGTCGGTGACGTCGCCGTAGACCGACAGCGAGCCCATCCCGACGACCCGGGCGGTGTCGCCCCCGCCGAGCGCGTGGATGACGTCGAGGTCGTGGCTCGCCTTCTGCAGCAGGAGCGAGTTCACCTTGCTGCGGTCGGCGTGCCAGTCCTTGAAGTAGTAGTCACCGCCGTTGCCGACGAAGTGCCGGCACCAGACGGCCTTGACCTGGCCGATCTCGCCACGGCCGATGATCTCGCGCATCAGGCGGACGACGGCGGCGTGCCGGAAGTTGTGTCCGACGTACAGCGGGGTGCCGGTCCGGGCCGCGGTGTTCAGCACCGCGTCGGCGTCCTCGACCGTGATGGCGAGCGGCTTCTCGAGGTAGACGGCGATGCCCGCGCGGAGCAGGTCGATCGCGATCTCGGCGTGGGTCCAGTCCGGCGTGGTGACGATGGCGGCGTCGACGTGACCGGTGAGGTCCAGGTGGTGTTCGACCACCAGGGCATCCGGGTACTCGTCGAGTCCGCGCCGGCGGCCCGCCGCCGTGACGTCCGCGACGGCCACGACCCGGGCCTGCAGCGACGCGTCGGCGGCGGTGGCCTCGGCCACGTGGCGCGCGATGGCGGACCGCTGGCCCATCCCGATCACCGCGACGCGGAGTCCTGCGTTGTCGACGCCCATGCTCATCGCTCCCTTGCGTGAATGTGACGTCCATGATGCCGAATCGCTCATGAATGCACAATAGACGCTCACGGATCGCTCACGCATCCGCGCAGGGAAGGGTTTTACACGATCGAAACGTCCGGCCCACCCGGGGCCGGACGCACGGAGGGCTCAGTCGGCGACGACGAGCTCCACGCCGGCGCTGGCCAGGTCGGCGGCGAACGAGGCCGGCACGGGCTGGTCGGTGACCAGGACGTCGATGCGGTCGAGTGGGCAGATCCGGGCGAAGGTGGAGCGTTCGATCTTGGTGGAGTCGGCGACCACGACGACCCGTCGACCGACCGAGGCGAAGTGCCTGCTGACCTCGGCCTCGCCCTCGTGCATGGTCGTCGCGCCGTACTGCCCGGTGAGTCCGTCGACGCCGAGCACCACCAGGTCGAGGGCGAACTCGTCGAGGGTGTCCCGGACGAGCGGCCCGACCAGCTCGTAGGACTGGCGTCGGGCCACGCCGCCGGTGACCACGATCTTCACGTTGGCACGGACGGACAGCTCGTACCCGACGTTCAGGGCGTTCGTCACGATCGTGATGCCGAACTCGCCGTCGGCGCGGATGAACCGTTCGCTCTTGCCGAGTTCGCGCGCGACCTCGGTCGTGGTCGTCCCGCCGTTGAGCCCGACGGTCTCGCCGGGCTGCACGAGCCGGGCGGCGGCACGGGCGATCGCGGTCTTGGCCTCGGCCTGCCGGGCGATCTTGTACTGCAGCGGCAGCTCGTAGCCGGCACCGAGTGCGGCTGCTCCCCCGTGCGTGCGGGTGACGAGTCGCTGGTCGGCCAGCATCGCGAGGTCGCGGCGGGCAGTCGCGGCGGAGATCCCCAGCAGCTCCCCGATCTCGGCGATCGACACGTTGCCGCGTTCGCTCACCAGTTCGAGCAGGGCGTTCAGCCGCTGTTGGGGGGTCATGACGGTCATCCTACGGCGTCGCCGCCGTCCCTCGGTGATCGGAAATGACGTTTTGCCCTTCCCTTGCGCACGATCGCTCGCTACGCTTCCTGATCATCGATCACCCGGATCGATCCGGACCCGGAAGGCTCCCATGACCGACACCTTCGTGAGCGCTGAACTGGCCTCGCAGCCGGAGACCTGGCGTGCAGCCGCCGCGCTCCTGCCGACCTTCGCCGACGCGCTCCCCCAGCCGGGCGAACGCGTGGCCGTGATCGGCTGCGGGACGAGCTGGTTCATCGCCATGAGCTACGCCGTCGCCCGTGAGCAGGCGGGCCTCGGCGTGACCGACGCCTTCGCCGGGTCCGAGTACCCCGCGTCACGCGAGTACGACCGCGTGCTCATGATCAGCCGCTCGGGCACGACGACCGAGATCGTCGACCTGCTGCAGGCCTTGCCGTCCCAGCGGACCGTGCTGGTCACCGCCGTCGCCGACAGCCCGGCCGCGGCCGTCGCCGACCAGGTGGTCGCACTGCCCTTCGCCGACGAGCGCTCGGTCGTCCAGACCCGCTTCGCCACCACGACGCTCGCACTGCTGCGAGCGTCCATCGGCGACGACGTCGACGCGCTCGCAGCCCAGGCCGAGACCGCACTGACGGTGCCGATCGACGACCTGCTCGACGCCGAGCAGGTCTCGTTCGTCGGTCGTGGGCCCGCCGTGGGTCTGACGTTCGAAGCCGCGCTCAAGACGCGCGAGGCCGCGCAGTTCTGGGCCGAGTCCTATCCGGCGATGGACTACCGGCACGGCCCGATCGCGATCGCGCAGCCCGGCCGACTCGTCTGGTCGCTCGGCGCGGCACCCGAGGGCCTGGCCGCCGAGGTCGCCGCCACCGGTGCCCGGTTCGTCCAGCACGACCTCGACCCGCTCGCCGGACTCGTCGTCGTGCACCGGTTCGCCGTCGCCCTGGCCGAGGGACGCGGGCTCGACCCGGACAACCCCCGGTCGCTCACCCGGTCGGTCATCCTCACCTGATGGGTGGCGCAGGCGCGGTGCTCGGGGTCGACGTCGGCGGCACGGGCATCAAGACCCGTCTGACGACCGCCGACGGACTCGTCCTCGACGAGACCCGGGTACCGACGCCGCGTGACGACCCGGACGCCGAGCGCCTCGCCCTGGCCGTCGCCGGACTGGCTGCCCAGGCCATGCGACGGGCGCCGCTCGGAGCGATCGGGCTGGTGACCCCCGGCGTCGTCGACGAGACCCGCGGCACCGTCGACCTGTCCGTCAACCTGGGATGGCGTGACGTCCCGGTGCGTGACCTCGTCCGCGCCGAGCTCCTGCGACAGGCGATCGACGTCCCGCTCGCCTTCGGCCACGACGTCCGCGCCGGTGCCCTGGCCGAGGTCCGGGCCGGCGACCCGGCACTGTCTCGGGGGTCGGTCTCGTTCGTGCCGGTCGGCACCGGGCTCGCGAGCGCCCTGGTGGTCGACGGTGTCGTCGTGTCCGGTGGTGGCTGGGCGGGGGAGATCGGGCAGGTCCGGATCCAGACCGGCCCGCACGCGGGTCACCGCGTCGAGGAGATCGCGTCCGCCGGGGGAGTCGCACGTCGTGCCGCTGCTCCGTCCGCACACGCCGCCATGCTCCTGGTCCGCCAGGGCGACGCAGCCGCCCGTGCGGTCTGGGACGACTGCGTCGCGGTCCTGGCCGATACGCTCGCCTGGACCACCGCGGTCGCCGGGAACCACACGATCATCGTCGGCGGGGGACTCGCCGAGTCCGGACCGCTGCTGCTCGACCCGCTGCGCGCTGCCGTCGCGGAGCGTCTGCGGGGCGTCCGTGTCCCCGTCATCGTCCCCGCCCGGCACGGCGACGCAGCCGGCGCCATCGGTGCGGGGATCCTCGCACGCGAGCTGCTCGAGACCGAGACCGGGGTCCTGCTGTGACCACCCTCGTCCGGGCCCGTCGCATCGTCACGGCCCAGTCGGACCTGCACGACGGCTGGCTCGTCATCGGCGATGACGACACCGTGCTGGCGACCGGCACCGGGTCCCCGATGCGCGCGGACACCGCCGTCACCGTCGACGGTGCGATCGTGCCCGGGTTCGTCGACCTGCACGCCCACGGCGCACTCGGGCACGACTTCGCCGGGTGCTCCGCCGAGGACGCCCGTGCCGCCGCTGGGCACCACCGGTCACGGGGCACGACCACCCTGGTCGGGTCCATCGCGACGGGTGAGCGCGCGGACACCGTGGCAGCCCTCACCCGGCTCCGACCGCTCGTCGCGGACGGCACGCTCGCCGGACTCCACCTGGAGGGGCCGTGGCTCGCGCCCGCCCGTCGCGGGGCGCACCGCGTCGACCTGCTGCACGCCCCGGACCCCGCCGAGGTCGACGCCTACTGCGACGCCGCGGGTGGCGCACTGCGGATCGTCACGCTCGCGCCGGAGCTGCCCGGTGCCCTCGACGCCGTTGCCCGCTTCGTCGGAGCCGGGGTCGTCGTCGCCCTCGGCCACACCGACGCCACCGCCGAGCAGACCCGCCGCGCGGTCGACGCCGGCGCCTCGCTCGTCACCCACCTGTTCAACGGGATGGCACCGCTGCACCACCGCGCACCCGGGCCGGTCGGGGTCGCGCTCACCGACGACCGGGTGCTGCTCGAGTGCATCGTCGACGGCCACCACCTCGACCCGGTCACCGTCGACGTCGTCCAGCGCAGCGCACCGGGCCGGATGGTCCTGGTCTCCGACGCCATGGCCGCGACCGGTTGCCCCGACGGGGCGTACACGGTGGCCGGATCGGCCGTGACCGTCCGCGACGGGCTCGCCGTGCTCGCTGACGGTTCGTCGCTGGCGGGCAGCACGATCACGGTCGCCGACGCCGTCCGTCGCCTGCTCGACGCGGGGACCGACCTGCCCGAGGTCGTCGCTGCTTCTGCGGCGCGTGCGGCATGCCTGCTCGGGGCACCGGCACCCCTGAGCGTGGGCGCCCCCGCCGATCTGCTCGTGCTCGACCCGGAGCACGGCAGCGTCCGAGCCCTGCCGACGGCGGTGGTCGCGTGATCCTCGTCGTCACCCCGAACCCCGCCGTCGACGTGACCTACCGGGTCGCCGAACAGCGCATCGGCGAGACCCAGCGCGTGCTCGGGGTCGAGCGACGCCCCGGCGGCAAGGGCCTGAACGTCGGCCGGGTCCTCGCCGCCACCGGTGTCCCGACCCATGCCGTGCTGCCCCTCGGCGGCGACGGCGGGCACTGGATCGCCGACGCCCTCGACGGCCTCGGGCTCGTCCACACCGACGTCGCTGTCCGTGGCGAGACCCGCACGACCGTGACGGTCGTGGACGAAATCGCGCACCCGACGATGTTCGGGGAGCCCGGGCCCGTGCTCAGCCCCGGCGAGTGGGACACCGTCACCACCGCGGTCGAGACACTGCTCGTCGGCGGTGCCGCCGGTGTCGGCGGTGTCGGCGGCGCCGCCGATGCCCCGACCGCAGCGGCCCTGGTGGTGTCGGGCTCCCTGCCCCGCGACACCGACCCCGCGGTCGTCGCCCGCTGGGTCACCGCCGCCCGCCGCCGCGGTGTGCTCTCCGTGGTCGACTGCTCGGGCACCGCGCTGCTGGCTGCCGCTTCGGCCGGGGCGACGGTCTGCAAGCCCAACCGCGAGGAACTGCTCGAGGCCACCGGCGCCGACGACGAACGGTCGGGGGCGCTCCGGCTCCTCGGGCTCGGCGCCGCGGTCGTCGTGGTCTCCCGGGGTTCCGAGGGCATCGCCGCCCACACCGCCGACCACGTGCTCGAGGTGCCTGCGGTCCCCGGGGTCTCGGGCAACCCCACCGGCGCGGGCGACGCAGCCACCGCCGGACTCGTCGGTGCGCTCGTCGCTGCCGGCCTCCCCACGCCCGAGGGCAGTGTCAGCGCCCCCGACGACGCCACCCTGCTCCGCGCGCTGCGGTCCGCCGCCGCACACGGGGCTGCCGCCGTCCTGCAGCCGGTGGCCGGCACGGTCGACCCGGCTGACGTCGACCGCTTCCTGTCCACCCCGCCCGCTCCTGCTCCCGCACACGACCGAACGAGGACCTCCGCATGATCACCGACCTCGCCCTCACCGGCCTGCTCGACACCGCCCGCACGGCACGCCGCGGGGTCGGCGCGTTCAACGTGGTGCTGCTCGAGCACGCCGAGGCGATCGTCTCCGGTGCCGAGCTGGCGGGGCTGCCGGTGATCCTGCAGATCAGCGAGAACTGCGTCCGGTACCACGGCGGCCTCGCACCGATCACGACCGCGACCCAGGCCGTCGCACGTGCGGCCGACGTCGAGGTCCTCGTGCACCTCGACCACATCGAGGACCCCGAGCTGGTGGCGGCCGGCGTCGACCTGGGCGTCGACTCGGTCATGTACGACGGCTCGCACCTGGACTTCGCCGCGAACGTGGCTGCAACGCGGGAACTCGCTGCTCGGTGTCACGCCGCGGGGGTCGCGATCGAGGCCGAGCTCGGCGAGGTCGGTGGCAAGGACGGCGTGCACGCACCCGGCGTCCGCACCGATCCGAACGACGCCGCCGCGTTCGTGGCCGACACCGGCGTCGATGCCCTGGCGGTCGCGGTGGGGACGTCGCACGCGATGCAGACCCGCGAGGCCTCGGTGGACCGCGACCTGGTCGAGCGCCTGCGTGCCGCGGTGCCGGTGCCGCTCGTGCTGCACGGCTCCTCGGGCCTGTCCGACGACGAACTCCGCGGCGCCGTACACGCGGGGATGACGAAGATCAACATCTCGACGCACCTGAACGGCCTGTTCACCCGTGCGCTCCGCACCGTGCTCGACGAGCGGCCGGACGTCGTCGACCCGCGCAAGTACGTCGCAGCGGGCCGGGACGCCATCGCCACCGAGACGGCGCGGCTGCTGACGCTCCTGCACGCCTGACGAGCGAGCGGAGCAGACGAGCACGTGCGACCGCGACGCTCAGCAGAGCGGGACGTTCACCGCGAGCCCACCCATCGCGGTCTCCTTGTACTTCGAAGACATGTCCGCCCCGGTCTGCCGCATCGTCTCGACGACCTGGTCGAGCGACACGTGGTGCACCCCGTCGCCACGCAGGGCCATCCGGGCGGCGTTGATCGCCTTGTTCGCCGCGATCGCGTTCCGCTCGATGCACGGGATCTGCACCAGCCCGCCGATCGGGTCACAGGTCAGCCCGAGGTTGTGCTCCATCGCGATCTCGGCGGCGTTCTCGACCTGCTCCGGCGTGCCCCCGAGGACCTCGGCGAGCCCCGCAGCCGCCATCGACGCTGCCGAACCGACCTCGCCCTGGCAGCCGACCTCGGCGCCGGAGATCGACGCCCGTTCCTTGTAGATCGACCCGATCGCCCCGGCGGTCAGCAGGAATCGCACGACGGCGTCGTCCCGTTCGTCCGCGGAGGCGTCGGCGACCGTGGGGACGTAGGTGCGCGCGTAGTACAGCACCGCGGGGATGATGCCGGCGGCACCGTTCGTCGGGGCGGTGACGACGCGGCCACCGGTGGCGTTCTCCTCGTTGACCGCCATGGCGACGAGGTTCACCCACTCCATCGCGAAGAGCGGGTCGTGGTCGGGGTCCTCGCGGGTGAGCTGCTCGTGCCAGGTGGCCGCGCGACGACGGACGTCGAGCCCGCCGGGCAGGCACCCGCCCCGGCGGACGGATCGGTCGACGCACGACTCCATCACGCCGTGGATCCCGAGCAGCCCCGAGCGGACCTCGGTGTCCGTCCGGGTGACGGCTTCGTTCGCCAGGGCGACGCCGCTGATCGGCAGGCCCGAATCCGCGCAGGCGGCGAGCAGCTCGGCACCGCTCGAGAACGGGTACGGCACGGCGTCGTCGACCGGGATCGCGGCACCGGCGACGGCAGCCGGTGCGTCCACGGCGGGTTCGGCCTCGTCGTCCCGCGCGATGAACCCGCCGCCGATCGAGTAGTAGGTCTCGTCGGCCAGGTCGACACCCGCGGCGTCACGGGCTCGCAGCCGCATGGCGTTCGGGTGGCGGGGCAGCATCGTCAGGGGGTGCAGGACGATGTCGGCGATGCGGAACGGCACGCTCGCTCCGCCGTCGAGCCGCAGGACGCCGTCGCGTTCCAGCGCCTCGAGTGCGCGGGCCATGGCATCCGGGTCGACGGTCTCGGGGTGCGAGCCCATGAGCCCCGCGACGACGGCGCCGAGCGTCCCGTGGCCCTGCCCGGTCGATGCGAGGGACCCGTACAGGTCGACCACCACGGAGGCGACGGGCAGGCCACGCACCAGGCTCGCGAACTCGGCACCGGCCCGCATCGGGCCGACGGTGTGCGAGCTCGAGGGGCCGACACCGACGCTGAACAGATCGAAGACGGAGACCGGCACGCCGCCACACTAACCCGTCCGGACGGACCGGTGCTCAGCGCCGCCGACCACCCTCGGGCGGCATCACGAACCACAGCACGACGTAGGCGATCCACAGCGGCCCGGGGAACAGGCTCAGGATGACCCAGATCACCCGGACCAGGGTGCGGGACAGGGTGAAGCGGTCGGCGAGACCGGCGCAGACACCGGCCAGCAGACGACCGTTGCGGGGACGGGAGAGTGTGCTCATACCGACGACGCTACGCAACGCCGCCGGTCCGGCGCATCCGGGACGCACCCCGAGCGTGGTGGGGGAAACCCCCGGACCCGCGTGGTCGTGGGGTCAGGGGATGAGGACGATCTTGCCGCGCGTGTGGCCGTGCTCGAGCTCCTCGAAGGCGTCCTGCACGCGGTCGAGCGGGTAGGTCGCGGCGACGGGCACCTCGATCGCGCCGTTCGCGACCTCGAGTGCGAGCGCGCCGAGGATCTCCGGATCGGCCGTGTCCGCACTGCCCGAGGTCTTCGCCCCGACCTCGGCGGCCTCGTCGAACGCGATGATCGTCTCGATGCGGTCGACCGGCACCCCGAGCGCGATGCCGAGCCGGACGTACTCGGCGCCGTGGGTGTCGATCACGGCGTCGACACCGTTCGTCGCGAGTTCCGTGATGCGCTCCTGCAGGCCGTCGCCGTACGCGACGGGTCGTGCGCGCTTGGAGCGGAGCCACTCGTGGTTCACCTCGGACGCGACGGCGATGACGTCGATGCCCTCGTTCGCGAGCAGCTGGGTGACGAAGCCGCCGACCCCGCCCGCGGCACCGGACACCACGACGGTCTCACCGGCACGCGGGTCGACCGCGCGGACGGCCGCCGCCGCGGTGGTCGCGATGACGTCGAGGCCACCCGCCACCGTCCAGTCGAGCAGGCGTGGCTTCTGGACGACCTGCACGGCCGGCACCGAGACGTACTCGGCCTGGCTCGCGCGGTCCCACGACCAGCCGATGACCTCTTCGCCCTCGTCGACGCCGTCGACCTCGGCTCCGACGGCGACGACGATGCCGGCGAAGTCGGTGCCCTGCCCGGACGGCAGGTCGCCGCCGAACGCGCCCTGGCGGATCGCCGACTCACCGGGGTTGATCCCGGCGGCGCGCACGCGGACGAGCACCCGCCCGGCGGTCACGTCGGGCACGGGCACCTCGGCGACGTGCAGGACCGATCGGTCACCCCACTCGTCGAAGCGGACAGCGCGCATGGTCTCCGGGATCTCAGTCATCGGGACCGACGCTACCCCGGAGCGCCGCACCCGGCCTGCTTGGACCGCTCCATCCTTGCAAGAGCAGGAGAGTGTGAGCGTGCGACAGTGCGAGACTGAGAGCATGCCCATCCTGAACAAGGACATGCAGGTCTGCATGTCGCTGGCCGCGCGACCGAGCAACATCGGCACCCGTTTCCACAACTTCCTGTACGACGAGCTCGGTCTCGAGTTCCTGTACAAGGCCTTCACCACGACGGATCTGCCCGGCGCCGTCGCCGGCATCCGCGCGCTCGGCATCCGCGGCTGCTCGGTGTCGATGCCCTTCAAGGAGGCGATCATCCCGCTCGTCGACCACATCGAGGACTCCGCCGCCGCGATCCAGTCGGTCAACACGGTCGTGAACGACGACGGCGTGCTCACCGCGTCGAACACCGACTACGAAGCGATCGCCGCACTGCTCGGGTCGCACCGCGTCGACCCGGCTTCGCGCGTGCTGCTCCGCGGCTCCGGCGGCATGGCCAAGGCCGTCACGGCGGCGTTCCGAGGCGCCGGCTTCGACCGGTTGACGGTCGTCGCCCGCAACGAGCAGACCGGCCCGGCCCTGGCGACGCAGTACGGCTACGAGTGGGTCGCCGACGAGCGTGAGGCGGGGGAGACCGACCTGGTCGTCAACGTCACCCCGCTCGGCATGCGCGGCGACCAGCAGGATGCACTCGCCTTCGCGCCGGAGCGGATCGAGGCTGCCCACACCGTCTTCGACGTGGTCGCGTTCCCGTCGGAGACCCCGCTCGTGCGGGCGGGCCGCGACGCCGGCAAGCACGTCATCACCGGCGCCGAGGTCATCGCCCTGCAGGCAGCCCGTCAGTTCGAGCGGTACACGGGCGTCGCCCTGACCGACGACCAGGTGGCGCGGGCCAGCGAGTTCTCGCGCGCCGAGTAGTCGACGCACCCACAGGGCGGACGGGAGGTGGGCCCCACCCGCCGGTTCCGGCGTGACGCGCCAGCGGCACGACGGCCGTGACGGGAGGCCCGTGGCGGCGCCGCCACGGGCCTCCCGTCCGTTCGTGGGGACGTCTCAGGCGGTCGCCGAGCGCCCGACGGCCACCCACTCGAGGCGGCGGAGCGTCTCGCGGTTGCGGATCCAGATGAGCGGCTGCATGAGGAAGTCCGGCACGTGCGAACCCGGCCCGGCCACCGCGTTCTCGGTGATCGTGACCTTGCTGCCGTGCCGGTGCGGTTCGACCGTCAGCTCGACGCGGGCCTCGCCGATGGGCCAGCCCTTGGGCTGGATGACCATGCGGTGTGGCGGCTCCCAGACCAGCGACGTCGTGACGTCGTCGATGACGATCGGCCAGGCGCCGAACGAGTGGTGCAGCCGCGTGCCGACCTGCGGCCACCCGGATTCCTCCTTGCGCATACGCGACGCCCCGACCACCCAGGTCGTGTAGAGCCACCCGTCGCCGAGCACGTCGAAGACGGCTTCGGGACGGCAGTGCAGGATGCGGACGTTCTTCGCCATGGTGTTCAGCCTTCCGGGGTGAGGTCGACGTCCTCCGGCAGTCCGAAGGTGTGCCGGAGCGCGCTCTTCGCCGCGTGCCAGCCGGCCATGCCGTGCACGCCGGGGCCGGGTGCCGCGGACTCGGAGCACAGGTACATGCCGCCGCCCATCCGCCACGGGTCGCTGGACAGGACGGGGCGCTTGACGAGCTGCCAGAAGCTCGCGGCACCGGCGGCGATGTCGCCACCGACGTAGTTCGGGTTGTACTCGCCCATCTGCACGGCGGTGCGGGAGCTCGACGACAGGATCGTGTCGCGGAACCCCGGCGCGAAGCGCTCGATCTGACGGGTGACGGCCTCGGTCGGGTCGACGTCCGAGCCCGCAGGGACGTGCGCGTAGGCCCAGAAGACGTGCTTGCCCTTCGGGGCGCGGGTCGGGTCCACCACCGTGGGCTCCGCGCCGAGCACGTACGGACGCTCGGCGTGCTGCCCGTTCGCGACGGCACGTTCGGCGGCCGCGATCTCCTGCCGGGTCCCGCCGATGTGCACGGTCCCGGCCTTCCGCAGCGACTCGTTGGTCCACGGCACCGGGTCGGACAGCGCGAAGTCGACCTTCGCCGCCGCGTTGCCGAACCGGAAGCGTCGCAGTGCACCGCGCTTCGGGGTCGGGATCTGCTTGCCCGCGATCCGGAGCATGCCGGGCACGCTCGTGTCGAACAGCACCGCCTTCGCCGGGGTGAGGTCACCGAGCGACCGGACCTCGTGTCCGGTGACGATGCGGCCGCCGTGCGCGACGAGGTCGGCGGCGAGCGCGTCGACGATCGCCTGGCTGCCGCCGATCGGCACCGGCCAGCCGCGGGCGTGCGCGTACGAGCCGAGCGACAGTGCCGCCGCCGCGGTGGACAGGGACGGCAGGTGCTGGATCGAGTGCGCCGCGACGCCGGACACCATCGCCGGGGCGGCCTCGCCGCGGAAGCGCAGGTTCCACGCGGCGGTGCCCTGCTCGAGCGCCCGCAGCCCGAACCGCAGGACGGTCAGGGGGTGCCGCGGCACGTGCAGCAGTGCGTCGGTCGCGAAGTCCGCGACCTGGTCGGCGTTCTCCGCCAGCGGCGCCATCAGCTGCCGGAAGGCCGGTCCGTCCACCCCGAGCTCGGCGGCGGTGCGGTCGAGGTCCTGGTACGCGATGCCGGCGCGACCGTGGTCGAGCGGGTGGCCGTACTGCACCTCGGGCAGGCGGAGCTCGATGCGCTCCTCCATGCGGAAGCGCCGGAAGAACTCGGACTGCAGGGCCATCGGGTGCACGGCGGAGCAGACGTCGTGCAGGAAGCCGGGCAGGGTGAGCTCGGCCGTGCGGGCGCCGCCGCCGATCGTGTCGTTCCGTTCGACGACCTCGACCGACAGTCCGGCCCGTGCGAGCGTCACCGCTGCCGCGAGCCCGTTCGGTCCCGCTCCGACGACCACCGCATCCACCATGCCCCGAGCCTAGGGACTCGTGACTGCGTGTGGTGTCGGTCAGGTGCGCGAGGTGTCGGGGTCGGCCGGGTCGGACTCGTCCTGGTCACCGTCGGCGTCGTCCGGTTCGTCGGCGTCGACCGGGGTCGACCCGACGGGGTGCTCGGCGAGCAACTCGGCGAAGTCCTCGTCGAGCATCTGCTGCAACCGGTCGTCGCGGCCGATCTCGTAGTCGTCCGCCGGGCGCTGTGCCCAGCCGAGGCGTCCGACGACGGTGGTGCCGATGTCGTCCCAGGCGCGGGCCCGCGCGGCGAGGACGATCCCGTCGACGAAGTGCTGGTCGTCGCGTCGCTTGTCGAGCATGGCGGCGAGCTGCTCGTACGTGGCCTCGCGCATCCGGAGCTTCAGGTCGTCGCCGCGCCGGTAGTCGTGCTGGTGGCGGGAACGGCCCTTCTGCTTGCTCGAGGTGGAACGGATGTCGCGCATCCGTGCGGCGTCACCCCGTTGTTCCTCGGCCATGCGGTGGAGTTCCTCGCGCGTGGCCTCGGCGATGAGTGCGTGGTCGAAGTACCCCTGGTCACGCAAGGCGTTCGTGATGATGCGGTTGGCCACCGCGATGGTGACGGCGGCCTTCGCGATGAGGAAGCCCTCGTCGACCGCACGCTTCAGTTCGACCTGGCTGATGGGTCGATCGCGCACGTCGTGGTTGCGTCGTCCGAACAAGGCCATGCTCCGACGATACCGGCGACCGGTGTCGGTCCGTCTGCACGAGGGCGGCGGACGTCAGAGGAGCAGGCCGTAGACGGCGACGTCGACCCGCTCGGGGCCGAGCGGCAAGGCGCCACGCAGGGTGCCCTCGTGGGTGAAGCCGAGCCGCTCGGCGAGCCGCCGGCTCCGCACGTTGTCGACCGCCGTCCGGATCTCCACCCGGGCCACGCCGCGGGCCCGGGCGACCCCGATCAGCACGGTGGCGGCCCGCCGGGCGACACCACGGCCCTCCTGTCCGGCGTCCACCCAGTAACCGAGCGACGCCTGCCCCAGGTACGGGTCGAACGTCAGCGAGGCCACCCCGACCACGCGGTCGTCGTGGCGGATGACGCAGGGCAGCGAGCGGTCCATCGCGTACTGCCCGAGCAGCCGCTCCGTGTGCAGGGCGATGGCCTCGCGTGTCTGCGGGTCCCACGCCCAGGGCTCGGCGGCCCGCAGACGATCGGTGTTGGCGTGCACGAGTGCGAGCACCTGGTCGACCGTCGTCAGGTCGCGCAGCGTCAGCGTGGAGCCGTCACCGAGGTCGCGTCCGAACGTCGTCACCGCTCCGACACTAGGCAGCCCTGCCTGTCACTCGTACCGGAGCGCCTCGATCGGGTTCTGCCGTGCGGCTCGTCGTGCCGGCAGGGTGCCCGCCAGGAACGCGATGAACATCACGACGAGGATGATCGTGGCGACGGACCCTGGAGCGAACTGCATGATCTGCAGCCCCGGCAGGTCCTTGAGGAGCGTGCCGGCCAGGACGTTCGAGATCCCGGTGCCGAGCGCGATCGCGACCCCGGCCCCGATGGCGCTGCCGAGGAACCCGATGAAGACCGCCTCGAGCGAGAACAGCGTGTAGACCTTGCCGCCGCCCATGCCCATCGCCTTCATCAGGCCGATCTCGCGGGTGCGCTCCTGCACGCTCATGAGCAGGGTGTTGATGATGCCGAAGCCGGCGGCGATGAGCGCGATCACGGCGAAGGCGTTCAGGACCCCGACGATGCCGCTGATGACGGTCTGGAACTGACCGAGCTGGTCCTGGATGGTCTGGCCGAGGAACCCGTCGTCCGCCAGGGACTTCTTGACCGTGGTGACGGAGGCGCCCGGATCGAGCGTCGCGGTGGCGCTGGCGTAGGAGGTCGCGATCGAGTCGGGCTTGCCGATCTCCTGCGCGGCCTGCATGGCGTCGGTCAGCGCGGCGTTCGCCCCGGCCCCACTGCCGAACAGCGACTCGTTCTGCACGCCCACGACCGTGGCGGTGAGCGTGTGCGCCTTGCCCTGGTAGTCGTCGACGGCGATCGTGAGTTCCTTGCCGACGGCGGCGGAGGCGCTGCCGAGGCCCATGTTCTTCAGGTAGTCGGTCGGCAGCATCACCTGGTTGGCGTCGGTCTGGTCGTCGAGCTGCTTGCCGCTCGCCAGGTCGGCGTCGAGCTCGCCGGCGTTGGCCGTGAGCGAGACGACGTACTTGCCGTGGTCGCCGTACTCGGCGTACTTCGGCGCGAGAGCGACCGCGGGGCGGAGGCTCTTGATGCCGTCGGTCTTCTCGATCGCGTCGACGTCGGACTGCGACAGGTAGGAGAACGACGCCGGGCCACGGTCGACGCTCTGACCAGAGGCCTCGGGGTCGTACTTCGCCGGGCCGCTGTCGGTCGAGCTGGTGTCGACTGCCTTCGTGATGGTCAGGGAACCGGTGTCGCCGATCGACGAGACCTGGGTGTCGATGTAGTTGCTGACGCCCGTGCCGATGGCCGAGGTGAGCGTGATCGTGAAGGCGCCGATGAAGATCGCGATGACGGTCAGGGTCGTGCGCAGCTTCGAGCGGAAGGTGTTCGAGACCGCGGTGCGCAGGAGGTCGAGGAAGTTCATGCGGAGTGCCTTCCGTGCGTGGCGGACGCGTCGACCGCGTCGTCGGGTCCGCCGACGATCAGGCCGTCGCGGACGTTGACGCTGCGGTCGCAGCGCGCGGCGAGCTCTTCGTCGTGCGTGACCACGACGAGCGTGATCCCCCGCTCGCGCTGCAGCCCGAACAGCATGTCCTCGACCACCTGTCCGGTGTTCGTGTCGAGGTTGCCGGTGGGCTCGTCGGCGAAGATCACGCTCGGCTCACCGACCAGCGCGCGGGCGATGACCACGCGTTGCTTCTGGCCGCCGGACAGGTCGTTGGCGTCGTTCTTCGCCTTGTCGGCCAGCCCGAGGGCGTCCAGCGCCGCCATGCCCCGTCGCTTCCGCTCGGCCCCGGAGACGCCGGCGATCTTGAGCGGGAGCACGACGTTGTCGAGCACCGAGGTCTTCGGCGTCAGGAAGAACTGCTGGAACACGAACCCGAACGTGCTGTTCCGGGTGCGGTTGACCTGGCGGGCACCGAGCGTCGCGGCGTCGGTGCCGTCGAGCAGCACCTGTCCGGCCGACGGCTTGTCGAGCAGTGCGAGCAGGTGCATCAGCGTCGACTTGCCGGAGCCGGACTTGCCGACGATCGCCAGGCTCTCGCCCTGGTGCACCGCCAGCGACACCCCCTTGAGCGCGTCGAACCGCGTCGCGCCGCGGCCGTAGGTCCTGGCGAGGTCACGGGCCTCGAGCACGGGAGTGGTCATGGGTTCACCGTAGTGTCCGGTGCACGACTGCAAGTTTGCGTTTGCTGTAGATCATGTGACGTTCCGGTTACAGTCGGGCCATGCCCGACTCCGCGACGCCGTCAGAACTCGGTCTCCGTGACCGCAAGCGCATCGAGACCCGCAACCGCATCGCCGAGGCCGCTCGGTCCCTGGCGCTCGAGCAGGGCGTCGACGGCACCACGATCGAGCAGGTCGCCGCCCGCGCCGACGTGTCCCCGCGGACGTTCTTCAACTACTTCGAGAGCAAGGAGGACGCGGTCCTCGGGCACACCGAACTCGACCTCGAACCCGCCACCCTCCAGGCACACCTGGCAGCCGTCTCGGGGGAGCCGGCAGCGCAGGCGGTCGTGGACCTGGCGTTCCTGGTGTTCGGGTCGTCGTTCGGCGACGAGCACGAGCGGCTCGAGCGCAAGGCCGTCATCGTGCGGTTCCCGCAGTTGATGCGTCGGCAGGTCGCGCGGATGACCACGGTCGCCGAGGCGATGACCGGCGCGGTGCGCACGATCCTCGAACGCGACCCGGCCTGGGGGCCGGACGCCGCGACCCCGCAGGTGGCCGAGATGCTCCTCGGCATGTGCATGACGGGCTTGCGCAGTGCCGCTCGGCACGAGGGCTCCGACCCGGAACAGGTGCGGGCGGCAGTGGTCGCGTCGATCCGCGACACGGCGGCGCGCATCGCCGCGGCCTGAGACGCGACCACGAACGCACGGGAGGCACGGTGCCAGCTGGCACCGTGCCTCCCGTCCGTGACGTGGATGCGTCGAGAACGGTCAGGGCTTCGTGATGAAGCCCTCCTTCACCATCCAGTCGAAGGCGACGTCGGCCGGCTCACGCCCCTCGACGTCGACCTGACGGTTGAGCTCCTGCAGCACCGCGTCGGTGAGCTTCGGCGAGATCTGGTCGTAGATCCCCTCGAGCTGCGGGTACTCCTTGAGCGTCTTCGAGTCGATGACGGGCGCGACGTTGTACGCCGGGAAGAAGCCCTTGTCGTCCTCGAGCACCGTCAGACCGAGCGACTTGATGCGGCCGTCGGTGGTGAACACCTCACCGAAGTTGCACTTGCCGCGGTCGGTGGCCGTGTAGACCGTGCCGGTGTCGAGGATGCTGACGTTGCTGCTCGGCACGCCGTTCGCCCCCGAACCACCGAGCTCCAAGCCGTACTTCTTGAGCATCGGCTTGAAGCCGTCGGCACGCGAGTTGAACTCCGACTCGACGCAGAACGTGCGCTGGTCGACCGGCAGCTTCGTGATGTCGGAGAGCGTCTTGACGTTCCCGAGCTCCTTGACCGCTTCGTCACGGACGGCGAAGGCGTAGGTGTTGTTCATCGGCGCCGGGTTGAGCCAGGTCAGCCCGTTGCCGGCGTCCTCCTTCTTCACCGCCGTCCACTGCTCGGTCTTGTCCGGGATCCCCTTCGCGTGGCCCATGAAGGTCAGCCAAGCGGTGCCCGTGTACTCGTACGTGAAGTCGGCCGCGTGCGAGGTCATCAGCTCACGGACCGCGACACTGCCGGGCACGTTCGTCTCGTCGGTGACGTCGAACCCGGCGGCCTTGGCGGCGAGCACGGCGATCTTGCCGAGCACGAGCTGCTCGGTGAAGTTCTTCGACGTCACGGTGATGTGGGCGCCGGCCGGCAGGTCGTCGATGCGCTGGATGGAACCGGCACCGGCCTCGGGCACGAACGAGGTGGCGGGCTGCAGGCCGCAGCCGGTCAGGACGAGGGCGGTGGCACCGGCGACGAACGCGGCGGCTCCGACCCGGGTGCGGGTGCGGCGGGTGCTGCGGATGCTGCGGGTCATCGGAGTCCCTTCGGTCGTGCGACCGTCTCGACCACGCGGCCGAGCCAGTCGATGGAGAGGGCGAGCAGGGCGACCAGCAGGGCACCCGAGACGAGCACCTTCGGCAGGAACAGGGTCACGCCCGTGGTGATGAGCAGACCGAGTCCGCCCGCACCGACGAAGGTGGCCAGGCTCGCCGTGCCGACGAGCAGCACGAGCGCGGTCCGGATGCCGGAGAGCATGACCGGCACCGCGAGCGGCAGTTCGACGCGCATCAGCACGCTGAAGGCGCTCATGCCCATGCCGCGACCGGCCTCGACCAGTCGGGCGTCGACGCTCTGCACGCCGATCATGGTGTTCCGGAGCACCGGCAGGATCGCGTAGAGGACGAGCGCGATGACGGCCGACCGCGTGTTCAGGCCGAGCCAGGCGGCGAGCAGCACGATGAGGCCGACGGCCGGTGCAGCCTGCCCGAAGTTCGCGACGGCGAGCACGTACGGGCTCGCCCGGCGCAGCGGGCCGCGGGTGAGCAGGACGCCCAGCGGGATGCCGATCACGAGCACGAGCACCGTCGACTGCAGGGTCAGGACGAGGTGCTGGCCGGTCAGGGAGAGGATGTCCGCCGGGTTGAGCGTCGTGCGCTCGGTCGGGGTCAGGTCCGCCGTCGCGAGCCACACCGCGAAGCCGGCCAGGACGACCAGGATCGCGATCGGCTGGAACAGCAGGCCCTTCCACGAGGTGCTCGCACCGGTGGCGGGACCGGCGACGGCGACTGCGCTCACAGGTCTTCTCCGGTGGGCATCGCCGACACCGGCGACGACGGCATGGTCTCGATCGGGTTCGTGTTGGTGCCGACGGGCGTGTAGGCCTGGTCGCCGGCGGCGGTCGCGCGGGAGCGGGTGATCGCCTCCATCACGGTCTCGACGGTGATGACCCCGCGGAACGCGTCGCGACGACCGGTGACCAGTGCGGCACCCGCGCTCGAGACGAGCATGGTGTCGAGCGCGTCGTTGAGGGTCGCGGCCTCGCCCACGACGGGCAGGCCGGGCTCGACGCCGTCGGGGATGCGGTCGAGGCGCTCGAGCTGGCGGCGCGACGGCCACCCGATCGGCCGCTGGCGGTGGTCGACGACGACGGCGTGCTGGTGCCCACCGGCCTCGTTCATCCGCTGCAGCACGGCCTTGACCTCTTCGCCGGGCGAGCACGTCACGGCCGACTCGACCTCGACGTCGCGCACGCGGTTCAGCGTGAGCTGCTTGAGACCGGCGCCGGAGCCGATGAAGTTCTCGACGAACTCGTTCGCCGGCTCCGCCAGGATCCGCTCCGGGGTGTCGTACTGCACGATGTGCGCACCCTCGGTGAAGATGACGATCCAGTCGCCGAGCTTCACGGCCTCGTCGAAGTCGTGCGTGACGATGACGATCGTCTTGTGCAGTTCCTCCTGGATGCGCAGGAGCTCGTCCTGCAGGCGCTGGCGGGTGATCGGGTCGACGGCACCGAACGGCTCGTCCATGAGCAGGACGGGCGGGTCCGCGGCGAGCGCCCGGGCCACGCCGACGCGCTGCTGCTGGCCGCCGGAGAGTTCGCGGGGGAACCGGTCCCGGTAGGTGTCGGGGTCGAGCGACACGAGGTCGAGCAGCTCGTCGACGCGCGCCGCGATCTTCTCCTTCGACCAGCCGAGCATCTTCGGCACGATCGCGATGTTCGCCGCGACGGTCATGTGCGGGAAGAGGCCGCCGGCCTGGATCACGTAGCCCATGCGGCGGCGGAGCTCGTCGCCGTCGATGCCCGTGACGTCGTCGTCGCCGACGACGATCCGGCCCTGGGTGGGCTCGATCAGGCGGTTGATCATCTTCAGCGTCGTCGTCTTGCCGCAGCCGGACGGGCCGACGAGCATGACGATCTTGCCAGCCGGGATCTCGAGCGTGATGCCGTCGACGGCGGGCTTCGACTGCCCGGGGTACCGCTTGGTGACCTCGTCGAGCAGGATGCTGCGCCCGGTGACGTCCCCGTCGGGCGCGGTGGTGGTGGCGGAGTCAGTGCTGGACACGGATACCTCTCGAGATGGTCAGGCGGCCGAGGCCGATGAGGAGCAGGTCGAGGACGAGGGCGAGCAGGACGACGCCGACCACCCCGACCACGACGGAGGACAGGGCGTTGGCGCCGCCGAGGCGGGACAGCCCGGAGAAGATGAAGCCGCCGAGTCCGGGGCCGAGCGCGTAGGCGGCGATGGCGGCGATGCCCATCACCATCTGTGCGGAGACGCGGACGCCGCTCAGGATGATCGGCCACGCCATCGGCAGTTCGATCTGCAGCAGGGTGCGGAACCGGCTCATGCCGACGCCGCGCGCCGACTCGACGACGGTGGGCGGGATCTCGGCGAGACCGACGACCGCGTTGCGCAGGATCGGCAGTGCGGCGAAGAAGACGACCGTGACGACCGACGGCAGGACGCCGAAGCCGAGCGGGACGATGAGCAGGCCGATGACGGCGAACGACGGCAGGGTGAGGCCGATGGCCGACACCCCGTTCGCGAACGCGGTCAAGCGCGGGCTGCGGTAGACGAGTGTGGCGAGCACCACGGCGATGACCGTGGCGAGGACGACGCACTGGACGACCAGTGAGAAGTGCTGCCACGATGCGAACCAGATCTGGTTCCATCGCTCCACGACGTACTGGAACACGGGTGGGCGCTCCCCTTCCGGTCGGCTGAACTGCCCACAGATCGGGGCACGAGCTCGGCCAAAGCTACGCAGCACCTGGACCGGTTGTACAACGCAACCCTGCCGAGGCGGCAGTTTCCCTCGCAATTGCGATGAGGACAACCCCTGGTCAGAGGGGGAACACCAGGGCAAGCCTGGGAGAACGGTAACGATCGGGCTGGGTGCCCGGCTATGCGTTCAGGTCACGCAACCCGGCGCGCTCCGCGATGTCGACGAGCTGCTCGCGCCACCGGACCCATTCGTCCGGCGTCTTGTCGGCCAGGTTGCCGTCGCCGTCGCCGGCCAGGCCGTCGAGCATCTCGCGCACGATGTCGGCGTGCCCGGCGTGCCGCGCGGTCTCGTAGGCCATGTGCACCAGGATCCGGTGCAGCGTGACGTGCCGGTGCTCCTCAGGCCACCACGACACGGTGCCCGTCGCGGTGAGGTCGAGCGCCTCGATGGTCGCGTCGGCGTGGGCGGCACTCCGGTGGTGGAAGGCCACGACGTCCGCCATCGTCTCGTCCAGCGGGGCGAACATGTCGTCGCCGTCCTCCGACTCGAGCCACGCCGGCGGGTCCGGCAGCGGGCGCCCGAACACCTCGCCGAAGTAGCCGGCCTGCACGCCCGCGACGTGCTTCACCAGCCCGAGGACGTTCGTGCCCGTCGGTGTCACCGGCCAGCGTGCCTGTCGCTCCGCCAGCCCGTCGAGCTTGGCCAGCAGTGCTGCTCGGTGCTTCTGCAGGTACCGGTGCAGCGTCTGCTTCACCGCGGCGTCGGCAGCCGCCTGGTCGGGGGTCGGCGCAGACCCCTCGTCCGACAGCAGCGCGTTGCCGCTGGCCGCCAGCGTGCTGGTGCTCGCGGGGTGCACCTCGGGGACCGCTTCGACGTCGCTCATGCCCCCGATCGTGCCACCCGGAGCTCCTGCAGGCGTGTCGATTCCTGCACCGCGACCCGTTCGGCCGTCAGCAGCAGCCCCGCGACCTCGGCACCGGAGCGTGCCGGGGCGTCGTTCCAGCTCGTCAGGTCGCGCACGCGCCCCATCCGGATGTCCGGCGCGGGGCACCACAGCACGGGCTCGCCCTCGTCGCGGGCCAGGGCGTGCCAGACGACGTCGAGCGCGTGCTGGACCCGCGGTGCGTGCACCGCGAGCGGCCCACCGGCTGCGGACACGACCGCACCGACCAGGCACGCGCCGACGAGCGGTCGGCCCTGCACGTCCATCGCGGCGGCACTGGAGGCCTTCCGCTCGTGGCCGTGCTCGTCGAGGTAGGCGAACCAGGCGTGCTGCACCCAGCCGCGCTCGACGACGGCGCGGGCGTCGGAGAGCAGGTGGACGAGTTCGCCGAGTTCGCGCACCCGGTCGTCGACCCGTCGCGCGCGTGCGGTGGCGCGGCGGTCCGCGAGTCGGTCGACCAAGCCGCGGAGACCGCGTCGGACGGGGGCGGGGGAGGCGTCGGTGGCGACGTCGTGCTGGACGCGGAGCTCGAGGGTCATGGCGGCCCCTCCGATCGACTGTGCACGGATGGTGCGGTCACGATAGCCCCGGGGAGACTCAGTCGTCCAGCACCGCGTCGATGCTCCGTCGGGCGACGCTCCGGAAGGCGCGTTCGTCGGCGGTCGCCAGGGCGGACGCGAGCGCCACCACCCACCCGCGGGCGCGCTGCCAGGTGGCGTCCGAGGCTGCGACGCGGGCACGGAACGCGCGTCGCCCAGGCTGGTCGAACGTCAGCCAGGCGGTCGCGAGGTCGACGGCGGGATCGCCCGCGGTGACGTCCCCGAAGTCGATCACGGCTGACAGGTGGTCGACGCCAGCGGATGACGAGTCGACGAGCAGGTTGAAGGGGTGCAGGTCGCCGTGCACCCAGACAGGAGGCCCGGCGTGCGTCGGCGCCGCGGCTGCGGCCCGCCAGAGCGCGGCCAGCTCGCCGGCCCGGTGCACGTCGTGGCCATCGAGTCGCGCCAGCACCGCGTCGCTCCGCGACGCGAGCGGCACCGCACGGAACGGGTTCGCCGGGGCACCGGCCGGGGCCGCCACGTGCAGGAGCCCGACGAACGCGGCGAGCGCCTCGGCCACGGGGACCCCGGCCGCGCGTGCGCCGATCGGGGTGCCGGGGAGCCACGGCACGATGCTCCACGACCACGGGTACCCGAGGGCGGGTCGGCCGGTCCGCACCGGAGCCGGCACCGGGACGACCGACCCGACCCGGGCGGCGATGTCCGGCAGCCAGCACTGTTCGTGCTCGACGAGGCGTGCGGCCAGCTGCCGGCGGGGGACCCGCACGGCCAGGTCGTCACCGAGACGCAGGACGACGTTGTCCCACCCGTTCGCGACGACCTCGAGCGACAGCCCGGCCAGGTCGGGGTGCTGGTCACGCAGCAGGGAGCGGACGAGCGGGACGTCGACGTCGACCTCGGCAGCGGGTGTGGGCACCGCGTCAGGCTAGTGGGCCGCCGGACACATGCCCGCGAACTGGGGCCGGTGGCGCGACCGGCTTCTCGGTAGTCTCAGAGGCGAGGTGACGTGGGTGTTTCCCTGGGGGGACCCGCGTCACTCCGGAGCGATGAGCGCGACGAGTCGCGGGACCTCCGGACGCAGCCGTTCGGTGACGAACGCGTCCAGCAGGACCGTCCAGAGTTCCCGCAGGCCCGCGAACAGGTCGGCCCGCCGCGTCATCACGTCCGAGACGGTCTGCACGCCCGTGTAGGCACGGACGACGACCCGGCCGACGAGCTCCGGGTCCCACCGCGGATCGATCTCTCCCGCGTCGACGGCCTGCCGCGCGAACCCGGCGACCACCGCGGCCCAGTCGGTGTACGGGTCCCGCCGGTCCACGTCGCTCGCCGCCACGTCGGTCGACAGGCGCACCCCGGCGCTCACGACGACCTCGGTGGTCATCTGCACGGCGAGCCCCTGGCACAGCCACATGATCGACTCGAGCGGAGTGGTGCCCCGCGCCACCGCGGCCTCGCCGTACCGGCGCGAGATCGCGTGCTGCTCGGCGACGACGGCCCCCGCCATGTCGGCCTTCGACGTGAAGTGGAAGTACAGCGCACCCTTGGTCATCCCGATGCGTTCGGCGATGCCGTCCATCGAGGCTCCGACGTACCCGCGTTCGTCGAACTCCGCGGCTGCGCCCTCGATGATCGCGGTGCGGGTCGCGAGCGACCGCTGCTGCCGGGTCGGTCGGTCCTGCGCCATGGGGTCCGATCGTAGTCAGCGCACGCGATCGCCGGGGAGCCCTGGCCGCATTCGGCAGGCGTTCGGCCGCGTGCCCTACGGTCGGTCGCCATGGACGGATGGCGGAACCCTGCGCGCTGGGCACGGACGGGCCGGTGGCTGCTGCTGCCGATCGCGGTGCTCGACTGGGTCGCGCTCGCGCCGCAGACCATCGTGGTGCTCGCGTTCCTGATCGCCGTCGTCGGGCTCGCCGGCATGGCAGCGGCCCTGGTGGTGCACATGCTCGGTCGGTCCCGTGGGGCCATGGCCGCCCTCGGGGTCGTGCTGCTGCTCGGCGGCCTGGTGGTGTTCGGCCTCGACCCGTTCCCGGGCTCGTTCCCGCTCATCGCGTCGTGGTGGCCGGAGTCGATCACGCAGCCGCAGACCGTCGGCAGTGCTTACTGGCAGCTCGCCGGCCTGGGCATCGAGCTCGCCGGGTTCGGCCTGCTCGCCACCCTGCTCGTGGTCTCGCTGACCGGCACGCCACGCCCCCGGCAGGACCGCTTCCGCTCCTGACCGCCCCCGTGGCAACGCTCGGCGCCCGGACGTGCTCCGCGCTCAGAGTCGGGTGAGCACCACCAGCGTGACGTCGACCTCGGCGTCCACGGCGACCGCCGTGCGCACCCGCTCGATCACGCCCGCCCCGTCCGGAGCGGACCGCACCAGCGCGGCGAGGTCGTCCAGGCGGCGGGTCCCGTCCAGCGTCAGGACACCCTGCGTGCAGATCGCCAACCGGTCGCCGGGTGCCAGGTCGAGCGAGCCGGACGACCGGGGGATCGACACCGGCTGCAACCCGAGCGGCAGGTCGACCGGGCGCAGCACCCGAGCGGGCCCGTCCGCGGGGACGAGCACCGCGAGCCCGTGGCCGGCGTCGCCGAAGTCGACGTGCCCCGACGTCGGGTCGAGCCGCAGGTGGAAGAGCGAGCCGACGGCGTCCGCGGCCGACAGGTCGGCGGTGACCTGGGCCTCCAGGCCGACGATCGTGTCCTGCACCTCGGCACCGGTCCGCGCCACCACGGCGCCGCGGACCACCGCGGCGAGCAGGCCGGACGCCGGTCCGGCGGCGCTCACCCGGCCGACGGTGACGTGCAGGGCGTCGTCCGGGGCGAGGCGCCAGTCGGCGACGTCACCCCCGCCACCGTCGTGCTGGGCAACCAGGACGTCGAGGGCGTACCCCGGCACCGCGACCGGGTCCGGCACCAGCCCGTCGAGCACCCGACGGACCCGTCCCAGGTCGATGGCGACGCCGAGTTCCCGCTCGGTCCACCGGGCGAGGTCACGCAGCAGGGCGACGTCCTCGGGGGAGAACGTGCGCGGCACCGCGTCCATCAGGCACAGCGTGCCCACCCGGGTGCCGTCGATCATGGTCAGTGGTGCGCCGGCGTAGAACCGGATGCCGTGCTCCGCCACCGCGGCCGTGTCGGCGAAGCGGGCGTCGAGCGACGCGTCCGGGATCACCATCGGTTCGCGGGAGAGGACGGTCGTCGCGCAGAACTGCTCGCTCGCGGGGACGCTCGACCCCTGGTGCCAGCCGAAGGTCGACTGGGTGGTGACGAGGTCGTGGTGGACGAGGTTGAGGAAGGTCAACGGGACGTCGAACGCCTCGTGGGCCATGCGGGTGATGCGGTCGAAGCGCTCCTCGAGTCCTGATCCCAAGATGGCGAGCGCCTCGATCACCGCGGTGCGGCGGTCCGCATCGGCGAGATGGTTGGTCACCCGGCCTGTCTACCCGCATCGTCCGCCAGGAACCAGTCCCTCGGGTGGGGGTCGGCGGTCAGCGCGCGGCGCTCGGAAACCGGTGCAGCCCAGGCGGCGGCGTTCGACAGCACGCGCTGGATGTCCGGGTGGTGGTACACGGGGTACTCCTGGTCGCCCGGCGAGAAGTAGAAGACCCGGCCGAGACCACGGCGGTACGCGACGCCGGAGCGGAAGACCTCGCCGCCCGCGAAGGTCGACAGGAAGACCTCTTCGTCGGGGCGCGGGATGTCGAAGTACTCGCCGTACATCTCCTGCCGGTCGATGACGATCGGGTGCGGGACCCCGGCGGCGATCGGGTGCTCGGGCGCGACGGTCCAGACGAGTTCACGCTCGCCGTCGTTCCGCCACTTCAGCGAGCAGGTCGTGCCCATCAGGCGCTTGAACGGCTTGGAGTAGTGGCCGGAGTGCAGCACCACCAGCCCCATGCCGGCGTGCACGGCGTCGACGACCAGGTCGACGACGGCGTCGCGCACCTCGTCGTGGGCGACGTGCCCCCACCAGAACAGCACGTCCGTGGTGGCCAGTCGTTCGGCGGTGATGCCGTGGTCGGGTTCCTGCAGGGTGGCGGTGGAGACGTCGGCCCCGGGCTGCGACTGCCGGAGCGCCTCGGCGATCACGGTGTGCATGCCGTCGGGGTAGTGCCCGGTGACCGTCGCGTCACCGCGGGTCTCGTGCACGTTCTCGTTCCAGACGACGATGTTCAGGGGACGGTTCTCGGTCGACGGCGACATGGGACCAACGCTACCCGTGATCGGATTGCGCAGACACTGGCGTTTTCTGATCGTTTCGCCTAGCTTCAGATCACAAACGCGCAGACGGCGGTACCAGGGGGTACCGATCCCCGTCCGCGCCGAGGACAGGGGCTCGTCCGATGCAGCACCGAACCATCACCACCGTCGCGCTCGCGGCGGTGCTCGCACTCGCCGTACCGACCACCGCGTGGGCATCGCCCACCGGTCACCACCAGCAGCGGACCGCGACCACCTCGACCGTGACCTACACGGCGAGCGACGCGGTCATCCCGAACCCCTCGCGCGGGTTCGACCACACCACCGAGACGCACTACCGCGCCGACGGCACCGGGTACACGCCGCTCGACGCCGCGACGCTCCGCGGCTACCGGGCCGAGGGCGTCACGCAGGTCGTCCGGGTGTTCTACATGGAGGCGTTCGTCCAGCAGCGGCAGCTCAGCCCGGCCTGGCTCGCGCTCGTGCAGCACGACTACGACACCGCACGTGCAGCCGGCGTGGGTGTGATCACCCGGTTCGCGTACGTCCAGGGCGGCTCGTACCCGTACTCGGCGCCCTACGGGGACGCCGACCTGCCGACCGTGCTCGCGCACATCGAGCAGCTCACCCCGACGCTCCGCCGGAACGCCGACGTCATCCCGACCCTGCAGGGGGGCTTCATCGGGCTCTGGGGCGAGGGCTACTACACCGACCACTTCGCCAGCGACCCGGCGAACCCGGGGGTGCTGACCGAGGCCGACAAGGACGCCAGACGCCAGGTCCTGCAGGCCGAGCTCGCCGCCCTGCCGTCCAGCCGATCGGTCCAGGTCCGCACCATGCAGATGAAGCAGGACGCGCTCCGCACCCCGTCCGGCACGGCCGGGGCGCTCACCCCGGAGCAGGCGCACGACGGTTCCCCGGCGTCGCGGATCGGGCACCACAACGACTGCTTCCTCGCCTCGGCGGACGACTTCGGCACGTTCCTGAGCAACCCGCTGTCCCTCGACCAGGACTACCTGGCGGCGGAGTCGCGGTACGTCCCCGTCGGCGGTGAGACCTGCGCCGTGAACACGCCGCGGACCGACTACCCGTCCGCCTCGGCCGAGATGGCGAAGTACCACTACAGCTACCTCAACCTGGACTACAACAAGGACGTCCTGGCGACCTGGGGCACGGACGGCATGACCGACGCCGCGAAGAAGCTCGGCTACCGCTTCACCATGACCTCGAGCACCGCCACCTCGGGCGCGAAGGCGTCGGTGGCGGTGTCGATCCGGAACGACGGCTGGGCGGCGCCGTACAACAGCCGCCCGGTGCACCTCGTCCTGACCGACGGCGACCGCCGGGTGACCGTGCCCGTGGCCGCCGACGCGTCGTCCTGGCAGCCGGGACGGACCGTGACCGTCCGGGCGTCCCTCGCCGACGTGCCGAACGGGCGCTGGAGCGTCGCACTGGCCCTGCCCGCACCGGAGGCCTCGGTGGCGACGGACCCCGCGTTCGCGATCCAGACGGCGAACACCGGCACGTGGGACGCGAGCACGGGCGTGAACCGCCTCGGTCAGACGGTGGTCGTACAGCACTGAGCAGACCTGCAGCGCGCCCCGGGTCGGACGATCCGGGGCGTTCTGCTGTCTGTCAACCGGGTCCGCCACGATTGACGGCATGACTCCGCGCTCCCTGTTCCGCGCCGCCGCGGTGGCCGAACTCGTGACCTGGACCCTGCTCATCGCCGGGATGGTGCTCAAGTACGGGCTGGACGCCGGCGACTGGGGCGTCCGCATCGGCGGCGGCGTGCACGGCTTCGTGTTCCTGGCGTACCTGGTGGTCACGACGGTCGTCGCCGTGAACCAGCGGTGGTCGTTCGGGGCGCTCGTGCTCGGCTGGGTCAGTGCCGTCGTGCCGTACGCCACCGTGCCGTTCGAGGTCGCGGTCGCCCGCCGCGGCATGCTCGAGGGGTCGTGGCGCCGCTCGCCGGACGCCCACTCGGGCTTCTGGGACCGCCTGCTGTTCTTCGTCGTGCGTCGTCCCGCGGTGGCCGCCGGCATCGGGGTCGTGGCCGTCGCCCTGGTCTTCACCGGGCTGCTGGCCGTCGGCCCGCCCGTGCCGTCGCGCGGCTGAGGCGACGAGCGCCCCCCAGCTGATCAACGAGTGAGCAGAAGACGTCCGGTTCGCAAGCGGGACCCGACGTCTTCTGCTCACTCGACGCGGCCGTGGTCGCGACCACGGGCGGACGGGAGGTGGGCCCCACCAGCCGGTACCGGCGCACCGCGCCAGCGGGGTGACGGCCGAGCCTGGAGGTGGGCCCCACCAGCCGGTACCGGCGCACCGCGCCAGCGGGGTGACGGCCGAGCCTGGAGGTGGGCCCCACCA
>NZ_JADKSC010000001.1:652389-741219 GCF_015350855.1 Curtobacterium sp. VKM Ac-2889 | reverse complement strand
GCCGGTACCGGCGCACCGCGCCAGCGGGGTGACGGCCGTGCCTGGAGGGACGGTGCCAGCTGGCACCGGGCCTCCCGTCCGTGGGCTGGGCGCTGCTAGAGCGCTGCCAGCGCCGCGTTCAGCGTGGCGGACGGGCGCATGACCGCGCTCGTCTTGGCGTCGTCGGGGCGGTAGTAGCCACCGATGTCTGCCGGGTGGCCCTGCACCGAGACGAGCTCGTCGACGATCGTGCGCTCCTGCTCACCGAGCTTCGCCGCGAGGTCCGCGAACGACGCCGCGAGCTCGGTGTCCTGGGTCTGCGCGGCGAGCTCTTCGGCCCAGTACTTCGCCAGGTAGAAGTGGCTGCCGCGGTTGTCGATCGAGCCGAGCTTGCGGCCAGGGGACTTGTCCTGCTCCAGGAACGTCCCGGTGGCGCGGTCGAGGGTCTCGCCCAGGATCTTCGCCCGCTCGTTGCCCGTCACACCGGCCAGGTGCTCGAGGCTGACCGCCAGGGCCAGGAACTCGCCCAGGCTGTCCCAGCGCAGGTAGTTCTGCTGCACGAGCTGCTGCACGTGCTTCGGCGCGGAACCACCGGCGCCGGTCTCGAACAGGCCGCCGCCGCCGAGCAGCGGGACGACGGAGAGCATCTTCGCCGAGGTGCCGAGCTCCATGATCGGGAACAGGTCGGTCAGGTAGTCGCGCAGGACGTTGCCGGTGACCGAGATGGTGTCCTCACCGCGGCGGATGCGCTCGAGCGAGAAGCGCATCGCGTCCTCGGGCGCGAGGATCTCGATCTGCAGGCCGTCGGTGTCGTGCTCGCCGAGGTACTTCCGGACGAGCCCGATCAGGTTGGCGTCGTGCGCGCGGGTCTCGTCGAGCCAGAACACGGCGGGCGTCGAGGAAGCACGGGCGCGGGTGACGGCGAGCTTCACCCAGTCGCGGATGGCGACGTCCTTGGTCTGGCAGGCGCGCCAGATGTCACCGGGCTCGACGTCGTGCTCGATGACGACGTCGCCCGAGGCGGTCGTGACGCGGACGACACCGGCGCCGGGGAGCTCGAAGGTCTTGTCGTGCGAGCCGTACTCCTCGGCCTTCTGTGCCATCAGGCCGACGTTGGGCACGGAGCCCATCGTCGACGGGTCGAAGGCGCCGTGGGCGCGGCAGTCGTCGAGCACGGCCTGGTAGATGCCGGCGTAGCTCGAGTCGGGGATGACGGCGAGGGTGTCGTGCTCGTCGCCGTCCGGACCCCACATGTGCCCCGAGGTGCGGATCATCGCGGGCATCGAGGCGTCGACGATGACGTCGCTCGGCACGTGCAGGTTCGTGATGCCCTTGTCCGAGTCGACCATGGCGAGCTCGGGGCCGTCGGCGATGCCCTGCTTGAAGGCGCGCTCGATCTCGGCGCCGTTCGGCAGCGCACCGAGGCCGGCGAGGATCGAGCCGAGGCCGTCGTTCGGGGTGAGGCCGGCGGCGGCGAGGTCGGCGCCGTAGCGCTCGAACACCGACGGGAAGAACGCCTTGATGACGTGCCCGAAGATGATCGGGTCGGAGATCTTCATCATCGTGGCCTTGAGGTGCACGGAGAACAGGACGTCCTCGGCCGCGGCACGCTCGATCTGCTTCCGCAGGAACGACTCGAGGGCGGCGACGTGCAGCACGGTGCCGTCGACGACCTCGCCCTGCAGCACGGGGATCGACTGCTTGAGGACCTGCTCGGTGCCGTCCTCGGCCACGAAGGTGATCGTCAGGACGTCGTCGGCGGGGGCGATCCAGGACTTCTCGTTGGACCGGAAGTCGTCGACGCCCATGGTGGTGACGTTCGTCTTCGAGTCACGCGACCAGGCGCCCATGCGGTGCGGGTGCTTGCGGGCGTAGTTCTTGACCGACAGGGGTGCGCGGCGGTCGGAGTTGCCCTCGCGCAGCACCGGGTTGACGGCACTGCCCTGGACGCGGCCGTAGCGGGCGCGGACGTCGCGCTGCTCGTCGGTCGTGGCCTCGTCCGGGTAGTCGGGCAGGTCGTAGCCCTGCGACTGCAGTTCCTTGATCGCGACCTTGAGCTGGGGGATCGACGCCGAGATGTTCGGCAGCTTGATGATGTTCGCCTTGGGGGTCTTCGCCAGGTCGCCGAGCTCGGCGAGGGCGTCGTCCAGGCGCTGCTCGTCGGTGAGCCGCTCCGGGAACTGGGCGATGATCCGGCCGGCGAGCGAGATGTCGCGGGTCTCGACGTCGACACCCGCGGTGCCGGCGAAGGCCTGGATGACCGGGAGGAAGGAGTGGGTGGCGAGGAACGGCGCCTCGTCCGTGAGGGTGTAGATGATCTTGGCCATGCTGGCGGGTACTCCCTTGTTCGACCGTCGGTACGTCCACGGTACTCGTGGCGCAGGATGTCTCGACATCAAGATACATCGCCCCCCAGAGTGGGGCGTGAGCGCGTCAGTCGCCGAGCGAGACGCGGAACACCCGGACGCCCGCGGCACGGAGCCCGGCGAGGCCGAGCCGCATGCGCAGGGGCCGGAAGGGGCGTCGGAACCCGGACGACGCCGAGGCCGCGTCGATCTGGTGCAGGACCTCGGACGTCAGGGTGCGCTCGAGATTCGGTGCGAGGCGGGTCACCCCGGACACCGTGACGACGATGCGCACGGCGTGCGGCGCGAGCAGCGGCGCGATGAGCTCGGCCGCCGCCTGGGCCCGGTGGAACGCGGGGTCGTCACCGGGGCGACGGATCGCGATGACGGCGAGCGCGGCATCCCAGGTCTCCTCGGGGTCCGGCAGGTCGTCGACCCCGATGACCCGCATCCGTGCGGCGTCGATGCCGGCGCGCACGGCCGCGGCCCGGAGCACGGGCAGGAGTTCCTGGGTACCGGCCAGCACGACGTCGGCCGACGACAGGTCGACCGTTCCGTACCGCTCGCGCGGCGTTCGGGCCATGGTGCGGGTCCTTCCGTCGCTTTCCCTCGACCGTACTGATCGGGGCGGCCCGGGGGACGCGGCAGCACAGGGTGATCAGGCCCCTCCCAGCCGACTCGGTAACGAAAAGATCACGGAAGGGCCTGTACAAAGCGACAGAGTCGTGCAGAATGGTTGGCGGCCATGACGACTGCACCCGAACCCGAACAGCACCCGGCGACCCCGGTGGTGCACCTGTCCCGTCGCGCCGCCCTCGAAGCCGAGCGCGCAGCCGCCCGCGGACCGCAGCGTCGCAGCAAGGCGGCTCCGGCGGCGAAGGTCGCGAACCCAGCCAAGGTCGCCAAGCCGGCCAAGGTCGCGAAACCCGCCAAGCCAGCGAAGCCCCTCGTCCTCGCCACCACCGAGCCGACCGGCCGCCGCGCCGCAGCCGCGCGCGCCACCACCGAGCACGTCGACGACCGCATCCAGCGCGTGGTCCGCCGCCCCGCACCCCGGGCAACCCGCACGGCGACCGCACCCAGGGCCTCCCGGTCGGCCCGCGCCGGACGCATCACGCTCACCAGCGCCGCCGCCGCCATCGCGATGTTCGCCGCGTCGGCGATGCCCGCACACGCCAGCGCCGGCACCTCGATGGCCACCTCGACCATCGCGCCGATCGTGCGCACCCAGGACTACGCCGTGACCCAGGCGGTCACGGCCGCCGGCTCCGACCGCGACGGGTTCACCGTCGGCGGCGGGTCGACCGTCACGACGAAGACGGCAGGGTCCTCCGGCACCGCCGGTGGGGCCGTGTCGTTCGGCGGCGCGGTCCGCTCGCCGTTCCCCGGCCCCGTGCAGATGAGCTCCGGCTTCGGCTACCGCTCGGCACCGTGCGGCGCGTGCTCGTCGCTGCACCAGGGCCTCGACTTCACCCCGGGCATGGGGACGCCGATCGGTGCCGTCGCCGCGGGCAAGGTCCGGGTCTCCGGCACGTACTTCTCGTACGGCAACGCGGTCATCATCGACCATGTGGTCGACGGCCGTCAGGTGTCCACGCTGTACGGCCACATGATCCCCGGGTCGTCGCCGCTCAAGGTCGGCGACACCGTCGCGGCCGGACAGTTCATCGGACTCGTCGGGTCCTCCGGCGTCTCGACCGGCGCGCACCTGCACCTCGAGGTCCTGATGGACGGCGTCACGCCGATCGACCCGAAGGCGTGGCTCGAGGCCCGCATCGGTCGCTCGCTCACCCTGTAGCGACCACGCCCCGTCGCCGCGCGACGATCCACAGCCGTTGTCGAGCACCAGCACGGTGATGTCCCAGTCGTCCTGTGCAGACTCACAGGCATGGACGATCCCCACAGACCGCCCGCCCGTCGTCGATCCGAGGAAGCTGCCCGCTGATGGGCGCCGACACCTGGATCGCCTTCGGGCTCGTCATCCTCTTCGTGCTCGTCGGCGGGGTCTTCGCGGCCGCCGAGATCGCACTCGTCTCCCTGCGTGAATCGCAGCTGCAGCAGCTCGAACGCCGCGGCCCCCGGGGCGTGCGGGTCGCCGAGCTCGGCCGCGACCCGAACCGGTTCCTGTCCGCCGTGCAGATCGGTGTGACCGTCGCCGGGTTCTTCTCCGCCGCGTACGGAGCGTCGTCGATCGCGCCCGACGTCGCGCCGCTCTTCCAGGGACTCGGGCTCGAGCGGGGCACGTCCGAGGCAGTTGCCCTCGTGCTCATGACCCTGGTCATCGCGTACCTGTCGCTCGTGTTCGGCGAACTCGTGCCGAAACGCCTCGCCCTGCAGCGTGCCGAGGGCTTCTCGATGGCCGTCGCCCCGACCCTGGAGCGCTTCGCGGTGCTGATGCGGCCGGTGATCTGGCTGCTCTCGAAGTCCACCGACACCGTCGTGCGACTGCTCGGTGGCGACCCGAACGCCCGCAGCGAGTCGATGAGCACCGAGGAGCTCCGCGGCCTGGTCGACGAGCACACCGGCGTCGACGAGCAGGGACGCCGGATCGCCCGCAGCGCCCTGGACGCCGGTGACCGCATCCTGCGCGAGTCCATGCGCCCCTGGTACGACGTCTCGACGCTGGACGCCGGCGTCTCCGTCGCCGAGGCCACCGACCAGGCCATCGCGGCCGGGCACACGCGGTACCTCGTGACCTCCGGCGGGCGTGACGAGGTGCAGGGCTTCGTGCACCTCCGTGACCTGCTGCGTCCGGTCGACCCCGCGGCCCCCGTCGCCACGCTCGTCCGGCCGGTGCTCGCCCTGCCCGAGACGAAGTCGCTGTCGAGTGCGATCGCGGACATGCGCACCGACGGCCACCAGATCGCCCTGGTCGTCGACGAGTACGGCGGCAGCGCGGGCATGGTCACGCTCGAGGCGCTGCTCGAAGACCTCGTCGGTCGGATCAGGGACGAGTGGGACACCGCCGAGCACGACGAGTCCGTGCTGGCGCACGACGGCGTCGACGGCGCCACGGTGCTCGAGGACCTGGCAGCGGACGGCGGACCGGTGCTGCCGGACGGCGACTACGAGACGGTCGGCGGGCTCGTGCAGGTGCAGCTGGACCGCGTGCCCGAGGTCGGCGACGTCGTCGTGGCCGGCGGCCATCGCCTCGAGGTGACCGCCATGGACGGTCACCGGGTCGCGCGCGTGCGCATCGGGGCCGACGCCGCGCCCTGATCGCGGGACCACGGCGGACGGGAGGCCCGTGGCGGCGGGCGGTCGTAACACCCCGCGGGGCGCCGGCGAGCGGTCACAGGTCGTCGCCTGCGGCGCCACCAGCCGACAGGTCGCGACCACCCGGCGGGCAGCATGCGACGTGTCGTGACCGGTCGGGCACGGCCGGTCACGCAACGGAACGCGACCAGACGGCGGACGGGAGGCGCGTGGCGGGGCCGTCCCGCGCCTCCCGTCCGCTCCGGGCGGTCACAACACCCCGCCAGACGCCGACGCTCGGTCACAGGCCGTCGCCTGCGGCGCCACCAGCCGACAGGTCGCGACCACCCGGCGGGCGGCACGCGACGTGTCGTGACCAGTCGGCGACGGCCGGCGGCCCCGCCACGGCCCTCCCGCCCGCGTGCCGCACGGCCCGGGCACGTACGCTCGTCGCATGGGTATCGACGTGCGCAACGAGATCCGCGACTTCCTGTCCTCCAGGCGGGCGCGGCTCACCCCCGAGCAGGTCGGCATGCCGTCGTTCGGCGGCGGGGTGCGGCGGGTCCCCGGGCTGCGTCGGCACGAGGTCGCCATGCTCGCCGGCGTCAGCGTCGACTACTACACGCGGCTCGAGCGCGGCTCGCTCAAGGGCGTCTCGGACAGTGTGCTCGAGGGTCTGGCGAGCGCCCTGCAGCTCGACGAGGACGAGCGTGCGCACCTGTGGGACCTGACGCGCCTGGCGAACTCCGGCGCGAAGGTCATGCACCGGAACGTGCCGACCCGCGTCCGCCCCGGCGTCCAGCGCCTGCTCGACGCGATCACCGGCGCCCCGGCCTGGGTGCGGAACGAGCGCGGGGACGTCGTCGCGACGAACGAACTCGGCCGTGCCCTGTACGCACCGCTCTTCGCCGGGCCCGGGCGCCCGGTCAACACCGCACGCTTCACGTTCCTCGACCCGGCGGCCCGCGACTTCTTCCCGGACTGGGCGCAGACCGCGAAGGACGCCGTGGCCGTGCTCCGGACCGCCGCGGTGTCGAACCCCTGCGAGCCGGGGCTCATCACGCTCGTCGGTGAGCTCTCCACCCGGAGCGAGGAGTTCCGCGGCTGGTGGGCCGCACACGACGTCCGGATGCAGCGGACCGGCAAGAAGCGCATCGACCACCCGATCGTGGGGGAGCTCCGACTGTCCTACGAGGCGCTCGACCTGGTCGCCGACCCCGGTCTGACGCTGTTCTCGTACTCGGCCGAACCGGGCAGCGACTCCGAGCGGTCGCTCGCGCTGCTCGGCAGCTGGGCCGCGACGGAACGGGCCGAGCAGTACGCGGCCGTCCGCGAGTCGGAGTCCGAGTCCGAGTCCGTCGACTGACCCGGCCCGCCGACGGGCAGGTGCGTCAGCGCCGCGATCGGACCGTCAGGCCTGGGGCGGGACGTCGCCGTCGAACAGCTCCGGTGAGCGCATCCGCTCGATGCGCAGCTGACGCTCCGTCGCCGACAACCGCAGCACGCGGATCGCGGCGAACACGAGCACGATGAGGGCGACGGCCAGCACGGCGAGCGCCAGCACGAACAGGGCGTACAGGACGACGACGAATCCGAGACCACTGTCTGCGAGCATCTGCCGAAGATAGCAGCGCGGGTTCGTAGGGTGGGGACGTGACCAGGACGACGGACGGCTCAGCAGGGGATGCGGACCGTCGGCAGCACCGCCGGCCCGAGCCCGCATTCGCCCGTGCGGTCGCGAAGGCCCTCGGCGACGCCCGGACCGTGCTCGACGTCGGTGCCGGTGCCGGTGCCGGTGCCGGTGCCGGTGCCGCCGGGTCCTACGCGCCGACCGACCGCGACGTGACCGCGGTGCAGGCCGCCGAGGACCTTCCCTTCGCCGACGACACCTTCGACGCCGCGGTGTCGACCTTCTCGCTGCATGGGTGGGCCGACCTCGAGCGCGGGCTCGCCGAGGTGCGTCGGTTGACCCGAGGGCCGATCGTGCTCGTGACGTTCGACCCCGACCGCATCGAGCGCTCCTGGCTCGCCGAGTACGCCCCCGAGGTGCTGGCGGCCGAGGCCCGTCGCCACCCGGCACTGCCCCGGATCGCCGACGCGCTCGGCGACGACACCGTGACGAGCACCCCGCTGCCGATCCCGTTCACGTGCGTCGACGGGTTCTCCGAGGCGTACTACGCCCGCCCGGAACGCCTGCTCGACCCAGCCGTGCGCCGCGCGGACCCGGCATGGGACCTGGTCGACGAGTTCACCGTCCGGCGGTCGGTCGCTGCGCTCCGGACCGCGCTGGAATCGGGGGAGTGGGACCGACGGCACGGGTCGCTCCGGATCCGCCCGACGTACGAGGGCTCCGTCGTCCTGGTCACGGCGACGCCGAACTGACCGCGGACGATCAACGCGGCGGCACCGGCCCGGCCCGGGCTTGACACCCGGTCGTAGGCTGGTCGGGTGAGCTTCCAGGAGGTGGTCGGCGCCCGTATCGCCGGCATCAGGGCGTGAGGCCCCCGGTCGTGCCCTCGGGCGCGGCCGTCCTCGTCGAACCCTGACCTCCTCCGCCCGGTGCGGTGTGCGTCCGCACACCCCGGGCCTGCTCGAAAGCGATCACCCATGCTCCCCATCGTGGAGAAGACCCTCCGCACGTCCTTCGTCAACGCCTCCCGCAAGGAGACGACCGACATCACACTGCCCGCCGGCTTCGAGACGCTCGACTGGGACGCGCTCGACTACCTCGGCTGGCGCGACCCGAAGATCGGTCGGCGGGCGTACGCCGTCGTGCCGACCCTGGACGGCGAACTGATCGGCATCCTGTTCCGGCAGGCCGAGGCCTCGCCGCGCTCCCGCGCCCAGTGCTCGTGGTGCCAGGACGTCAAGCTGCCGAACGACGTCACGTTCTACAGCGCCAAGCGGTCCGGGCCGGCCGGTCGCAACGGCAACACCGTCGGCACCCTGGTGTGCCAGGACTTCCAGTGCTCGCGGAACGTCCGGAAGCTGCCGCCGCCCGCCTACGAGGGCTACGACGTCGAGGCAGCGCGGCTCCGGCGCATCGAGGACCTGCAGGTCCGGGCCGCGTCCTTCGCCGCCGAGGTCTGAGACGCCGGCGTGCTCGCAAGACGCCGCCGAGTCAGCGAGACGCCGCCGGATTCGGGGGCGTCACGCGCTGACGCCGGCGTCTCGCGTCCGCGAACGCGACTGACGACGGACGGGAGGCCCGGTGCCAGCTGGCACCGGGCCTCCCGTCCGTCAACCGGTCGCGTCTAGCGACCGATGGTCGACATGTCGGGGTAGCGGTCGCCGGTCGGGACCGGCAGCGCCGACAGGCGCGACAGCTGGTCCGTCGTGAGGGTCAGGTCGGCTGCGCCGACGTTCTCCTCGAGGCGTGGGACCCGCTTCGTGCCGGGGATCGGGACGATGTCGTCGCCCTGGGCCAGCAGCCATGCGAGCGACACCTGCGCCGGAGTGGCGTCGGCCTCGGTCGCGATGTCCTTGACGGCGTCGACGATGCGCATGTTCTGCGCGAACGCCTCCTGCTGGAAGCGCGGGTTCGCCAGGCGGAAGTCGTCGGAGTCCAGGTCGGACGGCTTCGTGATGGCACCCGTCAGGAACCCGCGGCCGAGCGGCGAGTACGGCACCAGGCCGATGCCGAGCTCGCGCAGGGTGTCGAGCACGTCGCCCTCGGGGTCCCGCGTCCACAGCGAGTACTCGCTCTGCAGTGCGGTGATCGGGTGGACGGCGTGGGCCTTGCGGATGGTCTCGGCTCCGGCTTCGGACAGCCCGATGTGCCGGATCTTGCCCTCCTGCACGAAGCCGGCGAGCTGGCCGATGACGTCCTCGATCGGGACGGCGGGGTCGACGCGGTGCTGGTAGTAGAGGTCGATGTGGTCCGTACCGAGGCGACGGAGGGAGCCTTCGAGCGCCTCGCGCACGGACTCCGGCTGGCTGGAGAGACCGCGCTGCTGCGTCGGGGTCTCCTCACCGGCCTCGTGGCGGTACAGGCCGAACTTGGTCGCGATGACGACGTCGTCGCGACGGCCCTCGAGCGCGCGGCGCAGGAGTTCCTCGTTCGTGTAGGGGCCGTACGCCTCGGCGGTGTCGAACAGGGTGACGCCGAGGTCGATCGCGCGGTGGATGGTGCGGATCGACTCGTCGTCGTCGGTGCCGGCGCCCGTGTAGAAGGCGCTCATGCCCATGGTTCCGAGGCCGATGGGTCCGACCTCGAGGTCTGCGAGCTTGCGTGTGTGCATGCTGCAGGTCTACTCCCGGTCCCCGGGACGGCGGGAGGCACTGGCTGTACCCGCCTCGTCATCGCTACGCTGCCAGGGACGGGGCAGGGGCCCCGGGTTCGGGGGAGTGTCGTGGTCGTCATGTGGATCGTCATCGCCATGGTCGTCGTCATCGGCGCCCTGCTGACCGTGCTCGAGGTGCAGAACCGTCGTCGTCGGCGGGCGCTCGAATCGATCGAAGACCTGTCGGATCCGCGTGACAGCGCACGCGCCGCGGCCGAAGCCGATGCGGCGCACTCCAGGACCGAGGGGCTCGCCAAGTCCGCGCATCCCGGCATCACCGGCGCCGGCGGCGGCATCCCCGGCTGAACCGGCCGAGCTGGACTGCGCCCCGCCGTTCGCGCCGCTTGTCGGGACCAGGCGTTCCGGGTCACCGGTCGCCCGCGCGCTTGGTGAGGTTCCTCCAAGGTGCTGGCACGAGCACGCGGTCCACTGGTGTGATCGACCCGTGAACCTGTACTTCCGACTGCTCCTGCTGCAGCTGCGCACCCGGTTGCGCGCTCGGGTCGGTGGACGCCGCCGGGCGTCGCTCTGGGACGAGGTGCGGACGCCGTTCCGGGTCGCTCCCACCGACCTCGACCCGTTGCGGCACGTCAACAACGGCAAGTACCTGTCGATGCTGGACCTGGGTCGGCTCGACCTGATGCTCCGCTCCGGGTACTGGGCGGTGCTGTCCGAACGTGGCTGGTACCCCGTCGTGTCGGCGCAGACGATCACGTACAAGCGGTCGCTGACGCTCGGGCAGCGGTTCGAGCTCCGCACCCACGTGCTCGGGGTCGACGACCGTGCCGTGTACCTGGAGCAGACGTTCGTGCGACAGGGTGCCGTGATGGCCCGCGCCGTGGTGCAGGCCCGGTTCCTGCGGCGTTCCGGCGGGACCGTGCCGACCGCGGACCTGCTCGAGGCTGCGGGTGGCGCGGACCGCGACCTGACGCTGCCCGACTGGGTGCACGACTGGGCGACCGCGACGCGGATCAGCAGCAGCGCGGCCTGAACGGCAGCACGACCGCTCCGAACGCCACGGTGCGCACGAACCCGTCCGTGGACTCTGCGAACACGGCAAGCGGTCGGGGGACACCGACTCAGGGACCGGCAACGCACCGGGCGTAGACCGGGGGGCATGACCACAGGCACTGACACCACGAACCGTCCGGCCGCGTCCTCCGGCACCTTCCGCATCGGCGGCGACCTCGAGGTCAACCGGCTCGGCTACGGCACCATGCAGCTCACCGGCCCCGGCGTCTGGGGACCGCCGAAGGACCACGACGAGGCGATCCGCGTCCTCAAGCGCGCCGTCGAGCTCGGCGTGACCTTCTTCGACACCGCCGACTCGTACGGCCCCTACGTCGCCGAGGAGCTCCTCAAGGAGGCCCTGCACCCCTACGGCGACGACGTCGTCATCGCGACGAAGGCCGGCCTGACCCGCACCGGCCCGAACGTCTGGCCGCCCGTCGGCCGCCCCGAGTACCTGCGGCAAGAGGCGGAGATGAGCCTCCGCCGCCTGGGCCTGGAGCGCATCGACCTGTTCCAGCTGCACCGCATCGACCCGAAGGTCCCGCTCGGAGACCAGGTCGGCGAGCTGAAGAAGCTGCAGGACGAGGGCAAGATCCGCCACATCGGCCTGTCCGAGGTCTCCGTCGACGAGGTCAAGGCCGCGCAGCAGATCGCCACGATCGTCTCCGTGCAGAACCTCTACAACCTGCAGAAGCGTGACGCCGAGGAGCTGCTCGACTGGTCCGAGCAGCAGGGCATCGGCTTCATCCCGTGGTTCCCCCTGGCCACGGGTGGCCTGACCGGCGAGGACTCGCCGCTCACCGAGATCGCCGAGCGCAAGGGCGCCACCCCGGCGCAGCTCGCGCTCGCGTGGCTGCTCAAGCGCTCCCCGGTGATGCTGCCGATCCCCGGCACGTCGAGCGTCGCGCACCTCGAGGACAACCTGGCGGGTGCCACGGTCGAGCTGACCGACGACGAGTTCGAGGAGCTGGCGAAGCTGGGTCACTGACCCTTCGGACGCGACCGCGGGTCGCGAACGCGACCAGCCGACGGACGGGAGGCGCGGTGCCAGCTGGCACCGCGCCTCCCGTCCGTTTTTCGCCCTGTCCAGATCCGCGCTTGCGTGCGCATACCGGGTATGTGCATACTCGGTATGGCCACGGTGGCCCGGGACAGGGGAAGTGTCATGAGCGTTCGGATGGGCGTACTCGCGCTGCTGGTGGGGGGACCCGGTTACGGGTACCAGCTCCGGGGGGAGTTCGAGCACCGCACCGGCGGGAGCTGGCCACTGAACATCGGCCAGGTCTACACGACCCTGGACCGCCTGGAACGCGACGGCCTGGTCGCCCGCGGCGACGCCGACGACGACGGCCACGTCGTCTACACGGCGACCGACGCGGGCCGCGCGGAGGTGGCCCGCTGGTTCAGCGAGCCCGTGCCGGCCAAGCGCGGCCGCGACGAGCTGGCGATCAAGTTCGCCCTCGCCGTGACCGTGCCCGGCGTCGACGTCGCCCGGCTGGTGCAGGTGCAGCGTGGTGCCGCGATCCGGAACCTGCAGGACCTGACGCGGCTGAAGCGGACGACCGACCCGTCGACGGACCTGGCGTGGTCGCTCGTGCTCGAGTCGATGGTGTTCCAGGCCGAGGCCGAGGTGCGCTGGCTCGACCACGTGGAGTCGAGCGTGGCGCGGTACCGGCCGGACGAGCACCCGGCGGCACCGGCCAGTGCCGACGCTTCCGCTGCCGCTGCCGCTCCCCGGAGCGCGCGGTGACCGCCGCACCGCTCCTGCAGCTCGACGCCGTGAGCGTGCACTACGGCTCCGGCGCCAAGGCCGTCACCGCCCTGGCCGGCATCGACCTGCGGGTCGAGCGTGGCGAGATGGTGGCCGTGATGGGCACCTCGGGGTCGGGCAAGTCGACGCTGCTCGCCTGCGCCGGAACCCTGCTGCCGCCGACGAGCGGCGAGGTCCTGATCGACGGCGCGTTCGTCTCCGACCGTCCCGCCAAGGAACTCGCAGCGCTGCGGCGCCGGCTGATCGGGTTCGTGTTCCAGGACTTCAACCTGATCCCCTCGTTGACCGCGGTCGAGAACGTGGCGCTGCCGCTCGAGCTCGACGGGTGGAAGGCCTCGCAGGCCCGCCGCGCCGCGGAACTCGCGCTGGACAACGTCGAGCTGTCGCACCGTGCCGACGCCTACCCGGACGACCTGTCCGGCGGGCAGCAGCAGCGCGTCGCGATCGCCCGCGGCGTGGTCGGTGAACGTCGACTCGTGCTCGCCGACGAACCGACCGGCGCACTCGACTCGCAGACCGGCGAGGTCGTGCTCCGCATGCTCCGTCGGCACGTCGACGCGGGGGCGGGCGCCCTCCTGGTGACGCACGACGCCCGGCACGCCGCCTGGGCGGACCGGATCGTGTTCCTGCGCGACGGACGTGTCGTCGACGAGACCGTGTACTCGGGCGTCGAGACCGCGCTGACGGACCGGACCGCGTCGTGAGCCGGGGCCGGCGTTCCGGGACCGCCCGGACGCCGTTCGCCCTCCGACCGGCGCTCCGTCTGGGGCGTCGGCTGGCGTTCGCGAAGGCAGGCCGCGCGGCACTGATCATCGCGCTCATCGGGATCCCCACCGCGGGGTTCGCGGCCGTCGCCGTCGTGGTGCAGTCGACGCAGGCCACCGCCACCGAGCGGCTCGACCACGACCTCGGGCACGCATCGGCGCAGATGCGGGTGTCCGGCCCGGACCTGCCCGGCATGGTGCAGGACCCGGTGCAGTGGGAGTTCACCGACTCGAAGCGGAACAGCCCGGTCACGAAGTCGGACCAGGACTCCCCGTTCGCGAACGTCCTGGCACACGTGCCCGACGGTGCGCTGTCGATCCCGGTCGGCAGCACGCCCGTCGTGCTCCAGGGGCCGAAGGGTCCGGTCGGGCTGACCGCCGTCGAGGGCAGCGTCTGGGACCCGTCGCTCGACGGTCACTGGCACGTGCTCGAGGGTTCCCGGCCGACCACACGCAGTGAGCTCATGGTCACGCCGGCCACGCTCGACCGCCTCGGGGCGCGGATCGGTGACACGGTGGACCTGACCGACCCCGTCACCAAGCGCTTCACGATCACCGGCACCATGACCGACCTGGGCACCGACCCGGGATCGCAGGGCATCTTCCTGCCCTGGGGCACGACGCTCTCGACGACCGACACCACCGACGACGTCGGGCTGACCGACGTCACCGTGTACCTGCCGTCGGACGCCCCGACCTGGTCGGAGATCCGGCAGCTCAACGCGCACGGCATCGTCGTGCAGTCGCGTCCGGTCGTGCTCGACCCGCCGGACGCCCGGCTCCCCGGCGGTCAGATGAGCTCGACGATCGGCTGGTACCTCGGCGCGATGGCACTGCTCGGCGTCTTCGCGATGTTCGAGGTCGCCCTGCTCGCCGGTGCCGCGTTCCTGGTCGGCACCCGGGCGGACACCCGCTCGTACGCCATCGTCACGAGCGTCGGCGGTGACAGACGGTTCGTCCGCACGATCGTCGCCGGGTCCGGCCTGGTGCTCGGGCTCGTCGGCGCGGTCCTCGGCGTGGCCGTGGGCACCGGGATCGGCGTGCTCGCCTACCGACTCATCGACAACGGCAACGTGGTGTCGTTCCCCGGGTTGCACGTGCCGCCGCTCCTGCTGTTGTCCATCGCCGCCGCGGGGGTGCTCGCCGGGCTCGTCTCCGCGCTCGTCGCCGCACGGTCGGCCACCCGGATCAACGTGCTCGCAGCCCTGCGGGGTTCGCTCCGTCCGGTGCCCGTCAGCCGTCCATCCCGCCGACGTCGGCGCATCTGGGGGCCGCTGCTCGTGGTCCTCGGGGCCCTGACGACGATGGTCTGCGGCGTCGGGGTGCTCATGCTCAACGACCGTCCCGTGCAGGACGACCACTGGGCCTGGGTGGTCGGTGCCGGTGTCGCGCTCGGGCCGTGCCTGATGCAGCTCGGCATCGCCATCTGCTCACCGTGGCTGCTCGCCCTGGTCACCCGGCTCACCTCGCGGGCCGGTCTGTCTGCGCGACTGGCCGCCCGCGACGCCCGCCGCAACCCGGTCCGCACGGTGCCGGTGCTCGCCAGCGTGATGAGCGTCGTGTTCGTGGCCTCGGTCGTCATCACGTGGAGTGCGTCGAGCCATGCCCAGTACGTCCGCGGGTACGAGTACACGACGGCGGTCGGGGTGGCGACGTCCGAGGTGCTGACCGAGACGAAGGACGGCGGCAGTACCGGTCGCCACGACGCGGAGCTGACCGCCCACGCCGCGAAGGTGGTGTCCGGGGTCTTCGACCAGGACCGCATCCGGGTGCTCGGTGTCACGCAGGAGCAGCCGGGCGACACCCCCTCGACCGTCACGATCCCGCACCGCTGGAGCGCGTACGACTGCCCGGCGAACGACACGACGAGCTGCTCGTACTACCTGGACACGGCGAGCGCGTCGATGCCGCACATCTGGACGGGCACCGTCGACGACTACGCCGTGCTCACCGGACACCAGCCGTCCGCAGCCGTCCGGAGCGCACTCGAGGGCGGTCGGGCCGTGTCGCTCTGGCCCGAGTACGCCCACGACGGCGCGGTCCGCATCGACACGTTCCACGACCGGACGTGGGACAGCGAGCCCATCACCGAGCGCACCCGACCGGCGGCCAGCGTCTCGATCCCCGCGGTGCTCGACGTGCAGACCCCGCGGATCCAGGTCGGCGTCTTCATGACGAAGGCCACTGCCGAGCAGTACGGCGTCCCCGTGGTCGACGGCATGCTCGTCACGACATTGCCGCACGACCTCGACCCTGCCCAGGCGGACGAGCTGAGCTCGGCGTGGCAGAGCTTCGGCGGCGACGACCGTGCACGGTGGAGCGGCCCGACGTTCACGTACGAAGCCGGTCCCACCGACAACGAGGCGCTCATCCGGGCGATCGTCCTCGCACTCGCCGCGGCCGTGACCATCGGTGCGACGGCGGTGGCGATCGGACTCGCACGGTCCGACGGGCGTCGGGACGACGAGGTGCTCGACGCCATCGGTGCCGCTCCGCGTCTGCGCCGTGGGGTGTCGACCTGGCAGGCGGCGATCCTGGCCACGGTCGGCTCGGTGATCGGCACGCTGCTCGGACTCCTGCCGATCCGCGCCCTGACCCTGCGGTTCACCGAGAGTCCGGTCGGGGTGAACCACATGCCGTTCGTGCCGGACTGGCCGGTGCTGGCGCTGCTCGCGATCGGCCTGCCCCTCGTGGTGACGGCCGGGGCGTGGCTGACCTCGCGGGGTCGGCGGCGGGTGGCGGTGCGACGGGCGCACTGACGCGCGCTCGCGTCCTGCCGCGTGCGCTGCGCTTGGTGAGCAGAAGATGTCGAGTCGGCTGCTCGGACTCGACGTCTTCTGCTCACGAAGTGGCCGACGCCTTCGGGATCGGCACCGTGCTGCTCGGTGAGCTCCACCGCCAGCGGCTGCTCGGACTGGAGGCCCGTGGCGGCGTCGCCACGGGCCTCCAGTCCGTCAGGGAGTGAGCAGAAGGCGACGGGTCGCGTCTCCGGACCCGTCGCGTTCTGCTCACTCGATGCCGCTCACGGGAGCTCGGGCAGCGCCTCCGCGTAGGCGCGGAAGTCGCCGCGCTCCGTGTGGATCGCCCACAGGCGGTCGGCGATGGACTCCCCGGAGTGCTCGGGCTGCCCGTCGTCGATGCCGAACGGGATGATGAGCTGCCCGACGTGGACGTCCTCGTCGCGGACGGCGTCGTGCAGCAGCTGCGCGTAGGCGCTCTCGGCCGCGAAGGCGACGGACGTGCCGGTGACGCGGGCGCCCGGTCGGACCGCGCTGCCGCCGTTCACGAACAGGATCGTGCCGTGGCCGATCGCGCGCATGCCGGGCAGCACCTGGCGGACGGCGTTGACCGAGCCGTAGACCGAGAACTCGATCGGGCCGACCAGGTCGTCCGCCGTGGTCTCGAGCACGGGGCGCATGTACTCCTTGGCGGGGAGCGGGCTGTACTGCAGCACCTCGATGGGGCCGAGCTGCTCGGTGGCGCGCTCGAGTGCGGTGCGCAGGGAGTCCCCGTCACGGACGTTCGCGGCGAACCCGGCTGCGGTGTGGCCGCGCTCACGCAGCTCCGCGGCGAGGCCGTCCAGGCGGTCCTGGTTGCGGGAGATCAGGGCGACGGCGAAGCCCTCGCGGGCGAAGCGCTCGGCGACGGCGAGGCCGAGGCCCTTGCCGGCCCCGACGATGGCGATGGTGGTCATGCGGTGTACTCCTCGTCGCTCACGTGCTCGAGCCAGGTGGTGGTCGTCGCCGGGTCGTCGGCGGCCTCGAGCATCGCGAGGTGTTCCATGGAGTCGGTGGGGGTCGCGCCGTGCCAGTGTTCCTCGCCGGCCGGCGTGGTGACGGTCTGTCCAGCCTGCACCTCGATGACGCGGCCGTCCCGGGTGCCCATCCGTGCGACGCCCTCGGTGACGTGCAGGGTCTGCCCCTTGGCGTGCGAGTGCCAGGCGGTGCGGGCGCCGGGCAGGAACCGGACCTTGGCGACGGTCATCGTCTGACCGGGCTCCTTCGGCGAGGCGATGGCGTCGAGGTACACGTCGCCGGTGAACTGCTCGGGCGGGTTCTTGACGGTCGGCTGCTTCGGTTCGATCTGCATGCCGACGACGGTAGGCCGCTGTGCGCACCGTCGAGAGGTGCCGACAGAACCCCTCAGGGGTTTCCCGAACGCAGCGTGTGTGATCGACCCACGACCCCGGGAGGATCATCGTGGACACACCCGCCGGAACACCCCGCAGCCGCCGCCTCTGGTCGGTGGCCGGCCTCGCCGCGGTCGCCGCCCTGGTCCTCTCCGCTTGCACGAGTGGCGACGGAGCAGAGCGGGACGGATCCGGCCGCGGCGGCGCACCGACGGCGCGCGCGTCCGCACCCGCCGATCTGGCGGCCGGTCAGGTGGCGCTCGACGGTGACACCACCGACGTGGTCACCGGCCTGGAGGCCCCCTGGTCGGTGGTCCTGACGGGTGACGACGGCGACGCGCTGGTCAGCGAGCGCGACTCGGCCCGGGTGCTCGAGCTGCGGTCCGACGGCACCACCCGCCAGGTCGGCACCGTCGACGGTGTCAGCCACGGCGGCGAGGGAGGACTGCTCGGGCTCGCACTGCACGACGACGACCTGTTCGTGTACTCCACGGCCGACGACGGCAACCGGATCCAGCGGTACGAGCTGACCGGGGACACCGGGTCGTGGGGGCTCGGCGAGGCGACGACGATCATCGACGGCCTGCCGAAGAACTCGTTCCACGACGGCGGCCGGATCGCGTTCGGCCCGGACGACATGCTCTACGCGAGCGTCGGGGACGCCGGTGCGAGCACGGACGCGCAGGACGAGGACTCGCTCGCGGGCAAGATCCTGCGGCTCACCCCGGACGGCGACGTCCCCGCCGACAACCCGATCGACGGGTCACCGGTGTGGAGCCTCGGACACCGCAACGTGCAGGGCATGGGGTGGTCGTCGGACGGCACGATGTTCGCGTCGGAGTTCGGCGAGAACACGCACGACGAGCTCAACGTCATCGAACCGGGGTCGAACTACGGCTGGCCCGAGGTCGAGGGCACCGGCGGCCAGGACCAGGGCTTCGTCGACCCCGTGCAGCAGTGGTCCACCGATGAGGCGTCCCCGAGCGGCCTCGCCGTCGTCGACGACACCGTGTTCGTCGCGAACCTGCGGGGCGAGGTGCTCCGGGCGGTCCCTGCCGACGAGCCCGGCACCGCGACCGAGTACTTCGCGGGTGACTTCGGCCGCATCCGGACGGTGCTCGAGGGGCCGTCGGACACGCTCTGGTTCGTCACGAACAACACCGACGGCCGCGGGACGCCGTCGAGCGGGGACGACCGGATCGTCTCCGTCCCGCTCACGCGCACGTGAACGGGAGGCTTGTGGCCCTTCGTTCGCACCAGGTCGCCTGACGCGGAGGTGGCGACCACCGCACGGCCGAGCGCGGCCCGCACCGCGCCTCCGGGCCGCTCGTGGTCGCGTCAGGCCTCCGGGATCACCCGGTCGAACCGGCTCGTGTCCGCCCCGTCCGGGTCCGGGCCGTTGCGACGGCCGGTGTCCAGCGCATCGAGCCGCGTGAGCTCGTCATCGGTCAGCGCGAAGTCGAAGACGTCGAAGTTCTCGGCGATGCGACCGGGGTTCGTCGACTTCGGGATCGCGTTCCGCCCCTGCTGCACGTGCCAGCGGAGCATCACCTGCGCCGGCGTCCTGCCGTGCGCCTCGGCGATCGACCCGATCGTCGGGTCGTCCATCACGCTGACCCGCTCGTCACCCCAGCCCGGGTAGAACGTGATGCCGCCGATGGGGGACCACGCCTGGTCGAGGATGCCGTGCGCAGCGTCGGCGCGCTGGACGTCCGGCTGGGTGAAGTACGGGTGCAGCTCGACCTGGTTGAGCGCCGGGATGACGTCGGACTGCTCGAGCAGGGAGCGCAGGTGGTGCGGCATGAAGTTGCTCACACCGATCGCGCGGACCCGGCCGTCGGCGTGCAGGCGCTCGAGCGCCCGGTACGCCTGTACGGTCTGCTCGAAGCGGTCCGGCGCGGGCTGGTGCAGGATCAGCACGTCGATCGTGTCGAAGCCGAGCTTGCCGGTGGCCTTGTCGAAGGCGTGCAGGGTCTCGTCGAAGCCGTAGTCCGAGACCCAGATCTTGGTCTCGACCACGATGTCGTCACGGTCGACGCCCGAGGCACGGATGCCCTCGCCGACCTCGCGTTCGTTGCCGTACGCGGCGGCGGTGTCGATGTGGCGGTACCCGGTCTCGAGGGCGGTGCGGACGGCGTCCACGGTCTCCTCCGGGGCGCTCTGGAACACGCCGAAACCGATGGCGGGGATCTCGAGGCCGTTGTTCAGGGTGACTGTCTCCATGCCGACGACGCTACGACCGCCGGGCGCCACCTGACGGGTACCAGCAGCCCCTGCTTCCGCCACCCTGCCGGCCGTACCGTGGACGCATGGACACCAGGAGCGAAGTGCGTGACTTCCTGCGCACACGCCGCGAGCGCGTCACGCCGCAGCAGGTCGGGCTGCCCGACTTCGGCGGGGTCCGCCGCGTCAAGGGACTGCGTCGTGAAGAGCTCGCACTGATCGCGGGGATGAGCGTCGACTACTACGTCCGCCTCGAGCGCGGGAACCTGACCGGTGTGTCCGAGGGCGTCCTCGAAGCGCTGTCCCGCGCACTCCGTCTCGACGACGCCGAGCACGCGCACCTGTTCGACCTGGCCCGCCTGCAGAACGCCTCGGGCGCCTCGCGCCGGACGACCCCGACGTCGAAGGTGCGGCCGAACGTGCAGCGGGTGCTCGACTCGATCAGCGCGCCCGCCTGGGTCCGCAACGGACGCTTCGACTTCCTGGCCGGCAACACCCTCGCCCGAGCGGTGTACTCGCCGCTGTTCCTCTCGCCCTCCGGTACCCCGAACACCGCGCGCTTCGCGTTCCTCGACCCGCGGGGGCAGCAGTTCTGGCGCGACTGGGACTCGGTCGCCGGGGACGTGGTCGCCGCACTGCGCGCCGAGGCGGCCCGCTCGCCGTACGACAAGGGGCTGACGGACCTGATCGGGGAGCTCTCCACCCGCAGCGACGAGTTCCGGCGACGCTGGGCCGCGCACGACGTGATGCGGCACCGGAGCGGCGTGAAGCGGGTGCACCACCCGGACGTCGGCGACATCGACATGACCTACGAGACGATGGAGCTCGTCACCGACTCCGGACTGACCATGGTCGTGTACGGCACCGAGCCAGGGTCGTCCTCCGAGGAACGGCTGCAGCTGCTGGCGAACCTCGCTGCGACGAGCGCGACGGCCGTGTCGACCGACACCATCTCCGCTGGTGCTGCTGGCGCTGCCGCCGCTGCTGCTGCCGGGGAGGACGCGTGAACGAGACCGAGTCCGTCGAGACCGTCGTCCAGGCTCCGACGACCGGGTTCCTCGGTCGACTGCGGTTCCGGTGGCGTGCCGAGCAGGAGATCCACGAACTCACCCGCGACCGCGAACTCGAGGAACGGGTCCGAGCCGAGGCAGCGGTGCGGCTCGCGCCCGGGCCGTGGCACCTGGGGGAGCTGTTCCGGCGGCGGTGACGGCTGAGGGGGGAAGACAGCACCTGTCACGGCCCCGCGGTCGGCCCTAGCGTCGAGGTCATGCCGTTCGTCGACACCGACCCCGAGTTCACCCGGAACCACGCCGACTTCGTGGACGAGACCCTGCGGAACGCCTCGCTCGGAGCACCCGGAGCATGAGCACGGAGCACTCGATGTCGACGGGCCGGACACTGCTGTTCGCCGTCGCCGGGGGAGCGGCGGTCGGCAACCTGTACTGGTCGCAGCCGCTGCTCGACGACATCGCATCGTCGCTCAGCACCTCGGCGTCGCTCGCCGGACTGCTCGTCACGCTGACCCAGGTCGGCTACGCCCTCGGCATCCTGCTCGTCGTGCCGCTCGGGGACGTCCTCGACCGCCGGCGCCTCATCCCCTGGGTGCTCGTCGCCTCCGCCGTCGCGCTGCTGCTCGCCGCGATCGCTCCGACCTTCGCGACGCTCCTGGTCGCCCTGGCGCTGGTCGGGCTGACCACGGTCGCCGGGCAGCTCCTCATCCCGCTGGCCGGGGACCTCGCCGACCCCGCACAGCGCGGACGCGTGGTCGGCACGATCGCGTCCGGGGTGCTCACCGGCATCCTGGTGTCGCGGACGATCAGCGGCCTGGTCGCGGACGCGTTCGGGTGGCGTGCGATCTACGTGCTCGCCGCTGTCGTCGCGATCGTCCTCGCCGTGCTGCTGCGGCGCGCCATCCCGGAGCTCGAAGCCCGCGGCGGGGTGCGGTACCCGCAGCTCATCCTGTCGGTGTTCCGTGCCATCGGGACCCACCGGACCGTGCAGGTCACGCTCGTGATCAGCTCGTCGGTCTTCGCCGTGTTCACGATGTTCTGGACCGCCCTGACGTTCCTGCTCAGCAGCGACCCCTACGACTTCTCCACCAGCAGCATCGGGCTGGTCGGCCTGGTGGGGCTCGCGGGTGCCGTGGCGGCGCAGCGGGTCGGGCGACTGCACGACCGGGGGCTGTCGGTACCCGTCACCGGGGGAGCGATCGTGCTCCTGCTCGTCTCCCTGGTCGTCGCCGGGATCGGTGCGCACTCGATCGTCGTGGTGCTGCTCGCCGTGCTGCTGCTCGACGTCGCCGTGCAGGCCGCGAACGTGCTCAACCAGACCCGGCTCTTCTCGGTCGACCCGGCCGCGCGGAGTCGGCTCAACACCGCCTTCGTCACCTCGAACTTCATCGGCGGGGCGATCGGCTCCGCGCTGGCGTCGGTGCTGTGGAACGCCGGGGGCTGGACAGCGGTCACGATCGGCGCCGCGGTGCTGACCGGGTTCGCCGCGACGGTCTGGGTCGTGCACCGGAACCGCGGGCTCGTGGTCGAGCCGGAGCGGGTGTGACCACGGTGCTCAGCGGACCAGGGGGTTCGCGACCTCGAGCTCACCGTGGTCGACGAGCCAGCGCACGGCGTCGAGCACGGTCTCCTCGGCGGTGAACGCCGGGCCGTAGCCGAGCAGCCGGTTCGCCTTCTCGGTGCTGAAGACCTGGCTGCGGGACAGGTGCTCCCAGCTGGCGTCAGCGTGCTCCGGAGCCGTGGTCTCGCGGAACCGGTCCCACGTGACGGAGTCGAGCCGGGCCTCCTGGCCGAACCAGGACGCTGCCAGGTGGGCGTACCCGCGCGCGGTGAGCGCCGTCGGGGCCGTGATGAAGAAGTCCTCGCCGGCCGCAGCGTCGCGGTGTTCGACCGCCAGCTGGAACGCCTGCGCGACGTCGTCGGCGTGCACGTGTGCCATCGTCTCGGCACCGAGCCCGGGGACCTCGAGTGGTTCGCCGGCGGACAGCTTCGTCAGCACCGACGTGTCGAGGTTGCCGAGCGGACCGATCGGCGTCCAGCCCGGACCGCTGATGTGCCCGGGGTGCAACGACGTCGTGACCAAACCACCTGATGCAGTTTCTTCCTTGAGCATCCGGGCGATGGCGTCCTTCTGGACGCCGTAGTCGCCGAACGGCTGGGTCGCGTTCCGCTCGGTGATCGGCAGCACGTGCGACACACCCGCGCGCCAGATCGAGCCGCAGTGCACCAGGTGCGTACCGGTGCCGCGGAGCGCGTCGACCAGGGCTGCGGCGGAGGACTCGGTGAAGCAGACGAGGTCGACGACGGCCTCGGCACCGAGCGCGGCGATGCGGCTGCCGAAGGTGCCGTCGCGGTCCTCCTGCTCGCGGTCGGCGGTGATCCGCTCGACCTGCTGCCACTCCGGGGCGTCGGCGTACGGGGTGCTCGTGCCGCGGGTGACGGCGACGACCCGGTGACCCGAGCGGACGAGACGGGGGACGAGGAACGAGCCGATGTGGCCGGTGGCTCCGATGACGACGATGTGCATGGGGCCACCGTAGGCCGCGGCCTGCGGATCGTGAGCAGGAACGGTCGGGTGTGGCGATCGGGCACCGTGCCGACCGCTGTCGGCCTGTCGGTCGGGCCGTCGGTCGGCGGGTCACGACACGTCGCGAGGCGAACGCCGACCGGTCACGAACTGTCGGCCGCCGACCCGCCGACCGACACTTCGCGACCACCCCGCGGACCTGAGCGGCACGTCCTGACCGCTCGCACCTGCCCGCCGGAAGGCCCGTGGCGGCCTGGCACCGCGCCTCCCGTCCGTCCGCCTGTCGGTCGGGCCGTCGGTCGGCGGGTCACGACACGTCGGGAGGCGAATGCCGACAGGTCACGAACTGTCGGCCGCCGACCCGGCGACCGACACTTCGCGACCACCCCACGGACCTGAGCGGCACGTCGTGACCGCCGCTCCCACCCCTCAGTCGGCGGTGATGACCTTCACCGAGCCCGCGACGACCGCGGCGTCCTCGGCGAGCGCGACGACCGGGTCGGGAAGTCCCGTGCTCCCGACGAGCTTGCGCGCGCCCCAGCCGACGAAGCTGCCGACGAGGGCGCCGACGCCACCGAGGATCGCGCCCTCGATGCGCAGGTCGCGCTTGCCGGTGGTGCCGAGGGCCGCACCGGCGAGGGCACCGGACGCGACGCGACCGAGCAGCGCAGAGGGGGCGATGCGGTTCGGGGTCTTCGGCAGCTTGTCGCCGATGAGCTCACCGACCGCGGACGCCACGAGCAGCCCACGGCCGAGCGGGGTGCTGAAGACCTTCCACTGCTGCCACGACCCCTTCAACGAGGACCGGTCGTGGTTCAGTGCGAGGACGGCGAGCGGGGTGGCGCTCCGGCCGCCGCTCATGATGCCGAGGACCAGGGTGCGGACCAGGGTGTGCTGCTCGTGCTGCTTGCTCATCGTGACTCCTGTCGTGTTGCCCCCGACGGTACGCACGGTGCCCCCGGGTGTTCCGAGCATCGCGGGCGACTGGTCGACGTCCCGCGTTCCCCGGGTACGGAGCCGCCCCGAGTAGCGTCCGGACCATGAGCAACGTCATCGTCTTCGGCGGCCACGGCAAGGTCGCACTCCTCGCCACCCGCATCCTGTCCGAGCGCGGGCACACCGTCACCTCCGTCATCCGGAACGCCGACCAGTCCGACGAGATCCGGGCGCACGGCGGCGAACCGCACGTCGCGGACATCCAGCAGCAGTCCCTGAACGACTTCGCCGAGCTCGTGCGCGGGCACGACGCGGTGGTGTGGTCGGCCGGTGCCGGTGGCGGTTCCGTCGACCGCACCTGGGCCATCGACCGCGACGCCGCGGTGCTCTCGATCCAGGGGGCGAAGCAGGCCGGGGTCGACCGCTACGTGATGGTGTCGTTCTCCGGCTCGCAGCTCGACCACGGGGTCCCGCAGGACCAGGACTTCTTCGCCTACGCGCAGTCCAAGATGATCGCCGACGCCGTGCTCCGCGACTCCGGGTTGCAGTGGACGATCGTCGCCCCGAGCACCCTGACCGATGACGAGCCGACCGGGTCCGTCGACTGGGACGGCACGTCGAGCCAGGTGCCGCGCGGTGACGTGGCCCACGTGGTCGCGGACGTGGTCGAGAACCCGGGCACGGCCGGCAACACCTTCCGGTTCAACGAGGGGTCGACCCCGGTGGCGGAGTTCCTGCGCGCCGACGCGGTCTGAGCAAGACCTCCAGCCCCACAGACAGACGAACGGGGTCGCGGCGGTTCTCCGTCGCGACCCCGTCCCTGTCCCAGGAGCGCATCGAGCTCAGTAGAGCGTCGAGATGCCCGTCATGTCGCCGCGGCCGAGCGTGCGGCCGCCGAGCTCGCAGTAGCCGCCGGACGGCTCCATGACCTGACCGGTACCGGTGGCGACGTGGTCGAGCCCGTACAGGTGGCCCCACTCGTGCGTCGCGACGACCTGGGTGTCGAAGCGGGCGCCCGAGCAGGTGGCCGTCGAGCTCCACTTGAAGCCGGTGGCGTAGCGCTGGTCGGCCTCACGGGCGTTGCCGTTGCCGTCGAACCAGACGCACGTGACCCCGAGGGTGCCGGTGGGGAGCTTGCCCCAGCCCATCACGTTGTACCCGTTGTTGCGCGAGCAGCCGCCCTGGTCGGTGAGGTTCGGCTTCTGGGTCGCGAGGCGCAGGTAGTCGTTCTTCGCCGTCGACGTCACCGTGCGGTCGCAGGCCGAGATGGTGCCGTTCCACGCGTTCGCGCCCTTGCGCAGGGCGTCCTTGGCGTAGGTCGACTTCTGGCCGGTCTGGTTGTAGTACCACTTGACCGTGCTCGGCCAGGTGTAGCCGGACGCCTTCCACGCCGTGCTCGTGCACTTCGTGGTCGCAGCGGTCGTCGCGGCGGGCTCCTGCGCGGTCGCGGCCTGGCTCTGCGCACGTTCCTGCTGGACGGCGGGAGCGGACCCGCGCCATGCCTCGTCCACGCGGACGGCGACGCCGGCGGAGCCGTTGTTCGCGATGAGGACGTCGGCGAGCTCGGGCGCGCCCGGCGCCGAGGTGCTGCTCGCCATCACGCTCTCACCCGGTGCGGGGAGCGCGAAGGTGCGGCCGTCGGGCGTGACGACCGTGCCGGACGTCGCGGTGCAGCCGCTCTCGAGCGTCTGCACCGACAGGGTCCCCGGGGCGCAGCTCGCGCCGGTCCCCGGGGTCGCCGCCTGGGCGGGTGCTGCGGTGATGGTGAGCCCGGCGAGGATCGCGACGATCGCCCCGGTGCTGAGTGCGTTCCTGACAGGACGCATGGTTCCCTTCCAGCGGCGGGCGACGTGCCCCCCGTTCCTGATCCGGGTCCATGGTCGCTGATGACCCAGCGCCGGGTCCAGGACTGCGCTGCGGGGACATGCCCCCAGTCAGGGGCGACGCTCAGGCGAACTGCGCGTAGAAGCGCTCCGGTGCATCGGCGAGCGATGCCTTCACCATCCGGCTCCAGTCGTCGACGACGACCTCGGCCGCACCGCGCTCGACGCCGTCCAGCGCGGCCCGCGCCACGTCGGCCGGGTCGACCTTCGGCCCCTCGTAGCCGTCCATCATGTCGGTGTCCGCCGCCCCGAGGTGCAGCCCCTGCACGCTGATCCCCTTGCCTGCGAGCTCCAACCGGACGGCGTTCGTCAGGTTCCACTCGGCGGCCTTCGCCGCCGCGTACGCGCCGGATCCCGGGTAGACGAACCAGGACAGTGCGGACAGGACGTTCACGATGCCGCCGCCACCGTTCCGCTCGATCACCGGCGCGAACGCCCGGATCATCGCGAGGTTCCCCCAGTAGTGCGTGTCCATCTCGCGGCGCGCATCGGTGAGGTCGTCGGTGAGCAACGAGCCCGTCGTCGAGATGCCGGCGTTGTTCACGAGCAGGGTGACGTCGCCCGCGGCGGCGGCCGCCGCCTCGACCGATGCCTGGTCGGTGATGTCGAGCGGCAGCGCCACGACGCCCTCGATGTCCACGAGCTCGGGTCGACGTGCGGTCGCGTAGACCTTGGTGGCGCCGCGCTCCAGCAGCTGCAGCGCGAAGCGGCGTCCGATGCCCCGGTTCGAGCCCGTGACGAGTGCGACCGATCCAGCGATGTCCATGGTGTCTCCTCCTGCCGCGCGGGTGTCTCCCGCAGCGGCTCGGCTACGCTAAGACCTCACATTCATGTCAGGGGCAAGCCCGGATCGGAGTCCACATGCGCATCGGTGACCTCGCAGCCGCGACCGGCGTCAGCGTCCGCTCGCTGCGGTACTACGAGGAGCAGGGACTGCTCACCGCGTCGCGCACCGCGAGCGGGCAGCGGATCTACACGGACGCAGCCGTGGAGCGGGTCCAGCTCGTGCAGCAGCTGTTCGCCGCCGGGCTCGCGAGCCGCACGATCGTGCAGCTCTTGCCGTGCGTCGACCGCGGGGAGTCGACGCCAGAGTCGTTCGCGCTCCTCCTCGCGGAGCGGGACCGGATCACCGCGCAGCTGGCCGAGCTCGAGGCGGTCCGCGGGCGCCTCGAGCAGGTCATCGCGATCACCGAGCACCCCACCGCCGAGCACTGCCCGGCACTGCGTGACCGACCTGCGGAGCCGGTCGCGGCCTGAGACACCACCCCAGGACGGACGGGAGGCCCGTGGCGGGTCCGCCACGGGCCTCCCGTCCCGAACGGGTCGCTGACGACGCTCGCACCACCAGCGCGTGGCGCGAGCGCAGCACGCCCGGTGTCGCCGGGGCACCCTCCTCGAGCTGGGCGACGAGCACCCCGACGGCCGTCGCCGCTGTGCGGTCGAAGTCGGCCGACACCGTGGTCAACGCCGGGGTGGAGTACGCCGACTCCTCGATGTCATCGAACCCGACGACCGCGACGTCATCCGGCACGGTCCGGCCCGCCAGCTGCAGCGCGCTCATCGCCCCGAGTGCCAGCGCGTCGTTGCAGCAGACGATCCCGTCGACCGGCACCCCGGCCTCCAGGAGCTGTCGTGCAGCCGCCGCCCCCTCGGCCCGGTGCCACAGCGCGGTCGGCACGACGCGCTCGGGCGCGAACGGCACGCCGTGGTCGTCGAGCGCCTCGCGGTAGCCCCGCAACCGCTCCTGCGCCGTGCGCACCGGGCCCGCCGGATCGGAACCGATGAACGCGATCGAACGACGACCGGCGTCGAGCAGGTGGGTGGTCGCGTCGCGCAGGGCGTCGGCGTTCGACATGGCGATGAACGGCACAGGGGCGTCCGGGATCGGCTCACCGAGCACGACGAGGGGGAACTTCACCTCGAGCGCGGCGGCGTCGCTCGGTCGGACGGTCAACGGGCTGTAGATGATGCCGTCGATGGAGTGCTCGCGCATGCGGGTGATCGCGTCCGCCTCGCGCACGCCGCTCGCGGTCTGCTCGATCAGCACGGTGTAGCCCACGGCGCCGGCAGCGCGGATGACGGCATCGGCGAGTTCGGCGAAGTACGCCTGCCGCAGTTCCGGCACCGCGAGGCCGAGCACCTTGGAGCGTCCGGCGCGGAAGTTGCGGGCCGAGACGTTGAGCTCGTAGCCGAGCTCGTCGACGGCGGCCATCACGCGGTCACGGGTGCGGACGGAGACGTGTTCGTAGCCGGACAGCACGTTCGAGACGGTCTTCTTCGAGACACCTGCCACGGCGGCGACGTCGCTCATCGTGGGTGGAGAGCGGTGCCCCTGCGCCATCGGGCGCCCCCTCTCACGTGCGGACTGCGTTCCGCAGGAACCTACCGCACCAGCGTGGTTGGGACCGGACGGGAGGCCCGTGGCGGGCCGGCCACGGGCCTCCCGTCCGGTCCGTCGGCCCGTCCAGGCCCCGCTCAGTCCGCCAGGAACCGCAGGACCGCCAGCACCCGCCGGTTCTCGTTCGGCGTCGCCTCGAGCCCGAGCTTGGTGAAGACCGCGGTGACGTGCTTCTCGACGGTCCCGCCGGACAGGAACAGCGTGTCCGCGATCGCGGCGTTCGACCGACCCTCGGCCATCAGGCGCAGCACGTCGGTCTCGCGGGCGGTGAGCGAGTCGAGCGGACCGCTCGTGGCACGCGGCGCCTGGACCAGTGCGGCAGCCACCTCGGGGTCGAGCACGACGTTGCCCGCGGCGACCTGGTGCAGTGAGTCGATGAAGGTGCCGACCTCGGCGACCTGGTCCTTCAGCAGGTACCCGACCCCGACGGTGGCGACGTCGAGCAGCGCCCGAGCCCACTGCGCCTCGGCGTACTGCGAGAACAGGAGCACCCCGACGTCGGGCCGGACGTCCTTCACCCGCATGGCCGCACGGACGCCCTCGTCGGTGTGCGTCGGCGGCATCCGGATGTCCATCACGACGACGTCGACCGCGCCGTGCGCGACGGCGGCCACCGCGGCGTCGCCGTCCGACACCGGCACGACCTCGTGCCCGCGACCGCGCAGCAGGGACGTCAGCCCCTCGCGCACGATCGTGTTGTCGTCGGCGACGACGATCCTCACCGTTCGGCTCCGCTCGGCATGCGCATCCGGATGCGGGTCGGGCCGCCGGCGGGGCTGTCCACCTGCAGGTCCCCGTCCACGGCGCGCAGCCGTTCGAGCACCCCGGCCAGGCCGGTGCCGTGACCGTCGGGGGTGCCGAGCGCGACGTGTGCCCCGCCGTGGCCGTCGTCCTCGACCTCGACGAGCAGGTCGGTGCCGAGCATGCCGACCCGGACGGCGGTGGCCGAGGCTCCGGCGTGCTTCGACACGTTCGTCAGCAGCTCGAGCACCCCGAAGTACGCGATCCCCTCGACGACGCGGGACGGCCGGACGGGCAGGTCCACCGACAGCGCGACGGGGAACGGGGTCCGGGAGCACGCCGAGGTCAGCGCGGCCTCGAGCCCCTCGTCGAGGACGGGCGGGTGGATGCCGCGGGCCAGGGCGCGGAGCTCGACCAGCGCCTCTTTCGTCGACGCGTGCGCCCGGTCGACCAGCGCGGTGACCGCGTCCGGGTCGGCGCCGGTCTGCAGGCGGTCACGGGCGTCGCCGAGGGTCATCGCCAGGCCGACGAGCCGGGCCTGGGTGCCGTCGTGCAGCTCCCGCTCGATGCGGCGCAGGGTGGTGTCGGCGTCGAGCACGGCGGCGTCGCGCGAGGCCGTGACCTGGCGGAGCCGCAGGTCGCGGGCGGTGGCACCGAGCAGGGCGCGGATGACCACACGCTGCAGTGCCGCGAGCCCGTGGTTCACCGCGGGCCAGAGGAACAGCACGATGAGCAGGCCGAGCACCGCGAACGCGACCTGCAGCGGCGGGGTGTCGACGTACACGCCGAGGAACTGCGCACCGCTGTGGAGCTCGCCGTCCGCGCCCCGCTGCGCCGGCAGGAAGTGCCCCCACGCCGCGTGGGTCATCGCGCCCAGACCGCTCACGAGCACAGCGGTCGAGACGGCGAACGTGGTGGTGGTCAGCACGAACCCCGCGAGCAGGTACGCGAACGCCCGCCAGGTGGGGCCGTCCGACAGCCGGGCGAACGCGGTGCCGAGCGGCGTCGAACCTGCACGGGGCGGTGCCGGGGCGACGACGACCTGCCCGAGCAGCGCGGCGGACATCCGGCGGGTGACCGCGGCGAACCAGTGCGACCCACCGAGCAGGAACGCGGCGACGACCAGGCCGACCCAGGTCAGCGACACCGGGATGCCGACGGCCAGCACCACGACGAACCAGGCCAGCGCGGCGATCGCGATCGGCAGGTGCGCGGCGTGGAACGCGAAGGCCCGCCAGGTGCTGCCGTCGGCGACGGCTCGGAACGGTCGGAACCGGGGGACGGTGGTGGGTGCGCCCGGGGTGGCGACGGCGGTGTACATGCGGACCTCTTCGTGTCGGTGACGAGCTTATTGCCCGACACCAGCCTCGCCGCGGGGGTCCGCCCGCACACCGGTGCTGCCCCCCGTGGTCGGTGGGGAAACCCCGCGATCGTCGTCAGCCGGGTCCGCTCAGGCGCCGGTCTGCTCCGTCGGCGCGGCCACGGGCTTCGACTGGCTCGACCCTCGTTGCCGCAGGGACACGGTGGCGATCACCATCACGGAGATGACCAGGAACTCCGACTGCCAGTTCTGCATCGACTCGAACCAGAACTGGCTCGTGCCCAGGTAGCCCCACGCCGAGACCACGCTGTCACCGTGTTCGAGCTGCTCCTCGTTGTAGTCCGCAGCGCCTCCGACCACGTGCCCGACGACACTGCCGAGGAACAGCACCGCGAACAGGATCAGCAGGGAGTTCTCGTACAGCACGAGCACGAGCACGATCCCGCCCCGGCGTACCGGCCACGGCGCCTTCGGGTCGTCGGCGTGCTCCCGGGGGTCATCGTCCTGCGGGCTCTGTTCGTCCAGGGGCTCGGACTCGCTCGACCCCTTCTGGAACAGGAACACCGTGAACACGATGTACGCGCCCATCTGCAGGAACTCGCTCTCCCAGTTCTCGAACGTGGCCTCGGCGAAGTCGCCGCTGGTCAGGAATCCCCAGAGCGACACGGCCGCCTCGCCGTGCTGCAGCGCGTCCGCCACGGACACCCGCCACCCGGAGAACACCATGCCGACGAAGCACACGACGAAGACGGCGACGTTCGCGAGGAGCAGGCCGTGCCGTCGCACGCGCCGCCACCCACTCGATCCGTTGTGCAGGCCGAGGGTCACCGGGTCCTCCGTTCGTCGCGTCGACGCCATCCTCGTCCGGGCGCGACGAACGCCTTCGCAGGAGCACCCGACCGGTCGCGGCGGTTCCGTCAGCGACTCAGAGCGTGATGCCGGTGGCCTCGGCGAGCGTGTCGAGCAGTTCGGTGCGGAACCGCTGGTCGGCCACCTCCGGGTGCGGTTCCTGCCGCTCCCCGTGGAACCAGTAACCACCCGTCACGGTTTGGTGCGGGTCGGTCGCGAGCGTCTCCTGCGTGCGGTGTCCGAGCTCGAAGTCGTCCGGAGCGCCGGCCCCGCCCATCTTGGTCGCCACCCACCCCGGGTCGACGGCGTTGCTCAGCACGCCCGGGCGTCGGAGCGGCACCTCGGCGGCGAGTGCCGTCACGAACAGCTTCGTGTCGGAGTACGAGTTCGTCTCCGACGCGCCGGTCCAGTCGACGGTGTCCAGGCGCGGGCGGCCGCCCCGGTGCATCCCGCTGCTCAGGTACACGTGCCGCTCCGGCGAGCGCAGCAACGCGGTGAACAGGTAGGGCGCCACGACGTTGACGGGCACCAGGGAACGGCCCGAGATCACGCCGGCGTTGTGCACGACGGCGTCGAGCGGAGTGCCGGCGTCGAGCTGGCGAGCGGTGGCGATCACGGCGTCGCGGTCCGCCAGGTCGGCGACGACGAGTTCGGCGCCGCGCTCCACCAGGTCGGCGACCGCCTCGGCGCGGGCCGTGTTGCGCGCGTGGACGACGACGTCGTGCCCGCTGCGGAGCAGCGCGTCGGCGGTTCCCCGCCCGAGGCCGTCGGTGGATCCGGTGACGAGGATGCGTGCCATCCGCCCATCATGCGCCCGGCCGCTGCGGCGGGTCCGGCAGGTGGACCGGCAACGGTCGGACGGGAGGCACGGTGCGGGCCCGCCACGGGCCTCCCGGCTGTTCACGGGCCGGCCACAGGGCCGCGGTACGGTCGCTGCATGAGCAGCTTCCTCGAGCCGATCGACGCCGTCGGCGTCGGTGACGCGACGATCGTGCCGGACGCCACGCGACCGGTCGCGGCGGTCGTCACGGGCGACGACGTGCGGTGGGTGACGTGGCCGGACGCCCCGTTGCCGGACGGTGCGGTCGACGAGGTCGGGGTCCTCGCGACCGACGGGGGCGCCTGGGTGGTCTACCTGTCGCGCGAGGACGCTGAAGGCGACCTCGACACCGAGTCGCGGACGGCCGTGCACGTCACGCCGACCGGGGTGACGTGCACCGTCGACCTCGGTGATCGACGCGTGCTCGGGGCGGACGTCGACGGCCTGTGGATCGGCGACCCGCGCGACGCGTCGATGTGGGCAGGCGAGGACGAGGACGAGGATCCCGAGGACGACGCGTCCGCGGATGACCTCGACGAGGACTCGGCCGACCCGTTCGACGGCGTCGACCCGGAGACCCTGCCGTGGGCGCCGTCGGAGCCGTTCTGGCCGTCCCCGGAGGAGTGGGCAGCGACGCTCGCTGCCGGCGAGGAGCCGGAGGACGACGACCCCGAGCTGCTGGACGACGACGAGGACGACGACGGCCCCCGTTCCTGGAGTGTCAGCGTCGGCGGCTTCGTCCCGACACCGGAACCACAGGCCGAACCGGGTCCACCCCTGCCGACCCCGCCGACCGAGCTCGTGCTCGTCCGGACCGACGGCAGCCGGACGACGATCACCGTCGACCACTTGGCTGAGGAGGTACGCCGCGCCGGCACGGTGCTCACCGTCCGGTACATGCCCACCGGACCCCGGCGCACGCCCGATCCGACGGGCGGGTTGACCTACCACTACGACGCTCGGGAGGTCGACCTCGACGTCGCTGCCGGACTGCCCAGCGTCATCACCACCGATGACCTGCCGTCCCGCCCCGCGAGCGACGAGGACGAGACGTCGTGGGAGGACGAACAGGAGCGTCTGGAAGCAGCCCTCGCTCCGTGGACGGAGCGGTTCGATCTGACCGACGTCGAGGGCGCGCACTGGCCGCTGCACGACCTGGACGCTGCCGCACGGGAGCGCGCGGTCGCGGACCTCGTGGCCGTGTTCGAAGCCCTCGACCAGCCCGGCATCCTGTGGACCCGCGACCACCCCGAGCCCCGCCGGTCGGCGAGCGACTACCGGGCGGTCGAGGTCACCATCGAGGGGGAGTGGCCGGCGACCGAGCTCGTGGTGTCGTTCGAGCACCGCGCCGTGCCGTACCTGCGGCTCCGCCGGCGCTACCGGGTGTTCGACGACGCCGGGCACGTGGAGGACTGGACGTACGTCACGGTGCACCTGGAGGAGGAGATCGCCACCGGGCACATCGCCGACCGGTCGGACGCGGTGGACGGGGTGCTCGACATCTGACGGGTGTCGTGCTGCCGGTCAGTGCACCGTCAGAGCTCGGCGACGGCCCGCAGCTCGAGTGCCACGGCGTTCAGGTCCGCGATCAACCCGTCCGCCCGGTCGGCGTACTCCGGAGCAGGCGCCCCCGCATCACGCCCCTCGCTGCTCGGCCACGGTGCCCACACCGGGGCGGCGACCGTCAGCAGGTCGTCACGGGACCATCCGTGCTCGAGCAGCTCCCGCGCGTGGTCCACGCGAGCCCGCACCCGCGCGGCGGACGGATCGCCGTGACCGGTGAGGAACGCGACGAGGCGGTCGCCCCGGGCGACGTACCGCCGGAGCTGGTCACGTCGATCACGCTCGTCGTACCGGCCGCCGTGCAGCACGTGTCGGCGGAGCCATCCCATGTTCCGATGATCCCACCCCCCGATCAGCCCGCTGGTCCTGTACGTTTCCTGTGTCGACAATCCCTGACCAGAGAGGACGCGGCGCCATGAGTGACGGCACGCCCCAGTTCAACCAGCAGAACCCGAACCCCTACGCAGGCGGCGGACCACAGCCGTACGGTGCGCCCATGCAGCCGTCGTCCGACCGCTTCAACGTCATGGCGATCGTCGGGTTCGTCCTGGCCTTCGTGGTGAACATCGCCGGCCTGGTCGTGTCGATCATCGCCCTCTCGCAGATCAAGAAGACCGGGGAGCGCGGCCGCGGCCTGGCCCTCGCTGGCGTCATCATCAGCGCCCTGTCGGTCGTGTTCGGCATCCTGTGGATCATCCTCGTGATCACAGCCGTCGCGAACGCCCCGGCGGGCAGCACCACCGGCTACTGACGCGCACCAGCACCAGACCGGAGGCCCGTGGCAGCTCGCCACGGGCCTCCGGTGTGTCCGGGGTCGGTTCCGGAGACGCGGCCTCAGCCGATGACGCCGGTGTGCTCCAGCACGATGTTCAGGCCGATCAGGATCAGCACGACACCACCCGCGATCTCCGCCGGCTTGCCGAAGCGGGCGCCGACACGGCGACCGACCAGGACCCCGACGAACGACAGCACCGCGGTGGTGATCCCGATGAGCAGCACCGCGCCGCCGATCGACACGGGCAGGAACGCCAGGGTGACCCCGACCGCCAGGGCGTCGATGCTGGTCGCGACCGCGAGCACGAGGAGCTCCCGGACCGGCAGCCGATCGGTGTCCTGCTCGGTGTCCTCGTGCTTCGAGAACGCCTCCCACAGCATCTTCCCGCCGATCAGCGCGAGCAGCCCGAACGCGACCCAGTGGTCGAAGGCCGCGATGTACTGCGCGAACGCGGACCCGAGCAGCCAGCCGATCAGGGGCATCACCGCCTGGAACACCCCGAACGTCAGCGCGATCACGATCGCGTGCCGCACGTCGAAGCGCTTCATGTGCAGGCCCTTGCCGAGGGCGACGGCGAAGGCGTCTGCGGAGACGCCGAGCGCGATGAGGAAGAGGGCCCAGAACGACATGGGAACGGCGCCTTTCGAGAGGGTCGGACGGAGACGCCGACGTCTCAGGACCTGACGATCCTGGCACGGTCCGGGGCACGAAAAGGCCTGATCAGCGGGATTCGTCGCGCCGAATCTGGGGGTTGGTGGGCCCGGTCCGCCAACCCGGCCCACGTCGTCGACGTGACCAGTGGACGGACTGGAGGCCCGTGGCGGCGCCGCGATGCGCCTCCAGGCCGGCAGTCAGTGCGTCAGGAACCTGCGGCCGCGTGCGCGGCGATCTGGCTGGCCGTCAGTTCGGTGCTGTAGACGGCGGCGTACCGCATGGACCCGGTGAAGTACGGGTTGCTCGTCGAACCCGGCCACCCGCTGACGACGTCGTAGCCGATGCGGAAGTACCCGGTGAAGTTCTCGGCGGTCGTGAAGGCCGCGTTCGACGCGACGAGTTTGCCGTCGACGGACAGGCGCATGCCGTTGGTCGGCGACATCGTCGTCACCACGTGGTGCCAGCTGCCGTCGGTGTACGACCTCGGCGACGTGAGCACCTGCGTGGCGCTGCCGGTGTAGGTACCGAAGGCGAGCTGCCCCGTGGTGGTCAGGTAGAGCTTCCGGTCGTGCTGGCTCGACGCGCCGGTCTGGCTGCTCCCGAAGCCGATGAGCATGCCGCCCGCGACGGTGGTGCGGAACCAGACCTCCTCGCTGAAGGTCGTCGGGTTCGCGACCGAGCGGGGGGTCGAGACGTAGCTGGTGGAACCGTTCAGCGCGTAGGCGCTGCCGCTGTCACGTGGGCAGGCGTTCGGACTCGGCGTGGTCGCGGTCATGGTGCCCTGGTAGGTGCCGTTGGAGCCGCGACCCGACCAGTCGGTCGCGGTCCTCGACCCCGAGGCCTCGGTCAGGCGGTAGGCGAACAGCGCGTTCGCGGTGTCGGCGCCGACCGCACCCGTGCACGTGAAGTACGGCGCGGTCGCCGCGGTGTTCGTGCTGTTCGTCACACGTGCGCTGAAGGCCGAGCGGGTCGGCGCGAACTGGTTGAGCAGGACGACGACGGCCAGGGCGACCACGAGCAGGACGGCGACGACGCGGCCGTCGCGCAGGCGACCGAGGATCACGAGGGACGCACCGCCTCGACACGGCCGACCGCCAGGCAGGCCACGAGCGGCACCAGGCACACGGCGATCAGGGCGACCCAACCCAGGGGGTCGAGGTCGATGTTCGACATGAGCTGGTAGTTCCCGTGCTCCGTGAGCTCGTGGATGACGACGCGACCGACCTCGCCGTCGACCAGGTGGACGCTGTTGCCGCCGTGGGCGTCGATGCGGACCGGGAAGATCCCGGACGAGACCACGGTCGCCTCGACCCCGTTCGGGCTCGACGTGTTCGTGATCGTCGTCACGTTGACGAACGGCTTGAACAGGAAGGCCGCGTACGCGGCCGTGAGGGCGCCACCGGTGATCCGCAGGCAGGAACGGGTCACCCGGTCGGTGAATGCGCTGGTCAGGGTCAGGATGATCAGCGTGCCGATGAGCAGGACCGAGGCGGCCCGGAACAGCCACCCGAGGTGCGGGACCAGGAGCGCCGGGGTGCCGATGACGTCAGCCTGGGTGAGCGTCCACGGGTCGATCGCGCCGTTGACGTCACCACGGGTGTGGAGCCCACCGTCCGCGTCGATCGACACGATGCGGTGCGTGTAGACGACGTCCGGGTTGGCGGAGGTCTCGAACGAGACGATCTCGCCGACCCGCAGGGTGGAGGCGTCCACCGGCAGGTCGAGCACGAGGGTGCCGACCGGGGCAGCCTCGCCCATCGAGGGGGTCTCGACGACGAACCAGCGGCCGCCGGCGGAGAGGAACAGGACGGCGGCGGTGAGCAGGAGTGCAGCGATCGCGGCGACCGACCACGCCAGGACGGTCTCGGAGCGGGTGACCGGACGGCCGCGCAGGACCGAGCGGTCGAGCATGCCGCTGAGCGGCATCGCTGCGGTCTGGCTCATGGGTGCTGCTCCGAGGGTTCAGGGAATGGCGACGCTCGACCGGAGGGGGGTCGGCCGAGCGTCGCCGGTCTGGGGGAGTGGTGATGCGGACCGGACAGGCCGGATCAGGCCGGATCAGGCCGTGAACGTCCAGGTCATCGGGACCGAGGCGGCGAGGCCCTGGTAGGTGTTGCCGGCCGAGGAGTCCAGGGTCACCGCGAAGTTGAACGGGACACTCGCACCGGCGGCCGGGGCCTGCGGCATCGTGATGGCCGACGCGGCCGCACCCTTGAAGCTGGCGAGGGTGCCGCTGAACACGGTGGTCGAGCCAGAGGTGACGACGAGGTTCATCTTGGCGCACAGGTCGGTCGCGGTGCCGTTGGCCGAACCGTTCGCCGACTGGGTGCACGTGGCGCCCGGGTTCAGCGTGAAGGTGCTGGCGTTCGCGGTGCCGGTGTTCTTGATCGAGATCGCGGTGTTGACCGTGTTGCCCGGGGTCATCGTCGTGCTGCCGCCGAACTTGTTGATCGTCGAGCAGGTCGCCGAGTTCGTCGAGACCGAGCCGCCGTCGGTGCTGAGGCAGGTGACGGTCGCGCCGGCGTTCTGCTCCTGCATGATCAGCGTGCCGCTGGCGGCGGTGTTGCTGCTGTTCGTGATGCTCGCGGCGAACCCTGACAGGGTGCCGGTGAGCGAGAGGGAGAGCAGGACGGCGGCGAAGATGCCTGCGAGGAGGGCCACGGGGGCGAAGCGGATCCGCTTCAGTGCGGAGGTGCGGAGCTTGGTGGACACGGGGTACCTCTTCGTTCGGTGATGCTCAGTGGTCGGGGGGAGCAAGACATTCGGGCTGTTTTGCTTCAATGGTTAAGATAGTCAGTGATTGAGCATGTGTGCGACTCGTATACTCACCCCAGTGCGGGGGACGGCCCTTGTCCCCCCCATCACCCGACCCGGAGGAAGACCGTCGTGACAGCAGCACGAAGCGGTGACAGCGCAGCCGAGCTCATGACCGCGTTCACCGCTGTGGTGCGCGCGAACGCGAGCCTGGTGAGTCAGCTGAGCGCTCGCGCGGGCGTGCACGAGAACGCGCTCCGGGCCATGGTGCTCATCAGCGACACCGGGTACTCCACGCCGACCGAGGTCGCCGGGTACCTGGGGCTGACCTCCGGTGCGGTGACGAACATGATCGACCGGATGAGCGCCGCCGGGCTCCTCGAGCGCGCACCGAACCCGGCCGATCGCCGAGGCTCACTGCTGCGGCTGCTGCCCCCGGGCCATGTCGTCGTGTCGGACTACCAGGAGCGGTACGCGGCGATGCTCCGGGCCGTCGACGGGGCGCACAACGGGGACCTGCACGAGGTGCTCAACGACTTGGCGACGAGTCTGTACGAGCAGGCTGCCGCTGCGTCCTGAGCGCTCGTGGTGACCGCGCGTCTACCTGGTGAGGACCGCCCGTTCGTCGGTCGAGGTGAGGCCGGCACGGCGTTCCCGATCCGTCCCGCGGGCACGCTCGTCGTCGAACACCCGCACGACGGTGTCCCGGAGGGGTCTGGTCACCCCGCCGGCGTCGGTGAACGCCACTGCGGAGCGCTGCGCGAACCCCGCGTCCGACACCGGGATCCACAGGGGGAGTGATCGGGGGCCCGCCCAGTAGGCCACGTCGTGTGCAAGCAGGACGTCGTCGTCGACCGCGACGAGTTCGTCGTCGAACCCGGTGACCTCCGCCACGCACCGCAGGAAGTCGTGCAGCGGCACCGGGTGCCCCGACAGCGTTGACCGTGCCGACGAACCCGTCGCGCCCGGCCCGGACGAGCCAGGAGGCGAGGTCCGCGACGTCGATCACCTGCACGAAGCGCTCCGCCGACGTCGGCACCAGCACGGGCCCGCCGCGATCGAGGCGTGCCGGCCAGTAGCCGAACCGGTCGCTGGGGTCACCCGGGCCGACGATCAACCCCGGGCGTGCGATGAGCAGCCGCGACCCGAGCCGGAGCCGCGTGGTGCGCTCGGCGAGGACCTTCGCGTCGGCGTAGGCGGACGGGTCCTTCGGCTCCACCAGCCGGGCGGACTCATCGGCGCCCGGTTCGTCGTTCTCCGCGTAGACGGAGACCGTGGACACCAGCGTCCAGTGGGCGGCCCGGTCGGCGAGGGCGTCGAGCGCCGGGGCGACGAGCTCGGGGGCGTGAGCGAGTTCGATGACCTCGTCCCAGGTGCCGGTGGCCGGTTCGTAGGCGCCGGGCAGGGACCGATCCGCCTGGACGAAGCGTGCACCCTCAGGAATGCTGCCGGTGGTGCCCCGGGCGAGGCACGTGACGTCGGCACCCTCGATCAACAGCTCGTCGACGATCGTCCGTCCGAGCCAGCCGGTTCCACCGAGCACCAGGACGCGTCGCGTGGGCTGCGGCATCAGACCGGCTCGAGTGCTCGTCGCTCGCCGGTGGGCAGCTCCACCCGGATGCGATCGCCCGGTCGGACCGTGCCACCGGTGAGCACGACGCTCATCACACCACCCTTGCGCTCGACGGTGCCGTCCTCGGCTCGTCCGAGCACCGCGCGGAGCAGCCCCGGTTCGAAGCCGTTGATCTGCTGGCAGGGGTTCCGCAGGCCGGTGACCCGGACGGAGGCGTCGTCGCCGAGGTGCAGCACCGTGCCCTCCGGCAGCCCGAGCAGGTCGATGCCGCTCGTCGTGACGTTCTCGCCCATCTGGCCCGGCTTGACGCTGAACCCGGCCTCGGCGACCTCGTCGAACAGCTCGGCGTGGAGCAGGTGGACCTGTCGCAGGTTCGGCTGCGACGGGTCACGCGCGACCCGGGAGCGGTGCTGCACGGTCGTGCCGGCGTGAGCATCCCCCTCGATGCCCCACCCGGCGACCAGGGCCACCGCGTCGACCAACGGTTTGCTGAACCGGTGCTCGCCGTCCTTGCTGACCGCGACCACGCGCGGCTGGTCCTCGTCGTCCCCGCTCATGGGGCCGATTCTGCACCCATCGTCCGCGCGGCGCGAGTGCGGCGTTGTTCAGCGGCGCTTGCGCAGGGCGTTCGTGGACCAGAGCGAGATCGCGATGAGCACGGGCTGGAACAGCAGGCGGACGAAGCGCTTGGTGTCGGTGTCCAGACCGAAGCCGTCGCGGTGGTGCATCCACTGCGCGATGTTGCCCGGGAAGACCGCCAGGAAGAACACCGCGACGACCCACCCCACGGTCACCTGTCGCCGCGCCAGGAGCATCAGCGCAGCGCCGAGCGAGATCTCCACCACGCCGGACGCGATCACCGTGACGTCCGTCGGCAGCGGCACGAACTTCGGCACCTGCGCCTGGAACTCCTCGCGCGCCACGGTCAGGTGACTGATGCCAGCCCACGTGAGCATCGCCCCGAAGAGGATGCGGACGATGGTCCGGGGGAGCGTTGAGCGGACTGCGGGGGTGCGGGTTGCCATCGGAGTGGTGCCTTTCACGATCGGGGTGGGGTTCGGTGGAGTGGGAGGACGAGGTCAGCGGCTGCGGAGGACTCGGCGTCGGCGTGCGGCCTCGAACGTGATCGCGGCAGCGGCGGCACCGAGCGTGAGGATCCGGGCGATCGGACGGCCGCGGGTCGAGGTGAGGAGTCGAAGCCCACCGGCGAACGTGAGTGCCGCGGCAGCACCGGTCGTGGTCGTCACCGACTGGTCTTCGAGGTCGATTGCGAGCCGGGTCCCGCCCAGGGCGGTCGCCGCGATGGCGGAGCCGGTGCCGACCAGGTCGCGCCCGGGCGCACGGCGGACCGCTGCGGCAGCGACTCCGAGCCCGGACAGGACCTGCAGCGCCGGGATGCCGAGTGCGTGCGGGACGCCCGGCTCGAAGCCCCGGCGCTGCATCTGCTGGGCTCGGGCGCGCAGCGGGGTGCGGCGAACCGTGGCGATGCCGTGCCCGGCGAGCAGGACGCCGGTGACGAGATCGAGCGAGCTGGTCAGTTTCACGATGTGCTCCATTAGGTTGTGCACAACCTAACACGTCGAGGTGTCCAGCGGGCCAGAGGCGAGAGCCCTACCGTCGGCGACGACGCCGCAGGACGATCACGACGAAGACCACGAGCACCGCGACGACCACAGCCGATGCGAGCCACGCCGCCGACAGCAGGTCGGTGGATGCGCTCATCGTGTCGTTGCATTCCGGAACTGACTCGACACACGACGCTGTTGCTTCGACGAGACCCATGAGCGCAGTGAACCCGAGAAGCCGGGCGAGGACAAGACTGAGGTGGTGATCCCTCAGTTCCTGACCGCACCCGCGATCCTCGCAGCGGCTGCAGTCGCGCTCATCGGTTGCGCCCAGCACGATCGGGACGACGACTTCCTGACGCTCTCTGCGGGGGAAGCCACCTTGTCGCCCTGCACCACCGCAGCGCCGGTCTCGGTCGAGCAGCTGGACACGACGCGCCTGCCGACTTGTGACCCGCTGGGTCAGGTGCTGGTCTTCCCCGACGGTGAGCAGCTGCAGCTTCCGGAGCAGCAAGGTGGCGGCGGCGCATCCTCGGGCTCGAGTTCCGACACCCGGTACTCGTGGCAGAGCGTCGGCAACTGGGGTCTCGTCGCAGCGCGCTCCTCCGCCGACTGCTCGGAGATCGACGAGTGGGGCAACCCCGAAGCACTCCGGCGCGTGCACGAAGCCTTCGGGACCGATTGGGCGTGCCGCTGATCCGGAGCGGCATCCGATGCGGCCAGTCACCCGCGCTGACATCGGCTGGTCGGTGACCTCGACCGAACAGGGCCGCGGTCTCATGGGGGAGCCGTCCCCATCGCCACGCGCTCAACGTCGATCGGCAGCAGCTCCTCCGGCCTCGTCCACCCGGAACACGTCGCGACAGTCGCCTACCCTCGGTACATGGTGAGCGACGTCGCCGGCGGGCCCGGTTGGATCATCCGAGGTGCCGACCTCCGCCCCGCGATCACGGACCTGGACACCTTCAGGGCCGGGATCGCTGAAGACCCCCTTACGAAGCCGATCGAGCTCCTCTGGACCGGGGACACCGACGCTGCTCTCCGAGCCCTCGGCCTGCTCGAGCAGACTCCGAGAGTCCGGGCACTCGCGGCTGATTGCCGCCGCGACCGCGGCGAAACCGCTGTCGCTGTGCAGGAGTACGACCTCCTCGTCGCGGAATGTCTGGGAACGGCTCGGGAAGCGGTGATGCGGCAACACCGAGGAAAAGCGCTCCTCGCCAATGGAGAAGCAGAACGTGCAGTCGAGGACTTCGAGCGCGCCGTCGAACTCCGACGAACTGCAGACCCGGTGCTCCGGGCTTCAGCCGAGCAGGGACTGGCGGTGGCGCGCGCTCGCATGAACACCGGGTGAGCCTGCAGCACGCGTGAACAGCGAAGCCTTCGGCACTGGGGCACCGGTCCACACATGCAGGGACCCGTGTTGACCCGCTTCGCCTGACTTCAGTGCGAGAGCGCTCAGCATTCTTGTAGGCGCTGCTGGGTCTCATCATCGATCTGAATCGCTACTGCCCAGTTCGCCTGATCTACTCCGGACTCGACCGCGACGGTTCACACCCCAGATCAGCGCGCTGACGCCCGCACGACAGCTTCCGACACAACGATCCACTTGCGGTCGATGCACCGGAGTCCGCACGAGATCTGCCCCCTCCGTCAACCACACAGACAGCGTGCGATGCCCGCCTTCCCCGCCTTCGACATGCGGCGACCATCGCCGACGTGGCGGCGGTGTGGTGAGCGTTGACCACAGCGATGGGACATGCAGGGTTTCGGCGTTCTGATGGGGAAGACATGCCACCTGTTCGGCGGCCGAGGATGATTCGGACCGGCGTCGCTCGTCATGGGCGGCTCCGCCGCCGAGGAGTGGAGGGGTTCATCCTGCGTACGACCGCGGCAGTGGCGGCAGTGGCGTTGATGGGCACGGGGTCTGTGACTGCGATCGCCACGTGGCAGACGCTTCAGGGTGCGCGTCTCTCAGTGTCACTCGCGGCCCGGCACGACGGGCAAGAAGGAGCCGACGCTGACCGCTCAATTCGGCGAAGTGAACATGTTGTTGGTCCAGCCGAACCAAGCGTCCGGGCCGAACTACGCCGCCGCCCGGGCGGCGTACCTGCAGTCGATCCCCGACGGGTGGATCAGTCTCGGCATCACCGTCGACGCTTGACGCCGGCGAGAGACAAGACGGCATGACAATTCAGCCCGCGATCCTCAGCGACGGTGTCATGCGCGGACAGCCCACCACGAAATAAGCACCCCCGGGCAATGAAGCCCGGGGGTGCTTTTCACGCGGCGTCAATCTCTACGTACGGGCCCCTTGCGCGACAGCCTGTAGGCCAACGCCACCCCGAGGATGAGCACGGCATAAACGGCAATCGACCACCCAGAATGGACGAACGAAAAACAGAGGACCGCGAGCAGGAACGCGACCCCGACTGCAACCCAGAACGGAATTGCTCTACGTGTCATGATGCAGATTGTATCAGAGGAACGAACCCAGGCACCCCGCGGCTCCGGCCGCGACGTACTTCCGGGCGATGCTGAGAGCAAGTCCCTCTCCGACGCCCTCTCCCACGAAAAGCCCCCCTACGGCGATGCCCGCCGCGGCGAGGCACTTCAGCTCGCTCTTCGTGATGTGCTTCCCCTGCATGGCGAGGAACTTGCAGGATTGGACGTCCTTGCTGTAATGACATTTGGCGTATGCCAGGTCAGACGCGCTATTCTGCGCGTTTGCCGCCGAAGGCACGGCGACGGCCCCTCCCAGCGCGATAAACACGGACGCGATCGCCACCGCTGCTTTCGCTTTGAGCTTCATGATTATTCCCCAATCAATCACTGAAATCACACCGTCGGCTTAGCCGAGTGTGGTCTGTGCAGTTTTGCGCCGCCACATGGCAATCCACGTCATCCCGGAGTATGACTCCCGCTGCGAATACGTTCAGCACCCTTGTTGCTGCGCACGGGTGCGCCGGTCAGTCGTCGACCCTCGCGCATACCCGAGAAGCGCCAAAATCGTGAACTTGACCCGCACCCACACCGCCGTGCAGAGCTCGACACCCGCTCCGTCACGGTCACGGTCACGGTCACGGTCACGGTCACGGTCACGGTCACGGTCACGGTCAGAGCATCGATGATGACCGCGGCCGCCGACACCGCAGGTGTCGGAGCGCGCTGCGAGGATGGATCGATGGCCACCGTCCGCGGCACAATCCGCTCCACAAACACCATCACCGCCGACGGCCACGCAGACGAACAGAGCACCGCGCGGGCCCGCGCCGTCGACGGCTGGAGCTCACCGGGTATGACGTCGTGTAGACGAACACGCTGAGCTCGGTCACGGGCAAGCTCGTGAAGAGCAGCTACGCGAAGTCGCACCCGAACACGACGCAGACCTCGTACAAGAAGAGCAGGTACCAAGTGCCGCACAGCGGTGGCTCGCTAGCGGGGGACCTAGTGCTGTGTCGGGCCGCTGGATGGCCGGCAACTACTGCTCTCGCGACTTGTCGGACACGAGTCCCGCTTGGAGGCCGCTGGCCCGCGAACACTACCTCACCCTGACCTGCCCGATGGCGGGATCCACCTCGATCGAACCGAAAGTCTGCGTCGAACACCAGTCTCAATAGCGGATCGACTACCGGGCACTCTTGAGTGCAGTCGCACTCGACTGCCCCTGATCACGACGTAGCCTGCACCCCGGTCGGCCGGCAACCAGCGCGTCGGTGAGGTCCGCCAAGGTGTCGACTCGGAGGTCCGCGAGACGTGCTTCCGGCCATTCCGCGTGAAGGTGACCCCACGGCCCTCGCCGGATGAACGCGGTCCGCATGCCGGCAGCGCGTGCTGGTAGGACGTCGTTATCGAGGCGGTCACCGACGTAGAGGATCGACCCGGGCTCGAGGCCTGCCTCCGCGACGACGCGAGCGAAGAACTCGGGTGAGGGCTTCTCCACACCCCACGCCGCGGAGGACGCCAAGAAGTGCGGTGAGAAGCCGGCCGCGCGCAGCTGTGCCTCCACTTCCGCCGGCTGGTTCCCTGCAATGCCGACGACGAGGCCGCGTTCGGTGGCCGCACGAAGGCACGGCAGCGCGTCGGGATAGAGATCTGCTTCCTCGATCAGCGCGCGACCGGCGGGCCTCTCGACGCCCAGTAGCGCCCATACTCGACGGTGGTCTTCACCGCGCGCGATCAACGCACCGAGCACTCCCATCAACGTGAACGGTGTGACTCCCGCCGCTTCCGCTTGTGCGGACCAAGCACGCGACTCGTCGACGAGCGTCTCGCCGACGTCGAAAACGACGGCGAGGACTCCTGCGGGTAGTTCTATCGACACGACGCGATCCTCCCACCCGAACAACCTCGCTCAGCGATCCACCAGGTGAGCAACGGCGCCCGATAGCCGATCGTTCACCGCTAGGAGCGCCGGAAACGAATGTCTAGCTGATGAACCCAGTCGCCGACGCGACGATCACACCAACGCTGGCGAACACCGCCACCAGGCCCCCGACGATCGCGGCGAGCTGCTGGTCCTTGTTCATCCCCATGCTCCCCAGACTAACGGCCGAGGCCGCTGCCGGCGCGGGGCGCCCGGCACCCACGAGCAATAGGACGCAGAACCGACGACGTTGGCTCGTTCTCTGGCGCAGTACCAAATCAAGTGGCCAGAGCGGACCCGTGGAGTCCGTTAACCTTTAGAGCACGGTGCGCTTGTCAACAAATGCGGAGATTTGGACTTATCAACCCGAATATGCGAGAATTGCTTGATGTCATCGACTGATCCAATCACGTGGCTCACTTTTTTCACAGCAATGGCTTCCGCCATCTCAGCGTTCTTTAGCGCCTACGTGAGCTTTGGGAATCGTTACACCGGCAACGTGATGGCAAGTTTCAATACGCTGACCACCGAGGCCGCCAGGAGAGATCGGGCTGTGCTCGTCGAAGCCGCAGCGCGTAAACGTCTATGGGCACCACAGCGCCGGGCAGCTGAAAGCGCAGTTCGCCGTCAGGTCGAACGCGTCGCTCAATTATCCGTCGTGGTTGAAGACATCAAGGGCAACGGGTGGGCTACTGCCCACGCTCAGGTCTTGTATGTAGAGACAACAAAGGTGCTTCGTGAGCTTGCCGAAGTGCGGTCCAAGCACGGCATCAAGGCACCGGCTGCAGACGTGCGCCGGGCAAACGACGCGCTCAAGAAGCTGCCCGCTGCGAAAACCGGATGGGGCAAGACTCGAGCGAAGGCCCCTACCGGCCGGCTGTGACACACCGGTTTGTGATTGAAACTCCGCAGAACGCCATAGCCAACCTGCACCCAGTGCAGGCGGCCCGGGACACCAATGGCGCCCGGGGCGATGTGAACGACGCGATCGCAACGTGTTTGCCCCCGTCCGCACCGGCGGTCCGACCACCGCTAGCTCGTGCCGGGAAGCTCGATCCGCACTTTTGTACTTTATTGATCACCTCTGCTCGGTTTACCAATCATCTCTGAGCTCATATAAATCTCACGTCATCGAGCGCAAGCGGCGACTGATCGGGCTGAACCTGATCATCGACATCGCGAGCACTGACCCCAACGACGACGCTTTGCGGAAGCTCGGCAACCTCGATTGGGAGACGAGGGGCAGTGACCGCCGCCCTTACTGGACTTTCATCACCGAACTCGGCCGCGAGTTCCTCGCGTTTATTCACGACCCGCTGGACGCCACGCAGCCTGCAGCGTCCGATGCTGTAGCGCGCCGGTAGAGGCGTGCTCGCCCCCCTGAGCTGAACTCGGTGTCCGGTGGGCGATCCCTGGCCGAGACAGGCAGGCCGCTGGACACGGCAGCGCCCCGGCCGTTTCCGACCGGGGCACTGCGCGGCTTGCAACGCTGAGTCAGTGCGAGGGTGCAGATGAGGCAGCACGCTCGTTACGGCGCTGCAGGATCGCGACGATGCTACTGACGATGAGCGCAGCGATGCCAACGCCGAGCAACCACAGTCCGGCTTCGAAGCCGCCAACGATGACGTCGGGCGTGTAGCCCGGCTCGATACCGCGGTCTTCTTGCATGCGGTAGTCGACGCCGATTGCTATGAGGAACCCGATGGTGGTTAGCGCGCCGAGACTGGCAGCGATGGCGGACCCGATGATGAACTTTTTCATGTGCTCAGTCTCCTGTCGAAGAGGATGTTCGGTGGTCACCAGTTGCAGCGATGCGATGCGACACCGGAGACCCAGTTCGCGCGGTTCGCGCGGTACCGTTCGAGGTTGTAGTCCTGGGTGAACGGCAGCCCGTAAAGGCCCGCAGCGACGTGGCAGTTGTACTGCTGCTGGAGGGTGGCCTTGTTCGTGATCGCGGGCCACTTCTTCTTCCATTCGTCCCACCCAGAACCTCGGAACACAGCCTGTCCAGCCGCGTACCCTCCGACGCCACCGCCACCGCTAAGAACGACCGCGCCAGGCCCGGTGACCCAGGCGCTGTAGCGGTAGTCCCCGTGATATTTGTCGCGTTTGAAGCTCTTGAACAAGGTGATCCCCAGCCACGGGTCGGCCACTACCGGGTACTGCGTCGCCGCGCCGTGCTCAACGACCTGCGTCAACGTGTTCCCGTGCACCTCGTACCGGGTCGCCACCGGCACTCCGGTTGCATCCTTCGCCCACGCGGGCGCAACGGTGCCAGCAAAATCGCCACTCTCGTCGGTGATGATGACCACGCCATCATCACGGACCGTAATGGCGCCGCCTGACGGCACGGACAAGTCGTAGTCGTACCGGGTCGGCGCTGCAGCGCTTTCGACGACAGTGAGGATCTGCAGACTGCCATCCTCCCGCACGACTGAAGCTGTGGTCGACGAGTTGTTATTGTCAAAAGTCGCCACCCCCGCGCTCTCAACGACCGCATCCGCTGCCTGATCCGCAAATGGCAGCGATACCGTCAACTCGCGATCGCTGGTGCGCAGCACAGCTCCGTCAGCAGCATCTGTCGGAACGCTGACCTCAACATCGCCCCCGGTGAAGTTTGCAGCTTCAGCACCAGACTCGGATTCGGCCATGTTCGCGGCCGCGTCGAGCACACCCGGCGCGACAGCGGCGACAGCTGCGAGTGCATCTGCAGGCTGTTCCTCAGCGTGCGCCACCGCCGACGTCCCCAGCATCGCAACCGCACACAGCAGTCCCGCTCCCGCCATGCCTACGGTTCTTCCCGATCGAGACACTGTCTCCCCCTTGATCATCTATAGAGAGCCCTCCGCCCCCGAACGGCATCCTATGGGAACACTCAGGGTGCGCAGTCCCCCGCAAGGATGACCTTTGCAGCAGCCGGCGGATCGGTGCTCGGACGAGTAAGTGGATTGAGCCTCAACCGCGCCGCCGACCTGCCCGAAAGACGATCGGCTTACGGGCACCATGTCGAACCGCCCGCACGGCGTTACTCGATAGGTTGATTGCAGTTCGGTACTGCCGACGTGGCGAGCGGGAGGTATGACGATGGGTGCTGGAGTGCTCCCCCGGGTGCCGTGGGTGGCGTCCCCGCTGATCTTCACTGCCATCGTGTATGCCGTCGTAGCGCAGCGGCGGAAAAGGTGAACGAGGTAGTGCAGTTCTCCCGGGCTACGAAGTATCTGCTGTCTGGACTGCTGTCATTGCTTATCATCGGCACCGCCCTCCTCGCCTTGTTTGTTGACCCTCGGATGTTGGTGCTGGTGGCGTTCCTGGTCTTGCTCTGGTGGAGGCTCTTCGCCCTGAAGGTCGTGTTCGCTTCGGACGAGCTCGTCCTCATTGGCCTGGTGTCTGTCCGACGGGTACCGCGGATGAACGTGCTCCGGGTCGAGGAGGGGGCTGTCGTCGTGATGAGGAAGCAGGGTCGTGATCGCCGCATCACGATCCCGATCGCTATGAGTGCCTCCAAGATCACTGACAACTCGCCTGATGCACGGGTGAAACAACGCGTCGACGCCGCATACCGAAGATGGGTCGCGGCGCCAGCGACGCCCGCATCGGCCTGAACGCGACCCGACCTCTCGACCGCCGGAAGCGTGCAGCTGGCGAATGCGCCCGGTGAAGGATCGGCTACCGAGACGGGTCGAGCTCAAAAGTTGGGGTGCCGGACGACGAGCACACCGCCGGTGACAAGTACCGCGACACCCAACCAACCCAGAGTGGTCGCCGCCAGCCAAGTGCCGTCGTGGAGCGGCTCCATGTGCGCAGGGCAGACGGTGGTTGTCGCGTCGCTGTACAGGTGCGGCCGCTGGTAGCAGGGTCCGCCGCTGACTTGCTGCTGGTGGTGTGCGGCAGTGTTCACTCCGACGAGTACGAGGACAACGCCGGCGACGATGAGCAGCACACCAGTCATCGCTCCGTTGCGCCGACGAGTGTCCATCAACTGCCTCTGGGCTCGCTCAACCCTTCGTTTCCGCCGGTGCTGCCACTCGAGGTACTCACCCTGAAGCTCCGCGTCGTCACCGAGCAGCCTGTCTACCCGGCCCTGCCACGGGTCGCCCTCCCGGTACCCAAGACGTCGCCGGCCCGCGGCTGTGGCGAATTCGGAACGGAACGTCTCGTGTGTCATCTCCCCCACCGCTGCAGCGTAGCGGGACACCGCCAGTTGAAGAATCGGCAACCGACAAGGCGCGGCACACGGATTCACGCAGATGCAGAGCGTTCAGCGAAAGTCGTAGTCCTCGTCCATGCCGCTCGAGAGCCAGATGTCCTCCGCATCCGAGGGACTGAGCGCCTCGGACAAAGGCGTGTCATCGTCAACGAGATGATCGTTGCCGATCATGCATCGACACTGTTCAGACGTGTCGTCGTCCTCGTTGACCTTCTGATGTGCCGGTCCCGTGGGCATCGACCTACATCCCCTCGGTTATGTTGACCACAAATTGAAGACTAGTCAGTTCGAGAGGGTCGCGCGACGAAACTTCTAAGCGGATACCGGCCCCGTGCTCGATCGCTGGGGTCATGTGAGAGTCCGTTGGCCGACCGGACGACGAGGCCGCTAGCGTCTCTGCATGCTCGATGACTCTCTTTCTGTGGCCGTGACGTCCGCGGCGTCCGTCGATGAGCTCTGGGCTGCGCTCACCACCGAGCGCTCGACGTGGTGGCCAGAGCTCACGCTGACTCCTGCGGTCGGTGCGCCCGTGCACGAGACCTGGGAGGAGGACGGCCAGGAGCGATCCGCTGATGGCCATGTGACCGGCGTCGCAGCACCTCACCTGCTCGTGTTCGAGTGGCGGCAGCCGACATAGCCGTCATCACTGGAGGTGCGGTTCCGGTTTGAGCGAATGGGCCAACAGAGCATCGTCACGCTGACCGAGCATGGCTTCGCGCTCCTGCCAGACGCGGTCAACCTCCGGGCAGAACACGAGGACGGCTGGACATACCACCTGACGAATTTGCTGACGGCAGCGTCTCACTAGAGGATAGGTCAGTGGGACGGGTCAGTGCGAAGCGAGCCCGATTCGAACAACTCGTATTCCGCGTCGTAGTAACGAGTCGTCCGTCCCCGGCTGGTCAGCCCGAGACGCAGACAGACTCGGCGCGACGCAGCGTTCTCGACATGGGCAACCGCAATGATCCGGTCGAGCCCGGACGCTGAAGCGTGCCGCAGCAGCAGCTGCGCCGCCTCGGTTGCGTATCCGTGGCCCCACGCATCTGGATGGAAGTGCCAGCCAATCTCGACCTCGGCAGAAGGTTCACTCGTTCCCGAAAGCCTGATGTGTTGCAACATGACCGTGCCAACGGGTGCACCCGTTGCAGTGGCTTCGACCGCCCAGTACCCCAGCACCGGGCCGCTCCGTGCGCGGAGACGACCGATCAATGCGTGAGCCGCGTCGATGTTCTCCATGACTCGAGGGTCGTGCCCGAGGTAGCGCTGAACATCCCACTGTGAGTACAGGTCAAACACGAACGCAGCGTCATCGGCCGTCCAAGGACGCAAGAGAACACGGCTCCCGATCAAGTTCGTCACCCGCGAAGCGTACCCACTCGCTCATTGCTGGCCGTCTCGACCCTTCTATAGGTGAAGTCAAGGAGTCATCGCTGCTCCGAGGTCCCAGGACTAAGGTCGCCGAGGTGAGCAACAGCCTCGTGATCGCGCGCTTTTCTCCAGGACCCTGGTGGGGCTTCAATGGAGTAGACGTCCTGGAGCTCGACGACGTGTCACTGGTCCGGCGGCGCTTCAAGCTGCTGCGCGGCCGCGTGCCAACTGCGGTCCCGCTGACCTCCGTCTCTCTTGTGTCGGTGGAAGTCCGGCCGAAGAAGCGCGGCAGGGATCCTCAGTGGGTTCGCATGGTCCTGCTTTTCGGGGGCGCTCGGAAGGTGTTCACCGGACGAGTAAGAGATGGGCAGCCTTTCGCTCAAGCGCTTGCTCGTCGACTGACGCGGCCTACGGCCTGAGCCCGACTGGCGGTCGGATGCTGGAACGCAAGCCTTATCGGTGCCGTCAGGCGGTCATGGTGGCGGTGAGGTGTCGATAGATCTGTCGGGCGATATAGCGCTTGAGCATGCGCTTGACCTCTCTCGTGGTCTTCCCTTCCGCAAGGCGGCGTTGTTTGTAGGCGCGGGTGTCGGGGTCGTAGGAGAGTCGGACGCGGGCGACGGTCTCGAGCGCGGAGTTCAGCCGTCGGTCGCCGTGCCGGTTCAGTCGGTGTCGGCTGGTGTTGCCGCTGGAGGCGGGGATCGGTGCGGCGCCGGCGAGGGACGCGAACGCGGCTTCGCTGCGGACTCGGCCCACGTGCGAGTACGCGGTCAGGAACACGGCCGCTGACACCGGCCCGACTCCGCCGATGTCCAGCACCGACGGCGCGAGAGCAGACACGTGCAGTCGGAGCGCGTCGTGGTTGGCTTCGAGCTTGCCGGTCAGGTCGATGACGTCGCGGGCGAGGCGGACCGCTTCGCCGCGAGCGATGAGCCTGTCGATGTCGTCGCTGGGGTGGTGCCGCCACACTGCAATCGAGGCGATCTGCTTGTCCGTCAGCGGGCGCCGAGCGTCGACGCCGAGGTCGATGGTGCGCAGCAGCGCGATGAGTGCGTTGCGGCTCGCGGTCCGTTGACCGTCCATCGATCTCCGGGCAGACAACAGGAGGCGAAGCGCCGAACGGATCTTGCCGGTCCTGGACCAAGAGAGCAGTGCGGTGTCGGTGCGCAGCACGGCTCGAGCTGCGGCTTCGGCATCGATGGGGTCGGACTTCCCGCGAGCTCCGCGGTCTGCTCGTCGTGGTGGTCGCGCTTCGACCACGGGGATACCGGCCTGCTGCAGGGCTTCGGTCAGGGATGCTCCGTAGGAGCTGGTCCCCTCGATGGCTGCGAGCCGTCCAGCGGATGTTCGACGATCGATCCAGGCCAGAGCGCGAGCGAGACCTGCCGGGTTCGTCGGGAACATCGCAGTATCGATGATGCCGCCGGTACGGGTATCGAGGACGACGTAGGTGTGGGTTCTAGCGTGCGTGTCGACGCCAATGACTTGCGTGTACTCGTCTGCGACGATGGGCATCGCGGGACTCCTTCCAAGACGGGGACCGTGTTGGTACTCGGCCCGGGAGAGTCGTTGCGGGGCGGATCTCTAACGAGTCACAACCAGCTGGCTGGTAGGACGACCTTCTATCAAGCCATCGCAGCGGACGGGCCGGCACCAGCCCCGCCACCCGCGGCGGACGAGTCGAGACAATGCCACGCCATGATGACGGGCAGATAGCCGAAGAGTCACACCACGAGCCGGGACCAGTGCCAGCCTGCCAGCCAGCCCCAGGCCAGCCAAGAACAATTAGAGATAGCCGATCGACTATTGCAACGGGGCCGCCAGCACCTGGCGCGCTTCGCCGACGGGCGCTGCCCTTCCGCAGCAGGCAACGGTGTCGGCGGGCCCCTCTAGGGTCACGTTCCGTGAAGATCCTCCTGCTATCCCGTAACACCGGGGCGATCCAGCCCTTCCTGACCGGATCAAACCGCGCGAAGGCGCCGCTCGACGGGTACCGAATCGCCTACATCGACGACGCGCAGCAATCGTTCGCGGGCGCTGCCTTCGTCGAGGCGGAACGTGCAGCCCTCGAGGAGCTTGCAGGCCACATCGTCCCCGTCACCGCGCGAGGAACCATGGCCCACCGGTTCGACCAAATCCTCGCTGACGTCGACGCCGTGTACGTCGCCAGCGGAAGCACCTTTGCCCTCCTGGAAGCGCTGCGCGAGAGTGGGAACGCCGCCGCGCTGGTCGAGCGCGTTCGGGCTGGTCTGCCGTACATCGGTGCGAGCGCCGGCTCGATCATCGCCGGACCAGACGTGACCCCAGCATCGTTGATGGATGATCCCGCTGACGGGCCCGCGCTCACCGACTACTCCGGACTCGCACTGATCGACCAAACGGTCATCCCACACGCGGACGGCCTCCTGCCCCCGTACCCACCGGAACTCATCCAGAAGACTCTCGACACATACCGCGGCGCCTACGCCCTGACCCCACTCAACGACGACCAGGCTCTGCTCATGGACAACGGTCGACTGAGCGTCATCCGATCTGAACCTTGACCGATAGTGACTTACCGCCCTTGTCCCGGTTGAGGATCGTCATCGGGGCGTCCGGGAAGTCTGCATGTCAAGCGCTCGGGGGATCCGCCTGATCGCTGTCCTCTGACCGGCTGCGGGAATGCACGACCAATGGAACGCCTGACGCGATGAACGCCCACCCGAACAGGAAGATGCCGCGGTGCTCGTCCATGAACGGGACGTTGAGCTGCAGCCACGGACGCGCTACGTAAACAGCCGACCCGGCAACGATCAAGGCAATGCCGGCCACCAAGCACAGACGTCGGCGTCCGATGGTCATGCGTCCACCCGCCCACCGGCGATCACCACGGGTGCCAGCGACTCGTGCGTCGAGATGAGCTCTGCGGACATGAGCGGTACCGGGGCTGTTCTCATCATCTGAGCGTAGGGATCCCGCGGGCGTCCTGTGATCAACCGCTGGCCGGAGATCGGCATCGTTTGGACACTCCTGTCCGTCTTCGTTCGCCCTGAGTGATCGAAGGGTCGAGGGTGGACCCCCACAACGTCCGATAGTCGGCTGCAGCATGATTGCTGAGGGCACGGCGATGTGCCCTCAGCAATCAGCGCACGGCTGTTGTCTCAGCTGGAGACGTAGTAGTCGTTCACGCCTCCGAGGTTGCAACCCACGATGCGCTTCGTGCTGGCCGTCGACCCGTAGACCATCTTCTTCTTGTTCCATGTGTTGAATGCATCGGAACTACACGTCCAGTTGAAGTAGACGGTGCCGGTGCACGTTCCCACCAGCTCGCCGGCCTGCTTGGCGAAGTAGCTACAGCTGCCCGCAGCGGAGGCTGAAGTAGCCCCTCCGAGTGTCAGGCCCGCCACCATGAAGGCGGTCGCAGCCCCGGCTGCGAGGAACCGCTTGAGAGTTCGCATCATTGCTTTCCCCTTTGGTGCACCCGGACGGGTGCTCACCGGCAGCCCACCACAAAATCTATAGCCCGTCCATAGGTTGCTCATTGGAACCGTGTCTCGATAGCCGATCGACTATCGGACGCGCGCCATCATCTTCGACGGGTCAGCCAGGGGTGCGAAGCCGTACTGTGCGTAGAGCCCGTGCGCATCTCCTGTCGACAGGAGTGTGCGCTTCAGGCCGAGAGGTTCAAGGTCGTCGATGACCGCGGCGACGAGCATCTTGCCCACTCCTCGCCCACGTACTTCCGGCGCCACGAAGACGTCACAGAGCCAGGCAAAGGTCACGCCGTCAGTCACCACTCGCGCGTATGCAACCTGCTCACCGCGCTCGATCAACGCGCGCCGTCTGGGCAGAGGTACCGTACCGCTCGGTCATGTCCTCACCGTAGTGACACGTCCCCTTGTGGCTCGCCGATCGAGACGGTCAGCATGTCCCTCGCCGTCATCGCTGTTGGCCTCTCCGGCGTCCGTGAGGCGACCGGCCATCGAGACGGGTCAAGAGGGTAGAGACAACGAAGGCGCTGCACGCGGGATGCGTGCAGCGCGTTCGTGCTGGCGGGAGTCAGCTCTGGTCCGAGGTCGACGGCCAACGGCCAACGGCCAACGGCCAACGGCCAACGGCCAACGGCCAATCATGAGTGGTCGGCCGTTCGCCGTCTCAGTGAGCCATAGGCGGTTCGACGGCTGCGGAGAGGCACGGTCGGCTGCAGTTCTCGGTCTCCTGCCTTCGAGCGACAGAGTGGAGTACGGCTAGCTGAGGCTGCAAAGGCGGTTGCGTCGCAGCAGGGGTTTCCCACAACATCTTCGGCGCGCGTTAGCCTGGTGCTTACTACAAGGGGGCTCATGTTCGCGGCGGATCAGACATCAACCGTGACGTTGGCGCCGTCCACGTGGCTCGGAGCCGTACTACTTCTCGCCGGCTACATCGCAGGCTCTCGTGTGCTGGCCGCTTGGATTGAGCGTCGAAGCGTCCGGAGCCTCTCCAGGTCGGAGTTTGACCAGACCCGGGCAATAGCAGCGCTGGATGCACTACAGGCGTACGGAGCAGCCGTCCAGCAGTGGGCCACTCGCGCCGTGCCGCGGAACACCAGCGATCGTGACCAACAACTCGCTGAGTTGTCGCACGCAGTCCAAGCACACGTTTCCTCGACCGGCGACGAAGACGCCGCGCGCCTAGCCGATGCATACATCGGGGTAGCGCAGCGGTACGCAACTCACGACGAGGACACTAACCGGAACGTGGAAAGAGATGCGTTCTCAGCGTGCCTCGCCCGCCTGCGCGGCATGATGCGCGATGCGCGATGACAGGCTAAGACGCGACCGGCACCTCGACCGCGGCACCTCTACGAAAGCGCTTGAACTCGTAGCGCTCCGCTGAGGCAGCGACCTCTCGATCAAACTCGTCCGGAGTTCCAATGAGAACCAGTTCCGACGCGTGGCGAGACGAAACCTCGCGGACAAGCTCGTCGACAAACGACGGGGTTGCTGCCTCAAGCGCTCGCCCCAGGACGAACACGGTCTGCCCGTCCAGGTCTTGCTCTGCGTGTTCGAGAAGCTCCGTGGCCCCCTGCCGAGTGCTGATCAGCATCGGCAGGGTAAGTGTTACAGCCATACTCACCCTGCTCCTACCATCCATCTACCGCAACCGTCAACCCAACTTGCTCTAGTCTGGCACGGTTCGGCTGCAGAAGCGACGCTCACGACAATGGAATCCAGGCTTCGATGAGTGAGCCGTACATCGGCCGCGGGTACGAGCGCGGATACCGGCGTCGGGCATCCATCATGAGGGTGCCGTCGCCCGACAGCATGTTGAAACCGCCGCCCATCTGCACAACTTGCTGCGCGAGCCTACTGAGCGCCCACCCGCGGCCACTCTCGGGCAAGGAGCTGTGACCGCCTTGCACCGCCATCTCGAGAGCATGCAACGAGGTCGTAGCACCGAGATGGCGCAGCGACTGAGCGAACCCCCGGCCTGAGTCGCTCACCGCAAACCAGACACGCTTCGTGTTTGACGGAGCGTGGCGAAGATCTTGAGCGAGAGCAAATCCCGTACTGCGCCGAGAATGATCGATGACGTTCTGGCTGAACTCGGTGATCGACTCGAACAGCACCACCGCTGCCGCACGGTTGCGGTCTTTGAACTTCTCGAAGACGTGCGTCGCGATGCTCTCGACAGAGTCGCGATTGAATTGCGACAGTTCGAGGAGCCGATCCTGAGTGTCATGTGAGCGCACGTCTGCCAGGCCATGCTCGACGCCAATCTCGGTCAATCGATCACCTAGACGCATGCGAGAGAGGTAGGAGCTGACAGACGCCGAGTCCGGCTTGCTGAACTCGACATCAAAGCCGCCGCGGACGCCTCGCTCAGCATGTGCGGCTACAGCGGCGAGGATCGCAGGCGAACCGAACTCCATGCGCGTCAAGTCGATGGCGAACCGGCCCTCCGGTCCAGGTCGCAGTGATGCGTGCAAGCGAGAGCTGTTGCACTTCCCCGAAACGCGAAGGTCCACTGCTCCCCTTAGATGATGCTTCCGATCCTACGACGCCAAGGAGGGCTCGCTGTTCCGAGGGAAGCATTGGGGGTGCGGGCGACTTCAAGCGGTTGGACTCGTGCGCGCACGGAAGCGTTGTGAACTACAGCATCGTGTCCGATCTCGCCGCCGGAGGTCAGGCGCGCCCGATGTGACCTTCGATCGGTATGCACGCACGCTTCTTAGTGAGCTGACACGATGCCGTCATGGACCTCGATGCTCTCTACGCGCTTGATGCCGCCGACCAGCGCGTGTTCCTACTTGGCCGGCTTGCGGATGAGACGACCAGTGTGGATGCGGCATTGCGGTGGCTACACGCTGCGTTGAACGGTGAGCGAAGCGTCACCGCGTTCCGTGATGCTCCCGCCGGCTTCCAACGGTGTGCGGAAGCGTGCTCGGCAAAGGTGAACACGTCCTCCAGACTTACCCAGGAGCAGCGGGCGCACGTCTCGCGCACGATCTCTGATGCGCGTGCAGCGTACAAGCGGCGCAATCGTTACACCCATGACCTCCTAGTAGAGGACCTGCTTTCGGTAAACGGGTGGGAGCTGATGCGCCTCGACCGCTTCGGCCCGGACTTCACCTCAACCAGCGCAGCAGAGATGGTGGCACTGGTCGTTGAACTCGTGGCGCTGAAGTATCGACTTCGCGGCGCGGCGCTGTATCTCCTCCAGGGGCGCTGGGAGGCATGGGCTTTCGGTGCCGTTGAAGGTTCATGGGATGGATCCGCCGGTGTCAGCGGGCCCTAACGCCTTCAGCATCAACGTCGGTTCGGTCGTTCGGTGCGCTTCGTCGGAACCATAGGCCTGCGCCTTCGGGGCTCCGGCATCACTTCACTGACCGTCTTCCGCCATCCGTTGCCAAGTCGCGACGACGGTGTCCGGGTTGAGCGAGATCGAGGAGATACCGCGTTGCCGGAGGCGATGCGCGAGTTCCGGATGATCGCTTGGACCCTGGCCGCAGATACCGACGTACACGCCGCGTGCCTTGCAAGCGTCGATCGCCATGTCGATTAGGCGCAGCACGGCCGGATTCCGTTCATCGAATCCGTCCGCGATGAGACCGGAGTCCCGGTCGATGCCGAGTGTCAGGCAACTCACCCCGTCCCATAGCAGCGAGTTGCGGGAGGATCCGCGATGATGAGCGTATGTCGCAACATTTCACTTCCCACAATCCGCATGACGACTGGATGGAACCGTCCTCCGTGTTCTCACCACTGTCGTTTGTCCCGGCCTTGGCGAGTACCGGAGGCACGGTCGTACTTGGATGGCTCGTTGCCTCAGGGATCGTCGGAGCGGCCCCTACCGTCCAGCTTGGTCAGGGCCTGCCGCTGCTTCTTGCTGCCATCGGGGCGCTCGCTATCGCGATTGCGGTGAGTAAGAAGATCGCCGACGCCGCCCATGAGGTCGTCGTTGCCTCGGCGGAGACGCAGCTACGTCATCTCATGTCCCAGCGACCGGAAGATCGAGACGGCGCACTTGCGGATGAGTTCAAAAAGCAGCGAGCGTCACGATTTACGGCAGTGAAGGACGCGAGGCAGGTTGCGGTCCGTGCCCACTCCGTCTCCCTTGGCATCGAGCTCGGCGGTGCTGTGCTGCTGCTCTGTGGTGCTGTGCTGGCAGCGTTCGTGTGGGCCATTCCGCTGCGCTGAGTCGAGACAGACAGCGCCCTCGACAGCCACACGCGTGTGGTTGTGGAGGGCGTTGTGCTCGCAGTTCGCGTTAGAACGAGATGATCTTCGGAGCGGACACTGCCTCAAGGCCGGCGATGCCGAACTCTTGGCCGTATCCGGAGGCCTTCGTTCCGCCGAACGGGGGTCGAGGACTCCGTGCTTGTTGATCCGGACCGATCCGGCCTGCAGCCGCTTCGCGACCTCGACCGCGGCGGCACGGTCGTCGGACCAGACAGACGCTCCGAGGCCCTGCTCGAGGGCGTTGGCGCGGGCGACGACGTCGTCGATGTCTGAGTAGCGGATGACCGGGATAGCGGGGCCGAACTGCTCCTCGTCAACCAGCGACGTGCCGTCTTCGATGTCGGCGACGACAGTTGCCTGGTAGAACAGCGGGCCCAGCTCGGGGGCGGGAGCACCCCCGGCGACGATACGGGCGCCGGCGGCTCGAGCGTCGTCGACGAGTTCGGCGACGATGTCGAACTGCTGCTGGTTTTGGAGCGGGCCAAGGACGTTCCCGGCGACGAGACCGTTTCCCATCGGGGTGTTCTTCGCTCGGTCGGCGAGAGCGTTGACCACGTCGTCGTAGACGTACAGGCGCTTGAGCGCCGCGCAGGTCTGGCCGGTGTTGATGAAGATGCCCCAGAAGAGGTCGTCGGCGATCTTGTCGACGTCGGTGCCGGGCAGCACGATACCGGCGTCGTTACCGCCGAGCTCGAGGGTGAGACGCGCGAGGTTGTTCGCGGATGCCTCGACGATGCGTCGCCCGGTCGCGGTCGAGCCGGTGAACATGATCTTGGCAATGTTGGGGTGGGTGGTGAGAGCACCGCCGATGCCGCGATTGGCGACGATGACCGACAGGACGTCCTTGGGGAGGTGGCGGTTGTAGATCTCCGCGAGGGCGAGCACGGACAGGGACGTGTACTCGGACGGCTTCAACACGACGGTGTTACCCATGCGCAGCGCCGGGGCGATTTGCCACACCGCGATCATGACGGGCCAATTTCATGGTCCGATCGCGGCGACAACGCCCAGCGGGTCGTAGTGCACCTCGACGCGGCCGCTGTTGTCGTCCACGATCACTTCCGGCTCGACGGGCGTGTTCGCCGCGTCACGGGTCCAGGTCGCGGCTGCGCCGATCTCGAAGCGGGCGTTGGGTCCGTCGAGGGGCTTGCCCTGCTCACGGGAGAGCAGCACAGCGAGTTCCTCGAGGTTCGCTTCGAGGTCGTCGGCGATGGCGTTCAGGATCCGCGATCGTTCCGCGTGGCCAAGGGCCGCCCAACCGGGCTGCGCCTGTCGAGCGTCTTCCATCAGCGTGTTCAACAGCTCGGGCTCATGCTTCGGCGCGTAGCCGATGATCTTCCGGGTGGCGGCGTCCGGGACGGCTCGGCCCTCCTCGGGCGACACGGTGATGGAATCCAGGATGGACGGCTTCGTCGTCATTCGCAGGACGTGGCGAGCAGCCCTCAGGAGGGGTCAGCGCTCGCACTGCTCGTCGGCGTGCGGCCTGCTCGCGTCTCGTAGGGGCGACCACCGCCGCACACAGATTTGGGGGAGGCCCCACAGCGGTCGTATCCAGGCGACTCAGCGGTCACGGGGCGGGTCATCGTGCGGATTACGATTGTGCAGCCATCGCGTTCGGCACCGAAGTCGGACCGGCCGCATAGGGTCATGGAGAGCGGGAGGAACTGGGATGCTGCGAGACCAACGACATCGGGAACATGACGCATGCCGGATCGCCGCCGCCCTGGATCTTGGGACAGTCCTCGGTGATGCCAGGTGACTGCGGAGCTGCACCCGATTCCTCTGTCCTTCCGCGACTCGGTGCCTGATCACCAGCGGGTGTTCTGTCACTCGGGCGTCTTCGACGGCGCTGCGCTGACCGTCGTGTACGGAGTTGACTTAGACGAACATCGACGCCGCGTCGGCAGCGGTGTGTCTGCGATACCGAATGAGTACCTGCTCGCTGCTGCGATGACGCTTCCGGATGATGATCTGGCCCCGGTTCCGCCGCGTTTCACCGCACCCCTGACCGGTCCTGAAGGACACACTGTCTCTGCTGTGCTCGCGGATCCCGCGGGCGAGGTGTGGGGGCGCCGTATTCTCCAGCCGGTGGTCGAAGTGCTCGAGATCACAGCGGAGGCGGACAGCTGGACGCGAGGGTGTGCTGTCGCCCACGAGTGGGTCGGATACGGCCCGCGCGTCGTTCGGGTTGAAGAGCAAGATGCTGCCGACTGGTCACTGCTAATGACCGAAGCATCGCATTACGGCATCGGCATCGTCCGCGGCCTGCAGGACGATCGAATCCTCGAACCGGCGCCCTTCAGGCCTCGCCGATGGACTGCGGCGAGGTGGCGGTTCTCGGAGCTCGTATACGAGCAGTTCCTGCACCTCCTCCCGGGTGATCAGCTCAGCTGACCGGCTCTGCCCACACTTCCAGGTCGGTCGGAATCGGCAATGGCCTGCCGGTGTGCGTTTCGAGCTGCGGGTAGGTGTCCAGCGCGCCCTTCACCTGATCGTCCCAGGCGGCGAGCCGAGCGCTCGGTGCGAGACCTGTGGTCGAGTCGTGCAGTCGCCCGATCTCCACCAGGTTATGGAGGTGTCCGGTGTTCCGGTCGTGGTCCGTCCCGAAGAGTCGATCGATGGGCTGGCCGTCACAGACGGTGCAGAAGCACACGAACGGTTCTGCTTCGGCAAACCACACTCGCCGCATTTGCTTGGTGCGGACGAACCGGAGCATGTCGCCCACGAGCATGTGTGGGGCCATGTCTTCGGGGTCGATGGCGCTTCCGCGGGTTCCCACCGGGTTCAGCCGGCGCACCGAGGGGTACGCGCCGATGGCTGACGCGATGGCGCCGTGGGCGACGGCATCAAAGCCGAACATGTCGACCCGGTACGCCAGGACGGTGCCGGTCGTCTCGGTGATGAGTCGTCGGTACGCGCGCATGCGCTTGCGGCTCTCGAGCGGGTTCTTCTTGTCGGTGAAGGTCAACGCGACCGGGTGGCGGCTGCGGTCGATGACCTTCACGACCTGTCGGGCGTAGTCGGGGTTGCTGAGCCATCCTGCGCTCAGCGGCAGGGTGAACAGGACGTCGTCGCGGTCGATGGCGTTCGCTTCGCGGAGGGCGTTCTTGAGGGTGCGGGAGTCGCCCGCCTTGATCTGTCCGGTCGGCGTCATCGCCAACGCGCTCCCGGCCATGCGTTGCATGCTGAGGTGCCAGTCGAGGTTGGGTGGGATGAGGTCGTTCTCATCCCGGTCGAGCAGGAACGGGGCGTCTTCGGTCGCCCAGTAGTTCCGGACTGCGGTGGGTTCCGCGATCATCGGCACGGTCGGGTACTGCGGTTGCAGACGCTGCACACGTGACATGGCGTGAGTGCCGGCTGCGAAGATACCGCCGGTGTAGAGGGAGACAGAGTCCATCGCGTGGAGGACGTTGTCACCGCAGACGTGGAACTGCCGGCCGGCGAGCAACTCGCGGGCGTCCTGTTCGATGGGACGCGGGGTAGGGCTCGCGGGCGCGAGCGCCGACAGTGCAGTGTTGTTGATGACTGAGAACTGAGTCGTCATGCGTGTTCCTCCATGAACGTTGATGAGAACTCCTGTGGAAGCATGTGTGCCTTGCGTGCAAGCTGATCGATCGTAGTTCCGCCGTCGAGGGCGGCGGCGATGGATCTCGTGAGTGCCTGAGGTTGTTCGGTGGGGATCGGGTCTGGTTCGCGACGATGCATCCCAGAGGTGCTGAGCCGGATGCTCCATTCGCGGTAGGTCCGGTCATCGATGAGGGCTTCGTCGTGGGCGCGGCGGATCAGGGCAGCGAGTGAGATCTTCCAGCGTCGTTTGAGGGGCAACAGCGTCTCCACGCTCGGGTCTGCTGGCCACTCGGCCCGCAGTTTCCGGCCGGGGAGGAGGAACTCGCCTGCGAAGGCGTCCGCTTGTCGTTCCTGCTCGTCGCCGCCGGCGTCGTTGTGCATCACGGCGTGCCCGAGCTCATGCGCGATCGTGAATCGCTGGCGCTCGGCGGGAACGTGTTCGCCGACGAGGACGACTGGCCGAGCTTCGGCCGGCCACGTTGCGATTGCGTCGACCTGCAGGGAATCGAGGGGCCACCGCAAGACAGTGACTCCCGCAGCTTCGACTGTGGCGATCAGGTCAGAGATCGGGTCCTGGCCGAGCTGGAGCTCGGAGCGCACGTCCTGAGCGACTTCCTGCGGCGTGACAAACCCGTCCACGAGGTCGTGCCGACGCAGCTCGGAGCGAGTGTGGCCGAGGATCGCTTCCGCGCGTTGCTGCATCAGGGCCGCGTCGGCGCCGATCTTGGTGAGTGCACCCTTCGGGGTCGACTTCCTCTTTCGGTGGAAGACGCGAGCCGGCGCAATCGCTGCCCGTGCTTCGAGGAAAGCCTCCACGGGCACACCGAGTGCGTCTGCAACGGCGGCCCAGCGCTCAGGGTCGAGGTCGAGCAGACCGGATTCGACTTTCGACAAGGTGCCCTGGGACACCCCGGATACCTCCGCGAGAGCAGTCTGCGTCAGACCTCGAGACAGCCTGACCGTCTCGAGGAGTGATGCGCGCGGGGAGAGGTTGGCCATGGGACCAGCATACACCCAGTCACGGATTATTCCGAGCACCTGCCGATTTTCGACGGCCACGGGGAGGGAGCGCCGAGAGGAGCGGCCCTGAGGGCCCCCTGGGAGCAGGCAGTCACTGAGGCGCCAGGAGAGAATCCCGTCCTGACGGAAGACAGCATTGTTGCCGGGAGGAGACCATGACTCGGCGATGCCCTTGGCAGCTGAAGTGTGGCCGTACCGAATAGAGCTTCGACACAGCCTGTCGAACCTGGGCGGCACCTGCGCGTATGCAGCGGAACTTGTGCTCCAGCCCCACAGCGACGCTGAGCAAGCAGCAGTACTTGTCAAAAGCGAGGCCTTGGACAATCTATGCTGCGCGTTTGACACGTAATACCCGCAGCCACAACAACAGGCTCCTACTGCGGCATGTCGACGAACCGCGAGAACATCCCGTGGAACGCCACGGTGATGGTGTCCGTCGGCCCGTTGCGGTGCTTCGCCACGATCAGGTCCGCCTCACCCTGACGTGGGTTGTCCTTCTCGTACGCCGACTCACGGTGCAGCAGGATGACCATGTCAGCGTCCTGCTCGATGGAGCCGGACTCACGCAGGTCGGAGATAGCGGGCTTCTTGTCGGCACGCTGCTCGGGCCCACGGTTCAGCTGTGACAGTGCGATGACGGGCACCTGGAGCTCCTTGGCCATCAGCTTGAGGGCACGCGAGAACTCGGAGACCTCTTGCTGGCGGCTCTCGACCTTCTTGCCGGACGTCATCAGCTGCAGGTAGTCGATGACCACGAGCTTCAGGTTGTGCTGCTGCTTGAGTCGACGGCACTTGGCGCGGATCTCGACGAGCGTCATGTTGGGGGAGTCGTCGATGAAGAACGGGGCGTCGTTGATGCGACCGCGGGTCTGCGCGATGGTGGTCCAGTCGCGGGAGTCCACGGTGCCCTTGCGCATGTTCTGCAGCGGCACGCTGGTCTCGGCGGAGAGCAGACGCATGGCGATCTCGGCGCGGCCCATCTCGAGCGAGAAGAACGCGGCGGTCTGGTCGTGCTTGATCGCGGCGGCGCGGCACAGGTCGAGCGCGAGCGTCGACTTGCCCAGCGCAGGGCGGGCGGCGACGATGATGAGCTGTCCGGGGTGGAAGCCGTTGGTCAGGCCGTCGAGCTGCGCGAACCCGGTCGGCACGCCGGTCATCTGGCCGTCGCGGCCCTTGGCGGCCTCGATCTCGTCGAGGGCGGCGGAGATGGCGTCGGTCAGCGGGACGTAGTCCTCGGTCTGCACACCACCGGCGACGTTGTAGACCTCGGCCTGGGCGCTGTTGACGAGGTCGGTGACCTCACCTTCCGACGCGTAGCCCATCTGGACGATGCGGGTGCCGGCGTCGACCAGCCGACGGAGCACGGCCTTCTCGGCGACGATGCCGGCGTAGTAGCCGGCGTTCGCGGCGGTCGGCACCATGCTCGTGACGCTGTGCAGGTACTCGGCGCCGCCGGCGCGGGACAGCAGGCCGGTCTTGGTCAGCTCGTCGGTGACGGCGATGACGTCGGTGGGTTCACCGTGCGAGTAGAGCGACAGGATCGCGTCGAAGATGACCTCGTGCTTGGGGACGTAGAAGTCCACGCCGCGTGCGGTCTCGATGACGTCGGCGACGGCGTCCTTCGACAGGAGCATGCCGCCGATGGTCGACTGCTCCGCGAGCATGTCGTGCGGCGGGGTGCGTTCCATGCCGCGCTCCGCGTAGTCCTGCGGTGCGGGCTCAAGATGTGCGATCGACACACGCTCTCCTCTGTTGACGACACGGACCGGAACCGGCGGGACAGCACCCACCGGCCGGAACCCGCACCCCTGTTTCTACCCCCGGCGACCGACATCCCCGAGTCGCTGGCCCAACGTACGGCCCGAGAGTTATCCCCAACAAACGGCCCTGTGGATAACTCTGTGGAGAGGCTGCGGAACACGCCGGACTGCTGTGTGGACAACTGTGGAGGACCCTGTGGAAAAATGCCCGTGCGAACACACTTTCGACCGCTTGACCTGGGCTTTTGTGTTGCACACGGTGTGTGGAAAAGTGGGGTTCAACTACCCCTTGAAGGTTCCGATTTGACACGTTTCCACTGTGTAAAACGACTTGACAAGCACCCCTCCTGTGGGAAGAGTTCTCGGCCCGCTCCCAGCCAGCCTGACCCCGCATGCAACGTAACCTGCCAGCCGAGTCGACCCGCGCCTCCAGGCCGGTGACCGTCTCGGCGACAGCCGTACGACAAGCCGCGCGACCGCCCCTGGAACGCAACGACGGGCGGGCCTCCCGGAGGAGACCCGCCCGTCGTGGAGCGGAACGTCAGTGCTACTTGGCAGCGACGACCTGGAGCGAGATCACGGCAGTGATGTCCTCGCGCAGGCGCACGGTGGCCTCGTGGTCACCGACGGTCTTGATGGTCGCGGGGACCTCGACCTTGCGCTTGTCGAGCGAGCCGACGCCCTGCGCCTGGACGGCGTCAGCGACGTCGCCCGGACGGACGGAGCCGAACAGACGACCGTCCTTGCCGGCCTTCACCGACAGGGTGATGGTCGCGTTCTCGAGCTTCATCTTGAGGTCCTGTGCCTCTTCGATGGTGGCGAGCTCGCGCGCGGTACGCGCGGCACGGATCGACTCGACCTGCTTCTCGCCGCCCTTGGACCACGCGACAGCGAAGCCCTGGGGGATGAGGTAGTTGCGGGCGTAGCCGTTCTTGACGTCGACGACGTCACCAGCGGAACCGAGGCCGGAGACCTCGTGGGTGAGGATGAGCTTCGACATGTGTCGACCTCCGATCAGCGGCCGGAGCCGGCGTAGGGGAGGAGCGCCATCTCACGGGCGTTCTTCACGGCACGGGCGATGAGGCGCTGCTCCTGGACGGAGACGCCGGTGATGCGACGGGCGCGGATCTTTCCACGCTCCGAGATGAACTTGCGAAGGGTCGCAACGTCCTTGTAGTCGATGACGCCGACCTTGATCGACTTCGCGGGAGCAGCATTCTTGCCGCCCTTGCCGCGAGGCTTCCGGCGGTCGCCGGTGCTCTTTCCAGCCATAGTGATTTGTCCTTAGAAGAAAAGTTGTGTGTCCGTCGGAACCGGGAGGGTCAGTCCGGAACTCGCAGTTGCCGCTGTCAGGCGGCGCTGCGTGCTCCGATCAGAACGGGGTCTCGTCGTCGAAGTTGCCGCCGGGGGTGCTCCACACGTCGTTCGACTGTGCGTTGCCGCCACCCTGCTGGCCGCCCTGGGGAGACCAGGGCGCGTCCGACTGAGCGCCACCGTTGTTGTTCCAGTTGCCGCCGCCGCTGCCCGCGGGGGCGTTGCCGCCGCCGCCGACCTGGCCACGACCGCCGCCACTGCCACCCGCTGCGCGGGTGATCTGTGCGGTCGCGTAGCGGAGCGACGGGCCGATCTCGTCGACCTCGAGCTCGATGCTCGTGCGCTGCTGGCCCTCACGGTCCTGGTAGGAACGCTGACGCAGACGACCCTGCGCGATGACGCGCGAGCCCTTGGTCAGCGACCCCGCCACGTGCTCGGCGAACTCGCGCCACACACTCGCACGGAGGAACAGCGCGTCGCCGTCCTTCCACTCGTTCGCCTGACGGTCGAACGTGCGAGGGGTCGACGCGATGGTGAAGTTCGCCACGGCGAGCCCGTTCTGCGTGTAGCGCAGCTCGGGGTCCGCGGTGAGGTTGCCCACCACCGTGATGACGGTTTCGCCGGCCACGGGTTACTCGGCGCTCGCGGTCGCGGTTGCGGTCTGGGAGGCGTTGGCAGCCTTGCGGGCCGCCCGTGCCTCGTCACGCTGCTTCTGGGCGGCGACCTGCGCGATGCCCTCTTCAGCGCGGAGGACCTTCGTGCGGAGCACGGCCTCGGAGAGACCGAGCTGACGGTCGAGCTCCTTGGCGGCCTCGGGCGACGACGTGAAGTCGACGACGGCGTAGATGCCCTCGGACTTCTTCGCGATCTCGTACGCGAGCCGGCGACGGCCCCAGACGTCCACGTTGTCGACGGTGCCACCCGCGTTGCGGATCACGGCCAGGAACTTGTCCAGGCTGGGAGCGACGGTGCGCTCATCGATCTCGGGGTCGAGGATCGCCATCAGTTCGTACTGGTGCATGCGGAACCCACCTCCTCTGGTCTCAGCGGCCCCGGGCGGTTCCCGGGGCAGGAGGGTTGATGCATGTGCCCCAGACCACGCAGGTGCGCGAGGGGCAACCTGGGTAGCCTACCGGACTGCCTGGAGGCGCGCCACCGGCCTGTGGAGAACGGTTCCGCCCGTCAGGCGGTCGCGTCTCAGGTGCCGGTGGCGCCGGTGCCGCCGGTCTCGCCACGGGCGGCCCACCACGCGCGCAGGCGCTCCTCGGCGGTCTCCTCGCCGAGGGGTCCTTCGTCCATCCGGGCCTCGAGCAGGAACCGGTAGGCCTCGCCCACGGCACGCCCCGGCGGGATGTCGAGGATGCGCATGATGTCGTCGCCGGTCAGGTCCGGACGGATCGACTCGAGTTCCTCTTGTTCCGACAGCACCCGGATGCGTTCCTCCAGGTCGTCGTACGCGAACGCCAGCCGGTCGGCCTTGCGGCGGTTGCGGGTGGTCACGTCCGAGCGGGTGAGCTCGTGCAGTCGCTCGAGCTGGTCCCCGGCGTCGCGGACGTAGCGGCGGACGGCCGAGTCGGTCCAGGCGCCCTCGGTGTACCCGAAGAAGCGCAGGTGCAGCTCGATCAGCCGGGACACCGCGGCGATGGTGTCGTTGTCGAAGCGGAGCGCACGGAGCCGCTTCTTCGCCATCTTCGAGCCGACCAGGTCGTGGTGGTGGAAGCTCACGGCGCCGCCGGGCTCGAGCTTGCGCGTCGCGGGCTTGCCGATGTCGTGCAGCAGCGCCGCGAGCCGGAGCACGGTGTCCGGGGGATCGCCGGCGTGCCGCTCGGCCTCGTACCCGATGGCCTGCTCGAGCACGGTGAGCGAGTGCTCGTAGACGTCCTTGTGGTGGTGGTGCTCGTCGACCTCGAGCCGCATCTCGGGCAGCTCCGGCAGGAACCGCTCGGCGAGGCCGGTGTCGACGAGCAGCCGGATGCCGGGGACGGGGTCGCTGGTGTTGAGGAGCTTGACGAGCTCGTCGCGCACGCGCTCGGCGGACACGATGTCGATCGACGCGACGAGCTCCTGCATCGCGGCGCGCACGTCGTCGTCGACGGTGAACCCGAGCTGGGACGTGAACCGGGCCGCGCGCATCATCCGCAGGGGGTCGTCGCGGAACGAGACGACCGCGGTCTGTGGCGTCCGGAGCCGTGCGGCGAGCAGGTCCTCGACGCCGCCGTGCACGTCGACGAGTTCGCGGGCCGGCAGCCGCAGCGCCATGGCGTTCACCGTGAAGTCGCGACGGAGCAGGTCGTCCTCGATGGTGTCGCCGAACGCGACCTCGGGCTTGCGGGTCTCGCCGTCGTAGACGTCGCTGCGGTACGTGGTGATCTCGACCTGCTCGCCGGCGACCCGTGCGGCGATGGTGCCGAACTGGCGGCCGACGTCCCACGTGGCGCTCGCGATGGGTTCGACGATCCGCAGGATGTCGTCGGGCCGGGCGTCGGTCGTGAAGTCGAGGTCGGTCACCGGACGGCCGAGGAACGCGTCACGGACGGGCCCGCCGACCAGGGCGAGTTCGTGTCCGGCGTCGGCGAAGGCCCGAGCGAGGAGGTCGACGGGCTCGGTGGTGGCGAGTGCGTCGAGTCGTTCGACGGCCTGGGCAACGGACTGCATGACGGTGCTCATCCTCCCAGATCGAGGCCCCGAGTTCTCCACAAGCCGCGCGCGCACGGGTCCTGTTCATGGTCGCGCCTCATACACTCGTGCTCGGCCCGAACCGACCCCGTGGCCCGCTCCCCGTATGCAGATGCTCCGCACCACGCTCGCCGCAGCCGCGTCGACCCTCGTCGCGCTCGGCCTGGTCGTCGCGCCCGTCACCACCGACCACGCCTCGGCCGCCACGGTCTCCGCACCGAAGAGCCACGTCGCCGACCCGGCCGCCGCCGACGCGGGGAAGGCGACCATCTCGATCGCCCCCGCGAACCGGGGGATCGTCCAGCGCGACCAGGACCTCACCCTGTCGGTCACCGTCACGAACGACACCGACGCAGCTCTGCCGGCGGGCACCGCGGAGTTCGACATCTTCCGCTCGGTGAGCACCCGGGACGTCCTGGCGAGCTGGCTCAACGACACCACCACAACCGGTTACCTCGGCGCCCCGATGGACTCCGTGGACATCCCGGCGGTCCCAGCGCACCGTTCGGTCACGATCGACTCGGTCGACATCGTCTCCGGCAACGTGGCACTCGGCGGGTACTCGTCGTTCGGTGCCCGGCGCATCGCGGCGGAGTACACGGCGGGTGACGCCTTCGCCGTCGACCGGTCCGCGATCACCTGGTACCCGGACTTCGAGCAGGCTCCGGTCAGCGTGTCCGTGGCGATGCCCGTCACGGTGCCGAAGTCCACCGACGGCATCCTCAGCGCTGCCGTGCTGGCCGCCGCGACCTCGGTGGACGGCACCCTCACGCAGCAGCTCGACGCGGCCGAAGACCACAACGTCGCCGTGGCCGTCGACCCGCGGATCATCGCCTCGATCCGGATCCTCGGCGAGAACGCCCCCTCGAGCGCGGTCAGCTGGCTCCAACGCCTGCAGGCCATGCGCAACGAGACCTTCGCGTTGCCATACGCCGACGCGGACGTGACCGGGCTCCGGCAGGCCGGGTCCGACGGCATCCTGTCGCCGATCTCCCTCGACGAGTCCGTCAAGGCCGAGAACTTCCCCGGCGCCGAGACCCCGGCGCCGACGCCGAGCGCCACCCCGGGGCAGACCTCGTCACCGGCGCCCGCCCAGGCCCCGGACGACGCCACGACCGACCCGGGGACCGACCAGGCGCAGGAGACCCTGCCCACCACGGAGTCCCTGCTCGACTTCCCCTACTCGATGGACCCGATCGCCTGGCCGACCGACGGCACGGTGTCCTCCGACGACCTCCCCGCACTCCGGCGAGCCGGCACGAAGACCACCATCGTCTCGAGCGGCAACACCTCGGCCGGCGCGGACACCACGATCGCCGCGTCCGAGAAGATCGGCGGCGACCACGTGCTCGTCTCCGACCAGTCGATGTCGTCGATGCTCCGCCGCGCAGCGACCGCCCCCGACCGCCAGAGCTGGTCGTCGACGATGTCCGAGCTCACCGCGACCCTGGCCACCTCGGCCCGTGAAGGCTCGGCGACGGGCCCGATCCTGCTCACCCTGGGTCGCGAGTGGCCGTCCGACTCCACGCGGCTCAGCCAGGCGCTGGACGCGCTCGAGGGCACCCCGTGGGTCGCTCCCGCCGACCTCTCCACCGCCTCGGACGCCACACCCGGGTCGCTGACGCTCGCCAGCGCGTCCACCGGCGATTCCCGCATCGACCAGCTCCAGAAGCTCGTGCGGGGGGAGCAGGGCCTCACCGCGTTCGCGACGATCCTCGGCGACCCGAACCAGCTGACGGCCCCGGCACGGCTCCGCCTGCTCGCCCTCGCCTCGAACGCCTGGCGCGATGACGACCAGGGTCTCGCAGCCGCGGTGGAGGCCCGAGCGGCCGCGTGGGCGAAGAGCACGACCGAGGTCGGCATCGTCGACTCGAGCAGTCTCACCCTGCTCGGCGACCGGTCGTCGCTGCCGGTGTCCATCCGGAACAGCTCCGACTACCCGGTCACGGTGCACCTGTCCGTGCAGCCGTCCAACTCGGCGCTCCGGGTCGTCCGGAACGACATCGTCGTCGAGATCCAGCCGGACTCCTCCACCCGTGCCACCGTCCCGGTGCAGTCGGTCGCGAACGGCACGGTCGAGCTGACGATGTCGCTCTCGAGTCCGACCGGTGTCGCCGTCGCCCAGCCCGCCACGGTCGAGCTCAACGTGCAGGCGCAGTGGGAGACCGTCATCACCGCGGTCGCTGCGATCGCCCTGATCGGCATCTTCGGCTTCGGCATCTTCCGCAGCATCCGCAAGCGCATCCGGCGCCGCAACGGCGAACTCGACGACGAGGACGACGACGACCCGAACCGCCCCCTGGCGGTCCAGCCGACGGTCGGGGGCGCGCAGGCGACGACGACCCGGCCCGGAGGCACGGATCACCCCTCCGGAGCAGCAACCGCACCCAGCGTGGCCGCGTCCACGGCCGCTGCGGCCGCTGCGGCCGCAGGAACGCCGGCCGCCACGTCGACCACGGCGCCGGCCACGGCGGTGGACCACGGCCCCCTGCAGGACGCCATCGCGCGCGCCGGGGCCGAGCCGCGCCTCCCGTCCGACGGCGCACGCACCACCGTCGCGGACGACCGCGACGCCGAGGAGCCGACCATCAGCGCCAGCCAGCCCCAGCCCGACGTCGACGCCGAGCCGGTCGCCGAGCGCAGTCTCGGCCGGGCGAGCGCGATGCTCGCGGCGGGCACGATGGTGAGCCGGATCCTCGGCTTCGCGAAGACGTTCGTGCTCGCGTACGCGATCGGGCAGAACGCGAGCCCCTCGGCCAACGCCTTCGCGGTCGCGAACCAGCTGCCGAACAACATCTACGCGCTCATCGCCGGCGGTCTGCTGTCCGCCGTGCTCATCCCGCAGATCGTCCGCGCGATGAAGACCGGCACGGACGGCGGCCAGGCGTACGTCAACAAGATCGTGACGCTCGGTGGATCCGTGTTCGTCGTCATCGCGATCGTGGCGACGGTGTTCGCACCGTTGCTGGTCCGGTTCTACACGAGCTCATCGGTCGGCTCCGGGCCCGAGGCGACCGACCTCGCCGTCGCCTTCGCGTTCTGGTGCCTGCCGCAGATCCTCTTCTACGCGATGTACTCGCTGCTCGGCGAGGTCCTCAACGCGAAGCAGGTCTTCGGGCCGTTCACGTGGGCGCCGCTGCTCAACAACGTCATCGCCATCGGCGGCCTCGTCCTGTTCATCGCCCTGTACGGCACCAGCGGCAGCCAGCTCGACCAGTGGACGCCGGCGAAGATCGCACTCCTGGCCGGCAGCGCATCGCTCGGTGTCTTCGCCCAGGCAGCGTTCCTGCCGTTCTTCTGGAAGCGCGCCGGCCTGTCGTTCCGCCCCGACTTCCGGTGGCGCGGTGTGGGCCTCAAGTCCACGGGGACCGCTGCCGGCTGGCTCTTCGCGATGATCCTCGTCACCCAGATCGCCGGCATCGTGCAGTCGCAGGTCGCGTGGCTCGGACGGGACGACGGTCCGGGCAACGCCGTGCTCGGCAACGCCTGGCTGATCTTCATGCTCCCGCACTCGATCATCACGGTGTCCATCGCGACGGCGTACTTCACCCGGATGAGCCACGACGCCGAGCGCGGTGACCTCGACGCGGTCCGCCGCAACCTGTCGCTGTCCCTGCGCATCGTCGGGCTGTTCACCGTCTTCGCCTCGGTGGCACTGATCGTCGTCGCGGTCCCGTTCGGCCGCCTGTACGAGGGCACGTTCGAGAGTGCCCTGCAGGTCGGTGCCGTGCTCGTCGCCTACATGCCGGGTCTCGTCCTGTTCAGCATGCTGTTCGTCATCCAGCGCGTCTTCTGGGCGATGCACGACCACCGCACCCCGTTCCTCATGCAGTGCATCCAGTCGGTGCTCTTCGTCATCGGGGCCCTGGCGGTCTCGACGTTCCCGACCTCGGTCATCGGCATCGGTGTCGCCGCCTGCACCACGATCGCCGGATCGGCGCAGACGATCGTCGCGCTCGTGGTCGTCCGCAAGCGGCTGGGGCACATCGAGGGGCCGGTGATCACCCGGTCGCACGTCCAGTTCGTCATCGCGGCGCTGATCTCCGGCGTCGTCGGGCTCCTCGTCGTGAACTTCTTCGGTGCCTTCTCGGTGTCCGGGTTCGCGATGTCCGACCGCACCGGGGCCCTCATCACGATCGTCCTCACCGGCGCCGCGATGGTCGCCGTGTACTTCGGAGCCCTGGTCGTCGCGAAGAACGGCGAGATCGGCAACGCCGTCCGGATGCTCCGCAGCAAGCTCGGCCGCTGATCCCAGCCGGTCACCGCACGCTCACGGGTCGTGCGGAATGCCACGCCGGTACGATGGGTTGACCCGGTCAGACGCAACGGAAGGGCAATCAGGCATGCGCCAGCTCATCATCATCGGTTCCGGTCCGGCCGGGTTCACCGCCGGCATCTACGCAGCGCGCGCAGAACTCAAGCCGCTCATCGTCGCCTCCAGTGTCGAGACGGGCGGTGAACTCACCAAGACGACCGAGGTCGAGAACTTCCCCGGCTTCCCCGAGGGGATCCAGGGCCCCGACCTCATGATCAAGATGCAGGAGCAGGCCGAGAAGTTCGGTGCCGAGGTCCTGTACGACGACGCCGTCTCCGTCGACCTGACCGGCAAGGTCAAGAAGGTCACCGTCGGCTCGGGCGAGACGTACGAGGCGCTCGCGGTCATCTACGCCACCGGCTCGGCGTACCGCCACCTCGGTCTCCCCGACGAAGAGCGCCTGTCCGGCCACGGTGTCTCGTGGTGCGCGACCTGCGACGGCTTCTTCTTCCGCCAGAAGAACATCGCCGTCGTCGGCGGTGGCGACTCCGCGATGGAAGAGGCGACGTTCCTCACCCGCTTCGCCGACAAGGTGACGGTCATCCACCGCAAGGACTCGCTGCGTGCGTCGAAGATCATGCAGGACCGCGCGATGAACGACCCGAAGATCGAGTTCGCGTGGAACAAGGCGGTCACCGGCATCACGGGTGACTCCGCGGTCGAGGGCGTCACCCTCACGGACACCGTGACGGGTGAGGAGTCCGAGCTCGCACTGGACGGCCTGTTCATCGCGATCGGCAACGACCCGCGCACGCACCTGATCCACGGCCAGATCGACATCGCGCCCGAGGGCACGATCGCTGTCCAGGGCCGCTCGTCGAAGACCAACCTGCCGGGTGTCTTCGCCGCCGGTGACGTCATCGACCCGACCTACCGCCAGGCCATCACGGCCGCCGGTTCGGGTACGGTCGCCGCGCTCGACGCCGAGAAGTACCTCGCCGAGCTCGACGACGAACTGACGAACGAGGCCGAGGGTGTCGGTCCGACCGAACCTGCCATGGTCGACGTCATCGCCTCCCGGGCCTGAGCAGTCTCGGAATACCACGACGGCATCGCCGTTGTACCCCCTGAACGACTTCTCGAAGGAGCACACATGTCCAACGCCAAGGCTGTCACCGACGCCACCTTCTCGGACGAGGTCCTCAAGTCCGACAAGACGATCCTCGTCGACTTCTGGGCCGAGTGGTGTGGCCCGTGTCGCGCCGTCTCGCCGATCCTCGACCAGATCGCCGAAGAGCACGCCGGCAAGATCGAGATCGTGAAGCTCAACGTGGACGACAACCCCCAGTCGGCCATGAACTACCAGATCACGTCGATCCCGGCGATGAAGGTCTTCAAGGGTGGCGAGGTCGTCAAGACCGTCATCGGCGCCAAGCCGAAGCCCGCGCTCGAGGCCGACCTCGCCGAGTTCCTCGCGTAGGTCTCCCCGCACGAACGGCCCCGCTCTCCCCGGAGAGCGGGGCCGTTCTCGTCCGGAGCCACCGGATGCCGATCGGCCCCGTCGCGGAACCCGGGTTCCCCGGGCCGATGTCGTAGTGTGGCGGGAATGTCCCACTGAACGGAGCACTCGATGACGAACGGCAACAGCCTCGACCCCTGGTACGATTCCTACGCCCAGCGCACCGCCGGGCTGAGCGCCTCCGAGGTCCGAGCCCTGTTCGCCGTCGCCTCGCGCCCCGAAGTCGTCTCGCTGGCCGGCGGCATGCCGTTCGTCTCCGCGCTCCCCAGGGAGCTCGTCACGGGCTCTCTGGACCGTGTCATGAACGAGCACGCCGCCATGGCGCTCCAGTACGGCGGGGGACAGGGCCTGCGTTCCCTCCGCGAGCACATCGTGGACGTCATGAGCCTCGAGGGCATCCGCGCCAGCGCCGAGGACGTCGTGGTCACCACGGGCTCACAGCACGCGCTCGACCTCGTCACGCGGCTGTTCATCGATCCGGGCGACGTCGTGCTCGCCGAGTCGCCGTCCTACGTCGGTGCGATCGGTGTCTTCCGGTCGTACCAGGCCGAGACGGTGCACGTGACGACCGACGAGCTCGGGTTGGTCCCCGAGGCGCTGCGTGAGGCGATCGCGAACCTCCGCACCCAGGGCAAGCGGATCAAGTTCCTCTACACGATCCCGAACTTCCACAACCCGGCCGGCGTCACGATGAGCCGAGAGCGACGCATCGAGGTGCTCGACATCTGCCGGTCGAACAACATCCTCGTGCTCGAGGACAACCCCTACGGACTCCTCTGGTTCGACGAGCCGGCACCCCAGGCCATCCGCTCGATCGACGAAGAGGGCGTCGTGTACCTCGGCTCCTTCTCCAAGACGCTCGCGCCCGGGTTCCGCGTCGGCTGGGCACTCGCGCCGCACGCGATCCGCGAGAAGCTCGTGCTCGCCAACGAGTCGGCCGTCCTCGCGCCGAACTCCTTCGGCCAGTACGTCGTGAACGCCTACCTCGACGCCGCGGACTGGAAGGGTCAGGTCGACACCTTCCGGGGCATCTACGCCGAGCGACGTGACGCCATGCTGTCCGCGCTGGGGGAGTTCCTGCCCGACCTGTCCTGGACCAAGCCGAACGGTGGTTTCTTCGTCTGGCTGACGCTGCCGGAGTCGCTCGACTCCAAGGGCATGCTGCCGCGTGCTGTCAAGGAGCTCGTCGCTTACACGCCGGGGACGGCGTTCTACGCCGACGGACGTGGCGGTGGACACATCCGCCTGTCGTTCTGCTACCCGACGCCGGAGCAGATCCGCGTCGGCGTCAAGCGGTTGGCGAACGTCGTCAACGACGAGCTCGAACTCATCGAGACCTTCGGGCCGACCACGCGCCCCAACACGGTGGTGCGAGCGACATCGTCCGTCAGTGCGCCGCCGCCGAACATCTCCTGATCAGCACTTTTGCGCGACGCTGATCGCACAGCACCGCAGTTCCACACCGGAGGACCCCGCATGGCCGAGCTCACCCGTCGTCACGTCGTCGTCGTCGCCGGAGGCATCTCGCACGAGCGGGACGTCTCCCTGCGATCCGGTCGGCGGGTCGCCGACTCACTGACCGGCTACGGCTGGCAGGTCGATCTCCGCGACGCCGACGCACTCCTGTTGCCCGCCCTCGCGGAGTCCCGCCCGGACGTCGTGTGGCCGGCGCTGCACGGCGCCTCCGGTGAAGACGGGGCCCTGCGGGGCATCCTGGAGGCCGTGGACATCCCGTTCGTCGGCTCGCGTTCGACCTCGGCTCGGCTGGCATGGGACAAGCCCACGGCGTCCGCACTGGTCGCCCGCGCCGGCGTGCGGACCCCTCGTTCGGTGACACTGTCCCACGACGTCTTCCGTGAGCTCGGCGCCGTCGGCGTCCTCGAGTCGATCGCCACCGAACACCCGGTGCCACTCGCCGTGAAGCCCGCACGTGGCGGGAGCGCCCAGGGCGTGACCCTCGTCGACGACGTCAACGACCTGCCACGCGCCATGGTCACTGCCTACACGTACTGCGACGACGTCGTGGTCGAGCAGCTCATCCGCGGCACCGAGGTGGCCGTGGGGATCATCGACACCGGCGACGGCCCGGTCGCCCTCTCCGCCGTCGAGATCGTGCCCCGCAACGGTATCTACGGCTTCGAGGCTCGCTACAACGCGGGGGAGACGACCTTCTACACGCCGGCGCGGCTGTCAGACGAGTTCGCGGCGGCAGCGGCAGAAGCAGCAGTCGCCGCGCACACGGCCTTGGGACTCCGTCACCTGTCGCGCGTTGACCTGATCATCGACGGCGCCGGAACACCGTGGTTCCTCGAGGCCAACGTGCTCCCCGGGCTCACGGAGACGTCTTTGCTGCCGCAAGCGCTCTCGGCGTCGGGCTTCGACCTCGGTTGGACCTACGCCGAGCTCGCCGAGCAGGCCATCCGGGACCACCGCGCCTGATCAGTGTCGGGCGATGTTCCACGTGGAACACCGCGCGCTCGGGACCACGCTGGCGTGATTGACGGGCTTCGATGTTCCACGTGGAACGTCGCACTGCTCGTCCGGCCGATCTCATCGACGGATCACAACGGTTGGCGCGTCGTCCTCGTTCCACCGGAACAGCACCAAGTGCCACAGGCCGGGGCTCTTCCGAGACGGATCGATGAGTCCGTCGGCGCCGATCTCGAGCAAGCGGTCGCGCACCTGCCACGAACCGGGCGTACCACCGGCGGCGGCGATGTCCTGCCATGGAGCAACAGCGTCCTGCAGGTCGATGCCGATCGAATCGAGCGTGCCTGGATCACGCAGGTCGACGATTCGTGCAGCGTCGACATCGATCGCGACGATCTCCAACGTCTCCGCACGGACGTCCCTGTGCGCGACCATCGCAGCTTCGGCTCCTTCGACCGACGCACTGAGGTACAACGTCGGCTCATCGGCCCTGGAATACCGGCCCACGGAGCGCGATCCCGCGATCGCGAACTCTCGGAACCTCGGATCCACGGCGCGGAAGAACGTTCCCCGGATCGCTGGCGTGAAGGGCGAGCCGCTGGTGGTCACCACACCACCATCTCAGCTGAGGCAGATCGCGTCCGCCAACGGCGCAGCATCGTGCGGAGCGCTGCGTTGCCGCCAGAGCGTGCCGCAGGAGTCGCGCGTCCGTGGACCCCGGCTCGGGCGTCCCAGAGGCTCACAGCGTCTCACAGCGCCGCGTACGGCCTGCTTCAGCCCTCGAGGTCCCGCACGCCGAGCTCGGCGAGGATCCGGTTGAGATCGTCGCCGTTCGCGAAGTCGATGGTGACCGAGCTCTTCCGGGCGCCGACCGCGATCTTCACCCGGGTGTTCAACCGGTCACCGAGCCGCTCTGCGAGGTCGTCGAAGTGCGCCTGACGCTTCGACGGCTCGGGCTTCGGCTTCGCCGGCGGGGTCTTCGCGGCAAGTTGCTGCGCGATCGCCTCAGCCGCCCGGACCGAGAGGTCTTCGTTGACGATCTTCTCTGCCAGGTATTCCATCGCCTCTGCGTCCGGGGCAGCGAGGATCGCACGGGCGTGCCCGGCAGAGAGGACACCTGCGGCCACTCGGCGCTGGACGGGGGAGGGGAGGCGCAGGAGCCGGATGGTGTTGGTGATCTGCGGTCGAGACCGACCGATGCGCTGACCCAGCTGCTCCTGCGTGATGCCGAAGTCCGCGAGGAGCTGCTGGTAGGCAGACGCTTCTTCGAGGGGGTTGAGCTGTGCCCGGTGGAGGTTCTCGAGCAGTGCATCCCGGAGCATCGCGTCGTCAGGGGTGTCCTTCACGATCGCAGGGATCGTGCTCAGCCCGAGTTCTTTGGTGGCCCGCAGACGACGCTCACCCATGATGAGCTCGTACTGCGGGTCCGTCCCCGTCGCGCCGGCGATGGGACGCACGACGATGGGCTGTAGCACGCCGATCTCGCGGATGGAGTGGACGAGCTCCTGGAGCTCCTCTTCGCGGAACTCCTTCCGCGGCTGCTGCGCGTTGGGGATCACGTCGAGCGGGTTGAGGTTCGCCAGACGGGCGCCCGGCACTGCCACGAGATCGTCCGCCGTCGGCGCGGAGGCGGGGGAGCCGCCGGTCGGGAAGAACACATCCACGGGACGGTCCTGCTGGTCCGTCGCTGTGGGGATCAGGGCGCCGATGCCTCGGCCGAGCCCGGTTCGCTTCGGTGCCATCAGTGCATTGCTCCTCGTGCTGCGATCTCGGCGGCCGCTTCCAGGTAGGACAGCGACCCGGTGGAGTTCACGTCGTACGCGACGACGCTCTGCCCGTAGCTGGGTGCCTCGCTCACTCGGACGGAGCGGGGGATCATCGCCTTGAGTACCTGGTCACCGAAGTGCTCCCGGACGTCGTTCGCCACCTGGTTCGCCAAGTTCGTGCGGCTGTCGTACATCGTGAGGAGGATCGTGGACACCCGGAGGTTTGGATTGAGGTGGCGCTCGATCAGCTCGATGTTCCGCAGGAGCTGGCTCAGCCCTTCGAGCGCGTAGTACTCGCACTGGATCGGGATCAGGACCTCTTGTGCCGCGACGAACGCGTTGATCGTCAGCAGACCGAGCGACGGCGGGCAGTCGATGAAGACGTAGTGGTACGGCTCGTCGAGCGATTGCAGGTACATGTCGAGCGCGGTCCGCAGGCGTTGCTCACGTGCAACGAGGGAGACGAGCTCGATCTCTGCACCGGCGAGGTGGATCGTTGCCGGCACACACCAGAGCGTGTCCGACTCGGGGGAGGCCTGGACAGTGTCGGCCATCGGTGCCTCATCGACGATGACGTCGTAGATACTCGCGACCTCGGCCTGGTGATCGACGCCGAGTGCGGTCGACGCATTGCCCTGCGGGTCGAGGTCGATCACGAGCACTCGAGCGCCACCGTGGGCGAGTCCCGCTGCGAGGTTGACCGTCGATGTCGTCTTGCCGACGCCACCCTTCTGGTTCGAGACGGTGATGATCCGCGTCTCAGCAGGCAGCGGGAACTGCTGCGTCGCAATCGCGCGGCGGCGACGGTTGAGGTCGGCGATCTCGCGAGCGAGCGGTGTCGACGCGTCGTAGTCGGTCGATGAACTCAACGAGTGCCTCTTCCCCGGTTCGATGTTTCACGTGGAACGCGGAGCCACTGGCGGCCGGATGACCCGGCCCGAGCCGCAGCGTCAGTCAACTGTAGCCCGGAAGACGCGAGTGGTCTCGTCGACCACACCGTCTCCGAGCTCGAGCACCTCGACGTCGGAGAGGCGCTTCCGGAGGATCACCTTGCGGGCTTTCTCGATCTCTTCGTCGACACGCGCACCCTTCATCAGGATGAGCTGGCCACCGGACCGAACCAAGGGCACGGTCAGGGGGATCAGCTTCGAGAGCGCGCTGACGGCCCGAGCGGTGACCTGGTCGACCACCACTTCGTCAGCGACGTCCTCTGCACGGCCACGGAGCACCGTCACGTTCTGCAGGCCGAGCCGGTCTGCCTCAGCGCGGAGCCAATCCGTCCGACGCTCCATCGGCTCGATGAGCACGAACTCGACGTCGGGGCGGGCGATGGCGAGCACGAGGCCCGGCAGTCCTGCCCCGGAACCGACGTCCGCAACCCGGCCACGCGCCTCCAGGAGGGGTGCCAGCAACGCAGAATTGAGGATATGTCGAGTCCACAGCCGGGGGAGCTCGAGCGGGCCGATCAGGCCCAGCTCCTCACCTCGTCGCGCCAGCTCGTCCGTGAACGACCGCGCCACCTCGATCTGTTCGCCGAACAGCGTCACCGCGGCAGCAGGCTCGGTTTCGAGCACCGGTGCGGCCGTGGGGGCCACTGGCTCGTCCGTCATCGGGTGACGACCGTGTGGCGGTCCCGACCCTCACCCTCGGACTCCGAGTGGAAGCCCTTCTCAGCGACCAGGTCGTGGACGAGCTTGCGCTCGTACGACGACATCGGGGGGAGTGCTGCCGTCGACGAACCGGCTTCGATCCGCTCGACCGCGGTGTCGACGAGACGCTGGAGTTCCTCGGCACGGGCGTCGCGCGAGCCGCCGACGTCGAGGATGAGTCGGCTGAACTCGCCGGTCTCCGCCTGCACCGCGATGCGAGTGAGTTCCTGCAGTGCGGTCACCGTGTCGGGCTTCGAGAGGACACGAAGTGCCTCTCCGTCGTCGGTGACCGACAGGTACACGCGACCGCCGCGTTCCTCGATCTCGATGTCGCCATCGAGATCACAGATGTCGAGGAGTTCCTCGATGTAGTCCGCTGCGATGTCCGCTTCGTCGCGGACGTCTTCGGTCTCGGTGTCCGTCGTCTCGACGGCGGCCGCGGTGTCCTGCTCGGTCACTTACTTCTTCCCGTTCTTCTTCTGGCGCTGCTTGCCGACCGGCTGCTGACGCTGGGTGGTGACGCGCACGGGCTCGATCTCCGTCGCGCCGACGCCGGCGCCGGCCTCGGCGAGGACCGGAGTGGCGGTCCCGCGACGCTGGGCCTTCTTGGCCAGGCGGGCTTCACGAGCCAGAGCAGCTTCGGAACCCGGGGTCGGCATGCTGCGGATGACGAAGTACTGCTGCGCCATCGTCCAGAGGTTCGAGGCGAGCCAGTAGAACATGACGCCCAGGGGGAAGCTGAGGCCCGAGATCACGAAGACCAGCGGGAGGATGTACAGCATCATCTTCTGCTGGCGGTACATCGGAGACTCCTTGGTCTCCGGCGACATGTTCTTGGCGACGAGCTGCAGCTGCGTGATGAACTGCGACGCGGTCATGACGACGATCATGAAGCCGGCGATCGCGCGGACCTCCCAGCCGGAGGCGTTCGTGAACGTCTCGTGCAGGGGAGCGCCGAACAGCGCCGCGTTGCCGAACGAGGCCGCGAGGTCGTTCGTCAGCAGGCCGATGCCGGTCTTGTTGATCTGCGCTTCGTGCAGCACCGAGTACAGCGAGAAGAAGATCGGCATCTGCAGCAGCAGCGGCAAGCAGGAGCTGAGCGGGTTGGTCCCGGTCTCCTTGTAGAGCGCCATCGTCTCGCGGCTCATGGCCTCGCGCGAGAACTGGTCCTTCTTGCCCTTGTACTTGTCCTGGATCTTCTTCAGCTGCGGCGCGACCTCGAGCATGCGACGCTGCGACTTGATCTGCCGGACGAAGATCGGGATCAACGCGGCGCGGACGACGAACGTCAGGAAGATGATCGAGAGCACCCACGTGATGCCCGCGCTCGGGTCCATCCCGATGCTCTCGAAGATCCAGTGGAAGCCGACGAGGATGGCCGAGACCACCCATTTGAGCGGCCAGAGGATCGTTCCGATGATGTCCATGGGGACGGCTACGCCTTTCGAGTGCGCTGGGGGAGCAGGACCGGCCGGGCCGTTCCGACCGCGGGGTGCGGCTGCTGCGGGATCGGCGCGAGGACGAACCCGAACCGGTTGACGACGAACGGGTGACGACGTTCCTTGACGTCGTCGATGCCGCCGGCAGCCCAGGGGTTGCAGCGGGCGATGCGCCAGGCGCCCATGGCGGATCCGCGCACGACGCCGTACTGCTGGATCGCGTCGAGGGCGTACCGGGAGCACGACGGGTGGTAGCGGCAGACGTTGCCGTACAGCGGGGAGATCACCGCACGGTAGGCCCGGAGCACGACGACGCACGCGTTGCGTGGGAGCAACGCGATGACCCAGGCCAGCCGGGTCCACAGAGTGCGGTTCATGCTGCCTTCTCCACCCCGCGCGCGAAGGAGCGCGTGACGTCTTCGAGCAGGGTAGGCCATCCGGCCTGCGATGCGGCTGGCAGTACACGGACCACCACGTCGAACCCTTCTGGGCACTCGACGAGCAGGTCGTGCGCGATCGCCTTGAGCCGCCGCCTGATCAGGTTCCGGGTCACGGCGTTGCCCACCGTCTTCGCGACGATGAAGCCGAAGCGTGTCGGTCCGTCGCGGTCGGCCGGTTGGCGGACCACGGACACGACGACGTGCGCCGTGGCGCTCTTGCGACCACGACGCACGACGTTCCGGTAGTCGTCCCCGCGCACGATGCGGTTGGCGCTGGCCAACACTGCGACGCCGGGGTCAGACCGAGGACCGGATCAGGCGGATGAGCCTGATCAGGCCGAGAGCTCGGTGCGGCCCTTGGCGCGACGCGCCGACAGGATGGCGCGGCCGGCACGCGTCCGCATGCGGAGGCGGAAGCCGTGCTTCTTGGCGCGGCGACGGTTGTTCGGCTGGAAGGTGCGCTTGCTCATGATGTTCTCCACACGGCTGCTCGCGGCGAGCCGTCACGTATGTGTAGTCGTCCGGGTGCGGACGACGCAGATGGGCGCGACCAAAGGGCCGCAGTCAACTGGTTAACGGTACGTGACAGCGGCGGGCAGGTCAAACCCCGCGCGGACCGGTCGTGCCGTCACACCCGTGGCTGGTGTCGCTCGACCCCATTCTCCACATTGGGGACAACTTCCGTTCGGTGGGACTCGGTCCGGTCCTTTACAGTGGTGTGATCGATCGCCTCGAAGGCCCGGTACGACAGGGAAGTACTCCTGTCGGACGACTCGGAGCGGTCGTGGACAACACTGTGGACAACCCTGTGGGAACCTCCGTGACAACGAGGCTTCGGAGAACTCTCCGGAGCCACCGACGATCCGCCGGAGACGACCCTGTCCCGAGTGCGGTCGCCGAGGACGCCACGGCATGTCCGACCCCGCGGGACGCACTCTCGTCCGGCAGCGAACGCACGACACGACCCCTGGAGACGAGCGCGACATGACGATGCCGGCCGACCCCGTCGAGGACCTCTGGTCATCCGTACTCCGAATCCTCGCCGAGGACCCCCGCATCACGCCGCAGCTCCACGGGTTCCTGAACCTGGTCGAGCCGAAGGGCGTGCTCGCCGGCACCCTGTACCTCGAGGTCCCGAACGACCTGACCCGCGGCATGCTCGAGCAGCGCATCCGCATCCCGATCACCGAGGCCGTCGCACGCATCGGCGACGACTCGGTCGCGAACTTCGCGATCACGGTCAACCCGGACATGGCGTCGGAGCCGCGGGTGGACCCGAACGTGCCGGAGTACGCCGAACCCGTGCAGGAAGCCGTCGAGCAGAGTGCCGCACCGCGTCAGTACATCGAGGCGCCGTTCGTCCCGAGCCAGATCGACTCTCCCGGCACCAGCGGGCGCCCGGAGTCGCGGCTCAACCCGAAGTACAACTTCGACAACTTCGTCATCGGCTCGTCGAACCGGTTCGCCCACGCCGCAGCCGTCGCCGTCGCCGAGGCACCGGCCAAGGCCTACAACCCGCTCTTCATCTACGGGGACTCCGGACTGGGCAAGACCCACCTGCTCCACGCCATCGGGCACTACGCCGAGAGCCTCTACCCGGGGATCCGCGTCCGCTACGTGTCGAGCGAGGAGTTCACCAACGACTTCATCAACTCGATCGCGAACAACCGGTCGAACCAGTTCCAGCAGCGCTACCGCGACATCGACATCCTGCTGATCGACGACATCCAGTTCCTGCAGGGGAAGGACTCCACCCAGGAGGCCTTCTTCCACACCTTCAACACGCTGCACGACCACAACAAGCAGGTCGTCATCACGTCGGACGTGGCGCCGAAGCACCTGACCGGGTTCGAGGACCGGATGCGGTCGCGCTTCGAGTGGGGTCTGATCACCGACGTCCAGGCGCCCGAGCTCGAGACGCGCATCGCGATCCTCCGCAAGAAGGCGCAGTCCGACCATCTGCAGGTGCCCGACGACATCCTCGAGTTCATGGCGTCGAAGGTGTCGAGCAACATCCGCGAGCTCGAGGGCACCCTGATCCGGGTCACCGCGTTCGCGAGCCTGAACCGGACGGCCGTCGACATGGCGCTGGTGCAGACGGTGCTCAAGGACCTGATCACCCTCGACGAGGACAACGTCGTCGCGCCGACGGACATCATCAACCACACCGCGGAGTACTTCAAGCTCTCCGTCGACGACCTCTACGGCTCGTCCCGCTCCCAGGCGATCGCCACGGCACGACAGATCGCGATGTACCTGTGCCGTGAGCTGACGAGCCTGTCCCTGCCCAAGATCGGGCAGCTGTTCGGCAACCGCGACCACACCACGGTCATGTACGCGAACAAGAAGATCACCGAGCTGATGAAGGAGCGTCGGTCGATCTACAACCAGGTCACCGAGCTCACCAGCCGCATCAAACAGGACCGCCGCTACCGCTGAGATCGGCGGGTTCCCGGACCCATCCACCATCTGAGACGGTTCCATGGGCCGGAGTTCTCACAGTGTGGATAGCCTGTGGATAACTGTGGAGGACACGCCGCCCGGTTGTACACAGGTGGGGGGTCGCCTGTGGAGACTGGGGATGGAAGTGGATAGATGAGATTCATTCATCCCGTTAACGCTCACACACCGCTCACAAGTCACAAGCGTGTAGTTCCCTACTCCGGACCGGGATGCACAGGGTTATCCACAGTGTGCACAGGCGTTAACACCATTACTCCTGGTTAACGATCAATCTCCGCGGGACAACCTTGTGGACGGCGGGATGACAAGAAATCCGGCGCTCCTCCGCCTGTGCCAGAATGGGGCGGCCGGACAGTCCAAGCCGATCGACAGGGGTTCCAGCTGTGAAGTTCGAGGTCAACCGGGACGTCTTCTCCGAAGCCGTCTCCTTCGCAGTGAAGCTCCTCCCGCAGCGCACGACCCTGCCGATCCTGTCGGGCGTCCTGATCCACGCCGATGGCGATCGCCTGACGCTCTCGTCGTTCGACTACGAGGTCTCGGCGCAGACGTCGATCTCGGCGCAGATCGACGAACCGGGCACCGTCCTGGTCTCCGGCCGGCTGCTGAACGACATCGCGAGCCGGCTGCCGAACGCCCCTGTGTCGTTCACCACCGAGGACGCGAAGATCTCGGTCACCTGCGGTTCGGCACACTTCACGCTGCTGTCCATGCCGGTCGAGGAGTACCCGACGCTGCCGGAGATCGGTCCGCAGACGGGTGTCATCCCGGGCGACGCGTTCTCCGAAGCCGTGTCCCAGGTCGCCGTCGCCGCCAGCCGTGACGACGTCACCCCGGTGATCACGGGCGTGCAGCTCGAGGTCGGCGACAACGACCTGTCCCTCATCGCGACCGACCGCTACCGTGTCGCCGTCCGCACCATCGCGTGGGACTCCGGCCGAGTCGGCTCGGACCCCCTGCACGCACTGGTCCCGGCCCGCACCCTGCAGGAGGTCGGCCGCACGTTCGGTTCGGCGTCGACGGTGTCGGTGTCGATCAGCGGCAACTCGGACCGCGAGCTCATCGCCTTCCACGCGGACGACAAGACCGTGACGTCGCTGCTCATCAAGGGCAACTACCCGCCGGTCCGCCGGCTCTTCCCCGAGACCGTCAACGACCACGCGGTGATCAACACCGCGGAGCTGGTCGAAGCGGTCCGACGGGTCTCCCTCGTCCTGGAGCGCGAAGCCGCGCTCCGGTTCTCCTTCACGGTCGACGGGCTCACGCTCGAGGCGATCGGATCCGAACAAGCGCAGGCGTCAGAGTCGATCAGTGCGTTGTTGACCGGCGAGGAAACGGTGGTCTCGTTGAAGCCCGCCTTCCTCCTGGACGGGCTGAACGCGGTGCACTCCGAGTTCGTCCGCATCTCCTTCACCAAGACGGAGAACCCCAACAAGCCGGGCCCGGTGCTGATCACCGGCCAGACTTCGCAAGAGGCCGCAGCGACCGATGGATACCGGTACCTGCTGCAGCCCAACCTGCTGCTGCGATAGGCGCAACAGGCAACCTGCGCTGGCGCACACCACCGGCAGCATCAGCGCGACGACGAACAGAAGAGGAAATCATGCACATCGGTCTTGTCGGCCTCGGTCGCATGGGCAACAACATGCGTGCCCGTCTCCGCAACGCAGGGATCGAGGTCACCGGGTACGACGCCAACCCCGCCGTCTCCGACGTCGCTGACCTCGGCGCCCTCGCCGCTGCCCTCCCGGAGGGCAAGCGCCTCGTGTGGGTCATGGTCCCGCACGGCAAGATCACCGACGACGTGATCACTGACCTGGCCGGTGTCCTCGGCGAGGGCGACCTGGTCATCGACGGTGGCAACTCGAAGTGGCTGGACGACACCAAGCACGCCGAGCAGCTCGGTGCGCGCGGCATCCGCTACATGGACGCCGGCGTCTCCGGTGGTGTCTGGGGCAAGGACAACGGCTACGGCCTGATGGTCGGCGGTGACGCTGCGGACGTCGAGTTCGCGATGCCGGTCTTCGACGCCCTGCGCCCCGAGGGCCCCCGCGAAGAAGGCTTCTCGCACGCCGGCCCGATCGGCGCCGGCCACTACGCGAAGATGGTCCATAACGGCATCGAGTACGCGATCATGCAGGCGTACGGCGAGGGCTACGAGCTCCTCGAAGCCAAGGACCTGATCACCGACGTCCCCGCCGTGTTCGCCGGGTGGCAGCGCGGAACGGTCGTCCGTTCCTGGCTGCTCGACCTCATGGTCCTCGCCCTGAACGAAGACCCGAAGCTCGACGAGCTCGAGGGCTACGTCGAGGACTCGGGCGAGGGTCGCTGGACGCTGGAAGAGGGCATCGAGCTCGCCGTGCCGATGCCGGCGCTCTCGGCGTCGATCTTCGCGCGCTTCGTCTCGCGCCAGGGCAGTGCCTCGCCGACGATGAAGGCCGTCGCGGCGCTCCGCAACCAGTTCGGCGGTCACGCCGTCAAGAAGTCCTAGGACTTCCCGGGGGAACCCGGCCTCGGCCCGCGTGCACGTCGACCATCTCCAACTGACCGACTTCCGGAACTACCGGGAGGCGGACGTCGCCCTCGCACGCGGGCCGAACCTGTTCGTCGGACGCAACGGACAGGGCAAGACCAACCTGGTCGAGGCGATCGGGTACCTCTCCACCCTCGGCTCGCACCGCGTCCCCACCGACGCAGCGCTCGTCCGCCAGGGTTGTGACGCCGCGATCGTCCGGGCTCGACTCGCGCACGAAGACCGCAGCATCCTCGCCGAGGTGCAGATCAACCGCACCGGTGCGAACCGTGCGCAGGTGAACCGTTCGGCGATCAAGCCGCGGGAGCTGCCGCGCTACTGCACGTCGGTGCTCTTCGCACCGGAGGACCTCGCCCTGGTGCGGGGCGAGCCGGCCGGGCGACGCCGGATGCTCGACGAGCTGCTCGGTCAGATCGCGCCGCGGATGCAGGGTGTGCTCGCCGACTACGACCGCACGCTCCGGCAGCGGAACACGCTGCTGAAGTCGGCCCGCGCCACGGGTGCGAAGGCCAACGCCCTGTCGACGCTCGACGTCTGGGACGACCGCCTCGTGGGGCTCGGTGCCGAGATCGTCGCGGCCCGCGACCACCTGACCCGACGCCTCGCCCCCTTCGTGGCCGAGGCCTACGCCACCGTCGCCGGCGAGCACCACGACGCCTCGATCACGGGGGTCCTGTCGATCCGCGGTGGCGACCCGGAGTCCGCGGCGGCCACCGACCCCGTGCTCGGGACACCTGACGAACCGGTCACCGTGGCGTCGGCGGCCGAGGCGTTCGCGGCAGCGCTCGAACGACGTCGGCGGGACGAACTCGACCGCGGACTCACCCTCGTCGGACCGCACCGGGACGACGTGCTGTTCCAACTGAACGGGTTACCGGCCCGCGGCTACGCGAGTCACGGCGAATCCTGGTCCTTCGCGCTGGCGATACAGCTCGCGAGCGCGTCCATCCTGCGCGCGGAGTCGAACCTGGGCGACCCGATCATCATCCTCGACGACGTGTTCGCCGAGCTCGACGAATCGCGACGGGAACGGCTGGCGAACGCGGTCGCCGACTACGAGCAGGTGCTCATCACGGCAGCGGTGTTCGGTGACGTGCCCCCGAAGCTGGCGGCGCACACGGTGCGGATCGAAGCGGGCACGATCGTGACCGACGAGGCGGACGCGACCCGCGCCTCCAGTCCGTCGACGGACCGGACGGACGCGACGGACCGGACGGGCGCGACGGACCGGACGGGCGCGACGGACCGGACGGGCGCGACGGACCGGACGGGCGCGACGGACCGGACGGGCGCGA
>NZ_JADKSC010000001.1:0-652289 GCF_015350855.1 Curtobacterium sp. VKM Ac-2889 | reverse complement strand
CGGAGCCGGCGGACGCCGACACCACGGCGGGCGCCGACAGCAAGACCGACGACGACCCCACCCCCGCCGGAGCCGACGCCTGATGCCGAAGCCCCGCAAGCCCACCGAACCCTCGCAGGTGTACCGGCACCTGCGCGCCGTGTTCGGCGACCCGTCCAAGCGCGGCACCGACGCCCGCCGCCGACGCGCTCGCGAGTTCGACGCCGACACCGTGCCGTACGGGCGCGGCCGTGAGCCGAAGGGCCTCGCCGACATCGTCGGGTCGCTCGCCCACGAGCTCGGGTGGACCGAACCACTCGCCCGCTCCGAGCTCTTCGTGGACTGGCCGAGCGTCGTCGGCGAGGAGCTGGCGAAGCACTCCCGCCCGGTGACCATCGACGACGGCGCACTCGTCATCCGGTGCGACTCGACGGCCTGGGCGACCCAGCTCCGACTGATGCGCGCAACGGTCACGACCACCATCGCGGAACGGCACCCGGAAGCAGGGGTCGAGTCGATCAGGGTTTCCGGCCCGGACGCCCCCACCTGGAAACGCGGCCCCAGGACGGTCCAGGGGCGCGGTCCTCGCGACACCTACGGTTGAGGCGACGAAATCATCCTGGAGTGCCAGAAAAGCCCGTCTGTGGGGCAGATGAGCCCTCGAAAGAGGGGGCTCTGCGGTAGACTGGGAGGTGCAGTGCGCGGGCGTTCCGCGCGCAGGCAGGAGCACGCTCGACATGGCATCAGAATCTGAAGACGACCCGCAGAACCCGCTCGAAGCGGAGACCCCGCAGAGCGAACCGTCCTACGGCGCAGACCAGATTCAGGTGCTCGAGGGGCTCGAGGCGGTCCGCAAGCGTCCCGGTATGTACATCGGTTCGACCGGTCCCCGCGGTCTGCACCACCTGGTCCAGGAGATCGTCGACAACTCGGTCGACGAAGCCCTCGCCGGGTACTGCGACACCATCGACGTGAGCATCCGTGAAGACGGTGGCGTCCGGGTGGTCGACAACGGCCGTGGCATCCCGGTCGACGTCCACGCGGCCGAGGGGGTCTCGACCCTGCAGGTCGTCCTCACCGTCCTGCACGCCGGCGGCAAGTTCGGTGGTGGCGGCTACGCCGTCTCCGGCGGTCTGCACGGCGTCGGTTCGTCCGTCGTGAACGCGCTGAGTTCCGAGCTCGACGTCGAGGTCCGTCGGCAGGGCCACGTCTGGCGTCAGAGCTACACCGACGGTGTCCCAGTGGCCCCCGTCTCGAAGGACGAACCGGCCGACGAGACCGGGACGACGATCACGTTCTGGCCGAACGCCGAGATCTTCGAGTCCGTCGTCTTCGACTACGAGACCCTGCGCACGCGCTTCCAGCAGATGGCCTTCCTGAACAAGGGTCTGCGGATCAACCTGCGCGACGAGCGCGCCCCCGAAGAAGGGGAAGAAGCTCGCAACGACACTTTCATGTACGAGCGTGGGCTCGCCGACTACGTCGAGTTCATCAACGCGCAGAAGAAGGCCGACCTCGTCCACCCCGACGTCATCGGCTTCGAGTCCGAGGACCCGGACCGCAAGATCGCGCTCGAGGTCGCGATGCAGTGGAACACCTCGTACCAGGAGAGCGTCCACACCTTCGCGAACACGATCAACACGCACGAAGGCGGGACCCACGAAGAGGGCTTCCGCGCCGCGCTCACGACCCTCGTCAACCGCTACGCGCGTGAGGCGAAGATCATCAAGGAGAAGGACGACAACCTGACGGGTGACGACATCCGCGAAGGGCTCACCGCCGTCATCTCCGTGAAGCTCGGCGAGCCGCAGTTCGAAGGGCAGACGAAGACCAAGCTCGGCAACACCGAGGCGAAGTCGTTCGTGCAGCGTGTCGTCGGCACCGAGCTGACCCACTGGTTCGAGAGCAACCCGACGCAGGCACGCGACGTCGTCCGCAAGGCGATCCAGGCGTCGCAGGCTCGGCTCGCGGCCCGCAAGGCACGCGAGACCACCCGTCGCAAGGGGCTGCTCGAGTCGGGCGGCATGCCCGGCAAGCTCAAGGACTGCCAGTCAAAGGACCCGACCCTGTCGGAGATCTTCATGGTCGAGGGCGACTCCGCCGGTGGTTCCGCCGTGCAGGGCCGAAACCCGATGACCCAGGCGATCCTGCCGCTGCGCGGCAAGATCCTGAACGTTGAGAAGGCCCGGCTCGACCGTGCCCTCGCCAACCAGGAGATCCAGTCGATGATCACGGCGTTCGGCGCCGGCATCGGTGAGGACTTCGACCCGGACAAGGCCCGGTACCACAAGATCGTGCTGATGGCCGATGCCGACGTCGACGGCCAGCACATCACGACGCTGCTGCTCACGCTGCTCTTCCGCTACATGCGTCCGCTCATCGAGCGTGGGTACGTGTACCTCGCGCAGCCGCCGCTGTACCGCCTGAAGTGGTCGAACTCGGCGCACGAGTACGTGTTCAGCGACCGGGAGCGCGACGCCCTGATGCAGGCCGGCCTCGCCGCCGGCAAGCGCATCCCGAAGGACAACGGGATCCAGCGCTACAAGGGCCTCGGCGAGATGGACTACAAGGAGCTCTGGGACACCACGATGAACCCGGACACCCGCACGCTCCTGCAGGTCACGCTGGAGGACGCAGCCGCGGTCGACAGCACCTTCTCGACGCTGATGGGTGAGGACGTCGACGCACGTCGCCAGTTCATCCAGCAGAACGCCAAGGACGTCCGCTTCCTCGACATCTAACGGCCAGGAGGCGCGGTGTGAGCCGCGTCGACCAGTCCTGACCACCTGTGGTCGCGCCCGGCGCGACCAACGGAACCACAGCCTCCAGGCTGTCCAGAAAGGGAACGAAGCCACATGGCTGACGACAACGAGAACGGCGCCGACGAGCAGCCCGAGATCGTCCACGGCGACAGCGGGGACATCGTCGTCTCCGGTGACCGCATCTCGCAGGTCGACCTGCAGCTCGAGATGCAGCGCTCGTACCTCGACTACGCGATGTCGGTCATCGTCGGTCGTGCCCTGCCGGAGGTCCGCGACGGCCTCAAGCCGGTGCACCGCCGTGTGATCTACGCGATGTTCGACGGCGGTTACCGCCCGGACCGTGCGTTCTCGAAGTGCTCCCGCGTCGTCGGTGACGTGATGGGCCAGTTCCACCCGCACGGTGACTCGGCGATCTACGACGCCCTGGTCCGTCTGGTGCAGCCGTGGTCGCTCCGGTACCCGCTGGCGCTCGGCCAGGGCAACTTCGGTTCGCCCGGCAACGACGGCGCCGCCGCCCCGCGGTACACCGAGACGAAGATGGCGCCGCTCGCGCTCGAGATGGTCCGCGACATCGACGAGGACACCGTCGACTTCCAGGACAACTACGACGGCCGCACGCAGGAGCCGGCGATCCTGCCGGCCCGGTTCCCGAACCTGCTCGTCAACGGGTCCGTCGGCATCGCGGTCGGCATGGCCACGAACATCCCGCCGCACAACCTGCGCGAGGTCGCCGAGGGTGCGAAGTGGGCGCTCGACAACCCCGACGCCACCCGCGAAGAGCTGCTCGCCGCGCTCATGCAGCGCATCAAGGGCCCGGACTTCCCGACCGGTGCGCAGGTGCTCGGCACCAAGGGCATCCAGGACGCCTACCGCACCGGCCGTGGCTCGATCACGATGCGTGCCGTGGTCTCGGTGGAGGAGATCCAGGGGCGCACTTGCCTCGTCGTCACCGAGCTGCCGTACCAGGTCAACCCGGACAACCTGGCGATCAAGATCGCCGAACTGGTCAAGGACGGCAAGCTCGCCGGCGTCGCCGACATCCGCGACGAGACCTCCGGTCGAACCGGGCAGCGCCTGGTCATCGTGCTGAAGCGCGACGCCGTCGCCAAGGTCGTGCTGAACAACCTGTACAAGCACACCCAGCTGCAGGAGAACTTCGGCGCGAACATGCTCGCGATCGTCGACGGTGTGCCCCGCACCCTGCCGCTCGACGGCTTCATCTCGGCGTGGGTCGCCCACCAGGTCGACGTCATCGTGCGCCGCACGCAGTACCGGCTGCGCGAGGCCGAGAAGCGCGCCCACATCCTGCGCGGGTACCTGGCTGCGCTCGACGCCCTCGACGAGGTCATCGCGCTCATCCGTCGTTCGCCCGACGTCGAAGAGGCCCGCACCGGCCTGATGGACCTGCTGTCCGTCGACGAGATCCAGGCGCGCGCGATCCTCGAGCTGCAGCTCCGTCGCCTCGCGGCCCTGGAGCGCCAGAAGATCCACGACGAGGCCGAAGAACTCGAGCGCAAGATCGCCGACTTCCAGGACATCCTGGCGTCGGAGAGCCGTCAGCGCTCGATCATCCGCGACGAGCTCAGCGAGATCGTCGACCGCTTCGGCGACGACCGCCGCACCGAGATCATGTTCGGCTACGACGGCGACATGTCGATGGAAGACCTGATCCCCGAAGAGGAGATGGTTGTCACCATCACCCGCGGTGGCTACGTCAAGCGCACGCGGAGCGACCAGTACCGCTCGCAGCACCGCGGTGGCCGAGGTGTCCGTGGGGCCCAGCTCCGCGCCGACGACATCGTCGAGCACTTCTTCGTCACGACGACGCACCACTGGCTCCTGTTCCTCACCGACCAGGGACGGGTCTACCGCGCCAAGGCGTACGAGCTGCAGGAGGCCGGCCGTGACGCGAAGGGCCAGCACGTCGCGAACCTGCTGGCGATGCAGCCCGACGAGCAGATCCAGCAGGTGCTCGACATCCGCGACTACGAGGTCGCCCAGTACCTCGTCCTCGCGACCGAGCACGGCCTGGTGAAGAAGACCGCGCTGACCGAGTACGACACGAACCGCACCGGCGGCATCATCGCGATCAACCTGCGCGACGGCGACAAGCTCCGCCAGGCGCTGCTCGTCGACGAGCACGACGACCTGCTGCTGGTGTCCCGCCAGGGCATGTCGCTCCGCTTCACGGCGACGAACGACACCCTGCGTCCGATGGGTCGATCGACCTCGGGTGTGAAGGGCATGTCCTTCCGCGACGGTGACTCGCTGCTCGCGGCTCGGGTCGTCTCCGACGACGGGTTCGTCTGGGTGATGACCGAGGGTGGCTACGCCAAGCGCACCGCAGTCGACCAGTACCGCGTGCAGGGCCGTGGCGGTCTGGGCATCAAGGTGGCCAAGTTGGCGCTCGACCGAGGCGATCTTGTGGGCGCTCTCATCGTCGGCGAGGACGACGAAGTGCTCGTCGTGCTGCAATCGGGCAAGGTGGTAAGGTCTGCCGTGGCCGAGGTCCCTGCCAAGGGCCGTGACACGATGGGCGTCGTCTTCGCGAGGTTCGCGGAGAACGACCGGATCATCGCGGTGGCCCGGAACACCGAGCGGAACCTGGACGACCAGGACGACGCCGAGATCGAGCCCGCGGGCCCGGTGGAGACGGTCAGCCCTGCCGAAGCGGCCCCGGATTCCACTGATCCCATCGACACCGAGCCCGTCGCAGACGAGGCCGGAGAGGACCAGTCAAGCAATGAGTAGTGTCGCCGAGAAGCTCCAGAAGAAGGCGAAGCGACCCGTCGGCACCCGCCAGGTGCGGTTGCGACTGGTCTACGTCGACTTCTGGTCGATGGTGAAGCTGAGCTTCCTCATCGCCCTGGCCGGCAGCATCGTGATCGTGGTCGCCACGGCACTGGTGTGGGTCATCCTGAACCAGACGGGTGTGTTCACCCAGATCGACGCCCTGCTGAAGGACGTCACCGGTCAGAACAGTTACTCGATCATGGACCAGTTCTCGCTGGGTCAGGTCCTCGGGTTCTCCATCGTCGTGGGCATCCTCAACGTGGTCGTCGGCACCGTGCTCGGCGCCATCGTGAGCGTGCTCTACAACCTCAGTGTGCGGATCACGGGCGGGCTGCTCGTGGGCTTCACGAACAACTGACACACCCGGCCGGATGAGGCCGACTGCTCGATTTCGTTCTCTGGGATCGGTACGGTAGGCTTTCATCCGGTCTGAGGGGCTATAGCTCAGGCGGTTAGAGCGCTTCGCTGATAACGAAGAGGTCCAAGGTTCAAGTCCTTGTAGCCCCACCAGTTCTCCGGAACAGCACGACAATCCGATCCTGTCGCCGATCACCTCGGTGGCACTCGGGGCCTTAGCTCAGTTGGTAGAGCGCCTGCTTTGCAAGCAGGATGTCGGGAGTTCGATTCTCCCAGGCTCCACTCCCTCTGCACGAGTCCTGCTTCGCTCGTTCCTCGCTCCGCCGTCTTCGGTCGTCGTGCTTGTCTGCGCGCCTTCGGCGACGCGCCGCTCCGCGATGGTTGGGTTTGCCACTCTCCCTGCAGGTTGCTTCTTGTCGAGTGGTCACGACATGCCGCGTGCGGTTTGCCGATGTGGCTGGAACTGTCGTCTGCGCGTCCGTCGGGCGACAGGATGCGACCTGTCGGTGGCTGCCCCGGGGCGTGTTGCGTGACGGCCCGTCGGCCGGGAGGCGCGGTGCCAGGCCGGTGCGGGCCTCCAGGCGGGTGGGTGGGCGCGCTCAGGGCGCGTCACCGCGCGCGGGTGCATGGTCGCCAAGCCCGGGAACGACGAAGGGCCCCGGCTGGTGCCGGGGCCCTTCGTACGAACCGGGAGGTCAGGCGGCGGGCTTCTCCGCCGTGTCAGCGTCGTCGGCGACCCAGAGGTCGTCGTCGGCACGGAGCGTCTGGTACGCGGCGTACGCAGCACCGGCGACGGCGACGACGCCGACGATGATGAGTGCGACTCCGCCGAAGCCGAGGCCCTTCTTCTGCTGCGACGGGACGTACTTCGCAGCGGCCTTCTTGGCCTTCTTGCCCTTCTTCTGGGCGTTCTTCACGATCTTCTTGACCCGGGGGTCCTTCGCGAGATCGGTCACGCTCAGCACCGAACCAGCGGTCGAGACGAGTCCGGGGACCACCTCGGACTGGAACTTGTGCGAAGCGCTCTGCGCTGCCGAGGTGGCAGCGTGCACGCCGGTTGCGAACGCGGGACGGATCCCGTTGTCGATCGCGTTCTGCACGCGGGGTGCGATGTCCTTGCGAGCTGCGTCCGCGGCGTTGGTCCGGGCCTCAGCCAGGATCGCGTTCGCGTGCTCGAGGACCTTGCGCTGCTCGCCGAGGAGCGAGGCGGTCTGGCCCTTGAGCTTCTTGATCTGCTTCCGACGCTTTCGCGGGATCTCGATCGTCGTCATCTGGTACCTCCATCGGATCGGCGTGACCCCATCCTGCCACCACACTGCCTGACAGGTCACGGAGCCGTAGCTGTGGGATCCGTCCACGGTCAGGAGTACATGCGAGAATCGGAACATGTCTCTGCACACCGCTGTCGCAACGATCCACACCAACAAGGGCGACATCCGCGTCAACCTGTTCGGCAACCACGCACCGAAGACCGTCAAGAACTTCGTCGACCTCGCAACGGGCCAGCAGGAGTGGACCCACCCCGGCACGGGCAAGGTCTCGACCGACAAGCTCTACGACGGCGTGATCTTCCACCGCATCATCAAGGACTTCATGATCCAGGGCGGCGACCCGCTCGGCCAGGGCATCGGCGGCCCGGGTTACCGCTTCGACGACGAGATCTCCCCGGAGCTCACGTTCCAGAACCCCTACATCTTCGCCATGGCGAACGCCGGCATCCAGGGCGGCCGCGGCACCAACGGCTCGCAGTTCTTCATCACCACGGTGGCGACGCCGTGGCTGCAGGGCAAGCACACCATCTTCGGTGAGGTCGCCGACGACGAGTCCCGCGCGGTCGTCGACGCGATCGAGGCCGTGCCGACCGACGGCCGCGACAAGCCCGTCGAGGACGTCGTCATCCAGAGCATCGACGTCGAAGGCGTCTGACCCGCACGTGACCGACCAGGCGTACAACCCGAACAACACCTGCTACCGGCATCCGGACCGGCAGAGCTTCGTGCTCTGCCAGCGCTGTGGGCGGACGATCTGCCCGGAGTGCCAGACGCCGGCGGCGGTCGGGGTGCACTGCCCGGAGTGCGTGCGTGAACAGCGCGCACAGTTCGCAGCGAACCGCCGAGCGTCCGGAGCCCCCAGCGGGTTCACGGTCGCTCGGCGTCGGTTCGCGATGCTCGACCAGAAGGGCACGACCGTCATCGTGGCGATCACGGTGGCGATCTGGTTGCTCGACCAGGTCAGCGGACGGTTCTTCACGAGCTTGCTCGCCTACAACTCGCTGCTGCTGCCGACGCAGCCCTGGCGTGTGGTGACCTCGCTGTTCGTGCACTCGGGCATCTTCCACATCCTGTTCAACATGTGGGCGCTCTGGATCTTCGGTCGCATGCTCGAGAACATGCTCGGTACCTGGCGGTTCGTGGCGCTGTACTTCATCACCGGGATCTTCGGGTCCATGCTCGTCACCTTCCTGGCGCCGGGGACGACCGTGCTGGGTGCTTCGGGTGCGATCTTCGGGCTGTTCGCCGCGTTCTTCGTGCTGCAGCGCAGCCTGGGGAACAACGCCGTGCAACTCCTCGTGCTCATGGGACTGAACCTGGTCATCGGGTTCCTGCCCGGAGTCAACATCTCGTGGCAGGCGCACGTCGGCGGGATCATCGGCGGGTTCCTGATGGGCTTCGTCTTCGCGCAGACGCGCAACGTCCGGAAGCGACCGCTGCAGATCGCCCTGATCATCGGCGCGGCGGTGCTCGGCATCGCGCTCACCGCTGTCGGGTACGCGGTCACGATCGGCTGACACCGCCACAACGCGCTCCTCGAACGCCCCGTCGCACTGCGACGGGGCGTTCGTCGTTCCCGGTGCTGTCCGTGCCCTGCTCGTCCACAGCTGTCCACAGCGCCACCGAGAGTTATCCACAGGTGTGGAGAAGGTGGTGAGTTACACCAGTGTGATTATCCCCACTGTGGACACAGCTGTGGATAACTCCGGGGCGGTGCTGTGGATGATCGTGTGGAGAGTGGGGAGAAGTGTGGAGAACAGCAGGATCGTCGAGGATGTGCGGTCCGGAGGAGCTCCTGCTTGTGGAGAACGAGAACGCCCGCCACACCTTGCGGTGTGACGGGCGTCGGGGGCGGCAGCCTGGAGGTCAGCGCCACCGGGTGGTCATGAGGAAGCCGACGAACATGATGCCGAAGCCGATCAGGATGTTCCACGAGCCGAGGCTCGGGACCGGCAGGGTGGCGTTCGAGATGTAGAAGACGATCACCCACACCAGGCCGACGAGCATGAAGCCGAACATGACCGGCTTGAACCACACCGGGTTGGGGGCGTCCCCAGCGGTGTCGACCGAGTCGGCTCGGGTCCTCCGGGCGGGCTTGGTGCGGTCCTTGTCCTTGGCCATGGCCGGTATCCTACCGTGACCACGTGTGTGGATCGGCCCGCGGACCGCCGCACACATCGCCCACGAGTACGGTGGACCGCCATGACCAGGATCCTCGTCGTCGACAACTACGACAGCTTCGTCTACACGCTCAACGGCTACGTGCAGCAGCTCGGCGCCGAGACGGACGTCGTCCGCAACGACGCCTTCCCCGAGTCCGAGATCGCCGACCGCATCGCCGAGTACGACGGCGTGCTGCTCTCCCCGGGTCCGGGGACACCGGCGGCCGCGGGCGTCTCGATCCCCACCGTGCACGCCGCCATCGCCGCCGAGGTCCCGCTCCTCGGCGTCTGCCTCGGGCACCAGGCCATCGCCGAGGCCCTCGGTGCCACGGTCACCCACGCCGAGGAGCTCATGCACGGCAAGACCTCCCAGGTCGACCACGACGGCAGTCCGCTGTTCGACGGCGTCCCCCACCCGTTCACGGCCACGCGCTACCACTCGCTCGCGATCGTCGATGGCACGGTCCCCGACGAACTCACCGTGACGGCGCGCACCGGCGGCGGGGTCATCATGGGGGTCCAGCACCGCGAGCACCCCGTGTTCGGTGTGCAGTTCCACCCGGAGTCGGTCCTGACCGAGGGCGGCTACCGCATGGTCGGCAACTGGCTCGAGACCACCGGGCTGTCCGGAGCGGCCGAGCGCGCCGCCGGTCTCGGGCCGCTCATCGCGACGCACCGCGCCTGACGAGCCTCCGCGGCGGCAGACGCCGTCGTCTTCACGAGACGCCGCCGGAATCGGCGGCGTCTCGTGCGTTGCTGGGCGTCACGCCGACACGCCGGCGTGTGCCTGGCACTGGACCGGGCCGCCTGCGTGCCGCGCGTTCTGGGGCGGGCGTGCGCTGTGCCTCCAGGCTGTGACGAACACGCCGTGACGAACACGCCGTGACGAAGGAGCCGTGACGAACGGGCGCGGCGCACGCGTCCGCAACGCCGGTCCGCGGACTGGAGGCCCGTCACCCGTCCGTCAGGACGGCCCCGTCACGAGATGGTCGGGTTCGCCGCCCGGCCCCGTGGTCGGCTCAGCGGCCGTCGCCACCGTCGTCGCCACCGCGGTCGGTGTTCCCACCGTCACCACCGCTGCCGCCGCTGTCGTTGTTGTTGTTCGACGACGGTGCCTTCGGCGGCGCCGCAGCTCGTGCGCAGTAGGTGAGCGTGACGGCACTGCCCTGCGCGACGTCGCCAGCGGGGGTGTCCTGCTGCGTGACCACGCCGCCGGTGCACGAGTAGGACGGCGCCGGGTTCACGATGAGTCCGAGCTGCTCCACGGTGGCCTTCGCCGCCGAGTACTGCTGCTGCGTCACGTCGGGCAACTGCACCTTGCCGTTGGAGACCGTCAGGTTGATCACGATGCCCTTGGTGTGCAGGGAACCCGACTCGGGGTCGGAGCTCAGGACCGTGCCCTCGGGGACGTCGGTGGAGTAGTCGCTCGAGATCGCGCCCAAGCGGAAGCCGGCGTTGTCGAGCGCCTGTTGCGCTGCGGCTTGCGACTGCCCGTTCAGCTCGGGCACGGGGACGCGCTCCGGTCCGATGGAGACCACGACGTTGACGTTCTGGTTGCGTCCGACGTTCACGCCCGAACCCGGGTCGGTCCGGATGACCAGGCCCTTGTCGACGCTGTCGGAGTTCTCCTCGACCTTGACCGGCTTGAGGGACTTCTTCTCGATGGCGCTGGCCGCGGAGCTGTACGTCGACCCTGCGACGTTCGGCACGCTGACCGAGGACGACACCGGGGGCTTGCCGGGCTGCAGGTTCGCGACGAAGAACACCACGGCCACGATGACCGCGACGGTGAGCAGGATGCCCACCCAGATCCACGCGACCGGCGGACGGTTCTGCGTGCGCTGCGGGCGGTGCTCGGCGGTGTCGTCGTCGAGCTCGCGGAACGCCGAGGCGGCGTTGGTCGTCGTGCGGGGATCGACGCCGAACAGCACGGTCGACGCATCGTTCTGGGCGTTCTGCTGCTGCTTCTTGGTGGAGGTGGGGACCCGGCCGGCCGCGGCCTGCTGCAGGTCCGCGCGGAACTCGGCCGCGTTCTGGAACCGGCGCGTGCGGTCCTTGACCAGGGCGTGGAGCGTCACGGCGTCGAGGGCCGGGGATACCTCGGGCGAGATCGTCGACGGTGCGACCGGCTGCTCGCTGACGTGCTGGTACGCGACCGCCACCGGGGTGTCCCCGAGGAACGGCGCGCGACCGGTGAGGAGCTCGAAGAGCACGACGCCGGTGGAGTACAGGTCGGTGCGGGCGTCGACGGTCTCGCCGCGGGCCTGCTCCGGTGAGAAGTACGAGGCCGTGCCGAGGATCGACGTGGTCTGGGCCACCGTGGCCGAGGTGTCGGTGATCGCCCGGGCGATGCCGAAGTCCATGACCTTCACCTGGCCGCTGTGCGTGACCATGACGTTGGCGGGCTTGATGTCACGGTGGACGACGCCGGCGCGGTGCGAGTACTCGAGCGCGGTGAGGATGCCCTCGGTGATGCGGACGGCTTCGTCCGGGGCGACGGCACCTTCGGCGATGATGTCGGAGAGCGGTCGGCCCTCGACGTACTCCATCACGATGAAGGGCACCTGCACCTCGGCACCCGAGGGCTCGGACACCGTCTCTTCGCCGGCGTCGTACACGCGCACGACGGTCGGGTGTGCCATGCGCGCAGCAGCCTGGGCTTCCTGCCGGAAGCGCGTGCGGAAGGCCGGGTCGTTGGCGAGGCTCGGCTTGAGGAGCTTCACCGCGACCTTGCGGCCGAGGCGGGTGTCGTTGCCGAGGTGCACGGTCGCCATGCCGCCCCGACCGATGACGTCACCGATCTCGTAGCGATTGGCGAGGAGCGTGATCCCCGCGGTCACACCTTCTGGCACGTACTCCTCCGTCTGTTCGTCCGGCTAGTGTACGGCAGCACGACCTGGTGAGACGCTGGCCGGAGAGGGGTCGACCGAACCGTTACCGAACGGTGTCGACAGCCCCCGTCCGGGGGTCGTTCACTGGCCGTCCTGCGGGCCGGGCTGGCTCGGGTTGGTCCCGTCGCCGGGGTCCGTTCCGTCACCCGGGTCCGTCGTCTCCTGGTCCGTGGGCTCGGTCCACTCGACCTGGGCGCCCGGCGAGGACGCCGAGACGACCGAGGCATCGGACTGCGGCGACTTGCAGGTGACCTTGTACGACAGGGCGACCTTGCCGTACTGGGCACCGGCGACGGTCACCGCGGTGCCCGAGGTGGAGCCGGAGCTGCTGCCGTTCGACGTCACGGTGCCGTTGTCGATCGTGTACGTGTAGCTGACGTCCGAGTACCCGGCGGGGCAGCTCGTGTACGCCGGCCAGCTGAAGGTCACGCGACCGGACTCACTGACGGTCCCACCGGTGGCACGCTCGGGCGCCGGTGCGGTCAGCACGTCGCCGTAGGACTTGATCGTGACGAGCGTGTTCGGTGCCAGGCTGCCCTCGGGGCTGAGCGACTCGACGGTGCCGACCTGGTCGGACGTCGTCGCGTTCGATCCGTCGACGACCTCGGCCTGCAGACCCCGGGCACGCAGCTGGTTCGCGACGTCCTCGGCGTTCTGCCCCTGGTAGTCGGCTGCCGACACCGTGACGCGGGTCTCGGTCGGCTCGGGGGACGGCGTCTCGCTGGGCGTGCGGGACGGCTTCGGCGTGCTCGAGGACTTCGTGGGCTCGGGCTCCGGGGTGTTGTTCGCGTTCAGGGCGTACGCCGTGCCGGCGGCGATGGCGAGCACGACGACGATGCCGACGACCCACCAGATCCAGGCACGCTTCTTCTTCGGTTCCTCGGGCTCGTCGCTGACGGGCGAGCGGGGGGCCCCGGGTCCGCCGGCCATCGATCCTGCCTGGGTGCCGATGAGTGCGGTCGCGGCGTCGTTCCCCTGGCCCTGGGGCGGGTTGAACGCGACGGTGCCGTTCCCCGCGATGGCGGGGACGGCCACGGTGGCGGCGGCGACGTCACCCCGGCGGAGCGCCTGGGCGGCGCGGGCCAGGTTCGCTGCCGTCGCGGGACGGTCGGCGGGCTTCTTCGCGATGCACGAGATGACCAGGGCCGAGACCGGCTCGGGGATGTCCCCGGGCAGCGGCGGCGGCTGCTCGTTGATGTGCGCCATCGCGATCGCGACCTGCGACTCACCGGTGAACGGACGACGACCCGCCAGGGCCTCGTACGCGACGATGCCGAGCGAGTAGATGTCGGTCGACGGCGAGGCGGGGTGGCCGCTGGCCTGCTCGGGCGACAGGTACTGCACCGTGCCCATCACCTGACCGGTCGCGGTGAGCGGGACCTGGTCGGCGATGCGGGCGATGCCGAAGTCGGTGATCTTGACGCGACCGTCGGGCGTGATGAGCAGGTTGCCCGGCTTGATGTCGCGGTGCACCAGGCCGACCGCGTGTGCGGCCTGCAGGGCGTTCGCGGTCTGCGCGACGATGTCGAGCACCTTGTCGACCGGGAGCGTGTGCTCGCGTTCGATCATGGTCGACAGGGCCTCGCCGGGGACGAGCTCCATCACGAGGTAGGCGCTGCCGTCCTCCTCGCCGTAGTCGAAGACGTTGGCGATGCCCTCGTGGTTGACGAGGGCAGCGTGCCGGGCCTCGGCGCGGAAGCGCTCGAGGAAGCCGGGGTCACCGAGGTACTCGTCCTTGAGGATCTTGAGTGCGACGGTTCGGCCGATGACGAGGTCGGTCGCCTGCCACACCTCGCCCATGCCGCCGATGGCGACCCGGGAGGAGAGCTGGTACCGCCCACCGAAGGTGAGTCCGCTGGTGGGTCTCATTTGTTCAGCACCGCCTCCATGACTTTCTTCGCGACCGGGGCCGCGACCGTGTTGCCGACTCCGGACTGCCCGAGCCCGCCGCCGTTCCCGACGACCACCGCCACGGCGACCTCCGGGTCCTTCGCGGGGGCGAACCCCGTGAACCAGAGCGTGTACGGATCGCCGGTGCCGCCTTCAGCCGTGCCGGTCTTGCCGGCGACGTCGACACCGTCGATCTTGGCATTGGTACCGGTCCCCGCGTTCACGACGCTCTGCATGGCCTCGGTGAGGTCAGCGGACTCGGAGGACGACAGCGGATCACTGTACTGCCTCGGAGAGAAGGACTCGACGGTCTTCAGGTCACTCGTGGTGATCGAGTCGACGAGTGAGGGCTGCATGACCTTGCCGCCGTTCGCGATGCCGGCCGACACCATCGCCATCTGCAGCGGGGAGACCCGGACGCTCGCCTGGCCGAAGGCGCTCAGCATGAGCTGGGCCGTCGAGTCGACGTCGGGGTACTGGCTGGCGGTCGCGGCCATCGGGATCTCGATGGCGTCGCCGAAGCCGTACTTGTCGGCCATGTCCTTGATCGCGTCGTACCCGAGCTTCTGACCGAGTTCGGCGAAGGGGATGTTGCACGAGTACTGGATCGCGGTGCGCAGCTTGACCTTGTCGCCGCCGCCGCAGGTGCCGCCCTCGGCGTTGTTGATGTACGAGCTCGTCCCCGGCAGCTGCAGTCGCGACGGGTTCGGGAACGTGGAGTCGAGGTTGTACTTGCCGCCCTCGAGCGCCGCCGAGGCGACGACGAGCTTGAACACCGATCCGGGCGTGTACAGGTCGCCGCCGATGGCACGGTTCTGCAGCGGCGCGGTGTCGGCACCGAGCAGCGCGTCGTACTGCCGCTTGACCTCGGCCGTGTCGTGCGAGGTGAGCGAGTTCGGGTCGTAGCTCGGCTTCGACACCATCGCCAGGATCTTGCCGGTCTTGGGCTGGATCGCGACGACCGCACCGCTGTTCGTGCCGAGGGCGTCGTACGCGGCCTGCTGCACGTCCGGGTCGATGGTCAGGTTGACGTTGTCGCCCTGGACGTCCTGGCCGGTGAGGATCGAGTTGAGGTTCTGGAAGAACGAGGCGTCCGAGTTGCCGGACAGCACGGTGTTCTCCGCGCTCTCGATGCCGGTGTTGCCCTGGCCGATCGTGAAGTAGCCGGTGACCGCGGAGTACAGGTCGCCGTTCGTGTACTTGCGCTGGTACTCGTACTGGTCGTTCACCGGGGTCGACTCGGCGATCGGGCTGCCGTCCACGAGGATCGCGCCGCGCTTGGTCGAGTAACTGTCCAAGATGGTTCGGGAGTTCCGGGAGTCGGCGCGCAACGAGTCTGCCGAGAAGAACTGGATCGAGGTCGTCGACACGAAGAGTGCGACGAACATGAGCACGATGACGGTCGAGACACCGCGGAGCTGTCGGTTCATCGACGACGCTCCTTCCTGGTCGCGCGCGCGGACCGCCCGCTCGCGGCGGGGATCGCGCCCTGCTGGACACGCTGTTCGGCGGGGATCGCGTCGGTCAGGCGCAGCAGCATCGCGGCGATGATCCAGTTGGCGATGAGCGAGGAACCACCCGCGGCCATGAACGGGGTGGTCAGACCGGTGACGGGGATGATCCGGGTGATGCCGCCGACGACGACGAACACCTGCAGGGCGATGATGAAGCCGAAGCCCACACCGAGCAGCTTGCCGAAGTCGTCCTGCGCCATGAACCCGACGCGGATGCCACGGGACGCGAACACGATGAAGAGCGCGAGGATCGCGAAGACACCGATCAGGCCGAGCTCTTCGCCGAGTGACGCGACGATGTAGTCGGCGTTGGCGACCGGGGTGATGTACGGCCGGCCCTGGCCGAGGCCGGTGCCGGTGATCCCGCCGTTCGCGAAGCCGAACAGGCCCTGCACGAGCTGGTAGCTCGCCTGGGTGTCGCGGCTGAAGACCTCTTGGTTGAACGGGTCGAGCCACTGTTCGAAGCGGCCACGGACGTACTCGAGGAGACTCTGTGCGACGAGGGCGCCACCGATGAACAGCGTGAGACCGATCGCGACCCAGCTGACCCGTGCCGTGGCGACGTAGATCATCACGAGGAACAGGCCGAAGTAGAGCAGGGCGGTGCCGAGGTCGCGCTGGAACACGAGCACGGCCATCGCGGCGCCCCACATCACCAGGATGGGCCCGAGGTCGCGGGCACGCGGGAACGTCATGCCGAGGAACTTCTTGCCGACGATCGACAGCGAGTCACGGGCGGTGACGAGGTACCCGGCGAAGAACAGCGCCATGGTGATCTTCGCGAGCTCACCGGGCTGGAACGAGAACGGGCCGATCTTGATCCAGACCCGCGCGCCGCCGATGTTCGTGCCGATGCCGGGCAGCATGGGCAGGAGCAGCAGGACGATCGTCAGCGCCATGAAGATGTAGCGGTACCGCTGCAGGAACCGGTGGTTCCGGACGGCGACGAGCGTGATGATCGCCAGGACCATCGCGAGCATCGTCCAGACGATCTGCTTCACGCCGATGGCGTCCCAGCCGGACAGGCCGTTGTGGACGTCGATGCGGTAGATCTCGGCGATGCCGATGCCGTTCAGGACGAGCGCGATCGGCAGGATGAACGGGTCGGCGTTCTTCGCGACGACGCGCAACACCACGTGCATGACGAGCGCGAGGCCGAGGATGCCGCCACCCACCCAGAGCACCGACTGGTCGAACAGCCGGCCCTTGGTGCCGAGCTGCACGAGCACCATCGCGCCCGCGCAGATGCCGCAGGCGATGACGAGCAGGAAGAGCTCGAGGTTCCGCGCACGGGCGGGCTCCCGGAGCTTGATCGTGATCGCCTGCGTGAAGGACTGGGCGGCCGTGGCGGTGCTCATCGCGAGCTCCGCGTCGGGTTCGGCGACGGCGAGGACGATCGCGTCGGTGAGGGCGACGGCGACGGACTCGCGTTGCCGTCCCCGCCGGTGCCGGCCTGGTCCTCACCGGTCGCGGCGGCCTTGCGCAGGCGCTCGACGATGTCACGGGCGTCGGAGAGCGACTGCGCGTTGATCGTCGAGCGGACGTTCTCGCGGGTGTAGTCCGGCAGCGACGAGACCGTGATGTCGCTGTCCTCGTACACGTCCGACAGCGCCAACGGCCCGATCGACTGCTGCACGCCCTTGTAGATCGCGACGGTGCCCCGGTCGGTGCCGACGTAGTAGTGGTCCTGGGTGATCCGCCAACCGACGAACACGGCGCCGACGAGCACGGCGACGGCGACCACGAGCGCGACGGTCCAGGACACCCGACGACGGATGCGGCGTCGGCGGTCCTCGGCGATGAGCTCGGCGAAGAACTGGTCGGACTCGGGCTCGAAGTGCGAGTCCTCGGGCGCAGTGGTGACCTTGAGCGGGTGGAGCAGGATCGTGGGGAGGCGGATCGGCTTGCGGCCGGTCGACGCCTCGAAGGTGAGGGGCGCCGCGGCGGACCCGACGGTGGTGGCCGCGTCGTCGTCGTCCTCGGGCTCGGTGTCCGTGACGTCCATCACCACGACGGTGACGTTGTCGGGGGCGCCGTGGTCGAGCGTCTCCTTCACCAGGCGCTGCGTGACCTGGTTGGCGTCCATGTTCGACGCCAGGGCGTGCCGGATCCGCTCTTCGGCCAGGTACGACGACAGGCCGTCGGAGCAGAGCAGCCAGCGGTCGCCCGGCTGGATGTCCATGATCGCGGTGTCGACCTCGGGTGCTGCGTCGACGTCGCCCAGCACGCGCATCAGCACGGAGCGGCGCGGGTGCACCGCGGCTTCCTCCGGCGTGATCCGGCCGCTGTCGACCAGTCGCTGGACGAACGTGTGGTCCGACGTGATCTGCTGCAGTTCGCCGTCGCGGTGGCGGTAGATGCGGGAGTCGCCGATGTGCGCGATCGCGATCTGCTCGCCGACGCGGATCATCGCGGACACCGTGGTGCCCATGCCGGTGAGCTCCTGGTGCTCGAACACGGTCTCGGTGATCAGCTGGTTCGCGGCGATGAGTGCCGACTGCAGTGCGAACTCGGCGTCGTGCGCCGAGGGGAACTCGCGGTCGACCTCGCGGATGCGGCGGATCGCGATCGCCGAGGCGACGTCACCGCCGGCGTGGCCGCCCATGCCGTCCGCCACCGCGAACAGGTGCGCCCCGGCGTAGCCGGAGTCCTGGTTGTTCGCGCGGATGCGCCCAACGTGGGACACAGCGGCGCTCAGCGTGCGAGCGGTCATGCCGGGTTACCGCCGCAGCTCGAACGTCGTCGTCCCGATCGTGATCGGCGTGCCCTCTGCCACGAGGACGGGAGCGCTCACCTTCTGACCGTTGACGAAGGTGCCGTTCGTGGACTCGAGGTCGGTGAGGAGCCAGCCGTCGGCGCGCAGGTCGAGGCGAGCGTGGTTGGTCGAGGTGTAGTCGTCGCGGATCACGACGTTCGACTCGCTCGAGCGCCCGATCGTGATGGGGCCGCCACCGAGCGGCATCTCCATGCCCTCGCGCGCACCCTCGGTGATGACCAGGCGGGACGCGGCCGACGAGGCGGGACGCTGTCCACCACCGGGCTGTCCGATGACGTCCGTGAACGCGCCGCTGGACGCGGGGCCGGGGGCCGCCGCTGCCGGGACGGTGGGGGTGCTCGGTCCGGACGGGGCCGACTTGGGATCGGTCGGGATCGTGCGGACGCGCTGGCCGAAGAGATCGCTGCGCAGGGCGAACACGATCACGAAGACGAACAGCCAGAGCACCGCGAGGAACACGAAGCGCAGGACGAGCAGGGTCAGGCCTGTGGTCATCGAGCACCTCCGTCGTTCTCCGGGATCACCCGGAACACCATACGGGTCCGACCGATCTCGATGGTGGAGTCCGGCTCAACGATCGCCTGCTGGAAGTGCTGACCGTTCAGCTTCGAGCCGTTCGTGGAGCCGAGATCGGTGGCCTGCGCGTGCTTGCCGTCCCACAGGACCTCGACGTGCTTGCGGCTCGTCCCGGTGTCCGCGATGGTGATGTCCGCGTCGCTGCCGCGCCCGATCACCGTGCGCCCGCGGTGCAGTCGGTGCCGCTGGGAGCCGATGTCGAGCACGGGGATCCAGGCCACGTCGCGCTGGACGGTGGTGGAGTCGACCTGCAGGATGCCCGTCGAGAGCGTGCCGTCCTGCTGGAGCCGGATGGTGACCGGGCCGGAGAACGAGTAGTTCTGCGCCACGGCGTGTTGGTGCACCATCTGGGTCAGTTCGTCGATGAGCGGACGACCGACGTCGTTCATGCGTGTGCAGTCCGGCGGCGCCAGGCGAACGGTGAACTCGTTCGGCACGAGGATGCGCTCGCGGGAGACCACCGCGGCCTTGGTGTCGAGCTCGCGCCGCAGGGCGCTCGAGATCTCGACGGGCTGCACCCCGGAGCGGAAGGTCTTGGCGAACGCGCCGTTGACGGCGCGTTCCAACCCTCGCTCGAAGTTGTCCAGCAGGCCCATGCGTCTCCCGTGTCGTCGGTCGTCAACCACTGCATGGTAGTGGTTGGCGTTGACACCCGTCTGTGCGTGGTAGTGTTTCGGGGCTGGCGCGAGTGGCGGAATTGGTAGACGCGCACGGTTCAGGTCCGTGTGCTGGAAACGGCGTGGGGGTTCAAGTCCCCCCTCGCGCACCAGGCGAAGAACAGGAAAGGCCCCGGAGGAATCCGGGGCCTTTCCTGTTTCCGGGGCCTGGTCTCGAGGGGCTTCCCCGGGCCGTCCGTCGAACCTCCGGCGTCAGGACCGGTCCGCCTCCGTCGTGTGGTCAGGATCCGGCGCGGAGGCACGGCTCGGCCCCGACACGCCGGTCCCGTCGAACCCGTGGCCGGTCCTCCACGCCGCTCGTGCGGCGAAGTACGGGCGCGCGGTGGGCAGGAAGAGCAGGACCGCGGCGACGACCGACAGTGCGATCGTCAGGACGTCGAGCTGGCCGCCGGTGATGCTCAGGACCGCGCGGAAGCCCGCGACGACGACGAGCACGATGCGTGCGACCCGGGATCCCGCTGCCGTCCGGAACACCGCCCACGTCACCAGGGCCCAGAGCACCAGGGCGACGATCCCGGCGATGACCGGAGCCGGGTCGACCGCCGCGTCCGGCCTCCAGAACTGCAGCACCGTGGCAGCGATGCAGGCGACCACCCACACCAGCCACAGCACGAATGACACGGTGACCACCCGCGGTCGGTCCGGTCGTCGGAGGATGAACGTCCTGGTCATGCTGCACCGTCCTCTGCCGCTCCCTGGTGCGGCACGTCGAGCGTACCGAGGGGGCGGAGTCCTGCCGGGGTGCCTCGCTACGGTGATCGTGTGACCGACGAACGCACCACCGTCCAGCGTCCCGGAGTGGACGTCCCCGACGATCGTGGCCGGACGGGGCTCGACGCCGTCGGCCGCGACATCGACCGCAACCCCGACGTCGTCGTGCGGGACGTCGAGGTGGTGTCGAACGGATGGCACGTGCTCCGCCGCACGACCCTGGACGTCCGGCGCCGTGACGGTCGGTGGGACCGGCAGCAGCGCGAGACCTACGACCGCGGCAACGGTGCGACGGTGCTGCCGTACGACGCCGAGCGCGGCACGGTGCTGCTCACGCGGCAGTTCCGGTGGCCGGCGTACGTGAACGGACACCCGGACGGCATGCTGATCGAGGCCGCTGCGGGTCTGCTCGACGAGGACGACCCGGAGACCGCCGTCCGGCGCGAGGCCGCCGAGGAGCTCGGCATCCGGCTCGGCGCGCTCGAGCACCTGGGTGCCGTGTTCATGAGCCCCGGTTCGGTCACCGAGCGGGTCCACTTCTACGTGGGCGCGTACACGCCCGCGGACCGGGTCGAGGCCGGCGGCGGTGTGGAGGACGAGGGTGAGGACATCGAGGTGCTCGAGCTCCCGCTCGATGCGGCACTCGCGATGGTCGCGGACGGCCGGATCGCCGACGGCAAGACGATCATGCTGCTGCAGCGGGTGGCGCTCCGGCGCGGGTCCGCTCGCTGAACGGTCGTGGTGCCGGTCCGCGTACCGTCCGGGCCATGACTGATTCGACGACACCGGACGGATCGAGCGATCCCACCGAGACCCAGCAGCAGTACACCGAGGACCTGCCGGACGGGTCGTCGACGGGTGACGCGACGAAGGACCCGCAGCAGGACAGCGACGTCGACTCGGGCGGCGAGCCCGCCGACCCGCAGTAGCGGCGACCGGACGACGGACGGGAGGCACGGTGCCAGCTGGCACCGTGCCTCCCGTCCGTGGTTCCACCGGTCCGGAGCGCGGTGTCAGCTGATGATGTTGACCGCGCGCGAGATGACCAGCGCCAGCAGGATGAACCCGCTGAGCGCCTGGTACGCCATGATCATCTTCGCCCGGACGGTCATCGGCATCGTGTCCGTGGGGCTGAAGGCCATCATGTTCGTCATCGCGACGTAGAGGTAGTCGAGGTAGACCGGGCGCCAGTCGGCGGTCTTCGGGTCGGTTTCCTGCGGGAACTGGAAGTCCGCTTCGGCGCTCGACCACAGTTCGGGGCGTCGCCGGGCCACCGGACCCCCGCGGTCGAGCTCCCAGTAGACGAGCCCGAACACGATGATCGTGCTCACCCACACCTGCAGGGCGGTGAGCAGCACGGCCGCTCCGTCCGCGTGGCCGCCCAGCAACTCGGTGATCGTCCGGATCACCGTGAGCTGGCTCGCGACGGTCAGCAGTCCCGCCAGCGCGAAGGACACCCACCGGGACCAGGTGGTCTCGCGGGTCAGGCGCCGCGGGTTGAAGACGATCAGCGGGGTGAGCAGCAGGACGCCGAGCACCGGCACGACCCACGACGGGAAGAACAGCACCTCGTCGGGCAGGAACAGGCTGAGCGCCAGGTTGACCAGCACCGCCGCGGCGACCGGTGCCCGGTGTTCGTGTCGGGGGCCGGTCCTGGTCTGGGTCACGGAGTGAGTGTCGCACGGTGCCGTGACCGCACCCCGCGGGCGTGTTACGAGTGTGAGTCGGGGGAGTGCCGCGGCAGACACGGCACGGGCGTCTCGCGTAGGTTCCAGCCATGAGTGCAGAGCTGACGCTCGGCGCCGAGGAAGAGCTGCACCTCATCGACCTCGAGTCCGGCCGACTTTCCGCGAAGGCCCCCCGCCTTCTGCCCAAGCTGCCCACCGACCGTTTCGGCGCGGAGCTGCAGCGCACGACGATCGAGACGAACACCCCGGTGGTGCGGACCCTCGACGACCTGCGGCGGGTGATCGTCGACCTGCGCAGCGAGCTCAGTGCCGCGATCGCCCCGGCCGGGGTCACGATCGCCGCCGTCGGCACCGCGCCGAGGTCGGAGTACGCCGACTTCGAGCTGAGCGCCGGCGGGCGGTACGGCCGGATGCAGGAGCAGTACCGGATGCTCGTCGACGAGCAGCTCATCTGCGGCCTGCAGGTGCACGTCGGGGTGAGCGACCGCGACCTGGCGGTGCTGATCGCCCAGCGGGTGGCGCCGGTGCTCCCGGTGCTGCTGGCCCTGAGTGCGTCGAGTCCGTTCTGGAACGGGCAGGACACCGGGTACGCCTCGTTCCGGAGCATCATCTGGCAGCGGTGGCCGTCGGCCGGCAGCTTCGGCCCGGTGGAGGACGCCGCCGAGTACGACCGGGTGCTCGACGACCTGATCGCCTCGGGCGTGATCGCCGACAAGAAGATGGCCTACTTCGACGTCCGGCCGTCGTCACACGCGCCGACGCTCGAGCTGCGGGTCTGCGACGCGACCCCGGTGGTGGACGACGCCGTGCTCATCGCCGGACTCTTCCGCGCCGCCGTGCGCAAGGCCGAGAAGTCGGTCGTGTCCGGCGCCGAGTGGCACCCGCGCAGCGAACCGCTGCACCGTGCGGCGATGTGGCAGGCCGCCCGCTCCGGGCTGAGCGGCGAGCTGGTCGGCCTCGGGCAGCACCCCGAACGCCTGCCCGCCGAGGTCGCGGTGCGCCAGCTCGTGTCCCGCCTGCGCCCGGAGCTCGAGGAGCTCGGCGACTGGGGCACGGTGACGGAGCTGCTCGACGCCACCCTGGCCCGCGGCAACTCCACCGATCGGCAGCGCACCGCGTACGCCGAGCGCGGGGAGATCGACGACGTCGTCGCCCTGGTGGTGGAGGACACCGCGGGGCTGCCGTCCGGACGCGACGAGGACCCGGTGGTCCCGCTCCCCGGGTACCGCGTCCGTGCCGGCGACGAGGCGGTCGGCCCCGGGGCGCGACCCCGACCGGCGTTCCGTGACCTGGCTGCCTTCTTCGACGGCTGGGACGCCGAGACCGCGATCGATCGTTGCACCGCCCGCGACGCCTGGACCCGCGAGCACCAGGTCGGCTTCGTGGTCGACGGCGGTGCGCAGGCGTTCGGCTGTGACCTGGTGCCCCGGACGATCAGCGCGTACGAGTGGTCGCAGCTCGAGCGTGGCCTGGGGCAGCGGTCCCGCGCGATCGAACTGTTCCTGCGCGACGCGTACGGCGATCGGCGGATCGTGGCCGACGGCGTGCTGGACGCGGACCACTTCGTCGGTGCGAAGGGCTGGGACCCGGACGCCACGCGGCTGCCGGCGACCGCGGTCCGTGCGCCGGTGCTCGGGTTCGACCTGGTGCGCAACGAGTTCGGCGGCTGGCGGGTGCTCGAGGACAACGTCCGCTCGCCCTCGGGCGTCGCGTACGGCATCGCCCTGCGCGAGCTGATGGACGACGTCGTGCCGGACGCCCCGCGGCCGGCGAACCTGCGCGATCCGCACGGCGTGACCGACCGGTTGCGCCGGACCCTCTGCGCGAACACCACCGCGGTGACGGGCGCGACCGACCCGGTGATCGCGCTGGTCAGTGACGGCCCCGCCGCCGGCGCGTGGTTCGAGCACCGCAGGCTGGCCGACGGGGCCGGGCTGCGCCTGGTGTCCGGGTCCGACCTGGACGTCCGCGACGGACGCGTGGTCGACGCGACGACGGGTGACGTGCTCGACGGGCTGTACCTGCGGATCGACCGCGACGTCAGCGCGCTGACGGCGGAGCACGCTCCCGACCTCGGTGCGCGGATCCTCGACGCGGCGGAGGCAGGACGCGTCTACCTGGCGAACGCGCCGGGCAACGCGCTGGTCGACGACAAGGCGATGTACGTCACCGTGCCGGACCTGATCTGGTACTACCTGGACGAGAAACCCCTGTTGGCATCGGTGCCGACGTACCGCACGAGCATCGAGGTCGAACGGCTGTCGGTCCTGGACCGCGTCGGGGAACTCGTCACGAAGCCGGTCGACGGCGAGGGCGGCCGCGGGGTCCTGATCGGACCGAGCGCGAGCGCCCCCGAGGTGGCCGAGCGACGGCGCGAGATCGCGGCCGACCCCGCCGGGTGGGTGGGGCAGGAGGTGGTGCAGCTGTCCTCGCACCCGACGATCGGACCCGCCGGTCTCGACCCTCGGCACGTGGACCTGCGGGCCTTCGTGTACGCGACGGGGACCGGACCGGACGACGTGCACCTGGCCGACGTGGCCCTGACGCGCGTCGCGCCCGAGGGCAGCATGGTCGTCAACTCGTCGCAGGGCGGCGGCGCGAAGGACACGTGGATCGTCGGGAACGCCCCGGCGGACACCGAGGGAGAGCGCTGATGTGTGGACTCGCGGGTGAGATCCGCTTCGACGGCCGAGCGCCGGACGTCGGGGCGGTCGCCCGGATGACCGGCTGCATGACGCACCGCGGCCCGGACGGCGACGGCCTGTGGGCTCGCGGCCCGGTCGCGCTCGGCCACCGACGGCTGTCCATCGTCGACCTGTCCACCGCGGGCGCGCAGCCGATGGTGCTGGCCGAGGCGGGGCTGACGATCGCCTACAACGGGATGGTCTACAACTACGTGCAACTCCGCGACGAGCTGCACGGCAAGGGGCACCGGTTCGCGTCGACGTCGGACACCGAGGTCATCGCCCTGGCGTACGCCGAGTGGGGCACCGCGTTCGTCGACCACCTGATCGGGATGTTCGCCATCGCCATCTGGGAGCACGGCAGTGGCCGACTGGTGCTGGCGCGGGACCGGCTCGGCATCAAGCCGCTCTACGTCGCGCCCGTCCCCGGCGGGCTCCGGTTCGCTTCGTCACTACCCGCGATCCTTGCGGGAGACGGTGGGTCGGGCATCGACACGTCCATCGACCCCGTCGCCTTCGCCTCGTACATGAGCTTCCACTCGATCGTCCCCGCACCCCGCACGATCCTGGCCGGCGTCGGCAAGCTCCCGCCCGCGACCGTCCGCGTGATCGACCCCGACGGCACCACACACGACACCGTCTACTGGGAGCCGCGCTTCGAGCGCGACCCAGCCAAGTCCGACTGGTCCGAGCGGGACTGGGAGCAGGCGTTCATCGGCTCGCTCCGCACCGCCGTCGAGCGCCGGATGGTCGCCGACGTCCCCGTCGGGGTGCTGCTCTCCGGTGGGATCGACTCCTCGCTCGTGGTCGGGCTGCTCGCCGAGGCCGGGCAGCAGGACCTCGCCACGTTCAGCATCGGGTTCGAGGCGGCGGGCGGTGAATCCGGCGACGAGTTCGAGTACTCCGACCAGGTGGCGAAGCACTTCGGCACCGACCACCACCGCATCCACATCCCCTCGTCGCGGCTGCTCGACGGCATCGACGGTGCTGTCGCCGCCATGAGCGAGCCCATGGTCAGCCACGACTGCGTCGCCTTCTACCTGCTGTCGCAGGAGGTCTCGCAGCACGTCAAGGTGGTGCAGTCCGGCCAGGGCGCCGACGAGGTGCTCGCCGGCTACGACTGGTACCCGCCGCTCGCCGACGTGCCGCGCGACCAGGCCGCCGAGGCCTACCGCTCCGTGTTCATGGACCGCCGGTGGCCGGCGCTGCAGGGCCTGCTCGGGGAGCGGTGGAAGAGCGACGACGACACCCCGTCGGCGTTCGTGGACCGCCAGTTCGCACGGCCGGGCGCGGAGACGAGCGTGGATGCCGCGCTCCGCAGCGACACGACGATCATGCTCGTCGACGACCCGGTGAAGCGCGTCGACAACATGACGATGGCGTGGGGGCTCGAGGCCCGCGTGCCGTTCCTGGACCACGAGTTCGTCGAGCTCGCCGCCGCGATCCCGCCGTCGATGAAGCTCACCGACGGCGGCAAGGGCGTGATGAAGCGCGCCTCGCGCGGGATCGTGCCCGACGCCGTCATCGACCGCAGCAAGGGCTCGTTCCCGGTCCCCGCCATCCGGCAGCTCGAGGGTCCGTACCTGCAGCGCGTCCGGGACGCGCTGCACGCCCCCGAGGCGCGGGAGCGCGGGCTCTTCGACCCCGCCACCGTCGAGCGGATGCTGCAGGACCCGAACAGCACCAGGACCGCGATCGGCGCGAACGCGCTCTGGCAGCTCGGCCTGATCGAGATGTGGCTGCAGCAGCAGGGGGTGCGGTGACCGTGGGTGCCGTCCGGATTGGAGGCGCGCAGGGCGTCGCGTCGTCGGCCACCGTCGAGCCGTCGGTCACCACCAGGGCCGCGGCCGGCCTGGGTGCGCAGCTCACCGCCGCCTGGGGGTCGTGGGGACCGACCATGACCCGGAACGCCCGGCGCGTGGCGTTCGTGAGCGACCGGCACGGCACCCCCGAGGTCTTCGTGCAGGACGTCGTCGTCGACGGTGAACTGCCGGAACCGGTGCGGATCGCGCTGTCCGACGACCCCGTGATCCGGGTGTCGTGGTCGTCCGACGGGGAGTGGCTCGCCGTCGCCATCGCGACCGACGGCGGCGTGAAGCAGCAGGTCTGGGTGGTGCGGCCGGACGGCACCGACGCCGCGCAGATCGCCGGCTCGCGGTACCAGCACGCCGAACTCGGGCCGTGGAGCCGCAGCGGCCACCGGGTCGTCATCACCCTGCCCTCGACCGAGCCCGAGCAGCCGGCCCGTGCGTACCTGGTCGACCCGGTCAGCGGCGACCGCGACGACCTGGCCGTGGGGGAGCTCATCCACATCCTCGACCTGTCAGTGGAGGAACGGCTCGTCGTGCTGAGCGACGGGCAGCGCGGCCAGGAGTTCGTGGTCGTCGTCGACCGGCTGACCGACGAGAGCCACGCCCTGTTCGCGGACGACCCCGACGGGTCCGCCGAGATCGCGTTCCTGCGGCCCTCGCCCGCGAGCGAGACCAGCCCGCTCGTCGCCTACGTCGCCACCGAGGCCGGACTGCCCCGCCGCGGACTCGTCGCGCAGCCGGTCGGGCCGCACGGCTGGCGCGGCACACCCCGGCGGATCGTCGAGCGCGACGACGCCGAGCTCGAGTACCTGGACGCCGACGACGCCGGCCGCACCGTGCTGCTCGTCTGGAACGTCGACGGTCGCAGCGAACTCGACCTCATCAACACGCACGACGCCTCGCGCACCCCCGTGCCGGACCTGCCCGGGTACGTCGTCACCGACCCCGTGCTCAGCCGCGACGGCCGGAGCGTCCTGCTCGCCGTCGAGGGGCCGACCCGTCCGCGCGAACTCTGGCGGCTCGACACGAACGCGCTGACCTGGAGCCGGGTCACCGACGTCCCCGCGCTGCCGGACGTGCAGCTGGTCGAGCCGACGCTCGAACGGTTCGCCGCCCGTGACGGACTGGAGCTGACCGGCTGGCTGTACCGGGCCGTGGAGCCGACCGCGTCGGTGGCGGGAGCCGACGTCGGAACGCATGTCGGGCCTCCCGGCCGCGCAGCGCTCGTCCACCTGCACGGCGGACCGGAGTCGCAGGAACGCCCCACGTTCTCGCCGCAGCACCAGGCGCTCGCCGCCGCCGGGGTGACCGTGTTCGCGCCGAACATCCGCGGGTCCTCCGGGTACGGTCACGAGTTCGTGCACGCCGACGACCTGGCGCTGCGGTGGAACGCGCTCGCCGACGTCGTCGACTGCGCGCGGTTCCTGGTGACCAACGGGTACGCCGATCGCTCCCGGGTCGCCGTCGAGGGGCGCTCGTACGGCGGGTACGCGACCTTGGCGTCCCTGGCGTTCACGCCCGACGTGTTCGCGGCCGGGGTCGCGGTGTGCGGGATGAGCGACTTCGCGACCTTCTACCGGGACACCGAACCGTGGATCGCGGCCGCTGCCGCCACGAAGTACGGCCACCCCGTCGAGGACGAAGCCCTGCTCGCGGCCCTGTCGCCGATGCGGGCGATCGACGACGTCACGGCGCCGTTGCTCGTCGTGCACGGGGAGCTCGACACGAACGTGCCGATCGGTGAGGCGCACCAGGTGGTCGCGGCGCTGCGGGAGCGGGCGCACGACGTGGAGTACCTGGAGCTCGAGGGTGAGGGGCACGAGTACCGGCGGGCGGCGTCGCAGGCGCTGCTCGTGCGGCGGATGGTGGAGTTCGTGGCGGCGCGGCTGGGGTGAGGCCTGGCGGGGCGGGGTGCTCGGTGCTGGTCTGGTGCGCGCGCGGGTTCTTCGTGGTGCGAGGTTGCACGCTCGGTGCGAGCTTGTTTCCTCGCACCGGGTGGTCAACTTCGCACCGTGCCGTCACCGGGTGCAACGATGCGCCGGCGGCGCTCGCCGCGGGCGGACAATGGTGGGATGACGACCACTGATCTGACGCGACCCGGAGAGGTCCTCGTGGCCTCGGCAGCGGACGTCGAGCAGGTCGTCCACCGTGCCACGAACCAGTACGCCTCGGGCGTGGTCGCGGACACCGCCGGGTGGGCGGACGGCGATCGTCGGCGGATCGAGGACCTCGGGTTCCGCGGCGGAGACTCCCGGGGCGAGGCGCTCCGGACCCTCGACCTGACCATCGCCGACGACGGCACCCCGACGCGCATGCTCGACGCCCCCGCGATGGCCGCACTGAACAGCCACCACGCGCGGTTCGCCGAGCGGCGCGGCGACGTCGTCCGCTACCAGACGGACGTGTCGGTGTGGACGGGGATCCCCGCACAGCCGACCGCGCAGGACTGGGAGGACGTCCGGGCGCTGCTCGGGTCGGGCGGGATGCTCGGCGTCGGTGCGGCTGCCGTCCTGCCCGAGGGGTGGGACCTCGTCGAGGGTGCCGGCGGCGTGCAGCTGACCGGTGAGGCGATCGAGGGTGCGCCGGACGACGAAGCCGTCGTGCTGACGCCCGACGACGTGCCGGAGATGACCGCCCTGGTCGAGCGGACGAAGCCCGGGCCGTTCCTGCCGCGGACGATCGAGCTCGGCACGTACCTGGGCATCCGGCGGGACGGACGGCTCGTCGCGATGGCGGGGGAGCGCCTGCACCCGCCGGGGTGGACCGAGATCAGCGCGGTGTGCACGGACGACGCGTACCGGGGGCAGGGGTTCGGGCGCCGGTTGGTGCTCGCCGTCGCGCACGGGATCCGGGAGCGGGGCGAGACCCCGCTGATGCACGCGGCCGCCGGGAACACCGGTGCGATCGGGCTCTACCAGCACCTCGGCTTCCGGTTGCGGGACCGTGGGGCGCCGCGGTTCGTGCGGGTGCCGTGAGCTGCGTTCCGGTCTGACGGGTCAGAACGCGGCGAGGGCACCCTGGAGCATGTCGTGGCCCTGGGCTTCGAAGCCCTCGTCGCCGACCGCGTAGGCCCAGGTCGCCGTCCCCACTGCTTCGCGGAGTTGGAGCCAGCGCCACGCGTCCGGAGTGCGCGGATCGTCGCCGTACCCGTCGAAGAACGCCGCTTCGAGCCTGGGATCGTGCTGCCAGTGCAGCACCGCGAGGCGGGTGAGGTCGAAGGACGCGGGGCGCCAGCCGAACCGGCCGAAGTCGATGACGCGGAGCCTGCGGTGGTGGTCGTCGCGGGCGTCGCGGGCGTCGTTGTCCACGATCCAGTTGCGCGGGTGGAAGTCGCCGTGGGTCGGGACGAGGGACTGCGTCGTGCGGTCGGTCGGGAGTGCGCGCAGGGCCGCTCGTGCGCGGGCGACCACCTCGTCCGGGATCCGGTGCGGTGCGTCGAGGGCGGCCAGTGCCTTCGCCTGCTCGTGCTGCAGGAACGTCGGGTCATGGCGGGTGTCCTGGTCGTGCAGTCGTCGGAGCACTGCGCCGGCCTGACGGTGGACGTCTGGATCGTGCTCGTCCGGGGTCCCGAGGGCGAGGTGCCCGGGGACGCGTTCGAGCACGAGGACGCGGTGCTCCTCGTTCGCCGCGACGAGGGCACCGGTGTCCCCGCTCGCTCGGAGCGCGGCGGTGGCGGTGCGGTGCGCTTCGAGCTCGCGGGGGAAGTGGGTGTTGGTCGGGCCGGAGGCCTTCACGGTGAAGCCGTCGTCGCCAGCGCGGATGTGCAGGACCCTGGTGTCGAGGAGCCCCCACGAGTCATCGGCCACGACGACGGCATCGGGGAGCGTCTGCTGCACGAACGCGATCTGGTCGTCATCGAGTCCGGTGTCCCCCCAGTGCATGGCGGCACGTTACCGTCCTGCTCCGACAGCTCGGGAGGCTGCAGCCCGCGTCCGGTGTCCGGATCGCGCGGATCGTTGCAGTACCCGTGAAGATCACCGTTCCGAGTCCGGCGCCTTGGGGGCGCGGAACCCCGGTGTTTCTGGGCCGGTCTTATCGGTTCCATCATGCAACTATCGACCCCCCGATGTGGGGGAGCATGCGTGAGCGAAGCTCCGTAACGTGCTGTGTGGCTGCACAGCACCGTCGCAGGGACTGGTGAGCTGCAGCAGCCGCAAGAGGGGTTTCTTGAGCGTGTTCGCTGCGTCGTGGTCCGGTCGCGTTCGTGGAGTGATGCTGGCGGTGGTGGCGTTGGTCGCCCTGCTGGGTTCGTTGTTGGTGGTGGTGTCGCAGCCGACACCGGCACAGGCTGTGGTGACCGGGACGGGCGGGCAGTACGTGCCGATGCCTTCGAACGCCCGCGTGCTGGAAGGTGCGACGTCGGCAGGGACGTTCCGCACGGTGAAGATCGCCGGAGCCGCCGGGCTCCCGTCGTCGGGGATCGGCGCCGTGACGATGATGGTCACGGTCGCTGACCCGAAGGGGTCGGGGCAGCTGCAGATGCGTGCCGACGATGCCGACACGACGACGCTGCTGATGATCTACAACTCCGGTGTCGGTGGGAACCGGTCGAACACCGGGCTGCTCGCGGTCGCGGACGACGGCACGATCCAGGTGCGGACCGAGACGGCGCAGTCGAAGGTCATCATCGACATCACCGGCTACTACACGTCGACGAAGAACGGTGTCTCGGCCGGTGGGTTCGTGGCGATGTCCCCGTCGCGCGTGCTCGACTCTCGTGGCGGGATCGGTGGCGCGCAGGGGCAGATCCCCGCGGGTTCGCAGCGCACGATCCAGGCGACGGGCTCGAACGGCATCCCCGAGGGTGCCGCGGCGGTCGCGGTGAACATCATCGTCATCAACCGATCGGGCAAGGCCGGCTACGTCCGTCCGACGCCCACCGGTGAGACCCGGAGCACCGGCGTCCTCAACTACAACTCGAATGAGGACCTCGAGACGGCGATGAACGCGCAGGTCGCGTTGAACGCCGACGGGAAGTTCAGCATCGACACCGCCGCGGAGGGCGGGAAGATCGACCTCGTCGTCGACATCCAGGGCTACTTCCTCAAGTCCAACCCGGGCGGTGGTTTCACCCCGTTGAACGGTCGCCTCATCGACACCCGCAAGACCGCGAGCATCGCTTCGGGTGCCTCGTTCACGGTGCAGGTCGGTGGCGTCCAGGGCGCCCCGACCGTTGAGGGCGGCTTGTCGGCTGCCGCGGTGACGTTCACTGCGGTCAACGACAGCGGTGCGGACTCGTACGCGAAGATGTGGGCCGATGGTGCGGCTGAGCCGACCTCGTCGGCGATCAGCAGTGACAAGACCTCGAAGGTGTCGAACACCGTGGTCGCTCCGATGGGGGCGAACGGGAAGATCCGCATCAAGAACATGGGCAAGGGGGCGATGGACTACCTCGTGGACCTGCAGGGTGCGTACAACTCGCTGCCCGGCGGCCCGGGTGAGACGAACCGGACCGGCAAACGAACCTCGGCGACGACACTCCCGTTCCCGATCACGGACCAGACCAACGCGTCCGTCGACGTCGGCACCGGCAACCTTCTGGTCAGCACGACTGCGATGAGCCTGCCGGGAGTGACCGAGAACACCACGATCGGCGCCGCGTACAACTCGCGCAGCACCACCGTCGGTGACACCAACACGATGGACGCGAACCGGTGGCAGTACGCCCTCGCCGGCGCTGGGGACCTCACCGCGAACGCCGACGGTGTCATCTACACGGACGCCGTCGGGACGACGTGGCAGTTCCGTCCGTCCGGGGCGCAGGGCGCTTTCACCAGCCCGGCTGGTCTGCAGCAGACCCTGACCCGCGTCGACAACAGCACGACGCACGAGTACACGTTGAAGGGGTGGACGTCGAACTCGACGACGCACTTCAACCTCGCGGGTCAGCCCACCTCGATCGTGGACCGGAACAAGAACCAGATCAGCTTCAACTCCGACGAGCCGGGCTTCACCCTGAAGTCCCTCGTCTCGACCGCGGGTGTCACCGGGGCCCGGACGGCGAACTCGTCGTACGCCAACGGTGTGCAGACGTTCTCGCAGACCAGTGGCTCGAGCTCGCGGAGCGTGTCGTGGACGAAGAACAGCACCGGCGACATCACCACGTACACGGACGCGCTCGGCAAGAAGACCACGTTCGCGTACACCAGCGGAAACCTGACCTCGATCACGGCGCCCGAGGGTGGCGTGACGGCGTTCACGTACGACTCGTCCGACCGGGTCACGAAGGTCGAACAGCGCAACACCACTGCCGGCTCGCCGGGGACCGCTGTGACGCGGTTCTCGTTCAAGGACGACACCACCACGCTGGTTGCTGACCCGCGGTCCGATCAGTCGGTCGCTGTGGCGGACACGAAGTACACCAACTACACCCTCGACGGGAACGATCTCGTCACGAACGTCGTCGACGCCGCGAAGCGGGAACAGTCCCGCTCCTACAAGTCCACGAACAACGGCGTCGAGAACTCGAGTGTCGGCGCGGGCGCAAGCGCATCGACGTCGAAGAACACCTACGGGGCGAACAACGAGCAGTCGCTGACGCAGTCGGAGTCCGGCGCGGGCACGAAGAACTCGGCGACGTACGGTTCCGGATCGGCTGCCTACCTGCCGTCAAAGGTCACCGACAGCTCGGGTAATGAGACCAACTACGGCTACGACGGCCCCGGCAACCGAACGTCGACCGCCACGGGCGGCTCCGGTCCGGAGGCGGCGAAGGCAGAGCTCGAGTACAACAAGAAGGGCACCGACCCGTATGCGTGGGGTGCGGTGAAGTCCGCGACGGCTCCCGGCGACAGCGACCGTGACCGGAAGACGACGTATTCGTACGACACCCACGACCAGCTGCTGGCGATCACGGCGCCGGCGAACACGGTCGGGGAGCAGAAGTACTCCTACGACGACTTCGGCCGCGTGAAGAACCACACCGACGGTGACGGCGGCGTCACGACGTACACGTACGACAACGACGACCGGCTCCTGACGACCGCGTTCGATGACGGCACCGCAACGGTGACGAACACCTACGACGGCAACGGCAATCAGCTCACCGAGCAGTCCGCGACCGGCACCATCACCAACACCTACGACCAGCGGAACCGGCTCACCTCGACGGCGAACACCGCAGGCGGTGGCACAGTGTCCTACGGCTACGATCTCGCCGGCAACACGGCCAAGGTCATCGACGCCCACGGCACCGTCACGCACGACTACGACGTCGCCAACGTCCTGACCCGCACCACCTACCCGACCGCGAACGGCGGCACGGCGAAGCAGGTCTACAAGAACGACGACCACGGCCGCCGCACGGACACCTGGCTCGGCGCTGTCGAGAACTCGGATCCGACCAAGGACCCGACGTCGTGGCAGGCGCACCAGACGATCACCTACGGCGTGTCCGACCACGTCACCGGTGTTCGCGCCGTCGACGCCGACGACCCGTCCAAGTCCGTCGTGAGCCTGACGTACTGCTACATCACCGGTATCGACGCCGGGGGTGACTGCTCGGCGACGAAGAGCCCGAACGCCACGGACAGGATCCAGTGGGTCAAGGACAACATCACCCAGCAGACGACCACGTACACGTACGACTCGAACGGCCGCCTCACCAAGGCAGCGCAGGCCGGCGGTGCGAGGAACATCACGTGGGCGTACACGTACGACGCGGCCGGGAACCGGCTCACCGCCAAGCGCGGCGGCGATGTCACGTCGTCGCAGACGCTTACCTACAACACCGCCGGGCAGATCACGTCTGACGGGTATGCGTACGACGGTGTCGGCAACATGGTGAAGGCGCCCGGGCAGACATTCACGTACAACGGCGCGCAGCAGATGACGTCCTCCACGAAGGACGGTGTCACCACCCGCTACGAGTACGCCGGCAGCGACATGAACAAGCTGCTCTCGCAGGTCACCGACGGAGGAGCCGAGTACGACTACACGTATGGCACGTCCGACTCCAACGGTGTCCCCGTGATCACCAGTCGCACCGTCGCCGGCACCGGAACCGCGTCTGTGATCAGCGACCCGGGTACGGGACAGCCGCTGGACCTGCAGACCACCGACGGCACCACGAGCATGTGGGTCATCGACGGCACCGGCAACCCTGTCGCCGCGATCGCTGACACTGGCAAGACCGCGTACACCGTCTCGTACGACCCGTACGGCGTCGAAACCGTCACCGTCGGCGGCGACAGCGCGCAGTGGAAGCAGAACCCCTACGGGTTCAAGAGTGGTCTCCGCTCGTCCAGCACCGACAACGGGCTCACCAAGTTCGGGTACCGCTGGCAGTCCAGCACCATCGGTGGGTGGACCGAACGCGATACCCTCGACGCACCGCTCGAACCGACTAACGCTAATCGGTATGGCTACGCAGGCTTGGACCCGATCAATCTCACAGATCCAACAGGCGCTGCTTCCCGGTTCTGGACCAGCCTGGGATGTGCCGCGGGTATTGCTACAGCCCCGGTATCCGGATGGAAGTCGCTCGTAGCCGGTGGTGCTGGAGCTGTTGCCACCTGCGAGGATGCATTCGCGCAGACAGCCGAGTGCGACGCCGCAGTAGATGCTGACAGGGCTTCGGGATATCGTTGGCAGAGTGATTACGTAGCTCCGTGCCAGAACCCGTTCTCGGACCAGCTGCGATAATAGGGGTGTGAATCATCAACAGGACACGAAGTAAAAACGAACAGAAGTTAGTGGCTGGGGTGATGGGCGTAGCGGCCGTGATCATTGGAATTTACGCTGTGCTTTCTTTCGTAGAGGGTAGTTTATGGCGTGGCTCCCTAGCCGTAGTGAGTGCTGCTCTCCTCGGATATTTTGCGATAGGCTTAGCGTTCCCAAGTCGCACTAAGCATCGCTGATGGTTTGGGTGCTCACCGAGATATAGCGTTGCATAGCACCGGCAAATCAGCGACCCGGGCACGGGGCAGCCGCTGGACCTGCAGACCACCGACGGCACCACGAGCATGTGGGTCATCGACGGCACCGGCAACCCTGTCGCCGCGATCGCTGACACTGGCAAGACCGCGTACACCGTCTCGTACGACCCGTACGGCGTCGAAACCGTCACCGTCGGCGGCGACAGCGCGCAGTGGAAGCAGAACCCCTACGGGTTCAAGAGTGGTCTCCGCTCGTCCAGCACCGACAACGGGCTCACCAAGTTCGGGTACCGCTGGCAGTCCAGCGTCACGGGCGGGTGGATCGAACGTGACACTCTCGACGCGCCCCTCAGCCCGAGTAATGCCAACCGCTACGCGTTCGCGGGAGCTGACCCCATCAATAAGTCAGATTCCTCGGGTCGTAGCGTCGGGGGAGCGGCCGTCAATGCGGGTGTGGCGACAATCGCTGCCGTCGGGACCGCCGCAGTTTGCGCGTCAACCGCAGGAATCGGTTGCTTGGTGGGTGGAGTGGTCTTGGGTGGAGTGTTCGGAGGTTTTGGCGGTATCGCCCAGGAAGCAGTTGAAGGTGGAGATAACTATGGGCAGGCGGCACTCGAAGGAACGGTAAGCGGGGCTATTGGAGGCTTCGGCGGTGGCATCGCCGGCAAGCTGATCAAGTACCTGCCGCGTGGCTAGGAGGGCCGCAACATGTCGGGCTTTTGGATCACATGGACAGTCCTGCTGGTTATTGCAGTCGGCGCACTGGTGCTCGTTGGAGTGGGTGTCCAGCGAACAATTTCCACAGAAGGATGGCGCGACGGAAAGCTCCATCGCGGAGCCGGAGGGCGATGGTTCTGGAGTGGGATCATCGTCGCGTTGATCGACGGGGTGGCGCTGATCCTCCTTGTCCTGACGAACTAGGACGTGAGCGGCCTTTGACGGAGAAACCACGACATTCGGGCGTCGTGTCGGGGCAAGGGCGCATGGTCGATCAGGTGAAGGGGACTGGAAGGCCGCAATGTCTGCGAGCAAGTCCATCGTGAGCCCGATCATGCGGGTGAGTCGATTTCGCAAGAGTGGGGGGCCGATGGCAGCGCAGCCTGGTCGGAGCCCTCGCACTCAGCCCGAGTCGTGGATTCTCTAGGATCGACCCATGTCCACGACCATGCCCGGCTTCGGGACGGAGCGCATCACGCAGCTCGGCCTGCGTGACCGCGTCTACGACCGGGTGCTCGAGGTCCTGATGGGCCACGACGTCGAACCGGGCATGCGGCTGTCGATCGACGGCCTCGCTCGCTCGCTGGGGGTCTCGCCGACCCCGGTCCGCGAAGCCCTGGTGCAACTCGAACGCACCGGCCTCGTCACCCGTGAAGCGAACAAGGGCTACCGGGTCTCCCCGCCCCTGGCCGGTGACCAGCTCGAGGCACTGTTCGACGCCCGGCTGATCGTCGAGAGCGGCGCGGTCGAGCTCGCGGCCCGCGGCGACGTCGGCGGCCTGCGCGAGCGACTGGCAGCAGCGCTCGACGAGCAGGCTGCGGTGGCCGCCGAGGTCGCCTCCGTCGGTGCTGCGCACGCGCCGGAAGAGCTGATGGCCCGCTTCTTCCGCAGCGACTGGCAGTTCCACCAGCTGATCTTCGACGCGACACGGAACCCGTTCCTCGAGGAGATGTCCGAGATCATCACGACGCGCGTGCACCGCATGCGGCAGATCGTCGAGGGTGGCGGGGACGACACGGATCGTGCGGTCCAGGAACACCGGGCCATCCTGGAGGCGCTCGCTGCGGACCCGACGTCGGCCGTCGCCGCGATGCGGCTCCACATCGACGCCGTCCGGTTGCGTTCGCGCGCGGACGCGTCCCACACGAGCTGAGGCGGAGGGGTTGCGTTCCGGCGTCGTGCGAGTATCTTTCCTATAGGAAAGAGGTTCAAGGCTGAACCACCACGACATGCAAGGGAGCATTCCGTGACCACTCCACAGGACTGGGTCGACCAGGATTGGGACCCCACCACCTGGACGTCGGAGACCTGGCCGGTCGCCGCGTGCCTGCACGGGTTCGCGCAGGTCACCCGCGACGGGACGGCCTTCCACGACGCTCCCGCCGAGGTGTGGGACGAGGTGTTCGGGCAGATCGAGGCCGTCGGCTTCTCGCTCGCCGAACTCGCCGACAGCCACATCCGGCCCGCTGACCTCGAAGCCTCGCGCCGCGACGAGCTGTTCGCCGTCGCGAAGTCGCACGGCATCGGGATCCCGTCGGTGCACCTGCAGCGCAAGAGCGTCATCCAGCCCGGGCACGAGGACGAGAACCTCGCGTACGCCCACCGCACCATCGACGCGGCGGCCGAGTGGGGCATGCAGGTGTTCTCGACGGGCCTGCACCAGCCGTTCACCGACGCTCAGAAGCGGGCGCTCTGGTTCTGGACGGCGCCGGGTCCGAAGGACCCCGACGACGCCGAGGTCTGGAACGCCGCGGTCAAGCGACTGCGGGAGCTCGGCGAGCACGCTGCGAGCGTCGGGCTGCCGATGGCGCTCGAGCTGTACGAGGACACGTACCTCGGCACCGCCGACAGCGCGGTCCGCCTGGTCGAGGAGATCGGGCTCGACAACGTCGGCCTGAACGCGGACGTCGCGAACCTCATCCGCCTGCACCGTCCCGTCGAGGACTGGCGGGAGCTCTTCGCGAAGACCATGCCGCACACCAACTACCTGCACGTGAAGAACTACACGCGTGACGAGGCCGGCGACGGGAGCTGGGCGACGAGCGCGCCGAGCACGATGGAGACGGGCCTCATCAACTACCGCCAGGTCCTGCGCGACGCCGTCGCCGACGGGTTCCGCGGGATCGTCATGACCGAGCAGTACGGCGGGGACAGCCTCGGCGTCTGCGCCACCAACCAGCAGTACATCCGATCCGTCCTCGCGACGACGAAGCTCGACGCGACGGCGACCCCGACTGCAGCAACCAGCACCGAAGGAGCAATCCGATGAGCACCCTCGACATCGCCGTCGTCGGGTCCGGCTACATGGGCGGCGGGATCGCCCAGGTCCTCGCCCTCGCCGGCCACACCGTCCGGATCGCCGACGTCTCGGCCGAGATCGCCGAGCAGAACCTGGAGCGACTGCTCGGCGAGACCGCACAGTTCGTCGCCGACGGGCTGTTCCCCGAGGACGCCGTCGAACGGGTCCGCGCACACCTGAGCGCTGCCGAGTCGATCGAGGCCGCCGTCGCCGACGCCGACTTCATCGAGGAGGCCGTGCCGGAGAAGCTCGAGATCAAGCACGCGACGCTGCGCCGCATCAGCGAGGCCGCCCGCCCCGACGCCGTGATCGGCTCGAACACCTCGACGATCCTGATCGAGTCGCTGGCCGAGGCCGTCGTGGGCCCGGAGCGGTTCCTCGGCGTGCACTTTTCGAACCCGGCTCCGTTCATCCCCGGCGTCGAGCTCATCCCGCACCCGACCACCAACGAGCACGCGATCGAGGTCGGCGAGACCGTCGTCGCCGCGACCGGCAAGCAGTCGGCACGGGTGAAGGACTCGACCGGGTTCGTCCTGAACCGCCTGCAGTACGCGCTGTTCGAGGAGGCCACGAAGATCGCCGACGAGGGCATCGCGAGCCCCGACGACATCGACACCATCGTGCGCACCACGTTCGGGTTCCGCCTGCCGTTCTTCGGCCCGTTCGCGATCGCCGACATGGCAGGGCTCGACGTCTACGCCTTCTGCTTCGAGTCGCTGCAGACCCGCTGGCCCGAGCGCTTCGCCACCCCGCCGTCGCTGCAGCAGCACGTCGACGCCGGTGAGCTCGGCACGAAGTCGGGCGCCGGGTACCTCGAGGTGCCGGCCGACCGCACGCCCGAGCTCGTCGCCTACCGGAACAAGGCGTACGTCGCGATGCAGAAGCTCCTCGACGAGCTCGGCCCGGCACCGATCCACTGAGCCCGGAGCACGAACCATGAGCACGCAGAACCCCCAGACCGAACAGACCCGCACCGTCGTCCTCACCGGGGCCGCCTCACCGCGGGGCATCGGCCGCGCCACCGCCCACCACCTGGCCGAGGCCGGATGGGACGTCGGGATCGTCGACCTCGACCAGACGGCGAGCGAGCAGGTCGCCGCCGAGATCCGCGAACAGCACGGTGTGCGGGCCGTCGGTGTCGGTGCGAACGTCGCCGACGAGTCCGCCGTCCGTGGGGCCTTCGACACGATCGAGGCCGAACTCCGGCCGATCACCGCGCTCGTGAACCTGGCCGGGGTCTCCTCCGCGCACGCCTACCTCGACCTGCCCGAGGGGGAGTGGCACCGTGTGCTGTCGATCAACCTCGACGGCGTGCACTTCGCCAGCCTGCGGGCGGCGGAGTCGATGGTGCGGTCCGGCTACGGGCGCATCGTGAACCTGTCGTCGGTTTCCGCCCAGCGCGGCGGCGGCACCTTCAGCAAGACCCCGTACACGGTGGCGAAGGCCGGCGTGATCGGCCTCACCCGTGGTCTGGCACGCGAGCTCGGCCCACGCGGCGTCACGGTCAACGCGATCGCCCCCGGTCCGATCGACACCGACATCATGGGCGGCACCCTGTCCGAGGAGCGGAAGGCCGAGATGGCCGCCGACGGCGTGCTCCCGCGCATCGGCACCCCGCGGGACATCGCTGCCGCCATCGCGTACCTGATCAGCGAGGACGCCGGGTTCGTCACGGGCCAGACGCTCAACGTCGACGGCGGCCTGTACATGCACTAGGGCCAGCCGCCCACGGAACGCGCGCCGACCGGGCGACGCGATCCGTGCCTCCCGTCCGACAGGCCGACAGGCCGACCAGCCGACAGGCCCGACCGCCGGACGCCAGAACGACCGCACCGTGCTCGCAAAGGAGCGATCCCGTGTCACTACCCCCTGCCCCCGCGCTCGGGTCGACGAACGACCCCGGCCTGAAGTCCGCCATCGGCAAGGCGACGAAGCACCTCATGCCGATGCTCGTCATCCTGTACTTCGTCGCGTTCCTCGACCGCACGAACGTCGGCTTCGCCGAAGAGGCCCTGCGCGTCGACCGCGGTATCTCCGACGCCGCCTTCGCCCTGGGCGCCGGCATCTTCTTCATCGGCTACGCGATCTTCGAGATCCCGTCGAACCTGTTGCTCAAGCGGTTCGGTGCGCGCTTCTGGCTCGCCCGGATCGCCGTCACGTGGGGCATCGTCGCCGCACTGTTCGCCTTCACGACGAACGACACGATGTTCATCATCCTGCGGTTCATCCTGGGTGTGACCGAGGCCGGGTTGTTCCCGGGCGTGATCATGTACCTGTCCGAGTGGTTCCCGAACAAGGTGCGCGTGCGCATGTTCGCGATCTTCTACCTGGCGCAGCCGTTCTCGCAGATGATCGGCGCCCCGTTGTCCGGCGGCCTCATCAGCGTCGGCGACCAGGTCACCCCGTTCCACGGCTGGCAGGTCATGTTCGCCGGCGAGGGCATCCTCGCGGTGCTGGCCGGTGTCGCGGCCCTGGTGTTCCTGACGAACAGTCCACAGCAGGCGAAGTGGCTCGAACCGGGCGAGAAGGCGTCGCTCACCGCGGCCATGGAGCGCGAGGACACCGCTCGCACCGAGGACGGCCCGAAGGGCATCTGGCGCGCGATGGCGAGCGGGCGCGTCTGGTACTTCACGATCATCTACTTCTGCCTGCAGGTCGCCGTGTACGGCACGACGTTCTACCTGCCGCAGCAGGTGTCCTCGCTGCTCGGGCAGGACGTCGGCTGGCAGGTCGGGCTCGTGACCGCGATCCCGTGGCTCGTCGGGCTCGTCGCCTGCTACCTGATCGGGTCGCGGGCGGACTCCGTCGGCCGACGCCGGCGCTGGGGCACCCTGTTCTACGTCACGACCGGCCTGTCGATCCTCGGCTCGGCGTGGGCGGGGGCGAACGGGCAGCCGGTGCTCGGCATCCTGTTCATCACGCTGGCCGTCGCGAGCTTCCTGTCCGTCGGCCCGATCACCTGGGCGTACCCGACGGCCTTCCTGACCGGTGCCGCAGCCGCCGCGGGCATCGGCCTGATCAACTCGCTCGGCAACCTCGGCGGGTTCGTCGCCCCGATCATGCGCACCGCGATCAACGAGGTGGTGCCCACCGACAGCGGTGCGTTCGGCATCGTCTCGCTCGGCGTCCTGGCGTTCGTCGCCGCGGTGATGATCTTCTGCACCAAGTTCTTCCGCGGGGCCAAGGCCGACGAGCTGCTCGACACCTCGCACGTCCGCACCACCGACCCGAAGGGCAGCAAGCGATGACCCGACTGTTCAACGACCCGGCGGACTTCGCCGACGAGGCGACCGACGGCTTCGTCGCCGCGAACGAACGGTGGGTGCGGAAGGTGCACGGCGGCGTCGCCCGCGCCACCACGAGCCCCGACGGCACGGTCGCCGTCGTGATCGGCGGCGGCTCGGGGCACTACCCCGCGTTCGGCGGACTGGTCGGACACGGCTTGGCCGCGGGTGCCGCGATGGGCAACCTGTTCGCCAGCCCCAGCGCCCAGCAGGTCACCGGCGTCGCGAAGGCCGCCGAGCACGGCGGCGGGGTGCTGCTCAGCTACGGCAACTACGCCGGTGACGTCCTGAACTTCGACGCCGCTGCCCGCACGCTCGAGGCCGACGGCATCCCGGTCCGGACGGTCCGCGTCACCGACGACGTGACGAGCGCCCCGGCCGACGACCGCGCGAAGCGCCGCGGCATCGCGGGTGACCTCTGCGTCTTCAAGGTCGCCGGCGCCGCTGCCGAGCGCGGGGACGACCTCGACACGGTCACCGCCGTCGCCGAGCGGGCGAACGACCGGACGCGCAGCTTCGGCGTCGCGTTCTCCGGGTGCTCGCTGCCGGGTGCCGAGGAACCCCTGTTCACGGTCCCCGAGGGCCGGATGGCGGTCGGCATGGGCATCCACGGCGAGCGGGGCATCGACGAGACGGACGTGCCCACCGCGGACGGGCTGGCCGAGCTGCTGGTGTCCCGGCTGCTCGACGAACTGCCCGACGGCGTGGCACTCGAGGGCCAGCGGGTGGTCCCGATCCTGAACGGCCTGGGCTCGGTCAAGTACGAGGAGCTCTTCGTCGTCTACCGCTCGGTGCAGCGGCGCCTGGCGGACGCCGGGGTCGTCATCGTGGAGCCCGAGGTCGGCGAACTCGTCACGAGCTTCGACATGGCCGGGGTCTCCCTGACGCTGTTCTGGCTCGACGACGAGCTCGAGGAACTCTGGGCAGCACCCGCGGACACCCCCGCCTACCGCAAGGGCGGTGCCGTCGCCGAACAGCGAGTCGACTCGTCCACGGTGGCGGCGGACGCCGAGGGCGTCGGCATCGGCCCGGCGACCGACGAGTCCCGCGCGGTCGCCGAGCAGGTCGCCGCCGGGTTCGCCGCGGTCCGCGCCGTCCTCGACGAGCACGCCGACGAACTCGGGCGCATCGACGCCGTGGCCGGTGACGGCGACCACGGCATCGGGATGCAGCGCGGATCGCACGCCGCCGACGTCGCGGCCGCCGACGCGGTCAGCCGCGGTGCCGGTGCCGGCACCGTCCTGCTGGTCGCCGCGGATGCCTGGTCCGACAAGGCCGGCGGCACGTCCGGTGCGATCTGGGGTGCCGCCCTGGAGGCACTGGGTCGCGTGGTCGGGGACGACTCGCGTCCGTCGGGTGCCACCGTCGCGCAGGGGGTCCGCGCGGCCACCGAGGCCGTGCTCGCGTTCGGCGCCACCGTCGGTGACAAGACGATGGTGGACGCCCTGGTGCCGTTCGACGAGGTGCTCCGCACCCGGCTCGACGCCGGGGCGGCGCTCGCCGAGGCCTGGGGCGACGCGGCCCGTGCCGCCCGTCAGGCAGCGGACGCCACCGAGTCCCTGGTGCCGAGGATGGGCCGGGCGCGGACGCACGCCGACCAGGCCGTCGGCACCGCGGACCCCGGTGCGCTGTCCTTCGCCCTCGTCGTGGAGACGGTCGCCCCGTGATCACCGTCGGGGTGTCGCTGAAGACGTACTTCTCGCACGCCCGGACGCTGTCGTGGGCGGCCGAGGTCGCCGACATCGCCCGGCGACACCCCGCGGTGCGCTCGGGTGCGGCGTCGCTCTTCGTGGCGCCGACGTTCCCGGCCCTCGTCCCGGTGCGTGAGCTGCTCACCGGCACCGGTGTGCAGCTCGCCGCGCAGGACCTGTCGTGGGCCGACGCGGGCGCGTTCACCGGCGAGGTCTCCGGCGCCGAACTGCGGGAGATCGGTGTCGACCTGGTCGAGATCGGGCACGCCGAACGGCGCTCCCTGTTCCACGAGGACGACGCGACGATCGCGGGGAAGGTGCACGCGGCCTTCCGCAACCACCTGCGTCCGCTGGTCTGCGTCGGGGAGCCGGACCGGGCCTCCGATCCGACGGAAGCGGTGGCGGCGGTGACCGCGCAGCTCGACCGGGCCGTCTCCACCGCCGTCGCCGACGGGCTCGCCGGACCCCTGACCGTCGCCTACGAACCGGTGTGGGCGATCGGCGCCCCGGTACCCGCACCGGACGACCACATCGTGGCGGTGCTCGCCGGGATCGAGCAGCACCTCGCCACGCGGCCCGAGCTGCACGGCAGCACCGTGCTCTACGGGGGCAGCGCCGGGCCCGGTCTGCTCACCCGGGGGCAGGGGCGGATCAGCGGGCTGTTCCTCGGACGCTTCGCCCACGACCCGGCCGCGGTCGAGGCGATCCTCGACGAGGTCGCCGCGGACTAGTCCTCGCGGGTGCCCGCCAGCCCGTGGTCGTGGGCGTAGACGACGAGCTGCACCCGGTCGCGCAGTGACAGCTTGCCGAGGATGCTCGAGATCTGGGTCTTCACCGTCGACTCGGTGACGTACTCCTTCGTGGCGATCTCGGCGTTCGACAGGCCGCGGGACGCCCACCCGAACACGACGCGCTCCCGCTCGGTCAGGGTCGCGAACTCCGGCGGCTGCGGTGCCGGGGCCCGTGCCACGTCGGTGCCGAACAGCTGCGCGAGGTCGTTCGGGGCGATGACCGAGCTGCCCTCGTGCACGGCCCGCACAGCGGCGAACAGGAACGGCGGCGTGGTGTCCTTGAGCAGGAACCCGCTGGCGCCGAGCCGGATCGCGGTCGCCGCCGCCGGGTCGAGCCCGAAGGTGGTGAGCACGACGACGCGCGGCAGCGGCCCCGGGACGGCGCCGGAGTAGAGCTGCCGGACGGTCTCCACGCCGTCCATGCCGGCCATCCGCATGTCGAGCAGCACCACGTCGGGCCGCACCTCGGGGATGAGCGCGAGCGCTTCGGCCCCGTCGGAGGCCTCACCGACCACACGCATGTCGTCCTGGGCATCGAGCACCACCCGGAGCCCCGCGCGGAACAGCGCCTGGTCGTCGGTGAGCAGGATCCTGATCGGTCCGGTCATCGGACGGGTCCCCCTTGGACGTCGAACGGGATGCGGGCGCGTGCCGTGAACACGTCGTCCAGCACGGCGGCGTCGAACGACCCACCGAGGGCGCCGAGGCGCGAGTCCATGCCGTCGATCCCGCGGCCCGAGCCGGCCGTGGTGCCGTCACCGGCGACGTTCTCGACCTCGAGCACCAGGTCGGCGTTCCGCCAGGTCTCCCGCACGACGACCGGGTTGCCGGGGGCGCCGTGGCGCAGGGCGTTCGTGAGCATCTCCTGCAGCACGCGGCGGGCGGCGGTGCCGGTGTCCGGGCGCAGGGCCAGCGGGACCCCGCGCACCGTGCGGTCGACGTCGACCCCGGCGTCGCGGATGCCCTGCACGATCTCCTCGAGCGAGCCCGGGCCGGTCGCCTCGGCGGAGCCGTCGATGTGGCCGAGGACCTGTCGGACCTCGACCAGGGAGCTGCGGGCGGTGCTCGCGATGGTGGCGCTGACCGCTCGGATGCGCGCCTCGTCGTCGAGGAACGGCACCGAGTCGGCCTGCGCGATGATGACCGCGAGCGAGTGGCCGACGACGTCGTGCACGTCCCGGGCGATGTCCGCGCGGATGCGTTCGGACTCAGCGACGTCGATCGCGCGGGTGGCGGTGGCCTCGGCCTCGGTGGCGACGGCCTCGGCACGTGAGGCTGCGGCCTCGGCATCGGCACGGCGCTCCGACTCGCGGTCGCGGGAGCGGAAGGCCCGGACGGCGACACCGCCCGCCCAGACCCCGAGCAGCGCGGTCACCGGGGCGGCCATCGCCAGGAACGCCTGGTCGCGGGGACCGTTGATGAGCACGAGGAACCGGAAGCCGGTCGACGCCAGGTAGACCGTCGCACCCGCTCCGGCGACGACCGCGAGCACACCGGAGACGACGACCTCGGTGCGGGTGCCGACGACCGCGGCGGTCCCGATCACGACGAACATCGCGAGGTCCACCAGCGACGGGCGCTCGCCGCCGCCGACCTGGATCACCCCGAGGACGACGACCATCGCCATCGCGGCGGACGGGGAGATGCGGCGCAGGGCGATCGCCACCGAGGCCGACAGCACCGCGGCGAGGCTCGCGTGCTCGAGCTCGAGGTCGATGGGCAGCAGGAAGACGAACGCCGCCAGGACCGCCCAGGCCACGTCGACGACGATCGACCGGGTGGCGAGCGGCCGGAGGAACCTGCCCCGTTCGGTCACGGCTCGATCATCGCATGCCGCCCACGCCGTGCAGCGCGGACCGACGTCACGCGCCCGCGGTCATGGCGGCGAGGGCGATGACGGTCGTGGTGACGATCGCGGCGCAGAGCAGCAGCGTGGCGATCGTGTGCTTCGTCGAGGACTCCATGTCACCAGACTCGTGGCGCGGAGTCGCCGGGGCATCGGGCGCAGGGGCGAAGCGCTTCGTCCCTGCGGGTGAAGCGAGGGGCGATCACCCGGTACTCGGGGATCAGACGACGACGGATCCCAGCTGCCGGTGCGCGATCGAGACGGACTCGCCGGACACCGCGTTCAGCGGCGACGACAGGAACGCGACGAGGTCGGCGATCTGCTGCGGTGTCGAGTCGCCGGGGCCACCTGGGCGGACCTCGGCGGACGGGGTGTCCGTCACGGTCCCGGGGTTGACGACGTTCACCGTGACCCCGGTGCCCGCCACGTCGTCGGCCAGGTTCTTTGCGATGACGCTCACCGCAGTGTTCCGGAGCGACGCCGTGATGTTGCCGGAGAAGTAGGCGTTCTGCCCGCTCACCACGACCACGCGACCGAATCCGGCCTCGCGCTGGGCGGGGAGCACGGCGTTCGCGACGCGGAGGAACCCGAGCGCCTTGCCGTCGATCGCGTCGAGGACCTGCTCCGGGTCGGACTTCCGGGCCGGGTCGAGGGTGCTCGCGCTCGGGGCAGCGGTCACGACCAGCACGTCGATGCGCCCGTGCCGCTCGAGGACGGCGGCGATGCCAACGTCCACCGACTCCTGCGAGGCGGTGTCGATCGGCACGCTGCCGTCGGAGTCCTCGGCGCTGCGGGAAGCGACGACGACGGTCGCCCCCTCGGTGCGGAGGCGGTCGGCGACGGCGGTACCGATGTACCCCTTGCCTCCGACGACGAGTGCGACACGGTTCTTGAGTTCGAGGTCCACGCGGCCACGCTATGCCGGGACGGTGCGGTCTGCCCGCCCGTCGCGCACCGGAGCCCCCACCCGATGGCGGGCAGGAGCTCCGGTGGTCAGATCTTCGTCCAACGAACTTACTCTTGAGGAATCACAAGCAAGCCGTCAGGTGTGCATGGCGGTGGGTATCGCAACGGAACGAGGTGGACGTGGGCTCACGAGCAGCTGGAAATGTCGCGACGATCATCGCCGCAGGGTGTTTGGTACTGCTCCTCGTCGTCGTCTGGCTCCGCGGACAGCAGTCGATCGGAGATGGGTTCGCGATCCCCGTCGTGTCCGTGCTCGTTTTCGGGTTCACCGGCTGCACGGTGTGGGCCGGGGTCGTCGCCTTGCGTCGACGCGGGAGAGGACGCTGACGCCCGTCTGCGCGATCTGGCTTTCCTTGAGACGGCGCTGAGGCGGTCGCGCCGACCATCGCACACGGACCCGCTCGATCGACGGGCACCCGCTGGAGTGAAGGAGAGCCACGTGTACTTCCACAAGCAGGAACTGCAGTTCACGGCAACGCCCGACAAGCCCGACGCCGTCTACGCCCGCAAGCTGCAGGAGGTGCTCGGTGGCCAGTACGGGGAGATCTCCGTCGCCATGCAGTACCAGTTCCAGGCGTGGAACATGCACATCCCCGGCAAGTACCGCGACATGGTGTTCGGCATCGGAGCCGAGGAGATGGGCCACGTCGAGATGCTCGCGACGATGATCGCGCAGCTGCTCGAGAAGTCCCCGCTCGGCATCACCGAGGACGCGGTGCAGGACGACCCCACGGTCGCCGCGATCGTCGGTGGCACGGACGTCCAGCACGCCATCGTCGCCGGTGCGGGCGCCCGTCCAGTGGACAGCAACGGCAACCCCTGGCAGGGCTCGTTCATCACCGCCAGCGGCAACCTGCTCGCCGACTTCACGGCGAACGAGAACGCCGAGATGCAGGGCCGTGTGCAGGCCGCCCGGCTCTACCACATGACCGACGACCACGGCGTGCGGGACCTGCTGTCCTTCCTCATCGCCCGCGACACCATGCACCAGAACATGTGGGCGACCGCCGCCGCTGAGCTGCGCGAGCAGGGCGTCGAGGGCTTCCCCGTGCCGAGCAACTTCCCGCAGTCGAAGGAGAACCAGGAGGTCAACTACCAGTACCTCAACTTCTCCGACGGTGCCGAGGCGAAGAACGGCCCGTGGGCGAGCGGCCCCTCGTTCGACGGCAAGGGCGAGTACTCGTACCACGACGGCCCCACGACCTCGGTCCCGATGCCCCCGCCCACCCACCCCGACGTCCGGCTGTACGGCACCACCGAGCTGCCGAACGTCGTCGAGAAGACGGCCGGCCTGGTGTAGGACACGCTGCACAAGGAGTAGTCCCGCAACCCACGGAACGACAGGAGGCCCGGCGCACGACGTGCACCGGGCCTCCTGTCCGTCAGCGGGTCACCGCACCGACGGGGCGGACCCGCCCACGGTCATCAGCGCCCCCGTCTCGGGTTCTTCGTCACGCGGCGCCTCGAAGATGCCCGAGTAGGCGCGGACGGCACTCCACCCCGCGATCAGCAGGGCCGTGCCGAGCACCGACGCGACCCAGGGCGCCAGGAGCGACTGCTCGAGGAGCCGTGGAGCGGCGAGCCAGGCCAGGAACGTGCCGGTCAGGCTGCCGGTGGCCCCGAGGAGCACGGCGGTGCGCCGGTCCAGGCTCGTCAGTGCGAGCGCCGCGGTGACGACGAGGACCGCGACCACCGCGTGCAGCAGGACGGACGTCATCGCTCAGCTCCTCACTCGGCGGCGGTGCCGGAACCGGCGGCACCGGAACCGACCGCGAGCTGCTCGGACCCGCCACCGACGGTGACGGCGATCTTGCGCGGCTTCGCGGACTCCTTGACGGGGATCGTGACGCTGAGCACGCCGTTGTCGTACCCGGCGGTGATGCGCTCGGCGTCGAGGCCGTCGCCGAGCGTCAGCTGCCGGACGTACGTGCCGGGCTGGCGCTCACGGGTGAGCCACTGCGAGCCCTCGGGCGCGCCCAGGGTGCGCTCGGCGCGGATGGTCAGGACGGAACCGTCCACGTCGATGTCGACGGAGCCCGGGTCGATGCCGGGCAGGTCGACGTCGAGGACGTAGTGGTCCCCGGTGCGGTACAGGTCCATCGGCATCGAGCGCGGGCCGGTCGCGGTGCCGAGGAGCGAACCCGCGAGTCGGTCGAGCTCGCGGAACGGGTCGAAGTTCATCGTCATCGAAATCAACTCCTTCGTGGTTCTCGTTGAGTCCCCTCGACTCAACTGCCACCGTTTTAGCACTCGACCCTGGTGAGTGCCAAAAGAACGCTCAGAGGACGCCGAGAACCACGCAGCGCGCAAAACGTACACAGCGCGAATGGTTCGTTGAACTGACCGTTCACTGTGTGAAAGAGTTCAGCCGTCCGAACGGGACACACGGCAAGCAAGAAGGGCGGGACAGGACATGCACAGCACGTACTCCGGGATGCCTCGGGTCGCGACGATCGGCAGCAGCCACACGCGCGTCGGCCTCACCGACCCGGCGGTCATCGACGCGTACGTCGCGCGTCGCATCCAGGACCCCTCGCTGCTCGCCGGTCGCTCCGAGCCGTCCTACGCGGACTTCTTCACCACGCCTGCCGTATAGCAAGGAGCGCATGACCCCATGCCGTTGACCGTCGTCCGTCGAGAGCACGTCCACCTCTACACCCGCGAACCCGAGTCGCGGGCCGCGAAGACCGCGGTCGACGCGCTGCTCCGCCTGCAGCACGCCGAGGACCAGCAGATCGAGTCCGCCCGCATCGACAGCGGCCTGACGAAGAACGAGTTCCTCGCCGTCCGGTACCTGCTGCAGGCGCACCGGGACGGCCGCACGACGGGCCCGAAGGACCTGGCCGTCATGCTCGCCGTCTCGAACGCGTCGGTCACCAAGATCGTCGACGGGCTCGTGCAGAAGGGGCTGCTGTCCCGCGCGGCGCACCCCACGGACCGCCGTGCGCAGGTGCTCGCCCCCACGGACCAGGCCACCGAGAAGATCGACGCCTCGTACGCACGGTTCCACGAGGCCGTCGTCCAGGTGCTCGAGCAGCTCCCCGACGCAGACAACGCCGTCCTCGCCGACTCGCTCACGAAGATCGTCGACGCGCTCGCCGCGGGCTCGTCCGCGCCGGTCGACGAGTACACGGTCGACGACCAGGACTGACGCGAGCGCGCCCGGCTGACGCGACCCGACGGGTGCGGCGCGACCGCGATGCGGACGGGAGGCCCGTGGTGCGCCCGCCACGGGCCTCCCGTCCGACGGTGGCGTAAAAACCTTCCAACGGTAAGTTGGGTGCATGACCCACCCCGCGGACGACGCCGACGCGGCCCAGCCGCGCCGCGGCGGGTACCGCAAGGGCGCCGAGCGGCGCACCCAGATCCTCGACGAGATGATCCGCATGGTCGCGGAACAGGGGGTCGACGCTTCGTCGCTCCGTTCCGTGGCCGAGGCCCTCGGGATCACGCACGCGGCACTCCGCCACTACTTCCCGAGCCGCGACGAACTGCTGCTCGCCGTCTACCGGGAGCACGAGGTCCGCGAGCAGGGCGCACCCGACCGGATGAAGTCGGCGATCGGCGACATGCGCGAGAGCGCGTCGCGCAACCGTGCCGTGCCGGGGCTGGTGCAGCTGTACACGACCCTCGCCGCCGACGCGGTGCAGGAAGGCCACCCGGCCACGCGCGACTTCATGCGCGAACGCTTCGCCCGGCTGCGCGCCGAGCTCGCCGTGCTCATCGAGGCGGACCAGGCGAGCGGACGGATCCGCACCGACCTGGACCCGGTCGACCTGGCGAGCCTGAGCATCGCGGCGTCCGACGGGCTGCAGGTGCAGTGGCTGCTCGACCCCGACGCCGTCGACGGTGAACGGGTGCTGCGGCTGCTGGAGCAGCTGGTCCCGCCGGTGCGCTGAGCGGCCAGGGGTACGGCCAGACTGCCGGTGGCACAGCGACCGGCCGGTAGAAGGGCAGCATGACCACTTCCACGCGCACCCCGCTCGGCGTCACGCTCGTCGACGGGGGCGCCAACGTCGCCCTGTTCTCGAGCACCGCCGAGCGCGTCGAGTTCTGCACCTTCGACGACGACGGCACCGAGCACCGCACCGAGCTCCGCAACCGCACCGGCTACACCTTCCACGACGTCGTGCCCGGCGTGGCCGTCGGCACCCGCTACGGCTTCCGCGTGCACGGCGCGTGGGACCCGGCGAACGGCCTGCGTCACAACGGCGCGAAGCTCCTGCTCGACCCCTACGCCACCGCTGTCGACGGCGCCTACGAGTGGGGCCAGGCCCTGTTCGGCCACGACATGGACGACCCCGAGCAGCTCGACGACACCGACTCGGCCGGCGCGATGCCCAAGTCGATCGTCGCCGACCGGTCCTTCGACTGGGACGGCGACAGCCTGCTGCGGACCCCGCTCACCGACACCGTCGTGTACGAGGTGCACGTCAAGGGCTTCACGAAGCAGCACCCGGACGTCCCCGAGGAGATCCGCGGCACCTACGCCGGCATGGCCCACCCGGCGGCGATCAAGCACCTGACCGACCTCGGCGTCACCGCGGTCGAGCTGCTGCCGACGCACCAGTTCGTGCAGGACTCGACGCTGCTCGACAAGGGGCTCCGCAACTACTGGGGCTACAACAGCATCGGCTTCTTCGCGCCGCACGACGAGTACTCGTCCTCGGGCACCGCCGGGCAGCAGGTCGCCGAGTTCAAGTCGATGGTCAAGGCCCTGCACGCCGCGGGGCTCGAGGTCATCATGGACGTCGTCTACAACCACACCGCCGAGGGCAACCACATGGGCCCGACGCTGTCGTTCAAGGGGATCGACAACCAGTCGTACTACCGGCTGGTCGAGGGTGACGAGGCGAACTACTTCGACACCACCGGCACCGGCAACAGCCTGAACGTCGGACACCCGGCAGCGCTCGGCCTGATCATGGACTCGCTCCGCTACTGGGTCGAGGAGATGCACGTCGACGGCTTCCGGTTCGACCTGGCCACGACCCTCACCCGCCAGGACGGCGAGGCCGAGAAGCACTCCGCGTTCCTCGACATCATCCACCAGGACCCCGTGCTGCGCGAGGTCAAGATGATCGCCGAGCCGTGGGACACCGCCGGCTACCAGGTGGGCGGGTTCCCGGCCGACTGGTCCGAGTGGAACGGCAAGTACCGCGACGACCTGCGCGCCTTCTGGCGTGGTGACGAGGGTGCGCTGGGCGACGCCGTCCAGCGGGTCCTGGGCAGCCCGGACGTCTACGAGGGGTCGCGCCGATCACCGCTCTGCTCGGTCGACTTCGTCACCGCCCACGACGGTTTCACCCTGGCCGACCTGACGATGTACGCCGACAAGCACAACGAGGCCAACGGCGAGGACAACAACGACGGCGAGAGCGACAACACCTCGTTCAACGGCGGCATCGAGGGCCCGACCGACGACGGCGCGGTGAACGACTACCGCGACCGGCAGCGCCGCAACTTCCTCGGCACCCTGCTGCTCTCCGCCGGCGTCCCGATGATCCTGGGTGGCGACGAACTCGCCCGGTCGCAGGGCGGCAACAACAACGCGTACTGCCAGGACGACGAGATCTCGTGGTTCGACTGGGCCGCCGCCGACCAGGACCTGCTCGCCTTCACCACGGCGGCGATCGCGTTCCGTCGACAGCACCCCGCACTGCGTCCGGAGTGGTTCCGCACCGCGCCCGGTGACTCGGAGTCGACGGTGAGCGTGCTCCGCGCCGATGCCGCCGGGTTCGAGGACGGCGACTGGGCGGACGGCGGCAACCGGGCCGTGACGCTCGTGCTGCACCAGGGGGACGACACCGTGGCCGTGCTGCTGAACGCGTCGGGCACCACGGTGGAGTTCACGCTGCCGGAGCGTCCGGGCGGCGGCAGCTGGTCGCTCGGGCTGTCGAGCGACCCCGACCAGGCCGTGGTGGGCGACGCGGCGACGCTGCTCGTGCGCGACGCGTCCTTCACCGCGCTGGTCTGACGCGGGGCGCGGCGCTCGCACGGGCTCGCTCGCTCGCGCGGGCGGGGCGCTCGCGCGGCTTCGCTTGGCGAGCAGAAATGGTCGGGTTCCCGGTGGGGACCCGACCATTCCTGCTCACGAAGTGGTGCTCGTGGTGCGCGCGGCGCTCCTAGGCGTTCGCGCCCGCGGTCAGCACGGCCGCCGCGGGGTCGAAGTCCTCGGGCAGCGGCGGGATCGCGTCCACGGTCGACGTGATGTCGACGGCGGAACCCGACTCGGCCGCGTCACGGATGCCGAGCAGGACGTCGAGCACGTGCAGCGCGACGGCGCCGGAGGCACGCTCGGGGCGGTCCTCGGCGATGGCGCGGGCGAGCTCGACGACCCCGGTGCCACGACCCCAGGTGGAGCCGACCGCCTCGAGCGTCTCGGGCTCGTCCTGCCCGTAGCGCCAGAGCTGCGACGAGCCCTCGAAGGTGTTCGGGTCGGGCAGCGAGATCGTGCCGAGCGTGCCGTTGATCTCGACGAAGCCCATGCGCGGCAGGGCGTGCTGGAACGAGAACGTCGACTGGGCGGACTGCCCGCCGGCGAACTCGATCAGGGCCGCGTGGTGCGTCGGGACCTCGACCGGGAACGTCTCGCCGGCGCGGGGGCCGGACGCGATCGTGCGACGGTCGAGCGACTTCGACGAGACGGCCTGCACGCGCGAGGCGGTGCCGAACGCGTGCACCAGGGTCGTCACGTAGTACGGGCCCATGTCGAACAGGGGGCCGGCACCGGTGGCGAACAGGAAGTCCGGGTTCGGGTGCCACGCCTCGGGTCCGGGGACGTGGAACAGCGTGGTCGCGGAGAGCGGCTCACCGATGTCGCCGCGGTCGATGGCACGGAGCGCCGTCTGGATGCCCGCGCCGAGCACGGTGTCCGGAGCGGTCGCGACGCGCAGGCCCTTGGCCTTCGCCGACTCGAGCACCGCCGCGGCCGACGCGTGGTCGGTGGCGATCGGCTTCTCGCTCCAGACGTGCTTGCCGGCGTCGATGATCTGCTGGTCGACCTCGGCGTGTGCGGCCGGGATCGTCAGGTTGATCACGATCGAGATGTCGTCGCGGGCGAGGAGCTCCTCGACCGTGCCGGACGCGGCGACGCCGTACTCCGCCGCCTGGGCAGCAGCGCGGTCGAGCAGCACGTCGGCGACGAAGCGGACCTCGACGTCGGCGAACTTCGTCAGGTTCTCGAGGTACTGGGTGGAGATGTTGCCGGCACCGATGATGCCGATCCCGACGCGGCTCACTTGTCGTTGTCCTTGAGCCAGGTGAGGGACTCGGTGATGCCCTCGAAGACGTCGCCCTTGTACGCGTCGAACTCGACCACGCGGATGGCCTCGGGTGCGGCGGCGAGGATGGCGGCCACGTCGACGTCGCCCTGGCCGGCGGGGGTCTGGTTCTCGAAGGCGCGCTGCAGTGCCTCGGGCACGATCAGGGCGCTCTCGGACGAGGGCAGCGCGGTGCGGATGTCACCGTCGACCTTGCCGTCCTTGACGTGGATCGCGACGACGCGGTCGCCCAGGCCCGTGAGCACGGTGGGGGCGTCGGCGCCACCGACGGTCGCCCAGAAGGTGTCGACCTCGAGGACGGTCTCCGGCGACAGCTGCGACACGAACAGGTCGTAGACGGTGCGGCCGTCGACCTTGTTCGTGAACTCCCACTGGTGGTTGTGGTACCCGAACTGCAGGCCACGGCCGGCGGCCTCGGCGGTCAGCTCGTTGACGCGCTCGGCGATCTTCGCGACGTCGTCGGCGGTCTGCCAGCGGTCGGTCGGGATGAAGGGGTCGATGACGGTGTGGATGCCGAGGCGCTCGGCGGCGTCCCAGATCGGCGCGGTGTCCTCGGCGTCGATCACGGCGACGTGGCCGGACGGAGCCTTGAGGCCGGTGGCCGCGAACGCACGCTCGAGGTCGGTGGCGCGCTCGACGAACGCGTAGGGCTCGACGTTCTCGTACCCGATCTCGGCGACACGGGCGATGGCCTTGTCGAGGTCTTCGGCGATGGCGTCGCGCAGCGAGTACAGCTGCACAGAAGTGGTGGGCATTGCAGAGGCTCCTTCGATCCTGTCTGGGTGTCGCGGCCCGTCGAGGAGCGATGCTCCGCGGCGAGATCGATGACGACGCTACCCCAAAAACCACCCGGTGTGTAGTTTTTGCTGCCCCGTGTGACGCGGCCCGGACGGCCCGCGCGTCACGGCCCGTGAGGGGCCCGGTGTTGCAGACGACACCTGTCGATGTATGCTCGCGTCGGAAAAACCTTGCCAAGCAAGGTTTTCATCGACTCAAGGAGGCGTCATGAGCACACCCGAACCCGGCAGCCCGGCACTGCTCAACCCGGAAGAGGGCATCACCCAGCCCGTCAGCACGGTGAAGGTGGGCATCGGCTACCAGATCGCCCTGTTCCTCGGGCAGTTCGGCCTCTTCGTCGCGCTCATGGCCCCCGTCTACGTGAGCATGCAGCTCAAGGCGCAGGCCCTGGTCGGCGACGACGCCGCGAACGTCATCGGGTCGGTGCTGCCGATCGGCGCGTTCGGTGCGCTCATCATGAACCCCCTGGCGGGCGCCCTGTCCGACCGCACCCGCACGCGCTGGGGCCGTCGTCGCCCCTGGCTGCTCAGCGGTGTCGTCGTCTTCGCGATCGCCCTCGCCTGGATCGCCTACTCGCCGGACGTCCTCAACCTGACGCTGGCCTGGCTGCTCGCCCAGCTCGCCGCGAACGCCACCCTCGCCACCCTGCTCGCGAGCTTCGCCGACAACGTGCCGCAGCTGCAGCGTGGTCGGTCCTCGAGCATCATCGCGCTGGCGCAGAACATCGCCGTGCTCGCCGGCACGTACCTGTCGGTCTTCTTCGTGGCGAACCTGCCCGTGCTGTTCATCGCGCCGGGCATCCTGGCGATCATCCTGGTGGCCGTGTACGCCGTGGTGGCCCGGGACGACCTGCCGACCTACACGCTCAAGAAGTTCACGTTCCTGAACCTCGTCGCGTCGTTCTGGACGAACCCGGTCAAGAACCCGGACTTCGCGTTCGCCTGGTGGTCGCGCTTCCTCATCATCCTGGCGACGTTCATGTTCACGACGTACCGCCTGCTCTACATGCAGGAGCACATCGGCATCGAGAAGCCGAAGGACGCCACGGCCGCCGTCGCCTTCGGTGTCCTGCTCTACACGATCGCGCTGCTGATCAGCGCGGCGCTGTCCGGCTGGGCCTCGGACAAGCTCGGTCGCCGCAAGGTGTTCGTCGGTGGGTCGACGGCCATGTTCGCGGTGGGGCTCGTCGCGCTCGCACACGCCGACACGGTCACCGGCTTCTACGTCGCCGAGATCATCATGGGCTTCGCCTACGGCATCTACTCGGCCATCGACACGGCGCTCGTCGTCGACGTGCTGCCGAACGCCGACCGGCCCGGCAAGGACCTCGGTGTCATCAACATCGCGAACGCGTTGCCGCAGTCGCTCGCTCCGGCGATCGCCCTGTTCTTCCTGAAGGTCGGGTCCGACGGAGCAGCCGACAACTACGAGCTCATGTGCTGGGCCGCCGGTGCGATCGCCCTCATCGGCGCACTCGTCGTGATCCCCATCAAGCGGGTGCGGTAGCGCCCGTCGCAACGCGACCAGAAGACGGACGGGAGGCCCGTGGCGACGCCGCCACGGGCCTCCCGTCCGTCTGCCTGGTTGCGTCAGCGGCCCCCGATAGCGTGATCCCCATGCTCGCCGCCGCCCCAGCCCCGTTCGACACCCCCGCCGGCCGCATCATCGGGACGGTCGACGGGGACGTGGTGCGGGTGCTCGGGATCCCGTACGCGCAGGCCGAACGGTTCGCCCCACCGCAGCCGATGCCACCGTTCGAGGGCGAGCTGCACGCGTCCACTCCGTCGCCGGTCGCGCCGCAGCCGCACGAGGAGTTCGTCGACCTGCTGCTCAACCCGATCCAGGGCATCGAGGTCGACGAGCACTGCCAGCGACTCTCCATCACGCTGCCCGCCGACGTCCGTCCGGGCGAGCAGCTGCCGGTGATGGTCTGGATCCACGGCGGTTCGTACGTCATCGGAGGCGGTGACCTGCCGATCTACGACGCCCGCGACCTGGTGACCGAGCAGCGCGTGATCGTGGTGTCGGTCACGTTCCGGCTCGGCGTCCTCGGGTTCCTCGGCGACGGTGACACGATCCCGGCGAACCTCGGGCTCCTCGACCTGGTCGAGTCGCTGCGCTGGGTGCGCGCGAACATCGCTTCGTTCGGCGGCGACCCCGAGCTGATCACCGTCTTCGGGCAGTCGGCCGGCGGGGACGCGGCCGCGCACCTGATGATCAGTGCCGGCGCCGAAGGGCTGTTCCGCCGCGCGATCATCCAGAGCGCACCGCTCGGGCTGTCCCGTCGTCGTGCGCGGATGAACCGGGCGATGGTCCGGGCGGTGGGCAGCGTGCACGCCGACACCCCGCTCGAGGACCTGCTCGACCGTCAGGCGCTCGGCACCCGGGCCGCCGCACCCTACGGTCTGGCCGCCGGCATGCCCTTCGGCACCCAGTACGGGTTCGCTCCGCTGCCCGCCGAGCGTGACCTGGACGCCGCGTGGAGCCGCGTCGCACCCGACGTCGACGTGCTGATCGGGTCCGGCTCGGACGAGGCCGGCATGTACGTGCCGCTCGTGCCCGGGCTGCGCCGGGTGACCCGGTCGCGCGTGCTGCGGTCGGCCCTACGGTGGTGGGTCGTGCGCCCGCTGTCCGACGTCATCTACGGGCGCGATGCCCGACGGTTCACCGAGCGGCACCGACGTGCGGGTGGCCGCGCGACCTCGTACCGACTGCACCGCGGGGTGACGAGCGCCCCGACCGGAGCCGTGCACATGAGCGACCTGCCGCTGCTGCTCGGCGGGCGCGAGGCCTGGGCCGGCACCCGCTTCGTCTCCGAGCGCGACTGGCCCGAGGTCGAGCGCCGCGGCCGGGCCTTCCGGGCGATCTGGGCCGACTTCGCCCGCACCGGCGAGGTCCGTGCGCCCGACGACGAGACCCTGACCTTCGACCGCGGCTGACCCGCGGGCACGGCCCGTGGCGGCGGCGACTCGCGCCTCCCGGCCCGCGGGGTGGTCGCGACACACCGCACGGGGTGCGTCGCGTGGTCACGTTCCGTCGTCTGCGGGCGGCGGGGCCGACGGTCTGTGACCGCCCGGCGTGCGGACCGCGGGGGGTCGTGACCGGTCGGCGGGCTGGTGGAGCGTCCGCCGGACCCCGGACCCCGGACCCCGGACCCCGGACCCCGGACCCCGGACCCCGGTCCACGGCCTGGAGGCCCGGCGCGGCTGGCAGACGTCGGTGCACCCACCTGGCATGGTCGGCCCATGGAGTACACGGACTACGACACCCGGCTCGCCGCCTACGGCGTGATCACGGACGGTGACCGCGTGCTCCTGGCGAAGCTGCGCCAGCCCGACGCGGGCACGTGGACGTTGCCGGGCGGCGGGGTCGAGTTCGACGAGACCGTCGAGCAGGCCGTCGTGCGCGAGATCCGCGAGGAGACAGGGTACGAGGCCCAGGCCGGTGCCCTGCTCGGGGTCCGGCACCACATCGTCCCCGCGGAGCGCCGCATCCACGCCAACGGCCGGCCGATGAAGGCCGTGCAGGTCGTGTTCCGGGCGACCATCACCGGGGGAGCCCTGCGTCACGAGCTCGACGGCTCGACCGACGAGTCGCGGTGGATCCCCGTCGCCGAGCTCCCGCACCACCGCCACGGCCTGCTCGTGCCGATCGCCCTCGGCTGGGCGGGTGCCCTGTCCCGCTGACGGCTGGCGTCATCCCACGCGCAGCACCGCGAACTGCGGTGGGACCGCGGTGGGTTCAGGGGGCTGGACACCCCACCCGAGGTTGCGGAGCGACTGCGCGGTCTCTGCCGGGAACTGCCGAGCGGTTGCCTCGGCTTCTGCGCGGCGCCAACGACTGCGGAACCCCTGCACCGCGTCCCGCCACGTCGGCAGAGCGTCCACGCCGCACTCGACGATGACGAACTCGACCACGTCGGCGAGGCTCGGCCGGAAGTGCGGGCCGCCGAGCGGGAAGTGCAACGAGGACAACCGTGCCGCATCCCGTCGGCCCGAGCCGTGATCGCGCGCTCGGGCGAGCAGAGAACTGAACGCTCCGCGCTCCGCGCTCCGCGCTCGGCGTGCAAGTGCCAGTGCGACTGGGGCGTGGCCGTCAACGCCTCCTGGAACTCGAAGCGGACGAGTGGTTGCCGTTCGTCCGCGAGCAGAACGGCGTACCTGCTCTCGCTGACCACGAGAGCATCGAGGTGATCGACCCATCGGAACCGCATCCACGGGGCCAGGTCCGCGGTGTGCACATCGCCCACGGTCAAACGGACCGGGGTACCCCTTCCGGTCGCGGCGACTGACTGCATGATGAAGGTTCCGCTGCGCTCGTCGAGGGCGTAGTCGATCGACGCACCGTGCTCGGGCAGGGCTCCGTCCAGGAGCGCTTGCGCGATCGTCGCCTGGTGCCGCGCCGCCGACGCGGCCTGCTCGTTCATCGCTCACCCAGCAGGGCGGAGATGCTGTCGAGCCAGTTCTGCGTGAGGTACTCGTCCGTGAACAGGTCCCGCCACTGCTCGGTCGGGGCGAACTCCCGATCGTCGAGGTTCCACTCCGCGCGGACCCGCGCCCGCTCCGCCAGGAGTTCCTCGCGGGTCCACTGCCGTCCCAGCACCTTCGTCATGGCCGTCCTCTCGTCGGTGAGAGGACGGTAGGACGATCAGCAGTGCCGACGCGAGCTTTCGGAATACAACATGTTCACCCTTCGATGACGCTGAGGACGTTGCCCGACGGGTCGGTGAACCAGGCGATGAGCGGTCCGCCCTGCCGGTTCACACCCCGGTCGTCGGTCATCCCCTCGTACTGCAGGAACACGACACCCTTCGCGGTGAGCTCGTCGACCGCGGCGTCGATGTCCGGCACCGGGAAGTTCAGCACCGTGAAGGCCGCCGGTTCGTGACCCGGACCCTTCGGGTAGACGAGCACCTGGTGTCCACCGCCGAGCTGCAGGAAGAGCATGCCGTGGTCCTCGGTGACCTCGATCCCCAGGACGTCCTCGTAGAACGCCTTCGCCTCGGGCACGTCGCGCACCGAGTACCCGCTGAACGCCGTCGTCGCATCGACCATGCGGCAAGTGAACCACCGCGGTCCGGCGTCGGTGCGCTCTGCGAGGATGAAGTCGTGAGCGACTCCGGCACGACCGTCGACCAGGCCGTCGAGCGCGCGGTCGAGCTGGCCGCAGGCAGCGACCGCACCGTGCTCGGGATCGCCGGAGCACCGGGTGCCGGCAAGTCCACGCTCGCCCGCCGCATCGTCACCGCCGTCGACGAACGCCTGGGTGCGGGCACGGCGGTGCAGGTCCCGATGGACGGCTTCCACCTGTCGAACGTGGCGCTCGACGCCCTCGGCCGGCACGACCGCAAGGGCGCGGCGGACACCTTCGACGCCGACGGCTACGTCGCACTCGTCCGCCGGCTCGTCGCCGCCGACGAAGACGTGGTGTGGGCACCGGACTTCGACCGCCGCGTGGACGAACCCGTCGCGGGCAGCATCGCGGTACCCCGCACCACCCGGCTCGTGGTGTCCGAGGGCAACTACCTGCTCGACGACACCGCTCCGTGGTCGGCGCTGCCCGCGCTCTTCACCGAGACCTGGTTCTGCGCCGTCGACGACGGGGTGCGGCTCGACCGCCTGGTCGGCCGGCACATGCGGCACGGCCGCGACCACGACGCCGCGCGCGCGTGGGCGGTCCAGGTGGACGGCGTGAACGCCGCGAGGGTCGCACCCACGGTGATCCGGGCCTCCAGGACGGTGTGGACGTGACCACCGACCGACGCGACCCCACCGCCGACCACCGCCACACGACGACGAACCGACACCGACACGAGGAGCGACCATGACCATCGCCATCACCGGAGCCACCGGCAACATCGGGGGCGCCGTGAGCGCGGCGCTCGCCGCGGACGGCGTGCCGTTCCGGATGCTCGTGCGCGACGCCGCGCGTGCGCCGGAGCTGCCCGGTACCGAGGTCGCGGTCGCGACCTTCGCCGACGTCGACGCGAGCCGGACGGCGCTCCAGGGCGTCGACGTGCTGCTCATGGTGTCCGCCGCCGAGGCCCAGGACCGCCTCGACCAGCACCGGGCGTTCGTCACCGCGGCGGCCGACGCCGGCGTGCGGCACGTCGTCTACACGTCGTTCCTCGGCGCGGCTCCCGACGCGACCTTCACGCTCGGACGCGACCACTGGGCGACGGAGCAGGCGATCCGCGAGAGCGGGATGGCGTTCACGTTCCTGCGGGACAGCTTCTACCTGGACTTCGTCGAGGACCTGGTCGGCGAGGACGGCGTGATCCGCGGCCCGGCCGGTGACGGCGCCATGGCCGCGGTCGCCCGGGCCGACGTGGCCCGCGTCGCGACCGCGGTGCTGCACGACCCGGACGCGCACCGCGACCAGACGTACGAGCTGACCGGCCCCGAGGCGATCACCCTGGCCCAGGCGGCCGCGATCGTGTCCGAAGTCCGCGGCCGCACGGTCAGCTACCACCCCGAGACCCTCGACGAGGCGTACGCATCACGTGCGCAGTGGAACCCGGAGCCGTGGCAGGCCGACGCCTGGGTGAGCACCTACACGGCCATCGCCGAGGGTGCGCTCGCCCACGTGTCCGGCGACGTCGAACGCATCACGGGACGCACGCCGATGTCCCTGCGCGAGGTGCTCGCCGCCCGCTGACGCGTGGTGGCCGCGGTGGCTGTGGTGGCCGTGGTGCACTCCGGGTCCGACCGACGGGCCGGGCAGCCCGCAGTGCCACACGGTCCAGGTGATGCCGTTCGCCCGGCGCGGCTGCATCGGCAGGCGTGCGTGCCGGGTGCCGTGGGACAGTGCTCGGCAGCCGCCGGCCAGCGCGGCACGCAGGACCGGGTCGGTGCGGGGCGCGTGGGCCTCGACGACGAGCACCCGCAGGCCGTCGGCGATCCTGCGACGGATCTGGTGCGTCGTGAAGACGGGCACGGTGCCCGAGAACCCGCCGTCCGTCAGCACCGGCAGCCCGGTCGCGTCGATCACGGGCGCGGAGATGTGCCACGTGTCCGTCAGGAACAGCGGTTCGTCGTGCCGGTACCCCTCCAGGCGTCGCGCGGTCGCGACGAGCCGACTGAGGGCACGCGGGTACGGGGTCGATCCGCCCCACGGGTCCGGGCTCGACACGTGGAACACGTCCGGGGTGCCGGCCGGGATCGGCCAGCGCGCGGGCCACGGCCCGACGGATGCGTCGACGCCGCTGCCGTCGCGCGTGGCGTCGAGCGCCTGCAGTGAGAACGCGGCCGGTCCGGCGACCAGCGCGAGCCCGGCTGCGAGCGCGATGGTCGTCCGGGAGGCCCGGTGCCAGCCCGGCCCGCGGGTCGCCTCCCAGCGGGGTCGCCAGCACAGCGCCGCCACGCTGGCGACGACGGCAACCGTCGCGACGGTGATCGCGGGCCCGGCGAGCACGCGTGGCATCGCGGTGCCCTGGGCGAGGAACACCACCCAGCCGAGCTGCGCCACGGCGAGGACGGCGGGGAGCGCCCGGAGTGCCCGGGACTGCGCCCGGACCAGGCCGACCGCACCGCGCCACCCGAGGGCCGCGAGCAGGGCGAGCTGGACGCCGATCGCCGCGACGTAGGCGGTGTGCGGCACCGCGGCCACCGACAGCACGAGCGCCGCGGTACCGAGCCAGACGACCAGGACGGCCAGGGTGGCGGCTCCGGCACGGGTGTCGAACGCGTGCCCGAAGGGGGTGCCGGCGGTGTCGTGGGCTGTGCGTGTCGACGCCGGCGTGATCCTCCGCGCTCGCCGTCGGACCAGCACCACGGCCGCGACCACCACGCCGAACACCGCCGCGGGCAGGAGCCAGGCCACCTGCGACGCCAGGTGCGGTTCGAGCAGCTTGCCGAACCCGGCCGCACCACCGCGCCAGGTGTGCGGGCCGAACGGCACCGTGAACGACCGGACGGACCCGGGCACCGCGCCGGGCAGGAACCGGTCGATGCCGTTGTACCCGAACACCATGGCGAGCGGACTGTCGGTCGTCGAGCCGTCCGCCCACGGCCGCGAACCCGACGGCGTGAGCGCCAGCGCGGTCACCCATGACACCGATGCCAGGACCGCGACGATCCCGAGCACTCCGGCTCGGATGACCCGGGTGCCGAAGCGGAAGGGACGGCCGTCGTGCCGGGCCGAGGCCAGCAGCGTGCCGAGCAGCAGCGCCGGCAGGACGAACCAGGCCTGCACCATCTTCGCCTGGAACCCGACGCCGACCGCCAGGCCCGCGGTGACGAGCGGCCACCACCGCCCGGTCAGTGCCGCGTGCTGCCAGCAGAGCAGGGCGACCGCCAGCGCGGCGGTGACCATGCCGTCCTCCATCGGGTGCGCGAACATCGACACGAAGATCGGCGTCGACCCGGCTGCCGCGGCGGCGACGAGGCCCGTCCCGACACCGGCCCAGCGGAGTCCGACCAGGGAGCAGGCCCACAGCGTGACGAGCCCCTCGATGACCTGCGGGAACGCGAGCGCTGCGGTGGAGTGCCCGAACAACCGGAGGCTCAGCGCCTGCGGCACCGCGAAGCCGCTGAGCTTGTCGAGCGTCACCGTCGCCGAGGGGTCGAACGCGCCGGAGAACAGCGCCGGCCACGACTCGGACATCGACCGCGCCGACGCCTGGTAGAAGCCGAAGTCCCCACCACGGCCCAGGTTCCAGGCGAGCAGCACGGTCATGCCGCCCGCGATCACGAGCAGGGTGAGCCGTGCCGCGAGCGGCTGGTCCCGCCACCGGGCGGGTCGTCGGATGTCCACTCTCCGGACCTTGGCCGTCCGGGATGACGATGGGCCGGGACCGTGCCGCCAGCTGGCCGCGAAGCCGGTCCGCGCGCTGAGGGGTCGTGCGGGTGCGGCCCCCGTCGGTCAGCGCCTCGGGGGTCGAGTCGGAGCGGGGTCTCAGCCGGCGCTCGGGTTCGGGGTCAGGACGCCGGGCGGCGGGCGGGCAGGACGGCGGGCGGTTCCGCGCTCAGGAGACCCGTCGCGCGGCGAACGTCCCGACGACACCCAGGGTCAGCACCGCGACGAGCACGACGAGGAGCGGTGCGGTCCAGGTACCCGTCGCACCGTGCAGCGCCCCGGCGAGCAGCGGCCCCGCGGACCCGATCAGGTAGCCGCCGCCCTGCACGAACGCGGACATCCGGCGGGCATCGGCGTCGCTGGAGACGATCCGCACGATGACGATGAAGATCACGGTGATGCCGCCGCCCTGGGCCGCGCCGCCGAGCACGGACCACAGCAGCCAGAGCTGCGGGGCGAACAGCAGCCCGAGCGGCATGGCCAGCCACAGGGTGCCGACCAGGGCGATGATCGCCGCCGGACGCCACCGGGTCGCGAGCAGCGGGACGCCGAGCGCCCCGACGACGGCCAGGATCTGGAACACCGACGAGCTCGCGCCAGACGACGCCTTCGAGAAGCCGATCTCGTCGTGCAGCAGGGTCGGGATCCACGCGGTGAGGGCGTAGTACGAGAACGCCTGGCCGCCGAACGCCAGCGTCAGGCCCCAGGTGATGAGCCGTCGTGCCGGCCGGATCGGTTCGGCGGCGGCGACCCGTGCGGCCTCGGCGGCGCGCGCGGTGCGGATCGCCCCGGTGTCGAGCACCTGGTCGATCGGACCGGTGATCGGCAGTGGTCCGTCGTGGTCGGACGGCACCGGGCGTCGCCAGGCGGCCCGTGCACCGACCGCGTAGGTCCAGGCAGCGGCGGCGATGAGCGCGAAGACCGCCCAGATCGCGATGGCGACCGGCCAGCCCCACAGGGCCGCCAGGGGAGCGGTGCCGAGCGACGTGATCATCGACCCGACGTTGAGCGCCGACGTGTAGACGCCGGTGACCAGGCCGACGCGCTCCGGCGAGGTGTCCCGCCGGATGACCACCGGGATCACCACGTTGCCGATCGTGATGCCGATGCCGATGACCGCGGTGCCGATCAGCAGCGCCGCCGACGAGGGCATCGAGCGCACGACGGTGCCGGCGAGCACGATGACGAGCGACAGGGACACCGCGCGCTCGGGGTCGGCCTTCGCGATGACCCAGCTGGCGAACGGCGTCGCGAGGGCGAAGCAGAGCACCGGGATCGTCGTCAGCAGCCCGGCGATCGTCGCGGTCAGGCCGAGGTCGGCTCGGACGTCACCGATGACCGGGGCCGTGGCGACGATCGGGCCGCGGAAGTTCAGGGCGATGAGGACGATGGCAGCGGGCAGCAGCCAGGCGGCGCCGCGCAGGCCCCGTCGTGCGACGTCGTTCATGCGGACGGCGTCGCGGACGGCAGCAGGATCGGCAGCAGGTCGAGCGGGGTCGCAGCCGTGGCGATGGTGCCCTCGGCCTCGTCGGGGGAGCCGTAGCCCCACTCGGCGAAGACGACCGGGACGCCGTGCACGGTCGCGCCCTCGACGTCGTGCTTCCGGTCGCCGATCAGCACCGGGCGGCTGGTGTCGAAGCCGTGGGCCTCGAGGCGTCGCAGTGCTTCTTCGACGACGTCGGCCTTGCTCGACCGCACCTCGTTGTCGCTCGCGCCCGTGATGATGTCGATGTCCCCGGTGAGCCCGTAGTGCTCGAGGATGTAGGTCGCCGGGGTCTCCGGCTTGCTCGTCGCCGTCGAGATCGGCAGCCCTGCCTGGTGCAGGGTGCGCAGGACGACGTCGATGTCCGGGAACATCGCCGAGTCGAGCGCCCCGTGCGAGAAGTAGTGCTCGCGGTAGACGGCCAGCGTGCGGTCGGCCAGTTCGTCGTCCATGCCCATCGCGATCCGGAACGTGTCCATGATCGGCGGGCCCACGAACGACATCAGGGTGTCGCGGTCCGGCACCGGGACGCCGACGGTGCGGAAGGTGTGCGTCAGGCTCTCGAGGATGCCCGGCGCGGAGTCGCTGATGGTGCCGTCGAGGTCGAACAGGATGGCGGAGAACGGGCTGGTCATGTCCTGCCCACCCTAGCCGGGACGTGGCGGCGACCATCCGGGTTCCGTCGGCAGCGGGGCGGGGGTGCGCCGTGCCTCCAGGCCGGACGGGCCGACGCGGCTCAGAACAGGCGGGTGTGGCCGCCCTCGATGCCGCGCATCGCGTCGTAGTCGAGCACGAGGACGCGGATGCCGCGGTCCTCGGCCAGGGTGCGTGCCTGCGGTGCCACCGTCTGCGCCGCCAGCACGCCCTGCACCGGACGCAGGTGCGGGTCGCGGTTCATGAGCTCGAGGTAGCGGGTGAGCTGCTCCACCGCGTCGATGTTGGCGTTGCGCTTCATCTCGACGGCGACGCTCGCCCCGGCGTCGTCGCGCGCCAGGATGTCGACGGGCCCGATGGCCGTCATGTACTCGCGGCGGACCAGGGTGTGGCCGTCACCGAGCAGCTCGATCTGCTCGGCCAGGAGCTGCTGCAGGTGCGCCTCGACCCCGTCCTTCACCAGGCCCGGGTCGACGCCCAGGTCGTGGGTCTCGTCGGACACGACCTCGTACAGGGAGACGATGAGCTTGTCCTGCGTCTTCTTCTGCGTCACCGTCCACACCTGGGTGATGCCGGCGACCGACTGCTCCTCGTCCGGCTCGGTGATCTCGATCGAGCAGGGCGGGCTCATCCAGTTCAGCGGCTTGTAGCTGCCGCCGTCGGAGTGCACGAGCAGGGAGCCGTCCGCCTTGAGCATGAGCAGGCGGGTCGCGAGCGGCAGGTGGGCTGAGAGCCGGCCCGCGTAGTCGACGGAGCACCGGGCGATGACGAGACGCACCCCGGAAGCCTAACCGGCGTGGCGTGATGAGCCGGGCGGGCGCGCGGCCTGTGCAGCACGCACGGATTCACATGCCGGTAACGACGTTGTGCACATGTACCGCAATCTGATGCCGTCCTACCGTGGCTGACACCCCGATCGGCCCACGCCGACACCCCTCCCCGAGGAGCCACGATGGCCAGCGAGACCGCAGTGTCAGCACCACGAACCCCCCGTTCCGAGTCGGTCGCCGTCGACGACTACTCGCTCAGCCGGGTCCCGATGTCCGCACGCTACGGCTGGTTCCAGGTCGCCGTGCAGCGCTTCGGCCAGATCTCGGCCCTGTCCCAGTTCCTGCTCGGTGCGACGCTCGGCTTCGGCATGAGCTTCTGGGACGCCTTCTGGGCGATCACCCTGGGCGCCGTGATCCTGGAGATCGTCTCGGTGCTCGTCGGCGTGATCGGCGTGAAGGAGGGCCTGAACACCTCGGTCATCGCCCGCTGGACCGGGTTCGGCAAGGCCGGCTCGGCGCTGGTCGGACTGGCGATCGGGCTGAGCCTGATCGGCTGGTTCGGCATCCAGTCGGGCGTCTCGGCTGCCGGGCTCGTCTCGATCCTGCCGATCCTGCCCGCCTGGGCGTGGTCGCTCGTGTTCGGGCTGCTCGTCACCGCCATCGTGCTGCGCGGGTTCCACTCGATGCAGTGGCTGGCGAACGTGACCGTGCCGCTGTTCCTGGTGCTCGTCGGCTGGGCGGTCATCGTCGAGCTGAGCCGGCACTCGATCGCCGAGCTCGCCGCGCGTGCCCCGGCCGGTCCGGAGCTGAGCTTCGTGGCCGGCACCACCCTGGTGGCCGGCGGGTTCATCGTCGGTGCGGTGATCACGCCGGACATGACCCGCTTCAACCGCTCGGTCGGCGACGTCGTGAAGCAGACGCTGCTCGGTGTGACGCTCGGCGAGTACGTCATCGGCCTGGCCGGTGTCCTGCTCGCCCACGCCGTCGGCTCCGCGGACATCACCCGTGTGATCACGTCGAGCGTCGGCTGGGTCGGCATCCTCGTGATCCTGCTCGGCACGTTCAAGATCAACGACTGGAACATCTACAGCTCGAGCCTCGGTGTCACGAACTTCATCGACGCGGTGTTCGGCAAGCAGGTGAACCGCGGGCTCGTGACGCTCGTGATGGGCGTCGTCGGCTCGGTGCTCGCCGCGGTCGGGTTCCTCGGGGCGCTGACGCCGTTCCTGTCCGTGCTCGGAGTCGTCTTCCCGCCCATCGCCGGGATCATGGTGGCGGAGTACTTCGTCGTGAAGCGCTGGCGCCATGAGCTGAGCGACGCCGAGAACATCCCGGCGACCTCGCCCACCTGGGTGCCGGCCACCCTGGTCATCTGGGCGGTCGCCTCGCTCATCGGGTACTTCGTCGCCGTCGGGATCCCGTCGATCAACTCCGTGGTCATCGCCTTCGTGCTCTACGTGGTCGCCGGCAAGGCCGGGCTGATCCGCGGTGTCGGTGTGAGTCGGACCGAGGCTGCGCCGGCCGCCACCGAGGCCCCGGTCGCCGAAGCACCGGCCACCCCCGCCGCCTGACACGGGCGCTCCCCGAACGGCCGGTCGCGTCGCCGAACCCCTGATCCGCGCGACGGCGCGGCCGGTCCCCATCAACCAGCAGCACCCCCCCGCGAAGACCCCGCACCCGCACCACCGCACCCGCACCCGCACCACCGAAGGGAACCCCCATGCGCATCGGCATCGACGTCGGCGGCACCAACACGGACGCCGTCCTGATGGACGGCAGCACCGTCCGTGCGGCGGTCAAGCGGTCCACCACCCCCGACGTCACCTCGGGCATCGTCGCCGCGCTCGACGGTCTGCGCGAACAGCACGCCTTCGGCCCCACGGACATCGACGGCGTGATGATCGGCACCACCCACTTCATCAACGCCCTGGTCGAGGCACGCGGCCTCGCCCCGACCGCCGCGGTCCGCCTGGGTCTGCCGGCGACGGCGTCGCTGCCCCCGTTCACGGACTGGCCCGCGCACCTGGTGTCGGCCGTGCACGCGCAGCCGTTCCTGGCCCACGGCGGCCATGAGTTCGACGGCCGCGTCATCTCGGAGCTCGACCCCGAGGAACTCAAGCGGCACGCCGGTGCCATCGCGGCCGCGGGTATCCGGTCCGTCGCGATCTCGTCGGTGTTCTCGCCGATCAACGACGAGTTCGAGCAGCGCGCGCAGGAGATCATGGCCACCGAGCTCGGGCCCGACGTGGCGTTCTCGCTGTCGTCCGAGATCGGTCGCATCGGGCTGCTCGAGCGCGAGAACGCGACGATCATCAACGCGGCGCTCCGCGAGCTCGCCGACCGGATCGTCGACGGGCTGTCCGGGTCCGTCACGGGCAGCGGCATCGACGCACCGCTCTTCCTGAGCCAGAACGACGGCACGCTGATGGACGTCGAGTACGCCCGTCGCTACCCGGTCGCGACGTTCGCCTCGGGCCCGACCAACTCGATGCGCGGCGCCGCGGTGCTGTCCGGCTTCGACACCTGCGCGGTCGTCGACGTCGGCGGCACGACGAGCGACGTCGGCGTCCTGACCGCGGGCTTCCCGCGCGAGGCCACCGGCGAGGTCGCCGTCGCCGGCATCCGCACGAACTTCCGGATGCCGGACGTCCTGTCCGTCGGCATCGGCGGCGGCTCCCGCATCCGCGAGGACGGCAGCGTCGTCGGGCCGGACTCCGTCGGGTACCGCCTGACCGAGGAGGGCCTGGTCTTCGGCGGCACCACCCTGACCGCGACCGACGTGGCCGTCCGCGGTGGTCGTGGCGCGATCGGGGACCCGTCGCTCGTCGCCGGGGTGCCGGCCGAGGTCGCCGCCCGCGCGCTCGACGTCATCGCGGAGCGCGTCGCCGACATCGTGGAGCGGATGCGCACCTCGTCCGACCCGCTGCCCGTCGTGGCGGTCGGTGGCGGTTCGGTGCTGCTGCCGGACACCCTGCCCGGACTCGGCACCGTGCACCGCCCGGAGCACTACTCGGTCGCCAACGCCATCGGTGCGGCGATCGCGCAGGTCAGCGGTGAGGTCGACAAGGTCTACGCGATCAGCGACGGCCGACGGTCCGCCGTGGTCGACGAGGCGCGGCAAGAGGCCGTCGACCGCGCCATCGCGGCCGGCGCCGACCCCGGCTCGGTGGACATCGTCGACTTCGACGAGGTCCCGATCCCGTACCTGCCGGGCAACGCGACGCGGATCCGCGCCAAGGCCGTGGGCGACCTGGCACTCGGGGCGCTGGTCCGATGAGCGCCACCGAGACCGCGACCCCGCCCAGGACCACCTCCAACTCCCAGACCGCCGAGCAGTCCGCTGAGGTCCCCATCACCTCCATCGGGGCGGACTGCTCGGCCCTCGCCCGCGGCGCCGCGATCCTCGGCACCGGCGGCGGCGGTGACCCCTACATCGGCCGCCTGCTCGCCGAGGCCGCCGTCCGCGCCCACGGCCCGGTCGAGATCGTCCAGGTCGAGGACCTGCCCGACGACGCCGTGGTGCTCTCGGTCGCGATGATCGGCGCTCCCACGGTGATGGTCGAGAAGCTGCCGTCCGCCGGCCAGTTCGCCGAGGCCATCCGCAGCCTGTCGGCGTTCCTCAACGTGACCCCGACCCACCTGGCCTGCATCGAGGTCGGCGGCGTGAACTCGACGACGCCGATCGTCGCCGCTGCCGAGCTCGGCCTGCCCCTGGTCGACGGCGACGGCATGGGCCGTGCGTTCCCCGAGGTGCAGATGGTGCTGCCGACCCTGTCCGGGGTCAGCGCGACACCGATGGCCCTGGCGGACGAGAAGGGCAACACGGTCGTCTTCGACACGGTCGACAACCGGTGGGCAGAGCGGCTCGCCCGCACGGCGACGGTCGAGATGGGCTGCTCCGCGATCACGGCGCAGTACGCCATGTCCGGCGCGCAGGTGAAGGAGTCGTTCGTCCGTGGCAGCCTGTCGCTGAGCGTCCGGCTCGGCGAGACGCTGGTCCGCGCACGCGGCGAGAACGCCGACCCCGTCACGGCGGTGACCGAGGTGCTCGGCGGCACGGTCGTGTTCGAGGGCAAGGTCGCCGACATCGAGCGCAAGACCGTCACCGGGTTCGCCCGTGGCACGGCCCGCATCGCCGGTTCCGGCAGCGACACCGGCCTGGAGGCGGTGCTCCGGTTCCAGAACGAGCACCTGCTGGTCGAGGTGGCCGGCCAGGTCCGCACCACGGCTCCCGACCTCATCATCACCCTGGACGCCGAGACCGGCGAACCGATCACCACCGAGGCCCTGCGCTTCGGCGCCCGCATCCGGATCGTCACGGCACCGGCCGACGAACGCTGGCACTCCCCGGACGGTCTGCGCCTGGCCGGCCCGCGGTACTTCGGCTACGACACCCCCGCGGTCCGCCACGACGGCACCACGAGCGCGGGCGAGACGAACACGGGAGCGCACCGATGAGCTGGATCCTCGACGTCGACGACCTGCCCGACCTGGCCCGCGGCGCCGCGCTGCTCGGCACCGGCGGCGGAGGCGACCCCACCATCGGGATGCTCCTGGTCCGTGCCGCGATCGAACAGCACGGCCCCGTGACGATCCTCGACCCGTCCGAGGTCCCCGACGACGCCCTCGTCATCCCCACCGCGCAGATGGGCGCACCGACCGTCGTGCTCGAACGCATCCCCGCCGGACCGGAACCCCTCGGGGCGCTCCGTCGGCTCGAAGCCCACCTGGGCCGGACGGCGACCGCGACGATGCCCATCGAGTGCGGCGGCATCAACTCGATGATCCCGCTGCTCGTCGGCGCCACCGGCGGCCTGCCCGTCGTCGACGCGGACGGCATGGGCCGCGCGTTCCCCGAGCTGCAGATGGAGACGTTCTCGGTCTACGGGGTCCCCGGCAGTCCGCTGGCGATCAGCGACGAGAACGGTCACGGCGTCATCATCGAGACCGGCACGGACAACAAGAAGATGGAGTGGCTCGCCCGCGGGGTCACCATCCGGCTCGGCGGCGTCGCCTACATCGCCGAGTACGCCATGTCCGGCCGCCAGGTGCAGGAGACCGCCGTCCCGCGCACGCTCTCCCTGGCGCTCGCCGTCGGTCGGGCCATCCGGGTCGCCCGCGAAGCCCACCGCGACCCCATCGACGCGCTCGCCGAGGCCCTCGGCACGACGATCTACACGCACCTGCGCGAGCTGTTCGACGGCAAGGTCGTCGACGTCGAGCGCCGCACGGTCGACGGGTTCGCCCGCGGTCGCGCCACCGTGCAGGGGACCGACGGCTCCGAGCTCGAACTCCGGTTCCAGAACGAGAACCTGGTCGCCCGGCGTGACGGGCAGCTCGTCGCCGTCGTGCCCGACCTGATCTGCGTCCTCGACGCCGAGACCGCCGAACCGATCACCACCGAGCGCCTGCGGTTCGGGCAGCGCGTCCGGGTGATCGGCATCTCGACCCCCGACCTGATGCGGACCCCGGAGGCGCTCGCCGTGTTCGGGCCGTCGTGCTTCGGGCTCGACGAGCCGTTCGTCCCGGTCGAGGACCTGCACGAGCACGTCCGCCCGGCCGCCCCGGCGGTCGGCTGACCGACGGCCGCGCGCCGACCCGGGGCGCCGACCCCGGGCTCCGGGCCCGGGACGCGACCACGGCAGCAGAATGGACCCATGGACCAGGGTGAGCGGCGTGGCGGCGGTGTGACGGGCCTCCAGGCCGACGACGCGACCGTCTTCGGACGCGGCACCGCCCTGCTCGGGTGCGGCGGTGGCGGCCGCGTCGACCACATGGTCAGCGCACTCCGCTTCGCGCTCGGCGACCGCAGCGTGCCGGTCGTCGATCTCGACGACCCCGCACTCGGCTCGGTGGTGGCCGTGGGGATCATCGGGTCGACCAACGTGCTCGAGGAGAAGATGCCGAGCGGCGAGGAGCTGCCGGCCGCGCTCGCGGCGGTCGAACGCTGGACGGGCGTCCGTGCCGACGCCGTCGTCGCCGCGCAGATCGGCGGCGTGACCGGACCGGCCGCGGCCCTCACCGCCCACGCCGCCGGACTGCCGCTCGTCGACGCGGACCTGGTCGGCCGCGCGGTCCCGCGCATCGACCAGCTGTCGGTCTTCGTCGGCCCGACCACGACGGTCACGGCCGCGGCAGCCACCACGAGCGGTCTGCGGATCGTCGTCGACGCCCGGCACCCCCACGACGTCGAGACGGTCTGGCGCGAGGCCGTCTCGCACAGCGGCGGCTGGGCGGCCTTCGCGATCGGCCCGGTCCCGGTGGCGCTGCTGCGCGAGCGGGCCGTCGTCGGCAGCGTGCAGCGCGCCCTCCGGATCGGACGCGCAGCGGGCGGCGCACGCGACGCGGCGGAACTCGCCGCGCTCATCGGCGGCCGGGTCGTCGCGCAGGGCCGGGTCATCGACGTGCAGCGCGAGGGGGACGCGCTCGCGTTCGTCCGCAGCAGCCTGGCCATCCGCGACGCCGGCACCGGTGCGGTCGCCCGGGTCGAGGCGGGCAGCGAGTACGTGCACTGCCTGGTCGACGGTCTGCCCGTCGCCAGCACGCCGAGCGTCATCACCGTCGTCGACGCGCGCTCGCTCGCGCCGGTGGCGACCGACCGCACGCGGGTCGGCAACGAACTCGCCGTGCTCGTGCTGCCGTCGGCGCCGTGGTGGTGGGCGGACCCCGACCGCACCGCGCACATGGGACCGCGGGCGTTCGGCATCGACGCCGACGTCGTGCCCGAGGCCGTGGGCCAGGTGCTCGCGTGAACGCCGTCGGCGACCTGCTGCCGCTCCTGCCAGCAGGCACCCGCCTGCTCGTCGGCCCCGGCAGCACGGCGGTCCGGAGCGTCCGTGGGGTGGTGGGGACCCCCGACCAGGTCGGCCGGTCGCTCGCCCAGGGCGACGACGTCGTCGTGCTGCTCACCCCCGTCGACCGTGCGGACGCCCGCTTCGACGTGCTGCTGCGTCGGGCGTCCGCGGCCGGCACCGCTCTGCTCGTCGTCGACGGATCGCTGGAACTCGGCCCCGGCACCACGACGCTCGCCGACCGGCTCGGCGTCGCCGTCCTCGCCACCCCGGACCCGTGGGCGACCTCGGTCCGCCTGCACGAACTGATCGGCACCGGGATGGGTCCGGCGGCCCGGGCGGCCCTCGACGCCTCCCGCGTCGCGCTCGACGCCGGCCCCGAACTCGACGACCTGTTCGCCCGGCTCGACCGGTCGCTCGGCCACCCGGTGCGGTTCCTCGACGCGTCGGGCCTGGCACTCCGCGGAGCCGCCGTCGACGACACGGCGCGCGCCGTGCTCGTCCGCCGCGCCGGCACGAGCGACGTGCTGATCGCCGAGGGCGTCGACGAGACGCTCGTCGCGATCCCGGTCGGTACCGGCATCGGACCGCGCGCCTGGCTGGCCGTCGGTCTGTCCGTCCCGATCGCCACCGAGCAGCAGGTGGTCGCGAGCGCCCTGCAGGTCGCCGCCGTCGCCGTCGGGCACCGGCTGCTGCTCACCCGGCTCGACGACGAGCGCGATGCCCGCTACCGGATGGCGATGCTCGACGAACTCCGTGCGGCCGACGGGGCGCCCGCCCCGCAGCTCGTGCAGCGGACCATCGCCGCCGGGTGGCGGCTGGACGCCTGGCACGTCGGTGCGCGCGTGGTCGCGCGGCAGGGCGTCGACCTGGTCGCGCTCCGCCAGCAGGTCGACGCCGCGGTGCGCGCCGAGGGACTCGACGCGGTCGTCGTCGAACAGGCGGACGGCTGGGTGCTGTGGCTGTCGGAACCCGACGAACCCGGCCGGGAGGCAGTGGCCGACATCGCGGGTCGGCTGCGGCGCGCGCAGAACACGCTCCGCACCACCGTGGAGACCAACGTGGGCGTCGGCAGTCTGCAGGCGGGCCCTGCCGGGCTGGTGCGGACGCTCGGCGAGGCGGGCGACGCCGCCCGTCTGGCCGCCAGCCGTCCGGAGTCGGGGCACTTCGTGCACGTGGACCGGCTCGGGCTCGCGCAGCTGCTGCTCGCGTGGACGCAGACGGACACGTTCCTGCCGGCGTCACGGCAGTTGCTCGCACCGCTCGAACGCGGTGGCGGGGCGCTCCTGACGACGCTCGCCGCCTACCTGGACGCGGAGTCGTCGATCGCCGAGACCGCCGCGGTGCTCGGCGTGCACCGGAACACCGTGTCCGACCGCATCGCGCGGGTGGAGCGGTTGCTCGCGGTGGACCTGTCCGACCCCGAGACCCGCCTCGCCCTGCACCTGGCGACGCGGGCGCGGGCCGGGGACGGCGGCTGAGGGCTCGTTGCGTCAGCTGCGGTCGCTGGCGTTCTCGGTCTCGCTGGTCGCGGTGTCGTGCTCGTGCTCGGTCGTGCTCGTGTCGGTCCCGCGGGCGGGGCGGGCGGCGGCACCGGTCTCGCGGGCCGCACCCGAAGCCAGGCCGGCCGCGATGATGAACACGAAGACGATCAGCAGCGCGCCGAGCAGGCCGATCTGCTCGCCGAGGAACCCGATCAGCGGGGGCCCGGCCAGGAACGCCACGTAGCCGATCGTCGCGACGGCGCTGACCTTGGCGGCCGCGGTGCGGGGGTCGTCGGCCGCGGCGGACATGCCCATCGGGAAGCCGAGGCTGGCACCGAGGCCCCAGAGCACGACGCCGACGATCGCGAGCGGCACGTTGTCGATGAAGATGAGCATGCCCAGGCCGACCACTGCGACGGCGGCGCTGATGCGCAGGATCGGCACGCGGCCGAACTTGTCGATCAGCGGGCTGCCGGCGACGCGGCCAGCGGTCATCGCGGCCAGGAACACCGTCAGCACGGCAGCACCGCCGGCGTTGTCGAGCCCGTGGCCGTCGATCATCGCGAGGGGCAGCCAGTCGTTCGCGGACCCCTCGGCCAGCGCCATGCCGAGCACGATCACGCCGATGAGCAGCGTGGAGGGCTGTGCCCAGACCTGCCAGCGGGTGAGCGGGGTCGCGACCGGGCTGGTGTCGGTCGACACCGGCTGCTCGACGAGGTGCTCGTCCTGGAACTTCGCGACGGCGACGAGCATGGCGGCGCTCGTGATGACGACGAGCACGATGAAGTGCCCCGACACCGGGATCTCGAGCTTCTCGGCCAGGGCGCCGAGGCCCGCACCGGCGAGCGTGCCGAGGCTGAACGCGGCGTGGAACAGCGGCATGATCGTGCGTCCGCCGGCCTTCTCGGCGGCGGCGCCGGAGACGTTCATCGACACGTCGCACAGGCCGTTGCCGAAGCCGAACGCGATGAGCGCGATCCAGATGGCGGCGAAGCCCCACCCGAGCGTGACCGCGACCCCGGCGAAGATCATGCCGACCGCCAGGCACGCCGCAGCCACCTGCACGCCCCGTCTCGCACCGAGCTTCGCGACGATGTGCCCGGCGAAGGTCAGACCGCCGATCGAGCCGACGGCCATGCCGAGCACGAGCAGGCCCATCTCGAACGTGCTCGCCCCGAGGGAGTCGCGGACGCTCGGGATCCGGCCCAGCCACGTCGCGATGTCGAGCCCGGACAGGGTGAACACCGCGAACACCGCGATGATCCAGGCCTTGGTGGTCGGGACGGTGCGGGTGGACGGCGTCGTCATGGTGGTTCCCATCGTGCTGCGACGCGCTCGGTGCTGCGCGTTCTGGTGCTGGTGTTGCGGTTGTCGAATCGATTCGACCGCTCGTTCCGGCTACGCTAACGGGCGATGGACGAACCGGCAACAGGACCCGGCGCGTCGCCTTCCCGCGGCGGCGTCACCCGTTCGTCGCGCCCGACGCTGGCAGCGGTCGCCCGTGCTGCCGGGGTCGCGCCGTCGACGGCCTCGCTCGCCTTCAGTGGTCTCGGCCCGGTGTCCGAGGACGCCAAGGCCCGCGTGCTCGCCGCTGCGGCCGACCTCGGTTACGGCGGCCCCGACCCCCGTGCGCGTTCGCTGCGCCGCGGTCGTTCCGGCGTCATCGGCGTCGTGATGGACGAGCGTCTGAGCGATGCCTTCCGTGACCCGGTCAACGTCCTGACGCTCGACGGCATCGCCGAGGTCGCCGGCGCCGCGGGTGTCTCCCTGCTGCTCGTCCGGAGTCCGCTCGACGACGAGCAGGGCGCCGGCCCGCTGGTGGATGCTCCGATGGACGCCGTCGTGCTCGTCGGGTGCAACGTCCGGATCGACCCCGCCGTCGCCGTGCTGCGGCGTCGACAGATCCCGGTCGTCGCGATCGAGGCGGCCGAGATCGAGGGCGCTGTCCCCGTGCAGCTCGACAACCGCGATGCCTCACGCCGTGCTGCCGAGTACCTGCAGGGGCTCGGGCACTCTGCCGTGACCGTCGTGACGCTGCCGCTCGACGCCGCACGCCGCCGTGGCCCGATCGACGCAGCCCGTCAGGACGAGGGCATCGCCTTCACCACGCTCGAGCGACTGCGTGGTGTGCGCCAGGTCTACCCGCACGCCGTCGCGATCGAGACCGCAGGCAGCTCGGTGGAGGAGGGGCGTCTCGCCGGCACCGAGCTCTTCGCAGCCGAAGGCCCCCGCCCCACCGCCGTCATCGCGCAGAGTGACCTGATCGCCGTCGGGGTGATCTCGGCCGCGCTCGACGCCGGACTCCGTGTCCCCGAGGACGTCAGCGTCGTCGGGTTCGACGGCATCACCGTGGACGACAGCCTGCTCCACCGCACCCCGATCCGGCACCTGACCACCCTGGTGCAGCCGTTCGTGCAGAAGGGCCAGGCCGCAGCCCGTGCCGCCCTGGCCATGCTCGAGGGCGCGGAGCCCCAACCGGCGTCGTTCACCTCGGAGTTGCGGGTGGGGGACACGACGGGGCCGCCGCCCTCATCGAATCGCCACTGAAGCCGCATTCAACTCCACGACTATGTAGGGCGCGGCTTGGGACGGGATCACTCCTTGAGTGAGAGCGCTCGGCTACTTCTCAAGCGGATCGGGGCGGCAGCTGGTGTTGTCCGGCGTCTTCCAGCAGTCCGGCACGGGGGCGCGACTGCTGGACATCGCGCTTTACATGACGTTCTGTCATAGTTGACGTCCATGCAACCCAACGAAGCGCTGCCATCGGTTCTCGAGACGACGCCAGACCGCGATTACGACATCCGAATTCTTGACTGCAACAGCATTACCCAGGCGCGTCTTTCCCTTCATCGGGCGGCGTTGAACATAAAATACGGACCCAACGGAATTGGCAAGAGCACGATCGCTAGAGCGCTCAGGTTGAATGCAGCTGAGGACGGAGCGCTCTCGGAACTCTTGCCTTTCAAATACCGAGATACTGCAACACCGCCGGAGCCCAGGGTGGAGGGTGCCGAGGATATAAAGAAGGTTCTCGTCTTCGACGATTCTTATGTCTCCCAGTTCGTATTCCAACCCGACGAAGTCCTGAAAGATAGCTTCGAAATCTTCATCAATACCGAAGAGTACAAAAAAGGCATCAAGGACATCTCCTCGCTGTTTGCGGAGCTGCAGGACACGTTTTCGAACGAGGCTGACCTCGAAGAGGCGATCGCCGCCTTCACTGAGCTGCGAGACGCCTTCGGTATCACGAAGTCCGGAGTGATTGCCAAAACAAGCCGCGGTTTCAAAGCGCTTGGTATGGTGCCGAAGCTAACAAATATTCCCGTAACCCTGCAGGGGTATAAAGGCTTCCTGCACGGTAGTGACCCTGCTGGTTGGATCTCATGGCAGGCTAAGGGTAAGGCATTCCTGGAAATGTCTGACAACTGCCCGTTTTGTTCAACGGTTGACGTCGACAAAGAGACCGCGAAACAGGTGTCCACTGAGTACGAATCCGCCGCTGTGAAGGCACTCGCTGGACTGCGGGTTGTCGTGGAGAGGCTCGGTGAATACTTTGTTGAGTCCGACCGTATGTTGCTTCAAGACATTTTGACTTCGGCGGTTACCGAACTTTCGCTGGAGCAGGGGCAATTCCTCGCCAACTTGCGGGCGCAGATTCAGACGTTGCTTACAAAGTTGTCGGCCCTCCGCGCCCTGTCGTTTCACGCGCTCCGGGATGAGAAAAGTGTCGACGAGAGACTGCGTGCATTGAAGATCGACCTTAACTTGCTCGGTTCGCTCAAATCTGAGGCAACTCAATCTGTGATCCAGCCGATCAACGAGAAGATCGACGGTGTTGCGAGCAAGATAAATCTCATCCGCGAGCGGATCGGGAAGCAGAAGAAGCGTGTATCAGAGCTGATCAAATCGAATCAGGATGGCATAAACGATTTTCTCGCGTCGGCTGGATACCGTTACGGCGTCCGAATTGAGCCCAGCAGTGACTCTTACAAGATGATCCTTGAGCACAAGGATTCGTCCGGTCACATTCCGTCTGCGTCTTCGCACCTGAGTTACGGCGAGAAAAACGCTTTTGCGCTTGTGCTGTTCATGCATCACGTAAGGCGAGAGCAGCCAGACCTGGTTGTTCTCGACGACCCAGTTTCTAGCTTCGACAAAACAAAAAAGTTCGCGATCTTGCACCACCTCTTTCACGGTAAAAACAGCATTCGCGACCAAACAACCCTGTTTCTGACGCATGACATCGAGCCGGCGATCGACATCGTTCGTACCGCTACCCGGAACCAGTTCGCCGCTGCGAAGCCCGCTGCATACTTCCTCAGCGCTCGCTCGGGCGTTGTCACTGAGAAAGCGATCGGCAGAAGCGATATCGCAACCTTCTCTCAGATCTGCGATGAGAATATTAAGAGCGCCAGGGATATTTTAATCAAGAGTATCTACCTCAGGAGGCTGTATGAGGTACACGGGGACCTCGGTCTGGAGTACGAGATGCTCTCGAGCTTGGTGCACGCTCGTTCGGTGCCAGACCGCAAGGCGCACGGGGATGGTTCTCGCGTGCCGCTTAGTGCGGAGGAGCTGGCTGCCGCCACAAGCAGCATCCAGAAGGATATCCCTGGATTCGACTACGACATCGCAGTGGCTGAGTTACAGGATTTTGGAGGGCTGAAAGCTAAATATGACGCGACGGAAATCGGGTACGAGAAGGTTCAGATATTCCGCGTGCTCGCTGAGCTCGAACCGGAGCGACTTAAAACCGGAAGTGCGTTCCAAAAGTTCCTCAATGAGTCGTACCATATTGAGAATGAGTACGTGATGCAGCTTAATCCGCGAGAATTCGACGCCGTGCCAGAGTACGTGACCGAAGCCTGTAGCGAGCTACTTGAAGATGTGATTCGCTCGGCGAAGTGATATTGGCGGCCGATGCGGTGAGTCTGAACTTCAGACGCGCGCCGCATCGGCACCGCCCTTCGTCACCGTGCCCACGGCGGGTTCGTAGGGACGGTCCAGGAAGTCGAGGCGCTGTTCAGCCGACCGTGAGTTGCAGCACCGCGCCGTCTGAGGACGTCGCCACCGCTGAAGCAACGTCCCTTCCTGAGCCGCTCTTGAGGGCATCTTCGACGTCCACATGAGACGGCCGCCCTTTACGTTGCGCCTGCAGGACGGCAATGGGGTCGACCGATCGCAGTCCGTCAGCGACATCAGACTCGACCCCCTGGAACATCCGAACCACTTCCGAACCGACCTGGAACACAAACTCCTGGCCGATGAACGACGTCCCGCCCGGTCCAGCCTTCGTCTCGGCCATGACCTCGCTGTGTCTGCCCTCGCTGAATCTTGTAAGCCAGTCATCAGTGGCTGAAGACAGGCCTGCAAACTCTGCGAGACTTGCGTAGTCGACGTTTGTTGCCTTCGCAGCCAACTCTTCGGGAGTGAAGTCGACGACCGGCTCCTCGCCGCTCCAGTTGGGCAGGTCCCCACGCCAGTGGTCAGTTCCCGACTTGTTTGGGGTCCAGGAGACGGGGAACTCCTCGGGATCGACTGCCAGGAGGGTGATCCCGTTCTCGGTCGAGACTGTCGACACGGCGAGTCCGGTCATTGTCTGTCTGTTCACAGTGAGGCCGGCGAGTTGTGTGACGGCTCGTCCGAGCTGCGACTTCGCCGTAGCAGTACTCACGGTCCCTTTGGCCTCAAGGACCTCGAACCGCCTGCTTCCAGGGGAAGTCGGGTCGTCGAAAGCGAGAAGATAGTCGGGCTGCCGCCTCCCGTTGCGCTGGAGCTTCGGCATGGACCCGTTGAGGAGGGTCCGGTCCACGTCGATGATCGAGATCGCGCCGACACCAGGGAAGCGGGTCTGGCACCAGTGCTTCGCGGCGTGCGCGGCGAAGCCGATTCCAAGCTCCTCAGAAATAACCCGTCGCTGGTTGGCACCGACCTCGGCCAAGGCGCTTGGGCTGAGGATAAGCGTTCCCGCTGGCGTGTTGTTCTCGAAGAGGCCGAGGTACTTGAGCGCCGACCATCTGCGCCCGAACGATGCGACAGCGTCCGAGACGTTCAGTGCGGTTCCGCGAGCGAGTTCTAACATGACGGTGATAGGCCTCGCATCGAGCACGTCGTTCAGTCCGGCCGCGGGGGTGACTCTGGCTTTCACGGGAAGAGTTGGGTCGCTCATGAGGTACTTTTTTTGCAAGTCAGCGACAGTTTGTGCAAGCGATGTGTCGCTCTGAGTGCGGACTATTCCACGTTTGCCCATCGTGTCGATGGCCTGCCGGAGTGTCGGCATTCTTCCCCCAAGGTTGTTGTAGTGCCAGGTTGGCTCGCCGATCAGTTTGTATCACCGCGGACGGGCGGGCAGCTGCGACGCACCCCGAGCCCCACCACCGCAACCAGGTTCACCGCACTCCCCACCAAGAATCCCGTGGTCCCACCCGCGACTCCCGCGACGGGTCCGAGCACCGCCATGAGCCCAGCGCCCACGACGAACCCGGCGACCGAGGCAAGGGCGACCTGCCGTGAGCGTCCAGCGGCGAGCAACAGCGCCGCCGGCACGAGCCCGACGGTGAGCACCCACACCGCGACCATCAGGTACCGCAGGTCGGCGACGGCAGCGGCGCCCTCGGCGGGGTAGACGATCGGCAGGAACCATCCTGCGAGCAGGGCGACCAGGCCGAACACGACGGCGGATGCCGCAGCGAACCCGACGACGAGCAGCAGGGCCCCGCGGGAGCGCAACGATCCACCATCGGTCCGGTGCGCGAACGCCGGCACGAGCACCTGCCCCAACGCCTGCCCGAGCATCGACGCCGGCGTCGCCAGGGTGAACGCGGCGGCGTAGACGCCGGCGTTGTGCGCCGACGACGTCACCTGCGCCGAGATCATCGTCAACTGCAGCAACCCGTTCGAGGTCACCACCGCCAGCACGTTCCATGCCGCGAACCCGAGGACCCCGGCGGCGGGTTCGCGCGAAGCCGGTGTGAAGCCGTTGCCCCGCGGCCAGCACGCGATCGCGAACACCGTGTACCCGATGGCCAGGGGCAGCAGCACGAAGGGCTCGAGCCGTGCGACGCACGCCACCACGAGCAGCCCGAGCGCCAGCACGCTCGTCACGGAGTCCCAGAGCGCGACCCGGGGTGCCCGGTCGTAGCCGAGCTGCGCGCCTCGGGCGTAGCAGTAGAGGCCGTAGCCGACGACGACCGCTGCACCACCGAGCACCATCCAGGGGCCGTTGCCCCAGGCCAGCGCGATCGGCACGGTGACCGCCGCGAGCACCGCGCTCGACACCAGCATCGACACCCCGAGCAGCCGGTTCACCGCGGCATCAGAGTGCCGACGCCGTAGTGCGATGGCCAGGAACCGCGACGCGGTGTTGCCCGCGGCGTTCGGCCAGAGCAGCGCGACGAACACCGAGAGCGACAGCAGCGCCGTGGTCTGCCCGAGGGTCTCGGTGCCGAACACCCGCCCGACGACGACGGTCACGAGCAGCTTCGCGACGCCCTGCACCCCGATGCCGACCGTGGCGAGCACGGCGGACGAGGCCACCGAAGACGACGGCGCCGCAGGAGAATCAGACCCGGCAGACGAAGCGGGCCCAGCCGGAGAAGGCCCGCTCACCGCGCCAACGCCTGTTCCACCCAGCCGCGCCGGTGCGCGCGCACCCCGAGCGTCACCGCCCGGACCCCGATGTAGCCGAGGGCGAAGGCCGCCCACAGCCCCGCGAGCGTCCCGCCGGCCCACCAGAGCAGCGGCAGGTACACGACGAGGTTCACGCCCCCGGCGATGGCCAGGTACCGCGCATCACCGGCGCCGATCAGCACCCCGTCGAGCACGAAGACGTACCCGGCGACGGGCATCCCGACGGCGATGAGCACCAGCACGACGGGCAGGGCGTCCCGCACCGCCTGCGAGTCCGAGAACGCCGGCCCGAGCACGCCGCTCACCGCCAGGGTCAGCACCCCGAGCAGCACACCGCCGGCGATCCCGAGCAGCACGAGCCGTCGTGTCACCAGTCGCACCCGCTCCGGGTCACGCCCGCCGAGCCCGTGCCCGACGAGCGCCTGCCCGGCGATCGCCAGGGCGTCGAGCGCGAACGCCAGCGTCGAGAAGACGGTCAGCCCGACCTGCGTCGTCGCCAGCCCGGTGGTCCCCAGCCCGGCGGCGGCACCGACGGTCGCGAGCATCGCGATCCGCAGGGACGCGGTCCGCAGGAACAGCCATGCCCCCGACCGCAGGGCCCGTGCGACGCCCGAGGCGCCCGGGCGCAGCGGCGCCCCCGACGACCGAGCGGCCCGCACCGCGATGCGCACGTAGACGACGGCCATCGCCCACTGCACGATGACGGTGCCGGCGGCGGATCCCTCGACGCCCCAGCCGGCGCCGTAGATCAGGACGGCGTTGAGCAGCCCGTTCGCGACGAACCCGATGGTCGCGACGACGAGCGGGGTCTTCGTGTCCTGCAGCCCACGCAGCAGTCCCGTCGAGGCGGTCACGACCAGGATGCCGGGCAGCCCGATCAGCGAGATGGTCAGGTACGCGGTCGCCGCCGCCGACACCTCGGCGGACGCGCCGAACAGGTCGACGAGCGGCCCGGCGAGCGGCCACCCGACCAGCGCCAGCACCACCCCCAGCGCGAGCGCGAGCCACATCCCGTCGATGCCTGCGTGCACGGCTCCGCGACGGTCGCCACCGCCGAGCGCGCGCGCCACGGCCGGGGTCGTCGAGTACGCCAGGAACACCAGCAGCCCGGTCACCGTCGACAGCACGGCACTCGCGAGCCCGACGGCCGCCAGCGGCGTCGCCCCCAGGTGCCCGACGAGCGCGGTGTCGGTCAGCAGGAACAGCGGCTCGACCACGAGCGCTCCGAGCGCCGGCACCGCCAGCCGCACGATGTCGCGGTCGACCGCGCGCCGCTCAGCGGTCACAGCGGGTCGCGTCGGTCGGTGCACCGACCCATTCTGTCGGCGATGCCGACCCGTCGTGGTCACGAGGCGGGGTGGGCGCGACCCCGGGACGGACTGGAGGCCCGTGGCGGCGCCGCCACGGGCCTCCAGTCCGGTGGTCCCACGTCCTCGGGCTTGCGCCCCGCACGACCTCGTTCCGCGACGAGCCGATCCGCTGACGTCTGTAACGCTGGAGCCATGACCGGACACTCCAGAGTGTGAAGGACGAACAGGACGACGGCCCGCTGTGGACGCGAGCGGTCCGTGATGACGGGGCTGCGTTCGCCGCGCTGTTCGACCGGCACCGACCACGCATCTACCGACGGGCGTTGAGCCTGACGGAGCACTCCCACGACGCCGAGGACATCACCGCGGCGGCGTTCTACGAGCTCTGGCGCAAGCGCAAGAGCGTCACTCTGGTGGCGGGTTCCGTCGCTCCGTGGTTGCTGGTCACGACGGTCAACCTGACCCAGAACCACCGACGCGCGGCGGCGCGGTACCGGAAACTCCTCGACGCGCTCCCTCGGGACGATCCCCACGCTCCTGCCACGGACGCCGAAGACCTCGAGGCCCGCGATCGCCTCAGGACGACGATCCGGGGCCTCGCGCCGCAGGATGCCGCGCTGCTGGTGCTCACCGGGGTCGAGGAGATGCCGGTCTGGCAGGCCGCGCAGGCGGTCGGTCTCAAACCGCCGGCGGCACGCGTGCGGTTGCACCGGATGCGGCAGCGCCTGCAACGCGACCTGCACGACCTCCGTCCCAGTGTCCGCAACGCACCGGAAGGCACCTACTGATGAGCATCGACATGAATCCCGACGCCGCTGCAGCGGTCCGCTCGGAGCTGGCCGCCATCGGGACACGACCCAGCGCCCTGCAGCGCCAGCAACGACGTGCACGCATCGGCGTCTCGATCGTCTCCGTCGCAGCGATCGCGGTGACGACGAGCGCCGCCGCCCTGGTCGTCGCCGGGCTCCCGGGGACCACGACGACGGCAGCAGTCGGGCGCACGACCACTGCGACGCACACCGGTCCCGCACTGGTCGACATCGGGCAGGCTCCCGACACCGCGGGTGCCGTGATCGTCGACATCACGTGCCGCAACGACGTCGGCATGGTCCGAGTCCCCACCGTCGGAGGGGGCGCTTCCGGCCTGAGTTGTCGGGACGAAGGGACGATGCGCGTCGTCGACGGCCGGCTCCCGGAGCGAGGGACGACGACGTTCAGCATCGAAGCGTCGGCGGGGACGCGGTGGACGGCGACGCTGCAGTACGCCAACGCGGTCACGTCGGACTGGGCGGTCAACGACAAGGGCCAGACCTACGGGGTCCCGAACGCGTCGGGTCACCCGGATCTGGTCCCCGGGAGGGCGGACAACGGCCGCGAGGGCTGGGTCCTGTGGAGCGAGCCGGACGGCGGCGATGTGTACGAGTCCGACGGCACCACCGTGGTCGGGCAGTGGACGGCGGGGGTCGCCGACGAGGTCCCGCTCGATCAGCGGTACATCGACGAGCAGGAGTCCGTGCAGACCGCGACCCCGTCGCCCAGCGCGCCGCGCTGAACCGGGCGAGGAGCGCGTTGCGGACCGGAGCGACCGACTGGGGGGCGTTCCGGTCCGCAACGCAGAACGGGACGGACGGGAGGCCCGTGGCGGCGCCGCCACGGGCCTCCAGTCCGGTGGTCCCACGTCGTCAGGCGCGTGGCGACGGCCGGCCGACCACTCGCGTCAGTCGGCGCGCGGTTCCGCGGGGACGGCGCCGGTGGCGGCGTGTGCGGGGTCAGCGACCTCGGTCGAGGGCTCGTCGGTGCCGCGGGCCCGGCCGATGACGTCCATCACGTGGTAGACGACGATCGCGGCGATGGTGCCCACGATGATGCCGCCGAAGCTGGCCTGGCCGAAGGTGAACGTGAAGTTCGCGATGCCGATGATCAGGGCGATTCCGGCGGTCAGCTGGTTCTTCGGCTTCGAGAAGTCGACGCGGTTCTCGACCCAGATCCGGATGCCGATGATGCCGATCAGGCCGTAGAGCGCGGTGGTGGCGCCCCCGAGAACGCCGGCGGGCACCGAGGAGATGACGGCGCCGATCCTCGGCGACAGGCCGAGCAGGACGGCCGCGATCGCGGCGACCCAGTAGGCGGCGGTGGAGAAGACGCGGGTGGCGGCCATGACGCCGATGTTCTCGCCGTAGGTGGTGGTGGCGGAGCCGCCACCGATGCCGGCCAGGACGGTCGAGATGCCGTCGGCGAAGAGCGCGCGACCGGTGAGCGGCGTGAGGTCACGGCCGGTCAGCTGCCCGACGCCCTTGACGTGGCCGACGTTCTCGGCGACCAGCGCCAGGACGACCGGCACGAACGCCAGGTAGATCGGCAGCTGCGACGGGTCGAACGCGGGAGCGGTGAAGTCCGGCAGACCGATCCACGCCTTGTCACCGACCTTCGAGAAGTCGACCTGACCGCCGATGAGCGCGGCGACGTACCCGACGAGCACACCGATGACGATCGACAGGCGGCCGATCAGGCCCCTGAACACGACCGTGACCAGGATGATCGTCGCGAGGGTGATGACCGCGATGACCGGGGCTTCCGTGAAGTTCTTCCGGGCCGACGGCGCCAGGTTGAAGCCGATCAGGGCGACGATCGCGCCGGAGACCACCGGGGGCATCAGCCGGTCGATCCACCCGGCGCCGGCCAGGTGCACGACGAGCCCGACGATCGCGAGCAGCGCGCCGACGACGATGATGCCGGACAGGGCGAGCGGGATGCCGCCGATCTTGGTCGCCGCACCGATCGGGGCGATGAAGGCGAACGACGAGCCGAGGTAGCTCGGCAGGCGGTTGCCCGTGATGAGCAGGAACAGGATCGTGCCGATGCCGCTGAACAGCAGCGTCGTCGACGGCGGGAACCCGGTGATCAGGGGCACCAGGAACGTGGCGCCGAACATCGCGACGACGTGCTGCACACCGAGGCCGATCGTCCGGGGCCAGGTGAGCCGTTCGTCGGGTGCCACGATCGTCGTCGCGGAGACGGTCTTGCCGTCGCCGTGCAGCTTCCACGGAAGTCCCATGCGATGACCGTACCGGCAGCCGTGTGCCGGTGACGACCCGGATCGACCTGCCCCATGGGGTCGGTGGCTATCGTGGACCGCATGACCGACGTCGCACGTGCCTCCGGCATCCACACTGACGAACTCGACCCCGCGGTGCGCCCCCAGGACGACCTGTACCGCCACGTGAACGGGACCTGGATCGAGGCGACGCCGATCCCTGACGACAAGGCCCGGTACGGCTCCTTCACGGTGCTGGCCGAAGCCGCCGAGATCGCCGTGCGCGACATCATCGAGCGCTCGCAGCAGGCCGCCCCCGGCACCGAGGAACGCAAGGTCGGTGACCTCTTCACCTCGTTCACCGACGAAGCGCGGCTCGAGGAGCTCGGCACCGCACCCATCGAGCACCTGCTCGCCGAGATCACCGCCATCGAGTCCGTGCCCGAGGTCATCGCCGCCGTCGGCCGGTTCGAGCGCATCGGCCTGCCGAGCTTCCTGCAGCTCTTCGTCGACAACGACCCGGGCGACCCCGAGTCCTACGTCGTGTTCCTGGAGCAGTCCGGCCTCGGGCTGCCCGACGAGTCGTACTACCGCGAAGAGCGCTTCGCCGACATCCGCGAGAAGTACCGCGAGTTCGTCGCGGCGATGTTCCCGCTCGCCGGGTTCGACGACGGCGGCGCCCGCACCGAGCACGTCGTCGCACTCGAGACGGCGCTGGCGTCGAAGCACTGGGACAACGTCACCACCCGTGACAGCCAGAAGACCTACAACAAGCTGCCGTGGGCCGAGGTCGCCGCGCTCGCGAAGGGCGTCGACCTGCAGACCTGGTGGCAGGCCATCGACGCCCCCGCCGGAGCCTTCGAGACCGTCGTGGTCCGCGAGCCCTCGTTCATCACCGGCCTGGCCGACCTGCTGCAGGACCAGCCGCTCGAGGTCTGGAAGGACTGGCTGCGCTGGCAGGTCATCCGTGGTTCCGCCGCGTACCTGACGAGCGCGTTCTCGGCCACGAACTTCTCGTTCTACGGCACCGCACTGACCGGTGCACCCAAGCAGCGTGAGCGCTGGAAGCGCGGCGTCTCGCTGGTCGAGGGTGCGATGGGCGAGGCCGTCGGCCGCATCTACGTGCAGGAGCACTTCGACGAGACCTCGAAGGCGAAGATGGACGACCTCGTCGCCAACCTGGTCGAGGCGTACCGGCAGAGCATCACGGCGCTCGACTGGATGACCGACGAGACCCGTGCCCGTGCGCTCGACAAGCTCGACAAGTTCACGCCGAAGATCGGCTACCCGGTGAAGTGGCGCGACTACTCGGCGCTGCCCGTCCTGTCCGACGACCTGGTCGCGAACGTCCGCGCCGTCGCCTCGTTCCAGGTCGACCGCGAGCTCGGCAAGATCGGCAAGCCGATCGACCGCGACGAGTGGTTCATGACCCCGCAGACGATCAACGCGTACTACAACCCCGGGTTCAACGAGATCGTGTTCCCGGCCGCGATCCTGCAGTTCCCGTTCTTCGACGCGGACCGCGACGCCGCCGCGAACTACGGCGCGATCGGTGCCGTCATCGGGCACGAGATCGGTCACGGCTTCGACGACCAGGGCTCGCAGTACGACGGCGACGGCAAGCTCGAGAACTGGTGGACCGAAGCGGACCGCGCGGCGTTCGAGGAGCGCACGAAGGCCCTCATCGCGCAGTACGACGCCCTGGTGCCGACCGAGGTGCCCGACAGCCACGTGAACGGTGCCCTGACGATCGGCGAGAACATCGGTGACCTCGGTGGCCTGTCGATCGCGTGGAAGGCGTACCTGCTGTCGCTCGACGGCCAGGAGCCCCCGGTCGTCGACGGACTGACCGGCGCCGAGCGCTTCTTCCTGAGCTGGGCGCAGGCCTGGCGGATGGCGATCCGACCGGAAGAGGCCGCGCGTCTGCTGTCGATCGACCCGCACTCGCCGAACGAGTTCCGCTGCAACCAGGTGGTCCGCAACATCGACGTCTGGTACGACACCTTCGGCGTGACCGAGCAGGACGCGATGTACCTCGACCCCGCCGAGCGCGTCGCCATCTGGTGATGACGGAGTCGGACGCGGCCCGGTCGTCGCGCCGCCGGCGACCGGACGACCGCCCAGCGGGTGGCGGCCGCGGTCGTGGGCGGCACAGCGGCCGGGCCGACGACCGCTTCACCGCCACCACCGAGGCCCTCGGTGCGCTCGCGCTCGAGGGCGCCGGGGTGAGTGCCTCGGTGATCGACACGTCGAGCGGCAAGGCACTGCTCGGGATCGACGACACCCTGGTGCAGCCGGTCGCGAGCCTGGGCCGCGTCCTGCTGCTCATCGAGGTCGCCGCCCAGCTCGAGGACGGCCGCCTGCACGGTGACCGGCTGCAGCGGATGGCCCGCGACACCGCGACCGGCGCCGGCCTGTGGCAGTTCCTGCAGGAGCCGACCATGCAGGTGCCCGACCTGGCGACCCTGGTCGGGGCCACCGCCGATGCCTGGGCGATGAACGCGCTGCTGACGACGGTGGGCATCGACGCCGTCCGGGAGCGCGCGGAGTCCCTGGGCATCGAGCGCACGGCGTTGATCGACCGCGTGCGGGACCGCCGCGGGCCGGACGACGCTCCCGACGCGTCCGTCGCACCGACCGGGGAGCTGTCGTGGGTGATGCGCGGCCTGGCGCTCGGCGAGGTCGTCGACGAGGCGGTGTCGAACCGGGTGCTCGGCTGGCTGTCCCTGGCGAGCGACCTGAACCTGGTCGCCGGTTCCTTCGGCCTCGACCCCCTGGCGCACCGGGCACTCGACCACGGGTTGCAGGTCGTCGCGGTCACCGGGTCGAGCACCGGCGTGCGGGCCGAGGCGGGGATCCTGCGGGGGCCCGGGTCGTCGGTCAGCTACGCCGTGACGGTGACGTTCGACGACGCTTCGTTGCAGCGGCGGTTGGCCGTGGTCGAGGCGCTGCGGACCATGGGCACCGAGGTGCTCGAGGCGGTGCACGCCCCGGCTCGTCGCTGACGGCGCTTGCCGCTGCCGCTGCTGTTGCCGCTGCTCGTGCCGAGTCTCGGTCCGGCGGACAGATCGCGGGCGCAGCAACGGCGACACTGTCCGCGGGGCCGAGACTCGGGGAGCGCGGACGCTACGGACGGTGGCGGGTGCCGGAACGCGGTGTCGCCGTGTCAGGGCCGGGGACGCAGACCGACTCCGCGCGCAGACTCAGGCCGTCGACCGTGCCCCGGATGCTCGCCGTGGCAGGATCCGCATCCGTTGACGACGACCAGTAGTCCCGGCCCATCGCCCGGCCGCTGACCTCGAAGCCCTCGGAAGTCCACAGCGCGGTCACGGCGTCGAACGGCGCCTGCGCGTCGTCGACGATCTGGAACACGGGCACGATGCTGAACGCCGTCGCGCGGGTGCCGGTCGCGTCGGGCGACCAGGTCGACCCGGACGGCGCGCACTGTTCGGTGCCCGTGGTGACGGTCGCGGGGACCCCGGCGGCGTCGGCCGAGCGCTCGAGGAACGCCCGGAGCGTCGCAGCGTGGTCGCTCACGTCGGCGGGCACCCAGGGGGCCGGCGTGGGGCTCGTCCTCGGGGTGCCCGGGGCGGTGGCGTCCTGCGGCTTCTTCGCGTCGAGGGGGAGTCCGAGCCAGCCACTCGTCCCGTCGAGGCCGACGGAGAACGCGGTGCGCGGAGCGCGGTGTGCGTCGGCGGCTTCGTCCTTCGTCCGGACGAGGACGTCGGCGACGGCGCCGAGTCCTCCGCCCGACACCGACAGGGAGGGGCGTTCGGCCTCCCCAGCTGTGGCGGACTCAGCGGCGGCGTCGGTGGTGGCCTGCGCAGCGTCGGCGTAGGTCGTGCCCGGTGAGTAGGACAGGCGCTCGACGTCGTGGTCACCGTCGCGGTCGAACCCGTCGATCGTGCGCAGGAGTGCTCGCCCGGGGTGCGTCGCCGTGATCCCCACCGAAACGTCACCCCGGTCCAGCGAGGCCGGGTGGTCGCCGACGATCGGACGGGCCTGCGTGACGGCGTCGGTGAGGCTGACGCCCGGCACGAGCCAGATCGTGGAACCTGACGGGGTCACCCAGAGCCTGCGCACGAAGGGCTCCGCACGCAGCCGTCCGGCCAGGTCGACGACGTCGCGGTCCATCGGATCGAGGACGACCGGTGCCGACGCGCGGCCGCGAGGCACGTCCAGGGTCACCGACAGCGTCGTGCCGCTGACACCCCGCGCCGCCGTGTGCCGGATCCGTTCGGCGACGGCGAGGTCGCTCGAGTCGGCCCGCACCTCGAGCGACGTGATCCAGTTGTGCGGGTCGTCCTTCGCGTCGACCTGACGGACCTCGCCCTCGGCCGTGTCGACGCCGGGCAACCGCTCGATCCGGGTGATGAGCTTCGCGAGTGCCGATTCCGATCCGGTCGGCGGTGGCGGTGACCACGTGCACGCGGCGAGTGTGAGCACGACGATGAGCGCGGTCGCGAGCGCTCCTGCTGAACGTGTCCGTGCGCGAGCCCCCATGCGTCCGAGTCTAGGAACGCCGTGGTGCCGCACGGAATCGGTCGCGGGACCCATCCCCGCTCAGCGCAGGAGCACGAAGGAGCGCAGCGGCTGGGGTTCGACGTCGTGGGCCTCGACGAAGCCACGCGACTCGTAGAACGCCCGCTGCCCCGCCTCGGTGTCGGTGAGCAGGACCGTCTGGCGAACCTCGGCGTACCGCTGCAGGACCGCGTCGAGGAGTGCACCGCCGACGCCCGACCGGTGCGCGGACGGCACGACGAGGACGTCCTGCACGTACACGATCGTCACGCCGTCGGAGACCGTGCGGAGCAGGCCGAGCAGGTGTCCATCGTCGTCGCGGGCGGTCAGCACGCTGTGGGAGCCGACGATCGCCGCGGTGAGGGCTGCGGGGTCCTGCGTGTACGCGGTCCACCCGACGGCGTCGTACAGCGCCACCAGTTCGTCGATCCCCGGGGGTTTGTCGCTGATCGTCGTGCTCATGGAGCCCATCGTGCCCGAGCTCACGGGGACGGGCGCGACCGGCGAGTCGTGCTCATCTATTCCTTGACGCCCGGTCGGATCCGGACGAGCATCGCTGCTGGCGACGCGCGGGGGCGAGCGTCGCCTGGCACACGATGACGTGTGGTGTGAGCGCCGTCGTGTCGACCCGAATCCCCACGACGGCGCTCCTTGGACTGTCCGTACCTGCGGTTCGCGGTGCCCACGGTCCGGGGCTCCCGCTCGTCACGGACTGCGCCCCGCCCGCGATCACCACGCGGACGGGGCCCCAGCTCAGGCCGGTGTCGACGTCAGGTAGGCGTAGAGGATCGCCGCGATGACGTCGTAGCCGGTGTCGTTCGGGTGGATCCCGTCGTACATGTAGGTGTTGCCCGTTGTGCCGGTCTGCCCGAAGTACGGCGGCACGTAGGCACCGAGGTCGAAGAACCCGATCGCGACACCCGGGTTCGCGGACCGGAACGTGGTCACCGCCTGCTGCTGTGCGGCGCGGTACTTCGCCCACTCGGTGGTCGATGCCTTGCCCAGCTGGTACGGCATGATCACGAGCAACGCCGAGTCCGGGCTGCGGTCGTGCACCAGGTCCAGGTAGTTGACCGTCTGCTGCGTCAACACCGCGGGGGTGACCACGCCGTAGTCGTTCGTCCCCCACATCGACGTGATCAGGTCGGGCGAGAAGCGACGGAGCGCATCGGCCCAGGTGTCGTTGCCGTTCGCGGCCGACGAGGCGAGCGAGAACCCCTCGGTGCGCGAGGTCGACTGCGATGCCTCGAGGACGTGGAACCCACCGCCCTCGTCGCCGTCGAAGAGCTGCCAGCCCTCGAGGAACGGCTCGCCGCTCTGCCACGTCACCGTGACGGTGCGGACCGCGGAGGCCGACTTCGGGCTGGTCCAGGTCTGCTCACCGGTGGAGACCGCCGGCAGGGTGACCTTGGTGCCGTCGATGGTGACGGAGACGGCGTCACGCGTGCTCGTCGCCCGCCACGACAGCACGAACGACGTGCAGCGCTGCGTGAACGTCGCCGACCGGACGCCGGTGCCGGTGCCGGTCAGCGCGACGGCTCGTCGGCCGAGTCCGGACTTCGTGCTCCGGGCGCCCGCGTACGTGGCGGAGCGGAGGTCGATCGCGGCACCGTTCGCCCCGGTGTACGAGACGTAGGTCACCGTGGTCGGCGGCTTGTCGACCGTTGCGTACTGCGAGCGGGCGGGGACGTAGTCGAACCCGCCGGGTGCCTGCCCAGCACCGTTGCGGAGTCGTGCCCGCACCCGTGCCGGGTACCCCTTCTGCGGCGAGGCCGCGCCGAACGCCTCCGTGATCGAGTCGCCCGCCGTGACGATGGTCGCGGTGCCGGCGGCGACCTTGCGGAAGAACCCGGCGAGCGGGTCGCTCGCGGAGTAGGTCAGTCCCGACGGGATGAACGGCTTGGTGGCTGCCGCGGTCGCCGGTGACGCCGCAGCGCCGGCCAGGGCTGATCCGCCGATCGTGACGGCAGCGCCCTGCAGCAGACCTCGCCTCGAGATCCCCCGGCCGCTCTTCGAACTGTGATCCGTCATGTTTCCCCCAAGAGCATCGATGCGGTGGTCACGGCACGAGCGCACTCTCCGGTCCTGCCGACCTGCGGCAACCTGAGAGAACCCCCATCCCACGACGACCATAGGTCAGTTCCGTCGTGAGCAACAGACCTGTCCACTCCCGGGATCGGTGCCAGCGGATCGTCCGACAGCTGTCGTCGAACGTCCGACCGCTACGACGTCGCCTGCCCCTCCGGCACGAACGCCTGCACGGACAGCAGCGAGGCGTCGGCGGACGCGCAGGCCTTGTAGTCCGTGTCCTTCACGAACAGGGACTGCTTCGACCCGGGCGGGTACACACGGAAGCCGTCCGGGGTCTTCGCCGAGCAGTCACCCGACGGGTAGTTCTCGGCCCGGACGATCTTGAGCGGTGCGACGGCGGTCTTGCCGGGTGCGAGGGTCACGGTCGGGTGCGGCGCGTTCTTCTCCTGCGTCGCGGCCGCACCGATCTGCTTGCCGGTGCCACCCCCGACGAACGAGACGCCCGGCCACCCCTGCACAGTGCAGGTCGTCGACCCGGTGTTCTCGAGCACCAGGTGCACGATGACGCTGCCGGCGGCACCACCGCTGCCGGCCTCGATGCGTCCTGCCAGCGACGACACCGCGCACCGGTCACCGGAAGCAGAACCGGAACCGGCGGACGACCCGGAACCGGTGGACGGTGCCGTCGAGGCGGACTCGTCCGACGACTGCGGTGCGGACGCCGGCGCGGACGCGGACGGCGACGGCGCGGGCGCGGTGACCGTCTCGGTGGCGGCGGGCTGCCCGTCCGAGGCACACCCCGCCAGTGTCCCGACGGCGACGAGCCCGGTCACGACGAGCAGGAACTTGGATCGGCTGCTGCGTTGCATGCTGCACAGGCAACCACCGAACGCCGCATCCGGTTCGGTCGGCGTCCAGGGACCCCGAGCACACTCCGAGGCAAGCAACCCGAGCAGCGGAGGTCGGACATGACGGGCAAGCACGAACAGGCACGAGGCGACGAGGGTCGCGCGGACGGGGTCGAGCCCCGCGCCGGAGCCTTCACCGACAGCGAGATCCCGGGCGAGGAGCACGTCGAGTCGACGGAGCCCGTCGGCGAGTTCGTCTCGAGCGACATCCCCGGCGAGACCCGTCCGAACGGCGCCGGGCCCGATGGCGAGTACGTCGACTCGGACATCCCCGGCGAGGCCGAGCCGGCCCAGAACGGCGAGGTCGGCGAGTACACCGACACCGACAAGGCCTGACGGTCAGTCGATCAGCTCCGCCGCCACCAGGCGGCGGAGCGTCTCCACGCCCGCAGGCGGGCAGCGACCCGCGTCGGCGGAGGTGACCCACTCGACCTCGTCCACCTCGGCCGAGGCGACGGGCGTGGCGGAGTCCAGTGGGCCTCCCGGCCGGACCAGGAACAGCGTCATCGCGACCATCGTCCCCGGAGCCTGCCCGTGGGCGGGCTCGAACACGACGCCGAACGGTTCGACGTCGGCGGCGGTCAGCCGCAGGCCGGTCTCCTCGTACGCCTCGCGCACGGCGGCCTCGACGTCGGTCTCGTGCGGCTCCGCCTTGCCGCCGGGCATGTAGAGCACGTCGCGCGCCCGGGCGCGCACCATCAGGACACGTCGGTCACGCACCAGCAGCAGCGCACTCACGCGCAGTGTGGGTGGTTGGGCGCCTGTCTGGAGGCTCAGCTCGCGTCCGCCTGGTCGTCGCGTCCCGGGGTGGTCGGGTCCAGGGCCGTGCGGTCGGCCAGCGGGACGACGGGCGACGGCAGCTCCGGTTCGGCGTCGGGGCGGACGCCGTACAGGGAGTCGATCGCCCCGACGAACTCCTCGCCGCGACCGGCCCGACCGAGCTCACGGGCGCGGACCGACGGACGGTGCAGCAGGACGCCGACCAGGTGCCGGAGCGCCCGCTCGGTGTGCTCGACGGACTCGCCGTCGGCGTCCGCGCGGCGCTTGGCCCGCTCGATCTCGTCGTCGAGGATGTCGAACACGTGCTTGCGGAACGCCACGAGCGCCGGGGTCGTCGACTGCTCCATCGCCTGCGCGCGGAACCGGGACACGGCGTCGTCGACCATCGCGCGGGCCTCGGACTCGGCGTTCAGCTCGGAGATCGGGGCGTGGATGCTGATCGTCTCGAGGTCGAGCAGCTCGACGCCGTCGACGCCGGCGGCCGCGGGGTCGACGTTGCGGGGGAGCCCGAGGTCGATGACGATGCGGCGGACCCCGTCGTCGAGGTCGGCCGGTGCGACGACCGGGACCTCGCTCGAGGTGCAGGTGATCAGGACGTCGCTCGCCCCGATGGCCTGGCGCAGGTCACGGGTGGCGACGAGGTCGTGCTTGGCGGCGAACCAGGACGCGCGACCCGAGGGCGAGAAGACCTGGATGTTCGTGGCACCGCGGTCGCGCAGCGCGGCGATGGTGGTCGCCGCGTAGCTGCCGGTGCCGACGAGCAGCACGCGGGTGCGGGCCCAGTCGGTGACGCGCGACGAGGCGAGTTCGAGGCCGAGGCGCACGAGCGACCGGCCGGCGGCGCCGATGCGGGTGCGGGTCTTGACGCCGCGCGAGGTGTGCGCGGCCTCTTGGAACAGGCGCTCGAGGTCCGAGGTGGTGGTGCCGTTCGACCGGGCGTCCTCGAGCGAGCGACGGACCTGGCCGGAGATCTCGGTCTCGCCGACGACGACGGACTCGAGACCGCTCGACACGGCGAACAGGTGCTGCACGACGTCCTTGCCGCCGAGCACGTTGACGGAGTCCAGGACCTCGGTCGCGTCGAGGTCGCTCGCGGCGGCCACGGCCTGCACGGTGGCGGAGACGGCGGAGTCGCTCTCGTCGCCCGCGATGTCCAGGTACGCCTCGAAGCGGTTGCAGGTCGCGAGGACCACTGCACCGTCGAGGACGCCGGCATCCGTGACGAGTCGGCTGGCTGCCGCGGGTGCACCGATGCTCAGTCGCTCCAGGAGATCGAAGCTGGCGTTGCGATGCGACGCCGTGAGACAGATGAGCACGTAGTCAATGGTAACGCGCTCGATGGGAGAATCATCCGGTGACCGAAGCGACGAGCACATCCCTCCCCGACTCCCACCCCCTGGCATCAGGGCGGACGAGTGGTTCCCGCCTGGTACGGGCCCTGCGGGGTGACCGTCCGGAGACGCTCCCGGTGTGGTTCATGCGGCAGGCCGGACGGTCCCTGCCGGAGTACCGCGAGCTTCGGATCGGCACAGCCATGCTCGATGCGTGCCTCGACCCGGAGATGGCGTCGGAGATCACCCTGCAGCCGGTGCGCCGGCACGGTGTCGACGCGGGCATCTTCTTCAGCGACATCGTCGTGCCGATCAAGCTCGCCGGCGTGGACGTCGAGATCGTCCCCGGTCGTGGTCCGGTGCTCTCGTCGCCGATCCGCACCCCCGCGGACGTCGACGCGCTCGAGCAGCTCGACCCCGCGGCCCTCGCCCCCATCGAGCAGGCCGTCCGCCGAACGGTCGAGCAGCTCGGCGACACCCCGCTGATCGGCTTCGCGGGGGCACCGTTCACCCTGGCCGCCTACCTGGTCGAGGGCGGCCCGTCGAAGGACCACATCCGCGCGCGCACGCTGATGCACGCCGACCCCGAGACCTGGTCGCGGCTGCTCGCCTGGGCCGCCGAGGTGTCCGGGATGTTCCTGCGGGCCCAGGTGCTCGCCGGGGCCTCGGCCGCGCAGCTGTTCGACTCGTGGGTCGGGTCGCTCTCCCGCGCCGACTACATCCGGTACGTCGCGCCGCACTCCGCCCGGGCCATGTCGTACGTCGCCGAGCTCGGGGTCCCGCGCATCCACTTCGGTGTCGGCAGCGGCGAGGTCCTGGCCGACATGACGACCTTCGGCACGGACACCGTCGGCGTCGACGCGATCGGGGTCGACTGGCGCCTGCCCCTCGACCAGGCGGTCCGGCGCGTCGGCACCGGCGTCAGCGTGCAGGGCAACATCGACCCGGCGATGCTCTCGGCGCCGTGGGACGTCCTCGAAGCGCACGTCCGCGACGTCGTCCGTCGGGGCGGTGCCGCACGGGCCCACGTCGTGAACCTGGGCCACGGGGTCCCGCCGGAGACCGACCCGGACGTCCTGACCCGCGTGGTCGAGCTCGTCCACTCCCTCGGGGACGGAGCCGGCGCATGACCGACGTCGTCGTGGTCGGCGGCGGGATCGCCGGGCTCGTCACCGCGCGTGACCTGGCCAAGGGCGGCGCCCACGTGGTGCTCGTCGAGTCCTCGGGCGAGCTCGGGGGCATGATCCGTCGGCACACCGTCGGCGGGATCGACCTGGACATGGCGGCGGACTCGTTCGCCACCCGCACGGACGCCGTCGGCCGCCTGGCGACCGAGCTGGGACTGGGCAACGACGTCGTCGCCCCCGACCCCCGCGGCGCGTGGCTGATGACCCGCGACGGCCGGACCTCGCCGATCCCCGCCACCGGGCTCCTCGGCATCCCGAGCACCCCGATGGCGGCCGACGTGCTGGCCGTGGTCGGACAGCAGGGCGGTCTGCGCGCCCAGATGGACTCGCTGCTGCCGGCCCCGGTGGGCGCCAAGGCCTCCTCGCTCGGCGAACTCGTCCGGCGGCGCATGGGGGAGCGGGTGCTCGACGACCTGGTGGTGCCGATCGCCGGTGGCGTGCACTCCACCCACCCCGACCAGCTCGACCCCGACCGGGTGGCTCCGGGCCTGCGCGCCGCACTGCTGCGCGAGGGCTCCCTGGCCCGGGCGGTCCTGTCGCTGCGGGCACGGGCGGCCGCCGGCACCCCGGTGCAGGGGATCCGCGGTGGCACGGTGCGGCTCGTGGACGAACTCGTCGCCGACATGGCCACCTACGGCGTCGACGTCCGACTGCACACCCGGGCGACCCGGATCGAGGCGCACGCGGTGGAGATCGTCGGCGCCGACGGCACCACCGAACGGCTGCCGGCCCAGCACACCCTGTCCTCCGTCGCCGACCCGGAGCGCACGGCTGCACCCGACCGGACGGGCATCCAGCTCGTCACGCTCGTCGTCGACCAGCCGGAGCTCGACGCGGCCCCGCGTGGCACCGGCATGCTCGTGCACCCGGACGCGCAGGCCGTGTCGGCGAAGGCCCTGACGCACGCCACCGTGAAGTGGCCGTGGCTGGCCGACGTGGCGGACGGACGCCACGTCCTGCGACTCAGCTACGCGACCGGCGCGACGGACACGGCGGGCGTGGCCACGAGCCTCCCGGTCGACCCGGCCGACCCCGTCGGCAGCCGTGCCCTGCAGGACGCCTCCACGCTGCTCGGCGTGCCGATCACGGCGGACCGCGTCAGCGGGGCCGCACGCGTCGGCTGGTACGGGCCGGACCTGACCGAAGCCGGGCTGGCCGAGGGTGTCGTCGGCATCGGCGAGGCCTCGACCGGACGCGGCCTGGCGGGCATCATCGGCGCGGCCCGGAAGGCAGCCGACGAGCTCCTTCGTTCCTGAGCGGACCGCGCAGCCCCTGAGGGCTACTGTTGGTGAGACCGCCGGACGTATTCCGTTCGGTGCATGACCACCGCACAACCAATGCACGGAGGAATCGCACATGCGCGGAAAGCTCCTGTTCGTCGCCGGCGCCGCACTCGGGTACGTCCTGGGATCGCGAGCCGGACGGGCGCGGTACGAGCAGATCAAGACCGTCAGCGGCAAGGTCTGGAACAGCAACGGCGTCCAGAAGGGCGTGCACGTCGCTGAAGACTTCATCGCCGACAAGACCCCGGACGTCGCCGAGTTCATCGGTGAGACCACCAAGAAGGCCGTCCGCAAGGTCGGCCAGAAGAAGGACACCACCACCTCATGACGGACACCCGCGATCGCAAGTCGCGTTCGCTGTTCGGCCTGGTCGGTGACGTCCCGAAGCTCGTCAAGGGCCTGGTCAAGGGCGAGATCGACCTGCTCAAGGCCGAGATGCTCGCGAAGGCGAAGATCTTCGGTCTGGCAGCCGGGCTGCTGGTCGGTGCGCTCGTCGTGGTGCTCTACGCGATCGGCGTCCTGCTGACCGCAGCCGTGATGGGCCTGGCGACCGTGATGCCGGCGTGGCTGGCCGCACTGGTGGTGGCCGTGGTGATGCTCGTCATCGCCGCGATCCTCGGCCTGGTCGGCTGGAAGCGCCTGAAGAAGGGCCTGCCCCTCACGCCCAAGCGCACGATCGACAGCGTCAAGAACGACATCAACGCGGTCAAGGGCCTCGGCAAGAAGCCGACCCCGCCGACGCAGTACGGCAGCCGCAAGCCGGACGTCGACAGCCGCTCCTGAGCGTCGACAGCCCCGACAGCCGCACCACCGACGGAGGAACCGTGACCGACCCGCACGACGATCTCGCTGCCCGCGTCGCCGCGACCCGCGCCCAGTTGTTCGACACCCTCGACGCGATCGAGGACAAGCTCAACGTCCCGAAGCAGATCGGGATCGCCGCGTCGAGGTTCAAGCGCGGCCTCGACGAGCAGCCCGTCCCCTACCTGGCCGGTCTCGCAGCCGGCGTGGCAGTGGTCGGGGGTATCGTCGTGATGGTGCTCCGACGGCGGTAGACCGCCCGAGCGCGGTCCACCGGAGGCGGGGCGGCCACCACCCTGGCAACCGATAGGACAATGGATCCATGAGCTCCGACGCGCCCGTGCCCGCGAACGACCACCCCCACGCCGAACCCGCCGAGACCGGTCACCCGGACTCCGGGATCGACCCGAACCTGCTGACGGCCTACGCTCTGTGGGCAGTGTTCCGCCGGCCCCTCGGTCCGATCCACCGCGTCGGCGACGACGCCGTGGCCGAACTCGACGCCGTGATCGCCAGCGCTGCCGAGCGCGGGGTCACGATCCGTGGCTTCTACGACGTCTCGGCCTTCCGCGCCGATGCCGACGTCATGGTCTGGCTGCACGGCGACGACGCACAGGCGATCCAGGCCGTGCTGCGCGAGATCCGCCGCACCGGACTGTTCCAGGACGCCGAGCCGGTGTGGCACGTGATGGCCATGCACCGCGAAGCCGAGTTCAACAAGCGGCACACCCCCGCGTTCCTGCGCGGCAAGGACCCCGAGGCGTGGATCACGGTGTACCCGTTCGTCCGCTCCTACGAGTGGTACCTGCTGCCCGAGGACGAGCGCTCGAAGATGCTCCGCGACCACGGCATCGCCGGCGCGAAGTACCGCCGCGTGCTCACGAACACCATCGCGACCTTCGCCCTGAGCGACTACGAGTGGATCCTGCCGCTCGAGAGCCCGGACCTGGTCGACCTCGTCGACCTGATGCGCGATCTCCGTTACACCGAGGCGCGCATGCACGTGCGCGAAGAGGTCCCCTTCTTCACGGGTCGTCGCGTGACGACCGCCGAACTCCCGGAGGTGCTGTCATGACCGACACCAGCATGATCACGAACGGCCAGGTCCTCGCCGCGACCCCAGCGGCAGCGTCCGGACCCGAGCACGTCGAGACCCCGACCGCGTACGACGCGATCCTGCTCGCGGGCTTCGGTGGTCCCGAGGGCCAGGACGACGTCATCCCCTTCCTGCGCAACGTCACCCGCGGCCGCGGGATCCCGGACGAGCGTCTCGAAGAAGTCGCGCACCACTACCGCCACTTCGGCGGCGTGAGCCCGATCAACGCGCAGAACCGTGCGCTCAAGGCCGCGCTCGAGGCCGAGCTGGCGTCGCGCGGCATCGACATGCCGGTCCTCTGGGGCAACCGCAACTGGGCGCCCTACCTCGAAGAGGCCTTCACCGAGGCAGCGGACAAGGGCTACACCAAGCTCGTCGCCATCGCCACGAGCGCGTACTCGTCGTTCTCGAGCTGCCGGCAGTACCGCGAGGACTACGCCCGCGTGCTCAACGAGACCGGTCTGATCGACACGATCCAGATCGACAAGGTCCGCCAGTTCTTCGACCACCCGGGCTTCGTCCGCCCGTTCATCGACGGCGTCCGCGACGGCATGGCCCGCGCGATCGCCGAGAACGATGGCCTGGACGTCGCGACCGAGCTGCAGGTGCTCTTCTCGACGCACTCGATCCCCTCGACCGACGCCGCCCGCTCCGGCCCCGACTACCGCGGGTTCGACGAGCACGGCGCGTACGAGGCGCAGCACCTCGCCGTGGGCGAGGTCGTGCTCGACCAGGCCTGGGCCGAGCTCCTCGAGCAGCCCGAGCACGCCCACCTGCAGGGCACGTCGAAGCCCGGATGGAAGCTCGTCTACCAGTCGCGTTCCGGCCCCCCGACGCAGCCGTGGCTCGAGCCGGACATCAACGACTACATGAACGAGGACCTCAAGGGCGGCCCGACGCGTGCCGTGCTGATCGTCCCGCTCGGCTTCGTCAGCGACCACATGGAGGTCATGTGGGACCTCGACGAGGAAGCCACCGAGACCGCCGGTGAGCTCGGCTTCTGGTCGCTCCGCACGCAGACCCCCGGCATCGACCCGGCCTACGTGTCCGGTCTCGTCGACCTGGTGCTCGAGCGGGTCAACGGCACGCCGAAGGCCGAGCGTCCGCACATGACCGACATCGGCCCCTGGTACGACGTGTGCCGTCCGGGCTGCTGCGAGAACGTGCGAGCGGGGTTCAAGCCCGCCGCCGCCGGCGTCGCCCCGTGACCGACGCACCCGTGAACGACCCCAACACGACGTCCCCCGATCGCCCGGCCCCGATCCGGCTCGGCACCCGTGCCAGCCGGCTCGCGGTCGCGCAGTCGCAGGACGTCGCCGACCGCCTGGCGAAGGCGGCCGGTCGACCCGTCGAACTCGTCACCGTCACGAGCGAGGGCGACACGAACCGTGCGTCCCTGGCCTCGCTCGGCGGCACCGGTGTCTTCGCCAGTGCCCTGCGTGAAGCCCTGGTCGCCGGCGAGGTCGACGTGCTCGTGCACTCGCTGAAGGACCTGCCGACCGCCCCGTACCCGGGTCTGACGATCGGCGCCGTCCCGAAGCGGGCGGACGCCCGCGACGTCCTCGTCGCCCGGAACGGTGCAACCGTCGACACGCTGCCGGACCGCGCGAAGGTCGGTACCGGTTCGCCGCGCCGTGCCGCGCAGCTCCGTGCCGCACGGCCCGACCTGGACGTCGTCGACATCCGCGGCAACATCGACACCCGCCTCGGTCGGGTGGACGACGACCTGGACGCCGTGGTGCTCGCCGCTGCCGGCCTGGGGCGCATCGACCGCCTGTCGGCCGCCACCGAACTGCTCGACCTCGGCTTCTGGCCGAGTGCTCCCGGGCAGGGTGCGCTCGCGGTCGAGATCCGCACGGACGAGACCGACCGGGGGCTGCTCGCGGCACTCCGCAAGATCGAGCACGCCCCGACCCGCCTCACGGTGACGGCCGAGCGCGAGGTGCTCGCCAAGCTCGAGGCCGGCTGCTCCGCCCCGATCGGTGCGACGGCCGTCGTGGACGCCGAGCTCCTGCTCGTGTCCGCGACCGTCTACCGCCCCGACGGCACCGAGTACCGCACCGCGTCGCACGCGGCCGTGCTCGACGGTTCGGCGCAGGACCGTCTCGACGAGGCGCTCGCGGTCGGTGGCCGCGTGGCGACCGAGCTGCTCGAGAACGGTGCTGCGGAGCTCGCCGACCTGGCGACCACCGTCGCCGAGGACACCACGGACGGGCCGTACACCGCCGGCCCCGGCCTGGCGACGCCGGCCGAGTAGGCGGTCACCACGGAACCCTCCACCACCGCGATGGACGAGGCGCGACCCCCGGTCGTCCTCGTCCCGCGTGGCGGTGCGTGGGGGGACCGGGTCGCCGCGGCCGCCCGGGCCCGTGGGCTCGCCCCCGTCGTCGTCCCCCTCATCACGGACGCTCCGCCGTCGGACCCCTCCGCGCTCGACGCTGCGGTCCGGCGACTGGTCGCCTCCGGTGCGGCCGGGAGGCTCGGATCACCCGGTTCTGTCGGTGACGGAACCAACGTGGCTGGTTACGCATGGGTCGTGGTGACCAGTGCGACGGCCGTGACGGTCCTGGCGGGACGCGTGGCGGGCCTCCCGGCCGGGGTGCGCGTCGCCGCAGTCGGCGAGCCGACCGCCCGTGCCGCGCGCGCTGCGGGCTGGGTCGTCGACCTGGTCCCGGCCGAGACGTCCGCCGCCGGACTGGTGCAGGAGCTGCCGGACACCGACGGCACCGTGCTGTTCCCCCGCTCCGAGATCGCGGCACCCACGCTCGTCGACGGCCTGCGTGCCCGCGGCATCGACGTGGACGACGTGGTCGCGTACCGTACCGTGGGGACCGGCGACGAGCCGATCACCTTCGACACGGCGCCCGCTGCGGTGCTCGTGACGAGCGGCAGCGTCGCCCGCGAGATCGCCCGCCGGATGACCCCGCTCGACCCCCGCACCACCGTGGCCTGCATCGGCCCCGGGACCGCAACCGACGCACGTGCCGCCGGCCTGCCCGTGCACGCCGTCGCACACGACCGGTCCGCAGAAGCCCTGCTCGACGCCGTCGTCGCGGCACTGAACCCCACCACCCCCCACCAGGAAGGTCACCCGTGACTGGACGCTTCCCCCAGGTCCGCCCCCGTCGGCTCCGCGCCACCCCTGCGATGCGACGACTCGTGGCCGAGACCCGGCTCCACCCCGCCGAGCTCGTGCTGCCGATGTTCATCCGCGAAGGCGCGACCGACGCCGTGGACATCTCGAGCATGCCGGGTGTGCAGCAGCACTCCCTCGACTCGTTCCGCCGTGCGCTGGTCGACGCCGCGTCGGTCGGTGTGGGTGGCGTGAACCTGTTCGGCGTGCCGACCACGAAGGACGCCGACGGCTCCGGTGCGACCGATCCGGACGGCATCCTCAACGTGGCGATCCGCGTGGCTCGGCAAGAGGTGGGGGACGCCCTCGTGGTGCAGTCCGACCTGTGCCTCGACGAGTTCACCGACCACGGGCACTGCGGCGTGCTGGCCGCCGACGGCTCCGTCGACAACGACGCCACGTTGCTGCGCTACCGCGACATGGCGGTCGCGCAGGCCGAGGCCGGCGCCGAGCTCGTCTGCATGAGCGGCATGATGGACGGCCAGATCGCCGCCGCACGTGACGCCCTCGACAGCGCTGGACACAGCGGCACCGCGCTGCTCGCCTACGCCGCGAAGTACGCCTCGGCGTTCTACGGCCCCTTCCGCGAAGCGGTGTCGTCGTCGCTCGTCGGTGACCGTCGGACCTACCAGATCGACGCCGCGAACGGTCGTCAGGGCCAGCGCGAGGTCGCACTCGACGTCGACGAGGGTGCCGACATCGTGATGGTGAAGCCCGCGATGAGCTACCTCGACGTGCTCGCCGAGACCGCGGCGACCTCGCCGGTCCCGGTCTGGGCGTACCAGATCTCGGGCGAGTACGCGATGATCACCGCAGCAGCGCAGAACGGCTGGATCGACCGCGACGCAGCCGCGATGGAGTCGCTCGTCGGCATCAAGCGCGCCGGTGCCGACGCGATCCTGACCTACTTCGCCGTCGACATCGCGCGGAAGCTCAACGAGGAAGCGGGCCTCCGCACCTCGGGCAGCACCGCCGACGTCGCCGGCATCGCCTCGACCGGGAAGGCCCCCGAATGACCACGAACGACCAGCTCTTCGGCCGCGCCAAGAACGCGATCCCCGGTGGCGTGAACTCCCCGGTCCGCGCCTACGGGTCGGTCGGCGGCACCCCGCGCTTCCTGGTGTCCGCGAAGGGCGCCTACGTCACCGACGCCGAGGGTCGCGAGTACGTCGACCTCGTCGCGTCGTGGGGGCCAGCGATCCTCGGGCACGCCCACCCCGGCACGGTCGAGGCCGTGCAGCAGGCCGCCGCGCGCGGACTGTCGTTCGGGGCGTCGACCCCGGGCGAGACCGAGCTGGCCGAACTCGTGAAGCAGCGGGTGTCGGTGGACGGCGACGGCCCCATCGAGAAGCTCCGCATGGTGTCGACCGGCACCGAGGCCACGATGACCGCGATCCGACTGGCCCGCGGGTACACCGGCCGCGACCTGCTCGTGAAGTTCGCCGGGCACTACCACGGCCACTCGGACTCCCTGCTGGCCGAGGCCGGCTCGGGTGTCGCGACCCTGGCCATGCCGGGCAGCGCGGGCATCACCGCCGAGACCGCCGCGCAGACCCTCGTGCTGCCGTACAACGACCTCGACGCCGTCCGCCGGGCCTTCGATGAGCACTCCGAGCGGATCGCCGCCGTGATCGTCGAGTCGGCCGCCGCGAACATGGGCGTGCTGGCTCCCGAGCGCGGCTTCAACCGGGCACTGGCGCAGATCACGCAGGCCCACGGGGCGCTGCTCATCGTCGACGAGGTCCTGACCGGGTTCCGGGTCGGAGCTGCAGGCTGGTGGGGCCTCGAGGCGTCCAAGGTCGTGCCGGACGGCGCCGGGTGGAAGCCCGACCTCATCACGTTCGGCAAGGTCATCGGTGGTGGCATGCCCCTCGCCGCCCTCGGTGGTCGGCGCGAGGTCATGGACTTCCTCGCCCCGCTCGGGCCGGTGTACCAGGCGGGCACGCTCTCCGGCAACCCGCTCGCGGTCGCTGCCGGTACCGCCACGCTCCGCGCCGCGACGGCCGAGGTGTACGAGCACCTCGACCGCACGGCGTCGACCATCGCGACCGCCACGAGCCAGGCACTGTCGGCCGCGGGCGTCGCCCACACCGTGCAGCACGCCGGCAACCTGTTCTCGTTCGCGTTCACCGAGCAGGCACCGCGCAACTACGACGACGTGCGGGCACAGGACGTGTTCCGCTACGCGCCGTTCTTCCACGCGATGCTCGACGCCGGGGTGACCCTGCCGCCGAGCGTGTTCGAGGCGTGGTTCGTCACCGCCGCCCACGACGACCGCGCCGTCGGACGGATCCTGGACGCCCTGCCCGCGGCCGCGAGGGCTGCTGCCGCCGCGACCGCGTGACGGGCGCGGGGGCTGCTGCCGCCGCGACCGCGTGACGGGCCGCGGGACTCAGGAGCAGTCGGCCTTGGTGAAGGTCGTGTCGACGGTCTTCGACGAGCCCTCGAACTTGTAGGTGTACCGCATGTCGACGTCCTCGTCGAGGAGCTTCTTCGTCTCGCTGTTCGAGCAGAGGTTCGGCCCGACGGCGTCGCGGATGGCACCTTCGGTGATCGAGGCCGGGTCGACGTTCGCCGACACCGTGTAGTCGTAGTGGATCGCGGCGCCCTCGGCCTCGATCCCGGTCCACGTCGTGACGGAGTCGACCTGCTTCGGCAGGTCGCTCTGCTCGCGGATCTGCTCGACCGCCTTCGAGACCTTCTCCTCGGTGGAGTCGCTGAAGGCCGCGTTCAGGCCCTGGCGGACGAGGAACGCCACCACGACGGCGACGACGACGCCGAGCACCGAGATCAGGACGCGCTTGCCGCGGGACGAGGACTTGGGCGGGGGCGCGTACGGTGCGGCACCGGCCGGGGCTGCCTGGGCGTACGGCTGCTGGGCCTGCGGCTGACCGGTGTACGGCTGCTGCTGGTACTGCTGGCCGGCGGGGGGTTGCTGCTGGTACTGCGGCGGCTGCTGCGCGGACGGCTGGCCGTCGGGCTGGGGCGGCCCGGCGGGCTGCTGCGGGTACTGCTGGCCGTTCGGCTGGCCGGTGTTCGGCTGGCCGTCGTTCGGCTGCGGCTCGGACCCCGGGAAGGGCGGCGGCGTGTTCGTCATGGTTCCCCCTGGTGACGGTCAGCGGCGTGACACCGTGGTGCGGTGCCGGGTCCCTCCCCGACACGGGCCGCGGACACGGAACGCCCATTCAAGCACGCGTCAGGCGGATCGGCGTGCGGCCCAGCGCCCCTCGGCCCGCAGGATCGCGAGCGGGAAGTCGAACGCGTGCGACACCGCCGACGACGTGATGACCTGGTCCGAGGTGCCCTGGGCCACCGCGGCGCCGTCGCGCAGGAGCATCGCGTGCGACGTCGAGGCCGGCAGGTCCTCCAGGTGGTGGGTCACCATGACGCTGCCGAGGCCCGGGTGCCGGTGCCGCAGGGCGTCGACGGTCTCGAGCAGGTGCTCCCGGGCGGCGACGTCCAACCCGGTCGCGGGCTCGTCGAGCAGGAGCAGCTGGGGCTCGGACATCAGGGCCCGGGCGATGAGGGCGCGGCCCCGCTCGCCCTGCGACAGCACCGGCCACCGGGCGTCCCGTCGCGCCGTGAGCCCCACGTCGGCGACGTGCTGCTCGGCCAGGGCGACCTGTTCGGCCGAGGGTTCCCACCGCATCATGAGGTCCGTCGTGCCGGTCAGGCCGGTCAGCACCGTCTCGAGGACGGTGAGCGGCGACAGCATGCGGTGTCGGGGGTCGACGTGGCCGATGTGCTGACGGAGTTCGCGGACGTCGACGCGTCCGAGTCGGCGACCGAGGACCTCGACCGTGCCCGCGGTGGGGTGTCCGGTCGCGCCGAGGACGGCGAGCAGGGTGGACTTGCCGGCACCGTTCGGTCCGAGCAGCGCCCAGTGCTCGCCGCGGCGGACGGTCAGGTCGATGTCGTGCAGCAGGTCGCGGCCGGAGCGCGTGACGCGGACCCCGGTGGCGTGGATCAGGACGTCGTCGCGCGCGTCGGTCATGACCCCATCGTGCCCCACCGCGCCGTGACGTCGTCCACGTGGGCTCGTGCGACGTCGACGAACCGGCGGGCAGCGGCTCGGGCGGTCTCGACGTCGCCGCTGCCGGCGGCCGCGTCGAGCGTGAGCCAGAGCGCTTCTGCGTCCCACTGCCGGAACGCGGGTGCCTCGGGCAACGCGTAGGCGAGCCGGGCCATCGCGAGGCGCAGGGCCTTACGCACCCAGCGGTTGCCGGACTGTTCGGACAGGAAGCGTGTGACCGCGAACGAACTCTCCGTGTACCGGTGATCGCGCACCTGGCCGTCCGCGCGTGCCCGTGCGACGAGCGTGCGGAACTCCTCGAGCGCGGGGCCCCGCAGGCCGGGCAGGACGTGGACGGCGCCGTGGGTGAAGACGCCGGTGAGCAGCTCCATCGTGTCGCGCCAGGTTGCGAGCGACGGTTGCCCGACGCGGTACCGGCCGTCGTCGTCGTCGACGAGCCCCAGGTCGTGCAGCCAGCGCAGTGCTCCGTGCACCTGCTCGGGTGTGGCACCGGTCCGTGTCACGAGGTCCTCGAGCCGATGTGTGGACCCCACCGCCAACGCGCCGGAGCGGACGTCTCGCAGCAGGGTACGGCCGACCGGACCGACGCGGTCTTCGGTGGTGTCGTCCGCCGGGCGGTGCGTCCGCGGGATCCCGACGTTCCGCCGGTGGACCTCGAACAGCCCGTCCATGACCTCGGCCGCCGCCGTCGCCACGGCCGGGTCACCGGACTCCACCGCGCGGGACGTGGTGGCGAACCAGGTGTGCACCTCGTGGACCGACCAGAGCTGCGTCGGGACCCGGGCCCACCGCATCCGCTCGAACGCACGCAGGCCCAGGCTGCGCACCAGGGTGTTTGGGGAGTGCTCGAACCAGAACTGGCAGGCGGCGGAGAACACCGTCGGGTACTCCGGCAACCGGAGTGCCGCAGTGGTGCGAGCCCGCGCGACCCGGCGGTCGAGTTCGGCGTGGAGCTGAGGGGTGAGCGCCGGGATGGTCGCGCGGAGGGCCGGGCCGACCAGCGCGACCCAGAAGTCGAGCGTGTCCGAGAGGTCGGCATCGGACAGTTCGTCGTACCACCACGAGCCGTCCGGGCGCCGGGACAGGATGCCGAGGTCCTCGAGGCGAGCCGCCGCTGCACGGACCCGGCCGCGAGGCGTGCCCCACTCCCACCCCAGTGCGTCGAGGTCGACGGGCACCGGTCCACGCGGGCCGGTGCGGACGTGGGCGAGCAGGGACGCGTAGGCGTCGTCGTTCGCCGCCGCCCAGGGGTCGGCGTCACCCCACTCGCCGACGACCACGGGTCAGCCGCGGTCGGCGCGGACCGCCTCGATGTGCTGTTCGAAGTTGCGGGTGAGGGCTCGACCGGCCTCGGCGGCCCCTTCACCGTCACGCTCGGTGAGGGCCTCGCGCAGGATCGAGAAGAACGCCTCGGATCCGTACTGCTCGAACGGCGGCGTCGGGTTGAGCGTGAAGCGGACCCGCTCCATGGCACCCACGGCCGCGTTCTGCACCAGGGGGTTGCCGGAGTGCTCGACGGCGAACTCGATGATCTCGGTGAGGGCGCCGCTGAAGCCGTAGTCCCGCACCTTGCGCATGCGGTCGGCCTTGTCGAGCAACGCGGTGAGGGCTTCGACGTCCTCGTCGCTGTACTCGGGGACGCCCCAGCGCAGGCTGAGCTCGAAGAACCCTGCGGTCGCGCGGGTCGCGGTGACCCAGTCGTCGAAGGTGGGCGTGGCGACGCGGGTGTACCGGTTCGCCTCCATCTCGACCAGGCCGATGTCGACGAGCTTCGCGATCGCCTCACGGATCGGGGTGCGACTCACACCCAGCCACTGGACCAGCTCGTCGTCGTTCAGGCGCTCGCCGTGCTGCAGCGTGCCGTCACGGAGCGCCGCGAGCATCTTGTCGTAGACGACGTCGCGCAGGAGCTTCCGGGGAGAGCTCTCCACGGTGGACTTGGGGACCGGCATGTCATCTCCTCGAGGACGAAATCGACACTCGAAATCCTAGCGTGCCAATATGCAAACGTTTGCTAAAAAACGCCGGGATTCAGCCCGCAACGGCGACCACGGTGCGACCGTGCACCCGCCCTGCGACCACCTCGGCGCCGACCGTGATCGCCTGCTCGAGCGTGACGGTGCGGGTGACGTCGGCCAGCAGCGCCGCGTCGAGGTCGGTCGCCAGCCGGTCCCACGCTCGACGGCGGAGCTCCGGTGGGGCGTCGACGGAGTTGATGCCGAGCAACGAGACCGACCGCAGGATGAACGGCAGCACGGTCGTCGGCAGCGCGGAGTCCTGCGCCAGCCCGCAGGCCGTCACCGCGCCACCCCACCGGGTCGAGGCCAGCACGTTCGCCAGGGTGGCCCCGCCGACGCTGTCCACCGCTCCGGCCCACGTGGCACGCTGCATCGGCTTGCCCGGCTCGGACAGTGTGCCGCGTTCGATGACCTCGGTGGCACCGAGCCGGCGGAGCGAGTCCGTGTTGGCCGAGCGACCCGTCGACGCCGTCACCCGGTACCCGCGGGCCGCGAGCAGGGCGATCGCCACGGTGCCGACCCCGCCGGACGCGCCGGTCACGAGCACCGGCCCGTCGTCCGGCGCGACGAAGCGCTCGAGCGCCAGCACGCTGAGCATCGCGGTGAACCCCGCCGTGCCGATGGCCGCCGCGAACGAGTCGTCGATCGTCTCGGGCAGCACGACGAGCGATCCGGACGGCACGACCGCCTGCGCCGCCCAGCCCCCGTGCCTGCTCTCACCCAGGCCGGCACCGTTCAGCACCACCCGGTCGCCGATCGCCACCTCGTGCACGCCGGGACCGAGCCCGGACACCGTGCCCACGACGTCGATCCCCGGAACGAGCGGGTCGAGCCGAGCGACACCGGGGTTCCGCGCCAGGGCCAGCCCGTCCTTGTAGTTGACGCTCGAGTACGTGACGTCGACCAGGACCTCGCCCTCGGCCGGATCCGGCAGGTCGACGTCGGTGACGGTGGGCGGGGTTGCACTGGACACGAGGACGGCGCGGGTCATGCGCCGGACGCTACCCCCCTCCCTCGCAGGCTCGGTCGGCGCGCCTGGCATGCCGCTGGCGCGTCATCGCCGAGCCGGTCGCGCCCGGCGGTCTGCCCGCTCTTTCCCAGAACGTGCGCGATGGCTGGTGGGATCGGGCGTACCGGGGCGGAACAACCGACGGGGTACGCCCGATTCGACCAGGTGCGCCCGAAACAGCCCCCAGCCCCCAGCCCGGCCCAGCCCGCTCAGCCGAACATGATGGCGGCCTCGTCGAAGCGCGCCTGCGGCACCGTCTTGAGCTCGCCGAGCGCCTCCTCGAACGAGACGTGCTCGATCTCGGTGCCCCGGAGCGCCACCATCCGGCCCCAGCGCTCCTCGACCACGGAGTCGATCGCCGCCAGGCCGAGCCGGGTCGACAGCACCCGGTCGTACGCCGTCGGCGTGCCGCCGCGCTGGATGTGCCCCAGGGTCGTGGCCCGCGTCTCGATGCCCGTCATCTCCTCGATGAGCGGCGCGAGGCGCTCGCCGATGCCACCGAGCCGCGGGCGCCCGAAGGCGTCGAGGCCACGCTCGGTGTGCGCGGTGTCCTCGTGGTCGGGGACGAAGCCCTCGGCCACCACCACGAGCGGGGCACGACCGCGGTCGTAGGCGGCCCGCACCCACTTCGCGATCTGTTCCATGCTCGTCTTCTGCTCGGGGATGAGGATCGCGTGCGCGCCCGCTGCCATGCCGGAGTGCAGCGCGATCCAGCCCACGTGCCGGCCCATCACCTCGGCGACCATGCAGCGCGAGTGCGACTCGCCCGTGGTGCGCAGGCGGTCCATGGCCTCGGTCGCGATGGCGACGGCGGTGTCGAAGCCGAACGTGTAGTCGGTCGCACCCAGGTCGTTGTCGACGGTCTTCGGCACGCCAACGATCTTCAGCCCGGCGTCGGTGAGGCGCTTCGCGGCGGCCAGGGTGCCCTCGCCGCCGATCGCGACGATGGCGTCGATGCCGTGCTTCTCGAGCATCCGCTCGATGTTCTCGACCCCGCCGTTGGGGCCCTCGAACGGGTTCGTGCGGCTGGTGCCGAGGATGGTGCCGCCCTGCTTCGCGATGCCCTGGATGTCCTTGCGGCCGAGCGGGACGATGTCGCCGTCGACCACGCCGCGCCACCCGTCGCGGAAGCCGACGAAGTCGTGGCCGTAGATGGCGATGCCCTTGAGGACGATCGCGCGGATGACCGCGTTCAGGCCGGGGCAGTCGCCTCCGGAGGTGAGGATGCCGATGCGCATGGTGAACTCCGTCGTCGGGTGGTGGGGATCACTGCCCATCATGACTGACGGTGGTTCAGCATTACCATCCCCGTGTGTCCCTGCTCGCTTCCGCCGCCGCCGTCGACGACGCTGGTGCGTCCGGTGACGCGTCGCGCGTCGACACGGTGTACCGGCCTGGAGGCGCGGTGGACGTCGCGTCGACCCTGCGGCCCCTGCAGCGCGGCTCCGGCGACCCGGCCTTCCAGGTGGCCGGCGGTGTCGTGTGGCTCGCGCTGCAGACGCCCTCCGGCCCCGCTTCCGTCGCGATCCGGCGGGCCGGCGACACCATCGCGGTCTCGGCGTGGGGGAGCGGAGCGCCCTGGGCCGTTTCCCACGCTCCTGAGCTGCTCGGTCGCGGCGACGACTGGTCGTCGTTCGACGTCTCCGGCAACGAGTTCCTGGCCGCGGCACGACACCGGCAGCCCGGGCTCCGGCTGCTCCGCACGAACACCGTCGTCGCGATGCTCGTGCCGGCGATCATGGAGCAGAAGGTGACCTCGCGTCAGGCGTGGGGCGCGTGGCGGTACCTGCTCCGTCGGCACGGCACCCCGGCGCCCGGCCCGGCACCCGCGGGCATGATGGTGCCGCCCGACGCCCGGACGTGGGCTCGGATCCCGAGCTGGGAGTGGCACCGGGCCGGCATCGAACCGGGGCGCTCGGCGACCGTGATGCGCGCCGTGCAGCTCGCGCCGGCACTCGAGCGGACCCTGGCGCACGGCCGCGGCGGCGAGGCCGTGTCCACGAAGCTGCAGTCGATCCCCGGGGTCGGCCGGTGGACCGCCGCCGAGACCGCGCAGCGATCCCACGGCGACCCGGACGCACCGAGCGTGGGGGACTTCCACGTGCCGGCGCTCGTCGGCTGGGCGCTGACCGGTTCGCCGGTCGACGACGACGGGATGCTCGAGCTGCTCGAGCCCTGGCGCGGGCACCGGGAGCGCATCGTGCGCCTGATCGCCGGCTCGGGGTTCCGGAAGCCGTCGTTCGGGCCGCGGATCACGATCCAGGACCACCGCGGCCACTGAGCGGTCGTCCGCAGAACACCGGTGTTCGCGCGTCGCACACCGGCACGCGCGTGTTCGGAGCGTGAACACCGGTGTCTCGCAGGGTGTCAGGGGTGGCGGGTGCCCTCGCCGGCCAGGACGGCGCGGTAGCCCTCGCGGAACGTCGGGTACTGCGGTGTCCACCCCGTCGACCGGAGCAGCGTGTTGGACAGGCGCTTGTCGCCGCCGGCCTGCCGTGCGTCGCCCTCGCCGGTGGACGGCTCGGCGACGTGGAGCTCGTCGGCCAGGAACCGCAGCACGTCGTCCAGTCGGCTCGGCTCGTCGTCGGTACCCAGGTAGAGCGGTGCCGGGTCGGGCAGCGCCGCCAGGTGCACGAGTGCGGCGGCAGCGTCGTCGCGGTGGATGCGGTTCGTGTGCGGTGAGGTGCCCGGCGCCAGTCGCGCGGACCCGGACCGGACCTGGTCGATGAGTCGCTCGCGGCCGGGGCCGTAGACGCCCGACAGCCGGACCAGCACGGCGCCGGGAGACCGTTCGCGCAGCAGGACCTCGGCCTCGACCAGGACCTCGGCGGTCGGGGTCGCACCACGCGCCGGGGTCTCCTCGGTGACCTCGCTGCCGTCGGCGACGTCGTAGACCGCGGTCGAGGACACGACGAGCACCCGGGGGTCGGCGTCCGAGGCGTCGATGCCGTCGAGCACGTTGCGCAGACCGTCGACGTAGGTGGCGCGGTACTCGTCGACGTCGCGGCTGCCGGCGGCGAAGGCCACGACGACGACGCTCGTGTCGGCCGGGATCGCGGGGACCTCGTGGCGCAGGTCGACGCTCCGGCCGGTGATCGGCGCGGGGACCAGCTCGGCGCGGCGGCGGAGTCCGATCACGCGGTGGCCCTGGTCGGCGAAGCGCAGGCCGGCTTCGGTCCCGAGGTCGCCGCATCCGGCGATGACGACTGTCGTGGAGTTCTGCACGGCTCGACACTGGCACGGCCGGTTGGTGGAAGGCGGGGAGGCGCGCACATCACGGATCACTAGGGTCGGCGCATGGGGCGGCAGCGGCGACGGGTGGTGCGTGACGTGGCGATCGCCGTGCCCCCGTTCGTCGAGATCGCGCTCGTCGTCGCCGGCTCGATCGTCTCCGTCGGAGCCGTGGGGGAGAGCGCTGCGTCGTGGGCGCCGTTGTCGTGGCCGCTGTACGCCGTGCTCGGGACGTTCCCGTTCGCGGTCGGCGCGCTCGTCGCTGCGGTGCGGCTCCGCGGACTCGAAGCCAGGACGCCGGCGATCTGCTTCGCTGCCCTGTCGGTGGCCGTGGGTGCCATCCCCTTCGTCGGGATGCTGAGCGTCTTCGTACAGTTCTGGAGTGTCTCGCCTAGATGAGAACGGTTATCGTCTAGATGACCCTCATCCGCACCGCACTCAGGAGCTCCATGTCCGCTCGACCTCCACGTCTCCTCCCGGCACTCGTCATCGCGGGGCTCGTCCCGCTCGTCGCCACCGCGATCGCCGTCCCCGCCTCGGCTGCACCCACCGTGACCCGGACCGCCCACCACAGCTGGCTCGTCACGGCCGACCCGACCGCGAAGCGCGTGTACGTCAACGACGCCGTGACCGGCAGGCGGACCGCCACCCTGAGCGGGATCGAGTTCGGCACCCACGCGGGCTCGGTGCAGCTCGGCCACGGGCAGATCGCGTTCATGGACGAGTCGAAGCCGCAGCTCGACGTCCTGGCCATCGGCCCCCGCGGTACGGCCCGCATCGCGCAGCACTACGCGATCCCGAACGGCGACGGCCGGTGGGAGCGCGCCGGCTGGCTGTCCACCGACACGGCGCGGCGTCACCTGGCGGTCGGGTCCGACTTCGACGGCTCCGAGCGCCAGCGGGTCACGGTGATCGACCTGCGGCGGAAGACGGAGCACACCGCTCGGATCGACACCTCGGCCGTGCAGCTCGCCACGACGGGCAAGCGCGGCACCGAAGAGGTCGAGACGTTCCTGGTCGGCAGCCCCCTGCGCCTGGTGGTCACCGCGGGCGGACGACTCGACGCCTACTCCGTGTCCGCGATCATGCAGGGTGCGACCCACCCGCGCCCCGTCGCGACCACGCCCCTCGGCGCCTACCCGCACGGCCCGATCGTCAACGCCACCGGGACGGTGATCGGCTCCGACCTGGCCGCCGGCGTGCAGACCGTCCGGGTGACACGGACCGGCTTCACGGGCTCCCGGTCCGTCGCCTACCCGAAGCCGAGCGTGCAGAGCTACCGGCCCCGCATGGCACCGGACGGCACGACCGTGGTCGGCACCCAGGCCGGCACCACGGCCGCGGGGACCCCGTGGAACGCCGTCCCCGCCTACCTGACCACCTCGTCGACGTCGTCGGGAAGGATCAGCAGCGTCGACCTCGGCACCGGTTCCTTCACCCGGGTCGCCGTGACCGCGCGGTTCGCCGCCGTCGCGCTGACGTCGGGCACCGGCGACTCGCTCGTCCTGGTGCGCAAGCAGGCCGACGGCGTCTACTCCGGCCGGACGACCTCGGTCGCGCTCACGCCGCTGCGCAAGGGCCCCGTCGCCGGACAGCCCGCCACCGGGGCGTCGGTGCGGTTCACCGCCGCGACCGACGACGGCCGCAGTGTGTTCGTGACGCGGGGCGACGAGGGGAAGATCACCCAGATCGACACCGCCGGTGCGACGCCGTCCGTGCTCCGCACCATCACGCTGCCCACGGCGCTCGCCGGGGGTGGGTACATGACGACGGTCGACTCGACGATGAGCCCGTACGACCTCAGCGGTCGCTGATCGTTCGTCGATCGACAACCGGCCGCCGACCGCCCCACGGGGTGGTCGGCGGCTAGGGTCCTGGTGTGATCGTCTGGTTGAACGGAACACACGGGGCGGGCAAGACGACGACGAGCCGACTGCTCCAGCCGCTGCTGCCCGGCTCGCGGGTCCTCGATGCCGAGAAGGTCGGCGAGGTGCTGATGGACGTCACGCCGGGGCTGCCGGCCAGTGACAACTTCCAGCACTGGGACCCGTGGCGGCCGCTCGTGGTCGAGACCGCCCGCCGGGTGCACGACTACGTGGGCGGACCGCTCATCATGCCGATGACGGTCCTGGTCGAGGCCTACTGGCGCGAGATCGCCGCGGGACTCGCCGCCCACGGCATCCCGGTCCGGCACTTCGTGCTGCACGTCGACGAGCCGACGCTCCGCGACCGGATCCAGCACGACCCGATCGTGGGCCCGTCGACGTTCCGGTTCGCGTACGTCGACGCCTACGCCGAAGCGGCGCGCGGCTGGCTGCACGCCGAGGCCGAGGTCATCGACGCGACCGACACCCCGGCCAGCGAGGTCGCCCGCGCCGTCGCGGACGCGGTGACGTCAGAGCGCTGACCGGCGGTGACGTCAGAGCGCTGACAGCACGAGCTCCCGGATGCCGGGGCGCTCCGGCTGCCCGTGGTCGACCAGCACCGCCCGCATCCCGGCCGCCCTGGCACCGACCACGTCGCGCTCGGGGTCGTCGCCCACGAAGAGACAGTCCGCCGGGTCCACGCCGAGCTCCCGCGCCAGGGTTCCGAACGCGCGGACGTCCGGCTTCTGGAACCCGATGCGTTCCGAGGTGCAGACGACGTCGAACGCGTCGGCCAGCCCGGTCCGTGCGAGCTTGTCGCGTTGCTGGGTCTCCGTGCCGTTCGTCAGGAGCCCGAGGCGGTGTCCGTGCTCGCGCAGCTCGTGCAGCAGCGGCAGGCTCTCGGGGAAGAGCCGCCACGCGTCCCGGTACGCACCCGAGTAGTCGTCGAACACCGCGTCCAGGCCGGCGTCGTCCTCGGCGACCACGACACCCAGCGGCGGCAGGACCGTGCGGAGCCGTGCGCGTCGCTGTTCCTGGAAGCTGATCGCCCCGGACCGCCAACGCTCGAACTGCTCGTCCTCGGCCGTGAACCAGTCGCGGAGGACCGCCTCCGTGGCCTCGACGCCGAAGCCCTGCAGGAACCGGGTCACGCCCGCCCGAGCCGACCCGTGGTGGTCGAACAGCGTGCCGTCCAGGTCGAAGCCGATCGCTCGCGGAGTCCCCACGTGCCCAGGCTAGGGCCGCTCCCGGTCCGTGCGGACCCTGCGAGGTGAACAGCTGCGGACCCCCGCGAGGTGCACAGCACTGTCCGCCGCACGCAGCCCCGGGGTTCGCCACCGCCCGGATCATGCCGGAGACTGGTCCGGGCCACTCACGAAGCGGCCCGCCCCACCACCAGCAAGGAAGGCTCCGCATGCCCGAGCTCCCCGTCGTGTTCGAAGTCGGCTCGATGATCGCCCTGGTCGCGATCCTGCTCGCCGACCTGCTCATCGTCGCGCGTCGCCCGCACGTGCCGACGCTGCGCGAATCCGGCATCTGGGTGGGCGTCTACGTCGGGCTGGCGCTGGTCTTCGCGGTGCTCATGCTGGTCTTCGCCGGCGGCGACTCGGCCGGGCAGTTCCTGGCGGGCTGGCTGACCGAGTACAGCCTGAGCATCGACAACCTGTTCGTGTTCGTCATCATCATGGCGCGCTTCTCGGTGCCGAAGAAGATCCAGCAAGAGGTGCTGCTGCTCGGCATCATCATCGCGCTCGTGCTCCGCGGGATCTTCATCCTGGTCGGCGCGCAGCTCATCGAGAACTTCTCGTGGATCTTCTACATCTTCGGTGCCTGGCTGATCTGGACGGCGATCCAGCAGCTCCGCGGCGAGGACGAGGACGACCAGAAGGACAGCTTCATCGTCCGGCTGCTGCGCCGCCGGGTCCGCCTCACCGACACGTTCGACGGCATGAAGTTCCGCACCCACCACGACGGCGTCCGGCACTTCACGCCGCTGCTCGTCGTGCTCATCGCGATCGGCACCACCGACCTGCTGTTCGCGCTCGACTCGATCCCGGCGATCTTCGGCATCACCGAGAGTCCCTTCATCGTGTTCACCGCGAACGTCTTCGCCCTGATGGGCCTGCGGCAGCTCTACTTCCTGCTCGGCGGCCTGCTCGAGCGCCTGGTCTACCTGAAGTACGGCATCGCCGTGATCCTGGCCTTCATCGGTGTGAAGCTCGTCCTGCACGCGCTGCACGACAACGAGCTGCCGTTCCTGAACGGCGGCCACCACATCGAGTGGGCACCGGAGATCAACACGTGGGTGTCCCTGCTCGTGATCGTCGCCGCGATGGCCGTGTCGACGCTGGCGAGCCTCGTGCGCATGCGCGACGAGACCCCCGCGACCGACGACGGCGCAGCCGAGATCGACCAGGACCGAGCCGACCAGGACCCCGCCCGGACCTCCGACTGAAAACCCGTTTGAACGATCCGCTCCGCTCTCTCGTTGTCTGGGTATGGCACTCCGCAAACGCACCAAGGTCATCATCGGGATCTCCGCCGGCGTCGTCGTCGTGGCGGCAGCAGCCGTCATCGCCGGCCCGGTCATCTACGCGAACACCGTCAACGGCCAGGCCGCGGCAGCACCCTCGCTGTCGGCGTCCTCGTCCGGCACCCTCGACGCGAAGGACGCCGACGGCACCTGGACCAGCAAGAGCAGCTCGTACGCCGGGTACCGGGTGCACGAGGTCCTGCAGGGGAATGATGTGAACGTGGTCGGTCGCACGAAGGACGTCAAGGGCACCGCCGTCGTCGACGGCGGCTCGCTCACCAAGGCGTCCGTCACCGTGCAGGTCGGCAAGATCAGCACCCCCGAAGCCGCACGCGACGAGTACTTCCGCTCCACCGCACTGCAGACCGACAAGTACCCGACGGCGACGTTCGAGCTCACCAAGCCCGTCGACGTCACGAAGGCGCTCGACGGCTCCACGCAGGACGTCACCCTGACCGGCACGATGGAGCTGCACGGCGTCGAGAAGCCGGTCACGGCCGACGCGCAGGTCGCGGTCGGCAAGGGCGGCACCGTCCAGGTCGCCGGCACCGTGCCGATCACCTTCGCCGACTACGGCGTGAAGGCCCCCTCGCTCGGCTTCGTCACCGTGGACGGGAAGGGCTCCGTCGAGTTCTCCCTCGACCTCGGGAAGTGACCGTGACGAGCCGTTCCGCGGACGAGTTGCTCGCGACGCTGTACCGCGAGCACGGTGACGCGCTCACGCGGTACGTCCGGCACCTCACGCGGGACGGCTCGACGGTCGAGGACGTCGTGCAGGAGGCGATGGTCCGCGCCTGGCAGCGCCCGGCCGTGCTCGAACGGGCACCCGACAGCGCACGGGCGTGGTTGTTCACGGTGGCGCGCAACCTGGTCGTGGACGAGGCGCGCTCCGCACACAACCGGCGCGAGCACGGCACCGAACACCAGGTGGAACGGATCGAGTCGGACAGCACGGACGCCGTGCTGGACCGGATCGTGGTCGCCGACGCACTCGCGTCGCTGACCCCGGACCACCGCCGCGTGGTGGTCGACGCGTACTGGCTCGGGCACACGGTGCCGGAGATCGCACGACGACACGACATCCCGGAGGGCACCGCCAAGTCGCGGCTGCACTACGGGCTGCGAGCCCTCCGGCTCGCACTGCAGGAACGAGGAGTGACCCGATGAGCGACGACAAGTACGCAGAGTGGGATGCGGCGTACGTCCTCGGGTCGCTCCCGGCGAGCGAGCGCCTGGAGTACGAGCGACACATCGAGAACTGCGACCGCTGTGCGGCCGCCGTCGCCGAGCTGGTCGGTCTGCCGGGTCTGCTCGGCAAGCTGCCGGCCGACCAGGCGATCGAGATCGCGGAACCGGACGGGAGGCCCGACACCCGTTCCGAGAGCGACCTCGCCTCCGTCGCGCACCGCGTCCGACACCGTCGCCGCCGTCGCCGGGTCTGGGTCGCCGCCACCGCGGGGCTCGCGGTGGTCGCCGCCGTCCTGGGCGGGCTCGCGGTCGGGGCAGCGGGGGAGCGCACCACGGTGCAGGCCGGCTCCGCGCCGACCGCTGCGGCCACCGCCGACCGGTACGACATGAGCGGCGTGCAGGGCCTCGACGTCAAGCTGGCCGTCAGCGGCGAGCAGTGGGGCACCCGCTTCGACTGGGGGTGCTCGTACGGCGGCAAGGCGTGGTCCCCCGACGGGTCGATCCTCTACGACCTCGTCGTCGTCCGGAACGACGGCACGACGCAGACCGTCGGCTCGTGGACGGCTGCCGGTGCGGATGCGCGCGGACTGTCGGCCTCGACGGACATCCCGCGCGACGACATCAGGAGCGTCCAGGTGCGGCTGCGCGGTGAGCGCGGCGCGCTCGCCGTCGTCACGCTCTAGCCGGCGTCGGCCTCGTCCGCAGCGTCGTCGGGGCCGACGGCGTCCTGGACGCGCGCGCTGACGGACCGCAGCGTCTCGGCGTCGGTCCCCACGGGCCTCCAGAACAGGTCCTCCAGCGCACCGGTGTGCGCGCGGATGCCGGCGAGCACCGCTCGACGACCGTCCGCGGTCATCACCACCCAGCTGCCGCGCGCGTCGCTCGGGCAGTCGGCGCGCTCGACCAGGCCGCGGGCCACCATCCGCGTGACCTGGTGGCTCACGCGCGACTTCTCCCAGCCGATCCCCGTGGCGATGTCCCGGACGCGCAGACGGTGGTCGGGGTCGCGGTGCAGGCCGATCAGGATCTCGAACTCGGGGACCGAGATGCCGGCTCCCGCCTGGACGGCCCGGTCGAGCGCCCGGTCGAGCCGTCGCCAGGCGTCGTGGTACGCGTCCCAGGTGACCCAGTCGTGGCCACCGTTGCCCTCCGTCGACATGCCGACCAGCGTATCCACCGGGCGGGGCATCGGACCGCGCCACGGGTGCTTTCATCCGCTCGGATGACTCCTGGCCGACGTACGGCGTGCTCCGAGGCCGCGTCGGACGTGCGGCATACGATCGGGGGATGCCGAGTGCTCGCCTCCAGGACACCACCGATGACGCCGTCGCGCTCGTGCGCCGGTGGCTGGCGGCGTCCGCCGGGGTGAAGCCCGACCCGGGTGCGGCCCGTCTGGCCCAGGTCCTGCGCGACGAGCAGGGCCTCGACTTCACCCGTGGTTTCGTCGACAAGGTCGTCCGTCCCGAAGACCCCCGGGTCGCCGCGCGCAACCTCGAGCAGCTGAGCCGTGACGTCCCCGACTTCCTCGCCTGGTACCTGCGCGGTGCGGTGACGCTGGGTGGCGGGTTCGCCACCATGGCGCCGTGGGCCGTGATCCCCACCGCGCGCCGGATCCTGCGCCGGATGACCGGGCACCTGGTGATCGACGCGAGCACGAGCAAGCTCGGTCCCGCGCTCGCCAAGCTCCGCGGACCGGGCACCCGCCTCAACGTGAACCTGCTCGGCGAAGCCGTCCTCGGCAGCGCCGAGAGCGACCGACGCCTGCAGGGCACGATGGACCTGCTCGCCCGCGACGACGTCGACCACGTGTCGATCAAGGTGAGCGCCGTCGTGCCGCAGACCTCGCCGTGGGCCTTCGACCAGACCGTCGAGCGCGTCGTCGACCGGCTCGTCCCGCTGTACCGCCTGGCCGCGGCGCCGACGGCCGCCGGACGCCCCGCCAAGTTCATCAACCTCGACATCGAGGAGTACCGCGACCTCGACGTCACCCTCGCCGTGTTCCGGACGCTGCTCGACCGTGACGAGTTCGCCGACCTGCAGGCCGGCATCGTGCTGCAGGCCTACCTGCCCGACGCCGCCGGAGCGCTCGACGCGCTGACCGAGTGGGCGCAGGAACGCCGGTCGCGCGGCGGAGCCCCGATCACGGTGCGGCTCGTCAAGGGCGCGAACCTCGCGATGGAACACGTCGACGCGATCGTGCACGGGTGGCCCCTCGCCACCTGGGGCAGCAAGCGCGAGACCGACACCGCCTACCTCCGGATGCTCGACGCCGCGCTGACGCCGGAACGCACCGACGCCGTGCGGATCGGGGTCGCCGGGCACAACCTGTTCGACCTCGCCACCGCGTGGGTGCTCGCCCAGCGGCGCGGGGTGACCGACGCCGTCGACGTCGAGATGCTGCTCGGCATGGCGTCCACCCACGCACAGGCCGTCCGCGCCGACGTCGGGCAGATCCTGCTCTACACGCCCGTCGTCCAGCCCGACGAGTTCGACTCCGCCATCGCGTACCTGGCGCGCCGCCTGCAGGAGAGCGCCAGCCCCGAGAACTTCCTCGCCGCCGCGTCCGACATCGACCACGACGCCAGCGTGTTCGAGCGGGAGCACAGCCGGTTCCTGGCATCCGTCGCCGCACTCGACGAACCCGTCCCCGCCAGCCACCGCACCCAGGACCGCCACCGCGCGCTCGGTGAACCGGTCCTGCGGGACGCGTTCCGGAACGCCCCCGACACCGACCCGTCCGTCGCCGCGAACCGGGCCTGGGCACTCGACGTCCTGCGCCGGGTGCCGCGCTCGCAGCTCGGTGCGCAGACGATCCGTGGGGCGAAGGTCGCCGACCGCTCCAAGCTCGAGCGGATCATGGCCCGGACCGCCCAGGCCGGCGTGAACTGGGGCCGACAGGACCCGTCCGACCGCGCCGAGCTCCTCGACCTCATCGGGCACGAACTCGAGACCCGCCGCGCCGACCTGATCGAGGTCATGGCCGCCGAGACCGGCAAGACCTTCACCGAGGCCGACACCGAGGTGACCGACGCCGTCGACGCCGCCCACTACTACGCCGAGCGCGCTCGCCGCCTCGGGGACGTCGAGGGCGCGCAGTACGTGCCGCCACGGTTGACCGTCGTCGTGTCACCGTGGAGCTCCCCCGTCGCGGTCCCCGCCGGGGGCGTGCTGGCTGCGCTCGCCGCGGGCAGCGGTGTCGTGTTCAAGCCCGCACCCGAAGCGAAGCGCTCGGGGGCCGTGCTCGCCGACGTGCTCTGGGACGCCGGGGTGCCGCACTCGCTGCTGCAGCTCGTCGACCTGGCCGAGGACGAACTCGGCCGCGACCTCGTCGGCCACCCCACGGTCGACCGCATCATCCTGACCGGCTCGTCCGACACCGCCCGCTCGTTCCGCTGGTGGCGCGCCGGGCTGCCGCTCAACGCCGAGACGAGCGGCAAGAACGCCATCGTCGTCACGCCGAGCGCCGACCTGGACCTGGCGGTGCAGGACATCGTGCGGTCCGCCTTCGGGCACGCCGGGCAGCAGTGCTCGGCGGCGTCGCTGGTGATCCTGGTCGGGTCGGTGGGCGAGAGCGAGCGCTTCCAGCGGCAGCTCGTCGACGCCACCCGCACGCTCCGGGTGGCGTGGCCCGACGACCCCACGGCGCAGGTCGGCCCGCTCATCACGGAGCCGCAGGGCGCCCTCCGTCAGGGTCTGACCGAGCTCGGCCCGGGGGAGTCCTGGCTCGTGCAGCCCGAGGCGGTCGACGACTCCGGTCGGCTCTGGTCGCCGGGCATCCGCGACGGTGTCCGCCCCGGCAGCGACTTCCACCAGACCGTGTACTCGGGCCCGGTGCTCGGCATCATGCGGGCCGAGACCCTCGAGCAGGCCATCGCGATCCAGAACGGCACCGACTTCGGGCTGACGGCGGGCATCCACTCGCTCGACGTCGACGAGGTGTCCGAGTGGCTCGCCCGTGTCCGCGCCGGCAACCTCTCCGTCAACCGCGGCACCACCGGTGCCGTCGTCGGGCGCCAGCCGTTCGGCGGCTGGAAGGGTTCGTCGGTCGGTACCGGCACCAAGGCCGGCGGTCCGATGTACGTCGCGACGCTCGGCAGGTGGCTGCCCACGCCCCGCACGGTGCACCGGAGCATCCAGCTGCACGGCCTGCCCCCGCGCGTGACCGCGGTGATCGAGGCCGCACGCAGCGGGCTGTCGTTCGAGGAGTTCGACCGTGTGCGCGCCGGTGCCCTGAGCGACGTCCGTGCACGCGAGACCCTGTTCCGCTCGCAGGACCTGGCGGGACTCGTGGTGCAGCGGAACGTGCTGCGCCACCGTCCCCAGTCCGTCATCGTGCGCCAGGCCGAGGACGCCTCGACCGTGGACCTCGTCCGGACGCTCGTCGCCGCGACCTCGGCACGGGCGCACGTCCTGCTGAGCACGGCTCGGCCGCTGCCCGGCCCCCTCACCCAGCTGCTGGCGGGGAACCGGTCGCCGCTCGACGTCGTCGACCACCTGGTCGAGTCCGACCAGGAGTTCCACGCCCGCGCGTCGTCGGGGGCGGTGTTCCAGGCGGACTGGTCCAGCGGTCAGGACGACGAGCCCGTCGACGCGCTCGAGGCCGTGCTGTCACAGGGGCAGGACCGCCCGGCACACACGGCGTTCGGTGGTCCCGGGGCCCGCATCCGGCTGCTCGGCGGCGACTCCCAGGCCCTCGAAGAAGCACTGGGCGCGAGCATCGACGTCGCGATCCACGACGCCCCCGTGGTCGAGGCCGGCGTGATCGAGATGCTGCCGTACCTGCGCGAGCAGTCGGTGTCGATCACCGCGCACCGGTTCGGCGACGTCGACAGCGAGTTCTCCGAGCTGCGCGTCTGAGCAGTTCCGCGCGTTGCGTTTCGCTTCGTGAGCAGAAGAGGTCGGATCCCCAGACGGGACCCGACCTCTTCTGCTCACGAAGTGCCCCGGGGATCAGTCCTCGGCGTCACCCGCTTCTTCGTCCTCGACGCCGGTCTCGGCCATGCGGTCCCGCAGGTGGTCTGCCATCGCGCCGGCACCTTCACCGGCGTGGTCGTGGTCGACCTGCTCGATCAGACCCTGCAGCTTCTCGTGGTTCGTGGCATCGGTGGCACCGTCCATGACGGGCTCGGTCTGCTCGTTGTCGCTCATGCTCCGGACGCTACGCCGCGGTTGCTGCGGAACGGTAGTGGAGCTCGACCGCCCCGCCGTCGAACCGCGTGGTGCCGACGAGCTCGAACACCGGGGTCGGTGCGGCGACCGGCAGCAGGGGTGCTCCGGCACCGAGCGCGACCGGCATCACGGTGACCCGCAGCTCGTCGAGGATGCCCGCCTGCTGGTACTGCGCCGCGAGCAGTCCGCCGCCGACGACCCAGACGTCACGGCCGTCGGCCACGCTCTCGAGGTCGGCCTGGTGGTCGCCGACCTCGCCGGAGACGAAGCGCACGTCGGCACCGTCCGGCACCGGCAGGTCTCGCGTCGTGAACACCCACGTCGCCAGGTCCGGGTACGCCCACGTGTCGTCGTGCTCGAGCAGCCACTCGTACGTCGTCGACCCCATCGCGATCGCGCCGACGCCCGCGTAGAACCGGTCGTGGTGCTCCTGGAACGGTTCGAAGCCGAACTGCAGCAGCCAGTCGAGGTCGTCGTCGGGCGCGGCGACGAAGCCGTCCAGCGAGGATGCGACGGAGTAGATCGTGCTCATGCCGGGGACGCTACCGAGCACCCCCGACAGCACTCAGCGCCGACTGCCGCGACCGACGACCGCTGCCTCGGCGATCGCCAGGGCGGCGGCGATCCAGAGCTGGTCGAGCGCGAACCGGCGGCGACGGGGATCGGCGACGGCCAGCGGCACCATCGTCACGCCGTGCAGGGTGTCCACGACGGCGCTCAGGGTGTGCGCGTTGCCGGAACCCGCCCGCGCGACGAGCACGGCCTGTCCGAGCTGTCGGATCCCGAGCACGCCGTGCAGCGCCGCCTGGTCCGACCCTCGGGCCGCACGGCTCAGGTGCCACAGGCCGAGCCCAGCTCGGGCCAGCTCGACGACGGCTGCTCCGGACACGGTCGACGACCGGCGGCTCATCGTCGGCGTCCCGCGACGAGTGCGACGGCCCCGGCGGCACCGAGCACCGCCCCGATGATCCCGTTGCCGACCCGGCGGTGCTCCACCCACCAGGTCTGCGGCGACCAGGCGTGCGCGGACTCGTCGAAGACCCCGTGTGCACCGTGGTCGCCCGGCACCGGCTCGTACAGGTTGTCCCGCATCTCGAGGCCGTCCTTGTCCGGAGCCTGCTGCCCGTCGACCAGGGTCTTGGCGGCGTACCAGTCGGCGAAGCGTCCGCTGATCCGGTTGCCGAGGATCGTGTAGACCGTGGACTCGCCCACCCAGGTGCGGCTGCGCGGCCGCTCGGCCACCGCGGCGATGGCCCGGGCACCGACCTCGGGCTGGTAGATCGGGGCGACGGGCTGCGGGTGGTGCGGCAGCTTCGACTTCACCCACTGGAACTGGATCGTGTTGAGCGCCGGCATGTCCACGCGGGACACCTTGACCTTGCTGCCCTGTTCGCGCAGCTCGGAGACGACGGACTCGGTGAACCCGACGATCGCGTGCTTCGCGCCGCAGTACGCGGCCTGCAGGGGGATCCCGCGGAACCCGAGCGCCGAACCGACCTGGATCACGTGCCCACGACCGCGGGGGACCATCCGCGACAGTGCAGACCGGGTGCCGTTCACGAAGCCGAGGTAGGTCACGTGCAGCGCCCGCTCGAAGTCCTCCGGGGCGGTGTCGAGGAACTTCCCGAACACCCCGACCATCACGCCGTTCACCCACAGGTCGATCGGTCCGAGCTCCCGCTCGGCCCGGTCGGCCGCGGCCTCGACGGCGTCGCGGTCGGAGACGTCGGCGACCAGGGCCAGCCCGCGTCGCCCGGCGGCCTCGACCTCGGCGACGGCGGCGTCGACGCCCTCCTGCCCGCGGGCCAGCACGGCCACGTCCCACCCCCGTGCGGCGAGCTCCCGGACGGTCGCCCGTCCCAGTCCTGCGGATCCACCGGTCACCACTGCCACTCGAGTCATGGCTCCCTTGTACCTGCGGTCGCCCGTGCACCACTCAGCCGCTGTCCCCCGACGACCCGTGCCTCCGGATGGTGGCCGAGCATGATGGTGGTGTGGACACGCGAGACGACCCCGTGGAACCGGAGCCGGACGCGGAGCCGCAGCCGCGCTGGATCCGCCGGACGCCGATCGTCCCCGAGCAGTGGTGGGGTCCGCCGACGGCTCTGGCAGTCGGGGTGATGGCGATCGTGGCGATCGGCATCTGGTTGCAGCGTCCCGCCCTGCCCGTCGTGATCCCGGTCGGCGCCGTGGTGCTGGTCGGTGCGTTCGTGCTCGCGGTCGCCGGGCGGCGTGCGTACTGGTACCCGAGTCGGGCGGAGGCTTGGCACTTGCATCGCACACAGGTCCTCGTGTGGAACGTGGTCGGCGTCGCGTTGTCGGTGTTCGCCTTCGCGGTGGGAGCACGGACGCTCCTGATCGGGTACCTGGTCGTCGCGACGGGCCTGTACACGATGCGACGCGACGACCCGACGCGGTTCGAGCGGCGCGGTCGTGCGGTGGCGTCGGCGGCCGTCGCGGTGGTGGCGGCCGTGTTCGCGGTCGTGGCGTTGACGGTCCCGGTCGTCGACGAAGCGCACGCATCGCTGTGGATCGGGTGGAGCGTCCTGGTCATCCCGGTCGCCGTCGTCGTCGCGGTGCTGAACTGGCGAGCCGCGTCGAGGACGGCCCAGCCCGACCTCGACGGGGCGGAGGCCGTCGAGGGTCAGCGACCGGGACCGGAGCCGGGCACCGATCCGCTCAGCGCCCCCGACCGAACCGCGTCGTGACCCCCGGCGAGTAGAGCACCGAGTCCGGCTCGAGCTCGGTCAGCCCGAAGGGCAGCCCGGCCGCCCCGACCAGGTCGTCCCGCAGCGACACCACCGAGGCCCGGTGCAACGGCCACGGCTCGTGCTCGTTCGGCCAGAAGCGCGTCCGTCTGGCCCGGTGCACGTGCATGCCCCACCGCGCCGTCAGGAACGTCTCGAGGGCCCCTGGCTCGTCGAGTGCCTCGCCCACCCGGATGTCGAGCATCGACCGCAGGTGGGTGCCGTGCCGACGCATCGCGTACCCGACGCGGCCGTCACCGCTGCGCGACTCGGCGACCGCCCACCGGTACGGCAGGCCCGTCGCGACGCGCGCCCCGATGGTCGGCAGGAGCTTGCCGGCGTCGAGCGACAGGAACACCACCCCGCGCTGTCCCTGCTCGTCGACCGTGTAGACGCGGACGTTCAGCTCGACGAAGTCGCCGATGCTCCCGGTCGAGAACGGCGGGAACCGGGTGTCCTCGAACCGGAACGCGATGAGGCCCACCCAGGTGGTCACGCCGTCGTCGGTGCCGTCGAGCGCCATCGTGTCGGGCCGTGTGCCGGCCGGTAGCAGCGGCGCCACCGCCGACACGTCGACGCGCCAGTGCACGAAGACGACGTCGAGCCAGTCCTGCGAGATCCAGGGACGGCCCGGCAGGCCGGGGGCGACGGGCTGGAGGCCCGGGGCGCTCTGGGTGGGTCGGGTGTCGGTCACGATGTGGTCGCCTCCGGTTCGATGTGGGCTGCGACGGGTGCGTCGTCCCACCCGCGCTGCGGGGTGTCGCAGGTGCCGCGGAACACGTACTGCGAGGGACGCTTCCGCTCGCTCGACGTCCAGTCGATGGCCGGCCGTCGTCGTTCCGGGGGCAGGTACCCGATCCGGTAGACGGCCATCAGCTCGAGCGACTCGGGCACGCGGAGCAGTCCCTCGATCTCCTCCCACGCGCCGGGGGTCTCCATCGGGAAGGACACGAACTGGATCCCCAGGCCGAGCTCGGTCGTCGCGAGCCAGATGTTCTCCATCGCCGCGCCCATGCTGAACACCGAGTAGAAGCCGGACAGCTCCTCCTTCCGGTACTCGTGGCGGTCGAGCATCACGCCGAGCAGCAGCGGCGACCCGGCGACGAGCTTCCGGTTCTCCTCACCCAGGGTCTGCGGCACCCGGAGCGTGTTCATGAGCAGCTGCCCGCGCTTCGTGAACACCTGCTTCGTGAACGGCCGAAGCGGCCCGGGGAGCTTGTCGAACAGCATCCCGTCGCGTCGCTCGTCCATCTCTGCCTTCGAGAACCGGAAGTACGGCTTGTACCGCTCGAAGAACGTTCCCTCGGCCATGGTGCGGGTCATCGAGCTGCCGCTGATCTCGGCGACACGGTCGATCGTCTGGCGCTCCTCGATCAGCACGAAGCGCCACGGCTGACTGTTGAGCTGCGACGGCGCCCGGCCGGCGAGCTCCATGAGCAGCCGCTGGTGCTCGTCCGACACCGGATCGGGCAGGAACGGCCCGTTCGTCGTGCGTCGTCGTCGGATGGCCTCGAACAGCTCCACTGCTCACCTCTCTGATCGCCTGCGGGCGAGCACGGCCCCCAGGTAGGACGGTGCGGCGGCGACCGCGACCTTCCAGTGTGCTCCGGAGCGCGGGTTGGTGCGTGGAGCGACCGCCAGGGGCACGAGTGCCGGCAGCAGGAACAGTGCGGTCCGGTCGCGGGTCCACGCGGGGGGCGTCGCGGCGACGCCGGTCAGGGTCGCGGTCGCGACGAACAGGCCGTGGTGCACGACACGGAGCTTCTTCGTGCGGATCAGCCGCACGGCGACCGCGGTGCCCCACAGGCAGTTCGCGACGTAGGCGAGGCCCGCAGCGGTGACCAGCTGCCGGGCCGGACGCGATCCCGTGGGCGGTGATCCGCGCCTCCCGGCCGTCTTCCGTCCCATGCGTGGGACGCTACGCGGTCTCTCGACTGACGAGCTTGGAGAGCACGATCGCGGAGCGGGTGTGGTCGACCTGGGGTGCGAGGCGGACCTTGTCGAGCGCCTCCTCGAGCGCGGACAGGTCCTTCGAGCGCATGTGCACGACGGCGTCGGCGCTGCCGGTGACCGTGCCGGCGTCGATGACCTCGGGGACGGTGTCGAGCAGGGCACGCAGCTCGTCGGGCGAGACGGTGCCGCGGCAGTAGAGCTCGACCCAGGCCTCGGTGCCGCGGTCCTCGACGGCGGGGTCGACCTTGATCGTGAAGCCCTGGATGACGCCGTCACCGACCAGCCGGTCGACACGGCGCTTGACGGCCGAGGCCGAGAGTCCGACCACCGACCCGATGTCGCCGTAGCCGGCGCGGGCGTTGTCCCGGAGCTGATCCAGGATGCGGTGGTCGAGCGTGTCCATTTGTCCCCTATCGTACGCGGACTTGTTGCGAGGCCGGTGGGTCTCGCGCACGAAACGTGCGTCACCCGAACGGGTGTCACGCCGTCGGGGCCCCCGTACTGCACTTGCTGGACGGTGTGTGTCAGGATCGGAGTGGCGTCGATGCTTGAGTGACACTGTTCCGCTGCGGTGAGTCTGTGGAAGGATCGACTCGGCGTCGACCTGGTCCGCTGCGGTGAGTGAGCCTGCATCTCACCGGAGCTCTTCTCCTCGTTCCGTTTCGGTTCCTGGCAGGCTCGGGCCCCGGTCCCTTCCAGGAGGACTGATGTCGAACACCGCACCCGCCCCCGAGTCCGTCGCCACCCCGGCCCGTGTCGCCACGAAGCGCACGATCCTGATGTGCAAGCCGGACTTCTACACCGTGAGCTACCGGATCAACCCGTGGATGCACCCGGAGGAGCCGACCGACACGTCGAAGGCCGTCGAGCAGTGGGAGTCGCTCGTCGCCGTCTACGAGCAGCTCGGCTTCGACATCTCGTACATCGACCCGATCGACGGCCTGCCGGACATGGTCTACGCGGCCAACGGCGGGTTCGTCCTCGACGGCATCGCGTACGGCGCGAAGTTCCAGTACCCCGAGCGCCAGCCCGAGGGCCCCGCGTACATGGACTGGTTCCGCCAGGCCGGCCTGACCGTCGCCGAGCCTGAGCAGACCAACGAGGGCGAGGGCGACTTCCTGCTCATCGGTGACACCATCTTCGCCGGCACCGGTTTCCGGTCGGACAGCACCTCGCACGACGAGCTCGCGACGATCTACGGCCGCGAGGTCGTCACGCTGAAGCTCATCAACCCGAGCTTCTACCACCTCGACACCGCCATCGCCGTGCTCGACCCCGAGCCCGCCGTCGACGGGACGAGCAACATCGCCTACCTGGAGAGCGCCTTCGACGAGCCGTCGCTGGCGATCCTGCGCGAGCGCTTCCCGGACGCGATCATCGCCACCGAAGAAGACGCCGCGATCCTCGGCCTGAACTCGTACTCCGACGGGTACAACGTCGTGATCGCCGCCCGGGCCGTTCGGTTCGCCGAGCAGCTGCGCGAGAAGGGCTACAACCCGATCGGCGTCGACCTGTCCGAGCTGCTGCTCGGCGGTGGTGGCGTGAAGTGCTGCACCCTCGATCTGCACCCGGTCGGCACCGGCACCTCGGTCGCGCGTTCGCTCGGGGTCAGCTGATGTCTGCGGCAGCGTCGCTCGGGGTCAACACCGCGGCGGCGCTCGCCGTCGAGGACCGCGCCCTCGCGCACAACTACAGTCCACTGCCCGTCGTCATCGCGTCGGGTCAGGGAGCGACCGTCACCGACGTCGACGGCAAGCGGTACCTGGACGGCCTGGCCGCGTACTCGGCGGTGAACTTCGGCCACGGCAACCCGCGACTGCTCGACGCCGCGCGGGCGCAGCTCGACCGCGTGACGCTGACCAGCCGCGCGTTCGTGAACGACCAGCTCGGGCCGTTCGCGGCAGCACTGGCGGCGTTGACGGAGACCGAGATGGTCCTGCCGATGAACACCGGTGCCGAGGCCGTCGAGTCCGCGATCAAGGTGTCCCGCGCCTGGGGCTACCGCGTCAAGGGCGTGCCGGCCGAGCGGGCGACGGTCATCGTCGCGTCCGGCAACTTCCACGGGCGCACCACGACGATCATCTCGTTCTCCGACGACCCGTCGGCCCACGACGACTTCGGGCCGTTCACGCCCGGCTTCCGCACGGTGCCGTACGGCGACGCTGCGGCGCTGCGCGAGGCGATGGACGAGACCGTCGTCGCCGTGCTGCTCGAGCCGATCCAGGGCGAGGGCGGCGTGGTCATCCCGCCGGAGTCGTACCTTCCTGACGTCCGCGCGGTCTGCGACGAGTTCGGTGCGCTGTTCATCGCGGACGAGATCCAGTCCGGCCTCGGTCGCACGGGGCACACGCTCGCGGTGCAGCGCGTCGGGGTGCGTCCCGACCTGATCACACTCGGCAAGGCCCTGGGTGGTGGCATCGTGCCGGTGTCCGCGGTGGTGGGCTCGCGCGATGTCCTGGGCGTCCTGCGCCCCGGCGAGCACGGATCGACCTTCGGCGGCAACCCGCTCGCGGCGGCCGTCGGTGCCGAGGTCGTGGCGATGCTCGGCGAGGGCACGTTCCAGCAGCGGGCCCTCGACGGCGAACCGCTGTTGCGCGGCCTACTCGACGACCTGCTCGGCAAGGGTGTCGTCTCGCACCGGGTCGCCGGACTCTGGGCCGGGATCGACATCGATCCCGCACTCGGCACCGGCAAGGAGATCTCGAAGGACCTCGCCGACCGCGGGCTCCTGGTGAAGGACACCCACGGGTCGACGATCCGCTTCGCACCGCCCCTGGTCGTCACCGACGACGAGGTGCGCTTCGCGATCGGAACCCTGGCCGAGGTGCTCGCCGCGCGCCTGACCTGATCCGCAAAACACCGGTGTTCGCGCGTTGAACCCCCGCATGCCGCGGTGCGGAGCGCGAACACCGGTGTCTTGCGTGCGCCGGCGCGCGTCACCAAGTGCGGCTCACACCGCCCAGCGCGCCGCCAGCTCGTCCATCAGGGCATCGAGCCGCTCGTCGATCACCTGCTCCTCGGGGTGCGCCTCGTACCAGGCGATGACCTCGCGCACACCCTGCCGGTAGGTCGTGCGCGGCCGGTACCACGGCACGAGCGACCGGATCTTGCTGTTGTCGAACACCGACGAGTTCGCCTTGTCGCCGAGCAGCGCCGCGCCCCACTCGGGGTCCACCGCGTTGATCGCGTCCGCCGGCACGTGCACGATCCGCAGGTCCTCGACCCCGGCCGCCGCCGCGATCTCGTGCGCGATGGCGTTCCACGTCGGGGCTTCGTCGCTCGTGATCGTGAAGGGCTCACCGATCGCCTCGGCCCGGTCGAGCAGCCCCGTGAACCCGACCGCGAAGTCGCGGCTGTGGGTCAGCGTCCACAGCGACGTGCCGTCGCCGGTGATGACGACCGGCTTGCCGGCACGCATCCGAGCGACCGCGGTCCAGCCACCCGTCAGCGGCAGCTTCGTCTCGTCGTAGGTGTGCGACGGCCGCACGATCGTCACCGGGAAGTCCTGCTCCCGGTACGCCTGCATCAGCAGTTCCTCGCACGCGATCTTGTCGCGCGAGTACTGCCAGTACGGGTTCTTCAGCGGCGTCGACTCTGTGATCGGCAGGTGCGTCGCCGGCGTCTGGTACGCCGAGGCCGAGCTGATGAACACGTACTGCCGCGTCCGCCCGGCGAAGAAGTCCACGTCGGCCTGCACCTGGTCCGGCGTGAAGGCGATCCAGTTCACGACCACGTCGAACCGCTGGTCGCCGAGTGCGTCCGCCAGGGCGCTGCGGTCCGACACATCGGCCTGGAGGCGCGTCACACCCTCCGGGATCGGCCTGCCCCCGGTGGTCCCCCGGTTGAGCACGGTCACGTCGAACCCCTGCTCGACGGCTTCCCCGACGCAGGCGGCGCTGATGACGCCGCTCCCGCCGATGAACAACACGCTCGCTCCGGTCATGGATGCTCCCTCGCTCTCCGCGGCGCAGCCCTGCGCCGTCGTCCCATGTGATCCTGCACCGTCCGAGCCGACTACCGTCACGGTTCGGGTCGCACCGACGCGCCCCACGACAGGAGTGACACGCACATGGAGTACCGCTACCTCGGCAACTCGGGCCTCAAGGTCTCCGAGATCACCTACGGCAACTGGCTCACCCACGCATCCCAGGTCGAGAACGACGCTGCGATCGCCTGCGTCAAGGCGGCCCTCGAGGTCGGCATCTCGACGTTCGACACCGCCGACGTCTACGCCAACACCGGCGCGGAGACGGTCCTCGGAGAGGCGCTCAAGGAGGAGCGGCGCCAGTCCCTCGAGATCGCCACGAAGGTGTTCGGTCCGACCGGTCCGAAGGGCCACAACGACACCGGCCTGTCCCGCAAGCACATCCTCGAGTCGATCGACGGTTCGCTGCAGCGGTTGCAGACGGACTACGTCGACCTGTACCAGGCGCACCGCTACGACCACGAGACCCCGCTCGAAGAGACGATGCAGGCCTTCGCGGACATCGTGCGCCAGGGCAAGGTCCTGTACGTCGGCGTCAGCGAGTGGACCGCGGACCAGCTGCGGGCCGGTGCTGCGCTCGCGAAGGAGCTCGGCTTCCAGCTCATCTCGAACCAGCCGCAGTACTCGGCACTGTGGCGGGTCATCGAGGACGAGGTCGTCCCCACCTCGAAGGAACTCGGCATCTCGCAGATCGTCTGGTCCCCGATCGCCCAGGGGGTGCTCACCGGCAAGTACAAGCCGGGTCAGCCGCTGCCCGAGGGCTCCCGTGCAACCGATGACAAGGGCGGCGCGGACATGATCAAGCGCTTCATGCGCGACGAGGTGCTGTCCTCGGTGCAGGAGCTCGAGCCGATCGCGAAGGAGCTCGACCTGTCGATGGCGCAGCTCGCGGTCGCCTGGGTCCTGCAGAACGAGAACGTCGCCTCGGCGATCATCGGGGCATCGCGCCCGGAGCAGGTCCACGACAACGCGGGCGCTGCCGGCGTCACGATCCCGGCGGAGCTCATGTCGCGGATCGACGATGCCCTGGGCGCCGTGGTCGAACGCGACCCCGAGAAGACGAACGACAGCAGCCCGAAGACCCGCGAGGCGTAGGCCCTCCGCGAAACACCGGTGTTCGCCCGTTGAACACGCGCAGGCCGCGGCTCGATGCGCGAACACCGGTGTTTTGCGAGCAGGTCACACTGGCCGGACAACGGAAAAGGCCCCCTGCCGAAGCAGGGGGCCTTCACCGGTGGCTGGACACGGCATCGATCCGTGGACCTTTCGATTTTCAGTCGAACGCTCTACCAACTGAGCTATCCAGCCGTGGCGACCCTGACGGGACTTGAACCCGCGACCTCCGCCGTGACAGGGCGGCACGCTAACCAGCTGCGCTACAGGGCCATATTGAATTGCTGTGGTGTTGCTCAGTACTACTTGCTCGCTCACTCTAGGAGTGACCCCAACGGGATTCGAACCCGTGCTGCCGCCGTGAAAGGGCGGTGTCCTAGGCCACTAAACGATAGGGCCGCAAGCAGTGCATCGCGCTACCGATGGACAAGCATACGGATGCCCTCGGGGTTTCACAAATCCGACCTCGCCAACCGTGCATCCCCGGCGTGTCGCGCCGACCGTGCACGGGTCTCCGAAGCGGTCGGTGCGAGCATCGACGGCGGTCGCGCCCCTCGTCCGAGGGGCTGTCGCGCCTGCGACCGGTGTTGTTACTGTTGCAACTGTTAACAGTGTTACGTGCGTGAGCCTTGCCGCGCTGTTACGAAATCGAGATACATGTCGACCTCCACTCCGCTCTCCCTCAGCACCCGCAGCCGCCTGATCGCCGCCGCGGTCGCCGTCGCGCTCACGGCCGGCACGCTCGCGGCCATCGCCCCGACGTCGTCCGCCAGCGCTGCGAGCTACCCCAGCTGGGACGAGGTGCAGCAGGCGAAGTCGTCGACCAGCGCCCAACAGGCGAAGGTCAGTGAGATCAAGTCGCTCATCTCGTCACTGAAGAGCGAGGCCGCCGCCAAGCAGAAGGCCGCGCAGGCCGCCGGTGAGGCGTACCAGGCAGCGCAGAACAAGTACGACGAGGCGACGCTCAAGCAGAAGAAGTTCCAGTCGCAGGCCGACGATGCGAAGCAGACCGCCGCGCAGTCCGAGGCGCAGGCCGGCCAGCTCGCCGCCCAGCTGGGTCGCACCAGCGGCGACGACGTGACGACGGACATCCTCACGCACCCGTCCGACTCCGGAGACCTGCTGTACGAGCTCGGGGCCATGTCGAAGCTCAGCGAGCAGTCCGAGGGCATCTACGCACAGGCCTCGCAGGACCGTGGCGTGGCCCAGGGGCTCGCTGACAAGGCCGATCGTGCCAAGCAGGCCCTCGGGGACCTCGCCGACGCCGCGCAGTCGAAGATGCAGCAGGCCCAGGGAGCCGCCGATGCCGCACAGACCGCGGTCGACGCCCAGAACGACAACGAATCCCGGCTCGAGGCGCAGCTGACCGCGCTCACCTCGAAGCAGCGCGGCGTCGAGGCCGACTACCGCAAGGGCGTCGCCGCCGAGAAGGCCCGCCAGGCCCGCCTGGCCGCAGCCGCCGCGAAGGCAGCAGCCAAGGCCGCGGCGACCAGCCAGGGCGGCACCGGCGGCGGCAGCGCCAACCCCGCCGGGTGGGTCCGCCCCGCCGGAGGGTTCCAGACGAGCCCGTACGGCTACCGCGTCGACCCGTACACGCACATCAGCGCCCTGCACGCGGGTGTCGACCTGGCCCCGGCCTGCTACGCCCCGATCTACGCGGCACACGACGGCACCGTCACCTTCGCCGGCAACGGTGGCGGGTACGGCAACGAGGTCATCCTCGACAACGGCGGCGGCATCTCGACCGCGTACGGCCACGTCGTCGACGGCGGGATCATGGTCACCGCCGGCCAGCACGTCACCGCGGGGCAGCAGATCGCCAAGATCGGTTCGACCGGTTGGTCGACCGGGTGCCACCTCCACTTCGAGACCCGGATCAACGGCGCTGCTGTCGACCCGGTCCCCTTCATGGCAGCGCGGGGGATCTCGGTATGAGCATCAGCGCCACCGGAACGAGTCGTCCCACGTCATGACCACCTCCGCTCGCTCGTTCTCCTGCGGGATCGCGACCATCGCCGTGCTCGGCATCGGCCTGTCGGTCGTCATCGCCGGGCCGGCCCAGGCCGCGCCCTCGGGCCCCTCCTGGGACGACGTCAAGGCCGCCAAGTCCGACGCGGCCGACGCCCAGCAGACGGTCGACGAGCTGAGCGACCGGCTCAGCACGCTGCAGGATGCCGCCGACCAGGCGGGCGTCGCCGAGCAGCAGGCCGGGCAGGCGTACGCCCTTGCCGCGTCGCAGCAGCAGGAGGCGAAGGACGACCTCGCCGACCTGTCCGCGCAGTCGAAGCGCGCGAAGGCCCGGGCGGACGACTCCGCCGGCCAGGTGGCCGGGCTCGTGGTCGAGCTGTCCCGCACCGGTGGCGGCGACCTGTCGACGACGATGCTCATGGACTCGTCGGACTCCAAGGACCTGCTCTACCGGGTCGGCACGATGTCGCACCTGTCCGAGCGCTCCGCGACGGTCCTGGCCGAGGCCCGCGCCGACCAGAAGACCGTGGAGTCCCTGGCAGCCCAGCAGTCCGCCGCCGAGAAGGCCCTGAGCAAGGCGACGAAGGCGACGAAGACCACCTTCGCGACGGCCAACGCCGCCGCTGCCGGCGCCCAGGAACGGGTGCAGAAGCAGCAGGAGCAGCAGGGCGAGGTCCTGCGCCAGCTCGCGTACCTGAAGGGCACGAGCGTCGCGACGGAGACCGCGTACTGGAGCGCCCAGCAGGCGAAGGCAGCCGCGGCGGCCATCGCGAAGCAGACGCGCAACTCCGGTGGCGGCAACACCGGCAGCTCCTCCGGCGGCACCGGCAGCACCGGCGGCGGCAGCAACTCCGGCACCACCGGCGGCACCGGCAGCACCGGCGGCGGCAGCAACTCCGGCACCACCGGCGGCACCTCCACTCCGGCCCAGCCCAGCACCCCGTCGAACCCCGGCACCCCGAGCAAGCCCAGCACGCCGACGCGGCCGAGCAACCCCGCCCCGGCTCCTGCACCGGCCCCGGCTCCCGCTCCTGCTCCAGCCCCAGCCCCGGCGCCCGCACCCAGCAGCCCCTCGAAGGCCGCCGGTGCGATCGCGTTCGCCCGCGGACAGCTCGGCAAGCCGTACGTGCTGAACGGCGCCGGCCCGAACACCTGGGACTGCTCCGGCCTGGTGATGATGGCCTACAGCTCGCAGGGCATCGCGACCGGCGGGCACAACGTCGTCTGGCAGTACAACTACTTCAAGTCGATCGGTCGCCTCGTCCCGCTGTCCCAGCGCCAGCCCGGCGACATCCTGTTCTACTCGTCGAACGGCACGTCGTCGGGGGCGTACCACGACTCGATCGTGACGAGCTACGGCACCATGGTCGAGGCTGCACGGCCCGGCGTCGGCGTCGTCGAGCGAGCGATCTGGCTGCCGAACCAGCTCATGCCGTACGTCGCCCGCCCGAGCGGCTCCCTGTAGCCAGCTCCCGGTATGCCCGTTCCCTCCCAGAGCGGCTGCGTGAGCAAGCACCAGCACAGAACGGCGCCCGCCCTCCGGATGGAGAGCGGGCGCCGTTCGTCGTCAGGGGATCGTCAGTGCGAACCGGGCACGTACGCGGCCTGACCAGCCTGCACGATGCGCTCGGCCTCGGCGGCGTCGCCCCAGCCCTCGGCCTTGACCCACTTGTTCGGCTCGAGGTCCTTGTAGTGCTCGAAGAAGTGCGCGATCTCGGCCTTCGTCTGCTCCGGCACGTCCGCGATGTCCTGGATGTGCGCCCAGCGCGGGTCCTTGGCGGGGACGACGAGGACCTTCTCGTCGATGCCGGCCTCGTCGCTCATCTTGAAGACGCCGACGGGGCGGACCTTGACGCCCACGCCGGGGAACGTCGGGAACTCGAGCAGCAGCAGGGCGTCCACGGGGTCACCGTCGTCGGCCAGGGTCTTCTCGAAGAACCCGTAGTCGGTGGGGTAGACGAACGAGGTGAACAGCACGCGGTCGAGGTAGACGCGACCGGTCTCGTGGTCCACCTCGTACTTGTTGCGGCTGCCCTTGGGGATCTCGACGACGACGTCGTACGCGGCCATGTTGCGCTCCTGTGTCTGCTTCGGGGACTGTCGTGTGTTGCGAAAGCGCGGCTAACGTTACCGGGTGAACTCTCCGCGTCCCCGGCTCGACCCCGCCGTCGCCGAGACCCGTCTGGCCGTCCGTGACCTGCTCGCCGCAGCCGTCGACGGCGGCGTGGTCGCCGAAGGCGACCTGGTCCTCGTCGCACTGAGCGGCGGACCGGACTCCCTCGCCCTCGCCGCGGCCACCGCGTTCGAGGCGGGCAAGCAGGGTCTCCGGGCCGGGGCGGTGGTCGTCGACCACGCGCTCCAGGCGGGCTCCGAGGCGGTCGCGAGCCGCGCCTCCCGGCAGGCATCCGAGCTGGGACTCGACCCGGTGACGGTCCGCAGGGTCGCGGTCGGCTCCGACGGTGGCCCGGAAGGCGCCGCCCGGGAGGCCCGCCACGCGTCGATCGCCGAGGTCGCGGCCGCCACCGGGTCACCCCTGGTGCTGCTGGGGCACACCCTGGACGACCAGGCCGAGACGGTGCTGCTCGGCCTGCTGCGCGGCAGCGGGCCGGACAGCCTGTCCGGCATGCAGCCGCTCGCCCGGCGTGACGCCGGTCCGGCCTACGGCCGTCCGCTGCTGACCGTCCGGCGGCACGCGACCCGGCAGGCGTGCGCCGCAGCGGGGCTGGCACCCTGGCACGACCCGCAGAACGACGACCCCGCGTACGCACGGGTGCGGGTGCGGAACACCCTGCTGCCGGTGCTCGAACGGGAGCTCGGCGCCGGGGTCCCCGAGGCCCTGGCCCGGACGGCCGACCAGCTGCGCGAGGACTCCGCGGCACTCGACCACTTCGCCGAGGAGATCGCGGAGGACATCGCCGAGCACTCCGAGGCGGGCATCTCGCTGTCGGTGCGGGCGCTCGGGGCGAACCCGCCGGCACTCCGGCAGCGGCTCGTGCGCCTGGCGGTGGAGAGCGAGTTCGGGGTGACGCTGTCCCGCGTGCAGACGCTCGAGGTCTGCCGGCTCGTCACGGACTGGAGCGGACAGGGCCCGATCGACCTGCCGGGCGTCCGTGCCACGCGGACCGGCGACCGCATCGAGTTCAGCGCCGGTTAGGCTGGCGTGGTGGAACTCTCCGACGTCCAGGCAGACCTGTCCGAAGTGCTCTTCACCCCCGAGCAGATCGACGAGAAGCTCGCCGAGCTCGCGGCGGTCGTCGACGCCGACTACGCGGGCCGCGACCCGCTGCTCGTCGGGGTGCTCAAGGGTGCCGTCATGGTGATGGCGGACTTCTCGCGCCACCTCAAGATGCAGGCGCGGATGGACTGGATGGCGGTGTCGTCGTACGGCTCCGGCACGAAGTCGTCCGGCGTGGTGCGGATCCTCAAGGACCTCGACACCGACCTGCACGGGCGCGACGTCCTGATCGTCGAGGACATCATCGACTCCGGCCTGACCCTGTCGTGGCTCAAGCAGAACCTGCAGTCGCGTGGTGCCGCGAGCGTCGAGATCGTCGCCCTGCTGCGCAAGCCCGAGGCAGCCAAGGTCGAGGTCGACGTGAAGTACGTGGGCTTCGACATCCCCGACGCGTTCGTCGTCGGGTACGGCCTGGACTACGACGAGCGTTACCGCAACCTGCGCGGCGTCGGCGTCCTCGCCCCGCACGTCTACTCCTGACCGACGAGCGACCCGCTGCGCGCGGGTCGCACTCGGCCGACTCTGGCCCGGGGGTGAGTTCGCCCGCAGAGGACACCCATTCTCGCCACAGAATCGCGGCCGTATGCTGACCTGCACGCAACTTCGGCAGAGAAAGGTGTCGGGCACTCGCGCCCGGATCACATGAACTTCAAGCGCATCTTCCGCGGCCCGTACCTCTACGTGCTGATCGCGCTGGCGGGCATCTTCATCGGCTGGAGCGTCATCAGCCAGGGCAGCACGCAAGAGATCAACACCCAGAAGGGTCTCGAGCAGCTCGCCGACGACAAGGTCTCGTCCGTGACCGTCAACTCCACGGAGCAGCGGGTCGACCTCGTCCTCAAGGACGGCGACAAGCAGGAGCAGTTCTACTACTCCACGCCCCGCGGCGAAGAGGTCATCCAGGCGGTGAACGACTCCAACCTGCCCAAGGGCTACAACGACACCGTGCAGCAGGGCAACTGGTTCCTGTCGCTGCTCAGCATCCTGCTGCCGTTCCTGATCATCGGTGCCCTGTTCTGGTTCCTGCTCTCGAGCGCCCAGGGCGGCGGCTCGAAGGTGATGCAGTTCGGCAAGTCGAAGGCCAAGATCAACAACAAGGAGAACCCGCAGGTGTCGTTCGCCGACGTCGCGGGTGCCGACGAGGCGATCGAGGAACTCCACGAGATCAAGGAGTTCCTCAAGGAGCCCGCGAAGTTCCAGGCCGTCGGGGCGAAGATCCCGAAGGGCGTGCTGCTCTACGGCCCTCCCGGAACCGGCAAGACCCTGCTCGCCCGCGCCGTCGCGGGTGAAGCCGGTGTGCCGTTCTACTCGATCTCCGGTTCGGACTTCGTCGAGATGTTCGTCGGTGTCGGTGCGAGCCGTGTCCGTGACCTCTTCGAGCAGGCCAAGGCGAACTCGCCGGCCATCGTCTTCATCGACGAGATCGACGCCGTGGGTCGTCACCGTGGTGCCGGCATCGGCGGTGGCAACGACGAGCGCGAGCAGACGCTGAACCAGCTCCTGGTCGAGATGGACGGCTTCGACGGCAAGACGAACGTCATCCTCATCGCCGCGACGAACCGTCCCGACGTGCTCGACCCCGCGCTCCTGCGCCCCGGCCGCTTCGACCGTCAGATCGGCGTCGACGCCCCGGGCCTCGCCGGCCGCAAGCAGATCCTCGAGGTGCACGCGAAGGGCAAGCCGCTCGCCGCGAGCGTCGACCTCGAGCTGCTCGCCCGCAAGACGCCGGGCTTCACCGGCGCCGACCTGGCGAACGTCCTGAACGAGGCGGCCCTGCTGACCGCCCGCTCGAACGCGCAGCTCATCGACAACCGTGCCCTCGACGAGGCCGTCGACCGCGTGATGGCCGGCCCGCAGCGCCGCACCCGGATCATGTCCGACCAGGAACGCCTGATCACCGCGTACCACGAGGGCGGCCACGCCCTGGCGGCAGCGGCGATGCGGCACACCGACCCGGTCACGAAGATCACGATCCTGCCCCGCGGCCGTGCCCTCGGCTACACGATGGTGCTCCCGCTCGAGGACAAGTACTCGGTCACCCGCAACGAGCTCCTCGACCAGCTCACCTACGCCATGGGTGGTCGCGTCGCCGAGGAGATCGTGTTCCACGACCCGACCACGGGCGCCTCGAACGACATCGAGAAGGCCACCGGCACCGCCCGCAAGATGGTGACGGAGTACGGCATGAGCCAGGCCGTCGGGTCCGTGAAGCTCGGTTCCGGGTCCAGCGAGCCGTTCGTCGGCCGTGACATGAGCGGTGGCACCGGTCGGGACTACTCGGAGAACATCGCCCAGACGGTCGACGCCGAGACCCGCGCCCTGCTCGAGGCCGCGCACGACGAGGCCTACCAGGTGCTCAACGACAACCGCGACATCCTCGACCGCCTGGCCGGTGAGCTCCTCGAGAAGGAGACGCTCGACGCCCCGGAGCTCGTGGAGATCTTCAAGGACGTCCGCAAGCTGCCCGAGCGCCCGCAGTGGCTCTCGAGCGACAAGCGCCCGGTCAGCAACCTGCCCGCGATCGACGTGCCCGGCAAGGCCGCCGCGACCGCAGCGGACCCGACGGACTCCGAGTCGACCTCGAAGACCCGTCGTCGCCCGTTCGGCAACCCGGGTATCGCCCCCGCGTAGGCCCGCATGTCCGAGCTGCCGACGCGACGAGAGCGTCGACTCGCCGAGGTGAGTCGTGCCCGCGCCGCCGCCGCCGAACCGGCGACGGTCGCGATCGACCTCCGTGCACCCCAGCCGGTGCCCGAGGTCGTGACCGGCCGTCGCCGTGACCGCGGTGGTCCGGCCGAGGAGCGCACCCGGGTGCTCGGCATCCTCAACGTCACCCCCGACTCGTTCAGCGACGGCGGTCTGCACCAGGCCTACGACGCCGCCGTGCAGCACGCACGTGACCTCGTCGCCGCCGGTGCCGACGTCATCGACGTCGGTGGCGAGTCCACCCGGCCCGGGTCCGAGCGCGTGCCCGTGCCCGTCGAGCAGGAACGCGTGCTGCCGGTCGTGCAGCAGCTCGTCGCCGAGGGCATCCCGGTCAGTGTCGACACGATGAACGCCGCGACGGCCGAGCGTGCCGTCGACCTCGGTGCCGCCATCGTCAACGACGTCTCCGGCGGCCTCGCCGACCCGGACATGGCCCGCGTCGTGGCGTCCACGGGCGTCGGCTTCGTCGTCATGCACTGGCGGGGACACAGCGACCGGATGTACCGCAACGCCGAGTACACCCACGCCGTCGAAGAAGTCCGTCGCGAGGTCGAGCTCCGCGTCGCCGAGCTCATCGTGCTCGGCGTCCGGCAGGAGCAGGTCGTCATCGACCCGGGCCTCGGCTTCGCCAAGCACGGCGTGCAGAACTGGGAGATCCTGGCCGGCTACGAGCGCTTCGCCTCCATCGGCCTGCCGGTGCTCGTCGCCGCCTCACGCAAGCGGTTCCTCGACGGTGTCGGGAGCCCCGAGGGCGCTCCTCCCAGGGAGCGCGACCTCGCCACCGCCGCCATCAGCCTGCTCGCCGCCGAACGCGGCGCGTGGGGTGTGCGCGTGCACGACCCGGCACCGACCCGTGCCGTGCTCGACGTCTGGGACGCCTGGAGGGCAGCTCGATCGTGAACGACACCATCCGACTCACCGGGGTCCGCGCCCGCGGACACCACGGCGTCTTCGACCACGAGCGCGAGGACGGCCAGGACTTCGTCGTCGACGTCGCCGTGGAGCTCGACGCCCGTGCGGCCTCGGGCAGCGACGACCTCGACGCCACCGTGCACTACGGCGTGCTCGCCGAGCAGGTCGTCGCCGAGATCGAACGCGACCCCGTCGACCTGATCGAGACGCTGGCCGAGCGCATCGCCGCGGCCGTGCTCACCCACCGTGCCGCGCTGGCGACCGAGGTCACGGTGCACAAGCCGCAGGCGCCGATCACCGTGCCGTTCACCGACGTCTCGATCACCATCCACCGCAGCCGCGGCGCCACGGTGCCGGACGAGGAAGAAGAATGACCCACCGGGTCGTCGTCGCCCTCGGTGCGAACCTCGGTGACCGGGGGAGCACCCTCCGCGCGGCGGCTACCGCGATCGCCGCCCTGCCCGGGGTGGTGCCGGTGGCCTCGAGCCGCGAGGTCGAGTCGGTCGCCGTGACCCTGGACGGGCTCGACACCTCGAAACCCCGGTACCGGAACGCCGTCGTGGTCGTCGACACCGACCTCGAGCCGCAGCCCTTCCTCGACGCCCTGCACGGCATCGAGGACGCCCACGGCCGCACGCGCGAGGTCCGGTGGGGCGACCGCACCCTCGACCTCGACGTCGTCGCCGTGGACGACCTGCGGATCGCCACGGACACCCTGGTCGTGCCGCACCCCCGGGCAGCGGAGCGCGCCTTCGTGCTCGCCCCCTGGCTCGACGCCGACCCCGAGGCCGTCCTGCCCGGCGCCGGACCGGTGGCCGACCTGCTCGCCGCCGTGGGGGACGACACCGAGCGCGTCGACGAGCCGCGCCTGTTCGCGGAGCCGGCACGGGCCTCCCGACCGGCGGGGAGCGCGACCAGCGCATGAAGCCCACCCGCGCCTCCACGCTGCTCAGCATCGCCGTCGTGACGGTGGCCGCCGGGTTCGCCCTCGACGCCGTCCTGGCGTCGCGCCAGCTGCCGACGTTCCTGTTCTCGCTCCCGCTCGGCATCACGCTCGCGTTCATCGGGGTCGCCGTCGTGCTGATGGCCAGGCCGGTGCGCCGCCACGCACGCGAGGGCGCCGGGCGGCAGCGGCCCGTCGACCCGCTCTACGCGACCCGGGTCGTCGTGCTCGCGAAGGCGTCCAGCATCTGCGGCACGCTGCTCGGTGGGTTCGCCCTGGGCCTGGTGCTGTACCTGCTGACCCGTTCCGCGACGCCTTCGCTAGGCTCGACCCTGCCGAACGTGATCGCCGTCGGGGGCGGGATCGTCCTGACGGTCTGCGCACTGGTCGCGGAACGGATGTGCGTCGCACCCCCGGGTGACGACGACGACCGTGACGATCCCCGCAACGGCTCGACGACGGTGAACTGACCGAGCAACCCCAGGAGGCCCGCGATGCCGCGTGAACGACTCGACGAGCCGGGCCTCGGCCTCGGTGGGATCGCCTGGCACCGGGTGTCCACGAAGCTCGTGTGGACCGAACTCATCGCCACGCTCGTGATCGGTGTCGTGCTCACCGCGGGCTTCGTGCTCATCGGCGTCGTCAACGACGGGTTCGGTTCCGGGGCCGGCACCGTCTGGCTCTCCATCGGCATCGCGGTCGCGGTCACCACGGCGATCACCGCCGCGCTCACGCCCCGACGGGTCCGGGCCATCGGCTACGCGCTCCGCGACGACGACCTGGTCGTGCGCCGCGGGCTGATGTGGCAGCGCTTCACGGCCGTGCCCTACGGCCGGATGCAGCTTGTCGACGTCGCCCGGGGCCCGCTCGACCGGGCGCTCGGCATGAGCGAGCTGAAGTTCGTCACCGCCGCCGCCGCGACCAACGTGCGGATCCCCGGTGTGCCGGCAGCGGACGCCGACGAGCTGCGCGACCGCCTCGTCGAGCTCGCCGAGTCCCGTCGCGCCGGACTGTAGGGGCCGTTCGTGACCTTCCGACCCGGCACCCCGCCGCCCGCTCCGCCCGCGCCGCCCACCGGGGGCAACGCGGCCGCCGCGGCACCCCTGACCGACGGCGAGTGGCACCGCCTGCACCCGCTCACCCCGCTGCTCAAGGGCGGGATCTTCCTCATCGTCGTCCTCGGCTACGTGCTGAACAGCCTGCGGGACCAGCTCGTCGAGTTCTTCATCCCCGGCGACCAGCAGGAGGACGGTGACCCGGTCCGGTACGTGTACGAGCACGGCGTCGTCGGCTGGGTCCTGCTCGGCATCGTGGTGCTGCTCCTGGTGCTGATCGGGCTGTTCTACCTGTCCTGGCGCATGCACGAGTTCCGCGTCACCGGCGAGATCGTCGAGGTGCGCTCCGGCGTGCTGTTCCGGAACCACCGCAAGGCCCGGCTCGACCGGATCCAGGGCATCAACATCCAGCGGCCGCTCGTGCCCCGGGTGTTCGGTACCGCCAAGCTCGAGATCGCGCAGGCCGGCAACGACGCCAACGTGCAGCTCGCCTACCTCGGGGTCCGCGCCGCCGACGACCTGCGGCAGCGGATCCTGGTGCTGGCGTCCGGCGCCAAGGACGACGACGGCCACGGTGGTCCGTCGCGGCAGTCGCACGGCGCACTGCAGGACCGCGTCGACGAGATGTTCTCGCCCGAGCTCGACCCGGTGGCCGTGCACGCCACCCGCATCGTCAAGGTGCGCCCGGGGCGGCTGATCGCGTCGATGCTGCTGTCCGGCACGACGCTGTTCCTGCTGCTCGTCATCGCCGGCATGATCGTCAGCGTCGCCCTCACCGGCGAGTTCGCGGTGCTGTTCGGGCTGTTCCCCGCCGTCCTCGGTGCCGGCGGGTACTACGTCCGCAAGTTCTCCCGCTCGTTGCAGTACACGATCGCCGAGACGCGTGACGGCATCCGGATCGGCTTCGGGCTGGTCTCGACGTCGAACGAGACGCTGCCGCCCGGGCGCATCCACGCCGTGAGCGTCGCGCAGCCGCTGCTGTGGCGCCCGTTCGGCTGGTGGGACATCCGCATCAACCGCGCGACGAGCGCCGGCAACGGGGCGTCCAGCAACCAGCAGGTGTCCTCGATCGTGCTGCCCGTGGGCACGACGGCGGACGTCCGCGAGGTCCTCGACATCATCCTGCCGGGGCTCGTCGGCACCGTCGTCGCCGGCCCCGAGGCCTCGCCGGAAGCCCTGCGCGAGGGCGCGGCCGAAGCCGTGGACGTCGTCGACGACAGCCTCACCACCTCGGGTGACCGCGGCGGCTTCGTGCACTCCCCACGGCGAGGCGCGTGGCTCCGCCCGTTCGCGTTCCGGCGCAACGGCTACCGGTTCGTGCAGGGCGCGGTGCTGCTGCGGCTCGGCGCCGTCTGGCGGTCGCTCGTCATCGTGCCGCTGCCCCGCGTGCAGAGCGTCAAGGTTGAGCAGGGACCGCTCGAGCGTGCCCTGCGGGTCGCGACCGTCCACGTCCACACCGTCGCCGGTCCGGTCTCGGCACGCATCGGCGCGCTCGACGCGCGTGACGCGCAGCGCTTCTGGTCCGAGACCACCCAGCGCGCCGTCGATGCCGCCGCCGTCGACACGACCCACCGCTGGCGCGAACGGGAGGCCCGCCCCGCGTCCGCCACACACGCTGCGGACGCACCGTGGCCCGGGTCCGGAGCCCCTGCCGGGCCCGCCGCGGCCCACCGGCAGGACGCCGCGCCTCCCGGCCCGGGGTGGGGCGACGTCCCGCCCACCGGAGCCGCACGATGAGGGCCGGGCGTCTCGGGGTCGGCATCGTCGGCGCCGGACGGGTCGGACCCGTCCTCGGAGCAGCCCTGGCGAACGCGGAGCACGCCGTCGTCGGCGTGACCGCCGTGTCGGAAGAGGGCCGCGACCGTGCCGAGGCGATGCTGCCCGGCGCCCCGGTGCTCGCGACGCCCGACCTGGTCGAGCGCAGCGAACTCGTCCTGCTCGCGGTGCCGGACGACCAGCTCGCCTCGCTCGTGCAGGGGTTGGCCGACGCCGGCATCTGGCAGCCCGGGCAGCTCGTCGTGCACACCAGCCCGGACCACGGCGTCGGCATCCTCGCCCCGGCGATGGCGGCCGGCGCGATCCCGCTCGCGATCCACCCCGCGATGGCGTTCACGGGCACCAGCGTCGACCTGTCACGGCTCCGTGACGCGTACTGCGCGGTGACCGCTCCGGCACCCGTGCTGCCGATCGCGCAGGCCCTGGTGGTCGAGATGGGCGCCGAGCCGTTCGTCGTGGCGGAGGGCGACCGGGCCGCGTACGCCGATGCGGTGCGGGCGGCCGTGAGCTTCTCGACGGCGATCGTCGACCAGTCCGCAGGCACCCTGTCCGGCATCGGTGTCGAACACCCGGGTCGCGTCCTCGGGGCGCTCGTCCGCTCCGCCGTCGACAACGCGCTGACCGCGGCCGACGGGCAGTCGAAGCTGTAGGTCGGGGTCGGGGTCGGGGTCGGGGTCGCGGTCGGTCGGCGGTCGGTCATGACTCCCCGCTCAGTTCCCCCGAGTGGTCACGACCTGTCGGTTGCGAGCGCTCCGGCCGACAGATCGTGACCGGCGGGCGTGACGCGTGCGGGGTGTTGTGACCGCGGCCTCGGCTCCTGGTCCGGCGGGCACGGTTCCGGGGCGGGAGCGTGGCGCGGGTAGCATTTCCCCCGACCCCCACGACCATCGGAGCCGCACCCGCATGACCGACGAGACCGTCACCCCCGACACCGCGATCACCGACGCCGCCGCACTGGCCGAGCAGGAGACCAGCGAGCAGCGACAGGTCCGGCTCGACAAGCGGGCGAAGCTGCTGGAGTCGGGTATCGAGGCGTACCCCGCCGAGCTCCCCCTCACCACGACGATCCCGGCCGTGCGCGAGCAGTACGCGCACCTGGAGACCGGCGAGGAGACCCAGGACGTCGTCGGCATCGCCGGCCGTGTCGTGTTCTCGCGCAACACCGGCAAGCTCTGCTTCGCGTCGCTGCAGTCCGGCGACGGCGCACGCATCCAGGCGATGGTCTCCCTGGCCGAGGTGGGGGACGACTCCCTCGCCCGCTGGAAGGAGTTCGTCGACCTCGGTGACCACGTGTTCGTGCACGGCCGCGTGATCTCCTCGCGCCGCGGCGAGCTGTCGATCATGGTCGACGACTGGGCGATCGCGGCGAAGGCGATCCTGCCGCTGCCGAACCTGCACAACGAGCTCAACGAGGAGACGCGGGTCCGCCAGCGCTACCTCGACCTCATCGTCCGCGACGAAGCCCGCGCCACCGTGCGTGCCCGAGCTGCCGTGATGGCGTCGCTCCGCCAGACCTTCACCGCCCACGAGTACCTCGAGGTCGAGACCCCGATGCTGCAGACCCAGCACGGCGGCGCCTCGGCCCGACCGTTCGTGACGCACTCGAACGCCTTCGACACCGAGCTGTTCCTGCGCATCGCCCCCGAGCTGTTCCTGAAGCGGGCCGTCGTCGGTGGCATCGACCGGGTGTTCGAGATCAACCGCAACTTCCGGAACGAGGGTGCCGACTCGTCGCACTCGCCCGAGTTCGCGATGGTCGAGGCGTACCAGGCGTACGGCAACTACGAGCAGATGGCCGACCTGACCCAGGAGCTCGTGCAGAACGCGACCCGCGCCGTCACCGGTGGTGCGCTCGAGGTCACCCTGCCCGACGGCAGCACCTACGACCTGGGTGGCGAGTGGCCCCGCATCGACATGTACGGCTCGCTGTCCGAGGCCGCCGGGCGCGAGATCAGCCCGGAGACCCCGCTGTCCGAGCTGCAGGCGCTCGCCGAGGCCGAGGGCGTCGAGGTCGCCCACGCCACGCACGGCAAGTACGTCGAGGAGCTCTGGGAGCACTTCGTCATCGACTCGCTCGACCGTCCGACCTTCGTGATGAACTTCCCGGTCGACACCTCGCCGCTCACCCGGCAGCACCGCACCCGTCCGGGCGTCGTCGAGAAGTGGGACCTGTACGTCCGTGGCTTCGAGCTCGGCACGGCGTACTCCGAGCTCGTCGACCCGGTCGTGCAGCGGGAGCGCTTCGTCGAGCAGGCGAAGCTCGCGGCCGGCGGCGACCTCGAGGCGATGCGTGTGGACGAGGACTTCCTGCGGGCGCTCGAGCACGCGATGCCCCCGTCGGGCGGCATGGGCATGGGGATCGACCGCCTGCTGATGGCCATCACGGGTCTCGGCATCCGCGAGACGATCCTGTTCCCGCTGGTCAAATAACTCCGAGTCCACCGGGGTACGATGCTCGGGTGCCTGATGGAGTCGTAAGCGGGATCGTCTTCGCCCTGACGCCGACCATCGTCGTCGGCCTGATCTTCTGGTTCGTGATGCGCGCGATCATGCGTGCCGACCGGACCGAGCGTGCCGCGTACGCCAAGGTCGAGGCCGAAGAGCGCGCCCGCTTCGAGCGCGAGCACGGTCGTCCCGCGCCGGCTCCGACGCCCGGCGAGTAGCCGCCCGCGCACGATCCACTTCACCCCGTGTTCACCGCGCGGTGTGATCCTGTCGCGCATGCCGACCTCCCCCGATCCCGTCGACGACCTCGACGACCTCGACGTGGAGGACGCCTTCGGCCACCGGGTGTCGGGCACGTCCGGCGCGCCGAACGGCACGGACGGACCCGGCGGAGCCACCGGCGTCGCCGACGGTGGAGCCCTCGACGACGAGGGCGACGTCGACGACCTCGACGTCTGAGCGCCGACCGACCGTCACACACCGTTCACCTCGCCGACGCGTGCCGGGGTGAGCATCGTCCGCATGGCAACCACCGCACATCCCTTCACGGGCCGCAGCCTCGTCGGGGACATCGAGAGCGAGTACGACGAGTTCGACCGAGACGCCGACCTCGAGGTGTCCAAGCGCCGGGACGGGTGGCTCGAACCCTCCTGGTGACCCCCACCCATCCCTTGTTCGGGGTACGACGACCAGATCACACTGATCGGGTCGCACGTACCCCTTTTGCATGTCCGGAGTACGCAGTCCCTCGGGGTACACGGTTGGAAACGCTGGTGAAACACGTCTGCAACGCCGGAAACACGGCAGTTCCGGCTTGATCCGGGGCCTGATGGGGGACCAGACTGGCGGTGTGCTGTACCCCGCTGGGGATGCTGCCGAGGGTGAAGCACGGAGATCCCTGAGAATCGCTCCGAACGATTTGTGGGGTACACCTCCGGGCCGCTTTACTCATCAGCACCCCCCGGTACCACCCCACGAAGCCATCACCGTCGAACGCAGGGAGAAACACCATGACGATCGCAACGGCTGCACCCAGCACCACCCGCCGCACCGCCACCAAGAAGGCATCGGCATCGAAGACCGCGACCGCCGAGTCCGCCACCACCTCCCTCGACACCGAGGTCGAGGCCGACGAGCAGCTCGCCGGTGTCCGCGGTGCCTCGGTCGACCAGGTCGGCGACTACCTCCGTCACATCGGCCGTCTCTCGCTCCTCACCGCCGAGGAAGAAGCGCAGATCGCCCGCCGCATCGAGGTCGGGCTCTTCGCCGAAGAGAAGCTCGCCACCGAGAAGGGTCTGGCGAAGACCCTGCAGCGTGAACTCCGCTGGCTCGTCCGCGACGGTGAGCGCGCCAAGGAGCGCATGATCACCTCGAACCTCCGCCTCGTCGTGAGCATCGCCAAGCGGTACTCGCAGCGCGGCCTGCCCTTCATGGACGTCATCCAGGAAGGCAACCTCGGCCTGGTCCGTGCGGTCGAGAAGTTCGACTTCACGCAGGGCTACAAGTTCTCGACCTACGCCACCTGGTGGATCCGCCAGGCGATCTCGCGTGGTCTCGCCGACAAGGCGCGCACGATCCGCATCCCGGTGCACACCGTCGAGCTCATCAACAAGATCTCGCGCACCGAGCGTGACCTGACCGTCGACCTCGGCCGCGCGCCGATGCCGGAAGAGGTCGCGGCCGAGCTGAGCATGAGCGTCGAGGAACTCGTCGACCTCAAGGGCCGCTCGCACGAGCCGGTCTCGATCCACACGGTCGTCGGCGACTCGGACGACAGCGAACTCGGTGACTTCATCGAGGACGAGGACGCCGCCAGCCCGAACGAGCTCACCGAGACGACGCTGCTGCACCGCGACATCCGCTCCATCGTCTCCGAGCTGCCGAGCGACGAGGCCAACGTCATCCGCATGCGCTACGGCCTGGACGACGACAAGCCGATGACGCTCGACGAGATCTCGAAGATCGTGCACACGACCCGCCAGGCGGTCAGCCGGGTGGAGTCGCGCGCCAAGCTGCGCCTGTTCGCCAAGGCGGTCTCGCAGGACATGCAGCTGTACCTGACCGACTAGGTCAGTGGACTTCGGCCGGCACGCTCACCCGTGTCGGCGCGGGGAAACCGGGTCGTTCTGTGGGAAGACGATCCGGTGGGGTGATGGGACGGCCCGCTCGAGCACTGCTCGAGCGGGCCATTCACGTTCCCGGGGCAACCGCCCGCGGTGTCAGTCGTCGATCTCGCGCCGGAGCTTCTGCCGCAGGTCGCTCGGGATGAGCTCGACCAGCTGGTCGGGCCGCACCGGCAGGTCGAGCAGGCTGAGCTTCACGCGGCCGGTGCGCCCGTGCCGCTCGGCGTCGAGGCGCACCACGCTGCCGGCGTCCTTGCGGAGCCGCATGTCGATATGCGCCCCGGTCGCGACCTCGCCGACCACGAGCCCGTCGACCTCGAGCGCTGCGCTCCTGGTGCCCTCGGCGATGTCGAACCGGTAGCGCTCGCGCGCGGAGAGCACCACGGAGCGGTCGATCCCCGCCATCGGCGCGACCGGGGTCACCACGGAGCCGGAGAGTGCGGGGGAGAGCACCGGGCCGCCGGCGGCGTAGTTGTACGCGGTGGAGCCCGCCGGAGTGGCGGCCACGATGGCGTCGGCGCGGTAGTACCCGTACCCGAGGCCGCCGACGCTCAGGTCGGCCGAGACCTGCCCGGAGCCGGGCCGCCGCACGATGGTCAGGTCGTTGAACGCCAGGTAGTCGGTGCGAGCGCCGCCCCAGGACAGCCGGGCCTCGAGCGCGTGGTGCGGCTCGAGCTGGTACTCGCCGGCGGACAACCGGTCGAGCGCGCTCTCGAGTTCGGGCGGTTCGATCTCGACCAGGAACCCGACGTTGCCGTAGTTCACGCCGAGGACGGGCACGGGGCGGCTCGCCACGAGCCGCATCGCGCCGAGCATGGTGCCGTCGCCGCCGAGCGCCACGACCAGGTCGACGCGGTCGGTGAAGTCGTCGTCGTCGACCACCTCGACCCCGCCACCGATGCGCTGGGCGTCCGCGCGGCGGGCGAGCAGTTCGCCCTGGCCGGACGCGTTCCAGCGCTGCAGGGTCGTGACGGACTCCTGCACGTTCTTGGTCGGGTGGACGACGAGGCCGACGACGGGCTGCTCCATGAGCGGATCGTACCGAGCGGACCTCCGATGCGGGCTAGTCGATCGAACAGGTATGCGATATTCTGAATACATGCAGACCGCTCAGCTCTCCGTCGCCCTCCCTTCCGTCCGGCACGGCCGCGAGATCGTGCTGCTCGCCGACCTCGAATCCCACGAGTCCGGCTTCGGCTTCGTCGACGCCGAGCACCTGCTCCTCGCGGCCGTCACCCTGTGTGCCGGCATGCCCCGCTTCCGGCCGGTCCTCGACGCCCACCGGGTCTCGCCCGACGCCGTCCGGGCGAGCATCCGCGCGTTCGTCGGGGCGCACACCACCTGCCCCGGCGAGCACGACCGGGTCGCCTGCACGCCCGCCGCGATGCGCGTGCTCGCCCGAGCCGCGACGATCGCCGGTCGATCGGAACGCATCCGGCCGCCGCACGTCGTGCTCGCCGTGCTCGACGCCGTCGACGACCCGCTCGCCGGATCGGCGCACGACGTCCTCGACGCCCTCGGCGTCGACCCGCGTCGCTTCCGACGTGACCTGCGTCGCGCGGTGCGGTGCGCCTGACCCAGCGCGGCCACAGAGCAGACGGGAGGCCCGTGGCGGGATCGCCACGGGCCTCCCGTCTGTACGGCCGACGCGGCGCTGGCGCGTCGGTTCGGTGCCGGCGGCGGGGCCCGGTCCGTCTCGTCGTTCGCTCACTGCGCACAAGACGCACGTCGGTCACGCCCACGGCGAACAGGGGCAGCCCGCGGGGGGAGCGCTGGTTACTCTCGAAGTACTTGGCCGGACTCACACGAGACCGGCACAGCGTCGGCTCCGCTCATCAGGGGCCAAGGGAGAGCACATGTTCGAGAGATTCACCGACCGGGCCCGTCGTGTTGTCGTCCTCGCTCAAGAAGAAGCGAAGATGCTCAACCACAACTACATCGGCACCGAGCACATCCTCCTCGGCCTCATCCACGAGGGCGAGGGCGTCGCCGCCAAGGCGCTGGAGTCGCTGGGCATCTCGCTCGACGCCGTGCGCGAGCAGGTCCAGGACATCATCGGGCAGGGCCAGCAGCAGCCGACCGGGCACATCCCGTTCACGCCGCGCGCCAAGAAGGTGCTCGAGCTGTCCCTGCGCGAGGCGCTGCAGCTCGGCCACAACTACATCGGCACGGAGCACATCCTGCTCGGCCTGATCCGCGAGGGCGAGGGTGTCGCAGCCCAGGTCCTCGTGAAGCTCGGTGCCGACCTGAACCGGGTGCGCCAGCAGGTCATCCAGCTCCTGTCCGGCTACCAGGGCAAGGAAGCGGTCGCCGTCGGCGGCGAGCAGCAGCAGAACGCGCAGCAGGGTTCGCAGGTCCTCGACCAGTTCGGTCGCAACCTCACCCAGGCCGCGCGTGACGGCAAGCTCGACCCCGTCATCGGGCGCGAGAAGGAGATGGAGCGGGTCATGCAGATCCTCTCCCGCCGCTCCAAGAACAACCCCGTCCTGATCGGTGAGCCCGGCGTCGGCAAGACCGCCGTCGTCGAGGGCCTCGCCCAGGCGATCGTCAAGGGCGACGTGCCCGAGACGCTGAAGGACAAGCAGCTCTACTCGCTCGACCTCGGGTCGCTCATCGCCGGGTCCCGCTACCGCGGTGACTTCGAGGAGCGCCTGAAGAAGGTCACGAAGGAGATCCGCACCCGCGGCGACATCATCGTCTTCATCGACGAGATCCACACGCTCGTCGGTGCCGGTGCAGCCGAGGGCGCGATCGACGCCGCGTCGATCCTCAAGCCGCTCCTCGCCCGCGGTGAGCTCCAGACCATCGGTGCCACCACGCTCGACGAGTACCGCAAGCACTTCGAGAAGGACGCCGCACTCGAGCGTCGCTTCCAGCCGGTGCAGGTCAACGAGCCGTCGCTGCCCCACGCGATCAACATCCTCAAGGGTCTGCGCGACAAGTACGAGGCGTTCCACAAGGTGTCCATCACCGACGGTGCGATCGTCGCCGCGGCGAACCTGGCGGACCGCTACGTGCAGGACCGCTTCCTGCCCGACAAGGCCATCGACCTGATCGACGAGGCCGGCGCCCGCCTGCGCCTGTCGATCCTGTCGGCGCCGCCGGAGCTCCGTGAGTTCGACGAGAAGATCTCGACGGTCCGCGGGTCGAAGGAAGCCGCCATCGAGGAGCAGGACTTCGAGAAGGCCGCGAGCCTGCGCGACGAGGAGAAGAAGCTCCTCGGCGAGCGTCTCCGCCTCGAGAAGCAGTGGCGTGCCGGTGACGTGGCCGCGTCCGGCACCGTCGACGAGGGCATCATCGCCGAGGTCCTGGCACAGGCCACGGGCATCCCGGTGTTCAAGCTCACCGAAGAGGAGACCTCGCGTCTCGTCTTCATGGAGAAGGCACTGCACGAGCGCGTCATCGGTCAGGAAGAGGCCATCTCGGCCCTGTCCAAGACGATCCGCCGTACCCGTGCCGGCCTGAAGGACCCGAACCGTCCCTCCGGCTCGTTCATCTTCGCCGGCCCCACGGGCGTCGGGAAGACCGAGCTCGCCAAGGCACTCGCCGAGTTCCTGTTCGACGACGAGGGTGCGCTGATCTCCCTCGACATGTCGGAGTTCGGTGAGAAGCACACCGTGTCCCGCCTGTTCGGTGCCCCTCCCGGGTTCGTCGGGTTCGAAGAGGGCGGCCAGCTCACCGAGAAGGTGCGCCGCAAGCCGTTCTCCGTGGTCCTGTTCGACGAGATCGAGAAGGCCCACCCGGACATCTTCAACTCGCTGCTGCAGGTGCTCGAGGAAGGCCGTCTCACCGACGGTCAGGGCCGCGTGGTCGACTTCAAGAACACCGTCATCATCATGACCACGAACCTCGGTTCGCAGGGCATCGCCGGTGGCCCGGTGGGCTTCCAGGTCGAGGGCGACTCGGCCGTCGGCTACGACCGCATGCGCGGCAAGGTCAACGAGGAGCTCAAGAAGCACTTCAAGCCCGAGTTCCTGAACCGTGTCGACGACACGATCGTGTTCCCGCAGCTGTCGCAGCCCGAGCTGCTGCAGATCGTGGACCTGTTCGTGAAGCGTCTGGCCGACCGTCTGCTCGACCGCGACATGACCGTCGAGCTCACGCTGCCGGCCAAGGAGCAGCTCATCAAGGTCGGGTTCGACCCGTCCCTCGGTGCTCGGCCCCTGCGTCGCGCGATGCAGCACGAGGTCGAGGACCAGCTGTCCGAGCACATCCTGCAGGGTGAGCTCAACGCCGGTGACCACGTGAAGGTCGACTTCGTCGACGGTGCGTTCCACTTCGAGACCGGGCGTCAGCCGGGCCGCGAAGAGGTCCTCGCCGGTGCAGCCGCGGTCGAGGCCGCGACCGACACACCCCAGGGTGAGATCGAGTCCTAGGACCTGACACTCCACGAACAGGAGGCTCGGTGCCAGCTGGCACCGGGCCTCCTGTCCGTTCTCGGGGCGCGTCCAGATCTCCACCCGCCGATCTGCGCGTCGTGCGCCCATCGGCCCCCGTCCGGGGGTACTGTTGTGGCAACGCGCGAGACGTTCCCCCCAACTCCTCGCGCGTCGCGCTCGACCGGTTCCCCCCAACGGGTCGAGACGCAGCCGGCCCCGGTCTGTTCGCAGACCGGGGCCGTTGCACGTTTCAGGGGTGGTACTGCCGGTCGGCCCGTGCGGGCGGGCGGGCGTCCGCCGCGTCAGGCGGCGTCGGGCAGCTGTGCGGCGAAGTCGCGGACGGCGCGCTCCCAGCGCTCCGGGTCCTCGTTCCACTCCAGCGTGTGCGGAGCCGTGCGGAAGGCGAGGGTGGTGGCACCCGACCGTGCAGCAACTGTGGCGACGTCGTCGGCGGCGACCAGGGCGTCCGCCTCGGAGTGGATCAGCAGCGTCGGCGTCGCGGAGTCCTGCCAGGTCGTCGTCGTCACGGGCATCGAGGCCCCGGCGAGACGGGACAGCACGTTCGTGGTCGCGATCCGGCCGGCGACGGTCCCGACGAAGGCGGGCAGGCGTGCACCACGGACGGCGCCGCGGAGTGCCGAGGCGACGTCGAGCAGCGGGGAGACGGCGACGATCCCGTCGACGTCCACCCGGCCGGCGGCGACGGAGCAGGCGAGGGCTCCGGCGGACCAGCCCTGCAGGACGACGCGCCGGGCACCGCGGGCACGGGCGGCGCGGACGGCGGCGACGATGCGCTCGGCGGCCCCGGCATCGAGAGAGCGGAGCGGCAGGTCGGTGGTGTCGATGACCTGGGACGACGCACCGAGCGAACGCCAGACCCCGACGCCCCGCAGCACCTGGCGCGGGCCGAGGGACTGTCCGTGCACGTGGACCACGTGGGTCGTGGGGGCCTCGGGCTCGGTGCCGGGCACGTCGTCCGGCCCGTCGTACCGCATGGCGTCCCAGGCCCACTCGCCGGTCGGCACGGGGCCGGTCGCACTGCGTCGGACGGTGTCGCCGTCGCCGCTGGCCCCGTCCTCGGCACTCGCGGTGGTGATCGCACCGACCTGCGCCCGGGTACCGTCCCGCTGCAGGTCGTAGGTGCCCGGCAGGCGGGTGTCGCGGGTGGCGGTGAGCTCGACCTCGGTGTCCGTGGCACTGCGGACCGTGGCGGTCGCCGTGTAGGGCGTGGGGAACAGCAGCCGCCGTGCGACGAAGGCGCTGAGGCCGAGCGTGCCGACCGCCCCCGCTGCGGTGCCGAGTGCCGTGATGCGTGCGCCGGTCATGTGATCTCCCTGAGTCGTGCCGTGGTGAGCGTCGCAGCGGCCGGCACTGCCTGCCCGGCCTCGCGCGCGCGGTCTTCGATCTCGACGGAGAGCCGGTGCTGCCGGCTCCGCCACTGGCGACGCTGCCACACGATCGTGAAGTAGAGCCCGGTGTTGCCCGAAGCCGTCTCGAGCCGACGGAGTTCCGGCTCGAGGGCGCGGAACCGGCGTCGGGCGGCCCGCCAGTCGCGGAACTCCCGAGCGGCGTCGGGCAGCACACCGCCGGCCGCACCGATGGCGAGCAGGACCATCGAGCCGAGGAACACCGGGGTGTAGAGCTTCGACAGCACCCCCACCGCGCCGTCGGCACCGGCGACGTGCACGGCGTCCAGGGCGATCGCGATGCCGGCGAGGAGCACCAAGCCGGCTGCCCCGACGACGAAGAGCCAGTACAGGCGGCCGAGCCCGTCCCCGCTCCGGAACCCGCGCAGCACGGCGACGGCCGACCGGGCGATGACGATGGCGATGTAGGTCATCTCGACGGCCGAGTACAGCGCGGTCGGCAGCTGGTCGCCGTAGACCACCATGAACTGTGCCGTCGGGGTCGGTGCGTCGATGCGACTGAACAGCACGACGAGGGCGACGAGCACGAGCACGCAGCCGATGATGCGGCTGGCGCGCAGGAGCTTGGCGGAGCGCGCCGCTGCCTCGACCGACTGCGCGAGGGCGAACATGCCGCACACCATCAGGCAGCGGCCGATCAGGTCGGCGATGTTCGGCACGTCCGTCACGCCGGCGAGGAACGTGGTGACGTCGGGCTGGTTGATCGTGAGCCCCACCGCGACACAGCTGCAGCAGACCATCAGCCAGGTGACGCTGGCCGACTGGGTGCGCACGAGGAACAGCCGGACGACCAGGACCGCCAGGATGAGCCAGACCGGGATCGATCCCCAGACGTGCAGTGTCATCGCATCACCGGAAGATCCCGGGGTGACCCTCGGGGTCGAGCAGCCCGATCCGCAGCGCGAGCTGGTCGGCGACGAGTTCGACGGCCTGCTCGTGCGGGGTGTCCAGCGAACGGGTGAACGCCGTTCGGCCGGTGAGCAGGCCCGTGTACGCCTGGTGGTCGCAGCCGGTGTCGTCCATGAACACGTGGGCGAGCTCGTGTAGCACGCAGGCGACCCGGGAGCGCTCGGACAGCCCGGGGCGCGTCTCGAGCAGGGCGTGGTCGGTGCGCTGGATGAGCCGCGCGGACAGGTCGCCCGGCAGCGCGGTGGTGCGCACGTGGATGGGCTTGCCGAGCGCCGCCTCGGCCCGCGCGGTCAGTTCCGGCAGGGTCAGCCGGCGGGGGAGCCCGAGACGCTGCACGCGACGACGGGCCTCGGTCTGCCGGCGCAGGGCGCCGAACCGGTCGCGGTACCCGCTCACGGGGTGCCGCCCGACTCGTCGAGCCGACGCAGGTGGTCGGTGAAGTCGCGGATCTCGTCCGCCGAGGCGAACTCGCCCAGACGCCGGGTGGCGAACGCCACGACTTCGCGCTTGCGCAGTTCGAGCACGAGTTCGAGCTGCGCCTGCACCCGCTCGGGCACGTCGGTGTTGCCGGCGGCGTCGGTCAGGTACTCCGCCGGGACGCCGAAGTAGGCCGCCAGGGCCGCCAGGAGTCGCTGGTCACGGACGGCCGGACCGTTGCCGCCGAGCATGTAGCCCCAGCGCGGTCGGCTCATCGACGCACCCTGCGCCTCGATCTCGGCGGCGATCTCCTTGTACGGGGGTCGCTGACCCGAGTTGGCCTCGACGACGTCCATCAGGAGCTGCAGTTTGCGCGACAGTTCCCGACGGTGTGCGTCGTCGTCGTTGTACTCGATCACGTGTCCCCACTCTCACATCTGTCTCAGACATGATAAAACTGATCCAGCGCGTCAGCCGGTGTCACCACTCTGCCAGGCTCGCGCTCGCTCGTCAGGTCGGCATTTCGATGGGGGGATGCCGAACGGGGGACGACGAACGGGAGGCGCGGTGCCAGCTGGCACCGCGCCTCCCGTTCGTCGTGTGGTGCGGACTACGCCTGCACGTCGCCGCGCCAGCCCGGCTGGGTCGGCGCGTTCTCGACGCGCTCCTTGTAGTTCTGCAGGTCCTTCTTGACGGCGTGGCCGCCGACGCCCACGGCGGAGCCGAGCTTCTCGAGGAAGCCGGACGGCTCCCAGTCGATCTGCACGGTGACGCGCGTCTCGTCGTCCGAGAGCTTGTGGAAGGTGACGACACCGGCGTGGTCGGTCTCGCCGTCCTTCACGGTCCACGCGACACGCTCGTCGGGGTGCTGCTCGGTGATCACGGCACGGAACTCGCGCACCTGGCCGGCGACCTTCACGGTCCAGTCGGTGGTCTTGTCGTCCACCTGGACGATCTTCTCGACCTCGTCGAGGAAGTGCGGGAACTCCTCGAAGCGGGTCCACTGGTCGTAGGCCGGGCGGACGGGGACGTTGACGTCGACGGTTTCGATGATCTGAGGCATGTACCGGACGGTAGGCCGATCGACCTGGGCGGCACTCAGCAGCGCTGTCCCCCTGCGACACCAGTAGTGTGGGGCGGATGACAGAGCACGGGAAGCACGCGTTCCACGAGCGCGACGACCACGGGATCCTCGTGCGTCCGGCGCTCGCCTCGGACGTCCCGCACATCCAGCGACTCATCGCCCCCTACGTCGACCGGCGCATCCTGCTCGGCAAGGAGAACGTCGCCCTGTACGGGTCGATCCAGCAGTTCCGGATCGCCGAAGGCCCCGACGGCACCCCCATCGGGTGCGGTGCGCTCGCCGTCTTCTGGGACGACATCGCCGAGGTCCGCACCCTGGCCCTCGACGAGCAGTGGATCCACAAGCGCGTCGGGCACCGGATGCTCGAAGCGCTCGAACACGACGCCCGCGAACTCGGCGTCGCCCGGATCTTCTGCCTGACCTTCGAGGTCGACTTCTTCACGAAGCACGGGTACCTGGAGATCGGCGAGAGCGTCGTCCCGCCGGAGGTCTACGCCGAATTGGTCCGCTCGTCGGACGAAGGGGTCGCGGAGTTCCTCGACCTCGCCCGGGTCAAGCCGAACACCCTCGGCAACACCCGCATGCTGAAGAACCTCTGACGCTTTCTCGTGCCGCCCGGCGGGGTGGCCGTGCGTGGCCCGCGCCGTTGTCTACCCTGTGCGCATGTCGTCGTTGCGTCACCCCGTCGGACCCGAGAAGCCGGTCGTCTACTGGCGTCGCCGGGCGCTCGTGCTCGGGGCGCTGCTGGTCGTCGTCCTGGTCGTGGTGCTCATCGTCGTCGGGCGGGGGAACGGGGCCACGTCGGCGGCGCCGAGCGCGTCGGCCTCTGCCGGCGCCGGCGCCGGGTCTGGTGCCGGTGCGTCGTCTGCCGGGTCTGCCGGTTCCGGTTCTGGGTCCTCGCGGTCTGCGGCGCCGAAGCCGTCCGCCTCGGCTGCTGCGACGAAGCCCGCTGCTGCCGACGGCTCGACCTGCACGAAGGACCAGATCGTCCTGACCCCGGTGCTCGACAAGTCGGCGTACGGCCCCACCGAGGACCCGAAGATCGCGATGTCGATCAAGAACTCCGGCACGAACTCCTGCCACCTGGACCTCGGTTCGGCGCAGCAGGTGCTGACGATCAGCTCCGGCCAGGAGCAGTACTGGTCGTCGAAGGACTGCCAGACCGGCGGCACGAACCAGGACGTCACGATCAAGTCCGGTCAGACGCTCACGACGCCCGCGATCGCGTGGGACCGCACCCGCTCGTCCACGTCGACGTGCGACTCGTCACGGCTGGCCGTCACCGCCGGGGGAGCGAGCTACCACCTGCAGGTCGCCGTCGGGAACCTCGAGTCGAAGACCTCGGTGCAGTTCATCCTGCAGTAGGCGGCGGGTGCGCGGTGCGCGGTGCGCGGTGCGCGGTGCGCGGTTCGCGGTTCGCGGTACGCGGTTCCGATCCGTTCCGGCTGTGCTGTGCCGAGCAGAGGCCCGGGGAACAGCAACAGGCCCCGTCGTCCGAAGACGACGGGGCCTGTTCAAGCTGATGTGATCAGCCGAGGACGGTGATGTTCTCCGCCTGCGGGCCCTTGCGGCCCTCGGTGATGTCGAACTCCACCTTCTGGTTCTCCTCGAGCGACTTGTAGCCGTTGCCAGCAATCGCAGAGAAGTGCGCGAAGACGTCAGCGCTGCCGTCGTCCGGGGCGATGAAGCCGAAGCCCTTTTCGTTGTTGAACCACTTGACGGTACCGGTAGATGCCATGATGGCGTTTCCTTAGCTTTCTTGCTTCCGCCAAGGTGCAGATGCACCGACGGAGACCCCGACGTACGTCGACGGGGGTAATGCGCCACGCGGGCAGGTGCCGGCGGGACGGGTTCGGGGTCAGGCCTGTCGGCCAGTGACCCTGGGGCCCGGGTTGAGGGGCAAACCACCTCGCCCGGACGTTGAGCGCCGCCGAAGCGGTTCCATCAGGCTAGCGTGCTCTGGGCCGACTGGCTACCCGTGCGTCCCGGAACGTCGAAAATCTGGTGGAATTGAGCTGATGGCAGACAAGGAACAGCGCTTCCGCAGCGAACAGCTCGAGGAAGCCCTCGCGAAGCAGGACGTCGCCGCGGTGGCGTTCGCGCTCCGCCACGACATCGTGATCGTCCCCCGGCTCGTCACAGGCAAGAAGGACATGCAGGTGCGGGTGTTCGGCCGTGAAGGGTCGGACAAGCGCATCCTGCTGCTGTTCTCGTCGGCGGACGCTTACACGGCGATGGTGCCGGACGAGAAGATCCGGCAGGTGATGGTCTACGACGGACCGCGGCTGGAGGAGTTCCTGGCCGCCCACCTCGACATGCTCGAGGGCGTGTTCTTCGACATCGCCGGCCCGCACACCATGCAGGCTGCACCGGCGGACCTGCTGGCCGCTTTGCGCGCGTAGCGCCTCAGAACGCGCGGTCGAGCTCGCGTTCGCGCGGGGACTGCGTCATCGAGAAGGCCACCCGCAGGGCTTCGCGCAGGTGCCCGGAGTCCGAGCCGAGCACCGTGGTGAACCCGAGGCGGGTGGCCTCGTTCACGCGTTGCTTCGTGCCCGTGGCCGGACGGATCTCGCCGGCGAGGCTGATCTCGCCCACGGCTGCGAGCGTGTGCGGGTACGGACGGTCTCGTGCGGCGCTCGCGAGCGCCAGTGCGATCGCCAGGTCGGCGCCGGGCTCCGTGAGCTTCATGCCGCCCACCGTGGACACGTAGACATCGGCGTCGGACAGCTTGAGGCCGGCGCGGCGTTCGAGCACCGCGAGCAGCATCGCGACACGGGAGGCATCGACACCGTTCACGACCCGGCGTGGCTGTGGCGCCGAGCTCGGGACGATGAGGGCCTGCACCTCGACCGGCAGTGCTCGACGCCCTTCGAGTGCGACGGTGACGCAGGTGCCGGACACCGGGGTGGTGTTCTTCGACATGAACAGGCCGCTGGGGTCGGGGACCTCGTGGATGCCGTCGCCGCCCATGTCGAAGCACCCGACCTCGTCCGTGGGGCCGAAGCGGTTCTTGAGCGCCCGGACGAAGCGCAGGGCGGTCTGCCGGTCGCCCTCGAAGTGGCAGACGACGTCGACCAGGTGCTCGAGCAGCCGCGGGCCGGCGATCGTGCCGTCCTTCGTGACGTGGCCGACGATGAGGACGGGCAGGGCGCGGTCCTTCGCGATGCGGATCAGGGTCGAGGCGACCTCGCGCACCTGGGACGTGCCACCCGCGATGCCGTCGATCGAGCTCGACGAGATGGTCTGCACGGAGTCGGCGATGAGCAGGTCGGGCTGGACCTGGTCGATCTGGCCGATGATGACGCCGAGGTCGACCTCGCTCGCCAGGTACAGGTCGTCGTGCATCGCCCCGGTGCGTTCGGCACGGAGCCGGACCTGGTCGACGGACTCTTCGGCGCTGACGTAGAGGACGCGCTTGCCCGAGGCCGCGGCTCGCGAGGCGACCTCGAGCAGCAGGGTCGACTTGCCGACACCCGGCTCGCCGCTCAGCAGGACGGCCGCACCCGGCACCACGCCGCCGCCGAGGACGCGGTCGAACTCGCCGATGCCGGTCTGCCAACGCTGCACCGAGGTGCCGCGGGCTTCGGTGATCGGTCGTGCGGCCCGGGCGCCGGTGACGGCGACCGCGGACGTGCCCCGTGTGCTCGCCGACGCCGCAGAGCTGTCTTCGACGGTGCCCCAGGTCTGGCACTCACCGCACCGGCCGACCCACTTGATGCTGGTCCAGCCGCACTCGGTGCAACGGTAGAGGGACTGCGGGCGCGCCATGTCGTCGAGGCTAGGCCGTACGGCCGACATCACCGGCGCGGTCGCCCGGCTCGTCCGTTCCGCCGTGTCCGCCTGACTCGTCGCCGTCGTCGGGTACCGCGATGGACCCCGTCATCCGGTGGCGTAGGCGCTCGACCGGTCCCGGAGCCTGCCGTGAGGCGTGGTCGAGCGCTTCGGCGCCGTCGGTGTCCTGCTCGGCGCGGGCGTTCGCGACCGCGCCGGCTTCGCGACCGAGGTTCTCGGCCTCGCGCACGGACAGGTAGTGCCGGATCGCCGCCACGGTGTCGACCCTGGCGTCGACCGCCGGCTCGAACGCGCTCGCCCAGACCTCGTAGCCGCGGTCGTTCGGGTGGAAGAGGTCGCCGTAGCTGTTGAAGAAGGTGCGGCGGACACCGACGCGCTTCGTGATGGTGTGCAGCGGCGCCACCGTCAGCCCGAACTCGTCGGCCACCCGGTGCACGATCTCGTTCGCCACCGCCACCTTGCGCTCCCGGTCCGGCACGAACATGCACGGCAATTCGGCCACCACTGCGTGCGAGGGGACCGCCCCGTAGATCGCCCGGATGTTCCGCTCGAACTTGTCCGGGTCGAAGTCGGCGATGTCGTTCGCCCCGATCGACACCGTGCAGATGTCGGGCGCGTAGTGCCGGAGCTTCGGCAGCTGATCACGCTTCGCGCCCCACGTGGTCGCACCGGAGACGCTGAGGTTCACCACCCGCACGGACATGTGCGAGCGGTGCCGGATGCGCCGGGTCAGGAGCCCCACGTAGCCGCGGCCGGGGGCGGTCGCGCCGACGCCCTGCGCTGCCGAATCACCGATCGCCACGTAGAGCAGCTGCCCCTCGTGCTGCTGTCGTTCCCGCCACCAGTCGGCGTGGATCGGGAGCATGTCGACGACCCGTTGCGCCGCTGCCCGTTGGCCCTTCACGCCAGCGCGGGCACCGACGACTGCGGCACCGACGACGCCGAGGCTGCCGATGACGGAGGTGAGGAGTGCGATGAGCGTGCGGGATCTCATGCCGTGGACGGTACGCCCGCCGGTCGTACCCGAGACGAGGGGGACCTGTGGGTGTGGGGAGAGCCCTGCAGGTGACCGCCTGTGGAGGGCGATCCGACCCGGGGTGTCATCATGGGCCTCCTGGATCGTGTAAACTCTTTCCCGGTACCGTGTCCGAGCGGCCGAAGGATCATGTCTCGAAAACATGTGTGGGGGCAACTCCACCGTGGGTTCAAATCCCACCGGTACCGCCAACCAAAAGAGCCTCAGATCCCCGGTCAGACGGGGAGCTGAGGCTCTTCTGCTGTTCGGCGTTGGACCCGGCGTGGTTCCGTTGTGACCAGCAGCAGCGAGTACGGCAGCGGTTCACGCAGGTGCCACTTCCGGTTCACGCGCCTGCGCCACGCTTCTGCTCTGTGTCACCGAATCGTGTGACCACGCTTCGAGTGGAGAGAACGCCATGCGCCGGTTCCTGATCGCTGTTCCGAGACGTCGGGCCCGCACGGTGATGGGGGCCCTGGCGGTGGCGTGCGCCGTGTCCTTGATCGCTCCGGCGGGCGCATCTGCGGCGACATCCCGGACCGCGCCGCGTCCAGGCGCCTACGGGTACTTCGTGGACACCTACAAGACGAACACCCCTGCCGCCACGACGCCGGAGACGAACGCCGCGACCGGGGTGCTGTCGCAGTTCGGCACCCTGTGGCGCCCGGGATCGTCGTGGGACAACGGGGTCGCCACCAGCGCTGCAGCGCAGCGGATCCTGGACTCGAACATCGCGCAGGCAGCGCGGACCACGCAGACCCGGACGGATGCGCAGGGGCACGAGGCGTACCTGATCGACCGACGGAACCAGAGTTACTCGGCCATCGCGGGTTTCGGTGACCTGTCCGACGCGGTGCGGACCGCGACGAACGCGGGCACGACGATCCCCGACGAGATCCCGGCGGACGCCACGACGAAGCAGTACGCCGACCAGGGCAACGCGAAGGGCGCGTGGGCGGACACCGATTCGGAGCTCGGCGACGTCGTCCAGCTGGTGAACACGCTGCGGGGCGACTACTCCTCTGCCAGCAACGCGAAGAAGTACTACCAGTACCCGCGGCCGTACCGGCAGAGCCAGGACGTCAAGGTGCTGCCGCAGCTCGTCCCCGAGAAGTCCCCGACGCCCGCCACGGACGGCGGCTTCCCCAGCGGACACACCAACGCCGGCTACCTGGCATCTCTGGCCTTCGCGTACGCGTACCCGGAGAAGTACACCGAGCTCCTCACCAACGGCTCGGAGATCGGCAACAGTCGGATCGTCGCGGGGATGCACTCGCCGCTCGACGTCATGGGCGGACGGGTCCTGGCGACTGCGCTGGCAGCGGCCGTCCTGAACGACCCGGCCAACACGCAGCTCGAGCAGCAGGCGCACCAGCAGGCGGAGAAGGTCCTCGCCGCAGCCGGCCCGAGCGCGGTCGATCGGTACGCGGACTACGCAGCGGACAAGAAGAACTACCGCAAACGTCTGACGTACGGGTTCGCGCGCACCGGTGCAAAGACCACCCCGGCCACGGTGCCGAAGGGTGCTGAAGCGCTCCTGCGGACCCGCCTGCCGTACCTCAGCGACGCCCAGATCCGAGAGGTGCTCCGGACGACCGCGCTGCCGTCGGGCTACCCCCTGCTGGACGATGCGGAAGGGTGGGGGCGACTCGATCTGTTCTCGGCAGCGTCCGGCTACGGAGCGTTCGACAGTGCGGTCTCGGTCTCGATGAACGCCGCCGACAAGGGCCTGAACGCCGCCGACACCTGGCGCAACGCCATCGGCGGCACCGGGTCGTTGACGAAGCGCGGCACCGGCACCCTCGCCCTCGCCGGCTCGAACCGCTACACCGGGGGCACCATCGTCCGCGGTGGGACGCTGACCGCCAACTCCGCTGCTGCCCTGGGCAAGGGGTCGGTGACCACTGTCTCCGGCACGCTCGCCGATGCCAGCACCAGGGTGATCCGAATCGGCGGCAACCTGACGCAGCGCTCGCACGCTGCACTGTCGCTGAGCGTCTCCGGGTCCCGTCCAGCCATGCGCGTCGACGGCACGGCGTCGTTCGGCGGGACGCTGCGGGTGCACGTCGCCAAGGGCACGGCCGTGTCCAACGACGTGGTCCTGATCACGGCGGACCGGATCGCGAAGGGCTCGAGCTTCAGCAGGGTCCGCGTCGCCGGCCTGCCCGCCGGGTACAAGCCCGTGTTGGAGCGCCACGGCAACGAACTGCACCTCGTCAACGCCAACGCGACGAAGCACGGCCACGGCCGGGGCCACGGCGCCGCCTGAGACGGAGCGCGTCAGGCGACTCTCCGGGGCCGGTGGCCACGGCGGGCTGTGCTCAGTCCGCCCCGTCACCGAGGCCGAGCAGCAGCTTCCGGAGGAGCCCGGCCAGCTGCTGCTCCTCGTCGCTGCTCAGCGTGCCGAGGAGCTCCCGTTCGTTCTCGACGTGCCGGGCCAACGCTGCGTCCACCACCGTCAGCCCGTGATCGGTCAACGTGACCAGCACGCTGCGTCGGTTCGAGGGGTCGGTCTGCCGCGTGACGAAGCCCTTCGCGACGAGCCGGTTCAAGCGGTTCGTGACGGCCCCGGAGGTCACCATCGTCGAGGCGAGCATCTGTCCGACGGCCAGCCGATGTGGCGATCCCGAACGTCGGAGGGTCGCGAGGAGGTCGAACTCACCCGGGAGCAGGTCGTGCTCGGCGAGGACGGCACCGACCTTCCGGTCGAGGATCGCTTCGGCGCGCCCGATGCGCCCGATGACGGCCATCGCGCGGACGTCGAGGTCTGGTCGTTCCCGGCCCCACTGGGCCAGGACTCGATCGACGGCATCCTCCATCAGAGCACTCCTTCACGCTGAACTGTTTGACGCGAGCCTATCGGGGCCATAATGTCTCAACGTTGAGAAGTTCAGCCTGAAGGAAAGGCGGTGTGCAGATGACCGACCGCTCCCGATCCACGTCCGCGTCTGCCGGCATCACGCTCACCGCGGCCGTGGCGCCGATCGTCTGGGGATCCACCTACGTGGTCACCACGGAGCTCCTGCCCGCTGATCACCCGATGACTGCGAGCGTCCTGCGTGCACTCCCCGCCGGCCTGCTGCTGCTCGCGATCCGGCCGGGAGTCCCACCGCGGGGCTGGCGCCTCCGGACGTTCGTGCTCGGCATGCTCAACATCGGGTGCTTCTTCCCGCTGCTGTTCGTCGCGGCCGACCGGTTGCCGGGAGGCCTGGCGGCCATCGTCGGTGCGCTCCAGCCGCTCGTCGTCGTGGCACTGACCGTGGCGCTGCGGTGGGGGCGGCCCGCGATCGCCCACGTGGTGTGGGGCGTCGTGGCCCTGGTGGGCGTCGCGCTCGTCTCCCTCAGCGGAGATGCGGTGTTCGACGTGCTCGGGCTCGGGGCGGCGGCGCTCGGGACGGTGTCCATGGCGTTGGGGCTCCTGCTCACTCGTCGGTGGGGCACCCCGGAGGGCACGCACCCCCTGACCTCGACCGCATGGCAACTCATCGCCGGGGGAGTGGTGATCGCCCCGCTCCTCCCGTTCGTCGACAGCGGACCGTGGGAACCGACCGCCGCCGGGTACGTGGGGTACGCCTGGCTCATGCTGGTCGGTGGAGCCCTGGCCTACGGCGTCTGGTTCCGAGGCGCACGGGCGCTGCCGTCGGCCCGGATCGCGTTGTTGGGCGTCCTCAGTCCGTTGACCGCTGCGGTGCTCGGGTGGGTCGTCCTCGGCCAGGCGCTGTCGCCGCTGCAGATCGTCGGCTTCGTCGTCGCACTCCTCGGCTCCCTGGGTGGGCAGCTCGGACAAGCGGGGTCTCGGGGCCCTTCTTCCGAGCCGCTCAGCCGTAGATCGAGTCCGGGATCTCCGGGCAGGCGGTGACGAGCTCGTAGTACTGGGACTGCGGCAGATCGACCGACCGGTACGGCGACCACGCCCCGTCGCTGTCGACGAACTCCTGCTCGCTCGGGCCGCGCTTCACCGCGATGCCGTGGTCCTGCAGGCACTTCGTGAGCTCGCCCGTGGAGTAGCGGTAGAGCCACTCCAGCTGGGACGCGTTGAAGGCAGTCTGGTACTTCGCGGCCATGGGGTACTCGACCCCGCACGTGTACTCGGCGACCGCGAACGGCTCGGACTGTTCCGCCGGGACTTGTCCGGAGGCGAGGCTCGCGTCGGGCATCGCCTTCGCCTGCGGGAACCCCGCGGCGGTCATGCAGCGTTCCTGCGTCGGGGCCCAGTCGGCGTGCGAGACGGTCCGAACGCGGCCGACCACCGGCCGCTCGAGCCCCGGATGGCGTGACGCGACCAGCTGCCATGCCTGATCGGCGTTCGCGTCGAGGATGTTCTCCGCTCGCGCCGCGCTCAGCGCATCGGGCTCCGGCCCAGAGGCAGCCCCAGGCGTGGCACATGCGGACAATCCGGTGACCACTGCGATGCAGACCACGCCCGCCGCTGCGGTGAGGAGCTGATGGTTTCGTCCCCGCAAGGTTCCCCCAAAGAATTGCGATCGGTTCGCTCACGTTAGGCGACTCCATGAGGATGCGCCGCACGGTGTTGATCCTGCGGAACAAGATTCCGGCAATCTTCATCATCTGGAAATCGATTTGTTACGTCGCGCTCGTCGTGCAGCGAGAACGGCGGTGCAACGCGCGCGTCCCTAGCGCGCAGATCTCACCTGGGTCAAGAGAAACGCGGAAGCAGCCTGTCACTGTCAGGGAGTGGATGCTTTGGCTGAGCAACTGCTGTCATTGCCTCACTGCGGGACGAGGAAGTGCCACACGGTCAGTCAACCGGCTTCTTCATCCCGCAGTTTTTCCTGTTCAGAGTGGGGGTTCGGCAGGAGCGCCCTTGCCTGGCATCAAATGACTCAGGGGGGTCAGCATGGAAAACACCATCGCCGAGAAACTGAACTTCGACAGCGAACTCGCGACGGTCGCGCTCATCCGGGATGCCGTCGATTTTCCGATCACCGAACGCACAGTGATCGTGAACCTGGCGCAGACCGATGCATTCACCGGTACGACGCAGCTCGCTCCTCTTCCTCCGCTGAGTTCGACGATCCTCGTCAAAGGGGTGGTCACCGGCGAGCTCATCCTCGCCGTCGCGGCGGCATCCGAGGATGAACAGGAGCGGCGTGCGCGCGCCATCGGCTGGCACGACTTCTACGGTGAGGGCGGGCCGGTTCTGCTGAAGTCGCCGCAAGCAGTGATCGGAACGGTGCTCATCGACCGGCGCACGGTGCTCCACCAGCCGGCGCTTCCGTCGCGGCCCGAACGGTTCACGGTCAAGGCGAACCTGTGGTTCAGCCCGGCCGGCACGGACTGCGGCATCCACAACGTCCATCCGTTCATCGAAGTGCACACACAGATCAGCGGACTCGGGCGAATGCAGAAGTTCGACGAGAAGACCCATCGATCCCTGTACGAGGACCAGATGCTGAGTCCGGGCACCACGAACCCGATCCCGTTCTGTGTCGACGTCGAGGGCACCTTCACCTACCCGTGGCACCAGTACCGAGCCGACTCGGACTGTCTCTGGCTCGCACTCGAGTTCCACGCGGCCTGATCCAGCACCGCCCACCACCACCGACGCCGACCGGTTCGTCACCGGTTCGTCCGGCGTCCCCGAAACCAGGCAGGAGCTCCACCATGAAGACCATCGGCATCGTCTTCGGCACTCGCCCCGAAGCCGTCAAGTACGCACCGCTCATCCACGCACTCCGAGGCGACGAGCGTTTCCGCACCGTGCTCATCTCCACCGGTCAGCACCGGGAGATGCTCACCAGCACGCTCGACGAGTTCGGCATCACGCCGGACGTCGACCTCGCGGTCATGAAGGACGGGCAGAGCCTGTCCGAGGTCACGCACCGGATCCTCGAAGGTCTGTGCTCGGGGAACCACCTCGACGGCCTTGACGCAGTGCTCGTGCACGGAGACACCGCGACGACCCTCGCCGGCGCGCTCGCCGGACTGCACGCGCAGGTCCCCGTCATCCACGTCGAAGCGGGTCTCCGCTCCGGGAACAACTCGTCACCGTTCCCAGAGGAGGCGAACCGCAAGCTCGTCGGTCAGATCGCCGCGCTCCACCTCGCGCCGACACCGGGGAACCACGCGAACCTCATCCGAGAAGGAATCCGAGAGAGCGCGATCACGGTCACGGGCAACACCATCGTCGACGCTCTCGCCTGGGGGATGCAGAACCTCCGCTCCTACGGCGACCCCCGTCTCGAGGACCTCGACACGGATCCCCGACGCGTCATCCTCGCGACCACGCACCGCCGAGAGAGCCACGGACAGCCGATGCTCGAGATCGCTGAGGCCCTCGCGGACATCGCGACCCGCGACGACGTCCGCATCGTCGTGCCGTTGCACCTGAACCCGAAGGTCCGCTCGGTGCTGGTCCCGGTCTTGTCGGGCATCGACAACGTGGACCTCGTCGACCCGCTGCCGTACCTGTCGTTCTGCCGACTGCTCCGTCGGAGTGACGTCATCCTGTCGGACAGCTCGGGGGCTGAGGAAGAAGGCCCCGCCCTGGGGAAGCCGACGCTCGTGCTCCGTGAGGTCACGGAACGCAGCGAGTCGATCCTCACCGGCTCGTCCCGCCTCGTCAGCCGGCATCGTGGCCAGATCGTCGCTGAGGTGCAGCGCCTCCTGAACGACCCGGAGGCCTACGCGGAGATGTCGAACGCGATCAACCCGTACGGTGACGGACGCGCGACCGACCGGACCATCGCGGCCATTGCAAACTACTTCGGCATGGGGCCGGCCGTCATGCCCTTCGTCCCCGGCGCCGACGTGGTGCCCTCGCTCGCATGACCACGCCTTCGACGGCGAGGGTGCCCGCCGGTCTCGTCGCGCTCGCGATCGGTGGGTTCGGCATCGGCCTGACCGAGTTCGTCATCCTCGGATTGCTCCCCGAGGTCGCGACGGACTTCGCCGTCTCCATCCCCCAGGCGGGGTACCTCGTGTCCGGCTACGCCGTCAGCGTCGCATTCGGCGGTGTCTTCGTCACGGCGGTCACGGCGTCGATGCGACCGAAGACGGTGCTGTGCACCCTGATGGTGCTCTTCATCGTCGGCAACCTCGTCTCCGCCGTGGCGAGCGGGTTCGGAGTGATGCTCGTGGGCCGGATCATCGCGGCCCTGTGCCACGGCGCGTTCTTCGGGATCGGTTCGGTGCTCGCCGCCTCGCTCGTCCCGGCGGACCGACGGGCGCGAGCGATCTCGATCATGTTCCTCGGACTCACGATCGCCAACGTGCTCGGGGTTCCGCTCGGCACGTTCCTGGGACAGTCGTACGGCTGGCGGTCGACGTTCTGGACCATCACGGCGATCGGCATCATCGCGCTCCTCGGCCTGCTGGCGTTCATCCCGACGCGGGCCGCGGAACAGCGACCGGCAGGACAGTTCCGCCGAGAGCTCTCGGCGTTCCGCAACGGGCAAGTGTGGCTGTCGATCCTCGTGACGGTCTTCGGCTTCGGTGCGATGTTCGGCACGTTCACCTACGTCGCACCGATCCTCACCGACGTCGCTGGTTTCCCTGACGCAGCGGTTCCGTGGATGCTCGTGCTGTTCGGTGGCGGACTGTTCGTCGGCAACATCGTCGGTGGACGCGCCGCGGACGTGCAGCTCGACCGGACGCTCCTCGTGCTGCTCGGCGCACTGATCGTCGTCCTCGTCGGCTTCGCGATCGTCGCGGGCACACCGTGGGCAGCAGGCCTCGCACTCTTCCTGCTCGGTGCCGTCGGCTTCGCGTCCGTACCGGGGATGCAGATGCGCGTCCTCGAGTTCGCCTCTGCGGCCCCGACCCTGGCATCGGGCGTCAACATCTCCGCCTTCAACGCGGGGAACGCCATCGGCGCCTGGTTGGGCGGTCTCACGATCACCGCTGGTCTGGGCTACCGGTCGCCGATCATCGTCGGCGCTGCGCTCGCCACCACGGCGCTCATCCTCATGATCGCGGCAGCGAGCGCGCATCGGCGCCGCTCCGCATCGTCTCCCACAGCGGCTCCACGCCCCGTCACCATCCCCTCCTGAACCGGAAGGCACACTCATGACACTCGAAGCACTCCGCCCCGCGTCGCCGGCCCTGGCGCTCACCCCGCCGTCGTTCGACTCGGAGACCGTCACCGACTTCCTCCGGGACGGCTACTGGCTCGAAGCAGCCGACGTCGACGGCGACGGCAACCTCGACCTCATCGGCTACGGCCTGACCGTCGGGGAGATCTACTGGTACAAGTCCCCGACGTGGGAGAAGCACCTCATCGTCGACCGGATCAAGGAACCGGTCGGTGCCGACACGGGCGACATCACCGGCAACGGGCTGCCCGACCTGGTCGTCTGCTACCAGCTGTACGGTCCGGGCGGAACCATCCACCACGCCGACGGCGGCGGCGGCAAGATCGACTGGCTGGAGAACCCCGGTGACCCGGCCACGGCCACCGAGAACTGGAAGCGACACTACGTCGGCCGGGCGACCGGCATGCATCGCCTCCGTGTCGGGCACTTCTCCCGGACGGACCGCGTCCAGATCATCGGGTTCCCGATCGTCGCGGTCGAGGACGTGCACGCGGTCCTCCCGGTGATGCTGTTCACCCAACCCGACGACCCCACTGCGGAATGGGACGCCGAAGTGATCAGCCGCACCGATTTCCGGATGATCCACGGCGTCGCCAGCAAACCCGGTCTCATCCCCGGTTCCGCTCTGGACACCATCCTGATGGCGTCCGACGAAGGCGTCACTTGGCTCTACTACGACGATGTGACCGGACGGTTCGCCTGGGAACACATCGGCGACGGTGAGTCGAGCCAGTTCGAGCAGACGACGTTCAAGGGCTCCGGCGACGTCGACGGGGGCCGGATCGGGGACGACCCCCTGGCGTACGTCGCCGCGATCGAACCGTTCCACGGCAACACGGTCGCGGTGTACACGCGGACCACCGCCGACGCCACGGCGTCGACGTGGCAGCGGCACCTCCTCGACATCTACGGCGACCCGAACGAGAACGGTGAGGGCCCCGGCCACACGGTGATGTGTCGTGACTTCGACGGTGACGGCGACGACGAGTTCCTGATCGGCCTCCGCGGGCCGGATCCCTGGCAGGGCGCCTACTACTACAAGGCAGTCGACTTGGAGAAGGGGCTGTTCGTGAAGTGGAAGGTGTCCAGCGAATCCATCGCCCGCATCGTCGCCGGTGACTTCGAAGGCCGCGGGATCGACGACTTCGCCACCATCTCGTACTCGGTGCCGCACTACTTCGTCGCGCCGAAGGCCGAGATCACCCTCCACCGCAACCGCACGCCCCAGGAAGGCTGAACCATGCAGGCGAAGACCAGCACCGAAGTACCTCCCCCGAAGAACAGGGTCGGCCGACGGGGGTTCCTGTTCGGCTCTGCCGGCACAGCCGCGGCCGGGGCGATGATGGCGCTCGAGAACGGCAACCCGCTCGCAGCGATGGCGTCCGAGACGAACCACGATGCGCGCACGGTGGCAGGGGCCACGATCACGGCGAGTGATTCCCGGTACCTGGACATGATGACGGGCAACAACGTGCGATTCGTCGCTCGGCCCGACTACATCCGGCTCATCGGTTCGGCGAAGGACGCGGAGAGTGCGGTCCGATCGGCAGTCCGCGCCGGCAAGAAGCTCTCCGTCCGCAGCGGCGGCCACTGCTTCGCCGACTTCGTGTGCAACCCGGAGGTCGAGGTCATCCTCGACCTCTCCACGATGACGGACGTGTACTACGACCCCGCGATGCGCGCGTTCGCCGTCGAGCCCGGTGCACGGCTGCTGAACGTGTACGAGAAGCTCTTCAAGGGATGGGGTGTCACGATCCCGGGAGGCATCTGTTACAGCGTCGGCGCTGGCGGCCACATCGCCGGTGGTGGGTACGGCCTGCTCACCCGTGCACACGGCCTGGTGGTCGATCACCTCCACGCGGTCGAGGTCGTGACCGTCGACGAGCACGGCACGGTCTCGACGCACGTGGCCACTCGTGAGTCCAAGGGGGCGCTCGGCGACCTCTGGTGGGCGCACACCGGCGGTGGTGGGGGGAACTTCGGCATCGTCACGAAGTACTGGTTCCGATCCCCCGGCGCGACGGGGACGAACCCGTCGGACCTGCTCGTGAAGGCACCGTCCCGCGTGCTCGTGAGTGCGCTGTCGTTCCCTTGGGACCAGGTGGACGAGACCGCCTTCCGACGGCTCATGACCAACTGGAACACCTGGCACGAACGGTACAAGGACCCCGGCACGCCGGAATCGAACCTGTCGAGCCTGTTCAACCTGAACCACCGGGCACACGGCAGCCTGGGGATGTTCACCCAGATCGACGCGGATGCGCCGGACGCCGCTGGTGTGCTGCATCGGTTCATCGCTGCCATCACCGCCGGCGTCGATGTCAGCTCGGAGCCGATGACCGCTCCCAGCGGTGAGCTCCCTGCGCTCCCGGACTTCTACGAGACCAAGCAGATCTCATGGATGCAGGCAACTCGGACGGTCGGCACGAACAATCCCACCATCACGAACCCGACCAGTCGCGGCGCGCACAAGAGCGCCTACTTCAAGAAGGGGTTCACGGACCGACAGCTCGGCGTCATGTGGAAACAGATGACGCGGACCGACTTCACCAACCCGGACACGATGATGGTCGTGTTCTCCTTCGGGGGCCAAGTGAACGCCGTCGCCGAGGACGCCACCGCGAACGCGCAACGCGACACGATCTTCAAGATCTGCCTGCAGACCTTCTGGCAGGACGAGAAGGACGACGCCTTCTACCTCGGCTGGGAACGGGAGACCTTCGAGGGGCTCTTCCCGGAGACCGGTGGTGCGCCGGTTCCCGGCGATCAGATGGACGGTTGCTACATCAACTACCCAGACAACGACATGGCGGATCCGAAGCGCAACCGGTCGGGTGTGCCGTGGTCGACCTTGTACTACAAGGGCAACTACCCGCGGCTGCAGCGCGCGAAGCGACGATGGGACCCCGCCAATCACTTCACGCACAAGCTCGGTGTCGAGCTCCCGCCGAGGAAGGACGGGAACCGATGACCATCGAAGCCCCCACCACGAAGCGGCCACCGAAGCTGCCGTCGCTCACCGGTCTGCGGTTCTTCGCCGCGCTGCTGGTCTTCGGGTTCCACATCACGCTGTCCGCGTCTCCGATACCGCCGAACGATCCGATCAACCTCTTCGCGGACGAGCGGGTCGCGGACACCGCCGAGAGGATCTTCGTCACCACGGGCTACATCGGCGTCTCGTTCTTCTTCGTCCTCAGCGGGTTCCTGCTCGCGTGGGCCGCGAAGCCCGGCGAACGGATGACGTCCTTCTGGCGGCGCCGGCTCGTGAAGATCTTCCCGAACCACCTGGTGATGTGGGTGCTCGCCATGGTGTTGTTCGCCGCTTCGATCACGCCCGCCCACGCAGTCGTCCTAAACTTCTTCCTGCTCAACTCGTACTCTCCTGACGGCGCCGTGAACGTCGCCGTGAACCCACCATCCTGGACACTCTGCAGCGAGTTGTTGTTCTACATGCTCTTCCCGCTCATCATCATCGGGCTGCGGAAGATCCCGGGGAACCGGTTGTGGTTCTGGGCGGCGATGATGGTCGTCGGGATGATCCTGGTGCAGATCATCAACCTCACGGTCGTGCCGGACAGCCCGAGATCCGCGCTCACCCCCGTGTCCTCGTTCCAGTTCTGGTTCGGTTACATCTTCCCGCCGGCACGCCTGTTCGAGTTCATCCTCGGATCGCTCCTCGCCCGTATCGTCATGGAGCACCGCTGGCCCGCCGTGCGCATGTGGCAGGCACTGCTCGCGTGCGCCGCTGGCTACGCGCTCGCCAACGTGGTGCCCTTCGTGTGGACGTTCAACGTGGCGACGATCGTCCCCATCGCGATGCTCATCGCGACGGCGGCCAGCGGTGACGCGGCCGGTAGGCCGACCTTCCTGCGGTCTCGGCCGATGCAGTGGCTCGGTGACACGTCGTTCGGGTTCTACCTGTGTCAGGGCGTCGTCATCTTCTGGGTCCGCCAGATGATGCAGAACGCGACCTTCTCGACGCCGGTGGCGCTGTTGCTCATCGCGGCGTTCTTCGGTCTGACGATCCTCGGCGGCTGGGCGCTCTACGCGCTCGTCGAGAAACCCATGATGGATCGGTTCGCACGGCCTCGTCGGAAGTTACTCCCGGCGCCCGAGCCGGCAGTGGCGACGCCGACGGTGTGAGCAGCGAGAAGGCCCGACCCCAGCGGGGTCGGGCCTTCTCGCTGCGCGCTCAGCGCACAGCCGGAGCAGCGTTCGTGACCCGTTCCTCCACTCCGCGTCCGAGCAGCTCGAGCGCACCGGCTGCAGCTGATCCGGCGTCCGGCGTGTACATCAGGACGCGGTGGCCGGAGTCGTCCGGCGGTGTGAGCACCTCGAAGTTGAGGTCGAAGTCGCCGACCTCCGGATGGCGGAACGACTTCAGGCCGGACACGCAGTTCTCCACGGGGTGCTTCGCCCACAGCGTGCCGAACTCCGGGCTCTTCACGGTCAATTCGCCGACGAGCGCGGTCAGCTGCGTGTCTTCGGGGCTCTTCCCGCCGAGGACCCGGAGGGACGACACCGCCCGGACAGCTTCTTCCTGCCACCGCGTGTACAGCTCGCGGGTGTGGGCATCGAGGAAGAGCATGCGCGTCATGTTCGGCCGCTCACCCATCCGCTCGGGGCTCTCGAAGTCGAGGTGCCCGGCGACCAGGCGGTGCCCGAGGGCGTTCCAGCCGAGTACTTCACTGCGTTTGCCGATGATGACCGCCGGCGTCGATGCCAGCGAGGTGATCAGCCGGACGGTGCCCGGCCGGGCGTGGTCCGGCTTCGCGGCAGATCGCCGTTTCGGCGTCGAGTGCTCGGGACGCGCGAGGTTGAAGAGGTGTGCACGCTCGTCGTCATTCAGGTTGAGTGCACGGGCGATCGAAGCGATCACCGCCTCTGACGCGTTCGTGCTCAGACCCTGCTCGAGCCTCGAGTAGTAGGTCGGGCTGACACCGGCGAGCATGGCGAGCTCTTCGCGGCGGAGTCCCGGAACCCGGCGCACACCGTAGCCCTGCAGCCCGACGTCTTCGGGCTGCAGGGCGGCGCGACGGACGCGAAGGAAGTTCCCCAGTTCGTTCGGACCGTTCATCTGCTCATTCTGCTGCCGGATAGACCGATCTGTCCTGTCACTGTCAGTGACAGGCACGGCGGGGTGTGGCTGGTGGATCGGGTGGTGGCGATGGTTGGAACACGTCAGAACCCTGGCGAACCTGATCCACCGGGCACGAAGAGAGGCCACCGTGACCACTGAACACGCAACGGACGTCACGTCGACCACGTCGACGACGGGCGACGGCAGGGCGATGACGACGAAGCAGCGGGTCGCACTGACCGTGCTCCTCACCGCGAGCTTCACACTCGCCGTCGACTTCTCGATCCTCAACGTCGCACTGCCGACCATCGGGGCCGACGTCGGGTTCGCGATCGAGAACCTGCAGTGGATCGCGACGGCGTTCGCACTGTGCGCCGCCGGATTCACCCTCCTGATGGGTCGAGTGGCCGACATCGCAGGTCGTCGCCGCATGTTCCTGATCGGGATGGTGCTCCTCGGCTCGGGCTCGTTGGCGGGCGGGCTCGCGACGACTCCGGAACTCCTGCTCGTCGCCCGAGTCGCACAGGGCTTCGCCACCGCGATCGTCGTTCCCGCTGCCCTCGCACTCCTGCTCAGCGCCTTCCCCGAAGGCGCCGCCCGGGACAAGGCGCTCGGGTTGAACGGCTCGCTGATGGCCGCCGGGTTCACCACCGGCGCGATCCTCGGCGGGCTGCTCACCGACCTGCTGTCCTGGCGGTGGGCGTTCCTGATCAACGTCCCGGTCGCGGTCGCGGTGCTCGTCGTGGCACCGATGGTGCTGCAGGACAGTCGAGCCGCCCAGCGGACGCGCCTCGACGTCCCGGGCGCCATCACGGTCACGCTCGGCCTGCTCGCCCTGGTGTTCGGGCTGACCACCGCTGCTGAGACGTCCTGGATCGACCCGGTCGTCATCGTGTCGTTCGCTGCCGCAGTGGTGCTGCTCATCGCATTCGCGTTCATCGAACGGCGTGCGTCGTTCCCCTTGGTGCCGCTCGGTGTCCTCCGGCGCTCCAGCGTGTCCTGGGGCAACATCGCCGGGATGCTCGCGTTCGTCACCGAGACCTCGTTGGTCTTCCTGCTGACGCTGTACCTGCAGAAGGTGCTCGGGTACACGCCACTGGCAGCGGGGCTGTCCTTCGCCGTGCTCGGCATCGGGACGGTCCTCGGTGGTCTCGTCGGTCCGCGGGTCATCGGCCGGTTCGGGAACAAGGCGGCCATCGTCGGGGGCTTCGTCGTCCAGGGGATCGCGACGCTCACGCTCGTGCTGATCTCCGACGACGCATCGTCGATCTGGCTGGTCCTCGCGGCCACGTTCGTCGGAGGAGTCGCGAACCTCGTCGTCATCGTCGGGTTCATGGTCACCGCGACGTCCGGGCTCCCGGAAAGCGAGCAGGGCATGGCGACGGGGCTCACGACCATGAGTCAGCAAGTCGGCATCACGATGGGCACCCCGATCATGAGTGCCGTCTTCACGGCAGTGGCCCTCGCGAGCACCGCGCCGCAGGCCGAGGCCGTGCTGACCGGCGTCACGACCGCGATCTGGGTGAACGGCGGGATCTGCATCGCCGTCGCCGTCGCCGTCGCGCTCTTCCTCCGGGGGCGTGTCAAGACCGCCTGATCGGATCAGGCAGGCGGACGGCCTCGCGTGCACCCCCTGTGCGCGAGGCCGCTGCACGCGGTCATGCGCAGGGGCGACGACTCAGAACTGCCGGTTCGCCACATCCGCCCGGTGGGACACCGCCAGGACGTCCCGCAGCCGCTCCGCCGGCAACGGTGCTCCCTGATCCGCCAGGTAGTCCGCCGCGAACCCCTCGGCACTCGCCGCGTAGATCCCCGTGTACGCCCCGGACTCCGGCTCGAAGCACCACGAGTCGGCCAGGGTGCCGGCGTCCACGGTGTCGAACCCGAGCAGCTGCACGAGGTCGGCGACCACGGCCTTGGCCGGCTCGTCGTCGCCCGCGATCGGCAGCGCGGTGCGAGGCGCGGAGCCGGCGAGGTTCGGGATGTGGTGCGCGACGATGTTGTTGAACGCCTTGACGATCCGGGTGCCGGGCAGGAGCGTCTGCTCGTACTCCGCCGTGGTCGTCGCGAGGGTGTCGAGCTGCTCGATCCTGCCGTCGCGACCGGGGTAGTAGTTGCCCGTCGACAGCACGGTCCGCCCGGCGAAGGCGTCGAGGTCGGGGGCGAGCGCCGGGTAGGCGGTGAGCGGGATGGCGAGCACGGGCACGTCGCCGAACTCGACGGCCTGGCGCACGGTGCCGGCCTGGGCGTGCGGGCCGAGCTCGGCGACGAGGTCCTGCAGCGACTCGGGGCCGCGCGAGTTCGCGATGAGGACGTCGAGGTCGGCGGCGACGGCCAGGCGTGCGATCGCGGTGCCGATGGCTCCGCTGCCGATGATGCCGATGCGGTTCATGTGGTGCCCTTTCAACAGTGGGGAGGTCAGCGGAGAGTAGGGGCTTCCCACCCGCGCCGCGACAGGGCGGAGAGGGCAGCGGACGACGAGTCGTCGGCCATCGCGGCACCCCGGACCCAGCTGGTCGCCAACGCGGCGAGGAACAGGTCCCTTGCGCGGACGTCGGCACGCGCGCGACCGGAACGCTGCGCGGCGCGGAGGAACTCGTCGGTCGTGGTGATGAACCCCTGGCAGGTCATGGCGAGCGGCGACGAGTCCGACGAGGCTGCGGCACGGAGCGGTTCGGGCAGCCCGTCGAACGTGCCGGCCCACTCGGTGACCGCATCGAGCCAGCCGTGCAGGGCGTCGGCGGCGTCGACGGAGCCGTCTCGCAGGGCTTCGCGACGGGCCACCAGGTGTTCGTCGCGCGCGGCGAGGAGCTCGGCGAGCAGGGCCTCGCGCGTGGGGAAGTGCCGGTACAGGGTGCCGGCGCCGACGCCGGCCTGCTTGGCGATCGCGTCGAGCGAGCCGGTCACGCCGTGCTCGGTGAACGCGCGCTCGGCGACCCGCAGGATGTGGTCCCGGTTCCGCAGCGCGTCAGCGCGCGCGGGACGCGGGGAGTGCAGTGAACGCGGCGCGCGCCCGGCGGGAGCGGTCTGCTCGGGCATGGCGGGCCTCCAGGCTGTGCCATCGAGTACCGGAGAGGCTCTCCGGAATCACCACCGTACAGGAGACCCTCTCCGTTTCGAAGCTGAAGTGCGATGCCCAGGCGTCAGTGCTCCTCGGCAGCCTCCGCCGCGTCCGCCAGGTCCGTCCGCGTGTTCGCGTGGATCGGCTCGCTGTGCCCGAAGGTCTTCGCGGCGGCGCGCAGCCGCCCGACGAACTCCCGGTTGTCCATCTCGAGTTCGTCCTCTTCCGCGTCCGCGACGACGATCTCGCTCGCGGGCCCGATCAGGATCTTCGTGGTGGTCATGGTGCCGTCGTCGGCCACGGCCGGCACGTCGACGGTGTCGGCCCGGTCGCCTCCGGCGAGGGCCGCGGCGTACTCGATCACGGCGTCGGCGACGTCGTCACCGACCAGGATCGTGGTGGCGTCGTAGTGGATGTGCTTCATCGCGTACTCCTTCCCGGACCCATACAAACGCGGGGCGCGGGAACCGGCTTCAGGATGACCGCTGCGCGCGGTGGTCCGGGTCCGGGGATTCCAGGGCGTTCCACACGTCCGCCCAGACGAGCTCGAAGTCGACGGCGCTGATGCGGTCCGACCGGAGCGCCTGCTCCAGGATCGACAGGGCGTCGAGGGAGCCGGTGAGCAGGCGTTCGTCGCCGTGGACCTCGCGGCGGCCGTCGCCCAGGAACGTCGTCACGGTGACGGACCGCACCCGTGGGCGGAGCGCGCGGGTGGCACGGGCGAGGACCGCGAAGCCACCGCCGTAGACGAGCAGCGCGGTGGTCGTGCCGACGGCGGGGACCGAGACGGCGAGCACCAGGGCGGCGAGGGCGACGAGCGCACCGACGGCTGGCCAGACGTGCCAGGCGCGCAGCAGCAGGCGCTCGCCGGTGTTCGTGCCGGGCGGGAACACGACCAGGGTCCGCGAGCTCCACAACGTCCGGCCGACGGGCCGGATCGTGTACCGGCCCCACAGGTGGGTGCCGTCGAGCAGCCGGGTGCGGACCGGCAGCGCGGTCGTCATCGGTCGACCGGCGCGAGTTCGGTCCGGGCGGGCGCGAGTTCCGCGCGCACCGGCGCGAGTTCCGCCCGGACCGGTTCGACGACGTCGCGGTGCCGGACGGTCGCCAGGCACGGGAAGCAGACCAGGTCACCTTCGCGGACGTCGGCGGGCAACGGAGCCGGGAGGCGGTGGAACGGACCGTCGGCTTGACCGTCACAGCGGGTGACGACGTACATCGGGGAGAGGGGAGCGGTGCTCCGGCGTCCGATCAGGCGCACCTGGTCGAGCACGGCGCAGGTCGGCAGGACCGCGTCCAGTTCCAGGAGCACCACGCCGGGGCGCGGTCGCCGCACGCGGGTGACCGACGCCACGGCGACGCTCACGTCGCGGGCCACCCAGTCGCGCGGCCGGTACCGCGGCGGGGACTGCTCGGCGGTGTGCACCGTCGGGGTGCCGGTGAGGTCGGCGAGCCGAACCATCGAGATGGCCGAGACGAGCAGGTCGTCGGTGGTCGCGACGGTGTGGGCCGGCCAGAGGGACGGGTCCATCGGATCGGGGAGCGACGCGCGGAGCGTCGGCATGATCGCAGTCAGTGTCACGACCACACGCTCTCGCGCGCTCGAACGGCGCGGAAGGGCTCCTGACGGAACCCCTACGGCCGGCGGCGGAGTCCTGACGGAGTGCTCACCGGCGGGTGGCCGAGCGGAGCGCTGCGGTCCACCCGAGGGAGATCGCGCCGGCACCGATCAGGGTCTTCACCACGCCACCGAGGACGAACGGGTACAGCCCGTACTGCAGGGTCTGCTGCAGGTCGAGGCCGAGTGCCACCGCGAGCCACGCCATCCCGGCGGCGAAGGTGACGACGGTGCCCAGGGCGAAGGACAGCAGCGCGTTCCGCAGCGGGCGGTCGCCGAAGCGCTCGGCGACCCAGCCGACCAGGGCCGCGGCGGCGACGAAGCCGACGATGTACCCGCCCGAGGGACCGACGAGCACGCCGACCCCGGCCGAACCGTCCGCGAAGACCGGCAGCCCGACGACGCCGAGCAGCGCGTAGACGAGCATCGACATGGCACCGCGGCGAGCACCGAGGGCACTGCCGACGAGCAGCACGGCCAGGGTCTGCCCGGTGATCGGGACGGGCCAGATCGGGACGGACACCTGCGCGGCTCCGGCGGTCAGCAGTGCGCCACCGAGGACCAGGGCGGTGCTGACGACCGCGGTGCGGGGGAGCAGGGCGTCGGCGAGCGGACGGTGTGCGGCGGGGGTGATCGTGGTCATGGTGTTCCTCGCTGGGGAAGAAAGAGGTCGGGGGAGCAGGAGCTGCGGGAGCAGCGGTCAGACCGCGACGGCGGCCAGCAGGGACTCGGCGTCCCGCCGGGCCCCGGCCACCGCGGCGGCGTCGAGGCCGCAGGCGCGCAGGCAGGTCGCGACGAGGGCGTCGCGGTCGGCGTCCTGCACGGGCCCGGACCGGCGGAGCTGGATGACGGTCTCGGCGATCTGGATGAGCACGGCACCGAGGCGCGACGGGGAGACGCCGGTTGCGACCTCCGCGGTGGCGGCGCGCGAGCCGAGGCGCCCGTAGGCCTCCTGCAGCTCCACGCGCTCGGCCCGGAAGCCGTCGTAGCGCTCGCCCTGCACCTCGGGCAGCAGGTACAGCGTGCCGATGTTGTGCGGCGTGCGGGCGAGGGTGTCCACGTCGGCGACGACCAGCGCGGCCAGGGCACCGGCGGCCGAGGCCGACTCCGGCACGAGCTGCTCGAGGCCGCGGACCAGCTCGAGGCTCGGACGCACCGAGGTCGTGAGCAGCTCGACGAGCATGTCGTCCTTGCCGGCGAAGTGGTAGTACAGCGAGGCCTGCCGGATCCCGACCCGTTCGGCGATCGCCCGGGTCGAGGTCGCGCTGATGCCGTTCTCGACGAACAGCGCGGCGGCGGCGTCGAGGATCTGGTCGCGGGGGCTCATCGCGGAGTCGGCGTTCGGCACGGCCCGAGGCCGGCCGGGGCGCACAGGCCGGTCGTCGGGGGTCATGCTCCCATCCTGGCAGCCGGCGTCCGTCACGACTGCTCCCGGTACGCGCGCCAGCCACCGTGGTGGGTGATGTCCTCGGCGCCCTCGACCGCGAACGGCTCGACCAGGAACCCGGTGACCTCGGTGCCGTCGTCGAGCGCCACGGTGCCGATCGCCATCGGTGCCGGCAAGCCCGCGACGAAGGTGCCGAAGCCGGCGGCGGGCAGGCGCCAGACCTCCCCGACGATGCCGGAGCCCGGCGCAGCAGCGCCGGACGCGACCGGACCCACGCGGACCAGCCCGGGCTTGGGCGGCACCGTGTCGAGGGCGTACAGCCGGTAGTCGGACGCGGTGCGGGCCTCCCGGACGAACGATCCGCCGGACGCGACCAGCTGTCCGTTCAGCGGCTGATCGCGCAGGTGCGCCCCGACGACCAGCAGGTCGAGGGTCGGGGCGGCGAACGCGGCCGCCAACGCCGCCAGGCGGCGGTCGCTGAACGCCGGACCGGTGAGCATCACGCCGAACGGCAGCCCGTCGACGAAGCCGGCAGGCACGGCGAGCGAGGCCATGTCGAGCAGGTTCGCGAAGTTCGTGTACCGACCCATCCGGCTGTTCGCGCCGATCGGATCGGCCGCGACCTGCTCGAGCGTCGGGTGCCACGTCGTCGTCGGGGTGAGCAGGGCGGTCGTGCCCTCGAGGGCGGCGCGACCCGCTGCCCCGAACGCGTCGAGTCGTTCCTGGTCGGCGAAGAGCTCCGCGGCGGTCGGTCGTGCACCGCCGAGCACGATCGCGGCGACGGACGGGTCGAGGTCGGCACCGACCTCGTCGCGGTGGGCCTCGATGTGGGCGCCGACGGCCGCGTACCGCTCGGCGACGAACGCGCCGTCGTAGAGCAGCGACGCGGCGTCGAGCAGGGGTGCGATGTCGACCTCGACCACCTGGTGTCCGAGCGTGCGGAACCGTTCGACGGCGGCGGCGAACGCCTCGGCCCAGCCGGGTGCGAGCCCCTCGAGCTGTGACGGCAGCGGTACCGCGATGCGCGGGACGGCGGGCAGGTCGGCGAGGGCCAGGTCGGGTCGTGCGAGCGGGTCGACGCCGTCCGGACCGGCCATCAGCTCGGCCGCCGTCCGCGCCAGGTCGAGCGACCGGGCGAACACCGTGACGCAGTCCTGCGAGCGGCAGGCGGGGACGACCCCGGTGTTCGGCACGAGCCCCTTCGTCGGCTTCACCCCGACCAGGTTGCCGAGCGCGGCGGGCACCCGGCCGGACCCGGCGGTGTCGGTGCCGAGCGCGAAGTCGACGATGCCCAGGGCGACCGCCGTGGCGGAACCGCTCGACGAGCCGCCGGAGATCCGCGTCGGGTCCCAGGCGTTCCGGACCGCGCCGAAGGGCGAGCGGGTGCCGACCAGGCCGGTGGCGAACTGGTCGAGGTTCGTCTTGCCGACGACGACGGCGCCGGCGGCGCGGAGCCGGGCGACGGCGGTCGCGTCGGCGGCGGGGTCGTGGGCGTAGGAGCGGGCGGCGGCGGTCGTGGGCAGGCCGGCGACGTCGATGTTGTCCTTCACGGCGAACAGCAGGCCCGCCAGGGGCAGGGACGGGTCGACGGCGAGGGCCTCGGCCAGCACGTCGGTGCGGTCGCGCAGGGTGATCCAGACCTCGGGGCGGGCGACGGCGTCGATGCGGGCGAAGGCGTCGCGGACGCGGGCCGCGGCGGACGTCGTGGCGGCCGCGGCGGCGGTCCCGCTCACGCTGCCGCTCCGATCGCGGCGAGGACCTGGCCCGGTGCGACCTGGTCGCCCGGCTTGATGTAGACCTCGAGCACGTGGCCCGGAACGGGTGCGTGCACCATCGACTCCATCTTCATCGCCTCCACGGCCAGCAGCTTCTGCCCCTCGTCCACGCGGTCACCCGGGCGGACGTCCACCTGCCACACGGTCGAGGTGAACGGGGCGTACACGGCGGTCGACCCCTCGGGCACGGTCACGGCGTCGGCCACCACGGCGGCCGGTTCGTCCCGGACGTCGAACTCGCCCGACGCCTTCCACCGCTCCTTCTCCTCGCCGAACGCCTGCGCCTGCTGCGCCCGGAAGTCGGCGATGGACCCGGCGTTGTCGGCGAGGAACCGGTTGTACGACGCGATCGAGAACTCGCCCTCGACGGTCTCGAACGAGCCCCGCCCGGCGTCCGTCTCGGCGCGCAGCTCGAGCAGTTCGTCGGCGCCGACCGGGTACCACTCGATCCGGTCGAAGAACCGCAGCGCCCACGGGTTCTCCTGGAACAGCCCGCCACGGCGGAACCGGTTCCAGATCTGCACGGTGCGGCCGACGAACTGGTAGCCGCCAGGACCCTCCATGCCGTAGATGCACAGGTACGCGCCACCGATGCCGACGGAGTTCTCGGCGGTCCAGGTGCGGGCCGGGTTGTACTTCGTCGTGACCAGCCGGTGCCGGGGGTCGAGCGGGGTCGCGACCGGGGCGCCGAGGTACACGTCGCCGAGTCCGAGCACCAGGTAGCTCGCGTCGAACACGGTGCGGAAGACGTCGTCGACGCTCTCGAGCCCGTTGATCCGACGGATGAACTCGATGTTCCACGGCGTCCACGGGGCGTCGTTCCGGACGCCGTTCATGTACCGCTCGATCGCCAGGCGGGTGGCCGGGTCGTCCCACGACAGCGGCAGCTTGACGGTGCGCGACGGCACGACGAGCTGGTCGGTCGGCGGGATCTCGCCCTCGAGCTCGCGGAGCAGCCCCGCCACGTCGCGCGCCTTGAGCACGGACGCGTCGGTGTGCACCTGCAGCGAGCGGATGCCCGGCGTGATGTCGAGGATCCCCTGCGGCGTGTGCTCCTGCAGCTTCGTCATGAGCGCGTGCACGCGCATCCGCAGCGCGATGTCGAGGGTCATGTCGCCGTACTCGACGAGCACGTTGTCGTCGCCGTCGCGTCGGTACGCGACGCTCGGCCGCACGTCGGTCGCGTCCAGGCGGGCGATCACGCCGTCGTCGCCGTCACCTCCGGTGCTGCCGTCGCTCCCGGTGCGCGGCACCGTCCTGGAGGCCCGGTGTGCGTCGAGCGCGGCGGCGTCGGCTTCGCGGACGGGGACGAACCGGACCGTGTCACCGGGTCGGAGCTGGCCCAGCTTCCACAGGTCGCCGCTGGCCACCACGGCGGGGCAGACGAAGCCGCCGAGCGACGGCCCGTCCGGCCCCAGGATGATCGGGGTGTCCCCGGTGAAGTCGATCGCACCGACCGCGTACGGGGTGTCGTGGATGTTCGACGGGTGCAGACCGGCCTCGCCGCCGTCGGTCCGCGCCCACTCGGGTCGGGGGCCGATGAGCCGGATGCCGGTGCGCGCCGAGTTGTGGTGCACGGCGTAGTCGGTGGCGTAGAAGACGTCGAGGTCGGCGCGGGTGAAGAAGTCCGGGGCCGCGTGCGGGCCTTCCGTGACGCCGATCTCCCACGCGTCGGTCAGGGCGGTGCGACGGTCGGCCGGGGTCGGCCCGCCCACCAGACCCAGACGGGTACCGGACGGGAACGCCGGGTGCGGGGCGTCCGAGTCCGGGGAGCCCGGGCGCAGGACGTCGCCGGCGAGCAGTGCCCGACCGGCGTGGCCACCGAAGCCACCGAGCGTGAAGGTCGCGGTTGACCCGAGGTACGTCGGCACGTCGAAGCCGCCGCGGACCGCCAGGTAGGTGCGGAGGCCCGGACCGGGGGCCGTGCCGATCGCCAGGGTCTGGCCGGCGCCGACCTCGACCGGCTCCCACAGCGCCACGGGTTCGCCGTCGAGGGTGACCGGGGCCGGTGCACCCGTGAGCGCGACCACCGAGGCGGCCGAGAACCGGAGCGTCGGGCCGGTGGCGGTGACCTCGAGCGCGGGGGCGCCGTCGGGGTTGCCCACCGCGCGGTTCGCCTCGGCGAAGGACGCCGCGTCGAACGGGCCGCTCGGCGGCACACCCACCTGCCAGTACCCGACCCGGCCGGGCAGGTCCTGGATCATCGTCATGGTGCCCGGCGCGACGACGTCGATGCGCGGGTCCGGGTCCTCGGTTGCGTCGAGCGTCGAGGTGGAGTGCGTGGCGGTGCGGAGCTCGAGGTCGTCGGTCAGCGCACGGAGGAGCCCGGCGTTCGTGACGATGCCGTCGATGCGGGTGGTCGCGAGCCCGTCGCGCAGCAGGTCGAGGGCGTCGTCGCGGGTCTCCCCGGTCGCGATCACCTTCGCGAGCATCGGGTCGTAGAACGCGGACACCTCGGAGCCGGTCTCGACCCAGCCGTCGACCCGGATGCCGGTGCGCTCGCCGGATGCGGTGGTCGCGCTCGGGAACACCGCCTGGGTGACGAGGCCGCTGGAGGGCAGCGAGCCCTTCGCGGGGTCCTCGGCGTAGACGCGGGCCTCGACGGCGTGGCCGTTCGGGGTCCAGGTGCGGTCGAACACGTCGGGGTCGATGCCGGCGGCACCGTCGCGGGCCAGGCGGAGCATGAGCTCGACGAGGTCGACGCCGAACACTTCCTCGGTGACCGGGTGCTCGACCTGCAGGCGGGTGTTCACCTCGAGGAACGACGCCTCTTCGCGCACCGGGTCGTAGACGAACTCGACGGTGCCGGCGCTCCGGTACCCGACGCTCTCGGCCAGGCGGCGGGCGGACGCGTGCAGCTCGGCGCGGACGTGCTCGGGCAGCGCCGGTGCCGGGGCCTCCTCGATGACCTTCTGGTTGCGGCGCTGCAGGGAGCAGTCGCGGTCGCCGATCACCGCGACGCGGCCCTCGCCGTCGCCGAAGAGCTGGACCTCGACGTGCCGGGCCGGCCGCACGAGCCGTTCGAGGAAGATGCCGGCCGACCCGAAGTTCGCGGTCGCCAGCCGGACGACGCTCGTGTAGGCCTCGCGGACCTCGTCGAGCGTCGAGCAGGCCTGCATGCCGATCCCGCCGCCACCCCCGGTGGCCTTGAGCATGACGGGCAGCCCGATGCGCTCGGCCTCGGTCACGGCGTCGTCGACGCTGGCGAGCAGCCCGGTGCCGGCGAGCATCGGGACCCCGGCGGCTGCGGCGAGCTCGCGGGCGGTGTGCTTCGCGCCGAACCGGACGATCTGGTCGGCGGTCGGTCCGACGAACCGGATGCCGGCGTCCTCGCAGGCGCGGGCGAACTCGGTGTTCTCGGACAGGAACCCGTAGCCGGGGTGCACGAGTCCGGCGCCGGTGTCCTTCGCCGCCTGCACCACGGCGTCGATGCGCAGGTACGAGTCGCGGGCGGGTGCGGGACCGAGTCGGACGGCGGTGTCGGCCTCGCGGACGTGGGGTGCCGCGCGGTCGGCGTCGGAGTAGACGGCGACGGTGCGCATGCCGAGTGCCTTGGCGGAGCGGATGATGCGGCGGGCGATCTCACCGCGGTTCGCGACGAGGACGGTGTCGGTGCTGAGCGCGGGGGTCTGGTTCACGGTGGCGGTCCCGGTGGGGTCGGGCGCGGCGGTCACGGCTGGACCACGATCATGCGCAGCGGTGTGCAGGAGAAGTCGTTGCAGGGGTTGTTCATCTGCGGGCAGTTCGAGACGACGACGAGCACGTCCCGCTCGGCACGGATCGCGACCCGCTTGCCGGGGGCGCTCATGCCGTCGACGATCCCGAGGGCGCCGTCGGCCTCGACCGGCACGTTCATGAACCAGTTGAGGTTCGACACGATGTCGCGGGCACCGAGTCCGTGGCGGCCGGCCTCGGCCAGGAAGTTCTCGCGGCAGCCGTGCTGGTACTGGGTGTGGTGCCCGTACCGCAGGGTGTTCGACTCCTTCGAGCACGCGCCGCCGATGGTGTCCTGCCGGTCGATCTCGTTCGCGACGACGGTCATCAGCGGACGGCCCTCGTTCGACATCAGGACGGTGCCGGTCCGGACGTACGCGTTGCCCTGTGCGGCGAGGGTGTCCGGCACGCTGTACCGCTCGTCGGGGTCGTGGGCGTCGTAGAGCAGGCAGTCGGCGCTCTGGTTGCCGCCGACGTCGACGATGGTGAGCACCTGGCCGGCACGGACCACGGCGGACCACGGTGCGAGCGGGGCGACCCGGTCGTCGCGGACCACCGCGCCGGGCACCAGGGACTCGCTCCAGTCGAGGGCGACGTCCGGGTCGTGGACGGCCCCGACGGGGACGGTGGAGGTGCGGATGTGGGTGTGGGTCGTCGTACCGGTCATCACAGGCCTCGGGCTTCCGCGTAGTCGATCGAGTTCAGGTAGGCGCGGGTGAGCTCCGGCGTCGCGGTGAACCGTTCGTCGGCCGCGGTCGTCGGGGTCCCGCGCCAGGCGTGCACCCGGAGCGGTCCGACGACGTAGTCCGGTCGCGGGTCGATCGGGTGCGCGACGTTGGCGACCAGCACGAGCAACGGCAGCTCGGCGACGAGCGTGACGTGGGTGCCCGCTCCGGCCGAGCCGGTGAAGGTCATCGCCCCCTCGCCGTCGATCCGCACGCCCTGGAAGAACGAGATGCTCGGTGGTAGGTCACGCTTGGTGAGTCCGTGCTTGGCGGCGGCCTTCGCGAAGAGCGACCGACCGCTCGGGGAGCGTCCCTCGGGTGCGGCGTCGCCGTACTTCCGTTCGTTCCACGCGTCGGTCGAGGTGCCGCAGAAGGCGTCGTGGTGCCCGGAGGTGTCCTCGAGCACGGTCGCCAGTGCCCGGCCGTCCCCGCTCAGCAGCGGCGACCCCTGGCCCAGGTACGCCTGCCACGGGATCTTCTGGGTGTCGGCGACGTTGAGCCGCTCCCACGGTTCGAGCGCGTTGCACACCAGGACGTTGGCGCAGGCGTCACCCGTCGGGTCGTCGAACCGCAGCCGTGACCCGCGGGCCAGCACCTTGTGCGTGTACCCGCCGGGTGCCACCGTCTCCGCCCACACGAGCTGCGCAGGGTCGACGCCCGCGGGGGCGAACGGCGACGACGACGCCGGCAGGTACGGCATGTACTCGGACTGCGAGCCGGCCTGGGCACGTGCGTCGGACCGGGAGGCGAGCACGCTGTCGGTCTGGTGGAGGTCGCGCATGGGGTTCCTTCCGGATCAGGCTTCGACGGAGGCGGCAGCCGGGGCCTCGGCCACCGGGTTCGCGGCAGCCGCGGCTGCGGGGACGGGCACCGCCGCGGTGGTGGGGACCTCGGCAAGGGTGATCGGGCCGTGCACCCGGTGCCGCCAGCTCGACCACGCCCAGCCGACGAGCAGCACGCCGCCGATGAACAGCAGGGCGCTGTACTGCAGCCACCACGACGTGCCGGTCAGGTCGTAGATCTCCGGCCGGGGCCAGATGAGGTTGATCGCCATGCCGATCTGGAACGCCACGGCCAGGGCGTTGAGCGGGATGCCCCAGCGGCCGAGGGTGAACAGCGGCTTGCCGTCCTCGTCCACCCCGGTCGGCAGGCCCGTGCGGCGGAGCGTGATGCGCTGGACCAGCAGCGGCCCGGTGACCCCGAGGTAGGCCAGGTAGAGCATCGCGATGCACAGGCTCGACAGGGCGGTGAAGATCGCGGACTGCCCGATGTTGACGGCGAGGGCCAGCCCGGCGCCGACCCCGACGACGATCGACGCGGCGATCGGGGTGCCGGTGCGGGGCGAGACCCGGGCGAGGGTGCGGTGGAAGGGCAGCGCCTTCTCGCGGGCCATCGAGTAGACCATCCGGGCGCCGGCGGTCTGCACGGCCAGGGTGCAGGCGAAGACGGCGACTGCGACGGTGCAGAGCAGGAGCCGCCCGAAGACGTCGCCGAGGGTCGAGGTGATCACCCAGGCGAGGCCCTGCGAGGCGAGCTTGCCGTCGGTCAGGCTCGGCGCGGCGACCAGGGCGCCGATGATGAGCAGCCCGCCGCCGAGGCCGGAGACCGTCAGCGCCCGGACGATCGTCTTCGGGGTGGTCCGGCGCGGGTTGTGGGTCTCCTCCGCGAGCTCACCGGCGGAGTCGAAGCCGACCATCACGTACGCGGCCATCAGCGAGGACGCCAGGAAAGCCCACACGTACGGCTCGGTGCTCGTCGAGCCGGCGGTCGTGAACACCACGGAGGCACTGCGGTGCGGCAGCAGGAACAGGGCGCCGATGAGCACGACCACGCCGACGATCTCGATGAGCACGCCGAAGCTCGTCACGCGGGCCATCAGCCGGACGCTCGTGATGTTCACGATCGTGGTCACGGCGAGCATCACCAGCCCGAGGACCACCGCGTTCGCAGCACCGGTCGGCGACGCGACGGACGGGTCGGCGCCCGGACCGCCGACGATCTGGAACCCGTCCCAGATCGCGGGGAGCACGGCCTGCACGGCGATGGCCGCCACCGCGACGGTGAGGATCTGGCCGATGATCATCGTCCAGCCGGTGAACCACCCGAACCGGGCTCCGGCCAGACGGCTCGACCACTGGAAGATCGCGCCCGAGATCGGCCAGCGGGCCGCGAGCTGCGCGAAGTTCAGCGCCACCAGCAGCTGGCCGCCGAAGACGAGCGGCCACGCCCAGAAGAACGCAGCACCGCCCAGCCCGAAGCCGAGTCCGAACAGCTGGAAGACCGTGGTGAGGATCGAGACGAAGGAGAAGCCCGCCGCGAAGGAGGAGAACGAGCCGACCCCGCGGTGGAGCTCCTGCTCGTAGCCGAGGCGGGCGAGCCCCTGCGTGTCGACGTCGGACGTGGCGCGCGGTGCGTGGAGCGGTGCTTGCGGAGAACGCATGACTGCAGACCTTTCGCGGAGTACCTGTCGGGTGACAGGTAGTGCGACAAGTGTCTTGCGGCCCTGTGTCGGCGCCGTTGCCCGTCTGTTTCGAGTGCGTGACGGGAAGCGGCGGCGTGTAAACGTTCCGAGTCGGCGGGCGGTTCAGCCGCCGCGGGGGATCACTCGATGTCGACGTCCCGCTTGCCCCGGCGGACGATGAGCGGGTCCGGCTTGCCGATCACGTCGGCGTCCTTGTCCGGGTAGTCGAACTGCGTCAGGAAGTACCGCATCGCGTTGAGCCGTGCGCGCTTCTTGTCGTTCGACCGCACGATCGTCCACGGCGCGTACCGCTTGCTCGTCCGGGTGAACATCGCCATCTTCGCCTCGGTGTAGTCCTCCCACCGGTCGAGCGACAGCAGGTCGATGTCGGACAGCTTCCACCGCCGCACCGGGTCGAGCTGCCGCATCGCGAACCGGGTCCGCTGCTCGCGCCGGGTCACCGAGAACCAGAACTTCGTCAGGTGGATGCCGGAGTCGACGAGCATCCGCTCGAACTGCGGCACCTGGGTCATGAAGGACTCGTACTCGTCGTCGTCGCAGAACCCCATCACCCGTTCGACGCCGGCACGGTTGTACCAGGAGCGGTCGAACAGGACCATCTCACCGGCGGCCGGCAGGTGCTGCACGTACCGCTGGAAGTACCACTCACCGCGCTCGCGCTCGGTCGGCTTGCTCAGCGCGACCACCCGCGAGGTCCGGGGGTTGAGGTGCTCCGTGAACCGCTTGATCGTGCCGCCCTTGCCCGCGGCGTCACGCCCCTCGAACAGCACGACGACCTTCTGCCCGGTGTCCTCGAGCCAGTACTGGCACTTCAGCAGCTCGATCTGCAGCAGGTACTTCTGGTACTCGTACTCGTCCCGCGGCAGGCGTTCCGAGTACGGGTAGTCGTCCTGCCAGGTCAGCACCGGGTTGCCGTGCGGGTCGATCAGGTCCGGGTCGGCCGTCTGGCCGCCCGCGACGCTGTACCCCTCGGTCCGCAGCTGTTCGATGTACTCCCGCAACGGCTGCGAGTACGGCGCTGTGTCCACGGTGTCCTCCCTCTGCGAGCCGATCGGCTGTCGGCCCCAGAACCATCCTGGCCCGGCCACCCGCACGACCGCCCCACGCCTCGCCCTGGACGCGACCCGACGACGGCCTGGAGGCGCGGTGCGGGCCCGCCCCGTGCCTCCCGACCGCATGTGGCCCTTCACAGGCATGGCGGAGCCATGGCCGGCCGGTCACCCCGTGATGCAGACAGTCCCCGGGTCGGCGGATCGCCGTCCCGGGGACTGGTTGGAACTGCTCGGCGGATCCCGCTGATCCGCCGCGTTCGTCAGGTCAGACGGCCGCGGTCGCCTCATCGCGGTGCGGGAGCTTCCAGCCCGGACGCACGAAGTGGCAGGTGTAGCCGTGCGGGTTCTTCTCGAGGTAGTCCTGGTGCTCGTCCTCGGCCTCCCAGAACGGGCCGGCCGCGGTGACCTCGGTGACGACCTTGCCGGGCCAGATGCCCGACGCGTCGACGTCCGCGATGGTGTCGAGCGCGACCTGCTTCTGCTCGTCGGTCGTGTAGAAGACGGCCGAACGGTAGCTCCGACCGATGTCGTTGCCCTGGCGGTCCTTCGTCGACGGGTCGTGGATCTGGAAGAAGAACTCCAGCAGGTCCCGGTACGAGATCTGGGACGGGTCGAAGACGATCTCGACCGACTCGGCGTGGTCGCCGTGGTTGCGGTACGTCGCGTTCGGCACGTCGCCGCCGGAGTAGCCGACGCGGGTGCTGACGATGCCGGGACGACGACGGAGGAGCTGCTGCGCTCCCCAGAAGCATCCGCCGGCGAGGATGGCGGTCTCGGTGGTGGTCATGGTGGCCTCCTGGGCTCTCGTGTCACTGGCTGCGACACCGTGTGGTGCAACCGGCAACAGGGACGATCTGTTCCCGTCGTCAGGTCCGCTGTGGGGCACGGACCCACCCGGGTGTGCGGTCGGTACGACTCGACCCTACGAGTCCGTGCTCCGTGTCACCCCTGCGCTACGGTCAGGCCACATGAAGCGGTCATCCGTGCACGACGAGGGGCAGCGCCGTCCGCGTGGTTCGTGGGGACTGGGGCTCGCGCTCTGTTCCCTCGTGTTCCTCGAGGTGTTCGCGACGATCGGCTCGCTGCCGGGGATGGTCGCCGCGCAACTGGAGCAGTACACGCCCTGCGCTTCCGACGTGACGTTGCAGTGTTCGTACGCCGTCGGGGAGACCGCGCAGTTCCTCGTACCGCTGGTCGCACTCATCGTCACGATCACGACCTGGGTCATCGGAGCGTCCGGTGTTCCCACGGTGCGGCGACGGGTAGTGACGCCAGCGATCGGCCTCGTGGTCATCGTCCTGACCTTCGTGCTCGGCGTCGTCGCGATCGATCTGTCGATCAGGTGACCGTCGTCAAGCGAACTCGCTGCCACACGCTCCCGAGGACCTGATGCCGTTCACTCCAGGTCGGTTTCGAGACCGGGCCGACTGCGAGGTGGACGGCGTCATCGACGGACACAGGAGCGCTGGTCTCGGTGCCCGATAGCCGATCGGCTACCGTCTCGAAGGGTGTAACGATGACAAATCACCAGGCGATCGCCCGCCGCATCGATGCGCCCGGGGAGTACGCGATCGAGGTCGGAGCCGGGGCCTGGAAGATCCGTGGGCTGCTGCACGCCATTAACCGGAACCCTTCAGCCTATGGCGTCGAACCAGCGTCCTGACGGACGAGTCACCTCCCTATACAACCCGCCATCAATGGCGCGTGCGAGGGCATGGCCGCCCGCTTACGATGAGGTGCCGAACGGCTCCGAACAAACAGGGGGACATGCGATGAGCAAGATCAAGCAGGCACTGGCCGGTATGGGGATGGTCGTGGCGCTGGCGGGAGTGGGTGTCGTTCTGCCCGCTGCTGCGGCTCCTGCGCAGGCGCGTCCACTCGTCTGTCACACGTGGACCGAGACGGTCCACGCGAAGAACTGCGACAAGAAGCGGCAGATCTGCACCGCGTACATTTACCACCGGATCTGCGACTGAACGACAGGCAGCAACCACAGTAGGGGTCGGGCGCCCTCATCGGTCGCGCGACCCCTGCTCGTCAACCAGCGCACGTGCAGTCGTCGTCGTCAGCGCGTCCCGCCCGCAGAACGATGCGGAAACTGCACGGCTGAGGTGCCTATCTAGCCGACACGCGCCCGTGTGCCGTGTCGCGGGGGTGTCAGTGTGCGGCGTCGTACGCGTCGCGGACGGCTTGGCTGATGCGGCCGCGGGAGGAGACCTCGTGGCCGTTCGCGTTGGCCCAGTCGCGGATCTTGGCGAGCTCTTCCGAGTTCCCACGCTTCGGCGCACTGCCAGCAGTAGTGCGGACGGAGCGGCCGTTGGCCTTGCGTGCGGCGGCGATGTAGTCGGAGAACGTTTCGCGGAGCGCGTCGACGTTGTCGTCGGTGAGGTCGATCTCGTAATAGGCGCCATCTGCCCTCGCGCTCCAACCACAGCACGGGCGAGGCGCCGGCATGCCCCCCCCGGGGGGGGGCTGTGCGGAGGACGCCGGTGCGTGGCGTGCGGCCGACGGTTTCAGCCGGCTTTCCCGGTGTTTGCGTGCCCAAAACGCCGCTCTCGTTTAGTTATCTTGGGCTTTTCGGGGCTTATCCGTGGAATCACGACGGTGACTTCCAGTCCGCGCGGGTCGAGATTACGCATTGAAGCAGTGCCTCCGGCGAGCTGGGCTGTGGCTTGGACGATCGCGAGGCCGAGTCCGGATCCTCCGAGTTTCGGCTGGCCGTCAGTCGGTCGCGCTGTACGCGCCTTGTCCGGCCTGGTAAATCGGTCGAACGCCACGGCGATGAAGTCCGGAGGCACACCGGGGCCGTCATCAGTGACCGTCAGCCGGGCGGAGCTGTCTTCCAGCGACCAGGCGACTGTGATCGTCCCAGATTCCGGGAGTGCGTCGATCGCGTTGCTGGCAGTGTTGGTGATGAGTTGACTCATTCCGCGGCGATCCAGTCGGAACACGTGGGGTTCCTGCGTTGCATTTTCTTCCGAGTCGGATCCGTCTTGCGGATCGATGTCGAATTCGATCGTGATGTTTTTTGCGGCTGCGATCATTCGTAGGCGGTCTACTGCTACCAGTACTTCATCGCTGAGCTCTTCCCAACTGGTGAGCGTTCGCGACGTCGAGTCCACGCGTTCGGCTTCGTCCGCTCGGGAGAGGGTAAGGAGGTCGTTCGCGAGTCGCGCGAGTCGCGCGACGTTGTGCTGCGCTTGCTTGACGTGAACTTGGAGTGCGGCGGCGTCGCCCCTGTCGAGTGAAGCGAGTTCCAGTTGCGTGGTGAGTATGGCGAGGGGGGTGCGGAGTTCGTGGCTCGCGTCGGATACCATCTGGCGCTCGCGTGCGGCAGCGTCGCGCGTCCTGCTCAAGAACTCGTTCAAGGTGCGTGCAAGAGCTTGGAGTTCGTCCCGAGCGTCTCCAACGGGAAGGTCGGCGTCGGCTTCTCCGGCGCTGAGTCGTTCTGCTTCGCGACGCATCCTCGAGACGGGCCTGAGCGCGGCGCAGGACAACAGCCATGTCGCGCCGCCGAAACAGGCCAGAACCAGCACGCCGGCGACGACGACGCCGCCGGTCAGCGAGTCGATGACGAGCGCCTCTCCCTGAGCGTCACTTGCGGCGATTACGGTCCAACGCCCCGAGGCGCTTTGCGGATGATCGACGACGACCCGGTACGACGAGCCAGCCTGGATCGCCGTTGAGGAGCCGTCGTCAAATCGCGCGATCTCGGGTAGCTTCCGCAGCAGCGAATGCTGTTCGATTGATGAAAGAACACGCTTGCCGCTCGGATCGAGGACGGCGACAAGCTGCCCGTTTCCTGGCGCACGGAAACTCGGGTCCGCTGAGCGTTCCACTTCCGTCACGTACGGGCTCGCGTCCGCGCGAAGCAATGTGCGGGTTGCGTTCGCGACAACGTTGTCCACCTGAACGCGCATCACCATGACCAGCGCGGCGATGACCAGCGCGGCGACCCCTACGCTCCCGAGCGTCAGGCGCGCGCGCAGCGACAGGTTGCGTAGGCGTCGAATCATTGGCCGCTACTCCATCGTGATTCGCCCAGCTGAGGCGGTGCATTGCGTGTCATGGTCTCACCAAGCAGAACAGATGGGCGCGTGACCGGGCAGCCGGTGTCGCGCCCATCCTAAGAGAACTTAGAGGCGTTGAATTCGCGTGATGGTCACCGGGTGGCTTCCGAAGACGATGAAGCCGTCCGGCGGAAAGCTGTACTGATGTCCCCCGTAGTTGATGTATGCCTCGCGGTCGCCCGCCGCGAAGCGCTTCAATGGGCCCCAGCGGCCGGACAGCGACCCGGTGCCGGTGTAGCCATAAGGCACCGATGAGGTTGTTGTCATGCAGAGGCTGGTTGAAGTGCAGCCGGGTGACGAGAACGACAAAGCATCGGTGTGTACTCGTGAATTGGGCTTGTACGCCGCTGTGACCTTGCCCGTTGCGCCGTCGACCAGCAGGTATACCTGGCCGCCAGACCACTCGACCTGGTGGATCTCCGCTTCCGTCTGCGTGCCGGCCAACGCCTGGAGCTGGGCGTCATACTGGGCGGTGTTTGGTGCGTTGCTCACCGTTGGTGTGGCTTCGAGTCCAGTCGACGCAGAAGCCATTGTGGGAACCGCGATTGCGACGGCGAGCCCGAGTGCTACCCCGAGCGAAGTCAACCGGCGCGACCTCTTGGTGATGTTCATAGTCTTCTCCCCGGGAGGCTGACGTCCGCAGCGCTCCTCGCACAAGCATGGGTGGGAGGTTTTGACAAGCCAAGGCGCGGAACCGCAACGCCTCGGCAGTGGGAGGGATTTGGCAGTTGGTGAACCTGAATCTTAGATCACGTTCAGGAGTAGCCGTTGAGCCTGCAGGGTCGCCGGATCACCTTCCTTCAAGAGACCATCTCTCGGTCTGAGCGCGGAGGGTAAGCGCGACAGGAAGGACGCGTATGAACAGGACACTTTACGAAAGTGAACTATTCGTGCGGCGTGCCGACCTGTGAACGTCATGTCGGGGCGAACGCGAACAGCCGGCCACCCCTCGAGGTGGCCGACTGTACCGCTGGCAGAGTGGCGTCAGTGCGCGGCGTTGTAGGCGTCGCGGACGGCCTGGCTGATGCGGCCGCGGGAGGAGACCTCGTGGCCGTTCGCGTTCGCCCATTCGCGGATCTTCGCGAGCTCTTCCGAGTTGCCACGCTTCGGCGCGCTGCCGGCGCTGGTGCGGCCAGCGCGGCTGGTGACCTTGCGTGCTGCGGCGATGTAGTCGGAGAACGTTTCGCGGAGCGCGTCGGTGTTGTCGTCGGTCAGATCGATTTCGTAGTGGCCGCCATCGAAAGAGAAGGACACGGTGCGGCCCTTGCCGTCTTCGATGGTGTCGCCGGTGAGGTCGTCGACGAGGTGCGTGGTGACTTTCTGCGCCATGGGAGGTCGCCTTTCGCTCGTAGATTCCCTCCACCCTGGCATAGCTGCTCACCGAGGACGCTTCGTTGGTTCCTTCCTGACCAGGGGCGCGTGCCACAGAAACCCCTCCATGTCTCACAGAGGGATCGGCTACCGGACGACGGAGTGGGCGACCACAGCTGTGCTCTCAAACGAAAGGACATTGGAAGGGGCCTCCCGCGCCGCTGCGTCCGTGAAGACAGCCTGCATCCGTTGACGGCCTTCGTCGGTCTGGCTCATGTACGTCTGACCGATCGTTGCGATCCCTGCCGTCACCGCTGCCCAGAGGTCGTCGGGACGGATACGGAAGGTGTACGAGAACAGGCTGCAGTCGACGGTGGTTGCGCCGGCGTTGCAAAACAGCTCGCGGAAGCCGCCGACGTTTCTCGGAAAGTCGTCCTTTGGAGGCAATCGGTGTCCGGCCGGCACCGCGACGTCCGCTGCCCTGATGATCATGTTCCAGAACTGGTTGAGCGCTCCGACCGGTTCGGACGGCCAAATCGTCGCGGCGACGGTTCCACCAGGACGGGTGACTCGAAGGAGCTCACGAGCCGATGTGAGCGGGGTTGGTACGTGGTTGAGGACGAAGTTCGCGGTCGTGACCGCGAACGAGGCGTCGTCGTAGGGCAGTGAGGGCAGCGCCGCAGTTCCGATGTCAACTGCCGGGTAGCGTCTTGCAGCGAACCGCACCATGGATGGTTCCTTGTCGCATGCGGTGACCGCGAATCCGCGTCGGATGAGGGCGTCCACGACGGATCCCGTCCCTGTTCCGACGTCGAGAGCGGGCCCGTCGCCGACGCTCACGTGGTTCCCAAGCAACCCGTCGATGGCCCCTGCGCAGAGTCGCGCGAAAGACCTGTCGTAAGCAGTCGCAGTATCAGACCATCCGTCGAGCATGTCTCGACGCTACCCACACAACCGGTCCCCAAGGAGGGATCGGCCAGCGGGACATCGCGAGCCCGTAACGTTTGACGCCGCGCTCGTACCGTTGAGAAATGGATCTCGATCAAGTTTGGCCCTTGTTCGGGCTGCGCCTCATCACTCCTCGGCTGGAACTGCGGCCCCTGCGCGACGAAGATCTTCCTGGGCTCGTCGACGCGGCCCTGTCCGGTGTCCACGACCCCGCTCGGATGCCGTTCGGGGTCCCGTGGACGGACGCAGAACCGACAACGTTGGCTCGTTCTCTGGCTCAGTACCACTGGAAGCTCCGGTCCGGGGTGAGCCGTGACTCGTGGGGTGTGAGCTTCACCGTGTTCCACCGGGGGACGCCGGTCGGGGTTCAGGAACTGCATGCTCGCCGCTTTGCCGCCCGCAAGACCGTCGAGAGCGGCTCATGGCTTGCCCTCGCGCATCAGGGCCGAGGGCTTGGGACCGAGATGCGGGCGGCGCTGCTGCTGTTCTCGTTCGACCATTTGGGGGCTGAGCGGGCGGAGTCGAGCGCAGTCGCTTGGAACGAGCCATCCCTACGGGTGTCCGCGAAGCTCGGTTACGAGGTCAACGGTGTCACTCGTGCCCAGACTCGCGCCGATGAGGTCGTTGACGAGGTCAGGGTGCGCTTGAGGCGGGAGGACTTCGCTCGGCCGAGCTGGAGCCTGATGACTGAAGGGGTCGAAGCAGCGACCGAGTTCTTGATGTAGTCGAGCAGGCGAGGACACAGCCGCCCGGTAGCCGATCGGCTAACGGTCGGCGGTAAAGGGCGACCAGGCGAGCGACGGGAAGGCCGCTCGAAGTTGACTGATTGATGCGTCCGAGCCTGTCGCATAGGGGAACGGTTCGTACCTAGCAAACCCTGCGTCGACCATGTCGTGTTGCGACAGCCGCACCGCTGACTCGTCGAACGGACCGGCCGTGAACAGCACGTGTTCGCTACCGACCCGCCGAAACAGGGCGACCACTCTCTCGAAAGTCACGGAGTAGAGCCGCTTGTGCCGGTCGCGGTCTGACACGACCCAGATCATCGCTGGCTCAGCGTCCGACTCGGGGTAGAAGTCAAACACGAATGAATGAATGAAGATCGTGACTAGCTCTCTCACCGTCAGCTGAGTCTGCTGCTTTGAGGCCATGTCGTAGTGCTCCCAGAAGGACCACCTGTCGTAGATCTTGGGTACCCGTCCGGTGAGCGGGTGCACGCCGCAAGAGATACGCTCCGCGGGCAGGTTCGAGGACGTCTTCGCTGCTTCGATCAGACGCCGGATCGCGAACATCCCGTTCAACAGGTCGCGCTCGACAAGGAACGACGTCCGCTGAACCCATCGCGTCGAGTTCGCACGCTTCTCGAGTGCCGTCGCGGCCTTCCAGAGATGCTCACGCCACGGCACGGAGTCTGAAATCATGCGCGCAGTCTCTCAGGCGGCCGGCCAGGTGAAGCCCTGCGAGGGGTGTCCAGTAGCCGGTGGTTCACCGCTACACCCCAATTGTCACCTTCGACGCCTTCCGCTGCCTACTGCCGCCTGACCAGGGGTATTGCCGTATACCTGTCCCGCAAAAATGCCCGGTGAAGGGGCGCCAAACGCTACACGCCTCCCCGGATGACGAAGGCCAGGGAACGCGCGCCGGCATCCTTCTCGCCACCGGCATCGCCGTGACGTTCGTGAACGCCCCCGACGACGACCTCGAGCGCGAGGACCGGAACTTCGTAGCCGAGATCACCGTGCGTCCGCACGGCGGCTGAGCCTCGCCCGTGACTCGGCCGTGTACCGACGGGAGGCGCGGGGCCCGCGGGCACCCCGCCGCCCGGCCGGGGGGGGGGCGCGTCAGCTCGCGGTGTCCTCGAGCGCGTCGAGCGCGGCCACGTCCTCAGCGGCGAGCACGAAGTCGACGTCGGCGTTCTCGGCGATGCGCGACGGGGTGGTGGACTTCGGCAGGGGCAGGACGTCCTTCTCGAGCAGGTAGCGGATCGCGACCTGGGCGACGGTCTTGTCGTACTTCGCCGCGATCTCGGCGATCTGCTGGTTCTCGAGCAGGCCTCCGGTGGCGAGCGGGGAGTATCCCTCGGTCAGGATGTCGTGCTCGCGGTCGAAGGCGGTCGTCTCGTCCTGGGTGTTGCCGATGAACCAGCGGATCTGGTTGGCGTGCGGGACGACGTCCGTGCGGCCGAGCAGGTCCTCGAGGTCGGCGACGGCGAAGTTCGAGACACCGATGCTCTTGGTGCGGCCGGCGTCGTAGAGCTCCTCGAAGACCTTCCAGACCTCGACGTTGCCGTCGCGGTGGTCGGAGCCCATGTCGCTCCAGGGCCACGGCGCGTGGATCAGGTACAGGTCGACGTGTCCGAGGTCGAGGTTGTTGCTCGACTCCTCGAAGGCGTCGCGGGCGCCCGAGGCCGTCTTGATCTCGGCCGGCAGCTTCGTGGTGATGAAGAGTTCGTCGCGGGGGATGCCGCTGTCGCGGACGGCCTCGCCGACGCTCGCCTCGTTGCCGTACGCCAGGGCGGTGTCGATGTGGCGGTAGCCGAGCTCGAGGGCGGTCTTCGTAGCGTCGTACGCGTCGGAGCCGGACGGGATCTGCCAGGTGCCGAAACCGATCTTCGGGATGTGCAGACCGTTGGACAGGGTGAACGTGTCGATGAGTGCGGGCATGCAGCGGACAGTACGCCGGTCGGGTTCAGCCACGGTCACGGTGCGGAACGCGGGTGTCCTCGGGTTTGCGCGCACTCGGGGAGGAAGTGCCGGTACTCCTCCTTGCGGGCAGCGGTGCTCACTGCGCCGTCGAAGTCGGTCTCCGGAACAACCCCGACCGCGACGTCCCCGTGGCCAATCCCATCGCAGACGGCGACGATGACGCCGTCCGCTCCGTCGGCCTGAGACAGTGTCGCTGGGCGATGGAGCACCTGTGGAGACAGGTCGTACCAGACGAACGCGTCACCGTCCGGGACGAGGGCACCGGCTTCGGTGACCGTCATCCCGACCGTGACGTCCGCGCGGGCCGGGTGACCTGCTGTGGAACATCCCGCCAGCAGCAAGGCGGCGACGGCAATGCTGGTCACTCTGATGCTCAGGCGCAGGGCGAACATCGGTCAGCGGTACCGGATGATGTCGCACGTCACGCGTGCACTGCCCGGGTTGAAGGCGTACAACCAGCCGGAACGACCGGTGACGTAGTCCTTCCCAGCGCCGGTCATGTGCTTCTCGATCTTGTACTTGTAGCGGTTCCCGACCGGGTAGGCGACGAGCATCCTTCCCTTGGGGACACGCTGCCTGCTGCAGGTCACCGAGACGCTCTGTGTGCGGGAAGCGCTGAAGTCGAGCTTGCCCGCGGCCCACTTCCTCGTCGCACCGAACTCCAGACCGATCGTTCGTGTTGCTGCGCGGCCCTTCGTGAGGCCGCAGTTCATCGAGGACGTGCGGGACCCGCAGGATGCGAGGATCTGCGAACCGGTGTGGTGGGACTTCTTCGACTTGTTGACCACCTTGTTGTAGTACCCCCACGCGGCTCGAGGCTCGCGCGGTTGCGTCGCTTCGGCTGCGGTGCCGCTGGCGAGCAACAGAGAGATGGTGGCGGCAGCTACGAGGGCGCTCTTGACGGAAGTCTTCATGAACGTCGAGCCTGGCGGAGAACCAAAGAAATATGTAGAACATCAAACTTCGATGCGAAGTCGTTACCTGGCCTCCGACGCCAGCAAGGGCGTTCCGGGTTGCATGGCGCGCACCTCGAACGGACGGAAGGACGCCCGCATGCCCCTGAACCCCACCGTGCACGACCGGAAGACCGGTGTCACCCCACACGGAGAGCCCGGCGGCTTCGAGCTCGCCCTGCTCGACCGCGGTGCCGCCGTGCTGCAGACCTCGGCACCGCTGCGGGGCTTCGACGTCTACGTGGTCGGGTTCCACTGCGTGAAGGGCGAGCCCGACGTGCAGATGGAGGCGCACCACTTCTGCAAGGTGGTGAACGCCGAGATGCTGCAGTGCGTGCTCTTCGACGCGGACGACGGGCGCTCCTGACGGCAGCCGACGCTTGAATAGGCATACCTTTCAAGCCCCCGGCAGGTCGGTTGCGGACCACACGGCGGACGGGAGGCCCGTGGCAGTGTCGCCACGGGCCTCCCGTCCGGTGTGTGCTGCGGTTCAGCGCGCGGTGCGCGTGCCGATCCGCGGCAGGACGAAACCGAGCACGATCATCGCGACGGCGAGGAAGGCGTGCAGCACGTTGTCTGCGCTGTTCAGCGGCACGAAGTTCGCGCCACCGGTCATGCCCGCGGTGAAGAGCCCGTAGACGAAGAGCACCGCGTAGACGATGCCGCCGGCGACGAGGTACAGGCGCGCTGAGGCTGCACGGCGGGCGGCGAGCAGCCCGACGATGCCGAAGAGCAGGTGCACGATGTTGTGCAGGACGGACACCTGGAACAGGCCCAGGAGCAGGGCCATGGAGCCGTGGCCGGCCACGGACATCGAGCCCATGTCCATGGTGAGTCCGGGGATGAACCCGGCGATGCCGACGATCAGGAAGACGACACCGAAGACGAACGCGCCCCGCTGGGTCCACGTCGAGCCGGAGCCGGTGCGTGCGGTTGCTGCGCTGCTGGTCATGATCAGCCCTCTTTTCTGTACGCGCCGCAGTGTGCGGCACACATGACATTCGGAGCGCTTCTACGGTCGGTTTGCAGGTCAGGGGTGCGAAAGGCTGCGATGGCCGATTCACGCACCGGCAGCGCCCGCGATCTGCCCTCGATCCTCTCGGGAAGTGCCCGGTGCGCGTGCAGGAAAGCCCGCCAAGATGAAGTCGGCCAAGTGGCCAAGTCGTTCGACCCGAGGAGTCACCATGGAGACCGTCGTCCGAGCAGCAGGACCCGCCGAACTCGAAGCGGCCGCAGCGGTCCTGGCCGAGGCCTTCGCCGACGACCCGGTGCTCGCCGAGTTCCGACCGCCCCGATCCGGCGAGGACCGTCCCGCCGTGCTGGCCCGCCTCTTCGCGGCCCTCATCCGCTCGGTGCCGACGACCGGTCGTCGGGTGGACGTCGCCACGATCGGTGAGCGGGTGGTCGGCGCCGCCTTCTGGCAGGCGCCCGGTCGGCAGCCCGGTGGCGTCCGGGCCTTCGTGCGGCAGGTGCCGGCGTTCCTCCGGGCCCTGGGGCTCGGCGGGGCGCTCCGTGCGCTGGCCCACCTGCGCCGCATGGAGCGCGCCCGCCCGGTCACACCGCACTGGTACCTCACCGAGATCGGGGTGTCGGCGTCAGCACGGGGTCGGGGCATCGGCGGACTGCTGCTCGGCCACGCACTCGAGCGCGCGGACCGGACGTCGGAAGGCGCGTACCTAGAGTCCTCCACCCCGGTGAACCGTCGGCTGTACCGACGGCACGGGTTCGCGGACGGCGCGCCGATCGCGGGGTTCCGCGCGGCGACCCCGATCAGCATGTGGCGTCCGGCCGCCGGCTGACCCGACCCCGGGGGACACCGACCCTGTACCGGCGTGCACGAGCGCTGCCTACCGTCCACGGCACACCACGACGAGAGGAAACACCATGGCAAGTGGAGTCGCAGCAGTCTGGGTCCCGGTCAGCGACATGGAGCGCGCCGTCGCGTTCTACCGCGACACGCTCGGTCTCACCGTCAAGGACCAGTCCGACGACTGGAGCGAGATCGACGCCGGTGGTCTGATGATCGGCCTGAACGGACGCGAGTCCGCCAGCCAGGCGAGCGACGGCGGCGCCGTCGTGTCGTTCCAGCCGGACGGCAGCATCGAGGACGAGGTCGCCTCGCTCAAGGAGCGCGGCGCGGACATCCAGGGTGAGATCAGCGAGCACCCGTGGGGCAAGATCATCCCCTTCAAGGACAGCGAGGGCAACGACCTGCAGCTCTACTCGCCGCCGCAGGGCTGACCCAGCCGGGTGCGGAACGCACCCACGGACGGACGGGAGGCCCGTGGCGACGCCGCCACGGGCCTCCCGTCCGTCCGCGGCCGGCTACGCGGACCCGCGCCAGACGACCTCCGTCGGCAACAGCAGACCGCGTGGGCCGTCGTCGGTGCCGCCGATCTGCTCGAGGACCTGGTGTGCCGCCTGCTCGCCGAGCAGGCGCGCCGGCTGCCGCACCGTCGACAGCTGCGGGTCGCACCGCAGCGCCCAGGCGCTGTCGTCGAACCCGACCACACCGACGTCCGACGGCACGCTCCGGCCGCTGCGCTGCAGGACGTCCATGGCGCCTGCGGCGACGGCGTCCGACGCGGCGAACACCCCGTCGATGTCCGGGGCCCGCTCGAGCAGCTCGCGCATGCCCTCGGCGCCGGCGGTGTAGCTGAACAGGGGGTTCCGGGCGACGAGGTCGGGGTCGAAGCGCTCGCCGAGGGCCGCGGTGAACCCCGCCAGGCGGTCCTGGCCGGAGTCGCGGTCGAGCCCGGAGGCGAGCATCCCGATCCGTCGTCGGCCGGTGTCGACCAGCCGTCGGGTGATCTGCTCGGCGGCGTCGCGGTTGTCGATGCCGATGTACGAGATGTTCGCGGCGTCGGACGGGTGTCCGACGAAGCACGCGGGCATGCCGATCTCCTCGATCGCGCCGGTGATCGGGTCGCCGTCGCGGGCGGACAGCACGATGGCGCCGTCGACGAAGCCGCCGCGCAGGTACTCGACCACGCGCTCGCTGTCGCGGGCGGAGTCGACCATGATCGTGACGAGCTGCTGGTCGGCGTCGGACAGCACGGCGTTCGTGCCGATCAGGATGTTGCCGATGTTGGGGTCGTCGAGCACCACGACCGAGGGTTCGTGCACGATGAGCGCGATCGCCCCGGAACGCCGGGTGACCAAGCTGCGGGCGGCGGCACTGCGCACGTAGCCGACACGTCGGACGGCGTCCTGCACGGCCTCGCGCGCCTTCGGTGACACGTACGGCTCGTCGTTGAGCACCCGTGAGACGGTGCCGCGGGACATCCCCGCTTCGTCCGCGACGTCCTGGATCGTGGCGCGCTGACGAGCGGATCGGACCTCGGACATGGGGCAACCATATCCGCCGCTGAGGAGCCCTCGGAACGCCTCGCAGTTGACAGGGTGCAGCCGCTGGTGTTTGATCTGGGAGCGCTCCCAGAAACCTCCGGCCCTGATCCCCGGTGCGGCCTGGGAGCGCTCCCAGAACACTGGGTGGCCTTCGCCGTCGAAGGGGTCGCACGCGGCCGAGGCGGCGGGTCGCCCCGATCAGCGAGGATCCCCGTGACGACCACCACCCTGCCGACGACCGCCACCGGCGCGCTCGGACTCGGCTCGACGGGCCTCGCGTTCGGGTGCGACTACAACCCCGAGCAGTGGGACCCCGAGGTGTGGGCCGAGGACGTCCGGCTCATGCGCGAGGCCGGCGTGAACCTCGTCGCGATCAACGTCTTCGGCTGGTCGCACGTCGAACCCCGGCAGGGTGAGTACGACTTCGCCGCGCTCGACACCGTCATCGAACTGCTGCACGGCGCGGGCATCGGGGTCGACCTGGGCACCGGCACCGCCTCGACGCCGCCGTGGCTCACCACCCGCCACCCCGAGGTCCTGCCCGTCGTCGCCGACGGCACGACCCGCTGGCCCGGTGGCCGCCAGGCGTTCTGCCCGAGCTCCCCGGTCTACCGCGAGCACGCCCTCGCCCTGGTCCGCGCCACCGCCGAGCGCTACGGCGACCACCCCGCCGTGCGGCTCTGGCACGTGTCGAACGAGCTCGGCTGCCACAACGCGCACTGCTACTGCGACGTCTCCGCCCACGCGTTCCGCGGCTGGCTGCAGGCCCGGTACGGCACGGTCGACGCGCTGAACGCCGCCTGGGGCACCTCGTTCTGGAGCCAGCGCTACTCGGCGTGGGAGCAGGTGCTGCCGCCCCGCGCGACGCTGTCGTTCACGAACCCGGCGCAGACCATCGACTTCGACCGGTTCTCGTCCGACGAGCTCCTCGGCCACCACCGCGCCGAGGCCGCCGTCCTGCGCGAGCTGAGCGACAAGCCCGTCACGACGAACTTCATGGTCGCCGCGCACATCACGGCGCTCGACTACTGGTCGTGGGCCGGCGACATGGACGTCATCGCGAACGACCACTACCTGGACCACCGCCTGCCCCGGCCGCACGTCGAGCTCGCCTTCGCCGCCGACACCACCCGTGGCCTGGCCGGCGGCGCCCCCTGGCTGCTCATGGAGCACTCGACGGGTGCCGTGAACTGGCAGCCGCACAACGTCGCGAAGGCCCCGGGGGAGATGCTCCGGAACACCGCGGCGCACATCGCCCGCGGCGCCGACGGGGTCTGCTTCTTCCAGTGGCGCGCGTCCGTGCAGGGCAGCGAGAAGTTCCACTCCGCGCTGCTGCCGCACGCCGGCACCGAGTCGGGGACCTGGCGCGACGTGGTCGCGCTCGGCGCCCTGGTCGAGCGGCTCGGCGAGCTGCGCGGCTCACGCGTGGTCGCCGACGTGGCGCTCGTGTTCAGCTGGGAGAACCAGTGGGCGGCCGACCTGGAGGCCCACCCCAGCACCGCGCTCCGCTACCTGGAGCAGGTCCACGCCTTCCACGCCGCGCTCTGGGACCTCGGCGTGACCGTCGACGTCGTCGCCCCCGGGGCACCGCTCGACGGGTACGCGCTCGTCGTCGTCCCCGAGCTGTACCTGGTGCGCGACGAGCACGCGGCCGTCATCGCCGACCACGTCGCCGGCGGCGGGCACGCGATCGTCAGCTGCTTCAGCGGCATCGTCGACGAGCGCGACCGGGTCCGCACCGGCGGCTACCCGGGCGCCTTCCGCGACCTGCTCGGCGTGCGGGTGGACGAGTTCCTCCCGCTCGCCGCCGACGCCACGATCGCGCTGTCCGACGGCACGACCGGCAGCGTCTGGTCGGAGCCGGTCGAGCTGCGCGGTGCGACGAGCGTCGTCGACTACGCCGAGGGCTCGCTCGCCGGCCGCCCGGCCGTCACCCGCAACGAGCACGGCGCCGGGACCGCCTGGTACACGTCCACGGTGCTCGACGCCGGCGCGCTGGGCGGCTTCGTCCACCGCGTCCTCGACGAGGCCGGGGTGCGCGCCGACCCCGCCGTCCGCCCCGGACTCGAGGTCGTGCGTCGCCGGGACGACACCCACGAGTGGGTCTTCCTGCTGAACCACTCCGACCGCACCGTCGAGCACCACGAGGTCGGCCACGAGCTCGTCGCCGACCGCCCGGTCACCGGCACCACCGCCATCGCCCCCGGCGGGACCCAGATCATCCGCACCGACAGGAACCGCTCATGACCACCACCGCACAGTCGCCCAGCGCGACCCGACGACGCCGGGGCGGCGGGTTCCGCTACCGCCGCGCGATCGCGATCTTCGTCCTGCCGTTCGCCGTCCTGTTCACGGCGTTCTACCTGGTCCCCATCCTCTACGCCGTGTGGGAGTCGCTGCAGAAGATCGAGCGGCAGGGCACGTTCGGCGCCCCGACGCAGGTCTTCGGCGGCCTGAGCCAGTACGCCCTGGTGTTCCAGGACGGCGAGTTCTGGAGCTCGGTGCTCCGCGTGCTGCTGTTCGGTGTCGTGCAGGTGCCGGTGATGCTCGGGCTCGCGCTCCTGTTCGCCCTGCTGCTCGACTCCCCGCTGCTGCGCGGCAAGCGGTTCTTCCGCCTGGCGTTCTTCGCGCCGTACGCGGTGCCCGGCGTCATCGCCGCGATCATGTGGGGCTACCTCTACGCCCCCGACCTGTCGCCGTTCTCCGCGGTGACGTCGCGGGTCGACCTGCTCGGCGGCAGCACCGTGCTGTGGGCGGTCGCCAACGTCGTGACCTGGGTCTACGTCGGCTACAACATGCTCATCATCTACTCGTCGCTCCTCGCGATCCCCGCCGAGGTGTACGAGGCGGCGAAGCTCGACGGTGCGTCCCAGCTCCGGATCGCCCTGTCGATCAAGATCCCGCTCGTGGTGCCGGCGATCGTCCTCACCGCGGTGTTCTCCGTCATCGGCACCCTGCAGCTGCTGACCGAGCCGACCGTGTTCCGCCAGTTCACCTCGACCATCTCGTCGACGTTCACGCCGAACATGCTCGTCTACTCGACGTCCTCGGTGCCGAACTTCAACCTCGCCGCGGCGTTCTCGGTCGTCCTCGCCGTCGCCACGTTCGTCCTGTCGATCGGGTTCCTCCGACTGACCCAGCGGAAGGCCGCCCAGTGACCGTCAACGCCCCGTCCCAAGGTGACCTCGTCCGCGACGTCGGCCGACCGCTCGAGCCGAACCGGGCCTCCCGTCCGCGCCAGCGCGGAGCGCGCGGTCCCCGTGAGAGCGTCATCTCGCGCAGCGCCGCGATGATCGTGATGGGGGTCTTCACCCTCTACTTCCTGCTGCCGATCTTCTGGCTGCTGGTCTCGTCCACCAAGACCGCCGCGAACTTCAACTCGACGTTCTCGCTGTGGTTCAGCGCCACCTCGGTGCAGGACTTCTTCGGCAACCTCGTCGAGCTGTTCACGCGGCAGGACGGCATCTACCTGCGCTGGCTGCTGAACAGCATCGCCTACGCCGGGGTCGCCGGCCTGCTCGGCACCGTGCTCTCCGCGATGTGCGGGTACGCCCTGGCGAAGTACCGGTTCCGTGGCCGCGAGGTCCTGTTCAACGTGTTCCTCGGCGGCGTGCTCGTGCCGGCGACCGCCCTGGCCCTGCCGCTGTTCCTCATCTTCAGCCAGGTCGACCTGACCGACACGTTCTGGTCGGTGTTCCTGCCGAGCATCGTCAGCCCGTTCGGCGTCTACCTGTCACGGTTGTTCGCGGCGTCGAGCGTGCCCGACGAGATCATCGAGGCCGCCCGCATCGACGGTTCCGGCGAGGTCCGCACGTTCTTCACCGTGGCCGTGCGGCTCATGTCGCCCGCGCTCGTGACGATCTTCCTGTTCCAGTTCGTCGCCGTGTGGAACAACTTCTTCCTGCCGCTCGTGATGCTCCGCGACTCGTCGCTGTTCCCCGTCACCCTCGGCCTCTACACGTGGAACTCGAGCGTGAACCAGTACCCGGACCTGCGCACCCTCGTGCTCATCGGGTCGTTCGTCTCGATCATCCCGCTGCTCGTCGCCTTCCTGAGCCTGCAGCGCTTCTGGCGCTCCGGCCTGGGCTCCGGCGGCCTGAAGTAGCCCCTCGACCCGCACCCCTTCCCGCACCAGCTCTCCCCACACCACATCCGAACGGAAACAGCATGAAGACAACGAAGTTCCTCAGCGTCGCCGCGATCGCCGTGGCCGCCACCGTGGCCCTCGCCGGCTGCAGCACCGGTGGCAGCAGCAGCGGCGGCGGATCCGGCACCGCGGCCGCGAGCTGCAAGCCCTCGGACGGCAAGGTCACCCTCGACTTCACGACCTGGGTGCCGAACATGGACAAGGTCGTCGCGATCTGGAACAAGGCCAACCCGGACATCCAGGTCAAGGTCTCGATCGTCGCGAACGGCAACAGCGGCACCTACCAGAACTTCTTCAACCAGCTGAAGGCCAAGCAGGCGCCGGACATCGGCCAGGTCGAGTACGACACCCTGCCGGCGTTCCGCGTGCAGGGCGGCCTCGAGGACATCGGCGCGTGCGCCGGCATCAGCGACGCGAAGAAGGACTTCTCCGACGGCCTGTGGAACCAGGTCACCTTCGGCGAGGGGAAGTCGGTCTACGCCGTGCCGCAGGACTCCGGTCCGATGGCGTTGTACTACCGCAAGGACCTGTTCGAGAAGGCCGGCCTCGACGCCCCGAAGACGTGGGGGGAGTACGCCGAGGACGCCGTGAAGATCAAGAAGCTCGGCGGCAACATCACCAACTTCGCCAAGGGTGACGTCAACCAGTTCGCCGGGCTCGTCTCGCAGGCCGGTGGCCAGTGGTTCGAGAACTCGGGCCAGGACTGGAAGGTCAACCTGGACGACGCCGCGTCGAAGAAGGTCGCCGACTACTGGCAGGACCTGATCGACAAGAAGCTCGTCAACACCCTGCCGAGCTTCACCGACCAGTGGAACAACGCCTACGACAGCGGCAAGGACTGGACCTGGGTCTCCGCGGTCTGGGGTGCGAACACCATCTCCAGCGGTGCGCCGTCGACCTCGGGCAAGTGGGCCGTCGCCCCGATGCCGCAGTGGAAGTCCGGCGAGACCAAGTCGGCCGCCTGGGGCGGTTCGTCGAACGTCGTCTTCGCGGGCAGCAAGCACCCGGCCGAGGCGTCGAAGTTCCTGGTCTGGCTGAACACCTCGACCGAGGCGCTCTCCGCACTGAACAAGGAGGCCAACCTGTACCCGGCCTCGACCACCGGCGCCGACCTGCCGGCCCTGACCGAGGGGCTCGAGTTCTACGGTGGCCAGAAGATCTACGAGGAGTTCGCCACCGCGGCGAAGGACATCCAGCCCTTCACCTGGGGTCCGACGATGACGCAGACCTACTCGGACGTCTCCGACGGCTTCGGGCAGGCCGCGTCCGGCTCGGGCACGCTGAGCGAGGCGCTCGAGTCCGGGCAGTCCAAGACCATCGCGGCACTCAAGGCGCAGTCGATCCCGGTCAAGGGCTGACGCACGGCGGCTGACGTCGCGCGGTCCACGCGCTGACAGCGGACAGGAGGCCCGTGGCGGGATCGCCACGGGCCTCCTGTTGCGTCTCGGGGTCGTGTTCCGGACCCCTCGCTCGTTCGCTCGTTCGCTTGTTCGCTTGTTCGCTCGTCGCTACGCGACCGCGATCTCGTTGGGCACGCCCGGCAGCTCGTCGCTCGAGGCGATCACCTTGCCTGTGGTCAGGTCGACCGCGTGGATCCTCTGCTCGGCGGGGTCGGTGACGTAGGCGACGTCACCGGCGACCTTCAGGGCGGGGTGGGCGTCCTGCCACTCGGCCGGGCCGTCCCACGCGTCGATCACCGGGTACGACTCGAGCGGCTCGCCGGTCGTCTCGTCGAAGGTGTGCAGAGCACCGTCGTCGCCGAGCACGACGGCCTCGTCGCCGGGGCCGCGGGCCAGGTCGCGGAAGGTGAAGCCGACGCCGTCGGGCATGTCCGCGACGGTGTACTTCCCCGAGGCCGCGTCGATCAGGGCGATCTGGTCGAGCAGGTAGCCCTCGCTGTCGGGGTCGTCGTTGTAGTCGCCGACGGCGACGGACGAGTCCTCGGTGGTGAACAGGTTGCCGGTGCGGCCGTACTCGGTCGGGGCGTCGATCTTCTCGAACGTGCCGTCGTCGTAGACCAGGGCGCCGTCGGTGCAGCCGAACACCGCGACCTCACCCTTGACGGCACCCTCACCGTGCACGTCGGGGCACTGCTCGGACCGGGCGATCTCCTCGCCGTCGGCGTCCAGGGCGCGCACGCCGGAGCGGCTCTCCTCGGTGCCGATGGTGGTCAGGAGCGTGCCGTCCTCGAGCTCGATCGCGACGCCGTGGTGGGCGGCCTCGGACTTCGTCGTCTCGACCTCGGGCAGGTCGGCGCCGTCGAGCTCGGTGTGGTCGAACGTCGTCACGTCCCCGGTGCCGTCGGCGAACAGGGCGGTGCGGTCGCCGTGGACGACCGCGTGGCCGCCGGTGTCGGCGGGGAACACCGCGTCGGTCAGGGCCGGCTCGGCCTGCGTGTCGAGGACCCGGAAGCCCTCGGGCACGGTGACGAGCACGTGGCGTCCGTCACCGGCCGGGTTGACCCGGGTGAAGCCGTCGATCGCGTCGTCGGCCACCACCTGCAGGTCCTGGTCGAGGACGAGCAGGCCGCCGTCGTAGGTCAGGGTGATGCGGGTCCCGTCGGCCTTCGGGGTGTCCGTGGTGTCGGACCCGGCGTCGGTGTCCGTGGCGCACCCGGTCAGGGCCAGGGCGGCCGCACCGAGCAGGGCGGCGGGCCACACGGCCCGGAGCGTCTTCGTGTTCGTCATGTCGCTCACTGTATTGATTCTCATTCTCATTTACCAGTCGACAGGCCGTCGACGATGGCCTCGGTGTTCGAGCGCATCATGCCGAGGTAGGTGGAGGCGTCGCCGTCCTCGGTGAGGGACTCCGTCGCGAGCGGGCGGATCTCGACGTGCAGGTCGACCTCGTCCGCGAGCACCTCGGCCAGCCGTGCGGGTTGCGAGGCGTCGGCGAAGATCGTCCGGACGCCCGCTTCGTCGATGGCGTCGGCCAGGTCGCGCAGGTCGGCGGCGCTCGGGGAGGCCAGGGTCGTCCCGCTCGGGATCACCGCCCCGACGACCCGGAAGCCGTAGTGGTCGGCCAGGTACCCGAACACGTGGTGGTTCGTGACGAGTGCCCGGCGTTCCTCGGGCACGGTGCGGAACGCGGCCGTCATCGTGTCGTCCAGGTCGCGGAGCTCGTCCAGGTAGGCGTCCGTGCCGGCCGGTTCGATCCCGGCGTCGCGGAGGTCCTGGTCGAGGGCCTCGACGACGTCGACCATCCGGGCCGGGTCGGTCCAGAAGTGCGGGTCGGGGCCGCTGTCGTCCTCGGTGGTCCACTCGAGCGGGTCGAACGCGTCCCCGGCGGTGGAGACCGGCACGCCGTCCTCGGCCGCCGCCCTGACGTGCCGGGCGACCCCCTCTTCGAGCCCGAGCCCGTTCTCGACCACGAGGTCGGCGCTCCGGAGCCGTGCGGCCTGCTGCGCGGAGACCTCGAACGAGTGCGGGTCGGCGCCCGGCGGCATGAGGACCATGACGTCGGCCCGGTCCCCGACCACTTCGCTGACGACGTCGCCGAGGATGTTCGTCGTCACCGCGACGAGGGGGCGGTCGGAGCCGGTGGTGGTGCACCCCGTGGCGACGAGGGCGAGCGCTGCGGCGACGAGGCCCGCGGTCAGGGCCCTGGTGCGCGTCACAGTCCGGCCTCGGCGAAGGCGACTGGGGCGACGGGGAGCTCGATCGTGCGGGCGACCCGGGCCCCGTCTGCGAAGTCGATCTCGTGCACGGTGCCGTCCGCGGGGTCGGCCAGGTAGGCGCGCTGGGCATCGAGCTGCAGCAGCGGGGCGTCGTCGTCGGGGCTGGCGTCGACCAGTGCCTTCGTCGTGGCGACCTTCCCCGTCGAGGCGGTCACGACGACCACCCGGCCGGAGTCGTCGACGCCGACCACGTGCTCGTCCTCGTCGTCCACCGCGACCACGGCGCGCAGGGGCCGCTCGGTCGGCACGAGGCGCCAGGAACCCTGTCGCGCGTCGAGCAGCCAGAACCCGGTGGTGCCCGCCAGCCCGGCGACGGTGGGTCGGCCGGCACGTGCGGCGAAGGCCGTCGGCCGCTCGGCACCGTCGGGCAGGTCGACGAACGACGTCTCGCCGGCGTCGTCCACCACGACCGCCCCGTCGGCACAGCCCACGACTGCGCCGGCGCGGGTGACGATCCCGCCGGCGGGGTCGGTGCAGGCCTGGGTGTCGGTGTCGGTGTCGGTGGCGTTCGTCGCCTCGCCGTCGGCGTCGAGCACGCGGACCCGGTCGCCGTCGGCCGCCACGAGATGCTCGCCCATCGGCAGCAGGACGCGCGCGTCGATCCGTGCGGTCTCGTCGACCTCGCCCTGTCCCAGTGCCTCGCGGTCGAGCACGACCGCCTCGGCTCGGTCCGGCCAGGTGATCGTCGTCATGGTCTCGGACGAGTGCACCGCGACCCGGCCGCCGCCGTCGATCGTGCCCACCACCCGCGGCTCGGCGGCGTAGTAGTGCGTGTGGTCGCCGTGGTCGACGGTCCAGGACCCGCCGTCGACGATCGTCGTGCGGTCGGCGTCGCTCGTCACGAGGAACCGGCCGTCGGTCGCCGAGTGCTCCGGTGCGTCCACGGTGTCGAGCTCGGTGGTCTCCTCGGTGAGCAGGTCGTGCAGCGCGGTCGCGCCGGTCGCCGACACGGCCAGGAGGCGCACCTGGGGTTCCTGGGACTCGCTCGCGCCCGCCACGTAGCCGTGGGGACGGACGGTGCCGGTCGAGCTGTCGGCCGACGGGGCGCCCGTGGAACAGGCGGTGACGGTGAGGGCCATGCCGGTGGCGAGGCCGATGGTGGACAGGATGCGCGCGGGGGCGCGGTTGGTGGTCGAGTGCTTCATGCTCCCTCTCGAGACGGTGCGGCGGATCGTGGTGCTGCCGGCGCGGCCGCGCGCGCCGGTGTCGGGATCGGGGTGCGCCGCAGGACGACGGCGGCCAGGGCGCGCGAGACCACGACGCCGCCGACGGCGACCGCGGCGATGCTCGCGCCGGCGGCGGTGCCGGCGTGCCAGGAGACGAGGAGCCCGACGAGCACGGCGGCCGCACCGATGCCGGCGCCGAGGAGCATCGTCGAGGCCACGTGCCGGGTCCACGCGCGGGCAGCGGCGGCGGGCGCGAGCAGCAGGCCCACGACGAGCAGGGTGCCGACCGCCCGGTACGAGGCGACGACTGCCAGGGTGACGAGCCCGATGAGCACGACCTCGGCCAGGCGCGGGTGCAGGCCGAGCGTCGTGGCCTTGCGGGTGTCGAACGCCAGCGCGGTGAACGGCCGGTGGAACGCCACGGCGACGGCCAGGGCGACGGCCGCGGCGATCGCGAGGCCGCCGACGTCCGCCCGGGTGACGGCGAGGACGTCCCCGAACAGGATCGCGGTGACGTCGGTGGCGAACGACCGCGACGACGACACGATGATCACCCCGAGCGCGAGCATCCCGACGAAGAGCAGGCCGATCGAGGTGTCGTACGACAGTCGGGCGCGACGACGCAGTGCCCCGACACCGAGCACCATGACGCCCGCGCTCACCGCGGCGCCGAGCACCGGCGGGACCCCGGTCAGGGTGGCGATCGCGACGCCGGGCAGCATGCCGTGCGAGAGCGCCTCGCCCAGGAACGCCATGCCGCGCACCAGCACCCACGTGCCGACGACGGCGCACAGGACCGCCGCCAGGGAGCCGCCGACCAGGGCGCGCACCATGAAGTCGACGGAGAACGGATCGGTCAGCCAGGTCACGGTCCGAGACGCTACATGAAAACGAGTATCGATACTGATAGCGTGCTCAGGTGCCTGCGACCGAGCCGACCGACCCCGCCGATCCCCGATCTGCCGTCCACCTGGACCGGGTGACGGCCGTCCTCGGCGACCGGACCGTCCTCGACGGTGTGGACGCGGTCTTCCCCGCCGGGGTCGTCACCGCGCTCACCGGGCCGAACGGATCCGGCAAGTCGACGCTGCTCGACGTGGTCGCGGACGTCGTGCGGCCGACCGCCGGGCGGGTGACGGGCCTCCCGTCCGACGGTGTCGCCTACGTGACCCAGTCCGTGCCGCCGACCACGCTCCCGCTCACCGTCCGCGCGGCCGTCACGATGGGGCGGTGGCGGCACCGCGCGTGGTGGCGGCCGCTCGGACGCGCTGACCGAGCGGTCGTCGACGCGCAGCTCGAGCGGATGGCGATCACGGACCTTGCCGATCGGCCGATCGAGGAGCTCTCCGGCGGGCAGCGGCAGCGGACGCTCGTCGCGCTCGGGCTGGCGCAGCGTGCCGGGGTGCTGCTGGTCGACGAACCGACCGCCGGGGTCGATGCTGAGTCGGCGGCGCTCGTGGTGGCGGCGCTGGCCGACGAGGCCGCAGCCGGTGTCGTGGTCGTGCACGCGGCCCACGACCCGGCGGTGATCGCCGCAGCCGACCGCATCGTCGCGCTGACCTGACCCTGCCCGTGGGGGCGATTCCGCAAAACACCGGTGTTCACCCGTTGAACCGCTGTCTGCGCGTGTTCAGCGCGCGAACACCGGTGTCTTGCGGACGCCGGAGCAGGTGACGGTGTCGATCTCAGAATACGGGTGCCAGATTTTCTGAGATACGGCCTGATCTCAGAAAATCTGGTGCGTCGATTCTGAGATCAGGGAGCGCTCGTGCTCAGCCGTCGGGACCGGTTCCGCGCCGTCCGGCTCACAAAACACCGGTGTTCGCCTGTCGAACCGCGGTTCTCGCGTGTTCAGAGCACGAACACCGGTGTTTTGCGGGCCCCGGAACGGCGGTCAGGGGCAGGCGACGGCCACCGGGCCGGTCGGCGTCGGCTCGGCCGCGACCGGCTCGACCACCGGCACGGCGCTCGACTTCCGCAGCCCCATCGCGACGAGCACGACGGCACCGACGACCGCGACCCCACCGGCCAGCCAGAAGTCGGCAGCGAGACCGAACGATGACACTGCGGCCCCACCGAGCACCGAACCGGCGGCGATCGCGAGCTGGATCGTCGTGACGAACAGCGCGAGCCCGGTCTCGGACCCGGCCGGAGACGCCGTCGACATCCACGTCTGCATCCCGAGCGGCAGCGCACCCCATACCAGGCCCCACACGACGAGCAGCACGAAGACCCCCACGACGGAGTGGGCGAGCAGCGGCAGCAGGACGACGGCCGCCGCGAGCACGAACTTCGACGCCCCGATGGTGCCGAGGACACTGCGGTCGAGGGTGAAGCCCGCGGCGAAGTTGCCGACGATGCCCGCGACGCCGAACACCAGCAGCGCGATCGTCACGGTGTCGGGGCCGACACCGACGAGCTGCTGCAGGTACGAAGCGATGTAGGTGTACGCGGCGAACTGGGCCGCGAAGACGAAGGCCGCGGCGATGAGCCCGACCCGGGCGCGGGGCACGAGGAGCAGCGACCCGAGCGTGGCGAACCGCACCCGCTGCTGCGCGGGGATCCGCGGCAGCATCGCCAGCTGCAGGACGAGCGCGACGAGACCGAGCGCCCCACCGATCACGAAGCCGAGGCGCCAGCTGGCGAGCGACGACACGAGGGCGCCGAGCGGCAGGCTCACGACGGTCGCGACGGAGACGCCTGCCGTGATGAGCGATGTCGCACGGATCGTCAGCTCCGGCCGGACGAGTCGCCCGGCGATCCCGGCACCGATCGCCCAGAAGCCGCCGATGCCGACACCGAGCAGCATGCGTGCGATGAGCAGCACCCAGAACGACGGCGCGATCGCGGCCAGGCCGTCGGCGACCACGAGCAGCACGGTCAGGGACACGAGCACCACCCGGCGGTCGAGTCGCGAGGTCAGGACGGTGACGACCGGTGCCGCGACGGCGCCGACGAGTCCGGTGGCGACGACCATCAGGCCGGCGGTGCCGATGCCGACGTCCAGGTCGTCGGCGATGGCGGGGAGCAGCCCGATGGGCAGGAACTCGGACAGGACGAGCACGAATGACCCGAGTGCGACGGACGTGACGCTGAGCCACCCGCGGCGCGCTGCTGACGATGTCATGGGGGCGTCAAGCGGGTTCCGACGGCCGCCATTCCCGTGTGACGGCGAGCGGGTCAGGCGTCGAGCGCGCGCCGTGCGGCGGTGACGACCTCGGCGTCGGTGACGAAGTGCGCGGAACCGTCGTCGCCGGCGCCCATCGGCACCCCGGCGTGCGTGCTGCCGGCGGCCGGGCGCTTGGCCGACAGGTGCACCGCGGCGGCTCCGGTGGCGAGCAGCGCACGGACGTCGGCAGGGGTGACGCCAGCGCCGGCCATCACCTGCACGGGCCCGGCTGCCCCGACCATGCGCGCGATCGTCTCGGCACCGGCGACCGCGGTGGGGGCGGCGCCCGAGGTCAGGACGCGGGTGAACCCGAGCGCGGCGAGCGATCCGGCGGCGGTGACGGGGTCGATCGCGTGGTCGATCGCCCGGTGCAGGGTGATCTCGGCGGTGGTGCTGACCGAGCGGGCGGCGTCCACGAAGCGGCGGAGGGCGTCCTCGTCCAGGGTCCGGTCGGGGCGCAGGGCTCCGACCACGACGCCGGCGGCCCCGGAGCGCAGGACCGTGCGGACCTCGCGCACCATGAGCTCGACCTCGTCGGGGGAGTGCACGAACCCGCCCGGGCGGCAGCGGACCAGCGCGTGCGCCGGGATCCCGGTCTCGTGGGTCGTCTCGACCAGGGCCTGGGACGGGGTGAGCCCGCCGAGCTCGAGACCGACGCAGAGTTCGACGCGGTCGGCGCCGCCGTCCCGCGCGGTGATCGCGCCGGCCGGTGAGGTGACGGCGATCTCGAGTGCGGCGGTGGTGCTCATGCAGGGGCTCCGAGCGGTTCGTTGGAGGCGGGGACGATGCGGGCGCGGAGGTCCGGTGCCGTCGGGAACACTCGATCGTAGGGGAACATCGGGCGCTCGATCCTGTGGTGCCCGAGGCGCAGCAGGTCCTGGTCGACACCGCCCGGGGTGAGCGCGAGCATCCAGTCGGCGGACATGTCGAACAGCTCCGGCTCGAGGTACCCGATCTTCACGATGACGACGTCCGCCTGCCGCGGCGCCAGGTCGAGGTCGGTGAAGTCGTGCTCGTGGTGGTACGGCTTCCGCAGCTTCGTCAGGATCGCGAAGACGCTGCCGACCTGCAGCACGACCTCGGTCTCGGCGTCCCGGTCGCCCTGCTTGATCGCGTGCACCCGACCGGTCATCGTGATCGGACCCGCGTGCACGTGGTCGACCGTCGCACCGGCGGTCACGGTGATCGTCGCACCGACGCCGGCTTCCACCGCGGCGGCGACGGCGGCCGCGCCGGGCACGCTCGCGTAGATGACGGTGGGGCCCGACGGGTCCTGGAACTCCGGACGGGCGAGCACCTGCGTCAGCCCCCACGTCATGTCCCCGGAGCCGCCCGCCGTGGGGTTGTCGCCCGAGTCCGAGACGAAGTACGGCTTCGCGGCGCCAGGGGCGAGCGCGGCGTCGAGGCACTCCTCGAACGTGCCGGTGGGTGCGACGAAGACGAAGTCCTCGCGGGCATCCCAGAACGCCGACGCGAGCCGCTCGGCGCCGGCCGCGACGGCTGCCTCGTCCCACCCGGTGACGACGGTCACGGCCTGGTCGCGGGGCTGGTCGGCCCAGGCGTACCCGACCCAGATCGCGGCGTCGAGCACCCCCTCGGTCTGCTCGACGAGCGGGACCTGCGCGTACAGGGACTTCGCCGGCTCGAGCCGGGTCGAGGTCTGCTCGCCGGGCAGCAGGACGGGGATCGGGATCCAGGCCTTCACGGGGCGCTGCGCACCGACGGGCCGTTCGGTCAGCACGTCGACGAGGTTCCGGACGGCGCGCTCCTTCGTCTCGAGGGTGTCCTCGTGCGGGGCCATCCGGTAGCAGGTGACGAGGTCGACCTGGTGGGCGAGCTCGCGCGTGACGTTGCCGTGCAGGTCCATCGACGCGGACACGATGACGTCGGGGCCGACGACCTGGCGGATGCGACCGAGCAGGTCCGTCTCGGCGTCGTCGAGCCCCTCGACCACCATCGCGCCGTGGATGTCGTACCAGAGGCCGTCGACCGGCCCCATCGCACCCAGCCGCTCGACGATCTCGTCGGCCAGCGCCTCGTACGACGCCCGGTCGACGATCCCGCCGGGCAGGGCGTGCCCGATGAGCGCACCGCGGAAGTCCGCACGGTCGGCCATGGTCGCCAGGAACGGGTAGCGGGTGACGGCCTCGTCGCCGCGGTCCGGGTGGAACGCGGGGGCGTGGGTCCGGGTCGGGGTGAACGTCGAGGTCTCGATGGCCAGGCCGGCGATGGCGATGACCGGGCGACCGGCGCCGGCGGCGCTGGCGGGGGAGGCGGGGACGGCGGGGGTGACGGGACCGGTCTCAGACACGGACGCTCCTGTTCCTGGTGGTGGACTGGGGGATGGGCGCGGAGAGCTCCTCGAGCGAGGCGGCGAGGCCCCGCTGCAGGGCGAACTGCCCGGCACCGACGAGGCCGGCGTCGGCGCCGAGCGACACCGGCTCGATCGCCAGGTGCTGGGTCATCAGCGGGTGGCAGCTCTCGTAGAGCTGGCTCCGCACGGCGGCGATGAAGGGGTCGAGGGTCGACAGGATGCCGCCGAGGTACACGGCGTCCGGGTTGAAGAAGTTCACGTTGGCGGCGAGCACCTCGCCCAGGTACTTGCCCGCCATCCGCACGGCGCGGGTCGCCTCGGGGTGCGCGTCCGAGGCGAGCCGCACGACGTCGGCGGTCGAGGCGACGTCGACCCCGGCGTTCGACAGGATGCGGACCAGGGCGGCGCCGGACGCCACCGTCTCGAGGCACCCGGTGTTGCCGCACGAGCACGGGGTGTCCCCGGCGGCGTCGATCCGCACGTGCGTGATGTCCCCGGCCGCGCCGGTCGACCCGCGGTAGAGCCGGCCGTCGATGACGATGCCCGCGCCGATCGCCGAGCCCGCCTTGATCGTGATGGTCTGGCGTCGAGCCGGGTCCTGCACGGTCTGCTCACCCGCCGCCATGCAGTTCGCGTCGTTGTCGACGATCGCCGGCAGCCCGAACCGCTCGCTCAGCCAGGCGGCCACGGGGAACCCGTTCCACCCCGGCATCCGGCTCGGCAGGTCGACGACGCCGGCGACGACGTCGACGGGCCCGGGCAGGCTGAGCCCGACGCCCCGCAGCCCTTCGCGACCACGGTCGTCGGCGAGCCGCTCGAGCAACGCGGCCAGCCGCTGGAGCCCGGCGGTCGGACCGTCGGAGAGCGCGAACGGGACGTTCGCGACCGACTCGAGCGCGCCTCCCGGCAGCACCACGCCGATGCGCGCGTGCCCGCCGCCGACGTCCGCGGCGACCGCGTACTCGTCGACACCGCCGATGCGGAGCACCTTGCGGGGGCGGCCGCCGGTGGAGACGTCGGTGCCCTCCTCGGCCAGGATCCCGTGCTCCAGGAGCTGGCCGACGACGTGCGAGACGGTCGACGGGGCGGCCCCGAGCACCTTCGCGATCTCGGTCCGGCTGGCGGCCTGCCCCGAGGCGACGAGCTCGAGGACGCGGGCGCTGAGATCGGCCACGACTTTCTCCAATCCGGACGGAACACCGGCGGCTGCCGGCGGAACGGGAACAGGACACGGGTGGATGCCCGGTTCTTCGGCGAGCCTACGGGGCGGATCGAGCGGTCCACCCTTTCCACCGTTCCGCAGTAACGCAGTTTTTACATCGAGATGTTTGTTTTTCCAATGGCTTTGGTCCTTGACTGTCCTCGTGCCGCTCGGCACCTCGTGCTCCACTCCCCGAAGTCCCTCGCACAAGGAGACACCGCATGTCCAAGCCCCGTCGCTGGGCGCTCCTCACCGGAGCTGCGATCGCCGTGAGCGCGCTGCTCGCCGGCTGTTCCGGAGGCGGCAACGCCTCGCCGGGATCGACCGACGAGATCGACTACGCGCTCCCCGCCAACTTCACGCCGAACTGGATCCTGCCGATCGGCACCGCCGCGCACCTCAACACGAACAACGGCTCCATCGCCCAGTCGCTGTACGAACCGCTCGTCGCGTACGACGGCTCCACCGGCAAGATCGCGTGGAACAAGGCCGGCTCCGTCGCCACCGACGCGAAGTTCGCCGACGACGGCAAGAGCGTCACGATGACCCTCGGCGACCGGCACTGGTCCGACGGTGAGGCGATCACGAGCCGCGACGTCGAGTTCTGGTTCAACCTGATCAAGGCCAACAAGGCGCAGTGGGGCGGGTACTCCAAGGGCAAGGCGCCGGACAACTGGACCTCGTTCAAGGCCGTCGACGACACACACTTCACCATCACGTTCGACAAGGCGTACAACTCGGACTGGATGCTCGCCAACCAGCTGAGCAACATCATCCCGCTGCCGCAGCACGCCTGGGACAAGACCAGCGCGAGCGCGAAGGTCACCGACGCCGACGAGACCCCCGCCGGCGCGAAGCAGGTCTGGAAGTACCTGAACACCGCCGCCGGCAAGATCAGCGACTACGCCAGCGACCCCCTGTGGAAGACGATCTCGGGCCCCTACGGCGTCAAGACCTTCACCACGGCCGGCAACGTCACCCTCGTCGCCAACAAGAAGTACGACGGCGGTCAGAAGCCCGCCATCACCACGGTCAACCTGCTCCCCTTCACCACGGCCGACGCCGAGGTGAACGCGGTCCGCTCGGGCGAGGTCGACTACGGCTACATCAACGCCACCGACATGGACCAGGAGTCCTCCTTCACGGCGAAGGGCTACTCCGTGGAGCCCTGGACCGGCTGGGCCATCACGTACATGCCGTACAACTTCAACAACCCGACGATGGGCGCCGTCTTCAAGCAGCTGTACGCCCGGCAGGCCGTCCAGATGTCGATCGACCAGAAGTCGCTGTCGAAGGTCGTCTTCAACGGCACCGCGACCTCGACCTACGGTCCCGTCCCGCAGGCGCAGGAGTCCGACTACGTCTCCGACGTGCAGAAGTCGAACCCGTACCCGTTCAGCACCTCGAAGGCCAAGGACCTGCTCACCAGCCACGGCTGGGAGGAGCAGGGCGGCACGATGGTCTGCACCGACCCGGGCACCTCGGCCAGCCAGTGCGGCGAGGGTGTCGAGCAGGGCACGAAGTTCTCGATGCAGGTGCTGTCGCAGTCCGGTTCGACCGTGACCGACAACATGATGAGCGCGATCCAGTCCTCGCTCGCGAAGACCGGCATCGACTTCACCATCAAGACCGCGCCGGTGTCGAGCGTGCTGTCGCAGACCCCCACCTGCACCTCGGACGAGGCCAGCTGCGACTGGGACCTGTCGTTCTTCGGCACCGCGGGCAGCTGGTACTTCCCGGCCTACCCGACCGGTGAGTCGCTCTTCCAGACCGGCGGTTCGGCGAACTTCGGCAGCTACTCGAACAAGCAGGTCGACGACCTGATCGACGCGACCACCACCTCGACCGACGCCACCGCCGTGCAGGACTACAGCGCCGCGGTCGCGAAGGACCTGCCGGTGATCTGGCTGCCGAGCCCCGACTACCAGATCTCCGTCGTCAAGAAGGGCCTGTCCGGGTTCGACCAGGACTCGCTCGCCAACTTCCACCCGGCCCAGTGGAAGTGGACCAAGTAGGTCGCTGACGCGACCACGGCCTGGAGGCGCGGTGCGGGCACGACCCGCACTGCGCCTCCGCCCCGGCTCACGCAAGAACCGACCATCGGAACCCGCATGACCACAGCTCTCTACCTCACCAGGCGCGTCCTGCAGGCGCTCGCGGTGATCCTCATCGTCACCGTCGTGGTGTTCTGCCTGTTGCACGCGCTGCCCGGCGGCCCCGCCCGCGGCGTGCTCGGCGTCTCCGCGACGCCCACGCAGATCGCCCAGTTCAACCAGGCGCAGGGGCTCGACCAGCCGCTGCCCGTCCAGTACCTGCGGTTCCTCGGTCGTCTGCTCACCGGCGACCTCGGCACCTCGTACACGCTCAACGAGCCGGTCTCGCAGCTCATCGCCGAGCGCCTGCCGAAGACCCTCGTGCTCACCGGCATCTCCGCGGTGCTCGGACTCGTCGTCGCGATCCCGGTCGGCATGCTCCAGGCGGCCCGCCGCAACGGTGCGGTCGACTACGCCGCCACCGCCCTGGCGTTCGTCTTCTACTCGACGCCGGCGTTCTTCCTCGGCCTCGTCCTGATCATCGTGTTCAGCCAGCAGCTGCCGTGGCTGCCGTCCCAGGCACCGAGCGGCAACACCCTGGCCGAGGTGTTCCAGGACCCGGCCGGACTCGTGCTGCCCGTGGTGACCGGAGCGCTGGCGATGATCGCGGTGTTCAGTCGCTACATGCGCGCCTCGACGCTCGAGAACCTGCAGGAGGACTACGTCCGCACCGCCCGTGCCGGCGGCGCCTCGACCGCGACGATCCTGCGGCGGCACGTCTTCCGCAACTCGCTCACCCCGGTCGTGGCGATGCTCGGGTACTACCTGCCGGTGCTGTTCGGCGGCGCCCTGGTGACCGAGCAGCTGTTCAACTACCCCGGCATGGGGCTGCTGTTCTGGAACGCCGCGCAGTCCTCCGACTACCCGACGCTGCTCGGCTGCGTGCTCGTCATCTCCATCGCGACCGTCATCGGCACCCTGCTCGCCGACGTCGCACAGTCCCTCATCGACCCCCGAGTGAAGGCGAGCCGCGCATGACCGCCGTCCAGATGGCCCCCGAAGCCCCGGGCGCCCCCGTCACCGTCGCGGCCACCGGGTTCCGGCTCGCCGCCCGCCGGTTCCGGAGCAACACCCTCGCCGTGATCGGCCTCGCCCTGATCGTCGTCATCGTGCTGTTCTGCTTCGTCGGCCCGTTCCTGTACCCGACCGACCAGACGCACACGATGCTCGAGCAGGCCAACCAGGGCCCGAGCGCCGCGCACTGGCTCGGCACCGACGCCGTCGGCCACGACGTCCTCGGCCGCCTGATGTACGGCGGCAAGGTCTCCCTGATGGTCGGCATCGCCGCCGGGGTCCTGGCCACCGTCGTCGGCACCCTGTGGGGCTCCGTCGCCGGGTACGTCGGCGGCTGGGTCGACGCCCTGATGATGCGCGTCGTCGACGCCGGCATCGCGATCCCGGCCCTGTTCATCCTGCTCGTCATCTCGGCGATCACGAACCCCGGCGTCGGCGGCCTCATCGTCATCCTCGGCCTGGTGTCGTGGCTCGTGCCGTCCCGCCTGATCCGCGCCGAGACGCTGACGCTCAAGAACCGCGACTACGTCCTGACCCTGCGCGCGATCGGCGGCTCGCACGCCCGCGCGATCGGCAAGCACCTGTTGCCGAACTCGGTGTCGACGATCGTCGTCGCGGCGACGTTCCAGGTCGCCGACGCGATCCTGCTGGTCGCCTACGTCTCGTACCTCGGGCTCGGCGTGCAGCCGCCCGCGACGGACTGGGGCGGCATGCTCTCGGCGGGACTCACCGCCGCGTACTCCGGACACTGGTGGCTCATCGTGCCGCCGGGTCTGGCCGTGATCCTGGTCGTCTGCGCGTTCAACGCGGTGGGCGACGGACTGCGGGACGCCTTCGACGTGCGGGGCCGCTGATGACCAACGAACCGATCCTGCGGACGACCGACCTCGGCGTCTCCTTCAGCACCGAGTCCGGCACCGTCGATGCCGTGCGGGGGGTGTCCCTGTCGGTCGCCCCCGGCGAGACCCTCGCCCTGGTCGGCGAGTCCGGCTCCGGCAAGTCGACGGTCGCCCTCGCGGCGATGGGCCTGCTCTCCGGCAACGCGACGGCATCGGGCAGCGCCGTCGTCGCCGGGCACGAGGTCGTCGGGGCAGCCGAACCCGAACTCCGGGCACTGCGCGGCTCGACCGTCTCGATGGTCTTCCAGGAGCCCGCGACCGCCCTCGACCCGCTCACCCGCGTCGGCGCCCAGATCGCCGAGGTGATCCGGAACCACCGTGACGTCTCCGCGTCCGCCGCCGCGGCCGAGGCCGTCGACCTGCTCCGCCGCGTCGGCATCCCCGACCCCGAGTCGCGCACCCGGTCGTTCCCGTTCCAGCTGTCCGGTGGGCAGCGCCAGCGCGTGGTCATCGCGATGGCGATCGCGAACGCACCGAAGCTGCTCATCGCGGACGAGCCGACCACCGCGCTCGACGTGACCGTCCAGGCCGAGATCCTCGAGCTCCTGCGCGCGCTCGCCGTCGAGACCGGCACCGGCGTGCTGCTGGTCACGCACAACATGGGCGTCGTGGCGGACTTCGCCGACCGGGTCGCGGTCATGCTCCAGGGCGAGATCGTCGAGACCGGCGGGGTCGAGGACGTCCTGCTCCGCCCGGAGCACGAGTACACCAAGCGGCTCCTCGCCGCGGTGCCGCGGCTCGAGACACCGGCGTCGGCATCCCACGCCGCCGAGTCGGCGAGACGCCTCCAGATCCGGGGGCGTGACGCGGAGACGCCGGCGTCTTCCGAGCTAGGTGCGTCGGGTGCGGCGGACGGGAGGCCCGGTGCGGCCCCGGTGGTCGACCTGCGGGACGTCTCGGTGACGTTCGGGCGCGGGGCGCGCGCCGTCCACGCGCTCGCCGGCATCGACATCACGGTGCACGCCGGTGAGACCGTCGGTCTGGTCGGCGAGTCCGGTTCGGGCAAGTCGACCGCGGCCCGGGTGGCGCTCGGTCTGATCAAGCCGACGTCCGGCACGGTGTCGCTGTTCGGGCAGGACCTGCGGACGGCCAAGGGGCGCGACCGCCGTGCCCTCCGGTCCGGCATCGGCGTGGTGCTGCAGGACCCGGTGGCGTCCCTCGACGCCCGGATGTCCGTGGCCGAGTGCATCGCGGAGCCCCTGGCCGTGCACCGTCGCGGGATGTCCTCGGCCGACCGGCGTCGCCGCATCGACGAGGTGCTCGACGCCGTCCGGCTGCCGCGGACCCTGGCATCCCGGGCCCCGCGTGAGCTCTCCGGTGGGCAGCGCCAGCGGGTCTCGCTCGCCCGGGCGCTGGTGCTCGAGCCGCGGCTGCTCGTCGCCGACGAACCGACCTCGGCGCTCGACGTCAGCGTGCAGGAGACCGTGCTCGAGGTGCTCGGCGAGCTGCAGGACGACCTCGGGTTCGCGTGCCTGTTCGTCTCGCACGACCTGGCCGTCGTGCAGCACTTCGCCGAGCGTGTCGTGGTGATGCGCCAGGGCGTCGTCGAGGAGCAGGGCACCACCGGCACCACGCTCCTGCACCCCACCACCGACTACACCCGACGCCTGCTCGCCGCGGTGCCGGTGCCCGACCCCGTGCTGCAACGACAGCGCCGGGCCGCGCGCCTCGCCTCGCTCGCGGCGGTGACCGCGTGAGCCGGGTCCTGGCCGGGGTCGACATCGGCGGGACGAACACCAAGGTCGTCCTGACCACGCACGACCTCGAGGTCATCGACCGGGTCGACCTGCCGACGCCCGCCCACGCGGGCGGGGCGGCGATCGTGACGGCCGCCCTCGGGGCGGTGACGGGTCTGCTCGAGACGCACCGGGCCTCCCTTGCGGGTGTCGGGGTGGGCGCGGCCGGTGTCGTCGACCGGGCCACGGGGACCGTGCTGGTCACCGGCAACTCGTTCACCGGCTGGGCCGGGTACGGCGTGACGCGGGCCGTCACCGACGCGCTCGGCGTGCCCGCGACCCTGGACAACGACGTGAACGCGTTCCTGCTCGGCGAGATCGCGACCGGCGCGGTGGTGGGGGAGTCCGACGTGCTCGGCATGACCCTCGGCACCGGGGTCGGCGGCGCCCTCGTGCTCGACGGACGGCTCTTCGCCGGCCCGCGCGGCGCCGCCGGCGAGATCGGCCACGTCCCCGGGTTCGGCGACGCCCGCTGCACCTGCGGGCAGACCGGGCACCTGGAGACCATCGCGGGCGCCCGCGGCATCGCCGACCGCTACGCCGAGCGCTCCGGGCGCACGCTCTCGGCACGGGACGTCGCCGTCGCAGCGCGCGGCGGCGACGCCGACGCGGCCGCCGTCTTCGCCACCGCGGGATGGGGTCTCGCCCGTGCCGCGCTGCTGACCGCGGGGATCCTCGACGTCACCACCGTCCTGATCGGCGGCGGCATCGCACGGTCGTGGGACCTGCTCCACCCCGCCATCTCGGCGGCGATCGACGCGGAACCGCCCGTCAGCGGGGCGACGATCCGGCTCGCACAGTCGACGCTCGGGGCCGATGCCGTGGCCCTCGGGGCAGCGGCGCAGGTGCGGGCCCGGGTGCTGGAGCCGGAGACCGCGTAGCGGGGGAAGGCCGGGTCAGGGCACCCAGACGACGATGCCGCGCAGGTCGTGCAGCACCGCGGCGAGGCCGGCGCGCAGCCCGCGAGCGGCACGGTCCTCGGTGAAGGTGCCGGGGTCGTAGTGGCTCGACGGACCGAGGCCCTCGCCACGGAACCCGCCGCCCGTCCAGTCCGCCGCCGTGACGTTCGACGTCGGCTCCGCGATCTCGGCACCGACGACCAGGAACTGCTGGTGGAGCGCGGTCGGTGAGACGGCCGCGAGCGGGTCGACCATGTGGTTGCCGACGGTGATGACCAGGTCGGGCTCGGCGTCGACGGCGCGCAGGACCGCGGCGATCCGGTCGTCGGCGTCCGTCGCCGAGACCGGGGTGACGGTGACGTCCTCGTCCGACGCCCACGAGTCGACGGCGTCGAGCAGGGTCCGGGTCGCGGCGTCCGCGGCGTCCCCCGCGTCGGAGAGCAGCACGACGTCGTACCCCGCGGGAGCGTGCACGCCGGACCACGAACCCGGTTCGGGGTGGATGGTGGCCTCGGGTGCCGGCGGCTGGTCGGGATCGGAGAACCCGGTGCCCAGGACGCCGGCGGACGCGTGCGCCGAGGCGTTCGCCGTCGGGCCGGTGCCGCCGGTGGTGCCGTCCGACGCCCGGGAGCAGCCGGCCAGCAGGGTGGCGCCGGCCGCGGCGAGGGCGACGGCGGTCAACAGGGAGGTCGTCCGGGTGGCTGGGCGGATCACGGCACCATGCAAGCACGCCCGACGGCCGCTCCGGGCCGGTCGGGGGACCTGTCCAACACCCGTCCCGTTGCTGGTCACCGGTTGTTCACCTTCCGGTCGTCTGTGAGCCGGATCGTCTGCGCGTGCCCTCCGGAACCACCGCCGCGCTCCTGCGCGCCCGCCCCGTCCACTCGTCTTCCCCGACCGCGCTGACTGCGCTGGCCGCACGGGTCGCCGGCGCGCTCGTGCTGCTCGGGGTGGTCGTGATCAGCGTGCTCGGCGGAGCCGCACCGGCGTCGGCGCACGGCTTCAGCTCGGTCGTGTACGCCGACGTGACGTCCACGAAGCCGACGGTCGTGCGGGCGGAGCTCGGGCTCGAGTACGACCTGATGCTCGTCTCGGTGGCCACGAGCGAGCACGACGACGCGCTGCACGAGCAGGGGCAGCGCGCCTGGGACGACGGGGACTTCCCGGGGATGGTGACGGCCGCCGAGGCGCACACCGACGCGATCGGGAAGTACGTGTTCGACCGGTTCACGGTGACCGGATCCGGTGGGCGGGCCTGCACGGGCACCCTCGACCCCACGGTCACGGTCGACCTGCGGGACGAGGTGCCGTACGCCCACGTCACCGCCGACTTCACCTGCCCGGAGGCGTCCGAGACGCAGTCGGGACACGTGGTGTCGTCGACGCTGTTCCCCGACGACGAGTCCTTCGTCCGCGACACCAAGACGATCGTCACGTACGACGTCGACGACCGCGCGGGATCGGCCACCCTCGACGCCTCGCAGCGCACGTTCTCCACCGAACAGTCGGCGGGGGAGCGCTTCTGGGAGTTCTTCCGCCTGGGCGCCGAACACCTGCTGACCGGCATCGACCACATCCTGTTCCTCGTCGCGCTCATCGCCGGGTCGCGTCGCCTGCGCGAGGTCGTCTACACGGCGTCCGCGTTCACGATCGCGCACTCGATCACGTTCATCCTCGCCGCGCTCGGTGTGGTCAGCCCACCCGCGATCGTCGTCGAGCCGCTCATCGCCCTGTCGATCGCCGCGGTCGCCGGCTGGTACCTGTGGCGGCTCTGGCGACGCCGGTCGCGGGCCGACGAACTGGTGGTCGGCGAACACGGACACTTCTCGCTCGACCGCGCCGGCTGGACCCGGCTGGCCGTCGTCTTCGCCTTCGGACTCATCCACGGGCTCGGGTTCGCCGGTGCCCTGGGCATCCACGAGGCGTTCTCGTGGCAGCTGCTCGTCTCGCTCCTCGTCTTCAACGTCGGCATCGAGGCCGTGCAGCTCGCGATCATCGTCATCGTGTTCCCGCCGCTTGCGCTGCTGCGCCGGAAGGCGCACCGGGTGTCGCTCTGGGTGACGGGCGCGGTGACCGCCGGGGTCTTCGTGATGGGGATGATCTGGTTCGTCGAACGGCTGGCCGCGGGCTGACCGGGCCCGTCGTCCCGGGGGCGTTCGACGTCCGTTCCTGAACAACGATGAACCGTCACTCAGCGTTTACCAAGACGTTTTGCAGGGCGTGCAGAGTCTTCCGTGCTGCACCATCCCACGTCTGAGAAACGGACCCACATGAGTCTCCTGTCCGGCGCCACTACCCGGCGCAGAACCACCACCCTCCGCGTCTGCGGAGCCGTCCTCGGGGCCGCGCTCATCGCCGGTGCCTCGATGGTCGGCACGAACGCCGCCACCGCGGCGACGAACACCCCCACCACCAACATCTCCACCGGTGGCCCGATCCACATCCTGCTCGGCGTCGGCGCGACCGAGAGCCAGCGCATCGCCTCGTGGTACTTCCCCACGAACGTCGCGCAGTCCGTCGAGATCCAGAAGACCGCGTCCATGACGGACGGGGTCTTCACCGACGCCAAGAAGACGATCGACGCCTCGGAGGCCGCGAACACCGCCGCCGACACGAGCGCGACCGACTCGAACACCAAGGGCATCGCGGGCATCGCCGCCCAGTCGGGCTACATCAACGCCCACGCGACGATCTCGGACCTCGAGCCGAACACCTCGTACACCTACCACGTCGGTGCGGCGGACGGCTCGGCCTGGTCCGCGTCGTACACCTTCACCACGAAGAGCTTCTCCGGCGACTTCGACTTCCTGTTCTTCGGTGACCCGCAGATCGGTTCGTCTGGCTTCACCGACGACGACGGCGCCGGCTGGGCGGACACGCTCGAGTACGCCACGTCGACCGAGCCGGACGCCGAGCTCCTGGTCTCCGGTGGCGACCAGGTCGAGCACGCCAACAACGAGTACGAGTGGGGCGCGTTCGCGGACAGCAGCGACGTGCTGAAGCGCTACCCGTGGGCCTCGACCATCGGCAACCACGACGTCGGCGGCAAGGCCTACGAGCAGCACAACCAGGTGCCGAACTCCCTCAAGGTGCCGGACTTCTACCCGGGCGGCAACACGACCGCGAACTCGGGTGGCGACTACTGGTACATGTACAAGGGCGTCCTGTTCATCGACATCAACTCGAACGCCTACGCGGCCGGTTCGGACGCTGCCCACGTGAACTACGTGCGCGACGTCATCAACCGCTACGGCGACGACGCCAAGTGGACCACGCTGGTCTACCACCACTCGATCTACTCGCCGGCCGACCACGCGAACGACCGTGACAACCAGCAGCGCCGGTTCGACTTCACGCGTTCGTTCTCGGACATGGGCGTCGACCTCGTCCTGCAGGGCCACGACCACTCCTACTCGCGCAGCTACGCGATCAAGAACGGCAAGAAGGCCAACGTCAACGAGCAGCCCGCTGCTCCCGAGGTCTTCTCCGGCCCCGGCGGTGTCATCTACATGACGGCGAACTCGGCCTCCGGCTCGAAGTACTACGACCTCACCACCCCGGACGCCACCCAGGGCGGCTACGGCGCGGACCCGCTCGACCCCACCGGTCAGCGTCACTTCGCCAACTCGGTCGAGAACCAGGAACACGTCCGCACCTTCGTGAAGGTCTCGGTCACCGACGACAAGCTCGCCGTCGAGAACATCCGCGCCAGCGACTGCACCACCCGCAACTCGGCGGTGCAGCACGGCAAGGTCGACAGCTGCGGCGTGACCCTCCAGCCGACGGCCACCGCCGACCCGGCCGCGATCGGTTCGACGGTCGACAGGTTCGACCTGCACGCCACGCTGCCGACGACGACCACCACGCTCTCCGCGTCGGCCGCCGAGCAGACCTACCGCACCGCGAAGCCGGCCACGGTCACCGCGACCATCGCCGGTGGCATCGGCACCCAGCAGGGCACGGTGACGTTCAAGGACGGCAGCAAGGTCCTCGGCACCGCCCCGGTCAAGGACGGCGCGGCCAGCATGACGCTGCCGAGCACGCTCGCCATCGGGATGCACTCGGTGACGGCCTCGTTCGTCAACGCGGACCCGGTCTACTCGGGAACGAACTCGAAGACCGCGAAGGCCATGACGGTCTCCGTCGAGAAGGCCCCGTCGCGCACCGCCGTCAAGTACAGCGCTGGCAAGGCGACCGTCCAGGTGAAGGCCACCGGCTTCAGCGTCGACGGCACCGCCCGGATCTACCAGGGCTCGAAGCGCCTCGCCACCGTCACGGTGCAGGACGGCGTGGTCACGTCGAAGCTCCCGCTGAAGAAGGGCGCGCACAACCTGCACGCCGTCTTCGCCGGGACCTCGGAGCTCACCACGAGCACCAGCCCGACCATCACGGTCGTCGTCAAGTAACACCCGGTACCAGCGAGGGCCCCGCGATCTCGATCGCGGGGCCCTTCGCCGTGTGGCACGGGGGGTGGGCGACCTGCCCAACCCGAGGACAGGCGCCGCACCGGCTGACGGGAGACCCGAACTCCCTACCCGGCCGCCGCTGGTGCGAGCGACCGGTCAACCTGTGGTGATCATGCGCTCGCGTCCCCCGATCCGGCTGGGATCCGGGCCGATTGTCAGGCTTCGACCGGATGTGCAGACATTCCTAGGTCCTGGCTGTGGAGAAGCGCATACTTCGAGTCTCCGAGAATGCGCGCTCGTCGCCGACGTCACCCCGCCTCTCCCAGCAGGAAGAGACGGCCATGCACGCTCTCCACCGCCGACGGGGCTCCCTCCTCGTCGTCTCGGCCGCGGCCGTCGCAGCGTTGATCACCCTCGGCACCGGCGGCGGAGCATCAGCCGCCACGGTCATCGACGGTCCCGTCAACCTCGGCACAGCATCGACCTACGGCGTCCTCGGCGCCAGTGCGGTCACGAACACCGGCCCCTCCGTGGTCAACGGCGACCTCGGCTTGTCGCCGGGCACGTCGATCACGGGCTTCGGCGGTGCACCGAACGGCGTCGTCAACGGCACCACGCACCAGACCGACGCCGCAGCCGCACAGGCCCAGCGCGACACCACCACCGCCTACAACGTCGCCGCGTCGCTCTCCCCGACCCAGACCGGTCTGACCGAGCTGAACGGTCTCTCGCTCTCGCCGGGTGTGTACTCCGGTGGCGCGCTCGCCCTGGCGAACAACGGCGCACTGACCCTGGCCGGCAGCGCGGACTCCGTGTGGGTGTTCCAGGCCGCGTCGACCCTGACCATCGGGTCCGCCAGCCGGATCACGATCACCGGTGGCGCCAGCTCGTGCAACGTCTTCTGGCAGGTCGGCAGCTCGGCCACCGTCGGCACCGGCGCGCAGTTCCAGGGCACCGTCCTGGCACAGCGGTCCGTGACCGCCACCACCGGCGCGACCGTGCAGGGCCGACTGCTGGCCCGCACCGGCGCGGTGACCCTCGACACCAACACGATCACCGCCTCGAACGGTTGCCCCGCCCCGGGCACCCCGTCCGAGTCGCCGACCATCACCTCGGGCACCCCGTCCGACGGCACCGTGGACGTGCCCTACTCGTCCACCGTCACCGCGACCGGCACCCCGAACCCGACCTTCACCGCCACGGGCCTGCCCGACGGCCTGACGATCAACAGCACCACGGGCGTCATCTCGGGTACCCCGACCACCCCGGGTACCTCGACCGTGACGATCACCGCGTCCAACGGGACCAGCCCGGACGACACCCAGACGGTCACCATCACGGTCCGTGCCCCGGCACCGGTGCCCACCGCGACACCCAGCCCGACCGCTCCGGCCGTGGTGCCCACCGACACCCCGACCGGCCCCGCGGGCGCCGGCGGTGGCGGCGGAACCGACCAGCCCACCGGTCAGCTCGCCTTCACCGGATCGGACCCGACCATCCCGCTGAGCATCGCCGCGGCCCTGCTCGCCGCTGGAGCCACGCTCATGGTCCTGCTGCGTCGCCGCCGCCGCACCGTCGGCCGCTTCTGATCCACCCGCACCACCGACGGCCCCGCGACCCTGGTCGCGGGGCCGTCTGCGTGCGGTCACCGGACTCGCGAACGGTCCACGTGCCCGACCGCGCGGGGGCATGCCGACCGACGGCGTCGTCGACGACGTGCCACGGGCCTCCCGGCTCGTCGAGGACGACCCGGTCGTCGCACCCGTGAGGACCCTCAGGTACTGAGCCGTCACGTCATCCTCCAGGACGATCCGGTGCCAACAGCTGTCTCCCTACTGTTGGCGGCGGAGCGTGCGGTGGCGCATGCCCGTCGCACCAGGGGAGATCCGACGTGAACCGTTCGCCGAGACGCCGTTCCACCATCGCGCTGCAGATCGCGTGTTCGACACTCATCGCCGGGGCGCTCGCCGTCTCCGGCACGATCGCGGCACTGCCCGCGACCGCAGCACCGGGCGACGGGCCCACCGCCGCGACGGGGACGACCACGATCACGACCCCGGGCACGCCCGTCGCGCAGGGCGAGGACTGGACCGTGACGCCCACCGACGGCGGGTACACCGTCGTCCTGACCCTCGCCGAGCCCCTGCCGATCCGCGCAGCGGCACCGGTCCTGCTGGTCGACGGCACGGACATCGGCGTGGCGCAGACGAGCCTCGACCAGCGGCAGCTGACGGTCACCACGACCGACCCCACGGTCGCCGACGCCCGCAGCGTCGAACTCGGATGGTCGGGTGCGACCGACCTGCAGGGCAACCGCCAGTCGGCGACCGCACCGCAGACGGTGGCGCCGCGCGAGGCCCCGGCACCCCTGACCGACGACCCCGCTGCAGCGGGCCAGTACGCGGTCACCCGGGCCGACTACGACCTGGGCAACGAGGCCGAGACGATCAAGGGCTTCGGCCGCAAGGGCGAGATGCGTGCCGCGGTCTTCGTCCCGGAGGACGCCCCGGGCAAGCGCCCCGTCGTCGTGTTCTTGCACGGCCGCCACGAGGCCTGCGTCGGCGGCACCGAGAACCCCAGGGCGTGGCCGTGCGGGAAGGGCCAGACGGACATCCCGAGCTACCTCGGCTACAACGCCGCGGCGACCGCGCTCGCCAGCCACGGCAACGTCGTCGTGTCGATCTCCGCGAACGCGATCAACGCCCTCGACGGCAGCTACTCGGACGACGGCGGAGCGGTGGCCCGCGGCCAGCTCGTCCTCGACCACCTCAGCCTGCTCCAGCGCGCCGACGCCGGGCAGGAACCCCGCCTGTCACCGCTGCTGACCGGCAAGCTCGACCTGCAGCACGTCGGGCTGATGGGGCACTCGCGCGGCGGTGACGGCGTGGTCCGAGCGGCCCTGCTCAACATGCAGCGCACCAGCCCCTTCGGCATCCGTGCCGTCCTGCCCCTGGCGCCGACCGACTTCGGGCGCATGACCCTGCCGGACACGAACACGGCGGTGGTCCTGCCGTACTGCGACGGTGACGTGTCCGACCTGCAGGGCCAGCACTTCTACGACGACTCCCGCACGGCCTTCGGGGACGACGTGCTGCGCTCCTCGGTCCTGGTGATGGGCGCGAACCACAACTTCTTCAACACGACGTGGACCCCGGGCAAGTACGCGAAGGCGTCGTCGGACGACTGGTACGACGAGTCCGACGCGGTCTGCGGCGCGAAGGCGAAGCACACCACCCGACTGTCGTCCGACCAGCAGTACGCCGTCGGCACGAGCCTGATCAGCGGGTTCTTCCGCCTGACGCTCGACGGTGAGCAGCAGTTCCTGCCGATGTTCGACGGCACCGACCGGCAGCCCGCCGCCCTGGGCGCGGCGGACATCCGGGTGACGGCCTCGCAGCCCGGCGCGAGCCGACGTGACCTGGCCCTGTTCGACACGACGAACCCGGCGGTCACCACCACCGGTGCCCTGACGGCGAAGACCTGCGCGAGCACCGACAACCTGCCCGCGAAGCAGACGCTGCCGGCGTGCGTCTCGATCACGTCGAACGCCCCGGACTACACGCCCGCGTTCCTGGCCTCCTCGGTGCCGGCGACCCCGGCCCTGCACGTCACGCCCACCAAGGCGGCGACCGGCGGACAGGTGCATGTCCCGGTGGCCCCGACGGCCGGTGACTTCACCGGGTTCCAGGCGCTGTCGCTCCGGCTCACCCCGGACGACACGGCGACGACGAACGCCGACGTCTCGATCAGCCTCCGCGACGCCACGGGGGCCGTGGCGACCCGACGCGTGTCGGACACCAGCCGTGCCGGTCAGCTGCTCCCCGGCACCCGGACAGCGCCGCGCAAGACGATCCTGCAGCAGGCACGCATCCCGCTCGACGCGTTCACCGGCATCGACCTGGCGTCGGTGCGCGAGGTGACGATCGACGTCCCGCAGAAGAACAGCGGGATGCTGCTGAGCGACCTCTCGCTCCTGCCCGCAGCGACCCTCGGTACCCCGGTGGTCACGAACCGTCCCACCGCCCGCATCGCCGACCGCTTCGTCGACGAGGGGCGCACCCGCACGGTCGTCCGGGCAGCGGTCGTGCTCTCGCGGCCGGCCGAACAGGCGACGACGGTCTCCTTCGACCTCGACCAGGCGTCGGACAACCGCATCCGTCCGGCGATGCAGGCCGTCACGTTCCAGCCGGGCGAGGTCTGCCGCGCGGTCGCCGTGTCGGTGAACGGCGACCGCACCCCGTCGTTCTCGCGGACGGCGGACTACCCGATGACGCTCAGCAACACCCGGGGCGGCTCGGTGATCGGCGACTCGATCGGCACCATGCGCATCCGCGAGGACGACGGCGTGCGCGCCGTGGACGGACGCGTGACCGCATCCGCTCCGGCGGTCGGTACCCCGGGCGACGCGTGTGCCGAGGCCCAGGCGACGAGCACCCCGATCGCGGTGACGCCGGTGAGCAGCCGGAAGGGTGCCAAGGTCGCGATCTCGGCGACGGGCTTCCGCGCCGGCGAGTCGGTCACCGTCAGCATCGACGGCGGCCGGGCCACCCGCACGACGGCCAACGCCGCCGGCAAGGTCCGCCTGAAGGTCACGAAGACCGTGGCGGCGCTGGCACCGGGCACGCACGTGGTGCACGCCCGTGGCTACGGCTCGGACCAGCGGGCTCGGGGCACCTTCACGACGACGAAGTAGCCGTGCACGGTCCGGCACCGGTCATCGCGCGCGCCACCACGGCTGACGCGCGCGAGATCGGTGCGTTCCAGGCGCGCTGCTGGGAGCAGACGTACCGCGGGGTGGTGCCGGACGCCTTCCTCGACGGAACGGCTGGTGCCGACCGCGCCGCGCGCTGGGCGGAGCGGATCCGGACACGCACCCGCGGGGTGCTCACCGCGCGGGCCGACGACGGGACCCTGCTCGGCGTCGCGAGCACCGAGCGCCGAGCGGACCCGGCCGGCGGGCTCCCCGAGCTCCAACTCGTCACCCTGTACGTCGACCGGGGTGCGCACGGCACCGGTGTCGCCGCCCTGCTCCTCGACGCGGCCATCGGCGACGAGGACGCACACCTGCTCGTCTTCGCGGCGAACGCCCGTGCGCGCCGGTTCTACGCCAAGCACGGCTTCGTGCCGGAGGGTCCGCGACTGACCGACCCCGGGACGGGGCTCGACGAGGAACGGTGGGTCCGGAGGCGGCCCGTGTGAACCCTCAGGGCGCTCAGGACGCTCCGGCGGCCACGAGGTCGGCGAGCGGGACGTCGTCGCGTGCCACGTCGGCGGCGACCTGGCTCAGGGACCGCTGGGTGGCACGTGCGTAGCGACGGATCATGCCGAACGCCTGCTCGACGTCGACCCCGGCCGCACGTGCGAGGTACCCCTTGGCCTGCTCGATGGCGACCCGGCTGTCGAGGGCACGCTGGAGCTGCTCCGCGGTGAGGGTCGCGTGCTCGAGGGTCCGTTGCTGCAACAGGCTGATCGTCGCGACGTCGGCGAGGGCCTGGGCGGCTCGGGCATCGGCTCCGTTCAGCGCCCCTTCCGTCTCGCGGAACAGGTTCAGCGACCCGACGGTGGTGTCCCGCAGCCGGAGCGGGATGGCGTGGACGCCCGCGTAGCCACGCGCCCGCGACGCCTCGGCGAACCGTGGCCAGTGCTGCCGCAGGTCGTCGGCGTTCTCCGACGTCACCAACCGGCCGGTGGTCACGGCGGTGATGCAGGGCCCCTCGCCGGCGTTGAGCTGGAGCAGGCCGATGAAGCTGCTGCGCTCGCTCGTCGAGGCGACGACCCGCAGCTCGTCGTGCTTGTCGAGCAGGTGGATGGCGCCCGCGGCGGCGTCGAACAGCTCGACGGCCCGGTCGACCAGCGTCTGCAGCACGTCGACCACGTCGTAGTCCGCCACCAGAGAGTCCGTGAGGGTCACGAACGTCTCGACCAGTCGTGCTTCGCGTACCTCGGTCATGTGGGGAACGGTCCTTCCGTCGAGCAGGCGGGACAACCGTAGTCGAGCGGCGGACACGCGGACCTGTGGCTTGCACCCGGGAGCGTGACGGCTCTAGCGTTGGACCAGCAGCCCCAGACCCCGGCCGCCGGAACGTTCTTCCATTCCGATGACGACCAGGGAACCCATGACCACGCAGCACGCCGGTACCAGCCCGCAGCGGGAGACCAGCTCGAAACCCTTCTCCAGCGGCTTCCGGAAGACCGGTTCCCCGGCCGGACCACGGACCGGTGGCACCTCGTCGTACTCCGCGCTGCTGGCGCAGGTGAAGGAAGCCGGGCTGCTCCGTCGCCGTCGGGGCTTCTACTGGGCGCTGTTCACCGCACTCGTCGTCGCCACGGCCGCGTGCTGGGTCGTCTTCGCGTTCCTGGGTGACTCGTGGTTCCAGCTGATCGTGGCCGGTGCGCTGGGGGTGCTGTTCACGCAGTTCGCGTTCCTGTCGCACGAGGCTGCGCACCGTCAGGTGTTCGAGTCCCAGAAGTGGAACGACCGCGCGGGCCGCTGGCTCGGCACGTTCCTGGTGGGGCTGAGCTACTCGTGGTGGATGAACAAGCACACCCGGCACCATGGCAACCCGAACACCGTCGGCAAGGACCCGGACATCGCGCCGGACGCGATCCGCTTCCTGCCCGAGGACGCAGCGGCTGTCAAGAACGGGCCGCTCCGGGTGTTCGTGCAGAACCAGGGCTGGTTGTTCTTCCCGCTGCTCACGCTCGAGGGCATCAACCTGCACCGGGCCGCCGTCATGTCGGTGCTCCGCGGGACGGGCGGACGCAGCGACGTCCGGGGGCGCGTCCTCGAGGGCATCCTGCTGGTGGCGCGGTTCGCGATCTACCTGACGGTGGTGTTCTGGTTCCTGCCGTTCGGGATGGCGTGTGCGTTCCTCGGGGTGCAGCTGGCCGTGTTCGGCGTGATGATGGGTGCCTCGTTCGCCCCGAACCACAAGGGCATGCCGACCATCGCCCACGACGCGAAGGTCGACTTCTTCTCCCGCCAGGTGCGGACTTCGCGCAACATCCGTGGCGGCTGGTGGGTGTCGTTCCTGATGGGTGGGCTCAACTACCAGGTCGAGCACCACCTGTTCCCGTCGATGCCGCGTCCGGCGTTGAAGCAGGCCCGCCTGTTGGTGCGGGACCACTGCGACACCCTCGACGTGCCCTACACGGAGACCACGTTGCTGCGTTCGTACGGCAGCGTCGTCCGGTACCTCAACCGTGTCGGCCTCGCCGCCCGCGACCCCTTCGTCTGCCCCATGGTGACCGAGCTCCGGATCCACTGACACGGCCACCCCGCCCCGCCCGACGCCCACCCCGCCCGACCCCGACCCGCACGCACCACACCCCACCGAAGGAACCACCACCGTGAAGACCGTCATCGTCCTCGTCGTCATCTGGGCCGTCCTGTCCATCGTCGGCTTCGCCCTGAAGGGCCTGCTCTGGCTCGGCATCATCGGCATCGTCCTGCTGCTCGGCACGATCGTCTTCGGCGCCGTCCGCCGCAGCGGCAACAAGGCTCGCAACGCCGGCCGGACCAACTAGTCCGCCACTGGCGAAGCGCACCACCAGCAGGAACCCCCGCACCGACCGCATGCCGACGCCCCCGAACGAACCCGGCCCGCTGCGCGCCGCCGTGGTCGTGAACCCGACCAAGATCGACGCGGCCCGGCTCCGGGCCGTGCTCCGCACCGAGGAGCGCGCGCACGGATGGGACGAGTCGCTCTGGCTCACCACCAGCGCCGACGACGACGGACGCGCGGCCGCCAGGGCGGCGTGCGCGGCACACCCGAGCGTCGTCCTGGTCGCCGGCGGCGACGGCACGCTCCGGATCGTCGCCGAGGAGCTCCGCGGCACCGGGATCCCGGTGGCGCTCCTCCCGAGTGGCACCGGCAACCTGTTCGCGCGCAACCTCGGCCTGCCCCTCGGCGACCTCCAGCGGTCCGTTCGTGCGGGCCTCACCGGGGTCGACCGCCCGATCGACGTCGGACTGGCCGACCTGACCGACCCGGCCGGCGTCACCACGTCCCACGCGTTCCTGGTGATGACCGGCATCGGCCTCGACGCGAGCATGGCGGCGGACACGAACGCCTGGGTCAAGAAGCGCCTGGGGTGGGTGGCCTACTCGGACCCCATCGCCCGGTCCGTCATCGGCAACCGGCAGATCCCGGTGCACTACGGGATCGACGACGCCCCGCTCCGAAGCATGAGCGCGCACACGATCATCGTCGGGAACTGCGGCACGCTGACCGCCGGCATCCTGCTGCTGCCCGCGGCGCGACCGGACGACGGGGTCCTCGACGCCGTGGCGTTCCGGCCCGCCGGGTGGTTCGGGTGGACGAAGGTCGGGTACGCCCTGACGCTCAACCGGTTCTTCTCGCGCACCCGGTTCGGGCGGCTCCTGGCCCGGGTCCTGCCGACGTCACGTGCGCTCCGGTACACCCGGGCGCGGACGCTCCGGCTGACCGTCGACACCCCCGAGCGCGTGCAGCTCGACGGCGATGCGTTCGGCGAGGTGGTCGCGGTGACGCTCACCACCGACCACCACGGCCTGGTGCTGCGGACGGAGCCGGACGGGCCGCGGACCCGACGGGCCTAGCCGGTGCTGCCGAGGTCGGCGCCCCGGTGCACGACGTCCTCGGCCAGCGCGCGGAGGCTGCGGCCGGCGTCGGCCGCAGCACCTCGCAGCAGCTGGAACGCCTCGTCCATCCGGATGCCCCGCCGGTAGGCGAGCGCACCCTTCGCCTGCTCGACGAGCACCCGCGCCCCGAGGGCGTCCTCGACCCGGTCCTCGATCGTGACGGGGCCACCACGGTCCCGCTGGCGCACGAGGGCAGCCGAAGCGGCGTCGGCGAGCAGCTGGATCAGCACGACGTCCTCGTCGCTGTGGCCGCGGGTGTGGTCGGCGAAGACGCACAGCGAGCCGATCGTCCGGTCCCGCAACCGGATCGGCTCGGCGAACGTGCCCTGCAGCCCGCGGTCACGCATCGTCGTCACGAATGCCGGCCACTCCGACTCGTGCGTCGACACGTCGGCCACGTCGACGGTCGTGCCGGTCCGGTAGCAGTCGAGGCACGAGCCCTCGTCCGTCCCGAGCTGGGCTTCTTCGGCCTCGCTGCTGCGCTCACTCGTCGAGGCCAGGACCTGCAGTGTGCCGAACCGGTCCGCGATGACGATGCCTGCCTCGATCGCCGAGGTCGCCTCGACGCACGCCGCGATGACGCGGTCCACGGCGTCGAGCACGTCGAGACCCGGCTCCAAGACCCGCGCGACCCGGTCCGGGAAAGCGGTCTCGTCACTCGTCGTCATGCACCCGACGCTACGACGAGACCGTTGGCGCACCGCCCAGCCAGTTCGCGTACCGGACGACCGGTACCGGCCTGCGAGGACACGATCGACGCCCGCGTCCGTCGAAGTGCGGACTGGTGCGAACCCTGAGCAAGGGGCAAGGATGGCGCATCAGTTGCACAACGCAACTGGTAGGTGCTTCACCGACAGAGGAGTCGTCATGAAGAAGTCCATCGCAGCCGCGTTCGCCGCGGTCGCCGTCATCACCGCCGGCGTGTTCGCCGCTTCGCCCGCGTCCGCGCTGCCCGTCAGCACGAAGGTCGTCGGCGGCGAGAAGGCCCCCACCACCTCGTGGGCCGTGCAGCTCGAAGCATCCGGCGGCTCCATCCCCTCGGGGTACGTCAGCAACTGCACCGGCGAGCAGCTCAACGCCTCGTGGGTCCTCACCGCCCGGCACTGCATCGACGGGATCGGCGCGATGCGGGTCTACCACTCCAACTCCACCGTCAACCGCGGCACGGCCGTCTCGGTCGACCGCATCAGCACCTCGCCCGCCGGAGACATCGCGCTCGTGCACCTGCGGACCGCCTACCCGCTGTCCACCTACGCACCCCTCGACCTCACCGCGACCGCCAAGTCGAGCGGCACCGGCACCATCCAGGGCTACGGCCTGCGGGCCAACGCCACCCAGTCCGACGGCCTGTACCAGGCCACCGTCTCGCTCACCGGCGCGAGCACCGACGCCTTCAGCGGTCGGGCCCAGCACCTCACCGGCGTGACCGGTGCCTCGAACCACGGCGACTCGGGCGGCCCGCTGCTCGTCAACGGCAAGGTCGTCGCCGTCTGCTCCACCGGCGACAGCGCCGACCCCGGCGCCAACACCAAGGCCGGCTCCAACTACGCCCTGCTGTCGCAGGCCTCGTCCTGGATCAAGACCACGGCCGGCGTCTGAACCAGCTGACCCACTGGAGGCGCGGTGCCAGCTGGCACCGCGCCTCCAGTGGCGTCCACACCCGTCTTCAGGGCGCGGGGTCGCCTGCGCCCGCCAGCTGCCAGCTGAGCGCCCGTCCGGGGCACGACGACGACAGTGGGGCCATGAGCCAGTACGAGAAGCGCGATCCGAACACCCTCTACCCGGCACCGCCGTACCCGAAGCAGGAACAGTCGCTGCCGGGCGCCGCGTGGAAGATGGAACCGAAGCCCGACCACGGCGAGGACAGCTACGTCGGGCTCGGCCGCCTGAAGGGGTACCGCGGCGTCGTCACCGGTGCCGACTCCGGTATCGGCCGTGCCGCCGCCATCGCCCTGTCACGCGAAGGCGCGGACCTGGTGCTCTCCTACCTGCCGGATGAGCAGGAGGACGCGGAACAGGTCCGCGACCTGCTCGAGTCCGAGGGCCGTCGGGCCGTGCTGTTCCCCGGGGACATCTCCGACGAGCAGTACTGCACGGACCTGGTGCAGAAGGGCGTCGACGAGTTCGGCGGCCTCGACACCCTGGTGATGGTCGCGGGCCGCATGGAGAGCAACGACGACATCCTCACGCTCGACACCTCGATGTTCGACTCCACCTTCAAGACCAACATCTACTCGCTGTTTTGGCTGACCAAGGCCGCGGTTCCCCACCTGGAGCCCGGGTCGACCATCGTGACGACCGGTTCGATCCAGGCGTCCACGCCGTCCCCGGACAAGATCGACTACGCGGTGTCGAAGGGTGCGATCAAGCTCTTCACCGAGGCCGTCGCGCAGCAGCTCGCGCCGAAGGGCATCCGGGTCAACTCCGTCGCGCCCGGCCCGGTGTGGACGCCGCTGCAGCCGGGTTCCGACGACGCCGAGACGGTGTCGCACTTCGGCGAGAGCTCGCCGTTCGGCCGTCCCGGTCAGCCCGCCGAGCTCGGTGCCGCCTACGTGCACCTGGTCAGCCCGGAGTCGAGCTACCAGTCCGGGTCGACGATCACGATCGCCGGTGGGACGCCGGCGTTCTGACCTGGCGTTCTTGCGTTCGAGGAAGGGGACCACGTGTCCGGAGTGACGCACACCGTGCTGGTCGAGTGGGACGGGGCAAACCGTTCCGCCGAGGCCTCGGCCCTGTCGCGTGCGCACCTGCCACGGGTCGAGGGGGTCGAGTCGGTGCAGTCCGGCACCAGCGTGAGTACCGAGGGACTGGAGGGCGGGTTCCACTGGATGCTCGTCGTCCGCTTCCGTGATCGTGTCGCGCTCGCCGGGTACCTGCCGCACCCGGAGCACCGGCCGGTGGCGGACTTCATCGGGGCGGCGAGTGCGCGGGTCGTCGTGTTCGACGTCGAGGACGCCGACTGATCACCGCGCCGGAAGCTGTGTAACGCTCTGGTTGCGATGGCGACCGAGGGGTTCCGTTCCCCGTGGAGGCTCGAAGTACGGTGGATCGGCCATCGCAACGGCGCGGGGGTCACCGGTCGGCGCCGCTTCGTCGCGCCCACGCCGGTCGGGTCCCCGCCTGCGGGCGGGGACCCGTTCGACGTCCACCCACGGAAGGACCAGACGATGATCGGCAACCAGACCCTGTGAACAGCACCATCCGGACCGCCGGCGTGACCCTCGGACTCCTCGCGGCGGCGACGCTGACCGCGTGTTCCGGGCCGTCCGCTCCGACGCCGACCCGGACCGTGACCGCGACGGTGACGCCGACCCCGACGGCCGACCCCGGCACCCCGACGCCCACGCCGTCCCCGACTGCGACGGGAACGGCGTTCGACCTGTCGGACCCGGCAACCTGGACCATCTCCACGAAGGAGGTCGGGCCGATCGCGCTGGGCGGCGAGGTGGAGGGGGAGATCGACGACCTGGCAGCCGCCTACACCCGGAGCACGGATGCGTGTCCGGCCAGCCCGGAGACGACGTTCTGGAACCGAGATGACGCTCCCGGCCTCATCGTCATCCCCCGCGACGGCAAGGTCGTGGGCGTGACCATCGGTGGGCTGGGGCCGGATCCGGTGACGACGAACTCGCCCGAGACCGACGCCGGGATCGGCATCGGCACGCCCCTGACCGAGGTGCGCTCCGCGTACCCGGACCTGCAGTACACCGGCACCTACGGTGAGGACCAGGGGCCGTACTCGATGTGGAGCGTGCAGGCCGACGGACGCTACATGACGTTCCAGCTCGGGACGGACGGCGCCACCGTGGGCGCGATCTGGGTGGGGTCGACCGCGATGTTGCCGTACGAGTACTGCGCCTGAGGTACCCGGGCCCGGAGCATCGCGGCTGGCAGGATGACGTGCATGGCCAGCGCAGTCCGTCTCATCCGGTCCGACGTCCTGAGCGATGTGGCGCAGTACGCGTACGCGTCGACCGTGCCGAGCGGGACGCGGCTCGTGTTCCTCGCCGGGGCCTGCCCGCTCGCCCCTGATGGGTCGACCGTCGCGGTCGGGGACTACGCGGGCCAGGCCGCCAGGTGCATCGAGACGATGCAGCAGGCGTTGCGTGCCGCTGACGCGTCCATCCAGGACGTCGTGAGCACCCGCGTGCTCGTGGCGTCCTCGCGACAGGCCGACCTCGTCACCGCGTGGGACGTTGTCCGCGACGCCTTCGGCACGCACGACGTGCCGAGCACCCTGCTCGGGGTCACGGCGCTCGGCTACGACGACCAGCTGGTCGAGATCGAGGCGGTCGCGGCGGTCCCGGACGATCTGCCCGTGTGACGGTGCAGAGCGCTCCTTGGACCACCTGGACTGCCCGATCCGGTCCGTCGGTGTCCTGCCCGGTGCTCCGGCCGGCCTCAGAAGCCGGGACCGGCTTTGACCAGGGCGATGCCGACTCCGACGAGTGCGAGGACGATGCCGGCGGCGAACGTGCGCGGGGACGGCTTCTCCCCGCGGAGCCGGGCCACGACGGGGCCGAGGAGGGCGAGCCGGACCACGAGGTACGCGATCGCGAGGATCTCGGCCACCAGCCCGGACGCGCCGGTCAGCCAGGCGTAGGCGAGGACGGCCGCCGGGACGAGACCGGAGGTGAGGACGGGCAGCGAGTCGCGCAGCTCGGCTCCGATGGTCTCCCCGGCGAGCCGTTGGTCACTCCGCGCACGGCGGCCGACCAACTCGGCGAAGGTGTGCGCCAGGAAGGTCGAGAACGCGGTGGCGAGGACGTACCAGAGCCCCCGACCACTCGCGGCGGTGTCCGGGACCATCGGTGCGATCGTGCCCAGGATCACGATGTTCCCGTACGCGAACGCCGTGATGCGGCTCGAGGCGTCCTCACGCGACAGACGCTTCCGTGCCGTTGGTCTCGCCGCACGCCTGGTGCCCGGCGTCGTGTCCGGGTCTCCTGCCGAGACGGCGGTGCCGAGGCGTCCGTGCGGGCTCAGTAGTACTCACCCTGTCGGTAGTCCCAGCTGGTGAACGTGTCGGCGAGCAGCCCCATGATCCGGTCGACGTCGAGCCCCTTGCGGATGAGCGTGGGGGCGGGAGTGATCGAGCGCTGTCCGTCCTGCACCGGGATCAGGGTTCCCGAGCTGTCGACCATCGACACCATGACGCCCTGCTCGTAGCGGGTCTCGGTGCTCTTCTCCGGCTGGATGGACGCGACGTAGTCGTCCGCCTCGACGATCACGTCGGCACGTTCGGCGATGCGCTCCCCGATGCCGTCGACCACACCGCGGTTGCCGGTGCCCGACGGGTTGGCGGAGCTCGCGAAGGCGAACTTGCCGTGCTCCGTCCAGAGCTCGCGGGCGGCGAGCTCGCCAGGGACGCCGAACTTGATGACGAAGCAGGACGTGCCGCGGGTGTCCATCATCAGGTCGTCCGAGCCGTCGGTCGGCAGCGCGGCCCGGCCCTGGTCGCTCCAGGGCAGGATGCAGCCGAGCAGGATGTCCTCGTCCCAGCACCGCTGGTACAGGGCGTCGATCTCGGGGGTGAGCTGTGCGATGCTGCGCAGCATCTCGAGCGAGCTCACGAGGACGACGCCGGGCTTGTTCCGGTTGCGCTCCTTGGCGTCGAACTTCCGCTCCAGGCCCGCGCGGTCCGAGGTCATCAGGATGTAGCCGACCTTGGTGGGGACCACCGCCAGTCCGCCGTCGTGGAGCAGCGCGTCCACTGCGCTCCGGGGCACGCCGCCGGTCCAGTGCACTCGGTTCATGCTGACCTGCGTGTCGTCGTTCATGCCCGTCCTCGTTCCGCTCTCGATACCAGACGATCGTCTGACAGCGGGAGCCTATGGACGCCGGTCGAGCCGGACAAGGGCGGTGGGAGCGACCTGTGGGCCTTCTCCGAAGGGTTCAGGCGGTCTCGCAGCGAAGGGCCGAGGGACCAGCACGTGTCCTGAGTCCCTCGGTGCTTCGTCAGTGGTGGGTCAGTGCTGCTTCCGTCGACGGGCCTGCAGGGTGATCACACCGACGCCGGTCAGTGCGAGTCCCGCCGCCCACGGCAGCAGGTGCATCGCGTCGCTCCCGGTGTAGGCCAGTCGACCGGTCGGGGCTGCGGCGGCGATGGCGCCCGTCGGAGTGGCGGGGGTCACCACGGTCGAAGCGGTCGGACGGACGTCCACCGTGAACGCGGTCGCGAAGCTGCTCGACGCGACGGTCAGGGCGTGGGTCGACGCGTGCGGGAACGTCACTTCGGCACCTGCCCACGGGTCGGTGTTCGGCACGATGACGTCGGAGGCGTGGTCGGACGTCACCGTGAACGGTGCCGGGTAGCCGTCGGCGTCGTCGACCTCGTTGCCGAAACGGTCGACGAGGTTGCCGCTGACCAGCAGGGTGCCGCCCTGGTCGATGGTCGGCTGCCCGCCCTCGAAGCCGGCGCCGAAGACGGTGTACCCGCCGTCGGGGTCGTGGGTGGTCTCGTTCTGGAAGGTCCAGACGGCGCCGTTGCGTTCGATGACCCAGCTCGTGGAGTGCGCGGTGAGGAACGTGTCCTTGTCCTCTGCCGTGACCCGCACGCCGAGTGGTGTCGTCGCGTCCACGGTGATGTTCACGAACTGCGAGGCCGTCGTCGAGCCGGTGGTCGCGTCGATGCGGAACGCGTACGTGCCCGAGTACCTGGTCGTGCCGGACAGCACGCCGGTGGCGTGGTCGAGCGACAGCCCGTAGGGGAGGTAGCTCGATTCGTCCTGGCCGGGCTCGTCGCCGTACGGGTCGTCGAGCGAGTAGTACTCGGCCGAGTACGTCGGCTTCGGGAACCCGTCCGCGGCGAACGTGTGGGCGAAGCGCTCACCGGCCGTCGTCGTCAGCATGACCGGCTCGTCCTCGGTGGACGCATCGGGGAACGACGGTGTCTGGGTGACTGGGGCGGTCGTCGCGGTCGCGGTCTGGCCGTCGTCACCCGTGATCGTGACGGTGATGACCTTGCCCGCGTCGGCAGCGGTGACGACGTACGACCCGGTCGTGACGGGCAGGGCGGTGCCGTCGCTCGTCCATGCGTAGGACAACGTGCCGGTGAAGTCCGTCCCCGTCGCGGTCAGCGTGCTGCCCACGGTCGCGTCCCCGGTGATGGTCGCCCCTGGTGTGGCGGCGGGGTCCGCGGCAGGAGTCGACGTCGCCGGGGCGGTCGGAGTGCTGCTGGGCGCGGTGGTTTCGTCCGCGGGCGCTTCCGTGTCGTCAGCGGCTTCCGGAACGGGCGTGGCAGGAGTCGTCGCCGTGGGCGCGGACTCGGCGGCGTCCGCAACGGTGACGGTGCCCTCGGCGGGGGTGACGTCGGAGCTGGGCGACGTGCTCGCCGACGTTTCCGGCAGCTCGGCGGCGGTGGCGGACAGTGCCCCGAAGCCGGTGCTCAGTCCGATGACGGCGATCGTCGCGCCGATCGCGCATGCGCGTCGGAATGATGCAGTGCTGTGTGGCATGGGTTGTCCCCTCGGGTGTGCCGTCCGACAACAGCCGGACGAGTGCGATCGCCGGAAGCCGGCGCTCTCGGATCGTAGCCAACCTGTGAGGCGTCTTTGAGCCGCAGGGTGCGCATCACCCGCGAAGTGGGGGAGCCGCGTCGCATCGCGGTCGTGCAGCACCCTCGCCGTGAACGGGGTCCGCGCGATCGACGTCGGGAGCGGGTCCGTCACGGTGGTGGCGCTCCCGGTGGCCCTCGGGCTGGTCCTGCTCGTCCTCCACAGTCGTGGTTCCCTTGCGCTTTCACCGCGGAAACCTGTGCGGCCCGCTCGCTAGTCCGGCCACGAGGAGCCCGGACACGCCGACCCGCACGGAACGCCGCCCGACCCGCCCCCGCCCCCGCCTCACCCCACCAATGACTGCGTCCCCACCACAACAGCCAGCGCCAGCCGCTCCGCATCCACCGACCCGGGCTCCGCCGTGTACGCCAGGATCCGCAGGTCCTCCGGCCCGACGACCAGGGTGTCGCAGTCCAGGGTGAGCAGCCCGACGTCCGGGTGGTCGATCACCTTCCGCCGGGCGGTCTCGCCCGGCGCGGTCCCGCCCGAGTCCCACAGCTCAACGAACCGCGGGCTCGCCGCCCGCAGCTCCCGCACGAGGTGCTGCAGCTGGCGGTCGAGCGGGTAGCGGGCTGCGGTCATCCGGAGCCCCGCCACCAGGTTCGCCTCGAACACCGCCTGCTCCTGTGGTGTGTGCACGGCACGGCTGCCGGAGCCGACCAGGTGCCGCCACGTCGTGTTCCGGTTGTTCCCGCGCAGCGCGTCGACCGGCCCCATCAGTGCGTCGTACGGGGCGTTGGCGACGAGCAGGTTGCCCGCGGCGTCGAGCACCGCGACCGGGGTGTCCGCCAGGCGGTCGAGCAGTCGCTGCACGCTCGGCGGGATCCGCGACGGCACCACGTCGGCGCCCGGGACCGCGTGCCCGGCGAGCCGGTAGAGCAGCTCGCGGTTGGCATCGGTGACCCGGAGCGCCCGCACGAGCGCCTCGACGACCTGGGCCGATGGCGAGGTCGCGCGCCCCTGCTCGAGCCGGGTCAGGTAGTCGGCGGAGATCCCCGCGAGCTGTGCCAGCTCTTCTCGACGCAGCCCGGCCGCTCTCCGACGCGGCCCGACGACCACGCCGACGGCATCGGGAGAGACGTGGTCGCGCAGCCGCCGCAGGGTGTGCCCGAAGTCCGTGTCCGCCATGCCCCCAGTCTGCGCGCGCCGAGCGGCCGGGTCCTGGCCCTGCCGGTCCTACGACAACCGGTCGACTCCCTGCGGTCGTCGCCGAGTACGACGCTGGACCCATGACAACGACACTCATCACCGGGGCCACCCGCGGCCTCGGCCGGGAAACCGCCCGTCAGCTCGTCGAGGCGGGCCACTCCGTCTGGATCGGCGCACGGAACGCCGACCAGGGCGCCGCGGTCGCCGCCGAGATCGGCGCCCGCTCCGTCCAGCTCGACGTCCGCGACGACGACTCGGTCGCCGCGGCCTTCGCCCACGTCGACGCGAACGGCGGACTCGACGTGCTGGTCAACAACGCCGGCATCGCCGTCTGGGGGCAGAACGGCCCCGAGGCGCTCGCCGTCTTCGACACGAACGCCGTCGGCACGATCCGCGCGACCGAGGCCGCGCTGCCGCTCCTGCGTCGTTCGGCGAACCCGATCGTGGTGAACCTGTCGAGCGCGCTCGGCTCCTTCACCGCCACCCACGACCCGTCGAAGCCGGCGTCCACCGTTCCTGCCGTGGTCTACGGGGCGTCCAAGGCCGCCGTCTCGATGCTGACGGTGCAGTACGCACGCGTCGTGCCCGAGGTGCACTTCGTCGCGATTGAGCCCGGGTACACGGCCACCGAGTTCGGTGGTATGCCGAACCCGCACGGTCGCCCCGTCGAGGTCAGCGCCGCGACGATCGCGGCCGCCGCGAGCGCGGGCCCGGAGGGCCCCACCGGCGTGTTCCTGGAGGACGGCCAGACGCTCGGGTGGTGACGAAGAGACGGACTGGAGGGGGGGGGGGGGGGGGGGGGCCCCCCCCCCGCGCCTCCAGGGATGGTCGTGGCCGGGTCAGGCGTCGTCGTGCGCGGCCAGGAAGGCCCCGACGACCCGGCGGAACTCCGCCGGCTGCTCCAGGTGCGAGCAGTGGCTCGCGCCGGGGAAGACGTGCTGTCGGACGTCGGCGATCCGCTCGACGAACGGGGCCCACGTGGCGGGGGTGGCCTCGTCGTGCTCGCCGGCGACGACGAGCGTCGGCACGGCGACGCGGTCGAGCCGGTCGACGATGGTCCAGTCGCGCATCGTGCCGACGACGTGGAACTCGTTCGGGCCGTTCATCGTGTGGTAGACCGTCGGCTCGCGCTCCATCTGCTCCTCGGAGTCGACGAAGTCCGGATGGCTCGGGACCACGCGGCAGACGTGCCGCTCGTAGAAGACCTGCGTCGCCGCAAGGTACTCGGGGTCGTCGACGGTGCCGGCCGTCTCGTGCCGGGTCAGGGCGTCCTGCACGTCGGCGGGCAGCTGCGCGCGGAGCTCGGCGGCGCCGTCGACCCAGAGCTGCATCGACGCGGGGGAGTTGCAGATCGCCAGCGAGCGGAGGCCCGCGGGCTGCTGCACCGCGATCTCGGCGCCGAGCATGCCGCCCCACGACTGCCCGAGCACGTGGTGGTCGCCGAGCCCGAGGTGCTCGACCAGGGCTGTGTACTCGTCGACGAACAGCTGCGGCTGCCAGGTGTCGGCCGGGGCGTCCGGGCGGTGGGTGCTCCGGCCGCAGCCGAACTGGTCGTGGTGGACGACGGTCCGGCCGGTCTCGTCGGCCAGGGCCGCGAGGTTCCGGAGGTAGTCGTGGGCCATGCCGGGCCCGCCGTGCAGGACGACGAGGGGCAGCGCGCCGGCGACCGGGGTGTCGGGCGTGGTGACCCGGTACCAGGTCTCGCCGTCGCGGAACGGCATCGTGGATTCGGTGATGCTGGACATGGGGGTCAGCATGGAGCGGAAAAAGGTCCCACGCAATACCTTTTCTGCTGCCTTAACGTGGTCGTAACACCGTGAAGGGGGGTCCGTGTGTCCGATCGTGCGACCGAGACGCGCGTCGACGAGGTCGAGGACCGCCTCGTGACCGCCGTCGCCGTGGGCGAGTACCTGCCCGGCGCGAACCTGCCGCCGGAACGCGAACTGGCCGGCCTGCTCGGCGTCGCCCGGGTCACCGTTCGCAGTGCGATCGCCCGGCTCGTCGAACGGGGGCTGCTCGAGACCCGTCGAGGCCGGGGCGGTGGCACGTTCGTCCGCACCGAGTGGCCGGACAGCTCGTCGGACGCCGTCGGGCGGGTGCTGCTCGCCCGGTGGGAGGCGATCCAGGACACCGCCGACGCCATCGCGCTGCTGCACGGGGCGCTCGCCACGGCCGCCGCGGAACGGGTGACCCCGGAGGACGCCGCCCTGATCCGGGCACGGCTCGAGGTGTTCCGCGACGCCACCTCGGGTCTCGAGAAGCAGCAGGCCGACGCCGTGCTGCACCGGACGATCATCGACGCCGCGCGGAACGACGCCCTGCGGACGGCGCTCGCCGGGTTGGAAGCGCAGATCTCCATCGCCGCTCCGGCGCACCTGTGGGGCACGGCCGAGGGCATGGCGGAGATGGAGACCCGTGCGCTCCACGAGCACGAACGGCTGGTGGACGCGGTGTGTTCTGGCCGCGCACCCGAGGCGGGCGTGATCGCCCGGCAGCACGTCGGGATCGACGTCGAACTGCTCGAACGGGCCGTGCGGCGGACGGGGCAGGTGCCCCGGCACTGAGGGGCGGTCTGCTGGTCGGTGTGTTGCTTCTTGGTTGGTCGGTCGGTGCGGCGGTTGCTCGTCAGTGCACGGCTGGTGCCGGCACCGGGTAGACGTCGTCCGGCATCGGCCACGGCGCCCACTTCGGCCGCGGCGCATACACCAGGTACGGCTGCGGCGTCGGGTAGCTGACGAGCTCGAGCGTCGATCCCCACGGCGTGCGGGTGTAGACGAACCGGTTGCCGGCCCCCGCCTCGTCACCACGCAGGTCGCGCGGGTCGGAGTTCCGGGTGCCCCCGGCCGCCTCGACCCGGGCGAGCGTCTCGTCCAGGTCGTCGGCGTAGATCGCCAGGTGCTGCCACCCCAGGTCGGACGGGTGTGCGGCGTACCGCTGCTCGGGTCCCAGGTACTCGAACAGCTCGAGCCCCGGGCCTTCGGGCAGCGCGAGCATCCGCATGGCCCCCTGCGCCATGGTGCTCGGGATCCCGAGGTACCCGTGGGCCTCGGGACTGCTGTTCGGCATCTCGTCACGACGGCGCATGTCGTACAGGACGACGGCGTCGAACGCCGCCTCGAAGAACTCCGTGGCTGCGTCGATGTCCGGCACCGTGACGCCCACGTGATCGATCCTGATTCCCCTGCTCATGGTCGATTCGTACCACCGGTAGTCGCCGCCGCTTCTGTCCGGGCGAGGTCCGTGCGGGGTGCGTGCCCATCGATGCGGCAAGCCGCAGTGCGGGTCTCCTGCGACCTTCCGGAACGGTCGTTCCAGGACGGGGGCCGGGACACACGACCGTTACACGAGGGAAACGGCGGGGGCGAAGTCGCTCCGTAGCTTCGTGCTCAAGCACGCACCGCCCCGCTTCCCACTCCCTCGGAGGACGCCATGGCTACCGACATCGCGACACCAGTCGCCGCGCCCCACGCCCCCACCACGACCGCCGCTCCTGCCCCGGCGGGTGCCGGCGTCGTCAAGCCCGGGTACGACCCGGCGCTCACGAACGAGGACCTCGCCCCGCTCCGCGAGCAGCGCTGGACGAGCTACAACTTCTTCGCCTTCTGGATGTCGGATGTGCACTCGGTCGGCGGCTACGTCACCGCCGGGTCGCTCTTCGCCCTCGGCATCGCGAGCTGGCAGGTGCTCATCGCCCTGGTGGTCGGCATCCTGATCGTGCAGGTCTTCGCGAACCTGGTCGCCAAGCCGTCGCAGCGCACGGGAGTGCCGTACCCCGTGATCAACCGCGCGGTGTTCGGAGTGCTCGGCGCGAACGTCCCCGCCATCATCCGCGGTCTCATCGCGATGGCCTGGTACGGCGTGCAGACCTTCCTGGCAGCACAGTCGCTGAACATCATCTTCCTCAAGTTCATCCCGGCGTCGGCGGGGCTGCTCGACCACTCGTTCCTCGGGCTGTCGGCCCTGGGGTGGATCTCGTACGCGATCCTCTGGGTGGCGCAGGGGGCGCTGTTCTGGATGGGCATGGAGGCCATCAAGCGGTTCATCGACTGGGCCGGACCGGCGGTCTACGTGGTGATGATCGTGCTCGCGGTCTACCTGGTCAGCCAGGCGGGCATCGGCAACATCTCGTTCACCCTGTCGGCGGGCGAGCCGCTGTCGTTCGGGGCGTCGATCCCGGTGATGCTGTCCGCGGTCGCCCTGGTGGTCAGCTACTTCTCCGGCCCGATGCTGAACTTCGGTGACTTCTCGCGCTACGGCCGGTCGTTCCGGGCGGTCAAGCGCGGCAACTTCTGGGGACTGCCGATCAACTTCCTGTTCTTCTCGGTCCTGACGGTGCTCTGCGCGAGTGCGACGGTGCCGGTGTTCGGCAAGCTCATCACCGACCCGATCGAGACCGTGCAGGCCATCGGAGCACCCTTCGCGATCCTGCTCGGTGGCCTGACGTTCGTCACCGCGACCGTCGGCATCAACATCGTCGCGAACTTCATCAGCCCCGCGTTCGACTTCTCGAACGTGGCGCCCCGGAAGATCTCGTGGCGTGCCGGCGGCATGATCGCCGCCGTCGGCTCGGTGCTCCTCACCCCGTGGAACTGGTACGGCAACGACCAGGCGATCCTGTACACGCTCGGTGTGCTCGGTGCGCTGATCGGCCCGCTGTTCGGCATCCTCATCGCGGGCTACTACATCGTCGGCAAGCAGCGCATCGCGATCGACGACATGTACTCCACCAGCCGCACTGCCCGGTACTGGTACCGCGGCGGCTTCAACCCGAACGCCATCTGGACCCTCGTGGTCACCGGCGCGGTCTCGGTCGCGAGCGCGGTCCTGCCCCCGGCGCTGGGCGTGCTGCCGTGGCTGTCGAGCTACAGCTGGTTCATCGGCTGCGGCCTGGGCCTCGTCGTCTTCTGGGCACTCGAGCGCGCCCGGCCGAGCATGCCCGTGCTCGACGCGGACGACCCGACGGTCGACGACGGCGCGGCCGTCGGTCGCGCCTGACCGTCGGCGTCGCGGCCCGTCCTCCACAGGGCGGGTCGCGACGCTCGCTCGTCCACGGATCCACACCACGGCCGGGAGGTCCGCCCCGGCCCCGCCACGATGGTCACCACCCAGCACCACCGGTTCCACCGCTCCACTCGTTCCACCCGCTCCACCGGAAGGACCCCGATGCGCATCCGCGTCGTCAACCCCAACACCACCGCGTCGATGACGCGTTCGATCGGCGTCGCAGCCCAGGCCGTCGCCGCGCCCGGCACCCTGATCGAAGCGGTCGAGCCCACGATGGGGCCGTCCTCGATCGAGAGCCACTACGAAGAGGCCCTGGCCGTCCCCGGGTTGCTCGAGCAGATCGCCCGCGGTGAGCAGGACGGGGTGGACGCCTTCGTCGTCGCCTGCTTCGGGGACCCGGGGCTCGACGCCGCGCGGGAACTCGCGACGGTGCCGGTGATCGGGATCGCCGAGGCCGGGTTCCACGCCGCCGCGATGCTCGGCCGCCGGTTCGGCGTCGTCACCACCCTGACGCGGACGACCGGCCGCGCCCACGAGCTCGCCCAGCGCTACGGGTTCGCACCGCTCGTCACCGAGATCCGTGCGTGCGAGGTCCCGGTGCTCGAGCTCGACGACCCCGCGTCCGGTGCGCGGGCGCTCGTGACCGAGGAGTGCCGAGCCGTCATCGACGGGGGAGCCGATGCCGTCGTGCTCGGGTGTGCGGGCATGGCCGACTTCTGCGCCGAGATCTCGCTCGCGATCGGGGCGCCGGTCGTCGACGGTGTCGCGGCTGCCACGGTCCTGGCCGAGTCGCTCGTCCGCCTCGGGGTGTCCACGGGCAAGCGTGGTGAGTACGCCCTGCCGCCGACGAAGGCGATGTCGGGGCTGCTGGCCGGCTTCGAACGCCACCCGGTGGCGGTCGCGACGGCCGGGGCGGGCGCGTGACGGGCCTCCCGGCGGCGGCCGCCACCGCCGACCTCGTCGTCCGCGCGCACCGAGCCTGGGTCGACGGCACGTTCCGTCCGGCCGCGGTCGTCGTCCACGACGGACGGGTCACCGACGTCCTGCCGGTCGATGCGGTCGTCGACACCGTGCAGGACCACACCGTGCCGGACGGGCAGGTACTGCTCCCCGGGCTCGTCGACACCCACGTGCACGTCAACGAGCCCGGCCGCACCGAGTGGGAGGGCTTCGCATCCGCGACCCGGGCCGCTGCGATGGGCGGTGTCACCACGATCGTGGACATGCCGCTCAACTCGATCCCCGCGACGACCACGGTCGAGGCGCTCGCCGTCAAGCGGGCGAGCGCCGAGGGCCGGGTGGCGGTCGACGTCGGGTTCTGGGGCGGTGCGGTCCCCGCGAGCCTCGGGACGCTCGACGCCCTGCACGACGCCGGCGTCTTCGGCTTCAAGTGCTTCACGGCGCCGAGCGGTGTGGACGAGTTCCCGCACCTCGACCCCGATCAGCTCCGCGCCGCGATCGCCGAGGTCGCGCGGATCGACGCCCTGCTGATCGTGCACGCCGAGGACCCGGAACACCTCGTGCCGCACCAGGCGCTCGGTGGCCGGTACGCGGACTTCCTGGCCACCCGGCCCGTCGCCGCCGAACGGTCCGCGATCGCGCAGGTCATCGACGGCGCACGGGCCACCGGGGCACGGGTGCACGTGCTGCACCTGTCCGACGCGGGCGCGCTGCCGATGCTCCGCGCGGCGAAGGACGACGGCGTGCGCATCACGGTCGAGACGTGTCCGCACTACCTGTCGTTCGAGGCGGGCACGATCCCGGACGGCGCGACCGCCTACAAGTGCTGTCCGCCGATCCGTGACGACGCCAACCGCGACGCGCTGTGGGCGGGCGTGCTCGACGGCACGATCGACCTCGTGGTGTCGGACCACTCGCCCTCCACCGCGGACCTGAAGACCGACGACTGGGGCCTGGCCTGGGGTGGGGTCGCCGGGCTGCAGGTCGGGTTCCGGGCGGTGTGGACCGAGGCCGAGCGCCGCGGAGTCCCGCTCCAGGCACTGCTGCCGCTGTTCACGACCGGTCCCGCAGCCCTGGTCGGGCTGCACGACCGCGGCGTGATCGCGCCCGGCGCGCTGGCCCACTTCGCCGTGTTCGACCCCGCTGCCCGGTCCGTGGTCGACGTCGCCGGGCTCGAGCACCGCAACCCGGTCTCGGCGTTCGACGGGCTCCGCGTGCGCGGCAGCGTCACCGAGACCTGGCTCCGTGGCCGTCGCATCGCCACGGCCGACGGCGGCGTGGTGCGGGTCGAGGGTCAGCTGGCCGGTCGTCCCGTGCTCGCGTCGGAAACACCCCTGTAACGATCGTTCCGGTATCGTCGGATCAGGAACGGAAGGAACCACCATGCTCCCAGTGAACCCACCTGCCCGTCTCCTCATGGGCCCGGGGCCGATCGACGCCGACCCGCGCGTGCTCCGGGCGCTGTCGACGCCGCTCGTCGGCCAGTACGACCCGTGGATGACCGCGACGATGAACGAGACGCAGGCGCTCTACCGCCGTGTGTTCGGCACGCAGAACGACGCCACGCTGCTCGTCGACGGCACCTCGCGCGCGGGCATCGAAGCGGTGCTCGTGTCCCTGCTCTCCCCGGGGGACCGCGTGCTCGTGCCGGTGTTCGGCCGGTTCGGACACCTGCTCGCCGAGATCGCCGGCCGTGCCGGTGCCGAAGTCCACACCATCCAGACCGAGTGGGGCCAGGTCTTCACGCCGTCCGCGATCGAGTCGGCCATCGCCCGCGTCCGGCCGAAGGTGCTGGCGGTCGTGCAGGGCGACACCTCGACGACGATGAACCAGCCGCTCGACGAGCTCGGTGTGATCTGCGAGCGGTACGGGGTCCTGCTCTACACCGACGCGACCGCGACCGTGGGCGGCAACCCGCTCGAGGTCGACGCCTGGGGGATCGACGCCGTGAGCGCCGGGCTGCAGAAGTGCCTCGGCGGCCCGTCCGGCAGTGCTCCCGTCACGCTGTCGCCGAAGGCCGTGGCGGTGCTCGACGAGCGGCGGAGCGTCGAGGCCGGCATCCGCGAACCCGGCGACGTCGTCGCCGACGAACCGATCCGCTCGAACTACCTCGACCTCGCGATGATCCTCGACTACTGGGGTCCGCGCCGACTGAACCACCACACCGAGGCTGCGTCGATGCTCTACGCCGCCCACGAGTGCGCCCGCATCCTGCTCGAAGAAGGCCGCGACGCCGTCGTCACCCGCCACGAGACCGCCGGGCGCGCGATGCTCGACGGCGTGCAGGCACTCGGCCTCCGGGTCTTCGGCGACGTCGCCCACAAGATGCACAACGTCGTCGCCGTCGAGATCCCGTCCGACGTGGTCGGCGACCAGGTCCGCGCCGCGATGCTCGACGACCACGGCATCGAGATCGGCACGTCGTTCGGGCCGCTGCACGGGCGGGTCTGGCGCATCGGCACCATGGGCTACAACGCGCGGAAGGACACCGTCGTCACGACCCTGGCCGCGCTCGAGCACGCCCTGCGTCGGGCAGGGCACGCGGTGCCGCACGGCGGCGGGGTCGACGCCGCCCTCGACGTCTTCCGCGACCCCACCGCCACCGCCACCGCTCGCACCCAGGCCGAGGTGCTCGCGTGAGCGCCGTGCCCGTCCTGAACGCGACCGCCGTGGGCACCGCCGACGCCGAACTCGTCGCCGGCTGGTGCGACGAGCTCGCCGCCCTCAGCGCCGAACCGGGCCGGATCACCCGCGTCTACCTGTCGCCGGAGCACGCTCGGGCCAACGCCCTCGTCGCGGGCTGGATGCAGGACGCCGGACTGTCCACGTGGCAGGACGCCGCCGGCAACCTGCACGGTCGGGCCGCGGGCGCGACGCCCGACGCCCCCGTGCTGCTGCTCGGCTCCCACCTGGACACCGTGGTGGACGCCGGCCGGTACGACGGCATCGTCGGGGTGCTCATGGCGATCCGCACCGCCGCCCGGCTCACCGCCGACGGCCCGCTGCCCGTCGCACTCCAGGTCATCGCGTTCTCCGACGAAGAAGGCACCCGCTTCGGCAAGGCACTGCTCGGGTCGTCCGCCGTGGCCGGGGTCTGGGACGACGCCTGGTGGGACCTTGCCGACGATGACGGCACGACCCTGCGGCAGGCCTTCACCGACTTCGGCCTCGACCCGGAGCGTGTCGGTGACGCTGCGGTCGACCCGGCCTCCGTGGTCGGCTACCTCGAAGCGCACATCGAGCAGGGGCCGCACCTGGAGCAGGCCGGCCAGGCCCTCGGGGTCGTCACGAGCATCGCGAGTGCCCGGCGGTTCTCGGTCGAGGCCGTGGGGGAAGCCCGGCACGCCGGCGGCACCCCCTACGAACGACGGCACGACGCCCTGCTCGCCGCTGCCGAAGCGGCGTTGGCGGTGGAACGGATCTGCCGGGCGTCGCACCAGGTCGGCACGGTCGGCACGATGACCGTCGAACCCGGAGCCGTCAACGTGGTCCCCGGACTCGCACGGTTCTCCGTCGACCTGCGGGGCGAGTTCGACGACGAGCGCGACGAGGTCTGGGACGAACTCACCAAGGCCTTCACGCTCATCGGTGAACGGCGCGGGGTGAGCGTCACCCCGACCGAGGTGCACCGTGCGCCCGCGGTGTTCTGCTCGCCCCGGCTGATGGACGCCGTCCGCGCCGGGATCGTGTCGACGGGCGAAGCCGCACCGATGGAGCTGTTCTCACGAGCCGGCCACGACGCGATGTCGCTCGGGCTCATCACCGACGTCGCGATGCTGTTCCTCCGCAACCCCGACGGCATCAGCCACCACCCGGACGAGTTCGTGTCGACGCCGGACATCGCCCTCGGCCTCGACGCCCTGGCCGTCGCCGTCGATCGGGTGGCACGCGCATGAGCACCGCCGGCCCCGACGTCCGCGCCCGGATCGACTCCGTCTGGGAACAGCTCTCGCCCGCGGAACGACGAGTCGCCGCCATGGTGCGGCACGATCCGGAACTCCTGCTCGTCGGCACCTCCGCTGAACTCGCGGCCGAGTCCGGCACCTCGAAGGCCACGGTCTCGCGACTCGTGCGGTCCCTGGGATTCCAGGACGCCGCCGAGGTCCGGCAGAACCTGATGTCGGCGCGGGGCTCGGGCCTGCCGTGGGTCGCCGAGGACGCCGCCCACGTCGACCAGCGTGCGGTGGAGGCACGGAACCTCGACGCAGCCTTCGCGTCCCTCGGCCGAGCGGACCGGCCGCGGCTGGCCCGTCGGATCGTCCGTGCCCGCCGGGTGCTCGTCCTCGGCGAACGCGGGGCCTACCCGATCGCGCTGCAACTGCGGTCCCAACTGGCGCAGGTGCGGTCCGACGTCCGGGTCGGTCCGTCGCCCGGGCAGCGGCTCGGCGAAGAGGTCGCCGACCTCGACCGGCACGACCTCGTCGTCCTGGTGACCGTGCGCCGGCACACCGCCGGGGTCGAACGGATCGTCCGGCACTGCGTCGACTCCGGCGCGGACGTCGTCGTGCTCGGCGACCCGACGGCCGCGGTCATCGCCGCTCCCGCCACCACCGCGATCCTCTGCCCGGTCGACTCACCGTCGGCGTTCGACTCGATGGCCGCGCTGTTCGCCGTCGTCGCGGCGATCACGAACGACGTCTACGACGCCTCGGGTCCCGGTGGCCGGGTGCGGGTCGACGCCGTCGCCACCGCCTACGACGCCCTGGGGGAACTCGCAGCGCCCTGATCGCCGTCCCCGCCGCGCAGCTCGGCGGCGAGCGAGGCGTTGCGGTCGGCGATGAGCTTCGGCATGTACCGGGCCAACGCGAGCACCTCGGCCAGGCGGCCCAGCGGACCGAGCGGAGCGCGGAACGTGATGGTGTCGACCATGCGCGTCCCGCCGGCCGACGGCTCGAACCGGTGCTCGTGGTGGAAGCGGGCGAACGGCCCACGCACCTGTTCGTCGACGAACCGGTGGGGAGCCTCCAGGGCGGTGATGCCGCTCGTCATCTTCCAGACGATCCCGAAGTGCCGCGCCCGCCAGGTGACGGTCTCGCCCAGGCCGATCGTGCCGGTCGTCGTGCCGGCGACGGCGCGTTCGTCGGTCGCTGCCATCGAGCGCTCGTGCGCGCCGATGTCGAGCGACAGTGCGAAGGCGCGCTCCGGCGGCACCGGCAGTTCCGTCACGACACGGAACGAGACGGTCACGACGTCGGCCAGATCGTCGGGGCGGACCGGTCGTCGTCGGCATCGCTGATCTCGGGGACCGAGAGCACCAGGCGCTCGGTGCGGAGGGTGACGGGCTGCACAGAACGAGCCTAGCCACGACGGCGCGGGCGGTAGCGTCGGGGGATGACGTTCGACGCGCTCCCGTTCCCGGTCATCGACGGCCACAACGACCTGCCCTGGGAACGCCGTGACAGCCACGACTCCGGCGTCGACGGCATCGACACCGAGACCGACTCGCTGCACACCGACATCCCGAAGCTCCGTGCCGGCGGCGTGGTCGGGCAGTTCTGGTCGGTGTTCGTGCCCGCGGACGACCCGGACCCCGTGACGACCACCCTGCAGCAGGTCGATCTCGCACACCGGATCATCGAGCGTTACCCCGACGACCTCGAGCTTGCCCGCACCGCCGCCGAGGTCCGTGCGGCGGTCGACTCCGGCCGGATCGCGTCCCTGCTCGGCGCCGAGGGCGGGCACTCGATCGGCGACGACCTGGCCGTCCTCCGCACCCTCGCGCGGCTCGGCGTCCGGTACATGACGCTCACACACAACGACGACACCCCCTGGGCCGACTCCGCGACCGGGGAACGGGCGCACGGCGGCCTGACCGACCGCGGGCGACAGGTCGTCGCCGAGATGGAGCGGATCGGCATGCTCGTCGACCTGTCCCACACCGCCCCGGCCACCATGCGGGACACCCTCGACATCGCGACCCAGCCCGTCGTGTTCAGCCACTCGTCGACCGTCGCGATCGACGACCACCCGCGGAACGTGCCCGACGACGTGCTCGCCCGGCTCGCCGACAACGGTGGCGTCGTGATGATCACCTTCGTGCCGAAGTTCGTGTCGCGGGTGTGGGCCGACTGGGAGGAGTCGGGCATGGCCGGCGAACCGCCCCTGGTCACGGTGTCGGACGTCGCCGACCACGTCGAGCACGCCCGCGACGTCGCCGGTGTGGCGCACCTGGGCCTCGGCGGCGACTACGACGGCACCCCGGTGCTGCCGCCGGACCTGCGCGACGTGTCGCGGTACCCGGTGCTCGCGGCGGAGCTGGTCCGCCGCGGCTGGGGCGAGTCGGACCTGCGTGCGCTGGCCGGCGGCAACGTGCTGCGGGTGCTCGAGGCGACCGACGAGCGGTTCGCCCTGACGGCGTTCGTGCGCTGACGCGGTCGATCGCGCCACGAAAGCGACTCTCCTCGGCGCTGGTCGTGCTCACTCCCGCGAAAGCGACAGAACCCTGCGAACCTTCCGCGGACACCTGTCGCTTTCGCAGGCCGGGACCCGGGCGTGGATGCGCGAATCGGGTCCGGCGCGCACGCGCCGTCACGAACAGGACCACCTGGGGTCCGGTGGCTAGGATCGGGCGCACACCGCGCCTCCAGGAAGAGCGATGCGCGACCTGAGCTGCGAAGGACGGACCGGATGAGCGGCACCATCTACGAGAACATCTCCCAGGCGTTCGGCAACACCCCCCTCGTCAAGCTGAACCGCCTGCCGAAGGCGGGCGGCGCCGAGGTGCTCGCGAAGCTCGAGTTCTACAACCCGGGCGCCAGCGTCAAGGACCGCCTGGGCGTCGCGATCATCGACGCCGCCGAGGCCTCCGGAGCGCTGCAGGCCGGCGGCACCATCGTCGAGGGCTCGTCCGGCAACACCGGGATCGCCCTGGCCCTGGTCGGCGCCGCCCGTGGGTACCGGGTCGTCATCACGATGCCCGAGACGATGAGCGTCGAACGCCGTGCGGTGATCCGTGCGTACGGGGCCGAGATCGTCCTGACCCCCGGGCCCGAGGGCATGAAGGGCGCGGTCGCCAAGGCCGAGTCGATCGTCGCGGAGACCCCCGGCGCGATCCTCGCCCACCAGTTCGAGACGGCCGCGAACGCCGAGATCCACCGGAAGACCACGGCGGAGGAGATCCTCCGCGACACCGAGGAGCACGTCGACGTGTTCGTCGCGGGTGTGGGCACCGGCGGCACGATCACCGGGGTCGGGCAGGTGCTCAAGGAGCGCGTGCCCGGCGTGCAGATCGTCGCCGTCGAGCCGAAGGACTCGCCCCTGCTCACCGAGGGCAAGGCCGGTCCGCACAAGATCCAGGGCATCGGCGCGAACTTCATCCCCGAGGTCCTCGACCAGAGCGTCATCGACGAGGTGTTCGACGTCGAGCTCGACGACGCACTCCGTGTCGCCCGCGCCCTGGCGACCGAGGAGGGCATCCTGTCGGGCATCTCGTCCGGCGCGATCATCCACGCGGCCCTCGAGATCGCCGCCCGCCCCGAGAACGCCGGCAAGCGGATCGTCGCCATCGTGTGCGACACCGGAGAGCGCTACCTGTCGACGGTGCTCTTCGAGGGACTCACTGCGTGAGTCGTCCCGTCCGACGAGGCGTGCTGCGGACCATCCGCGAGGACCTGGCCGCAGCACGCCGCGGTGACCCTGCTGCGCGCGGCGACCTGGAGAACGCGATCGTCTACTCCGGGTTGCACGCCATCTGGACGTACCGGGTGACCCACCGGCTCTGGAACGCACAGGGGTTGCCCGGGTCGCGGTTCGCGGCGCGGCTGCTCGGGCAGGTCGCGCGGTCGGTCACCGGGATCGAGATCCACCCGGGGGCGCGCATCGGCCGCCGGTTCTTCATCGACCACGGCATGGGTGTCGTCATCGGGGAGACCGCGGTCATCGGGGACGACGTGCTCGTGTTCCACGGTGTGACCCTGGGTGGACGCGGTGGCGACCACGGCCCGAGCGCCCGACGGCATCCGGTGGTGGGGGACCGCGTGGTGCTCGGCGCGGGGTCGTCGCTCATCGGGGCGATCACGATCGGTCCGGACTCCGTCGTCGGCGCCAACACCGTGGTCACGAAGGACGTACCGGCGGGGTCGGTGGTCACCGGGGTCGCCGGGACGCCTCGTCCCCGGTCCGGGCACGAGGGCGTCCCGTCGCTCTGAGCGCGTCGCACCGCGCCTGGCACGCAAAACACCGGTGTTCACGCATTGCACCCCGGCGTGCGGGTGTTCAGGACGCGAACACCGGTGTCTTGCCGGTGTCACCGAGCGAGCGGGAGCGTCAGCTCTTCTCGCAGGCGATGCCGTCCTTGTCGCGGTCGAGCTTGGTGTTCGCCCGGTACAGCGCGTCGTCCTTCTTCACCGTGCCCTTGAGCGCGCGGTAGGTGGCCTTGCCACCGGAGACGACCTTGTTCTTCTTGACGGACTTCTTCGCGATGCCGCCGGAGTAGACCTTGTGCACCGCGGTGCAGTTGGCGTAGGACTTCGGTGCCGCCTGGGCGGTCGAGGTCCCGCCGACGACGACGGTGGTCGCGAGGACGGCGGTGGCGGCGGCGATGCCGAGGGTACGGATGATGCGCACGGGTTCCCCCTGGAACTGGTGGTGATCGCGCGAGCGATCGCCGCGTCGGGTACGCGGCGTGGTGATCCTACGACGTGATCGACGCTCACGACCTGCCCCCGAACGGGGTGCGCTGTCGGCGGCCTCGGGCATCCTGGTCAGATGGACGGCGAGCAGTTGCACGAGATCGCGAGCCGCACGGCCCTGGCGCTGCCGGCGGCCGTCGAGACGCAGCCGTTCGGCGAGGGCTCCGTCGTCTACAAGGTCGTCGGCAAGATGTTCGTGATGGTCACCGAGGTACGCGGGACACCGATCGTCAACCTGAAGTGCGCGCCGCCGCACGGGGCGGCGCTGGTGCGCGACCACGACGAGATCACGCCGGGGTGGCACATGAACAAGCGGCACTGGATCACGCTGGCGCCGGGTGGCGGCATCGACGAGACCCTGGTCGAGGACCTCGTGGCGAACGCCTACGACCTGGTGGTCGCGGGACTGCCCGTGGCGATGCGCCCGATCGACCCGTCGCGGGGCGCGCTGCCGGGCCGACCGGACGCAAGGAGCTGACCGGACGCAAGGAGCTGACAGGACGCACGGAGCGGCGCGGACGCACGCGGCTCGACGGGCTCAGGCCCGCGCGGCGACCTTCGACAGGTCCTGCACGACCTTCGGCGCCAGCCGTTCCCCCGACTCGAGCACGGCCCGTGCACGTCCAGGCGACAGGTCGCTGAAGATCTCGCCGATGGTCACCCCGTGCTCGGGCCGGTACGTCACCGCGATGGGGTCGCCCGCTGTCACCGATCCGGACTTGACCACGCGGAAGTACGCGCCGGGTCGGCCCTCGTCGGCGAACCGCTTCACCCACTTGTCGATCCCCATGCGCCTGGCGAAGGTGCCGCACGGGATCCGGGGGATCGTGACCTCGAGTTCCAGGGTGTCGCCGATCCGCCAGCGTTCCCCGGTCACGGCACCGGTGACGTCGATGCCGCTGGTGCGCAGGTTCTCGCCGAACAGGCCGGGCGTGACCTCGCGGTCGAGCAGCTCGGCGAAGTACGCGGCGTCCTCGTCGGCGTAGGCGTACACGGCCTGGTCCAGACCGCCGTGGTACTTGCGGTTCGCCTGCACGTCGGCACGCAGGCCGAGGGGCCGGACGCGGACGCTGCCGGCGACCGGGCGCTTGTCGATCGCGGTGACGCCGATGATGCCGGAGTCCGGCAGCAGGCGGTCGACGCGGCAGACGGCGGTGACGAGCGGCATGGAGCCACTCTGGCGCACGCAGGGCCCGTGCGCCAAGCCGCGCTCGTGCCGGCCCGACACGTTGGTGCTAGCGGGTGAGCCTCCCTCGGAACTACGGTGAACGAGTTCCGGCCTCCCGCCGACGTGGAGGCAGCGGCCAGCCCGCGTCACGAGTGGAACAGACAACCAGGGAGGCACGAGATGGCGTTCGTCACCACGAGCGATGGGGCAGAGATCTTCTATAAGGACTGGGGGCCGCGCGACGCGCAGCCGATCGTCTTCCACCACGGCTGGCCCCTGTCTTCGGACGACTGGGACGCCCAGATGCTGTTCTTCCTCGGCAAGGGCTACCGCGTGATCGCGCACGACCGTCGCGGGCACGGGCGGTCGTCGCAGATCGGCACCGGACACGACATGGACCACTACGCGAGCGACACGGACGCGCTCGTGCAGCACCTGGACCTGCGGAACGCGGTCCACATCGGCCACTCGACCGGCGGTGGCCAGGTCGCGCGGTACGTCGCACAGTACGGCGAGCCCCAGGGCCGGGTCGCCAAGGCGGTCCTGGTGTCCTCGGTGCCGCCGATCATGGTGCAGAGCGACTCGAACCCGGAAGGCACGCCCATCTCGGTGTTCGACGGGTTTCGGAGCGCGCTCGCCGCGAACCGCGCGGAGTTCTTCCAGGCCGTCGCCGAGGGGCCGTTCTACGGCTTCAACCGGCCGGGGGCAGAGGTGTCCGCCCCGGTGGTCGCCAACTGGTGGCGCCAGGGGATGACGGGCAGCGCCCTGGCCCACTACGAGGGCATCAAGGCGTTCTCCGAGACCGACCAGACCGAGGACCTCAAGGCGATCTCGGTCCCGGTCCTCGTGACCCAGGGCGACGACGACCAGGTCGTGCCCTACAAGGCCGCAGCGATCAAGCAGGCGGAGCTGCTGCCCAACGCGACGCTCAAGATCTACGAGGGCTACCCGCACGGGATGCTGACGACCCACGCGGACGTCATCAACCCCGACCTGCTCGCCTTCATCCAGCAGTAGGACCGCTCAGCACACGAAGCGGCCCGGTCAGGGGCGCACACCGGCACCGTCCGGGTGCGTCCCTGACGTCGTGTGTGACGAAACGGGTCCGGCGTCCGTCTCATCGGTGACCACACCACGAGGAGCCGACGTGACCCGCACCGCTGCAGTCCCCAGGAACGCCCCCGCGCACGTGCTCGCCCTGGCGCGTGTCCGCTCGCTGGCCGCCCGACCGGTCGGACCGTTCACGGTCGTGCCGGCGCATCCGCGCACCCAGCCGTTCACCATCCACCACCAGTAGAAGGAACGCGTGCACCACCAGTCCCTCGCCGAGCTCGACGACGCGGTCCTCGCCGGCCGGTCGTCCGACGGCGACGTCCGGGCCTTCGAGGTCCTGATCCGTCGCCACACCCCGCTGCTCCGTGCCTACGCCCGTCGGACCCTCGGTTCCACCGACGAACTCGACGACGTCGTGCAGGAGACCTTCATCACCGCGTGGGACCGCCTCGACTCCCTCGACGACCTCGCCCGCGTGAAGTCGTGGTTGATGCGCATCCTCAGCCGGAAGTGCCTCGACCGCATCCGTGCGCGTCGCATCCACGACGACGTCACCGAGCTCGAGGTCGCCGCACCCGCGGACGACGCACCTGACCGGGTCGCTGAAGCGCGTTCCCGCGAGGACGCGGTGGAACGTGCACTGGCCGAACTGCCCGAAGCCCAACGACGGTGCTGGATCATGAAGGAGGTGCTCGAGTACCGGTACGAGGAGATCGCCGCCGAACTCGACCTGCCACCATCGACGGTCCGGGGACTGCTGTCCCGAGCGAGGAAGAACATGATCCGACTCATGGAGGGATGGCGATGACCGACCACGACGGCATCCGTCCGGACCTGCCCGACAGCTCCGAGGCGCTCGACGCCCTGGAGCCCGGCGACCTCGACGGTCACTCGATCGACGAGCTCACCGACTACCTCGACGCGGGGATGCAGCCGGCCGACCCGAGCATCGACGACTCACCCGCGTGCCAGAACGCCCTCGCGGCGATCATCCGGGTCCGTCACGCGTCGCTCCGATCACTCGAGGTGGCAGCGCGTGAGGAGGCCCCGGCCGACGAGTCGTGGATCAGTGGCGTCCTGGCGAACATCTCGATCGAGGCCCGATCCGGCCGCGACGTGCCGCTCCGCCCTCTGTCCGAGACGGAGCGCCCGGTGATGACCGAGGGCGCCATCCGTTCCCTCATCCGGCGGACCGGCGACGCCGTCACCGGCGTGCTCGTCGCCCGCTGTCAGCTGGAGGGCGACGTCACCGAGCTCGCGTCACCGGTGCGCGTGGTGGTCGAGATCGCGATCGCCCCGGGCCTGTCCATCCCGACGGCCGCCGACCTGGTCCGGACCGCGGTGGGCGAGGCGCTGGCGGAGCAGACCGACCTGCTCGTCGAGGCGATCGACGTGGTCGTCCGCGATCTGCTGCCGGAGCACGACGACGCGACCGGCACCGACCCGGAGGAGGCACGATGACGACCACCGACGAGGCCCTCGCGGCGATCGAGACCGCGGTGACCGAGGTCTCCGGGGTCACCGACCTCTACCGCTCCCGCCCGCTGGTCGCGAGCGCCGTGCAGGCGGTCCGGAGCATCGCCACGAACGCCGGCCCGCTCAGGATCGTCGTCGATGACGAAGGGGTCCTGCGCGTCGTCATCGGCACCGACGGCTTCCGCCCGGCCCCGGAGGTCGCCCGCGCCGTCCACGACGTCGCCCTGGCGACCGCCGCGGCCCACGACCTGGCGCTCAGCCGCGTCGACGTGCGCGTCGCGCGGGTGGGCTGACCGCGACCACACGACGAACGGGAGGCCCGTGGCGGAGCCGCCACGGGCCTCCCGTTCGTCTGCTGGTCGCCGTCGCGACCCGCGCCGATCAGTAGAAGTTGCTCGCCTGCGAGTGCGCCCACGCCGCGCACGGGGTGCCGTACGCCGAGCTGATGTACCGCAGACCCCACGTGATCTGGGTGGTGGCGTTGGTGCGCCAGTCCGATCCGACCGTGGCCATCTTCGATCCGGGGAGCGCCTGCGGGATGCCGGTGGCACCGCCGTTGGCGTTGACGGCCTGGTAGTTCCAGCCGGACTCCTTGGTCCACAGGTTGTCCAGGCACTGGAACTGGTCGGCGCCCCAGCCGTACTCGGACGACGCGAGCGAGGTCGCCGTGGCCTTGGCCCCCGCGACGGTGTTGCCGGCGGCGAGCTTCCGGGCGGCCTCGGCTGCCTCGGCGGCGGCCTGCCGGTCGGCGGCGGCCTTCGCGGCGGCGGCTGCCTTCGCGTCGACGTCCCGCTTGTCCTGCGTCGCACTCGCCTCGGCGACGTGCGTGGCGGACGCGACGGTCGTCGAGATCCGGTTCGTCAGCGCCGCACCGGACAGTTCCGGGTAGTCGCTCAGGGCGTCGACCCGCTGCTCGAGCGACGAGGTGTCGACCTTGGCGTTCGCGGTCTGCATGACGGTCTTCGCCGTGGTGATCGTGGCGGCGGCCTGGGCGCGGTCGAGTGCGGTGCCGTGCAGCGCGGGCTGGGCGGTCGCCGAGGCACTCGGGGTGCCGGTCGGCATGCCGAGGGCTTCGCCGATCGCGGGCTGCGTGCCGACGGTCAACGCGCCACCGGCGACGGCGAGGACCGCGGCGCCGCCGGCGATCATCGTCGCCCGGTGTCGCAGGGCACGGCGCATCCGGCGGCTGGGGGTGTTCAGCGCCTCACGTCGGGTCGAGGCGGTGGGGGTGGGGAGCTCAGGGGTGTGTCGCATCGGTTCCGCAGGTCGGCGGCTCGGTGGGGACGGACTCCTGCTCGCACAACGGGTCGTGCGGGCGTGCCGGATGCTGGCGGTGTCGGTGACACCGTCGGCGACGACGGAGGAGTCCTCGAGCCGGTGAGGACCGGACGGTGGTGTGGGGCCCGTCCGTCCGCCGGGTACGCGGCCGTGGGGTGGCCGCGGTCAGGCGGAGCGGTCACTGTGACCGGTCCGACTGGGCAGCGCGTCCAGGAACGCTGGCAGAACGGTCCGTCCACCGCTTGGTAACGGTTCGGTAACGGTCCTGCGCGAGGCTAGAAGGTGTGAGGTTCCTGGGCGTGCTCGCCCTGGGCCACACGCTCGAGTGCGGCCAGGGCTCCGGCGATCGCCTCGACGTCCGGTTCGTCGAGCTCGGCGATGAGCTCGGCCACGATCCCGGTGCGGTTCGCGCGGGCCTGCTCGACCGCCTCGATGCCCTCCGGCGTCGCCGTGACCATGAACGCCCGACCGTCGCGCGGGTCGGCTTCGCGCTGGATGAACCCGCGCTGCTCGAGTTCGGTCAGGATGCGGGTCATCGTGGGCTTCGTGACCACCTCGATCCGCGACAGGTCGCCGGGGCGCAGGGGTCCGTGTCGCTGGATCGACGCGAGCGCGGAGACGATGCCGTACCCGAGCGAGGCCGAGTCGGTGCGGGCCCGTCGGTTGATCCGACCGACCGCTGCGGCCAGGCGTGCGGCGACCTCGGTACGGTCCGTCGGGCGGGGGTTCATGTGCTGCTCCGGGTGCCTGGTTCAGGTGGTCGCCAGCGATGCTATCGGTCCGTGCGGCCCCGGGACTGGGAGCGCCGGGCGCGTGGCCGGCGCTCCGGCCGGGAGGCCCGTGGAGCGCCGAGCGCCCGCCTCGCGTCGGCGAGACGGGCGGTTCCTGAACGCGGGTACAGGTGGACTCAGCGCTTCTCGCCCGGCAGCTGGTGGATCGCCTCGGTCGCGAGCTCGGCCGCGACGTTGTCGCCCGACTCGGTGGCCGCGCGCAGGCGTCGGAAGTCCTCGGTCATCCGGTCCCAGTCGACCAGTTCGTCGAGGTTCGGCAGCCGCAACCGGAACGCCAGGCCGTCCATCGTGTCGCGGCAGACGCGCTGCAGGTTCTCGTTGCCGCACTCGGCGACGTACAGGGCGAAGACGTCGAGGGCGTCGTGGTTGACGGCGGCGACCTCGTGCGCCTCGAGCTCGGTGATCGTCTTGTCGAGCTGGGCCAGGATCTTCTTCCGGCTCGCCGTGCCGAGGCGCGGGACCGCGAGCCGGACCACACCGCCGAACAGCACGCCGAGGGTCTGCATCGCCTCGATGACCTCGGCGGGGTCCGGCGTCGTGACGCGGGTGTACCGGTTCGGGGCCATCTCGATCAGGCCGGCGCGGGACAGCTGGCTCAGGGCCTCGCGGATGGGCGTGCGGGAGACGCCGAGCCACGAGATGAGCTCGTCGTCGTTCAGTCGTTCCCCGGGGAGCAGGGTGCCGTCCATGATCGCGTCGTGGATCTTGTGGCGGACGGTGTCACGGAGCAGCTGGTGCTCGGTCGGGGCGCTGCGGGGGACCGGCATGCGTTCTCCTTCGGGGGTGGCGGCGTCGGGGCGCCGGGCGAACGGGCACGGTCGACATCGCACGTGCTCGCATCACCGTACCTGATATGACAACGGCGTTGCGATCGGTTCAGCGCGTGTCAGTACCGGGGTGTCAGGTGCCGGTTCGGGCGGGTCCTCGATCGACGAGCAGGCGGATCGTGGCCGGGTCCTCGGCAGCGTCGTACAAGCGCTCCAGCACGTCGACGAACGGGCCCGGGTCGGCGGCGATCCGGGCGAAGAGCGTCATCGACGACCGGAGCTTCACCTCGACGACTTGCGGCCGCGGCGGAGTTCGTCGAGTGCGACGTCGTGCACCCCCTGCTGGGCGCGGACGAAGCGGTCGAGGTCGAACGGGTCGTCGGTCACCGGACGACCCCGCCCCAGCCGTACCGGACCGTCGTGCCGTCGACCACGAGCAGGGAGTCCGGCGCCCGGTCGAACAGCCCGGGCATCCCGACCGCGTCGGGCAGGTCGCCCTCGAGCCGGTCGAGCGTGGCCGCACGGGTGGTGAGCACCGGGTGCTGCCGCTGCCAGAACAACGTCTGCGCCAGGTACCGCGCGTGGATCCCGGCCCGGGTCGTGAGCTCCGCGGCCAGCGGCGTGTCGACGACCTCGCCCACGGTCACCCGCACCGACGCCGCGTGCTTCGGCTTGGCCGCCCCCGTCGGGCGTTCCTGCCGGAGCGACCGCGCCCACCGCACCGGGTGCAGTGCGCGGGTCGGGTGCCGGACGGAGCGGTGCGCGATCGCGTCACCCCGGCGCCGGGAGCGTGCGTGCGCGAACGTGTACGGCACGCCGAGCAGCGCGTGCGCCGCCACGATGGCGGGCACGTTCGCGGTGTCGACCGTGCGGTAGGTCACCCCGCGCCGCCCCTGGTCGTCGACCGTCAGGACCTCGATTGTGACCTCGGTCATGGTGCCGAGCCGCCCGGCGGACGGGAACGGCGGGACCCGGGTCTCACGGAACACGTACGCCGACAGTCCCACCCAGGCGCTGCCGTCGACGACGTCCGGGCGGGTGCCACGCGGCACGAGCCGCCGCAGCGACGCCGGGTCGTGCCGCCAGTGCGCGAAGACGATGTCCTCCCACGCGTGCTGGGTGACCGGGCGGTGCAGCAACGGCACCGCCGCGCGGGTCCACGACGGCTGGGTCACGGCTTCGGCGCGTGCCGACCGACCCGGATGCTCCAGAGGACCAGTGGCAGCTGCAGGGGGAGCCGCAGGACCCCGACCAGCCGCATCGCCCGGCTCGAGGTGGGGTGCTCGAGCAGGTCGTTCGCCATCTTCAAATTCGCCGGGAACACCGCCGCGAACAGTGCCGCCGCAGCCCAGCCCGAAGCGCGGCGGGTCGCGGGGAACGCGAGCCCCGCGGCGATCCCGAGCTCGGCCACGCCGGAGGCCAGCGTGGTCAGCCGCGGCGGCAGGGCCTCCGGCACGATCCGGTCGAAGTGGGTGGGGCGCAGGAAGTGCATGGCACCCGCCCCGCCGAGGGCCACTGCCAGGATGGTGGCAGTGCGGTTGGCACGTCGGATCCGCTCACGTCGTCGCATGTGCCCATCGTGCCCGCTCGTCCTCGGAAGCAGCCGGAGGCGCGGCTCAGTTCAGTGCGCACGCACGGCAGTGCGCGTTCACGTCAGTGCGGTCGCGACGAGGTCGAGGACCGCCGTCGCCACCTCGGCCTTCGTGCCGGAGGTCTCGCGGACGACCTGGCCACCGGGGACCAGGACCTCGATCGCGTTCTCCTCGCGTTCGAAGCCGGCCGACCAGCCGACGTGGTTCACGACGAGCAGGTCCGCGGGCTTCCGGCCGATCTTGGCGCGCCCGAGTTCGACCCGGGCGTCGCGGTCGGGTTCGGTCTCGGCGGCGAACCCGACGATGACCTGCCCGGTCCGCCGTGCTGCGACGAGGTCGGCGAGCACGTCCGGGTTCCGCACCAGCTCGAGCGTCATGCGCTCGCCCTGCGCGTCCTTCTTGAGCTTCTCGGAGTGCACCTCGGCCGGTCGGTAGTCGGCGACCGCTGCGGTCATCACGACGACGTCGGCCTCGGCGGCGGCCGCGTGCACGGCGTCGGCGAGTTCGAGCGCGGACCCCACGGGCACCACGGTCGCGTCCAGTCCGGCGGTCAGCGAGCCGTCCACGTTCGCGGCGACGAGGGTCACGGACGCGCCACGACGGACGGCGTCGGCGGCGATCGCGATGCCCTGGCGGCCGCTGGAGCGGTTGCCGACGAACCGCACCGGGTCGAAGGGCTCGCGGGTGCCGCCGGCGCTGACGACGACGCGGACACCGGCCAGGTCCCCCTGTTCACCGCGGGCCCCGGTTCCCGCGCCCATGCTGGTCCCCCCACCGCGGCGGCCGGCCGGGGCGGGGTGCTCGTCGAGCACCGCGAGTGCCGCGACGACGATGTCCTCGGGCTCCGCCATCCGTCCGATGCCCGCGTCGTCGCCGGTGAGCGCGCCGACGACCGGTCCGACCAGGTGGACGCCGCGGTCACGCAGCGTGGCGACGTTCGCCCGGGTCGCGGGGTGCTCCCACATCTGCGGGTGCATCGCGGGGGCGACGACGACGGGTGCCTCGGTCGCGAGCAGCGTCGTACCGAGCAGGTCGCTCGCCAGGCCGTGCGCCATCCGGGCCAGCGAGTCCGCGGTGGCGGGGGCGATGACGACCAGGTCCGCCCGGCGACCGAGCGCGACGTGGCGCACCTCGGCGACGTCGTCCCACACGCTCGTGGTGACGGGGTTGCGGCTGAGGGCCTCGAGCGTGGGCAGACCGACGAAGCGCAGTGCGCCCTCGGTCGGGACGACGTGCACGTCGTGGCCACGCTTGACCAGGTCGCGGACGACCCCCACGGCCTTGTAGGCGGCGATGCCCCCGGTGATCCCCACGATGACGGTCAGGGCGCGCTCTGCTGCTGCGTTCACCTGGCTCACGCTACCGGGGCCACGTGCGAGGATCGACGGCATGTGCACCGTCGTCGTCCGCGTCGACCCCGGGTCCGCGTGGCCCGTCACCGTCCTGGCCCTGCGGGACGAGTCGCCCGAACGCCCGTGGGACCCGCCCGCCGCGTGGTGGCCGGACCGCGACCCCGAGGTCCGCGGTGTCCGTGACCGTTCCGCCGGTGGAGCCTGGCTCGCTGCGTCCGACCGTGCCGGACTGGCCGTGGTGCTCAACCGCGCCGAACCCGTCGCGAGCGCCGACGGGACGTGGACGACCCGCGGGGTGGTGCCGGTGGACGCCGTCGCCGACGACCTGCTGCCCGGACACGACGGCACGCTGCCGACCACCCGGGCCTTCAACCTGGTGCGCGCCACGGCCGAGGGCGCCTCGGTGCTGACCTGGGACGGCGATCGGGTCCGCACCACCGAGCTCGGTCCCGGCGTCCACATGGTCACCCACGGTGCGGCGGACGACCCCGCGGCACCGCGCATCGGTCGGTGGCTCGAGGCCTTCCGCTCGGTCGACGCGCCGACCGGCCCGCCGGTGCTCGGCCCCTTCGACGAACTCCGCACCGTGGACGCCGGTGCCGACGCCGGGGACGGGTGGGGTGGTTGGTTCGGCGTGCTGGCGGAGTCCGCAGCGCTGCCGAGCGACCACCCCGACGCGATCCTCCGCGACGTGCACGAGGCCGAGGGGCACATGACGACCCTGTCGATCGTCGCGGCGGCGATCGCGCCGGGCCGCACCGTCCTGCAGCACGCCCGGCTGACCGAACCCGGTCGGCTGGACGGGTCGGTGGAGCTGCACCGCGCCTGACGCGCTCGGCGCGCCGGACCCGACCCGGGCCTCCCGGCTGCGCCCCGCGCCCGTCGCGAGACGCCGGTGTGCCCGTCCGACGCCGCCAGGTGCGCGAGACGCCGCCGAAAACGGCGGCGTCTCGTGCGTTCCGGGGCGTCTCGGGATGACGCCGGCGTGCAGCGTGCGCTCCCCACCACCGGACGGGAGGCCCGTGGTGGCGCGACCACGGGCCTCCCGTCCGCCTGTCCCTGCGTTCTCGAGCGCGCGAGACGCCGGTGTGCCTGTCAGGCGCCGCCAGGTCCACGAGACGCCTCCGGATTCGGCGGCGTCTCGTGGAGCTGGAGGCGTCCTGGCGAGACGCCGGCGTCTCGGCTAGAGCGGCGGGCGCGTCCCCGTGAGGTCCTCGGCGACCGCCCAGAGCGAGCGGGCGAGGTCGGCGCTCCGCGCAGAGCCCGGGATCGACACGGTGGTGGTCGGACCGGTCATGCCGAACGGACCGGAGGGCCCGTAGTACGCGCCACCCACGGCGTTCGGGCCGACCGCAGCGTAGAGCAGCGGTTCGGTGCCCTGCTCGACGGCCTGGGTGAAGGGCAGCGCGCGGTTGCTCGACCGCACCGGCTTCGACCGACCGAGCGAGCGCCCGGCGGCCTGCAGGTTCGTCCGGGTGTAGCCGGGGTGGGCGGCGGTGCTGACCAGGGGCACGTCGGCCTCGACCGTCAGGCGGTGCAGGTGCAGCGCGAGGAGCAGGTCGGCGAGCTTCGACTGCGCGTAGGCACGCCAGCCGTTGTAGCCGCGCTCCCACTGCAGGTCGGCGAAGCGGATCCGGCCGGGGATCGCGGCGAGGCTCGACATCGTCACGACACGGGGTGCCTCGGCCAGGGGTGCACCGGTCCGGGCTGTCCCGGCGCGGAGCAGCGACGGCAGCAGCAGGTTCGTCAGGGCGAACGGGCCGAGGAAGTTCGTGCCGAACTGCAGCTCGAAACCGTCGACGGTCTCGAAGCGCTCCGGCGGGGCCATCACGCCGGCGTTGTTGACCAGGACGTCGATCGGACGTTCCTCGTCCACGATGCCGCTCGCGAAGCGGCGGACGCTGGCCAGGTCGGCGAGGTCGAGTTCGCGGACCTCCACGTCGGCGCCGGGGTGGGCGGCGCGGATGCCGGAGGCGGCGGACTCGCCCTTCTCGGTGCTGCGGACGGCGAGCACGACGCTGGCGCCGGCTCCGGCGAGGCGCAGGGCGGCCTCTCGTCCGGTGCCGCTGTTGGATCCGGTGACGACGATGCGGCGTCCGGTCTGGTCGGGGAGGTTCGGCATGCGGGTGACCGTACTCGTCCGGGCTGGCCGACCCCGGCCGGGCCTGTGCCGGACCGGTCGCCCACCCCGTGCGCGCTGGGGCGCATCGTGCTACATTGATGCAAACGCATGGAAATGCGATCAGGAGGACACCATGAGCAACGCATTCGGCACCGACCGTCCGTCGGACGTCCCGCCGCCCGCACCCGATCGGGTCGGGCCCCTGCAGCTCGGCCTCGACACCTTCGGCGACGTCACCGAACGTGCCGACGGCAGCCTGCAGTCCGACGCGCAGAGCATCCGCGACGTCGTCGACCAGGCCGTCCTCGCCGACCAGGTCGGCGTCGACTTCATCGGCGTCGGGGAGCACCACCGCGCCGACTTCGTCGTGAGTGCCCCCGAGGTCGTCCTCGCCGCCATCGCCGCCCGCACCGAGCGCATCCGCATCGGCTCGGCGGTCACGGTGCTGTCCTCCGACGACCCCGTCCGTGTCTACGAGCGCTTCGCCACCGTGGACGCGCTGTCGAACGGCCGCGCCGAGGTCATCCTGGGCCGCGGCTCCTTCACCGAGTCGTTCCCCCTGTTCGGCTACGAGCTGAGCGACTACGAGGTCCTGTTCGAGGAGAAGCTCCAGCTCTGGGCGGCCCTGCGCGGCGGCGACGCCGTCACCTGGTCCGGCACCAAGCGCGCGGGCCTGGTCGACCAGGACGTCTTCCCGAAGCTCGAGCACGGCGCCATCCCGACCTGGATCGGTGTCGGCGGGTCCCCGCAGTCGGTCATCCGTGCCGCGTCCTACGGGATGCCGCTCTTCCTCGCCATCATCGGCGGGCAGCCGGCACAGTTCGCCCCCTTCTCGCGCCTGTACCGCCAGGCCCTCGCGCAGCTCGACCTGCCGCAGCAGCCCATCGCGATGCACTCGCCGGGCTTCGTGGCGGCCACCGACGAAGAGGCCGCCGAGCGGTACTGGCCGTACCACAAGGCCGTCACCGACCAGCTCGGCCGGGAGCGCGGCTGGCCGCCCCTCGACGTCGCCGGGTACCGTGCGAGCCTGTCGGCCGGCGGGTCGCTCTACGTCGGCTCGCCGGAGACCGTCGCCCGCAAGGTCGCACGCAACATGCGGATCCTCGGCGCCTCGCGCTTCGACATGCGGTACGCGACGGGTCGCCTGCCGCACGCCGACATGATGCGGTCGATCGAGCTCTACGGCTCCGAGGTCGCGCCCCGCGTCCGCGAGCTGCTGGCGCAGCCCGTCCCCGTCGCCTAGCGACCGGTCCCGGTCCGGGTCCGCAAAACACCGGTGTTCGCACTCCGCACCACCCTTCGCGGGTGTTCGGAGCGTGAGCACCGGTGTCGTGCGTTCGGTTCCGGCGGGCAGCGCGGCGCGCGGGCAACGGCCGGGAGGTCCGGGGCGGCCACCGAGATCGGCTCACGGGGGCCGCGGGTACGGTCCAGGGCATGTCGTCACACCCCGACCACGCCTCCGGTCCCGTTCCTGGTCACGCCTCCGACTCCGTCGTCGAGCGCCGGTTCCGCGGGCGGATCATGGGCGTCGGCACGACCTCGGGCGTCCGCATCGTCGTCGGCATGTGGGACCGCTCACCGTTCGGGCCGTTCACGGACGTGTTCCTCGAGCTCCCCGACGGCACCAGCGTGCTGCTCGCCCCGGACGAGATCGTCGCCGCGTACGTCTCCGGCACCTACCGCTTCGACACGGTCTCGGTCGTGGACGTCCACGCCCGCCGCACCGCCCGCGGCCTGGAGCTGAGCGCCGGTGCGCTGGAGGCCTCGATCGACGTCGGCGGGATCTCGCCGCTCGGCCGGATCCTGCGCATCGTGCCGAAGCCGATCGCCCGAGACCCGCGCTGGCTCGCTGCGATCGACCCCGTGGCGCGCCTGCTCGCGCCGGGCTCCGGCACCGCGGGCTCGGCGGGCAACGGCCGCCGCGAGTACTACGGCGTGACCGGGGCGCACGACGTCACCGGTGTGCGCGGCACCTGGGCGGGGGAGTCCCTGGGGGACCTTGCGCCGCTCGACCCGCCCGTGGCGTTCGGCTTCGCCTCGATGCCGAAGATCCCGCAGGTCGTCGACGTCGAGACCACCATCCGCGAACCCGTCTGAGCCCGGCCGGCCGGGAGTCGGTTCCGTGCGTGTGCATGTTCCGACGATGCACGTGTCGAACGACTCGTGTCCGATCGCTTGATGCACACGCATCCGGTGCGTGTGCATGCAACGACGTTCCACCTGTCGATCGACGCGTGTGGTGTCGCATCCTGCACACGCATGTGCGGCCCGACGGCCGGGATCTGCCGGGGCGGGGGCGGCGAGGCGGAGGTGCGCCGGGCCTCCAGGCCGACCTCAACCGGACCACCTCGACGCGCGGGGCTGACGCGTCCAGCGCCGGAGGGGCACACTGGTCGGAACGGTACGGCCCCGTGAACCGACGGTCGCACGTCGGGCGGATCGGGGCGCATGACGCAAAGGAGCACCATGACCGACACACAGACGGAGCAGCGCGCCGCCATCTCGGACATCGTCCACGGCGCCCACACGGCACTGCTCACCACGGTGAGCGAGGACGGGAACCTGCACGCCAGGCCCCTCGCGGTGCAGGACAAGACGTTCCACGGGACCCTGCGGTTCCTGGTGCAGGACGGCAGCGAGAAGGTCGAGGACATCGCGCGGAACCCGCACGTCAACGTCTCGATCGAGTCGCAGGGCGGGTACCTGTCCATCGCCGGGACCGCGACCGTGACCCAGGACGACTCGGTCGTCGACGAGCTGTGGTCTCCGTTCGCCGAAGCGTGGTTCCCGGAGGGGCGTCAGGACCCGACGATCCGGCTCCTGACGGTCGAGGGGGTCTCGGTCGAGTACTGGACCCAGGACACCGGGCCTGTCGGAAGCCTGGTGCAGATGTTCAAGGCGGCACTCGGCAAGCAGAGCCAGCCGGACACGGGCGACCACGGGACGCTCGAGCTCTGAGGCTCTGACGGCGTGGTGGGGCCGGCCCGGTGCGGGGCGGTGCTGTGGCGCCGGCTTGGTGCGCTGACGCCGTCGTGTTGCTGTGGCGCCGCCTCGCGCGCATGACGCCGCCGGATTCGGGGGCGTCCTGCGCACCTGACGGCGTCGTGACGAGACGACGGCGTCTTGCCGCGACGAGACGCCGGCGTCGTGACGAGACGCCGGCGTCGTGACGAGACGAGGCGCCGGCGTCGTGACGAGACGACGGCGTCCTGCCGCGACGAGACGACGGCGTCGCGCGGAGACCAGCCCGGTCTGCGCGTCAGCTGCTCACGGCGGGCCGAGCAACCAGAGCACCGCGACCAGCACCGGCTGCCCCGCCAACGCTGCAGACACGAGCGTCCACCGCATCCAGGGCTTCGCGACCAGCTCGGGCGACCCGAACAGCGGCGCGAGCGGCATGAGCAGCCGCGGGGTCGAGGCCATCGGCAACGACACCGCGAACACGTACAGCGCGTACCCGGCCGAGTACAGCACCGTCGTGGGCCCGAGCCGGCGCGTCGACTTCCGGAGCAGCCAGATCGGGTACGAGACGAGCAGGAACACGACGATCAGGATCCCGCCCACGCCGAGCCAGCGGCCCGCGATGAGGAACCACGGCGTCAGCGGCACGAAGTCCACCCGGCCGATGAAGTTCACCCACCAGGACATCTCCGTCTCCAGGTACGCGTTCGGCGTCCCGGTGACGTGCGAGGCGATCACCGGCCAGGCGAGTCCAGCGGCGACCATGGTCAGGCCGGCGGCGACGACCCCGACCTGCTCGCGGAGCGGGAAGCCCTCGAACACGCGGCCGGTCTCCCGCCGCGCCCGGACCCACCGGACGAGCGCGACGACGCCGAGCACGAGCGGGATCGCCAGGGCACCCGGGCGGGTGAACGCCGCGGCGACCCCGAGGGCGGTCAGGAGGGCGTACCGCCGACGTTCCAGCGCGAGCAGCGCCCCGAACGACAGCACGAGGAACATGCTCTCCGCGTACCCGACCTGCAGCAGGAACGACAACGGACCGCAGCTGAAGAAGAAGACCGCCCACATCGCCGCTGCGTGCCCCGCCCGGTCCAGCACCAGCCGGTGCAGCAAGAAGGTGGCGAGCAGGCCTGCGACGATCGCGACCAGCGGCGCGCCGAGGTCGAAGGGCACCCCGGTCGAGGCCGTCAGCGCTCGGATGGTGAAGGGGAACGCCGGCAGGAAGGCCCAGGCGTTCTGGGCGACGTTGCCGGCAGCGTCGAGGGGCAGGGCATCCGGGTAGCCGTGCAGCGAGATCTGCTCGTAGTACTGCCCGTCCCAGGCGACCAGGAACGCGCCGAACCCGTGTTCGTTGCCCCAGATCGCGTTGTCCGGCAGGGCACGACCGATGAGCGGGTACGCGAGCGCGAGCCACAGTGTGGACAGCACCCGGCCGCCGGTCCAGACGAGCAGGACCGCCGCCCACGCGGGCAGCGACGTCACGGTGTCGAAGGCACGCCGTCGGCCGGCGGACCACCGTCCGGCGAGCACGCCGGCACTGTCGGTGCGGCTCACGCGCGAGTTCCTCGGCGTTCGGGTGGTCGGGTCGGCACCCGGCCAGGGTAGTCGGCCCGAGCGTGAGGATCGCCCCGAACCACCCCTGGAGGCCCGACCTGCGTCGTGCAACCCACCTCGCGCCCGGTGGACGGCCGGTGCCGAGTGCGGTGGGTGGCCCGTTCCGCGCGCCGTCCCGACGCTCGGTTCCGCGTGGGGACGGGCGACGTCGTGACGGCAGGGACGTCCGCGGGCATAGTCTCGATGGGCGATGACGACGACGGCGACGACACCCAGACGACGGACGGGCAGCACTGCGGTCGCCGTGCTGGTGGCCGGGGCCTACTTCATGGAGCTGCTGGACGGCACGATCCTGGCGACCGCCGCGCCGGCGATGGGGCGTGACCTCGGGGTCGACTCCGCCGCGGTCGGTGTCGCGATCACCGCCTACCTTGTCACCCTCGCGGTGTTCATCCCGGTGTCCGGCTGGCTCACCGACCGGATCGGCTCGCGGACCGTCTTCGCCGGGGCCATCGCGCTGTTCACGATCGCGTCCGCACTGTGCGCGCTGTCGACCGGGCTGGTGGAGCTGACGCTGTGGCGCATCCTGCAGGGCCTCGGCGGAGCGCTCATGGTGCCCGTCGGCCGGCTCGTCGTGCTCCGGAGCGCCGGGCGCGAACAACTCGTCACCGCCATCGCCATCCTGACCTGGCCGGCCCTCGCCGCCCCGATCATCGCGCCGTTCATCGGCGGCGTGCTCGTCGAGACGCTGTCGTGGCACTGGATCTTCCTCATCAACATCCCGCTCGGCGTCATCGCGTTCGTCGCCGCCCTGGTGCTCGTCCCGCAGGAGCGTGCGGCGCAGCGGGTGCCGTTCGACTGGTTCGGGTCGCTGCTCGCCTGCGTCGGGCTCGGCTCGCTCGTCGTGATGGCGTCCCTGCTCGCACTCGACGTCATCCCGGTCCTGGCCGTCGTCGTGTCCGGTGTCGTCGGAGCCGTCTGCTGCTGGTTCGCGATCCGGCACTTCCGTCGGGCGCCGCACCCGATCATGGGGCTCGACGCGTTCCGGCTCGAGACGTTCCGGGTGTCGCACGCCGGCGGCAGCCTGTTCCGTCTGGCGGTGTCCGCGGTGCCGTTCGTGCTCCCGCTGCTGTTCCAGGACGCCTGGGGCTGGAGCGCCGTGCTCGCCGGGTCAGCAGTGCTCTGGGTGTTCGTCGGCAACCTCGGCATCAAGCCGATGACGACCCCGTTCCTGCGCTGGTGGGGCTACCGCCCGGTCATCATCGTGTCGTCGGCCATCGCCGCGCTGACCGTGGTCGCGATGGCGTTCATGACCGAGGACACCCCGTTCTGGCTGCTCGCCGTGCTGCTCGTCGTCAGCGGTGCTGCCCGCTCCGTCGGCTTCACGGCCTACAACACCATCGCCTTCGCCGACGTCGAGCAAGCAGACATGACCCCGGCGAACACGCTGTCGTCGACCCTGCAGCAGACCGCCGCGGGCTTCGGGGTCGCCGTCGCCGCGGTGGTCATCCGCGCGGCCTCGGGGCTCGGGGGCGACGGACCGTACACGGTGGCCTTCTGGGTCATCGCCGCCCTGCTCGTGGTCGCCTGCGTCGAGGGCATCCTGATGAGTCGCTCAGCGGGCGACACCGTCCGTCCGGTCCGCCGTGTCCGCGCCTGATCCCGCCGCTGTCCGTTTCCGTCACGGTCACACGGACGAAACCCGGCAGGCGTTACAGTCTCAGCAACCGTCCGCGGTACCCGAGTACGGTGACCGCGGCAGGGTGACCGGAACACCCGGACAGGAAGGCAGCATGGCCGCGCCAGAGCAGCAGAGCACGATCGCATCGGACCAGACCGTGCAGCCCACGCAGCTCCGTGTCGTCAGCTACAACCTCCGCGAGCACACCGCCAACGGCGAGCTCGCCGCACTGGCCGAGGCATCCAACGCCGACGTCCTGTGCGTGCAGGAGTGCGACAGCAACGACCTCGCTCCGTCGATCGGCGGCCTGTCGCTCGCCGCGTCGACCCGCACCAACCGACTCGGGCTCGCGATCTACAAGCGCGACGACCGCTTCGAGGTGCAGGACTTCAGCATCCACTCGCTGCAGAAGTCGCTGCACGACCGGGTCCTCGCACCCGCGCACGAACGACTCATCGCGATGCACCTGCGCGACACCGAGGCCGACGCCGAGGTCGTCGTCGCGTCGTTCCACGCCTCACCGTTGACCGCGACGAACTCCCTGCGCCGCAAGCAGATCGAGGCGGCGCACCAGTTCCTGCGCGAGCTCGCGAAGGACGTCCCCGCGGTCATGGTCGGCGACTTCAACTACCCGTGGTTCCAGACGAACCTGCGTCGCAAGATCGAGCAGGGCGGGTTTGCACTGTCGCTGTCCGACCAGCCGACGTACCTGCGCTACCGAAAGTTCACGGGCCACTTCGACTTCGCGACGAGCGTCGGACTGCACATCGCCGGCGTCGAGACCCTGCCGGCGGGCATCTCCGACCACCGTCCGATCCTGGTGCGAGCGCACTACGAGCACCCGGGCGAGACCGGCGCCGTCACCACCGTCGAGGCTCCCGCCGCCTGACCGAGTGCCCTCGGGCGCTGGCGGCTGGCGGCTGGCTGCCGTGGTCGTGCGACATGCCGCGCGCGCATGGCCGGCTGGTCACGAACTGTCGGTTGGCGGCCCGGCGGGCGACGGTTCGTGCGACCGCGCGGACGTGAGCGGGGAGTCGCGACCGCTCGGTGGTGGGCGGTCGGGCGTGTTGGCGTCGCGTTCCGGGGGCGCGACCTGCAGCGCGCGCATCGCCGGCTGGTCACGAAGTGTCGGCTGGCGGCCGGGTGCGCGACGTGCCGCGGGTGTGCCGCCGGCTGGTCACGAAGTGTCGGTCGGCGGCCCGGCGGGCGACGGTTCGTGCGACCTCGGCGGACGCGAGCGGGGAGTCATGACCGCTCGGTGGTGGGCGGTCGGGCGTGTTGGCGTCGCGTTCCGGGGGCGCGACCTGCAGCGCGCGCATCGCCGGCTGGTCACGAAGTGTCGGTTGCGGGCGCGCGCAGGGACGGTCCGTGCGCCCTCGGCGGACGCGAGCGGGGAGTCGTGACCGCTGGGTGGTCTGCGGTCAGGCGTGTCGGTGTCGCGTTCCGGGGGCGCGCGACCTGCCGCGGGTGTGCCGCCGGCTGGTCACGAAGTGTCGGCTGGCGGCCCGGCGGGCGACGGTTCGCGACCAGCCGGCGGACGTGAGCGGGGAGTCGTGACCGCTCGGCGGACGACGCTGGGCGCGCCCGTTCAGCCCGCAACGCACTGGAGGCCCGGTGCCGGTCTCGTGGACCGGCACCGGGCCTCCAGGCGGTCGCCCGCAGAGCCCGCGACCGCGGGTCAGCGGCGCAGGGTCGCCCGCGCCAAGCGGTTGCCGATGAACTGGCCGAGCTGCACGATGACGACGATCGCCGCCACCGAGACGTAGACCACCCACCAGTCGTAGCGCTGCGAGCCGTAGGTGATCGCGTACTCGCCGAGGCCGCCGCCACCGATCAACGCACCCTGCGCCGTCATGTCGACGATGCCGATGTAGATGAACGTGTAGCCGAGGATCAGGGGGCCGAGACCCTCGGGGATGAGCACGGTCAGCAGGATCGAGACGGGGTGCGCGCCCGAGGCCCGAGCCGCCTCGACGACGCCCGGGTCGACCGACAGCAGGTTCTGCTCGACGATCCGGGACACCGCGAAGGCCGCGGCCAGCGAGATCGCGAAGGTCACCGCGGGGACGCCGATCGTGGTCTGCACGACGACCCGCGACAACGGGGCGATCGCGGCGAGGAAGATCACGAACGGGATCGGGCGGATCAGGTTCACGAACACGTTGAGCACCGTGTACGCGGTGCGGTTGCCGAGCACGTTGCCCGGCCGGGTCGCGTAGAGCAGCAGGCCGAGCGCGAGGCCGATGACCCCGGCGATGACCAGCGAGATCAGCGACATCACGATGGTGTCGCGGATCGCTGCCAGGAAGACGTCGAACGTGTCGATCACGCTCTGGAACGAGTTGTTGTTCACGCGGCGGCCTCCTCGTCGGTGGTGACGCCGTCGGCGCGGAGCGCGGCGATCGCCCGGTCGATGGCGTCGGAACCGCCGGCCACCCCGGGCCCGCTGGGCACTCCGGGCCCGCCGGACGCGCCGCCCGCTGCGCTCAGCTCGTAGGTGAGCGAGCCGATCCGACGCTCCCGGATCTCGCCGACCCCGCCGTAGACCAGCTCTGCGGTGACCCCGGCGGCGCGGAACGCGGCGTCGATGCGGTTCTGCAGCCCGGCCTCGTCGGTGATCTGCACCGTGACGAGCCGACCCGGGTGTCGGTCCCGGAGACGCCGGAGCGTCTCGGGCGAGGGCCGGTCGTGCAGCGCGGTGCGGACGAAGCGCTGCGCGGCACCGGTCTTCGGGGCGGAGAACACGTCGTAGACGTCCCCGACCTCGACGACCCGGCCCTGCTCCATCACGGCGACCCGGTCGGCGATCTGCCGGACGGCGTCCATCTCGTGCGTGATGACGATGATCGTGACGCCGAGCTCCCGGTTCACCCGGCGCAGCAGCGCGAGCACCTCGGACGTGGTGTCCGGGTCGAGGGCGCTGGTGGCCTCGTCGGCGAGCAGCAGGTCGGGCGACGCCGCCAGGGCGCGGGCGATGCCGACGCGCTGCTTCTGGCCGCCGGACAGCTGTTCCGGGTAGGCGTGGGCACGCTCGAGCAGGCCGACGAAGTCGAGCAGCTCGGCGACACGGCGGTCCCGCTCGGCCTTCGGCACACTGGCGACCTTGAGCGGGTACGCGACGTTGCCGGCGATCGTGCGGGACCGGAACAGGTTGAACTGCTGGAAGATCATCCCGATGTTCCGACGTGCCAGACGGCGGTCCCGCTCGGGGATCGCCGTCAGCTCGCGGCCCGCGACGGTGACCGTGCCGGAACTCGGCAGTTCCAGCGCGTTGACCAGGCGGACCAGGGTGGACTTGCCGGCACCGGAGTACCCGATGACGCCGAGGACCTCTCCCTGGTGCACGTCCAGGGAGACGTCCTCGACGGCGACCACGGTCTCGCCGGTGTCGGCGCGGCGGTAGTGCTTCGAGACGCCGCGGAGTTCGACGAGGACCGGCACTACTGCTTGGCCGCCTTCGCGTCCTGCTCGACCTGGGCGAGCTCGTCCTGCAGCTTCGAGGCGCTCTCGTCGCGGGCGACGGCCTCGGGCAGGTCCTTCGCGAAGGCCTTCTGCACGGCGTCGTCCTGGAACAGCTCCGCCAGCTCGAGGTAGGTCTTGTTGCCCTTGTCCTCGTCGCGGACGGCGAACACGTTCACGTACGGGGCAGCGGTCGCGCTCGAGGGGTCGTCCTGGTAGATCGCGTCCGAGATCGGCAGGCCGGCCGCGGTGGCGAAGTTGTTGTTCACGACGGCGGCGGCGACGGAGCCCTGCTGCAGCGCGTTCGCGGTCTGCGAGGCGTCGAGGGGCTGGACGTCGACCTTCTTCGTCTCGATGTCGTCCGCGGTGGAGAACGCCGAGCCACCGTCCTTGAGCGTGATCAGGTCCGCCGCCTGCAGGATCAGGAGCGCACGGGCCTGGTTGATCGAGTCGTTCGGGATCGCGACCTTCGCGTTCGCGGGCAGCTCGGACGGCTTGTCGTACTTCGTCGCGTAGAGCGGCAGCGGGTACACGGCGGTGGAGCCGATGGGCTGCAGGTCGTCGTCGGACGTGACGTTGTAGTCCGCCAGGTACTGGATGTGCTGGAACTGGTTGATGTCCAGCTGGCCGTCCTTGAGCGCGGGGTTCGGCAGCGAGTAGTCCGAGAAGTTCGTCAGCTTGACCGTGACGTTGAGCTTCTCCTTCGCCAGCTTCGTGTAGGTGCTCCAGTAGCCGAGCGACTTGTCCGAGACACCGATCGTGACGGTCTTCGGCGCGGCGTCGCCGGCGGCACCGGCACCGTCGCTGCCGGAGCGCAGGGCTCCGACGACCACGGCGACGACGATGGCCACGACGACGATCGCGGCGGCGACGATCCAGCCGATCGGACGCTTGCCCTTCGGCTTCTCGGGCAGTGCTGGGGCTGCGGACATGCTGGTGCTCCTCGTGGGCCGTGCGTGCGGGGGAGCCGCGGTGGTCCGCGGCGTGGAGACGAGTGTGACCTGCGCCCCACCGCCGGAGCGAGTTCCGTTCCGTCGTGTTACGCAGCACTCGACCCGTGCCGCGTGCGTCGCAGGACGCGTCCCGACACGACTTGGTTGACTCGGACCGTGCGCAGCATCGAACTCGTCCTCGGCCCGGAGTCGGACGCCGCCGTGCGGTCGGCCTGGCAGGCCCTGATCGACGCCGACCTGCCGAGCCTGGGGCGACACCCGTCCCCGTCGAACGCGCCGCACGTCACCCTGGCCGCCGGGGAGACGCTGCCCGTGCCCGCCGGGTTCCGCACCTCGGTCCCGACGTCGATCCGGCTGGGCGGGCTGCTGCTCTTCCCCGCGGGCGCCGGCCGTTCGGTGCTCGTGCGCGCGGTGGTCCTCGACACGGCGCTCACCACCTTCCACGACGAGGTGCACGCGGTCGCCCCCGGCGGCGTCGAGACGTCGGTGCCCGGGCACTGGTCGCCGCACGTCACGCTGGCGCGCCGGGTGCGCGACGAGGACCTGCCACGGGCGGTCGCGGCACTGCGTGCCGTGCCGCTGCCGGAGACGCTGGACGTGGGCGGTGTTCGGCACTGGGACGGTGAGACGCGGACGATCACGCCGCTCGCGTTCACGTCGATCTGACCTCCGGCGGGGCAACGGCAGCGCTGCGCTGCGCTGCGCGGCGCTGCCTGCACTGCGCGGCGCTGCGCGGCCTGGAGGCCCGGGTCAGGTCCCGAGCACCCGCTCGCCGAACGCGGATGCGAACGTCCGACCCGGGTCGGCCCGGGCGACGAGGTCGCGGAAGTCCGCCAGCCGCGGGTACAGCGCGGCGATCGCCGCGTGGTCGAGCGAGCTCATCTTGCCCCAGTGCGGTCGGCCGTCGAAGGGCGCGAGCCGGGCCTCCAGGTCGGGCAGGACCGCGGCGACCTCGGCCGGGTGCTTCTGCCAGGTGAACGCGATGCAGAGGACGTCCTCGCCCTGGGTCGGGCTGAGCCAGAGGTCGTCCGCGGCCATCGTCCGGAGTTCGCAGACGTGCAGGTGCGGCTGGATCCGGTCCGCCAGTCCTCGGAGCGCGTCGAGGGCTCCAGCCGCGTGCCGGAGCGGGACGAAGTGCTCGCTCTGCACTTCGGACCCGTGGCTCGGGACCGACCCGATCGGGAAGTGCGGCAGCCGGTCCCACCACGGGCCGACGGAGCCGTCGCGCGCGGTCCGGTGGTCGTCACCGGGGGTGCCGGGCAGGCGGGGTGCCCCGGCCAGCACGTCCGGAACCGGCACGTCCTCGGCGCCGTCGGGCACGCGCGACTTCACCAGGACCTCGGTGATCGCGTCGCCGAACACCGTGTACGCGCACACCGAGTACGCGGCGGCGTGCACCTCGGCGACGTTCGCGGTGAAGGTGTCCCAGGGGATCGAGCCGTAGACGTCCTGACGCATCCGGTAGGTGGGCTCGACGTCGAGGGTCACCCGGGTCACGATGCCGAGCAGGCCGAGGTGCAGCACCGCACCGTCGAACCCGGGGTCCGTCCGGTCGATCGTCCGGGCGGAGCCGTCCGGACCGAGCACTTCGAACGCGCGCACGGCGGTGGCGAGTGACCCCAGCGCCGTGCCGGAGCCGTGGGTACCGGTCGCGACCGCGCCCCCGACGGAGATGTGGGGCAGTGATCCGGTGTTGTGCAGGGCGAACCCGGCGCGGTCGATGTCGGACGCGACGTCGCCGTACCGGGTGCCGGCACCGAGCGTCACCGTGCGGTGCTCGGCGTCGACGACCAGGTCGGTGGGGATCCCGGTCAGGTCGAGCAGGACGCCCGGGGAGTCTGCGACGTCGTTGAAGGAGTGCCGGGTGCCGAGTCCGTGCGCCCGTTCGGCGTCCGCCACGACCTGGGCGGCCTCGTCGATCGACGACGGACGGACGACCCGTTCGGCCGTGTACGTGACCGTGCCGGACCAGTTGAGCTCGCTCGTCGTCGACCGCATGGCGCCCACCCTGCCACGCAGTCCAGCGCCCGGTGCGAGCCGGGTGTGAGCCGGGCGCCGGTCCCCGTCACGGGGTCGGCGCCCGGCGGGGTCCGTCGGTCAGTGCACGGGCGGGGGCGTCGGTGCGCCCTCGGGCACCTCGGGTCGGCGGACGAACACCGACGCCAGGATGCCGAACAGCGAGATGATCGCACCGACCATGAAGGCGGTGCCGACGCCCGACGCGGTGGCCACCTGGACCCCACGGGCACCGGAGCCCTCGACGGCGGTGGCCGCACCGATCGTCAGCAGCGTGACGAAGAGGGCGGTGCCCGCTGCACCGGCGAGCTGCTGCGCCGTGCCGAGCACCGCGCTGCCGTGCGAGTACAGCTTCGGGGGCAGCCCGCCGAGCGCCGCGGTGAACAGCGGCGTGAAGGTCAGGGCCAGCCCGATGCTCAGCACCACGTGCGCACCGAGGACGAACCACACGCTCGTGTCGACGCCGACGGTGGAGAGCGCCCAGAGCACGGCGCTGACGATGATCGATCCGGGGATGAGCAGCACGCGCGGGCCGCGGCGGTCGTAGATGCGACCGACGATGGGGGAGAGCAGGCCCATCAGCAGACCACCGGGGAGCAGCAGCAGGCCGACCTGCAGGACCTCGAGCCCGAGGACGCGCTCCAGGTAGATGGGCAGCAGGATGAGCGTGCCGAACATCGCCATGAAGCTCAGACCCATCGCGACGATCGGCACCGTGAAGCCGCGGGTGCGGAACGTGCGCAGGTCGAGCAGGGCGCTGTCGGTGCGCTGCAGGCGCGTCTGCCGGACGATGAACACCGCGAGGGCGACGGCGCCGACGACCAGGGCGGTCACCGGGACGAGCGGACCGGTCGCGCCGGCTTCACCGATGCTGGACAGGCCGTAGACGATGCCGCCGAACGCGAAGGCGGAGAGCACCACCGAGACGACGTCGATCGGCGCCTTGCGCGGCGTCGAGACGTTCTGCACCTTGACCATGCCGAGGATGAGCGCCGCGATCGCGATGGGCAGCACGAAGCCGAACAGCCAGCGCCACGAGAAGGCGTTGAGGATCAGGCCGGAGATCGTCGGGCCGATCGCCGGTGCGACCGAGATGACGATGGAGATGTTGCCCATGATGCGGCCACGGTGCGCGGGGTCGACGAGGGTCAGGACCGTCGTCATGAGCAGCGGCATCATGATCGCGGTGCCGCTGGCCTGCACGATGCGGCCGATGAGCAGCACCGTGAACCCGGGGGCGAGCAGGGCGATCAGCGTGCCGACCGAGAACAGGCCCATGGCCCAGACGAACACCGGGCGGGTGTTGAACCGCTGCAGCAGGAACCCGGTGATCGGGATGACGACCGCCATGGTGAGCAGGAAGCCGGTGGTCAGCCACTGACCGGTCGCGGCGCTGATGTCGAGGTCGTCCATGAGCCGGGGCAGCGCCACGCCCATGATCGTCTCGTTGAGGATGACGACGAACGCGGAGACGAGCAGCAGCCCGATCACGAGTCGGGTCTCGGCAGCGGACGGCTGCGAGACGCTTCCCGTGCGGGGGGCGGAATCGACGGCCTGGGTCATGCGGGTGCTCCTGGTGGGTCACGACGGGTGGAACGGGTGTGGCGCAGGGCGCGCAGACAGGCCAACTCCCTGAGTGGATGGGATTATTCCGCTTCGCTGGCGACGTCCGCAGGTGGACGATCGGCGCCGCCCCCGACGTGCCCGTGCGACGTCGGGCGTGTCCGCTCAGTGCAGGATCGCGAACCCGTCGGCGTCCCCGTGCGGCACGACCGACCGCAGGGAGACGTCGGTCACGGTCGCCGACGGCGGCCCGGTGCGCAGGTACGCCATCAGCGAGTCGACCGCGACCGAGGGGCCCTCGGCCTCGACCTCGACCGTGCCGTCCCAGAGGTTCCTCGCGTAGCCGACCAGGTCGAGCCCGTCGGCCTTCCGAGCGGTCCAGTACCGGAAGCCGACCCCCTGGACGGTCCCCGACACCACGGCATGCACCCTCGTCACCGTCGTCATGCCCTCCACGCTAACCGCGGCGTGCTCCCGGGAGTTTTCGGCCCCGTGACGATCTGTTTCCGGCTCGTGACGAGCGCGCCGCGTCGGCAGTGATAGTGTCATCCCAACCCGAACACTGCGAGTCAGATTGACACTATCTTCCTCATGGACGAACCAGGCATCCGCGTCGCGGTCTCCACCGTGATCGTGGCGCTGCGTCCGCACCCCGACACCGGTGCGCCGGCGCTGTGGATGCCGCTCGTGCGTCGCGTCGCCGAACCGTTCGAGGGATCCTGGGCGCTCCCCGGCGGCTGGGTCGGCGACGACGAGGGGCTCGAGGACTCGGCGGCCGCCCGACTGCGCGAGACGACGAACGTCCAGCCGCGCTACCTCGAGCAGCTCTACGCGTTCGGCGACGTCGGACGCTCCCCGAGCCGGGTCGTGTCGATCGTGTACTGGGCGCTCGTGCACCCGGACGAGGCGAACGTCGTGCCCGACGACTGGAACGTCCGGTGGTTCCTGGCCGACGAGCACCCGCCGCTCGCCTTCGACCACGACCGCATCGTCGAGTACGCCCTGTGGCGGCTGCGCAACAAGATGTCGTACTCGCGGATCGCGCAGGCGTTCCTCGGTGACCGGTTCACCCTCGCCGAACTCCGCGGCGTGTACGAGGCGGTGCTCGGCCGAGCACTCGACCCCGCGAACTTCCGTCGGCAGGTCGAGAAGACCGACGCGGTCCTGCCGACCGACGAGACCACGAGCGGGGGCCGGCACCGTCCGGCTCGGCTGTACCGCTCGAACCCCGACCTGGCCTACGCGGACAACGGCCCGCTGCAGACCGGGGCCGATCAGCACCAGCAGCGGAACCGATAGGAAACCCCGTGTCCATCGCCACGACGATCGAGCTCATCTCCAACGGCAAGGCCGGCGGCAGCACCTGCACGCCCGACCTCGCGATGCCGACGTGGGACTTCGACTCCCGCCCCGGGTACGGCCCGGGATCGTCGATGTCCGACGTCATCCCGACGAGTGCCCCGCGCCAGGGCGTCCTGCCCGACGAGTACAAGACGGCCCCGACCGACGAGCTCCACGAGCGCATCGAGCGGGCGAAGGCCACCCTCGGCGACCGGGTCGTCGTCCTCGGGCACTTCTACCAGCGCGACGAGGTCGTCCGGCACGCGGACTTCCTCGGTGACTCGTTCCAGCTCGCGAACGCCGCCCTGACCAAGCCCGACGCCGAGGCGATCGTGTTCTGCGGCGTGCACTTCATGGCCGAGACCGCCGACATCCTGGCGCGCGACGACCAGCGCGTGATCCTGCCGAACCTGGCCGCCGGCTGCTCGATGGCGGACATGGCCGACATCGACAGCGTCGAGGCCGCGTGGGCCGAGCTCACCGCCGTGTACGGCACCGAGCCCGACGCCGACGGCCGCGTGCCCGTGATCCCGGTCACCTACATGAACTCCGCCGCCGACCTCAAGGCCTTCTGCGGGCGCAACGGCGGCATCGTCTGCACCTCGTCGAACGCAGCGACGGTGCTCGAGTGGGCCTTCGAGCGCGGGCAGCGCGTCCTGTTCTTCCCCGACCAGCACCTCGGCCGCAACACCGCGAAGGCGATGGGCATCAGCACCGACCTGATGCCGATGTGGAACCCCCGGAAGCCCCTCGGCGGCAACGAGACGAGTGACCTCGAAGCGGCGAAGGTCATCCTCTGGCACGGCTTCTGCTCGGTGCACCGTCGCTTCACGGTCGACCAGATCGACCAGGCCCGCCGCGAGCACCCGGGCGTGCGGGTCATCGTGCACCCGGAGTGCCCGATGGCCGTCGTCGACGCCGCCGACCACGCCGGCAGCACCGACCTGATCCGGAAGACCGTCGCTGCCGCCACCGAACCGACCACCTTCGCGATCGGCACCGAGATCAACATGGTCAACCGGCTCGCCGCCGAGTACCCGCAGCACACGATCTTCTGCCTCGACCCGGTCGTCTGCCCCTGCTCGACGATGTACCGGATCCACCCGGGCTACCTCGCCTGGGTGCTCGAGGCACTCGTCCGCGGCGAGGTCCTCAACGAGATCGTCGTCCCCGCCGACGTGCAGGCCGACGCCAAGGTCGCGCTCGAGCGCATGCTCGCGGCCAAGCCCCGCGGCTGACACACGAGTCCGACCGAACGAGGGAGACCACCGTGCACGTCGTCATCGTCGGCTCCGGCATCGCCGGGCTGACCGCAGCGATCCGCGCCAGTGCCCTGCACGACGTCACCCTCGTGACGAAGGGGGCGCTCGCCGACAGTGCCACCGCGTACGCCCAGGGCGGCATCGCGGTGGCGCTCGGTGCCGACGACTCCGCGGCACTGCACCAGGCCGACACCCACGTCGCCGCGGCCGGCAGTGCCGACGCGCGTGCCGTCGAGGTCCTGTGCACCGACGGCCCGGCCCGCGTCCGCGACCTGCTCGCCCTCGGCGTGCCCTTCGACCGGTCGTCGGACCCGGCAACCCTCGACCGGTACGGCGACGACCTGGCCCGCGGTCGTGAAGCCGCGCACGGCCGGTGGCGCGTCGTGCACGCCGACGGTGACGCGACCGGGGCCGCCGTCGAGCGCACCCTCATCGCGGCACTGCACCGACGGCACGTCACGATCCTGGAGCGCACCAGCCTGACCGACCTCGTCGTCCGTGACGGGGTGGTCGTCGGCGCCGACGTCCTGGACCTGCTCGGAGAACCCCGCCGGCTCGACGCGGACGCCGTCGTCATCGCGTCCGGGGGAGCGGGGCACCTGTACCGCGAGACGACGAACCCCCTGGTGGCGACGGGCGACGGGGTCGCCGCCGCCTGGCGAGCCGGCGCCGTCCTCGCCGACCTGGAGTTCGTCCAGTTCCACCCGACGCGGCTGGCGGTCCCCGGCGGCGGCCTGGTGTCCGAAGCCGTCCGCGGTGAAGGTGCCGTCCTCCGCGACGCCGCCGGACACCGCTTCATGACGGACGTGCACCCGGACGCCGAGCTCGCCCCGCGTGACGTCGTCGCCCGCGGGATCGCCGCCGCGGTGCGCGACCAGGGCGGCGCACCCGTGCTCCTCGACGCCACCGGCCTCGACGCCGGGTTCCTGGTCGCCCGGTTCCCCGGACTCACCCGGGCCACCCGCGCCGCCGGGTTCGACTGGACCCGCGAGGGCGTCCCGGTCGCACCGGCCGCGCACTACTCGATGGGCGGCATCGCCACCGACGCCGAGGGCCGCTCCAGCCTGCCCGGACTCCTCGCCGTCGGTGAAGTCGCCTGCACCGGGGTCCACGGTGCCAACCGGCTCGCCTCGAACTCCCTGCTCGAGGGGCTCGTCTTCGCGGTCCGCGCAGCGGACGCGGTCACCGCACCGCGACCCGGCCTGCTCCGCCTGCGCGGGGACGCCGGTCTGCACGTCACCAGCGTGCCCCGAGCGGCCGACGCGACCCCTTCCTCCCCCCACCTGCTCGGCCGTCACGCCGCTCCGCAGGCTCCGCAGCGCGCCGGAACCGGCAGGCGTGGGCCCAGTCCGACCCGGCCTGGAGGCGCGACCCACCTCGACGACGCCGGTGCCGTCCGGCAGGCGGTCCAGTCCGTCATGACGGACCGCGTCGGCCTGCTCCGTGACGCCGTCGGGCTGGCGAGCGCGCGCCGCGACCTCGACGCGCTGACCGCGCCGACCGGCGGCGGCGTGCGTGAGCACGAGGACCGTGCGCTCCTCGACCTGGCCCGACTCGTCGCGCTCGCCGCCGAGGCCCGCACCGAGTCCCGCGGGGCGCACGCCCGCACCGACCACCCCGACACCGACCCCACCGCCCCGGCCTCGTACGCCTGGGTCGCCGACCGCACCGACGCCGGTCCCGACCAGCACGCCCACGAACGCGCCGACGGTTCCGCAGCCGTCCCGCAGGAGGTACCCGCATGACCACCGACCCCGGCACCATCCCGCCGCACGCGCTCCGTCGCGTGATCGAGACCGCGCTCGAGGAGGACGCGCCCTGGGGCGACGTCACCAGCGAGACCCTGATCCCCGTGGAGGCGACCGCGACGGCGACCCTCGGCGCGCGCGAGCCGGGCGTGCTGAGCGGCGGCGCGGTGTTCGTCGCCGTGATGCACGCCGTCGACCCGTCGATCCAGGCCGTGGTGCACGTCGCCGACGGCACGCACTTCGCGGCGGGCGACGTCCTCGCGACCGTGACCGGGTCGGCGCGGGCCGTGCTGCGGGCCGAACGGGTCGCCCTCAACCTGGTGCAGCGGATGTCGGGCATCGCCACGGTCACCGCGGCCCACGTCGCCGCCGCCGCGGGCACCGCTGCGCGGATCGTCGACACCCGGAAGACGACGCCGGGCCTCCGAGCACTCGAGCGGTACGCCGTCCGGTGTGGTGGCGGACACAACCACCGCACCTCGCTCTCCGACGCCGTGCTCGCCAAGGACAACCACCTGGCGGTGCTCCTGGCCGGCGGGATCGGCATCGGCGACGCGATCGCCCAGGCCCGCCAGCGGCTCGGGCACACCGTGCACGTGGAGGTCGAGGTCGACCGCATCGACCAGATCGAAGCAGTCGTCGCGGCCGGGGTCGACACGGTCATGCTCGACAACTTCACCCCCGACGACCTGGTGACCGGGGTCGGGATCGTCGCCGGGCGCGCGCTCGTCGAGGCCTCGGGAGGCGTGTCGCTCGACACCGTCGCGGCGATCGCGGCCACCGGCGTCGACGTCATCTCGGTCGGGGCGCTGACCCACTCGGCGCGGGCGCTCGACCTGGGGCTCGACATCGACGTCGCGGTGCCCGAGCACGTCGCGGTGCCCGTGCAGGACTAGTCGTGTTCTACCTGGACCGCGCGGCCACCACCCCGGTCCGCCGCGAGGTGCTCGAGGCGATGTGGCCCTACCTGACGGGGGTGTTCGGCAACCCCTCGTCGACGCACGGGGTCGGGGACGAGGCCGCGCGAGGACTCACCGCCGCACGGGCCGCCGTCGCCGCGGTGCTCGGGTGCCGGCCCGCCGAGGTCGTCTTCACCACCGGCGGCACCGAGGGGGCGAACACCGCGATCAAGGGGATCGCCCTCGCCGCGCCCCGCGGTCGGCACGTGGTCACGAGCGCCATCGAGCACGAGGCCGTGCTCGAGAGCTGCGCCTACCTCGCCCGCTTCCACGACTTCGACGTCACCGTGCTGCCCGTCGGGCCGGACGGCCGCGTCGACCCGGCGGTGCTGCGCGCGGCGCTCCGCCCGGACACCACACTCGTCTCGATCGCGCACGCCGACAACGAGATCGGCACCGTGCAGGACGTCCCCGTGCTCGCCGCGGTGGCGCACGAGGTCGGGGCGCGGTTCCACACCGACGCCGTGCAGTCCGCGCCCTGGCTGCCGATCGGCCTCGGGACCCTGGGCGTCGACGCGCTGTCGTTGTCCGGGCACAAGCTCGGTGCTCCGAAGGGCACCGGCGTGCTCGCCGTGGGTTCCGGCGTCCCGCTCGAGCCGCTGCTGCACGGCGGTGGTCAGGAACGGGGACGGCGGTCCGGCACCGAGGACGTGGCCGGAGCGGTGGCGGTGGCCACGGCGCTCGGGCTGGCGGCGGAGTCGGTGCGGTCGGGGGCGGGCACGGCGACCACGGTGCGCGACTCGGTGCTCGACGGCGTGCTCGCCGCCGTCCCCGGTGCGTTCGTCTCCGGGTCGCGGGAGCACCGGCTGCCCGGGCACGCGTCGTTCTGCTTCCCGGGCGTCAACGGCGAGACCGTCCTGCTCGAGCTCGAGCAGCGCGACGTCGTGTCGTCGTCGGGCAGCGCCTGCGCAGCGGGCAGCACGGAAGCCTCGCACGTGCTCACGGCGCTCGGGATCCCCGAGGACGTGGCCCGGACCGGGCTCCGTCTGACGTTCGACGCGACGCTCACGGCCGGCGATGTCCCGTTCGTCGTGGGGGCCGTGGCCGACGCCGTGGCGACCGTCCGCGCCCTCGGCTGAGGTGTACTAGACGTTCTACTCCATCTCTGGGTACGTGTCCCCTCTTCTGCGGACAACCGATCTGCGTCAGAGTGTCGTCATGGCGAACGTGATGGTGGCCCGGACACGACGGGACGACCGCTTCCGAGCGGTGCAGCTCCTGCCGGCGCCGGCCACCCTCGTCGCGCTCGCCCTGGCAGCGCAGCACGACCTCGGCACGGCCCCGCTCGGGCTCATCGCCGTGGTCGGAGCGCTCGCGACCGCCGGGAGTGCCCTGCTCCCGATGGTCCGGCCAGCCGCCGCCCACCGGTCGATGCCTGCACCGACCGAGACGGACCGGTACCGAGAGGACACCGAACACCCTTGAGGTCCACCACCGTGCGGTTCCCCTGAACCGAGCCGCGCGGTGGACCCAGACCGGATGTCGACCCCCTGATCGGCGTCCGGCGCGGGGCGCGACGTTCCCCTGTCGTCGTGTCCCGCCGTACACCGCGATCCCGCCGTGGGTCGACGTCCGCACCCCTCCAGCGGCGTCGGTTCCCCTGCAGCCCACGGCGGGTTCCGGTTCCCCGGTAGCGTCGGTGCATGCCCTCGTACCGCGTGACCCTGGCGATCGGTGCCCTGGCGTCCGGCACGGCCCCGGACGCCGTCCTGCCCGCCGCAGCATCCCTGGTGCGCGAACACGCCGTGGTCGAGGCCGAGGACGTCCGACTGCTCCGCGGTGTGCCGTGCGCCGTCGTGCGCTTCGAGGCCGAGGACGACCGGGCCGCCGCAGCCGTGCGGGACGCCACCATCGACGGGCTGCGCGACGTCGTCGAGATCCGCTCCGACGTGGTCACCCGGCGCGAGGGCGGCCGCTGGATACCGGTCGCCTGACGGTCTGGCGGTCGCCTGACCCTCAGACGGGGTGCGTCGCCGGCTCGGGGGTCCCCGGCCAGACGTAGTCCAGGTCGTCCGGCACGTCGGGGAACAGCTCCCGGTAGTGCTCCGGCGCCTTCTGCACGAGCTTCGACTGGTGCGAGACGTGCAGGGCCTCGTCGTCGTTCCACGGCGGGATCGGCACGTCGCCGCGCTCGTACGCCACCAGGTCCTCCGGCACGCGGCCCAGGTCGAGCAGGGTCTTCTCGAGACAGGTGTCTGCGTACCCGCGCTCGGCCCAGACGCGGCACGTGGCCTCCTGGTACGCCATCAGCGCCGGACGGTAGCCGCGCCACATCGCCGTCACCGGGTGGTGCTGCCAGCCGTAGTCGGGGAGCGTCAGTGCGCGCATCACCTGCAGGGTCTCGACCCGCTGCTTGCCGAGCCGCCGGTCGTCGAGGACCTCGGCGGATGCCCGGAAGTCGGCGTACGGCAGGAAGGTCTGCATGGCGCGGACGCTACCCCGACCGACTGGCACCCGACACATGTCGTCACGAACGTGCCGCCCGCCCCGGCAGCGTGTGAGCATCGACCGCATGAGCGGAGAACTGGTCGTCGGCGTCAGTGGCAGCCCATCGGACCCCTCGCGGACCTCGACCCTGGTCGCGGCGACGGTGGCCCGGTTGGCCGAGGAGATCGACGGCGCCCGGACCGAGACGATCGAGATCGGCCCGCTGCTGGCCGACCTCGGCGCGGCCTCGGGTCGCGAGACGATGTCCGACCGCACCCGCCGGGCCCTCGAGACGGTGGAGGCCGCGGACGTGCTCGTCGTCGGCAGCCCGGCCTTCCGGGCGGCCTACTCCGGCGCATTCAAGCTGTTCTTCGACTGGGTCGGCCAGTACGACCTCGTCGACACCCCGGTGCTCCTCACCGCCACCGGTGGCAGCGACCGGCACGCCCTGCTCGTCGAGCACCAGATGCGCCCGTTGTTCGGCTTCTTCCAGTCCACGACGCTGCCGCTCGGGGTGTTCGGCAACGAGCGGGACTTCACCAAGCGCGAGGGTGGCTACGACATCGCGAGCGTCGACCTGGAGCTCCGCATCGACCAGGCCGTGCGCCGCGCCGTACCGCTGATCCGTGGCGGCTTCGCCACCGCAGGCCTCACCGACGTGCGGCGTCCCGCCGACTTCTGATCCGCGCGCGTGCGCCCCGTCCTTCCGGGCGTACCCGGTGCTTCCGGGTGCCCCTGGTCGGAAGTTCCCATCAGGGATGCCCGGAACCACCTGGCATCGCGCGTGCGATTGGAAGGAACGGGCGCGACCCAGCGTGAGCAGCAGGCGGACGGGAGGCCCGTGGCGGCGCCGCCACGGGCCTCCCGGTCTTCTGTGGGTCAGGCGAGCAGGGACGCGACGTGCGCGACCGCCAGTCGGTAGCCGTCGGCACCCGCGCCGGCGATGACCGCCGTCGCGGCGGTGGCGACGTGGTCGACGTGGCGGAACGGCTCGCGCTTCCACGTGTTCGACAGGTGTACCTCGACGACGGGGACCCACAGGGCCTCCACCGCGTCGTGCAGCGCGACCGAGGTGTGCGCGTACGCGGCGGGGTTGATCACGACCGCGGCGAAGTCGTCGAGCGCCTCGTGCAGCCACTCCACCAGCTCGCCCTCGCGGTTGGTCTGGCGGAAGTCGGCCTCGAGCCCGTGCATCGCTGCCTCGGTGTGCACGATCGCCTCGATCTCGGCGAGTGTCACGGTGCCGTACTGCTCCGGGTCGCGGCGCCCGAGGATGTCGAGGTTCGGGCCGTTGAGGACGAGGATGCGCGACGCGTCGGTCATGGGCCGAGCGTAGCGAACCGGGGGAGCGATGCGCGGCGCGGACGATGCATGCGCGGGCTATGTGAACGGTCACAAACCGGTGTAACGTCTTCGTCCGGGTCGGCAGAGTTGTCGACTGCAACACACTGACGTGGAGATGTGAATGGTTCTCGCTGCAGCGAACGAAGGGATCCGGCTCGACTTGGGCTGGGTCGACTACCTGATGATCATCGTGTACTTCGCGGTCGTCATCGGGATCGGGTTCACCGCCCGCAAGCAGGTCCGGACGAGCATGGACTTCTTCCTGTCCGGCCGCTCGATGCCGGCGTGGATCACGGGCCTGGCGTTCGTGTCCGCGAACCTCGGTGCCACCGAGATCCTCGGCATGGCGGCGAACGGTGCCCAGATCGGCATGGCCACCCTGCACTACTACCTCGTCGGCGCCGTGCCCGCGATGGTGTTCCTCGGCCTCGTGATGATGCCGTTCTACTACGGCTCGAAGGTCCGCTCGGTGCCGGAGTTCATGCTGCGCCGCTTCGGCAAGGCGCCGCACCTGGTGAACGCGATCGCGTTCGCGGTGTCGAACGTGCTCATCGCGGGCATCAACCTGTACGCGATGGCCATCGTCATCGAGGCCATGCTCGGCTGGCCGGAGTGGCTGGCGATCATCGTCTCCGCGGGCTTCGTGCTCGTCTACATCACCCTCGGCGGACTCTCGAGCGCGATCTACAACGAGGTCATGCAGTTCTTCGTGATCATCGCCGGGCTCATCCCGCTGACGATCGTCGGTCTGCACCGCGTCGGCGGGTGGGACGGCCTGTCGAAGGCCATCACCGAGACCCAGGGCGTGCAGCACCTGCAGGCCTGGGCCGGCACCGGCTTCGGTGACGTCACCAACCCCATCGGCGCCAACTGGCTCGCCATCGTGCTCGGCCTGGGCTTCGTGCTCGGGTTCGGCTACTGGACCACGAACTTCACCGAGGTGCAGCGCGCCTTCTCGGCGAAGAACATGTCCGCGGCCCGCCGCACCCCGCTCATCGCCGCGATCCCGAAGCTCTTCATCCCGGCCATCGTCGTCATCCCCGGCCTCATCGCCGCGGCCGTCGTGGGCAACCAGTTCGCCGACGGCACGCTGACCTACAACGACGCGATCCCGAAGCTCATCCAGATGTACCTGCCGACCGGTGTGCTCGGCATCGCCGTGACCGGTCTGCTGGCATCGTTCATGGCCGGCATGGCGGCGAACGTCTCGTCGTTCAACACCGTCTTCACCTACGACATCTGGCAGCGCTACATCCGCCCGAACATGCCCGACCTGCACTACCTGAAGACGGGCCGCTGGGTCACCGTCGTCGGCGTCGTGGTCGGCATCGCGACCGCGTTCATCGCGGCCCAGGCGTCGAACATCATGACCTACATGCAGACGCTGTTCTCGTTCTTCAACGCACCGCTGTTCGCAGTGTTCATCCTCGGCCTGCTGTGGAAGCGCATGACGACGCAGGGTGCGCTGTGGGGCTACGTCCTCGGCATCGTGACCCCGACGATCACCTGGATCGCGTACCTGGTGAACCCCGACCTGTTCGCCACGGCCACCGCGGAGACCCTGTACGGCGCGATCATCTCGTTCGTCACCGTGCTGGTCGTCGGCTTCGTCGTCTCGATGCTGACCAAGCCGAAGGACGAGAAGGAACTCGGCGGGCTCGTCTACGGCATCGGCAAGATCGACCTGCACGGCGACTCGGTCGCGACGGACACCGCCTGGTACCGCTCGCCCGCGCTGCTCGGCACCGTCGCGCTCGTGCTGTGCGTCGTCCTGTACCTCCCGTTCCTCTGATCCGCGAAGGAGACCACTGCTCATGAGTGACACCACCACCCCCGGCGCGATGACCGAGGAGCAGAAGGCTGCCCTGGTCCGCTCCACCCGCCGGCTCGACCTGCGCCGCATCCTCGGCGGCCTGTTCGTCCTGTACGGCGTGATCACCACCATCGTCGGGATCGTGCACTGGAACACCGACCCCGAGAAGACCGGCGGGATCCACATCAACCTGTGGGTCGGGATCTCGCTGCTCGTCGGCGGCGGGTTGTTCTTCCTCTGGGACCGCCTGAACCCCGTGCCCGCCGAGGACATCATCGGCCAGGCCGAGGCCGAGGCACACCAGCGTGCCGCGGGCGAGGGGCGCGAGCTGGCCTGAGCCCGTCTGGCTCGGGCGTCCCCGGCCTGACGCAGAACGACGAAGTCGCTGTCGCACGACAGCGACTTCGTCGTTTCCGCCCTCATCGTCGGACGCCCGTACCGGTTGGTTCCCCCACGAAACGGTTGCGCGCTGATCCAGGTGGGTCCAGGTTGAGCGGAACGAAAGGAACCGCCATGGAAACGATGGTCTTCATCAACCTGCCCGTCACCGACCTCGAGCGCTCGAAGGCGTTCTACGAGGCGCTCGGGTACTCGATCAACCCGGCGTTCAGCGACGACACCGCTGCGTGCGTGGTGGTGAGCGACACGATCTCCGTCATGATCCTGACGACGGCGAAGTTCGCAGACTTCACCGACAAGACGATCGCCGGTCGGGACACGATCGAGGTCATCAACTCGCTCAGCGCACCGTCGAAGGAGGACGTCCACCGTGTCGTCGACGCCGCGGTGGCAGCCGGCGGCACCGAGGACCGCCCGGAGATGGACCTCGGCTTCATGTACCAGCGGAGCTTCACCGACCCGGACGGACACCGCTGGGAGTACGTGTGGATGGACGAGCAGGCGACGCAGGACGATCCGCCCGCCGAGTGAGTCCCGGGGTGTCGGGGGCGCCCGCCAGGATGGTCGCATGAGCACCGAGCCCGTCGACGCCCCGCCCGTGCCCGACCTCGTCACCGGTGACGATGGCCTGGCCCGGCCGGTCTGGGCGTCGTCGGACGACCTGCTGCGCGCCTACTACGACACCGAGTGGGGCATGCCCGTGCGCGATGAACGCGGGGTGTTCGAGCGGCTGTCGCTCGAGGCGTTCCAGTCCGGCCTGTCGTGGCGCACGATCCTGGCGAAGCGACCGGCGTTCCGTGCAGCCTTCGCCGACTTCGACGCCGACACCGTCGCGGCCTTCGGCGAGGACGACGTCGAGCGGCTGATGGCCGATGCCGGGATCGTCCGGAACCGCGCGAAGATCCTCGCGACGATCACCAACGCGAACGCCACGATCGCCCTGCGGCAGGACGGCGGGCTCGCCGGCTTCGTGTGGTCGTTCCGGCCGACGACCACGCCCGAGCCTCGGTCCTCCGCCGAGGTCCCGACGAAGTCGGACGAGTCCCTCGCGCTGTCGAAGGCGCTGCGGAAGCGCGGCTTCACCTTCGTCGGGCCGACGACGATGTACGCCCTGATGGAAGCGCTCGGCATCGTCGACACCCACCTGGTCGGCAGCCACCGGCGCGGGACCTCGGGCGTCTGGAACTGACGGCCGAGCCCACGAGCACGAGAACGAGAGCGCCGGGACTATGGTCACGACATGGCCGACGAGATCCGGATCGCGTTCCTGCTGTTCCCGCACCTGACCCAGCTGGACCTGACCGGTCCGGCCCAGGTGCTCAGCCGCGTGCCCGGCGCGCGCGTCGAGTACGTCGCGGCGACGCTCGACCCCGTGCCGAGCGACTGCGGCCTCGCGCTCGTCCCCACCGTGACGATCCAGGATGCAGGCGCCGCGGACGTGCTGGTCGTCCCCGGCGGTGACGGTGCCTTCGACGCGATGCTCGACCCGGACGTCGTGGCCTTCGTCCGGCGCCAGGCCGAGGACGCCACGTGGATGACGTCGGTGTGCACCGGGGCCTTCGTGCTCGGCGCCGCCGGGCTGCTCGCCGGCCGACGCGCGACGACCCACTGGGCCTCGAAGCCGATGCTCGAGGCCTTCGGTGCGCAGCCGGTCGACGCCCGGATCGCTCGGGACGGCGCCGTCGTCACCGCCGCCGGGGTGAGCGCGGGCATCGACATGGCGCTGTGGCTCGCGGCCGAGCTCGCCGGACGCCCCGCGGCCGAGGCGATCCAGCTGCAGATCGAGTACGACCCGCAGCCACCGTTCGACCACGGATCAGCCGAGCGCGCCGACGCCGTCGTCATTGCCCGGGCCCGTGCAGCAGCCGAGGAATCGCGCGGCGACCGGGTGACCCGCGCCGCCGCAGCCGTCCTGCGCTGACGCGGACCTCCACACGGTCACGAATCCCCGCTGGTCTCCGCCGAGTGGTCACGACACGTCGTTCCGGGCGCGGCCAGCCGACACTTCGTGACCGCTCGGGGCCATGCAGGCGGGGTGTTGTGACCGGCGCCGCGCCCGCGGCCGTCCTGCGCTAGCGCAGCGGCTTCCGCATCTGCGCCGACGTCACCTGGTACCCGAGGGCCGCGTACAGCTCCTGCGCTCCCGTGTTGTAGCCGAACACGTTCAGCCCGATGCTCGTCGCACCGCGTTCGGCAGCGGCGCGGTGCCCGAGCTCGAGCGCGCGACGGGCGTGCCCGCGACGCCGGTGCGCCTCGTCGATCTCGACGTCGAACACCCACCAGTCGGTGCTGCCTGTCGTGAACGGCCCGATCCAGAGCGACCCGACGACGGTGTCGTCCTGGTCGAGGACCTCCCACACCAGGTGGCCGTCAGCGGGGGAGCCGTCCGGGAACCAGCGGTCCCGCGACTGCTGCTCGTTCGCCTCGGCCTGCTCGCGGCTCTCGCCCGCCTGCATCCGCGACTCGACGTACTCGGCCATCGTGCGGTGGAGCCAGGCCGGGAGGCGCGTGGCCGGCATCGCGACGAGCCGCGTGTCGGTCATCGGTTGCCCTTGGAGCCCCGGCTCGGCTTGCCGCGCATCTTGCCGCGTCCGGGCGTGGGCCCCTTGCCGGTGTTGGACTTCTTGCCGGCGCCGGACTTGCCGCTGCCGGGTGACTTCGCCTTGGCCTTGCCGCCGGCGCCGCCGGCGCCGCCGGCGCCCTTGGAGCCCGACGCACCCGACCCGCCGGACCCGCCCGACGCGCCCTTGGCGCCCGAGCCGGCCTTGGCGCCGCCACGAGCCGGACGTGAGTCGTCGTCGCCGTCGCGATCCGGGCCTCCTGGCTGGCGCGAACTGTTGGCGGTCCGCCCGCGCACCACGCCGATGAACTCCTCGGTGGTCTCGGTGGCGTCCTCGTCCCGCCAGACCAGCGCGATGCGCGTGCCCTCGGCGTCCATGAGCGGACGACCGACCAGGTCCTTGCGGCTGGCGGCGCGGAACAGCGACTGGGGGAGCACCACGACGCCGACGTTCGCCTCGACCAGGTCGAGCGATCCGTCGATGTCGGCGGGCACCGGGCCCGCGTCGATCACGTGGACCTCGGCGTCGGCGAGGTCGACCTCGGCGAGTTCGGCGAGGGGGGAGTCCTTGGGCATCGCGACGACGGCCGTCTCGGTCCAGAGCGGGATGGCGTTGTGCCGCTCGGACACGGGCATGCGCGCGAAGACCATGTCAGCCTCGCCCGCCAGCGTGTCGTCGACGTCGTCGGCACCGATCGGCCGCAGCCGGAGCTCGATGGAGGGGAAGCGATCCCGCCAGACACGGGCCCACTTTGCGGGGGAGACCCCCGGCACGAAGGCGATGGTGAGAGCCGCGGTCATGCAGACGAGCATAGGGGCCGTACCCTTGTCCTCATGGCGCAGGAACAGACCATGAAGCCCGAGACGGCTGCGAAGAAGCTCGGCATCTTGCTGACGGCCGCTCCGGAGTCCTTCCAGAGCGCTCCCCTCACGCGGACCGCCTTCGACGAGCTCCGGACCGAACCCCCGACCTGGCTCGAGGACCTCCGACGCGACGGCCCGCACCCGCGACCCGTCGTGGCGCAGAAGCTCGGCATCTCCATCTCCGGCCTGAGCCGCGCGGGGATCGACGACGCGCTGACGACGGCGGACATCAAGACGCTGCTCGAGCAGAAGCCCGAGTGGCTCGTCCGCGAGCGTGCGACGCAGGCCGCCGTGCACGCCGAGAACGCCCGCGTGAAGCAGGAGCGCGCCGCCAAGGCCGCTGCCCGCGCCGAGGACTGACCCCACTCCGCCGCACCGAGGACGCCCCACGTGCACGAGACCGTCGCCGACGCCATGCTGGTCGTGCCGCAGTTCGCGTCCGTGTGCTGCATCGTCGGTGACCGCTACCGGCCGCGTCCGGGCGTGATCGTGCCGGCGGGCGTGATGCTCGTCGCGATGCTCATGCCCGTCGTCGACGCCGGCGCCGTGTGGACCCTGTTCGCCGCCACCCTGCTGCTGTTGCTCGCACCGCTGCCCGTCATGCGTCGACGCCGCGCCGACGGCCGCCGTGCGGAGCCGATGGACGTGCACCGCGCGCTCTCCGCCGTCGTGATGGCGGGGATGCTGCTGATGGGCCACGCCTCGGGCGTCGCCGGTGACCACGCCGGGCACGGCATCGCGCTGTCCGCGGTGCTCGGTGCCGGCGTGATCGGCTACTGCGCCTTCAGTGGCTGGCTGCTCCGGTACGAGTGGGGGCGCGAGGACCGGCGAGCCGTCCGCAGCGGCGAGGTCTTCGCGATGACCGTCGCCGTGGTCGGCATGACCCTGGCGATGTAGCCCAGCCCAGCCCGCGCCGGCAGCAGCGGCTGCGCCGGCAGCGGCAGCGGCTGCGCCGACAGCGACGGCGGGAGCGGGTGCGTCAGTCGCGCGCGGCGCTGTCCGCCGGGGCGTCCGCCGCGTGCGTCACCCGCTGCTTGGCCGCCCGGATCGTGTCCTTCGGCACCGGCGGTACCCCGCGCCGGATCCCGCGCAGGCCGACGACGAACAGGATCGCGGTGACGATCGCGAACGCCGCGAACGTGATCCCGGTCGCCGCCCACAGCGGCAGGGCCAGGGCCAACAGCGCCACCGCGAAGCCCGCCAGTGCGACCAGGGTCGTCAGGGCGAACCCGACGGCCACCCCGGTGAGCACCAGCCCGGTCTTCGCACCGCTGGCGCGCTCGCCGATCTCCCGCCGCGCCGAGGCGACCTCCTCACGTACCGCGCGCAGCACCGGCTCGAGGGCCTTCTGCACGAGTCCGGCGGTCACGGTGTCGCGGAACGACGGCCGGCCGGGTGCGGTGGTGTCGTCGTGGTCGGTGCTGCTCATGAGGGTCTCCTGTCCGGGCGCGGCGGTCCGCGTCCCCTGACAGGAGGCGACCGACCCGATGATCGTCACGCCGCCGCGCGTGCGTGCGGTGCGTTCCCAGGTTGTGCAACGGACGCGGAGGCCCGCCCCGCGTCGACGACGCAGGACGGGCCTGGCGGGGTGGCCGGGTCCACCGCGCTACTCGGTGACCTCCTCGAGGTCGTCGATCCCGCGGGCGGCGGCCGCTGCGCGGCGGGCACGCATCGACGGGGCGACGAGTGCTGCGAGCACGGCCACGACCGCGACCCCGGTGCACGCCCAGAACCCGATCGTGAAGGCGTCGTCGGTCGGCAGACCCTGCGGCGTGCTGTGCGAGGTGATGAGCGCGGCGATGACGGCGGTGCCGACGCTCGAGCCGATGGTGCGGACGACCGTGTTGGCGCTGATGGCCTCGCCGGTCTGGTTCGCGGGGACGCTCTCGATGATCGCGTTCGAGCAGGCGGCCAGGGCCATGCCGATGCCGATGCCGGTCAGGACGCCGGAGGCCACCACCTGCCACAGCTCGGCGTGTGCGACGGCTGGCAGCACGAACGCGGCGACGATGGCGAACCCGCCGATGAGCATCGGCGGCTTCGGGCCGACCTTGCGCACCAGGACGCCGGCGATCGGCCCGGCGACCACCATCATCACGACGGTCGGCAGCAGGAAGAGCCCGGCCTGGGTGACGTCCTTGCCGAAGCCGTAGCCGAGCGCCGTCGGGAGCTGCAGGAGCGTCGGGACGAGGACGAAGGTGCCGAACATCGCGAACCCGAAGACCAGTGCGACGACGTGGGCGGTCCAGACGCCGCGGACGGCGAAGAGCCGCACGTCGATGAGCGGCTCGGCGACCCGCAGCTCGACGAGGACGAACACGACCAGTGCGACGGCGCCGAGGACCAGCAGGCCGATGGTCTTGGCGTCGCCCCAGCCCCAGGTCTCGCCCTCGCTGACGGCGAGCAGGATCGCGACGAGCGACACCGCCAGGACGAACGTGCCGGCCATGTCGAGGCGTCCGGGCTTCCGCACCGGGGACTCCGGCATGCCGAAGACCGCCCCGAGCAGCGCGATGACGACGAGCACGGCGGGGAGCCAGAACAGCCAGTGCCAGGACAGGTGCTCGACGATGGGTCCGGCCGCGACGATGCCGACACCGGCACCGATCCCGAAGATCGCCGACAGCAGACCGATCGTGACGCTGACCTTCTCCTTCGGCAGCTCGTCCCGCACGATGCCGATCGACAGCGGCATCACGGCACCGGCGGCGCCCTGCAGTGCCCGTCCGACGATCAGCACGCCGAGGTTCGGCGCGAGCGCGGCGAGCACGGCCCCGACGAGCAGGATCGACAGCACGACGATCAGGACCTTGCGCTTGCCGATCATGTCGCCGAGGCGACCGAGGATCGGCGTGAGCACCGAGGCGGAGAGCAGGTAGGCCGTGAGCACCCAGCTCGTCGCACTGGTGGAGGCGCCGAGGTCCTGTCCGATGGTCGACAGCGCCGGGGCGACCAGCGACTGCAGGACCGCGAAGGACAGGCCGCCGAGGGACAGGGAGACGATGATCGCCGTGCTGTTCGGCCGGCGCCCGTTCGTGGTGGGGTGCGAGCCGGTCCGTGGGCTCTGCATGGTGTCGGTCATCGTGCTCCGTGTGCTCGTGGTCGATGTAAACAACTGCTGACATCACGAGCGTACGCCGGAACGACCGCATGTCAACGCTTGCTTACATCCCTGTGAGGACCGCTAGGCTGCGCTCCATGAGCAAGGACGCCGCGGCCACCCGACTCCTGCTCGTGCAGGCCGCCCGCCGACGGTTCGCCTTCGACGGGTACCGCGCGACGACCGTGCGCGAGATCGCCGGGGACGCCGGGGTCAACGTCGCCCTGATCAACCGGTACTTCGGGTCGAAGGAAGGGCTGTTCCGCGCCTGCCTCGACCGCGTCGTCCGTGACCTGGGCACCGAGGAGACGAGCGAACAGGGGCTCGAGCGGGCGCTCACGGGGATCATCACCCACATCGTGCGGACGCCCACCGACGACGACTCGCTGCAGCTGATGCTCCTGCTCCGGTCCTCCGGTGACGACGGTGCCGACGCCATCCGCCGCGAGACGCTGCGTCGCTACGCCGAACGGCTCGCGGGCACCGTCGGCGGTGCCGGGTCCGACGCGCTGCTCGTCCGGGCCGAGATCGCGCTCGCGGTGGTGCTCGGGATGTCGATGCTCCGGCAGTCCACCGCGGTGGAACCCCTGGCATCCGCCGCCGACGCCGTCGTGTCGGCGGCGCTCGAGGACGCCCTCCGCGCCCTGCTCGCGCCGCCGCGGTAGCGTCGAGGGGTGTCCGACCGACCCGCACGTCGCCCCGACCCCGCTCCGCGCCTGGACGAGGTCGACGAGCGCATCCTCTGGACCCTCGCCGCGGACGCCCGGATCCCGAACAACCGGCTCGCGGCCGCGGTCGGCATCGCACCCTCGACGTGCCTCGCCCGGGTCCGTGCCCTCGAGGACGCCGGGGTGATCCGCGGCTACCGGGCCGAGGTGGACGTCGCGCGCCTGGGGTTCTCGATCGAGGCGATGGTGTCCGTCCGCGTGCACGCCGCCGCTCGCCACGAACTGCGGGACTTCGCGAAGCGCCTGCTGCGGGTGCCGGTCGTGCAGGACGTGTCGTTCCTGGCCGGGGACAAGGACTTCCTCGTGCACATCGCGTGCGAGTCGACGGAGCAGCTCCGGGACTTCGTCGCCGACGAGCTCAGCGGTGACCCCTCGGTGGCGACGACGCAGACGAACATCGTGTTCGAACGCCTCGTCGCCGACCGTGCCACCCAGGGCCGCTCGTTCGACGAACTGCGGCGCTGGCGGGCCTGAGGCACGAACCCCGCGTCAGGGGCCCCGGGGCAGTAGCTCCGGGTCAGCGCTTCCGCGTCATCGGGATGTGCGGGATGCGGTCCTCGAGGTACTCGTCCCCGGAACGCACGAATCCGAAGCGGCCGTACCACTGCTGCAGGTGGGACTGGGCGCCGAGGGCGATGCTCGGCGAGCGCGACTCGGCGATCGCCGCCTCCATGAGCTGCCCGGCGAGTCCCTGCCCGCGGGCATGCTGCGCGGTGGCGACCCGGCCGATGCGCTCGGTGCCGTCGGGCTCGCGGAGCAGACGCAGGGTCGCGTCCACCGAGCCGTTGCCGGCCCAGAACTGCACCGTCCCCGGCTCGAGGTCGCGGCCGTCGATGTCGCCGTACGCGGCCTCCTGCTCGACGACGAAGACATCCTGCCGGAGCCGCAGGATCTCGTGCAGCGTGACGATGTCCAGGTTGCGGGTCGGAGCGTTGAAGATCGAGACCACGGACGGCCCTTCCTGAGTATTTCTTCCGAAACAGGGTGTGTTCCGGACCGGATCGGCGTACATTGCCGGTCAACCACTCTACGTGCGCAGCCGAGATCAGGAGGTGAGCGCATGGACAACCCGTTGCGCGCACCCTGGCGCGCCGCACTCCGCATCGTCCTGCTGGGCGTCGGGACCCTCGCTGCCCTCGTGCTGCTGTCCCTGCTGCTCGGCGCGCGCCCGGCATCCGCCGCCACGACCGCCCCGGCTGCTGCCGAGCAGCGCGGACTCGTCGGCAACGTGGTCGAGGGCGTCGGTGGCACCGTGCAGGGGGTGACCGGCGAGGTCGGCAAGGTCGTTGGCGGCGTGACGGACCCCGTCCGCAAGGCTGTCGTGCCGGCACCCGCGGCACCGGCACCTGCTCCCGCAGTCCCGGCACCGGCACCGGCACCGGCAACATCGGCGCCTGCTCCCGCAGCCCCGGCGCCTGCCGCGGTCCCCGCCGCACCTGCTCCCGCCGCTCCCGCGCCTGCCGCCCCGGCCCCGTCGAGCCCCGCTCCGGTCGCCTCCACACCGGCTGCCCAGCCGACCACGACCGCCCCCGCGGCCGACCCGGCCACGCGCCCGGTGCGACAGGTCGTCGACCAGGTGACCAGTGCCTCCCGGCCGGTCACCGACACCGTCGCGAACGTCCTGCGTCCCGTCACCGGCACCGTGGAACACGTCACCGGCGCACGCCCCGTGACCGCCGTCGTCGACACCGTCGACGACGTGGTCGGCAGCGTCCCGGTGGTCGGGACGGTCCTCGGCGACGACACCCTCGGCACCGTCACCGGTCCGGTCACGGGCCTGGTCGACGACACGCTCGGCTCGGTCGGCACCACCGTCGGCACCGTCCCCGCCGTGGTCGAGGGCGTCGTCCCGTCCGTCGGCGGCGCCCTGCCAGGAGGCACGGATCCCGTCGTCGACGTCCCAGCACTCCCGGTGGGCGGCGGCTCGAACCCGCCCGCCGGGCCCGTCCCGTCGGCGCCGGTCGCCGACGTCCCCGTCCGGCACGGAACCGCGCCCGCGCAGGGCACCGCGGTGTCCACCGCTCCGGCTCGTGTCGGCACCGGCGACGAATCGGGTGCTCGCTCCGGCGTGTTCGGCTCGCCCGACCACGCCGTTGCGGCGACCCCTGCGGCGCCGGCCGGCCCGGTGCTCGCAGCCGTCGACGTGCAGGACGCGACCCTCGGCGGCCACGCGCTGCTCCTCCCCGCGGACGGCGACGGCCACGGGGTCCCGTTCGACGGCACCGACGCCGGCGTGCTCGGTGGCAGCGCCTCCACGAACTCCGGCGGCGCAGCTGCCGTCGGCATCGTCGGTACGACCGACGACATCGTCTCCCTCGCCGCGGGGTCTCGCGGCACGCTCTCCGACGACGCGGTCCCCGCATCGGTCGTCGGCGAGCACGACGTCGCCCCTGACTGAGATCGGTGCGCCTGCCCGGCACGGCAGGCACGCACACATCCCGGCTGCGTCCGCGGTCGGTGACGATCTCGATCAGGGAGTACGACCATGAACAAGTACGTCTCCAGAGGGCTCTGGTTCGCCCTCTTCGTCGGCGGGCTCACGCTCGGCGGCACGGCTGCGGCGAACGCGGCCACGACCTCGGGTGCCGACGGCACCGTTTCGGGCACCCAGGTGGCGCCCTCCGTGGACGCTCCGGTGTCCCTCGGCGGCAACGCCATCGGCGTGCTCGGTGACGCGGTGTCCACCGTGACCGGCTCGGCCGGGGCTGCCCCGGCCCCGGCGGCTGTTCCGGCGCCCGCCGCCGTGTCCCCGAGCACCTCGGGCGAGGACGGCACACTCTCCGGCACGCAGGTGGTGCCGGACGTCGCAGCACCGGTGACGGTCGGGGGCAACGCCGTGGCCGTCGGCGGCGACGCGGTCTCGACGAGCGCTCCCGCGGCTGCCCCCGCGGCTGCTCCGGCTCCGGCCCCGGCGCCGGTGGCTCCCGCTCCGGCGCCGGCGGCTCCCGCTCCGAGCACCTCGGGGCAGGACGGCACCGCCTCCGGCACCCAGGTCGCCCCGACCGTGACGGCCCCGGTGACGGTGTCCGGCAACGGCATCGGCGTCCTGGGTGACGGCACGTCGACATCGACCGCCCCCGAGGCAACGGCACCGACGACCCCGACGGCCCCGGCCGCCGAGGCCCCGGCAGCGCCGACCACCTCGGGCACCGACGGACTGCTCTCCGGCACCCAGGCGACCGGTCTGGTCGACGTCCCGGTGACGATCGGTGGCAACGGCATCGGCGTCCTCGGTGACGGCAGCTCGACGAGCACGGCTCCGGCCGCAGGCACGACCACGGGCACCGGGACCGCTCCGGCCGCCGGTGGTTCGACCTCGGGTTCGGACGGCACAGCGTCGGGCACGCAGGTCAGCCCGGTCGTCGCTGTCCCGGTCACCATCGGTGGCAACGGGATCGGCATCGTCGGTGACGGCACGAGCACCGGCACGACGGCTCCGGCCACCGGTACCGGCTCCACGACACCGACGACCGGCGGCACGACCTCCGGTGACGGCGGTCTGCTCTCCGGCACGCAGGTGGCCCCCGTGATCAGCCTGCCGGTCACCATCGGTGGCAACGGGATCGGCATCGTCGGTGACGGCACCAGCACCACCCCGGGCACCGGCACCGGCACGGACCCCGGCACCGACCCGGGTACTGACCCCGGGACCGACCCGGGCACGGACCCCGGGACCGACCCCGGCACGGATCCCGGCATCGACCCCGGGACCGACCCGGGAACCGTCCCCACCGGGACGGACCCCGGAACCGGCACCGAGCCCGGCACCGTGACCACCCCCGTGGGTGTGGTCGACGTCGTCGAGCCGACCCGGGCCTCCACAGCGGGCGTGGCGACCACCACGACCGCCGCCACCAGCGGGGTCCGGACCAGCGCCGGGACCGTCGCGGCAGCCGCCGCGGCCGGTGACGGCCAGCCGGAGCTCGCGTACACGGGAGCCGGCTCGCCGGTCCTGCCGGCAGGGTTCGCGCTCCTGCTGCTCCTCGCCGGAGCCGGCACGCTCGTGCTCCGTCGCCGGCACTGACCGCCGGGTGATCGAGGGGCGTCACACCGTGGCGCCCCTCGTCACCCTGCCCGGGGAGACCTCCGGTCACGTCGGCGCATCGGATGCGTGTGCATGTTCCGACGGACCGCTCGTCGATCGACTCGTGGATCGTCGCGGTCTGGACGACGGACACCGCGGACGCCGGACCCGTCCGGGGGGGAGACGCCCGGTTACGACGGCGCTCACGAGCAGAGCGCGGCCGTCAGCGGCCTGGGGTATCGTTCCGACTACGCAAGCGCTCCGGGGTCGGTGGAAATCCGAGCCGGTGGTGACAGTCCACGAACTGACGACGGGTGCGAACCCGCCAGATGTTGACCCGGTGGAAATCCGGGACCGACGGTGAAAGTCCGGATGGGAGGCGCGCTGGGCGGACAGGACGACTCCACGACCCGTGGGGTGCGACCCGTCCGTCGATGCCGACGATCGTCGAACGCCCCCGGAGTCCCGTTGAGAGGACACCAGTGTTCACCGGCATCATCGAGGAACTCGGCACCGTCACCGCCGTCGAGCAGCAGGGCGACTCCGTCGCGCTCACCGTGCACGGCCCCGTCGTCGTGCAGGACGCCCGGCACGGCGACTCGATCGCCACGAGCGGTGTCTGCCTGACCGTCGTCGAGCAGACCCCCGAGACCTTCACCGCCTTCGTCATGAAGCAGACCCTCGACATGAGCGCCCACGGCACACTCCGGGTGGGGGACCGCCTGAACCTCGAGCGCGCTGCGTCGGTCGGCGACCGCCTGGGCGGACACATCGTGCAGGGCCACATCGACGGCACCGCCACGGTGCTCGAGACCTCCGACGGCGACGGCTGGCGGCGTGTGCGGTTCTCGCTCGCGCCGGCGCTCAGCCCGCTCGTGGTCGACAAGGGCTCCGTCGCGCTCGACGGGGTCTCGCTCACGGTCAGCGCCGTCTCCCCGGAGGACACCCACCCCGACGCCGCCTGGTTCGAGGTGAGCCTGATCCCCGAGACGCTCGAGGCCACGACGCTCGGGCTCCGTGTGCCGGGTGACCGGGTGAACGTCGAGACCGACGTGCTGGCCCGGCACGTCCGCCGCATGCTGCGGCTCGACGCCGCGGCGCAGTCCCTCGAGACCGCCGCGCAGCCGCTCGAGACCGCCGGATCGGAGGCCCGGTGATGGTCGCCGAGGCCGGCACCGTCCCGCAGGCGCTCGGCTCGTCGAGCATCGAGACCGCGATCGCGTCGATCGCGGCGGGCCGCCCCGTCATCGTCGTCGACGACGAGGACCGTGAGAACGAGGGCGACGTCATCCTGTCCGCCGAGCTCGCGTCGCCGGAGTGGATCGCCTGGACGGTCGCGCACTCGTCCGGGTTCATCTGCGCGCCGGTCAGCACCGAGATCGCCGATGCGCTCGACCTGCCGCCGATGGTGGCGCACAACGAGGACGTCCGCGGTACGGCCTACACGGTCACCGTCGATGCGGCCGTCGGTGTGACCACGGGCATCAGCGCCCACGACCGCGCCCGCACCCTGCGGGTCCTCGCCGACCCGGACTCGGTGCGCGACGACCTGCACCGACCCGGCCACGTGGTGCCCCTGCGCGCCCGACCGGGTGGGGTCCGCGAGCGCGCCGGGCACACCGAAGCAGCGATCGAGCTCGTCACCGCGGCCGGACTCCGTCCCGCTGCGGCGATCTGCGAGATCGTCGACGAGGACGGCAGCATGATGCGACTGCCGGCGCTCGTCGCACTCGGGGCGCGCGAAGGCGTGCCCGTCATCACCATCGCTGCGCTCGCCGAGTGGCTGGACGCGGCAGACCGGGCGGCGGCAGCGACTGCCGCGCCCACGGAAGGAACGAAACGATGAGCGGAGCAGGCGCGGCGGACCGCGACCAGGTCGACGGCACCGGGATCCGGGTGGCCATCATCGCCGGACAGTGGCACGACACGATCGCTGCGGGACTGCTGGCCGGGGCGCAGCGCGAGGTCGAGCGGCTCGGGGCGACGGCCGACGTCATCCCCGTCCCCGGCAGCTTCGAGCTGCCCGTGGTCGCGAAGACCGCGCTCGGCGCCGGTTTCGACGCCGCGGTCGCGCTCGGCGTCATCATCCGCGGTGGCACCCCGCACTTCGAGTACGTCTCGGGCGCCGCGACGACCGGGCTGACGCAGGTCGCGATCGACACCGGCAAGCCCGTCGGGTTCGGTGTGCTCACCCTGGACGACGAGCAGCAGGGCCTCGACCGTGCGGGGCTGCCCGGCTCCAAGGAGGACAAGGGTGCCGAGGCCGCACACGCCGCTATCAGCACCGCGGTGACGTTGCGGTCGCTGCGCGTCCTGGTCTGAGCCGCTCTCGGCCTGACGCTCCATGCAGAACGGCCCCGCACCGGTGAGGTGCGGGGCCGTTCTGTCTGCGCTCGTCGAGCGGCTGCGCCCGCTAGCGCTTGCCGAACACGTGGATCGGCAGGAAGAAGGAGAGGCTCATCAGGAGCACACCCGCCATGAAGACGAAGGCCTGGCCCGACTCGACCTGGAAGGCGAACCCGAACAGGTACATCGACACCAGCAGCAGCAGGATCGAGAAAACAGCGGCGATGACGCGGCCCACGGGATACCTCCGGGTGTCGACGAGTGGATCGTTCCCCAGTCTATCCCCAGCAGGGGGTGTGCCGGTTCACGCGCCGGGTCGGGTCGCGATCAGACGGTCGACGACGGCGAGCAGGGTCTCCATGTCGACGCTGCCGCGCTTCGGTCGGACCTCGCTCGCGGCCCCGAGTGAGGCCTGGTGGTACAGCCCGTCGCCGAGGAGCTTGACGGCCTGCGCGGTCGGCTCGTCACCCAGGGCGTCGACGAGTGTCGTGAGCCAGGCGTTCTCGGTGTCGTCGAGGGTGCGACCCGCCTCTTCGTAGCCGGCCTGCTGCAGGCGGCTCGCGGCGAGCAGGGCGAGGTCGAGCTCGCTGCCGACGAACAGGCAGTTGCGGACGAAGTAGCGCGCGGCGCCGTCCTCGGCGTCCTGCATGCGCTCGACGTCGATCGCGGACAGGTCCGACAGCCGTTCGCAGAGCCCCTCGACCAGGGCGGCCTTCGAGCCGAAGTGGTAGAGCAGCCCACCCTTCGAGACACCGGCGCGCGCGGCGACGGCGTCGAGGGTGGCGGGGCGCTCGCCCTCTTCGCACACGATGGCGACGAAGCTGTCGAGGACACGGTCGCGGGCACTGGCCATGCCGAGAGTCTAGGAGCAGTTCCCGGGGGCGCGGACGCCAGCACGGCCGCAGTCGCCGTGAACGCTCACGAAGTGCCGTGTGCCCGTTGCTGATCGCGCCCGCAGGGGCTACGGTCAGAGCGACCGTGAAGGTTCACGAGACGACAAGGATCCGCATGTCAGCGCAGACGGCGAACACCGCCACCACTCCGACCCCGACCACCACGGACCGCCCCGGGTGGGCCGTCCTCGGCCCCGGCGGCATCGCCCGACGCTTCCTCTCGCAGCTGCCCGCCAGCGGGGGCGTCCTGGTGGCGGCCGGCAGTTCCTCGACCGAACGCGCACAGGTCTTCGCCGACGAGGCTGCCGGGTACGGGTTCGCCGACGTGACCGCCGGCACCTACGACGAGGTCCTCGCCGACCCGCGCGTCGACGCCGTCTACGTGTCGACCGTGCACACCGGGCACGCCCGGCTCGTGCTCGCCGCACTCCAGGCCGGCAAGGCCGTGCTGTGCGAGAAGCCCCTCGCCGTGAACCACGGCACCGCGATGGCGCTGACCGATGCCGCTCGCCAGGCCGGCCTGCCGCTCGTCGAGGCGTTCATGTACCGCTTCCACCCGCAGACCGCGGCGCTGGTCGACCTGGTCCGCGACGGCGTGATCGGCGACGTGACCCACATCGACGCCTCGTTCGCGTTCCGGACGGGGGAGCGCACGGGGCGGCTGTTCGACGTCGACACCGCCGGCGGCGGGATCCTCGACGTCGGCGGCTACCCGGTGACGATGGCCGCGGCGATCGTGCAGGCCGCCACCGGGGTCGCGGTCGCCGAGCCCGTGGACCTCACCGCCACCGGCACGCTCGGACCGACCGGCGTCGACGAGTGGACGGTGGCGCAGCTCACCTACAAGGGCGGGGTCACGGCCTCGGTCCGCACCGGCGTCTCCGTGCAGGACGACAACGCGGTGTCGGTGTACGGCACGCGCGGCCGCATCGTCCTCACCGACCCCTGGACGCTCGGCGACGACCCCACGATCGAGATCCGCACGGTCGACGAACCCCCTCGTTCGCTTTCTTTCGCGGGAGAGCACCCCTACGCCCGAGAGGCCGACGCCACCACCGACGCCCTGCGTGCCGGTGCGGTCGAGGCAGCGCAGATGACCATCGACGAGACCCTCGCCACCGCGCGCACGCTCGACCGGTGGCGCGCGGCGATCGGCCTGCGCTACCCGTTCGAGGCCGAGTCCGCCGACATCCCGACGGTGTCCGGCCGACCGCTCGCCGTGCAGGACGGCAACCCGATGCGGTACGGCGAGGTGCCGGGGGTCGGCAAGCGGATGTCCCGCCTGGTGATGGGCGTCGACAACCAGCCCGACCTGGCCCACGCCAGCGCGATCTTCGACCTGTTCGTCGAGCAGGGCGGCAACGTCTTCGACACCGGGTACATCTACGGCGGCGGGGTGCTCGAGGGTCGGCTCGGGAAGTGGATCCAGAACCGGGGGATCCGCGAGGACGTGGTCGTCATCACGAAGGGGGCCCACACCCCGCACTGCGACCCGGAGTCGATCACCCGGCAGCTGCTCGAGAGCCTGGACCGACAGGGCACCGACTACGCGGACATCTACATGATGCACCGGGACAACCCGGACATCCCGGTGGGGGAGTTCGTCGACGTGCTCGACGAGCACCGTCGTGCCGGCCGCATCCGCGTCTACGGCGGCTCGAACTGGACCCCCGCACGCTTCGACGAGGCGAACGCCTACGCCCGGGCCAACGGGAAGCACGGGTTCGAGGTCCTGAGCAACCACTTCGGTCTCGCCGAGGCGTACGACGTGCCGTGGGACGGCTGCGAGCACGCGACCGACGCCGCGTCGAAGGCCTGGCTCGAGGAGCGCCAGGTCCCGCTGCTGCCGTGGTCGTCGCAGGCCCGCGGCTTCTTCACCGGCCGCGCGACGCCCGAGGACACCAGTGACGCCGAGCTCGTCCGCTGCTACTACTCGGACGACAACTTCGAGCGGCTCCGGCGTGCACGCGAACTCGGGGAGCAGTTCGGCGTCCCGGCGACGGCGATCGCCCTGGCGTACGTGCTCCACCAGCCGTTCCCGACGTTCCCGCTCTTCGGACCCCGTACGATCGCGGAGGCCCGGTCGTCCATGACCGGCCTCTCCGTCGACCTCACCCCGGAACAGGTGGCATGGCTGGACCTCCGCGCCTGACCCCGGGCGGCCGCGCGACGATCATCGACGTCGCCGCGGCCGCCGGGGTGTCCCGGCAGACCGTCACCCGCGCGATGAACGGCATGTCCGGCATCAGCGCGGCGACCAAGGACCGCGTGCTCCAGGCCGCGGCGGCGCTCGACTACCGGCCGTCGCGGTTCGGCCGCGGGCTCGTCACCGGCGGCGACCACCAGCTCGGACTCGTCGTCAACGACCTGCGGAACCCCTACGCCCCCGCGCTCGCGTCGGCGGTGCTCGGCCTGGCCGCCGCTCGCGGGTGGAACGTCATGCTCGCGGACGTCGGGCTCGCGAGCGACTCGGACCGGATGGTGGAGTCCCTCGGCGCGCAGACCGACGTCGTGATCGGCTACCTCGGGTCCCGGGCGCCGGAGTGGATCGAACGGCTCGGCTCGGTCCCCGTCGTCGAGCTCGACCCCTCGGGCCCGGTGACCCGCGCCGCGGTCCGGATCGACCCGACCGCCGCGATCGAGGACCTCGCCGACCACCTCGTCGACACCGGGGTGAAGCACCCCGTCGTGCTCGACGCCGCCGCCGACGGTGTGCCGAGCCAGCGGGGGGAGCGCATGGTCGCGGCGCTGCGGCACCGCGGGTACCTGCCCGACCTCGTCATCGCGTCCGTGCCCACCGCCGAGGCCGGTGCCGAGCAGACCGAGCGGATCCTCGCCGAGCACCGCCGTGTGGACGCGGTCCTGGCGTTCAACGACGTGCTGGCCCTCGGCGTGCTGTCGGCGTGCCGTCGTGCCGGCGTCGACGTCCCCGGTGACGTCCGTGTGGTCGGTGTCGACGGCCTGCCGCTCGGGACGCTCGTCGCGCCGACACTCACCACGCTGGCCGTCGACCTGGACGAGGTCGCCGGCCAGGCCCTCGACCTCGCGCTCGGCATGCTCGCGGGCGAGCTGCCGCGCTCCGGCGCAGCCGTGGAGCGCACGGTGCGACACCGGTTGCTGCTCCGCGAATCGGCGTAGGTCCGAGAACGCGACCAGAGGACGGCCCGACGGCAGACGGCACGACCGCCACGGGCCTCCCGGCCGTCGTCAGTTGCACTTGCAACCAAAACCGTCCGGACGGTACACTAACGGAGTCCTGACGGGGCGCGTGTCCATCCCGCGTCCCGTCTCGTCTGCCCCACGTACCACCCGCCGTCGACCTGGTCCGGCTCGAAGTCCCAGGAGTCCGCCGTGTCCGCACTGCTCACCAGCCCCGTCGCCACCCGCGTCACCGGGAGCCGCGCCCGACGGTTCCTGGCGCTCGCCGTGCTCATGCTGCCGGTGCTGCTCATCTCGGTGGACAACACCATCCTGAGCTTCGCGCTGCCGTCGATCAGCCGCGCGCTGAACCCGGACGCCACCACGCAGCTCTGGATCGTGGACGCGTACCCGCTCGTGCTCGCCGGACTGCTCGTCGTCATGGGCAGCATCGGCGACCGGATCGGCCGCAGACGGATCCTGGTGATCGGCGCGACCGGCTTCGCCCTGTTCTCGGTGGCCGCGGCCTTCGCGACCGACGCCTGGATGCTCGTCGCGGCACGGATCGCGATGGGGGTCTTCGGCGCGATGCTCATGCCCGCCACGCTGTCGATCATCCGCAACGTGTTCGTCGACGCGGGGGAGCGGCGGATGGCGCTCGCCGTCTGGTCGACGATGTTCGCCGCCGGCAACGCGCTCGGCCCGCTCGTCGGTGGCGCCCTGCTCGCGCACTTCCACTGGGGCAGCGTGTTCCTGGTCGCGGTGCCGATCCTCGTGCTCATGCTCGTCGGTGTGCCGTTCTGCGTGCCGGAGTCCCGCGACCCGCTGCCCGGACCGGTCGACCTGCCGAGCATGTTCCTGTCCCTCGGAGCCCTCGCACCGATCGCCTGGGCCATCAAGTCCGTCGTGCACCCCGAGGAGCGGGGGCTCGCGATCGCCATGCTCGCCGTCGGTGTCGTCTGCGGCATCGCGTTCGTCCGCCGGCAGCTGCGGTCCCGCACGCCGATGCTCGACCTGCGGCTGTTCCGCAGCACGGCCTTCACCGGCAGCGTGCTGATGAACCTGGCGGCGATGTTCTCGCTCACCGGGTTCCTGTTCTTCATCGCCCAGCACCTGCAGCTCGTGGCCGGGCTCGATCCGTTCGCGTCCGGCGTCGTGCTCATCCCGGGGTCGGTGCTGACCATCGTCGCCGGGCTCGCGGTCGTGCCGGTCGTCGCCCGGGTCGCACCGCGGTGGGTCGTGTCGGTGGCGCTGCTGTTCTCGGCGGCGGCGTACGCCCTCGTCGCGGTCCTCGGACACCACGCGTCCATCGCGGCCCTGGCGTTCGCGTTCGTGCTGCTCGGCATCGGCATCGGGGCGTCCGAGACGGTGACGAACGACCTCATCATCTCGACGGCCCCGGCGGACAAGGCCGGTGCGGCATCGGCGATGTCCGAGACGGCGTACGAGATCGGCGCCGTGCTCGGCACCGCGGTCCTCGGCACGATCCTGGCGACGACCTACCGGGCGCACGTCGTGGTGCCCGACGGGTTGTCCTCGTCGGCACACGTCGCGGCACAGGAGACCCTCGGTGGCGCGGTCGCCGCGGCCGGTCAGCTCGGTGGTGGCGCCGGGCAGGCACTGCTCGAGTCGGCACGGGCGGCGTTCGACTCCGGCGTGACGATCACCGCGGGCGTCGCGGCGGTGCTCATGGTCGTGGCGGCAGCGGGTGCGCTCGTCATGCTCAAGCGCCGCTGAGCGGGCGCGGAGTCGTCGCCACGGCGCGCCCGGCCGTCCCCGAACCTGTGAATCGTTGACCTCAACCAGGGTTCAGGTCATACGTTGGGTGACAGCCGCCGAGTGACGGCAGCCCCTCCCGAAGGAACGACCACGATCACCATGCCCGACGAAGCACCGGCCACCATCGCCGACGCGTACAAGTCCGCGTTCCGCGGGCACCCTGCCGGCGTCGCCGTCATCACGGCCGAAGGCCCGGACGGACCGACCGGCCTCACCGCCTCGAGCGTCGCGAGCGTCGCCGTCGACCCACCCGTCCTCGTCTTCTCGCTCTCCACCAACTCCGGCTCGGCCGGGGTCGTGCTCGGTGCGCCGATCTTCGTCGTGCACCTGGTCGACTCCCTCGGGGTCGCACTGGCCAAGCGCTTCGCCTCGACGGGCAGCCCGGCGGCCGACGACCCGATCTGGGGCACCCTGCCGTCCGGCGACCGCTACCTGCCGAGTGCGGCGAGTGCCCTCCGCTGCCGACCGCTGTCGACGACCCCGATCGGCAGCTCGACCGTCGTCGTCGCCGAGGTGCTCGACATCATCGTCGGCGCCGACCGTGGCGAGCCGCTGGTCTACCACAACCGGGAATTCCACTCTCTCACCGATCGTTCCCGGCTCTCGTGAGCCGCGGAGCCGCGTCCACAACCCACTGATCGAAAGGACCTCACATGGCTGAGTACACCCTGCCGGAACTGCCGTACGACTACGCCGCGCTCGAGCCGCACATCAGCGGCAAGATCATGCAGCTGCACCACGACAAGCACCACCAGGCCTACGTCACCGGTGCCAACACCGCGCTGCAGCAGCTCGGTGAAGCCCGTGAGTCGGGCAACTTCGGTGCGATCAACAAGCTCGAGAAGGACCTCGCGTTCCACCTCGGTGGTCACGTGAACCACTCGATCTTCTGGACCAACCTCGGTCCGGACACGAAGGTCCCCGAGGGCGAGCTCGCCGCGGCGATCGACGAGTTCTTCGGTTCGTTCGAGCAGTTCCAGGCGCAGTTCGCCGCCGTCGCGAACGGCATCCAGGGCTCCGGCTGGTCCGTGCTGGCCTGGGACACCGTGGGCCAGAAGCTCACCACGTTCCAGCTCTTCGACCAGCAGGGCAACATCCCGTTCGGTCTCGTCCCGATCTTCATGCTCGACATGTGGGAGCACGCCTTCTACCTCGACTACCTCAACGTCAAGGCGGACTACGTCAAGGCCGTCTGGAACATCGTCGACTGGGAGAACGTCGCCGCTCGTTTCGAGAACGCGAAGTCGCAGCGGTTCGTCACGCTCTGATCCGCGTCGGCGGGTCACCACGGTGACGACCTGACGAACGGGAGGCACGGTGCCAGCTGGCAGCGTGCCTCCCGTTCGTGGTCCCGGGGCGCTCCGGGCCGGGCGCGACTGCCGGGGACGCGATCGGTTGGTCGTGGGGACGCCGCCACGCGGGCTCAGCGCACGGCGTCGCGGCCGGGCGCACTGGTGGCGAGGTCGTGGGCGATGCGACGCAGTGCGGCGTCGACGTCGGTCTGTGCACGGTCGACCAGCGCGCTCCACTGGGCTCCGCGTGCGGCCATCACCGTGCGTTGGGCAGCTCGTTCGGCGAGGACGGGGTCGGCACCGTGTTCGCGGCACCACGCCCGGATGGCCGCGACGTGGCAGCGGTGCGCACGGCGCTGTCGGTCGCGCCCGTCGAGGGACTCGACCGATCCGAGTTCGAAGGTGAGTCGTGCGGCCAACGCGCGGTGCGGGTCGTCGAGTCCGCCGAAGGTCGCGACCAGGTGATCGGCGAGGGCATCCACATCGGATGCCGGATCGAGCGCCGTCGCCGGGCGGTTGGCCGCGAGGTGCTCGACGACGGAGTCGATCAGGGCGTCCCGCGAGCCGAAGTGGTACACGACGGGGTAGGCGCTCGTCCCGAGCACACGGCCGAGGCCCCGGACCGTGACGTCCTCGATCTTGGTCTCGACGAAGTGGTCGACTACCTTCTCGAGGATCGCGGGTTTGCGGGTCGGGTCGGGCTTCCTGGGCATGGCATCTCCGTCGTCGTGGCGGTGGTCGCGCGACCGTTCACATACTAGCATCGGTATATCAGTTTCGGGAGCGGACCTGACAGGGGCATATCCTTGATGCACCCTCCGTTTCCACCGATAGAAACGGAGAAATACTCGTTTCCAAGTACACTGTTGCGGATGTCCATGCCGTTCGAGCGCGCTCTGCCGCCGTCACAGCCCGAGGGGACCCCCGCTGGACGGGTGGTCGCGGGCCGTCGCCGTGGCGCCGGAAAACGCTTCCTGGTCGTCGGCGACGTCCTGGACGGCGTCCTCGTGCACACCACCGCGCACCGGATCGGGGTGCACGACCCGGCAGCGCAGATCCGCCACCGTCCGACCGGAGCCGGCGGCAACACGGCCACCTGGCTCGGCTGGCTCGGGGCCGAGGTCGACGTCGTCGCCCGGGTCGGGGTCGACGACGTCTACCGGCACGAGCGTGCGCTCGAGGACGCCGGGGTCCGAGCCCACCTGCGCTACGACGCGATGACGTCCACCGGCGTCGTCGTCTCCGTCCGCAACGACCACGGCCGCACCGCGATGTCCGATCCGGCGGCGAGCGGGAAGATCAGCGCGGCCGACGTCCCGCCCTCGTTGGTCGCACGTGCTGACATCGTGCACCTGACGGGTGCCGCCATGCTCGGCGGCGGGGTCGACCGGCTCGCCGCACTCGTCGCGTGTGCCCGGACAGGGCCGGCGCGCGTCGCGGTGGACCCCTCGTCGGTCGCGGTGATCGAGACCGTCGGCGCGGACCGGTTCCTCCAGGCGCTGCGGGGCGTCGACGTGCTCTTCCCCGACCAGCAGGAGGCGCTCGCCCTCGGCGGAGGGGACGACCTCGACGCCGCGGTGCGCCGGCTGACCGAGCACGTCCCGCTGGTCGTCGTCACGGCGGGGGCGGACGGCGCACTGATCGGGCGCCGGGGGCGGAGCGTCCAACGGGTCCCTGCGACGCCCGCGACCGTCGTCGACACCATCGGCGCCGGGGACGCCTTCGTCGCCGGGTTCGTCCGCGCCTGGGCGACCGACCCGGTGCGGGTCGGTGCGGCGGCACGCGAGGGCACCCGGGTCGCCGCTCGGGCACTCGGTTTCGTGGGCGGTCGGCCGCCGGTCTGAGCGACCTGAGCGACCTGGGTGATCTGCGTGATCTGCGTGATCTGACCGGCGGTGCTGCTGCCTGCGGGTCAGCGCTCCGACGGCTCGGCGACCACGTTCAGGGTCTGGACGAGTCCGGCACCCACTGGTGCGAGCCGGATCTCGACGCGCAGCCGCCCGCACGCGCCGGGCATCCACCAGCGCAGGTGCGACGGTGCGGAAGAGGACTCGGCCACCGGTGTCGCAGCGAGGTCGGCGCCGACCTCGGACACGGCCTGGGCGACCGCGCGCCGTCGACGGTCGTAGGGCACGTCCATCGCCACGTTGGGCGTGCAGATCGCGTCCGCCAGGTCGTCGCGCCAGTCGGCCAGGAGGCGCATCACCGCGGCCTGCGCGGCTCGCGTCGCGCGGCTGGTCACCCCCACCCCGGTGCTCGGTCCGGTCGCCGCGGGTGCGTCCGTCGTCAGCGCCGCCTCGAGCACGAGATCGTGCGCCTGCTGCGCGGCGGCGGAGACCTTGGCCTGGGTGGCGTTCTCGAACGCGACGACCCCGAGGCCGTCGCGCACGGACCACCGCATGTGGGCGGAGAAGCCCGGGTAGCCGCCGGAGTGGGACACGAGTTCGCCGAAGCGGTCGTCCTGCTCGACGAACAGCCCGAAGCCGTACGCGGTTGCGCGGGGCGAACCCGGGACGACCGACGGGGGGACGACCCGCATCGCCTGCTGCATGAGCCGGCGGTCGGCGGGGGAGACCGGACCGGGTTCGGGCGCGCCGGAGAAGCCAGAGCCGAGGTGGGTCGCCCAGCGAGCCAGGTCGCGCACGGTCGAGAACAGTCCACCGATCGACGAGAACGCGCCGGGCCCGGTCATCGGCAGGGGTTCCCAGTCGCCCTCGTGCCCGCGGACACCGGTGACCACGAACCCGCTGGACTCGTCGGCGCGGAACACCGTGTCGGCCAGTCCGAGGGGACGCAACACGATCTCGCTGGCGGCCTGGGTGAAGGGCTGCCTCGTCACGACGGCGACGACCCGGCCGAGCAGTGCGTACCCCAGGTTCGAGTACGCGAAGCGGGTGCCGGGCAGGGAGTCGAACAGCAGGCCAGCACGCAGGACCTGGTCGAGCTCGGCGTCCGAGATGGACTCCTGGCGGTCGGCCCAGGGATCGTCGGTGGGGAACCCGGCCGACATCGTCAGCAGCATCCGCACCGTGGGGACGGGAGAGTCCGGGGCCGGCAGGGCGACGGCGTCGAAGGCCGGCACGAAGTCGGTGATCGGGGCGTCGAGGTCGAGCAAGCCCCGGGCGACGAGCGTCAGCAGGGTCGCGGCCGTGACGCTCTTGGTGCACGAGGCGATGCGGTACACGGTGTCCGCGTCCGGCCGCTGACCGTCACCGCGGTCGCCGTGCCCGCCGGAGGCGACGAGCCCGGAACGGTCGAACACGCCCCACACACTGCTCGGCGCGATGCCCTGTTCGACACGAGCGCGGAACAGCTCGTCGACCTGGTCGACGACCGCAGCCACCGCGGGGTGCGCATCGTTCGCGAGCGGCGCATCCTTCACGAGCGGCGCATCCGCTCGTAGGCGTCCAACGCCCGCTGGCGTGACGCCTTCAGGTCGACCATCGGCTCGGGGCGCAGCTCGTCGGCGGGGACCCAGCGGTGGACGTACTCGCGGTGCGGGTCGAACCGCTCGAGCTGCCGATCGGGGTTGAAGACACGGAAGTACGGTGCGGCGTCGAAGCCGGAACCCGCGACCCACTGCCAGTTCGCCGCGTTGTTCGCGGGGTCGGCGTCGACCAGCGTGTCCCAGAACCACTGCTCCCCGACGCGCCAGTCGACGAGCAGGTTCTTCACCAGGAAGCTCCCGGCGGCCAGCCGCACCCGGTTGTGCATCGCACCGCTGTGCCAGAGCTCGCGCATGCCGGCGTCGACCAGGTCGAAGCCGGTCAGGCCCTGTCGCCAGCGCTCGAGCTCGGCTTCCTCGGGGTCACGCCAGGGGAACGCGTCGAAGTTCCGACGGACGTTGACGGTGGCGATGTCGTCGCAGTGGAAGTACTCGTTCCAGTTGAACTCACGCCATGCCAGCTGCCGGAGGAACGCCGAGGCGTTCTGGCGCTGCGCGGGCTCGAGCCGCTCGTGCAGGCGGTGCCACACCTGGTACGGGCTGATCTCGCCCCACCGCAGGAACGGGGAGAGGCTGCTCGTGGCCTCCATCGCGGGCTCGTCCCGCTGGTCGTAGTCCTCGAGCGCGTGCTCGACGAAGTGCTCGAGCTGCTGCCGGGCGCCGTGCTCGCCCGGGGTCCAGGCGTCGCGGAGCCCACCGGCCCAGTCGGGCTCCGTCGGCAGCAGCGCCCAGTCGGACAGTGCGTCACCGGTGACGTCGGCCGCAGCGGGCAGGTCGTCCGGATCCGGCAGGGGGTGCCGTGGCTCGGGCAGTGCCTGGACGGCGTTCCAGAACGGCGTGAATACCTTGTACGGCTCGCCCTGGCCGGTGAGCACCGTCCACGGTTCCCAGAGCAGGTTCGCGGCGAAGCTGTGCGCCTCGATGCCGCGATCGTGCAGTGCGCCCTTGATCCCGGCGTCGATGTCGCGCTCGACGGCGCCGTACCGACGGTTCCAGTACACGGCGTCCGCGCCCGTCTCGGCGACGAGCTGGTCGATAGTCTGCGCCGCGGCACCGCGTCGCAGGACCAGCCGGGAACCCCGCTCGCACAGGTCGGCGTCGAGCGCGGTCAGGGAGTGGTGCAGCCACCAGCGGCTCGCCGCACCGATCGGACGGAGTCCGGGGGACTGCTCGTCGAGGACGACCACCACGGTGACGTCGCCGCCGTGGTCGATCGCCGCACGGAGCGCCGGGTTGTCGGACAGCCGCAGGTCGTCACGGAGCCAGACGATCGCGCCGGTCACACCGTCGCCGAATCCAGCGTGGTGACCGCTCGGGGCGTCGACCGCCGGCCCGGTGCCGTGCCGACTGCCAGCCGGAGCTTGGTGCAGAGTTCGGTGAGGGTGCGGAGCTCGGGGTCGGACAGGCCGGCGCCCACCTGCTGGGCGATGCTCGCCGCGTGCTGCACGGCGACCTGCCGGTAGACGTCGAAGCCGTGCGGGGTCAGCGCCACGATCACGCCGCGGGCATCGGTGGGGTCCGGCTGCTTCTCGACGATGCCGCGGGCGAGCAGTCGGTCGACCAGGCGGCTGACGCTCGGCTGGGTGAGCAGCAGGTGCCCGGTGAGGTCGCGCATCCGGCAGCGTCGACCGGGCTGGGTCGACAGGTTGAAGCACACGTCGTACTCGTTGAACGAGATCTCGTCGCCGGGGAAGTCCGCGTTGAGACTCCGCATCACGGCGACCTGGGCGCGGAACAGCGCTTCCCAGGCGGCCACGGCGGTCGCCTTCTCACTGCGGCGTGTCTCGCTCACGTTCGCGTTCCCTCCGGTCGTCGGACTGACCACACTACCGACGGGCTCCGACAGGAGCCGGGCGACATGCACGAGGGCCGGCCACCTGTCGGCGACCGGCCCTCTCCCTTGCACCAAGAGTTTCCTGCAATCACATTCCGCAGGCGGTGCCACAGCAAACACCGTCTGCACCACCGACTGTATAACGAAGCGGTAACGGGGCGCCAGCCTCTCCGGGCCCGGTTCGCTGCGAGTTCACCAAGAGCAGTCGGAGCGTTTCAGAAGAGGTCGGGTGACGGGGTCGACGCGTACCGCACTGCGACGTCCGCGTGCCGGTCGAAGCGGTAGCCGACGCCGCGCACGGTCCGGACGATCTCCTCGAAGGCGCCGAGCTTGGAGCGGAGGCGACGGACGTGCACGTCGATGGTGCGCTCGTTCGGGGTCTCGTCCTCGCCGTCGGACCACAGGCCCTCGATGATCGCTGAGCGGTCGACGGTCTGGCCCTCGCGGAGGACCAGGAACTGCAGGAGCTCGAACTCCTTGTAGGTCAGGGGCGCGGCTTCACCGTCGAGGGTCACGCGCTTCCGGGAGATGTCGATGACGACGCCCGTCTCCTCGGGTTCGGGCTTCTCGGCCTGCTTGCGGGCGGCCACCGCGGAGCGGTCCTGCAGCGCGAGGCGGACGACGTCGACGTCGCGGCCACCGGAGTGCTCGGCGGCGACGGCGACGGCCGCGTAGGTCTCGGACGACGGGACGAGCTGGGCGGTGAGTGCCTTGAGCTGCTCGACGACCGCGGCCAGGGTCGTGCCGGCGGCCGCGGCCTTGGCTTCGTCGATGCCGACGTACAGGGCGAAGCCGCGAGCCTCGGTGCCCTCCGGCAGGGCGCGGTTCCGCTGCGGCGCGACCACCGGGCTCGTCGGCGCGGTGGCCGGTCCGCTCGCCGCCGGGGAGACGGGTCGCGGGCGGATCGGCGTCACGGTGCCGAGGTCGGTCGGGGTCGGTACTGAGCGGAGCGCGGTGCGGGGCTGGGCGATGGTGAGCGACATGGTGGTTCTCCGGGCGGTGTGGCCGGTGCGCGGGTGGGCGGCGGCCGGTGTCGAATGCGTCATCCCGGGTACGGCGGTACGCCGATGTGCCCTGCGGTCCTGCTGCGGACCGGGGCCGACCCGGGGGAACGGGAGACAGACCTCGTGACGTGGTGCGCGTCGCCGACGGTGTCCGTCACCCGGGGATCACGCTCGCGCGACGGGGGTGGTGTCGCGGGGGATCCGGCTGGAACGGGTGCCGATCAGGCACACATTCGACAACGCATGACCGACATGGTCGGCATCATCGTGCCGACGGTCCCCACTGCCCCTGCGGAGGAGCACGCCTCGGAGAGGACGCGGGTGGACACGGTTGCAGTCATGTGACGAGTATCTGCGGTATACCAACGCGGTGTCAACCGTCCGCACGGACGGTGCGGTGAGCGCGACCGCACGGACGACAGGAGGCGCGGTGCCGACCGGCACCGCGCCTCCTGTCCGTGGGGTGGTCGCTACTCGGCCAGGCCGTAGAGCCGGTCGCCGGCGTCGCCGAGACCCGGGACGATGTAGCCGTTCTCGTCGAGCTTCTCGTCCAGCGCGCCGAGGACGATCGAGACGTTGCGGTCGCCGACGGCCTGCTCGACCATCGCGAGGCCCTCTGGCGCGCCGAGGATGCACACGCACGTGACCTCCTGCGCACCGCGGGCGAAGAGGAAGTCGATCGCAGCAGCCAGGGTGCCACCGGTGGCGAGCATCGGGTCGAGCACGAAGCACTGGCGCCCGGTCAGGTCGTCGGGCAGGCGCTCGGCGTAGGTCTGCGGCTCGAGGGTCTCCTCGTTGCGGGCCATGCCGAGGAAGCCGACCTCGGCCGTCGGGACGAGCTTGACCATGCCCTCGAGCATGCCGAGTCCGGCACGGAGGATCGGGACGACGAGCGGGCGCGGCTTGGCGATCGCGACGCCCATGGTGTGCGCGACCGGTGTGTCGATCGGCGTCGCCGTGACCCGGACGCCCCGCGTGGCCTCGTACGCGAGGAGCGTGACGAGTTCCTCGGTCAGGGCGCGGAACGTGGGGGAGGGCGTCGTACGGTCGCGGAGCACCGAGAGCTTGTGGGTGATGAGCGGGTGGTCGGCGACGTGGACTCGCATAGGGTCGAGCCTAGCGTGCCGTCGACCGTCAGGAGGTCCCGTGGAGGAGCCCGCAGCCCGCCCGTTCGTCCCGGCGATGGAGCGCGCGCTCGACGAGGCTCGACGGTGCCTGGAGACCGACGACGTGCCGGTCGGCGCCGTGGTGCTCGACCGCGACGGGGCCGTGGTCGCCACCGGCCGGAACGAGCGCGAGGCGCGGCAGGACCCGACCGCCCATGCCGAGGTCCTCGCACTGCGTGCCGCCGCGGCGGTGACGGGGGACTGGCACCTCGAGCAGCACACGCTCGTGGTGACGCTCGAACCGTGCCCGATGTGCGCCGGCGCGGTCATGGCCGCGCGGGTGCCCCGGGTCGTGTTCGGCGCGTGGGACCCGAAGGCCGGTGCCAGCGGCAGCGTCTACGACATCGCCAGGGACCGCCGGCTGCCGCACCGCTCCGAGGTCATCGGCGGGGTGCTCGAGGCGGCGTGCGCCGAGTTGCTCGACGCCTTCTTCAGTCCGCGGCGAGGATGACGATCGCCTCGGTCGGCGGCTGCGGACCGGTGCGCAGGACGTCCGGCTCGACGTAGATCACCCGGGCGATCGGCACGGCGCTCCGGACCCGCTGCTCGACGGTGTCGATCCCCGCGGCGACGTCACCGAGCCGGCGGTCCCCGTCGACGGCGACCTTCACGCCGACCATGAGCTCGTCCGGCCCGAGGTACAGGGTCTTCAGGTGGATGATCGCGTCGACCTCGGGGCCGTCGAGCACCGCCTGCTTGATGCGCTCGACGTCGGCGGCGGTCGCGCCCTCGCCGACGAGCAGGCTCTTCGTCTCGATGCCGAGCACCACTGCGACGGCGATGAGCAGCGCCGCGATGAGCATGGTGCCGATCGCGTCGAACACCCCGTTGCCGGTGATCGCGGTCAGGCCGACGCCGAACAGGGCGAACACCAGGCCGAACAGGGCAGCGGTGTCCTCGAGCATCACGACGGGCAGCTCCGGGGCCTTCGCGCGGCGGACGAACTGCACCCAGCTCTGCGAGCCCTTCTGCGGCCGGGCTTCCTTCAGGGCCGTGCGGAGCGAGAAGCCCTCGAGCCCGATGGCGATGACGAGCACGACGAGGGGCAGCCACCAGTTCTCGAGCGGGTGCGGGTGGGCGAGCTTCTCGATGCCCTCGTAGAGCGAGAACACACCGCCGACCGAGAACAGGATGATCGAGACGACGAACGCGTACACGTAGCGTTCACGGCCGTAGCCGAAGGGGTGCTCTTGATCCGCGGCGCGTCGGGCCTTGCGGCCACCGAGCAGCAGCAGGAGCTGGTTCGCCGAGTCGGCCAGGGAGTGCACACCCTCGGCCAGCATCGACGCGGAGCCGCTGATCGCCGCCGCGATGAACTTCACGATCGCGATGCCGATGTTGGCACCGAGTGCGGCGAAGATCGCCTTCGTGCCTCCGGAAGCGCTCACAGCTGTCCCCTTCTCGTGGTCTGCGACACGATCCTAGGCGGGTGGCGTCGGTAGGGTCGGGAGCATGACGATCGACCTGCCCCGCACCGCCCTGCTCGGGGTCGGTTCCATGTCCGGCGCGGTCCTCGACGGCCTGCTCGCCGCGGGACTCGACCCGGCCACTGTGACCCTGACCACCAAGTCCGAGGCATCCGCAGCGGCCCACCGTGAGCGCGGTCTCGACGCCACGGCGAGCGACACCGACCCGGACGCCAACCGGGCGGCGGTCCGTGGAGCCGCCCTCGTCGTGGTCGGCGTGAAGCCGTACATGATCGCGGACCTGCTCGACGAGGTCGCCGGCGCCCTGGAGCCCGGCGCCGTCCTGGTCAGCGTCGCCGTCGGTACCACCACCGCGAGCATGGAGGCACGGGTGCCCGCCGGTGTCCGGGTCGTCCGCGCCCTGCCGAACACCCCGATCGGCGTCGGCCACGGCGTCACCGGCATCAGTGCGGGTACCTCGGCCGATGCCGAGGCCGTCGCGCTGGCGTCGTCGGTGTTCACCGCCTCGGGCGAGGTCATCGAGGTGCCCGAGTCGCAGCTCGACGCGCTGTCCGCGGTGTCCGGCTCCGGTCCCGCCTACGTCTTCCTGCTGGTCGAACAGTGGCAGCGTGCCGCCGAGGAGCTCGGGTTCAGCCACGAACAGGCGGCGACGATGGTGCAGGGCACGGTCCGGGGTGCCGTCGAGTTGCTCGGGCGCTCCGGCCGCGAGCCCGCCGACCTGCGCCGTGCGGTCACCAGCCCGAAGGGCACGACGGAGCGTGCCGTCGCGGTGCTGCAGGACGCCGACCTGGCGGACACGCTGCTGCGCGCGTCGCGCGCCGCGATCGCACGTGCCGAGGAGATCGCCGCGTCGTAGCGCAGCGCCGGGGTGCGGTGCGGACGCTGCCCCTCCCTCGCAGGCTCGGTCGGCGCGGCCCGCGTGCCGCTGGCGCGGCACCGCTGAGCGGGCCGCGCTATTCGTACGCGGCGAAGCGCTCCAGGTCGCTCTCCGAACCCGAGACGATGATGACGTCGTCCTCGCCGATGACGCTGTCCGGCGTCGCCGGCACGAACGGGCTGCCGGGCGGCTTGATGCCGAGCACCGTCAGCCCGAAGCGGGTCCGGATGACCGTGGTGGCGAGGTCCTTGCCGCGGACCGCGCGCGGCGGGAACATCTTGACCACGGCGAAGTCGTCGTCGAACTCGATGAAGTCGAGCATCCGGCCGGAGACCAGGTGCGCCGTGCGCTCGCCGGCCTCGCGCTCCGGGTAGACGACGTGGTTCGCGCCGATGCGGGACAGGATCGTGCCGTGCGACCGGCTGATGGCCTTCGCCCAGATCTGCGGGACGCCGAGGTCGACCAGGTTCGCCGTGATCAGGACGCTCGACTCCAGGTCACTGCCGGTGCCGACGACGGCGATGGCGAAGTCCTGTGCGCCGATCTGGCGGAGCGCGTCGATGTCGGTGGCGTCCGCCTGCACCGCGTGGGTGACCCGGTCGGACCACTTCTGCACCAGCCCGGCGTCGGTGTCGACGACCAGCACCTCGCGGTCCTGGCGTTCGAGCTGGCCGGCGGTGGCGGCACCGAAGCGACCGAGCCCGATGACCAGGACGGGAGCGTCGTGACTGATGGCACCGTGCTGGTGCGACGAACGGGTGCGGTCAGCCAACGATCGGCCTCTCCTCGGGACGGCGGAACAGTTGCCGGCTCTGGCTGGCGGCCAGGGCAGCGGCGATGGTCACTGTACCGACCCGGCCGAGGAACATGGTGGCGGCGAGGACGTACTTGCCCGGTTCGGGCAGGTCCGCGGACACACCGGAGGACAGGCCACTGGTCGAGAACGCCGAGATCACCTCGAAGAGCACGCGGTCGAGCGAGTCGTCGGTGATCTGCAGGAGCACCACCGTCGCGACCGCCACGATCGTCGCGCCCCAGAGCACGATGGCCACCGCGACCCGCAGGACGTCGCTCGGGATCCGGCGGCCGAAGGCCTCCATGCTCTGACGACCGCGGGCCTCGGCGACGGCGGCCAGGAACAGCACCGCGAGGGTCGTGACCTTGATGCCACCGGCGGTCGAGGCGGACCCGCCGCCGATGAACATGAGCATGTCGGTGACGAGCAGGCTCGAGCCGTTGAGCTGGTCGAAGTCGACGAGCGAGAAGCCACCCGACCGGGTCATGGTCGACAGGAAGAGTGCCTGGAACGCGGTGCGCCCGGCGCCTTCCTCGCCGAAGGTCGTCGGGTTCGACGCCTCGAGCGCGATGTAGACGGCCGCGCCGCCGAGGAGCAGGACCGCGCTCGTCGCCAGGGTGAGCTTGACGTGGATCGGCCAGCGGCGCGGGGTGCGCAACTGCTTCGTCAGGGCACGGATCACCGGGAACCCGATGGACCCCGCCACGACCCCCACCATCAGGAGCGACAGGAACCAGTAGTCGTGGGCGAACGGGTCCAGGCCGTCGGCGTTGGGCGAGAACCCGGTGTTCGTGAAGGCCATGGCCGCGTAGTAGAAGGAGTCGCCGACCGCGGTCCAGAACGGGATGCCGGCGATGAGCACCGACGGCAGGAGCAGCAGCCCGAGGACGATCTCGATCGACAGCGTGCTCACCGCCACGGTCGCGAGCAGGGTGCCGACCTCGCCGAGCCGGACGGCCTGGCCCTCGGGCACGGCGCCGTGGTGGGTGCGGAGCGGGTTCGAGTCGCCGGCTGCCATCAGCTTGGCGCGCAGGCCGAGCTTGCGGGTGACGAACAAACCGAGGATCGACGCGAAGGTCAGCACGCCGACGGCGCCGATCTGGGTGCCGATGACCACCAGGACCTTGCCGAACACCGACCAGTGCGTCGCCATGTCGACCGTGGACAACCCCGTGACGCAGACCACCGACGCGGCGGTGAACAGGGCGTCCGCGAAGTGGGTGCTGCTGCGGTCCGCCGTGGCCCACGGCGTCATGAAGAGCACCGTGAACAGGAAGATCAGCGCGATGAACACGACGATCGCCAGCCGGGACGGTGACGAGCGGAGCACCGTCGCGATCCGGCTCGCCCGTCGTCGGCCGACACCCACGTGGTGCGGGATCGGCTCGGTTCGGTCGAGCATGCGTATGCCTCCGAGGACATGGGCCGGGACGGTTCGTCATGGTACATCCGTGGTGCCCCGGCTAGCCTTGCCACCATGGCCGACATCTTCTCCGTCGTGGCGGACCCGACCCGGCGCGAGCTGCTCGGCACCCTGCTGTCCGCCTACGGTTCAGACGTCACCGGCGGGGAGCTCAGCGTCGGCCAGCTCGTCGAACGCCTCGGGGTCAGCCAGCCCACGGTGTCGAAGCACCTGCGTGTCCTGCGTGACATCGGTCTCGTCACCAGCCGTGAAGAAGGGCAGCACCGCTACTACCGACTCGACCCGGAGCCGCTCGTGCGCTTGGAGGAGTGGGTCCTGCCGTTCACGGGGGCGGTCGACGCCGACGGCACCCCGGCCACCACGGCGTGGACGCCGGACGGCCAGCCCGTGTCGATCCGCCGGAACGGTGCGGCCGGCAAGGCGACGGTGGAGGTCGGCACCGAACTCGGTCGCGTCATGGCGGAGGCGTCGTACCGGGCGACCGCCGCGATCTCCGGCGCGCAGCAGGGCTGGGAGCGCGTCGTCGACCGCAGCCGCAAGCGCTTCACCCGTCGGGGCGACGAGGACTGAGTCCCGTCACACCCGCCGGCGAGCACCTGGCGAGGGTCGGTGCGCGCTGCTCGGACTGATCCTGGACACCGGGTCGCACGCGCCTCTACAGTTGCCACTGACCACACAGGTCACACCACTGGCGTGCGCAGCGCGTGCGAGCCCCGAAGGCGGACCATGACCGGCAGTTTCGACGATGTGCGCTTCCTCACCGTCGCTGAGGTCGCCGAGATGATGCGCGTCTCGAAGATGACCGTCTACCGGATGGTGCACGCCGGGGAGCTCCCCGCGATCCGCTTCGGCCGCTCCTTCCGCGTCCCCGAGTCAGCCGTCGCCGACGTGCTGCGCGGTGGTGTGGCGGACGTCGGCTGAGCGCGCGTTCGACATCACAGCGGGCAGCCGGTAGACTCGGGCAGGTTGATTTTCCGCGGTCTCTTCGGCCCGGTGTCCGTACATCAGCATCAGTCCGAGCGAGGTCCACATGGGTTCTGTCATCAAGAAGCGTCGTAAGCGCATGGCGAAGAAGAAGCACCGCAAGCTCCTTCGCAAGACGCGTCACCAGCGACGCAACAAGAAGTAGATCCTCAACAGGTCTGCGCAGGTCGAAGGACCTGCACGAGAAGCCCCGGTTCGCCGGGGCTTTTGCGTTCCCGGGCTACGCTGGGACCATGCCCGCAGTGACGTTCCTGACGAAGCCCGGATGCCACCTGTGCGACGACGCCCGGCCCGTGGTCGAACGCGTCGTCGCCGACCACCCGGGGGTCACCCTGCAGGAACGCTCGATCCTCGACGACGACGCCCTCCGCCAGGAGTACGCGGAGGACATCCCCGTGGTGCTCATCGACGGGCGCGTCCACAGCAACTGGCACGTCGACGCCGACCGGCTCGCACGTGCCCTCGAGAAGGCCGGTTCCCCCGCATGATCTCCCACGTCGTCGCCTGGACCCTGCGCGAGGACCTCGACCGCGCCGCGTCCATCGCCCGGATCCGTGAGCTCCTGACCGGCCTCACCGGCACCATCGGGTCGATCCGTTCGCTCGAGGTCGTCGAGAACGTCGCCTACCCGGAGAAGAACAGCGACGTCGCGGTCGTCGCCACCTTCGACGACCTCGCCGGACTCGACGAGTACCAGGTGCATCCGGCGCACCAGGCCGCGGCAGCCGAGATCCGCGACCTGGTCACCGCGCGGGCCGCCATCGACTGGCAGAGCTGAGCCGGGCCTCCCGTCCCGCCCCGGCGCTGCGTGCGTTGCGTGCGTCCAGTGAGCAGAAGAGGTCGCCTCCGATTTCCGGAGGCGACCTCTTCTGCTCACTCGCTGGTGACTACGGGGTCAGGCGCGTCGGGCCACGGAACAGGTACGTGACCTCGCGGATCGACGGCTCACCGAGCATGAGCATCAGCACGCGCGCGAGGCCCATGCCGAAGCCGCCGTGCGGCGGGACGCCGTAGCGGAAGAAGTCGAGGTACCAGCCGAGCTCCTCCGGGTCGAGACCCTTCTCGACGGCCTGCGCCTCGAGCACGTCGACACGGTGCTCGCGCTGGGCACCTGTGGAGATCTCGGCGCCGTTGAAGATGAGGTCGTAGCTGTTGGTGACCGACGGGTCGCCGGGCTTCCGCATGTGGTAGTACGGCCGGATCGAGGCGTCGTACTCCGTGACGAAGACGAACTCGGAGCCGTGGTGCTCCTTCGCCCAGGCGGCGACGCGGCGCTCGCCCTCGGGGTCCAGGTCGCCGTCGGCGCGGACGACGTCGTAGCCGCTGTCGGCGACGATCTTGCGCGCGTCGGCCAGGGTCACGCGGGGGAACGGCGTCGCGGGGACCTGCAGCTCGAAGCCGAAGACCTCTTCGATGTCCTTGCCGTACTTCTCCTTGACGGCGGTGATGCCGGCGACCAGGACCGCTTCGTGCATCGCCATGACGTCCTCGTGGGACTCGATCCACGAGAACTCGGCGTCGACGCTGGTGAACTCGGTGGCGTGACGGCTCGTGAACGAGGGGTCGGCGCGGAAGGCGTCGGCGATCTCGAACACGGCACCGAAGCCGGCCGGCTGCGCCATCTGCTTGAAGTTCTGCGGCGACTGGGCCAGGTAGGCGGTGGTCTCGAAGTACTCGAGCTGGAACAGTTCGGCGCGCGACTCGGACGCCGACGCCATCAGCTTCGGGGTGTGGATCTCGATGTAGTCGCGGTCGACCCAGTACGTGCGGAACGCGTGCTCGAGCGTCGTCTGGATGCGGAAGATCAGGTTCTGCTTGCGGTTGCGCAGGTCGAGGAAGCGCCAGTCGAGACGCTTGTCGAGCGACGAGTCGTCGGCGATCGGGGTCTCCGGGATCGCGGCGCTCACCACCTGCAGCGCACCGATCTTGACCTCGAGCCCGCCGAGCTTCACGCGCTCGTCGTGCTTCAGCGTGCCGGTGACGTGCACGAAGGTGCCGTGCGCCAGGCCGGAGATCTCGTTGGTGGTCGCGAGCGCGGACTGTGCGGCGTCGTCGCCGTCCTCGGCCTCGCGCGTCGCCGGGTTCACGAGCTGGACGGCGCCGGTCTCGTCGCGCAGCACGACGAACTGCACCTTCTTCTGGTCTCGGACGGTCTCGACCCATCCGGCCACGGAGACGGGACCGTCGGGGAGGGCTGCCAGGTCGGCGATGCGGGTGCGTTCGATCACGGTGGTCGAGTCTAACCGCCTGCGTCCGGGGGCGTGGGCGGCAGCGCTCCTCCCTCAACAGGGCCGCCCGCGTCCGGCGTTCTCCACCGATGGCCGGGAGGCCCGTGGCGGCGTGCGAGGACTCCCTAGCGTTGTCGACGTGGCCGGGTCGCGGGACGAGAGGGGGACCGAGTGGGGACGGGGACGGGGGAGCTCGCGACCTGGCCGCCTGCGGCGGTCGCGGTGGTGGTGGCGGCGCTGTGCACTGCGGCGTTCACACTGCTCGCGGCGTTCGTCGGTGGGCTGTGGGCGGTCATCCGGTGGCGGCGGGACGTCGGGCGGGAGCAACGGGACCGCTACTGGGCGCGGTTGACCGTGGTGTTCGACCTGATCACCGCGGCCGAGGTCGGGCGTCGCGAGATCGGCCGGAATCTGGCGCAGGCGATGTACGACATGCAGAAAGTCCCCGCCGGAGAAGAACCCGCTGCAAGGGTGTTGGCGGAACTGTTCATCGAGAAGAGGAGACAGTGATGACGACTCGTCTGCGCCGTGCCTGGCGAGAGCTGGTGCGGAAGGAGGACACGGTTCCCGTGGAGCGGCCGTACATCGGTCCTGCGCCGGGCGAGAGCCCGTGGGACTGGGCGCAACGCGGGGCGATCGACTGGCAGCTCCATGTCGAAGAAGGGGAGCTGAAGCTCGAACTCGAGCGGCAGCGCATGCGTGCCAGGGTGCTCGCCGAAGACGGCGCGACGTCAGGGGAGCGACGCGCGGAGTGACCCGAGGGTGCCGATGAACTCCTCGGCCATGCCGGCGCGCTCGACGAGCTTCGCGTGGCGGGTGCGGGCGTCGTCCAGGTACGCATCGAGACGTGCAGCCAGCGCGGGTTCGTCCTCGGGGTCCTTCGCCGCGAGGGCGTCGACCACACGGAGCAGCTCGGCCATCTCGTCGAGCGTGAACCCGAGCGGCTTCATCCGGCGGATCACGAGCAGTCGTTCCAGGTCCTGCGCGGTGTACACCCGGAACCCGCCGGTGGTGCGGCCGCTCGGCACGAGCAGCCCGACCTCGTCGTAGTGCCGGATCGTGCGCAGGGACATGCCGGCGCGGTCGGCGAGTTCGCCGATGTGCATCGTGTCGGGGACGTCGCTGGTGCTCACGGAGCGCGACTCTACCCTCACGTGAAGGTAGAGTTCCGAACGATGTCCGTGATCACACACGCGCCGACGGCCCCGAGCGTCCTCGCCGCCCTCCGCTCGCCCCGCATGCTCACCCGGGAGGTCCTGGCCGGCATCGTCACCGCGCTGGCCCTCATCCCCGAGGCGATCTCGTTCTCCGTCGTCGCCGGCGTCGATCCCGCGGTCGGCCTCTTCTCGAGCGTCATCATCGCGATCGTGATCTCGATCGTGGGCGGTCGACCCGCCATGGTGTCCGCCGCCGCCGGTTCGGTGGCGCTCGTCATCGCGCCGCTCGTCCGACAGCACGGGATCGAGTACCTGGTGCCCGCGATCGTCCTGGGCGGGGTGTTCCAGCTCCTGCTCGGGTTCCTCGGGGTGGCGCGGCTGATGCGCTTCATCCCGCGCAGCGTCAACGTCGCGTTCGTGAACGCCCTGGCCATCCTCATCTTCACCGCCCAGCTGCCGAACCTGCTCGGCGACGACGTCCCGTTCATCGTCTGGCCGCTGACGGCACTCGGCATCGCGATCATCGTCGGGTTCCCGTTCCTGACGAAGGCGATCCCCGCGCCGCTCATCGCGGTGGTCGTCATCACCGGCATCACGATGGTGTTCAGCGTGGCCGTGCCGACGGTCGGCGACGAGGGGGCACTGCCGACGGCACTCCCCGGCTTCAACGGCATCGTGACGCCGTTCAGCTTCGAGACCCTGCAGATCATCGCGCCCTACGCGTTCGGCGTCGCGATCGTCGGCCTGATCGAGACGCTGCTCACCGCGCAGCTCGTCGACTCCATCACCGAGACCGGGTCGAGCAAGTGGCGCGAGTCGTGGGGCCAGGGCGTCGCGAACATCGCGTCGGCGTTCTTCGGGGGGACCGGTGGGTGCGCGATGATCGGCCAGACGGTGATCAACGTGAAGACCGCGGGCGCCCGGACGCGCATCTCGACCTTCACTGCCGGCGTCTCGGTGCTCGTCCTGACGATCGTGCTCCACGACCTCGTCGCCCAGATCCCGATGGCGGCCCTGACGGCGGTCATGCTCATGGTCTGCGTCGCGACCTTCGACTGGCACAGCATCCGGCCGCGCACCCTGCGGCGGATGCCGCTCGGTGAGACCGCGGTCATGCTCATCACCGTCGTGGTGGTCGTCGTGACCGAGAACCTCGCCACCGGGGTGCTCGTCGGTGTGGTCGTGGCGGCCCTGGTCTTCGCCCGACGGGTGGCGCACGTGGTGACCGTGGTGCGCGAGCCGGTCGACGACCGCACCGTGCGGTACCGGGTCCGCGGGGCGCTGTTCTTCGCCTCGTCGAACGACCTCGTCACGCGGTTCTCCTACGCAGAGGACCCGGAGCACATCATCATCGACATGGCCGACGCCCACGTGTTCGACGCGTCCACGGTCGCGGCGCTCGACGGTGTCGAACAGCGGTTCGCCAAGCACGGCTCGACGGTCGAGGTGGTGAACCTCAACACGGGGTCGATCGCGCTGCACGGACGGCTGTCCGGAGAGCTCGGCGGCTGAGTGCTTCCGCATCCGGTGAATCTCCTGAGGGGGCGGTGGGAACCGCGGGCGACCTACACTGGAACCCATGCCCGCGACCCGTCTCCACCTCGTCCGGCACGGAGAGGTGCACAACCCGGGCCGCGTCCTCTACGGCCGGCTCCCGGGCTTCGGGCTGAGTGAGCTCGGCGCGCAGATGGCCGAGGCTTCCGCGACCGCCTGGAAGGACGCCGGCATCGACGTCCGTCGGGTCGTCGCGTCCCCGCTGCAGCGCACGCAGGAGTCCGCCGCGCCCTGGTCGGCGGCCTACGGGCTCGACGTGACGCTCGACGAGCGGCTGATCGAGCCGACCAACCGCTACGAGGGGCAGCCCCCCGGGTTCACGAAGCGCTCGCTCGGCCGTCCGGCGGAGTGGCCGTGGATCGCGAACCCCCTGCGCCCCAGCTGGGGCGAGGCGTACGAGTCGATCGCGAACCGCATGCTCGCGGCGATGACCACGGCGTGGGAGAGCGTCGACGAGGGCGACGTCGTCCTGGTCAGCCACCAGCTGCCGATCTGGATGGTCCACCGGAAGCTCGCGGGGGAGCCCCTGTGGCACGACCCGCGCAAGCGTCGCTGCGACCTGTCGAGCATCACCACCGTCGAGCGTGTGCCCGCCACGTCGAGCGGTCGGTTCACCGAGGTCGGGTACGCGGACCCCGCGCAGGAACTGCGCGCGACCGCCGTCGACGAAGGAGCAGTGTGAAGACCACGACCAGCAGGAAGCGCATCGCGACGATCGCGGCGACGGTCGTCGTGGCCGCCCTCGCCCTGGCGGGGTGCTCGACGGACAACAGCGACCTCGCGAAGCAGTACGGCAACGGCACGACCCAGAACTACATCTCCGGCGACGGCGCGGTGACGGAGGTCTCCGCGAAGGACCGCACCGACCCGGTGACCTTCCGGGCCGAGGACTCGAACGGCGACACCGTCTCGTCGAAGGACCTCCGGGGCAAGGTCGTCGTCCTGAACTTCTGGTACGCCAGCTGCCCGCCCTGCCGTGCCGAGGCGAAGTACCTCAACGAGGTGCACGACGAGTACGCCGACTCGGACGACGTCGCGTTCATCGGCGTCAACGTCCGCGACGAAGCAGCGACCGCGGCCGCCTTCGAGCGCACCTTCGACGTGCAGTACCCGACCGTCCTCGACCAGCGCACGGGCACGATGCAGCTCGCGATGTCCGGGCAGATCGCGCCGAACGCGGTGCCTGCGACGATCGTCCTCGACACCAAGGGGCGCGTCGCTGCCCGCGTCCTCGGTGCGGTCGACGGCACGGGCATCCTGAAGACCCTGGTCAGCGACGAGCTCGACGCCGGCAAGGCCTCCTGACCCGTGGCCTCCAACCCCTTCGCCGACGCGATCCTGAGCGGCCAGATGGCCGTGGCGCTGCCCGTGGCGGCGCTCGCCGGGCTCGTGTCGTTCCTGTCCCCGTGCGTGCTGCCGCTCGTGCCTGGGTACCTCGGGTACGTCGGCGGTGTCGCCGAGGGCGGGCAGCGTCGGGGTCGTGTGGTGCTCGGTGTGCTGCTGTTCATCGTCGGGTTCACCGCGGTGTTCGTGGCGTACACGACGGTGTTCGGGGCACTCGGCTTCTGGCTCGTCCGCTGGCGTGACCTCATCACGCAGGTCCTCGGGGTCGTCGTCATCGCGATGGGCCTGGTGTTCGTCGGACGGTTCACGTTCCTGCAGCGCACCATCAAGCCCAGCTGGACCCCCGCGACGGGGCTGCTGGGCGCACCGCTGCTCGGCATCGTGTTCGGCCTCGGCTGGACGCCGTGCCTCGGCCCGACCCTCGCGGCCATCAACCTGCTCAGCGTGCAGTCGGGCAGTGCCTGGCAGGGCATGTGGCTCGGTGTGGCGTACTGCCTCGGGCTCGGCATCCCGTTCGTCCTCGTCGCGCTCGGCGCCGGCTGGGCCACGGGAGCCATCTCGGCGGTGAAGCGTCACATGCGCACCGTCAACATCATCGGAGGAGCGATCCTGATCGTCATCGGTCTGCTCATGGTCACCGGAATCTGGTCGGCCGTCATGTCGAGCGTCGGGGCGGTGATCCAGAGCTTTGTCCCCGCGGTCTGACCCGAACGAGCACATCCCGACGGGTGCAGGCGACGGAGCCGACACCGCTTCGGACCCGCAGCGACCGTCCGACCACGTCGACGGCTCCGGCCCCACCGACGGCGGCGTCAACCAGCCGAAGCTCGGCTTCGTCGGGTACCTCCGGTTCTTCTGGCGGCAGCTGACGAGCATGCGCACGGCGCTGTTCCTGCTCATGCTGCTGGCCCTCGCGGCGATCCCGGGTTCGCTCGTGCCGCAGCGCACCGCCGACCCGAACGGCGTCGTGCAGTACAAGGCGGACCACCCGCAGCTCTTCCCGGTCCTCGACAAGCTCCAGGTCTTCGACACCTACACCTCGGTGTGGTTCTCGGCGATCTACCTGCTGCTCTTCGTCTCGCTCATCGGCTGCATCGTGCCCCGCACGAAGCACCACTGGCAGGCCCTGCGCACCCGTCCGCCGAAGACGCCCGCGCGTCTGACGCGACTGGCGGGATTCCGCACCGTAGTGGTGCAACCGGACGCGATGATCGACGGCACCACCGGGATCGACCCGGCCACGGGCCTCCCGTCCGCCGAGCACGCGGTGACGCGCGCGATGGCGATCCTGAAGCGCTCCGGGTACCGCGTCGAACGGTTCGGCGACTCGGTGAGCGCGGAGCGCGGCTACCTGCGCGAGACCGGCAACCTGGTGTTCCACTCGGCCCTCGTCGGGGTGCTCCTGGCGGTCGGTGTCGGCGGTGGCTTCGGCTTCACCGGTCAGCGTCTGCTGGTGGAGGGCCAGACGTTCTCCAACGTGCTCGGCTCGTACGACTCGTTCAACCCCGGGCGCTGGTTCCAGCAGACCGACCTCAAGGGCTACAACCTGACCCTCGACAAGTTCGTGACGAAGTACGAGGAGCGGAACCTCGACGCCCTCGGCCAGGCGCTCGACTACTCGGCCACCGTCACGAGCACCGAGAAGGGCGGCGAGCCGAAGACCAGCCGTCTCGGCGTGAACGACCCGCTGCACGTGGGCGGCACCAACGTCTACCTGCTCGGCAACGGCTACGCGATGCAGGTCACGGTGCGCGACGGCGACGGCAACGTGGCGTTCAAGGACGTCGTGCCGTTCCTGCCGCAGGACGCGAACTACACCTCGCTCGGCGTGATCAAGGCCCCGGACGCCAAGCCGGACCAGCTCGGGATCCGCGGGTTCTTCTACCCCACGGCGGTGAAGAACGCGAGCGGCGCCTACACGTCCTCGTACCCGGACACCGAGAACCCGCTCCTGACGCTGCAGGTCTACACCGGCGACCTCGGCCTCGACGACGGCGTGCCGCAGAGCGTGTACACGCTCAACACCGGCGGCCTGAAGCAGATCGCCGGCACCGACGCATCGACGGCGAGCCTCGCGCTGAAGCCGGGGCAGACGAAGAAGCTCCCGGACGGTGCCGGGTCGATCACGTTCGACGGCGTCAAGCGGTACGTCTCCCTCGACGTGCACCACGACCCGTCGCAGCTGTGGGTGGGCGGGTTCGCCCTGCTCTCCACCCTCGGTCTGCTCACCTCGCTGTTCGTCCCGCGCCGTCGCGTCTGGGTGAAGGTCGTCCCGCGCAAGGACACGCAGGGCGGCGAGTACGACCTCGAGTACGCCGGCCTCGCACGCGGCGAGGACCCGAACCTCGAACGGGCCGTCGCGGACATCGCACAGCGCCACACGTCGGACCTCGGAGTTAGGATGCCCCAGTGAACGACATGACCACGAACCTCGCGACCTACTCGGTCGTGCTCACGTACTCCGCGATGGCGGTGTACGTGGTCGCGTTCATCTCGTTCGCCCTCGACATGGCCAAACGCTCCGGCGAGGTCACGGCCGCCGCGAAGAACGCGGGCGCCGACGACAGCTCGGCGGGTGCGGCGAGCGCTTCTTCCGCACGCGCGGCGAAGACCGTCGCGACCGTCCGGGGCGGCACCGTCGTGCTCGAGCAGGTCGCCGCGCCGCCAGTGGGCGGTTCGTCCGGCCGCAGCACGAAGTTCGAACGTGTCGGCATGGCGATGACGATCCTCGCGCTCGTCCTGCACGTCGCCTCGGTCGTCCTCCGCGGCATCGCGGCCGACCGTGTCCCGTGGGGCAACATGTTCGAGTTCTCGCTGACGGGCACGGCGCTGATCACGCTGATCTTCCTGCTCGTGCAGTTCTGGCAGAACCTGAAGTTCCTCGGCGTCTTCATCACGGGCCTGACGATCATCCTGCTCGGCATCGCGACGGTGAACTACTGGGTCCCCGTCGTCCCGCTGCAGCCGGCCCTGCAGTCGTACTGGCTCGTCATCCACGTCTTCGTGGCGATCTCCGGCACCGGGTTCTTCGCGCTCGGGGCGGGGCTCGCGGTGGCGCAGCTCGTGCAGACGTACCGCCAGGGCCGCACCGCCTCCGGCAAGCTCCGCTTCATGGCGACCCTGCCCGACGCCGACCGGCTCGAGGTCCTGACCTACCGCGTCCTGCTCGTCGGCTTCGTCCTCTGGACCTTCACCCTGATCGCCGGTGCGATCTGGGCCGAGCGTGCCTGGGGTCGGTACTGGGGCTGGGACACGAAAGAGGTCTGGACCTTCATCATCTGGGTCGTCTACGCGGGCTACATCCACGCCCGTGCGACCCGCGGCTGGCGCGGTGCGCGGTCGTCCTGGCTGGCCTTGATCGGCTTCGCCGCGGTGATGTTCAACTTCTCGGTCGTGAACGTCTTCTTCAAGGGCCTGCACAGCTACTCGGGTCTGTGAACCACACCGGTCGCTGAGGCGGCCCTGGTCGTGACCACGGCCGGACGGGAGGCACGGTGCCAGCTGGCACCGCGCCTCCCGTCCGTCGTTCGGTCGCGTCCACGGACAGGAAGACGCCGTCGTGTCGGCTGGACGCCGCGTCCTCGGCGAGACGCCGCCGTTCCCAGCGGCGTCTCGCCGACTCGGCGGCGCCGAACGGAGACGACGGCGTTCTGCGGAGACGACGGCGTCTTGCGGAGACGGCGGCGTCTTGCGGAGACGACGGCGTTCTGCGGAGACGACGGCGTCCCGCGCCCGGAGCTACTCGGCAGCAGCTGCGGCCAGCACGGTGTGCACACGTGCCACCCGCTCGCGCCACCACGCGGTGCGTTCCGGCGACGCGGCGTACCGCTCGACCAGTTCCGCCGCGACGTCCACCCGACGCACGGGCACGCGGCCGTCCACCGGCAGCAGGGGCTCCGCCGTCACGTCCCCGGCGAACATCGCCGCCGTCCCGAGGCCCGCGGCGTACCCCGGGGTCATCGCCGCGGCGGCCAGGAACGCCCCCATCCCGAGTCCGACCGACGTGTCGAGCGCACTCGAGACGACGCACGGCAGCCCGGCGTCGGCGATGACCGCGCCCGCCGCGGTGATGCCCCCGAGCGGCTGGGCCTTGACGACCAGGACGTCGGCGGCACCGGCCCGGGCGACCGCGAGGGGGTCGCTCGCCTTCCGCACGCTCTCGTCCGCGGCGATCCGTACCCCGAGGCCGGCGATCCGCGTCCGGAGCTCGGCGAGCTCGGGCACCGTGGCGCAGGGCTGCTCGGCGTACTGCAGGTCGAACGGTGCGAGCCGCTCGAGTGCCGCGGCTGCCTGCTCGACGCTCCACAGCCCGTTCGCGTCGACGCGGACGGAAGCATCGGACCCCATCGCCCGGCGGACGGCCGCGACACGGGCGACGTCGTCGTCGACGGTGGTGCCGGGTTCCGCGACCTTGACCTTCGCGGTGGCGCAGCCGGGGTAGCGGGCGAGCAGGTCGGCGACGTCGTCGGCGGCGATCGCCGGGACGGTGGCGTTGACCGGCACGGAGTCGGCGGCCGGCTCGTGGTCGGTCCACCCGAAGTCGACGGTGGCGCGCAGCCACGCCGCTGCCTCGGCGTCGTCGTACTCGACGAACGGCGAGAACTCCGTCCAGCCTGCGGGGCCACGCAGCACGACCGCCTCGCGCGTGGTGATGCCGCGGAACCGCACCCGCATGGGCAGGGCCACCACGTGCGCGTCGGCGAGGAGTTCGGCGAGGTCGGGGAGCACGTCCGCCATCCTCCCACCGCACCCAGGTCGCCCGCCGGTTCCTCGGAGGGGACCGCCAGGGCAGGGCACTAGCATGCATCGGTCGGCTCCGGTCGGCGAGGGGAACGACCCGGAACGAGGGAGGCTCGGTGGCGGTGGATCCGCGGCAGCGCGCAGCACAGCAGCGGGCAGCACAGCGCCAGGCCGACCCGTCGAGCGCCGGCGCTCGTCCGGCAGCCCGTTCGGCGTCTGCAGCCCGTCCGAGCGCGGATGCCCGACCCGCGGCGAACCCGTCCCGAGCGACGGCGCGTCCGACAGCCGGGTCCGACGACTTCGCCCGGCTCATGCAGCGCAACACCGTCGACGTGCGGCAGGCGGCCTCCAAGAAGCGCCGCAACCCCGTCGTCGGCAAGATCGCCCTGGGCCTCGCCGTGGTCTCCGCTGCGGTCGACGCCAGCGCGTTCGCCGTGTTCATGGGCGGTGACACGAACTTCGCGTTCGGCATCTGCTTCGTCGTCGTGTTCCTGACGCTCATCGCCGCCGTGCTCGGGTTCGTCGCCGCCGTCGGATCCTTCGGCCGCTGGTACGGCGCCATCGGGGTCGTCCTGGCGTTCTTCGCGAACCCCGTGATCCTCATCGTGATCATGGTGTTCGTCGCGCCGGAGCTCCTGACCGACATGGGCGCCTGACCCGGCAGACGCCCGGCGGTACGTTGGGGGCATGGCTGCTCCCGTCTCCGACCTGTTCGACCCCGACGTCTGGACCACCGCTCCGATCGCGGAGCAGTTCACCGACATCACGTACCACAAGCACGTCTCCAAGGGGATCGTCCGTGTCGCCTTCGACCGTCCGGAGGTCCGGAACGCCTTCCGCCCGCGCACGGTCGACGAGCTCTACCGCGCCCTCGACGACGCACGGCAGGACCCCCGTGTCGGTGTCGTCCTGCTCACGGGCAACGGCCCGAGCCCGAAGGACGGCGGGTGGGCGTTCTGCTCCGGCGGCGACCAGCGCATCCGTGGACGGAGCGGCTACCAGTACGTCGGTGACGAGGGTGCACCGCCCGAGGGCGTCGACCCCGCGGCCGCGCAGGCGTCGATGGGGCGGCTCCACATCCTCGAGGTCCAGCGCCTCATCCGGATGATGCCCAAGGTCGTCATCGCGGTCGTCCCCGGCTGGGCCGCCGGCGGTGGGCACTCCCTGCACGCCATCTGCGACCTCACCATCGCGAGTGCCGAGCACGGCAGGTTCAAGCAGACCGACGCCGACGTCGGCTCGTTCGACGGCGGGTACGGCAGCGCCTACTACGCCAAGCAGATCGGGCAGAAGTTCGCCCGCGAGGTCTTCTTCCTCGCGCAGGAGTACTCCGCCCAGCGCGCCTACGAGATGGGTGCGGTGAACGCCGTGGTCCCCCACGAGGACCTCGAGCGTGAGGCGATCCGCTGGGGCGAGATCGTGCTCGGCAAGTCCCCGACGGCGATCCGGATGCTCAAGTACGCGTTCAACGCCGTCGACGACGGCATGGTCGGTCAGCAGGTCTTCGCGGGCGAGGCGACGCGGTTGGCGTACGGCACCGACGAGGCGGTCGAGGGTCGCGACTCGTTCCTCGAGAAGCGCGCTCCCGAGTGGACCGCGTTCCCCTGGCACTACTGATGCCCCGTCCGCTGGTCGCGACCGGTACGTCGGACCCGTCGGCCGTGCTGCGCGCCCTGGAGGCAGCGCTCGCCGGCGGCCCCGCGCTGCTCCCCGTCGCCGAGGGGGCTCCGGCGCTGCCGAAGGCACCTCCGGCCGAGGTCCGGCAGGCGGTCGCCCTGGTGGTCGAGACGAGCGGGTCCACCGGGACCGGCAAGCGCGTGGCGCTGTCGTCCGAGGCGCTCCTCGCCGGTGCGGCGGCGGCCGACGCGGCGCTCGGTGGTCCGGGACGCTGGGTGCTCGCGCTGCCGACGCACTACATCGCCGGCCTCAACGTCCTGACCCGCTCGATCACCGCCGGCACCGAGCCCGTCGTCGTGGCACCCGGGCACTTCGCGGCCGCCGCGTTCACCGAGGCGGCCGAACGGCTCGTCACCGGTCCGGCCGCGCCCCGTCGGTACACCTCGCTGGTGCCGGTCCAGCTCGCCCGGGTGCTCGACGACCCGGACGCCACCCGCGCCCTCGCCGGGTTCGACGCGGTCCTGGTCGGCGGACAGGCGACCCCCGCGCCGCTCCGGCAGCGCGCGCACGACGCCGGGGTCCGGATCGTGACGACGTACGGCGCGAGCGAGACGAGCGGTGGGTGCGTGTACGACGGCGTCCCGTTCGGCACCGTGCGCACCGCACTGGTCGACGACGAGCTGCACCTGGCCGGGCCGATGCTCGCCGAGGGGTACCTCGACGACGACGACCGCACGGCATCGGCCTTCGTCGAGCGGGACGGGCTGCGGTGGTACCGGACCGGGGACACCGCGACCCTGTCCGGCGGGGTCGTCCGCGTGCTCGGACGCCTCGACGACGTGGTGATCTCCGGTGGCGAGAAGGTCCAGCTCGGGGCGGTCGAACGGCTCGTCCGGGGGCTGCCCGGGCAGCAGAGTGCCGTCGTCGTGCGGCGCTCGGCGGGGGAGTGGGGCGAGGTCCCCGTCGTCGTCACCGAGCAACCGCTCGACCCGGACACCGTGCGTGCCCACGTCGGAGCAGCCCTCGGCCGTGCCGCCCGGCCGGCCGACGTGGTCCTGGTGGACCGGATCCCGATGCTGGCGTCCGGCAAACCCGACCGGCGGGCCGTGCAGGCGCTCGTCGACCCGGCAGGGCCGTAGGGGCGAGCCAGCGGGCGCCGCATCGGCAATAAGATCGGTGCTCGTGGCACGAACGAAGAACTCGACGCAGAAGCAGGGCCGGTCCGGCAACCCGGCGAAGGCCGCTGCCCCCGCCCGCACCAAGCGGAAGGCGACCGCACGCGACTGGATCGGCGGCGCGCGTCTGCGCACCCTGACCCTCGGCGTCGTCCCGGTCGTGCTGGGCACCGCCGTCGCGTTCGTCGACAGCGGTGAGCCCGGGGACTTCGGCGACTACCTGGCGAAGGGCAGCCACCTCGCCGTCGCGCTGCTCGCCCTGGCCGTGGCGCTGTTCCTGCAGATCGGCGTGAACTACAGCAACGACTACTCCGACGGGGTCCGCGGCACCGACGAGTACCGCGTCGGACCCGCACGGCTCACGGGTGCCGGGCTGGCCAAGCCCCGGACGGTGCTCACGGTCGCCCTGACGTTCTTCGGCCTGGCAGCCGTCGCCGGCCTGGTCATCGTGCTGCTCACCCAGCTGTGGTGGCTGCTGCTCGTCGGGGCCGCCGCCATCGTCGCCGCCTGGTTCTACACGGGCGGCAAGAAGCCGTACGGGTACAACGCCCTCGGCGAGGTGTTCGTGTTCGTGTTCTTCGGACTCGTCGCCGTGCTCGGTACGCAGTTCGTGCAGATCCGCGAGGTCACGCTGAGTGGCTGGGCCGCCGCGGTGGCCGCCGGGTTCTTCGCCTGCGCGGTCCTGATGGTGAACAACATCCGCGACATCGACGAGGACCAGCTGGCGGGCAAGCGGACGCTCGCCGTGGTCGTCGGTCGTCCGGTCGCCCGCGTGCTCTTCGGCCTGTTCCTGATGCTGCCGTACGTCGTGCTGCTCTGGTTCGTGCTGCTGTACTTCCGCACGGGCTTCACGTACTTCTCGCTGCTGCTGGCGCTGCCGGCCCTGGCGATCGGGGTGTCGTCGCGGAAGCCCCGCGAGCTCATCACGGCGCTGCAGCTGTCGTCGTTCGGGTCGCTCGCCTTCGGCGTGGTGCTCGGGATCACCCTGGCCGTGCAGCCGTAACCGTTCCGGCTCCGACCTGACGACCCCGTGCCCGGGGTCAGTCGGCGTCGGCGTCCCGGCGTGCTTCGTGCCGGTCCGCGTCGGACACCGGACGGACGACGGGAGCGGCTGCGGCATCCGAGTCGGCGGCGTCGACGAAGTCGTCCTCGAAGTCCGAGTCGGCGTCGCGCTCGGGGACGCCGCGGCGGTTCGCCAGGCTCAGGGCGACCTGCGTGCGGAGTCCGGACAGTGCGATGTACGAGATGAGCAGACCCACCAGGGCGGCGATGATCGTCGCCCAGTACCACTTCAGCGGCGTCAGGAGCAGGAGGAGCACGAGCGCCACCACGAAGATGCCGAGCCGAGCCAGGGTGTACAGGAGCCACGCTTTCACACGGTGAGTCTACGGAAGCGCCGACCGGCAGGGGCATCACAGGGTCGCGACCTAGACTTCACCGCATGGTCCGCTTGTGGTTGATCGTCGTCGTGGCCGCCGTTGCCTTCACGGTGTACGCGGCCATCGACTGCGGCACGATGCCCCGTCAGCGCATCCGTTCCCTGCGTCGCGGTGTGTGGCTGCTGCTCGTGATCATCCTGCCCGTGCTGGGCGGCGTCCTGTGGTTCCTGCTCGGTCGCACCCCCGCGACGGACCCCGGTGCATCCGCCCGGTACCGTGGACCCGAAGACGACCCGGACTTCCTCGGCACCACGCCGGAGCCGGGCGACACCCTCACGGACAAGGACCAGGACGACGCGACCCTCCGAGACCTCGAAGACCAGTTCCACGAGCGCGACGACGACGGCCGCACCGATCGCTGACGGCCCCGCCGGCTCGGGCAGCCCGGCGACCGACACCGCGCTCGCGCTCCTGCAGGAACTCGTCCGCGCCGGCGTCACCGACGTCGTGGTCAGCCCCGGTTCCCGGTCCCAGGCGCTCGCGCTCGCCGCGGTCGCCCTCGAGCGTGCCGGCGGACTGACCGTGCATGTCCGGTTGGACGAACGGACCGCCGGGTTCTTCGCGCTCGGGCTCGCGGTCGAGACGCACCGACCCGCCGCGGTCGTGACCACGTCGGGCACCGCGGTGGCGAACCTGCACCCCGCCGTGCTCGAGGCGCACCACTCGGGCGTGCCGATGATCGTGCTGAGTGCGGACCGCCCCGACGAGCTCCGCGGCATCGGGAGCAACCAGACCACGGTGCAGCCGGGGATCTTCGGCGAGGCCGTCGCCTTCGTCCGCGACGTCGCGGCCCCGTCGGCGCACGGCGTCGATGCCTCGGTCCGCGACACCCTGCGCGCCCTCGCCCGACAGGCGGTCGCCGCCGCAGCCGGGCACACCGGGCAGCCGGGGCCCGCACAGCTCAACGTCGCGTTCCGTGAGCCGCTCTCCGCCGGGCTCACCCCGGAGCACGTCACCGCCGTCCCCGACGACGAGATCGACCTCGCCTTCGCCACCCGCCGCGCCCACACCGGTCTGCCGGTCGCCGAACTCACCCCGGACGACGAGCCGGCCACCGTCGTCATCGCCGGGCACGACGCCGGCGAGGAAGCTGAGCGGATCGCCTGGGAACTCGGGGCGCCGCTCCTCGCCGAGGTCTCCAGCGGCGCGCGCTTCGGCCGCAACCTGGTCGTGGCCTACCGTGAACTCCTGCGCGACGCGGACCACGGTGGCGCCGTCCGCCGCGCCGTCGTGCTCGGCCACCCGACCCTCAGCAGAGAGGTCCCCGCGCTCCTGCAGCGCGACGGGGTCGAGACGATCGTCGTCCGCGGACCGGCGGCCGACCCCTTCGACCCGGCCCGTGCCTCCCGACCGGACGCCGCGACCACCTTCGTGTCCGACGTCCGCGTGACGGGCCGCACCCGCCCGGAGCACCGTGCGTGGGTCGGCCGCTGGGTGGGTGCCAGCCGACGGATCCTGGGGGACGGCGACGCCGGCCCGGACCTCGACGCCAAGCGTTCCGCCGACCGCGCCGAGCGGAACAAGTTCCTGCGTGACGAGGTCGCACTCCGTCGCCGACCCGTCGACCGGGCCATGCTCGCCGAGGCCGTCTGGGGCGCGACCTGGCCGCACGACCGCCTGGTCCTCGGCGCCTCGCAGCTCATCCGCGAAGCCGACGCCCGGGTGCTCGGCAAGAAGATCCGGGTGCACGCGAACCGCGGACTGGCCGGCATCGACGGCACCGTCTCGACCGCGCTCGGCATCGCCGCGGCACTCGAGCAGTCCTCCGCCTCGGTGGGCACCACGCGCGTGCTCCTCGGCGACCTGACGCTGCTGCACGACCTCGGCGCGTTCGTCACCGGCACCGAGGAACGCACCCACCGGGTGCAGGTCGTCGTCGGCAACGACCACGGTGGCGCCATCTTCCGCGGGCTCGAGGTCGCGAAGACCACGCCGGACGCCGACATGCGCCGGATGATGTCGACCCCGCAGCACGTCGACGTCGAACGGGTCGTCACGGGTCTCGGGTGGGAGTACCGCCGGGCGGCCACGTGGGGCGACCTCGAACGCGTGCTGACGGACCCCGCCGAGCGCGTCGTGATCGAAGTACCGCTGGCCGACTGACCGGCCACGGGTGCCCCGGCCACGCTGCGACCCGGTCTCCGCGCGGCCCCGGGGTGCTTCAGGCCAGGGCGTCGGTGATCGGTCGGAACTTCAGGGCCGTCTCGGCGACCTCGCGCTCGGGCTCCGAGCCGGCGACGATCCCGGCGCCCGCCCAGGCGCGGACGGTGCCGTCGTCGTCGATCCGTGCGCTGCGCAGCGCGAGCATCCACTCACCGTCGCCCGTCGCGCTCATCCAGCCGACCGGCCCGGCGTAGCGACCGCGGTCGACGCCCTCGAGCTCGGCGACGAGCCGCACCGCGACGTCGGTCGGGGTGCCCGCGACCGCAGCCGTCGGGTGCAGCGCGTCGGCGACGTCGAGCGAGGTCGTGTCGGGCGGCAGCGTCGCCTGCACGTCCGTCGCCAGGTGCCACAGGTTCGGCAGCTGCAGCCGGAACGGTTCGGCGTCGGCGCGCAGGTCCGTGGCGAGCGGTGCGAGGGCCGCGAGCAGGCTGTCGATCGCGAAGGCGTGCTCCTCGACGTCCTTGGCGCTGCTGGCCAGGGCCTCGGCGGCGGCACGGTCGGAGACCTCGTCGGTGCCCCGTGCGGCGCTGCCGGCGAGCACCCGCGCGGTCAGCCGCGTGCCGTCGGTGCGGGCGAGGGTCTCCGGCGTGGCACCGACCAGCCCGTCCACTGCGAAGGTCACGCACTGCGGGTAGGCGGCGGCGAGGTCGAGCAGGACGGCTCGTCGATCGGCCCCCGACGGCAGCGTGCCGACCAGGTCGCGGGCGAGCACCACCTTCTGGGCGCTCCCGGCCACGATGCGGCGGACGGCCTCGGACACGTTGGCGGCGTAGGTGGCTTCGTCGATCTGCCCGGGACGCAGCTCGACGGAGACGTGCGGTCCGACCCGGGGGACCGGGACCGAGGTCCGGGTGAAGGCCAGGGGCTCCGCGCCGGCCGTGGTGTCGATGGCCGTCAGCCACGCCTTGCCCCGACGGCGGCCGAGGACCACCCGGGGCACGATGAGCACGCTCTCGTCGGCGGAGTCGTCGGCGAACGCGAACGACCCGAAGGCGACGAGCCCCGAGCCGCGCAGCTGGACGGGGTCGTCGACGACGGCGGTCGCGACGACACTGCGCCAGAACGCGGCCGCGTCACGCATCCGGTCGGGGCCGGTGAAGGTGAACCGCAGCGCCTCACCGATGCCGACGATGCCGTCGCCGTTCCGGACGAAGGCGAGGGGTCGATCGCGGAGCGTGTGGCGGAGGACGGTGCCCGGGTCGTCGAGGATCCGGGTCGAGACCGTCAGCGGGGGCGCCGCCGTGGTGGTTCGGGTCACGGCTCCGATGCTACGCGCCGATCCCGCACCGCCCGGGTGGCTGCGAGTCCGGTGAACGCTCGGTCGGGACCTCTAGGATTGACCACGTGAGCAGAGCGGACCTGAACAAGCGCCCGGACGAGGTGGCGGCGATGTTCGACGACGTCGCGGCCAAGTACGACCTCACGAACGACATCCTGTCGGCGGGCAACGCCCCGCTGTGGCGTGTCGCCACCGTCCGCGCGGTCGACCCCCAGCCCGGCGAGAAGGTCCTCGACATCGCCGCGGGCACGGGCACCAGCGCGGCGGCCTTCGCCAAGAAGGGCGCCGAGGTCACCGCGCTCGACCTGTCCGCGGGCATGATCGCCGTCGGCCGTGAGCGTCACCCCGAGATCACCTTCGTCGAGGGCGACGCCGAGCAGCTGCCCTTCGACGACGACACGTTCGACGCCGTCACGATCTCGTTCGGACTGCGCAACGTCAACGACCCGAAGCAGGCGCTCGCCGAGATGCTCCGCGTCCTGAAGCCCGGTGGCCGCGTCGTCATCTGTGAGTTCTCGACGCCGCCGCGTGCGCTGCTGCGCTTCGGCTACGGCACCTACCTGAAGCGCGTGCTCCCGGGCATCGCGCGGCTCTCGAGCAGCAACCCGGCTGCCTACCGGTACCTCGCCGAGTCCATCGACGCGTGGCCCGACCAGCAGGTGCTGACCCAGTGGCTCCGCGGTGTCGGCTTCTCGGTGGTCGCCTACCGCAACCTGACGGCCGGTATCGTCGCACTGCACCGTGGCCGCAAGCCCGTCGCCGACACGGTGCGCGAGTCCGCGGCACGGCGTGCGAAGGCCCGCCGTGACCACCAGAACACCGGCGAGCAGCCGCGCGTCGACCCGGCCGCCGACTGACCGGTCACCACCCCCGAAGACGGAGCAGCACTTGAATCCGAGCGTCCCGGTCGCACGTCGCGCGCCGAGCCTGCGCGCGTCGCTGGGCATCGGCGAGCGGTTGTTCGCCACGCCCGCCGACCGTCGCTTCATCTCCGCGGTCGACGACGGGCTCGAGCTCGTCGAGCAGGGGCTCGAGGACGCCATGCGCTCCACTGACACCCTCGCCGACACCACCAGCCGGTACCTGCTCTCCGCCGGGGGCAAGCGCATCCGTCCGACGCTGACGCTCCTCATCGCGCAGCTCGGCGACGGCGTGACCGACGCCGTGGTCAAGGCCGCGGTGAGCATCGAGACCACCCACTTGGCGTCGCTCTACCACGACGACGTCATGGACGAGGCGCCGGTGCGCCGCGGGGTCCCCGCCGCGCAGATCACCTACGGCAACAACGTGGCGATCCTGACCGGCGACCTGCTCTTCGCCCGCGCCAGCCTGATCACCGCGGACCTCGGCACCGAGGGCATCCGGATGCAGGCCGAGACGTTCCAGCGCCTCTGCATGGGCCAGCTGCACGAGACCACCGGTCCGCAGTCGCACGACGACCCGCTGGAGCACTACATCCAGGTGCTCAGCGACAAGACCGGTTCGCTCATCGCCACCGCTGCCCGCGCCGGTGTGATGTTCTCCGGTGCCGACCGTGCCTACCTCGACGCCGTCGGCACGTTCGGCGAGAAGGTCGGTGTGGCCTTCCAGCTCGTCGACGACGTCATCGACCTCGCCCCCGCGACGGACAAGACCGGCAAGATCGCCGGCAACGACCTGCGCGCAGGCGTCGACACCCTGCCGATGCTGCAACTGCGGCGGATGGCCGTGACGGACCCCTCGGCACAGCACCTGGTCGAGCGCATCGAGCGCGACGTCAACGGCGCCCCCGACGACGTGGTCGACTCCGCTCCGTACCAGTCGGCCGTCTCCGCCCTCCGTGAGCACGAGGCCACCGCAGCGACCCGTGCGGTCGCCGTCGCCTGGGCCCGCGAAGCCGTCGACGCCCTCGCTCCGCTGCCCGACGGCATCGTGAAACGGGCGCTCACCCGCTTCGCGGACTCCGTCGTCGACCGAAGCCGCTGAACACCCCTCCCGACACGGCACGCCCACCGCGGCACGGTCGGGAGGCACCCCCGGGAACCCCCACCCGAACGAACTGGAGACGATCAGTGCCCACCCTCCGACTCGCCATCGTCGGCGCCGGCCCGGCCGGCATCTACGCCGCGGACATCCTGCTGCGCGAGGCCCGCGGTTACGACGTGTCGATCGACCTGTTCGAGCAGCTCCCGGCGCCCTACGGCCTGGTCCGGTACGGCGTCGCCCCCGACCACCCGCGGATCAAGGGCATCATCAACGCCCTGCGCGACGTCCTCGACCGCGGGGTCGTCCGGCTGTTCGGCAACGTCCGCTACGGCGAGGACATCACCCTCGACGACCTCAAGAAGCACTACAACGCCGTCGTCTTCTCGACGGGGGCGATCAAGGACGCCGACCTCGACATCCCCGGCGTCGACCTCGACGGCTCGTACGGTGCAGCCGAGTTCGTGAGCTGGTTCGACGGCCACCCCGACGTCCCGCGCACCTGGCCGCTCGAGGCCGAGAGCGTCGCGGTCATCGGCGTCGGCAACGTGGCCCTCGACGTGTCGCGCATCCTGGCGAAGCACGCCGACGACCTGCTGCCGACCGAGATCCCAGAGAACGTGTACCAGGGACTCAAGGCCTCGCCAGTCACGGACGTGCACGTCTTCGGCCGCCGTGGCCCGGCGCAGGTGAAGTTCACACCCCTCGAGCTCCGTGAGCTCGGCGAGGTCCGCGACGTCGACATGGTCGTCTACGACGAGGACTTCGACCACGACGAGGCATCGAAGACCGCGATCGCGACGAACAAGCAGGTCATGGTCATCAACCGTGTCCTCGAGCAGTGGCGCACGCGCGAGGTCGGCCAGGCCAGCCGTCGGCTCCACCTGCACTTCTACGCGAAGCCGATCGAGTTCGTCGGCGACGAGCAGGGCAAGCTGACCGCCATCCGTTACGAGCGCACCCGTCCGAACGGCGAGGGCGGCGTCGAGGGCACCGGCGAGATCCGCGAGATCCCGATCCAGGCCGCCTACCGCGCCGTCGGGTACTTCGGTTCCCCGCTGCCCGGTGTCCCGTTCGACGAGCGGCACGGCGTCATCCCGAACCACGAGGGCCAGGTCCTCGACGACGACAACCAGCAGATCCCCGGTGTGTACGCCACCGGCTGGATCAAGCGTGGTCCGGTCGGGCTCATCGGGCACACCAAGTCCGACGCCATGGAGACCGTGCAGCACATCGTCAACGACCAGGCGAGCTGGTGGACGCCGGAGGACCCCTCGGACGAGGCGATCCCGGCCCTGCTCCGCGAGCGCGGTGTCGAGTACACCGACCTCGAGGGCTGGCACCACCTCGACACCCACGAGCAGGCCCTCGGGTCGATCGACGGCCGTGAGCGCATCAAGGTCGTCCCGCGCGACGAGATGATCGACGTCTCGCTCGGCCGCGTCGACGCACCGACGAGCTGACTGCCGTGACCGACACGCGCCCCGTCCCGCCCACCGCGGTGCGGGGCGCGTCTGCGCCGGGGGTCCGGTTGCAGGGCGTCGACGTGGCGCGCGCGATCGCGCTGCTCGGCATGGTGGCCGCCCACGTCGGCGGCATCGCGGAGCAGCTCGAGTGGACCGACCCGGCGACCTGGACCGCCGTCGCCCACGGCCGCCCGTCGACCCTGTTCGCAGTCCTGGCCGGTGTCTCGATCGGCTTGACGAGCGGCCGCACGGACCCGCCCGGCCCGCCGACGATCGGACGGATCCGCGCCCGGCTCGCGATCCGTGCGGTGGTGGTGGTCGTCATCGGCTTCGCGCTGATGGCGCTCGACACCCCGGTCTACGTGATCCTGCCGACGTACGGGGTGCTGTTCCTGCTCGTGGTCCCGGTGCTCCGCCTCCGGCCGGCGGCGCTGCTCGGCATCGCCGCCGTCTGCGCGCTGCTGTCGCCCGTCGCCGCGCTGGCGATCGCCCCCGCCTACGCGGATGCGGGCATGGTCGGTGTCCAGCTCGGCCTGGTCTACCCCGTGGTCACCTTCCTGGCGTACGTCCTGGTGGGGCTCGCGGTCGCCCGGGTCGGCCTGGAGGACCGTGGCCGGCAGGTCGCGCTCCTCGTGTCCGGCGCACTGGTCGCCGCCACCGCGTACGTCGCGGGCTCGTTCCTCGCCCCGCTGCCGGACGACGCGGCCCTGGCGTTCCCCGGCGTGCCGTACGCGGGCGAGGGCTCGACCCCCGGCCAGGCGCTCGCCCAGCTGTTCCTGTCCCCGCGTGACCACTCGTCGTCGGTCGTCGACGTGCTCGGGACGGCCGGCGTCGCGGTCACGCTCATCGCGCTCTGCGTGCTCGTGTTCGACGGCCGCGGGCGGGTCGCCGAGCGGATCGCGTTCCCGCTCGCCGCTGTCGGGTCGATGCCCCTGACGGTGTACTCGGGGCACCTCGTGGTCCTCGCGACGCTGCCGACGTACCCCGAATCGGCCGAGGCCTGGGGCTGGTTCGCCCTCGGCTCGGTGGTCTTCGCGATGCTGTGGCGGCGGTTCCTCGGCCGCGGCCCGCTCGAGCGGGTGGTGGGAGCCCTGGCGTCCCTGGTCCCGCTGCGCTGAGCGCTCCTGGCGGACCCGCGCCGGCCACGGAACGCTTACCGCACCGTGCAGGGTTGTCCGTCCGCCGCGGGCTTGCTCGCCGGGTGCCCCGCTGTCGCGACGCACGGTGCGGCCAAGGTCGCACCGGGTGGAGGGCGACGCACGGTGCGCGACGGAGGCGACCCGGGCCTCCCGTCCGCACCGTGCGTGGTTGGTTGTGCGACGCGGGGCGCACGGCATCCTGAACCGGCCCCGAACGCCACGCACGGTGCAGGGTTGTCCGTTCGCCGCGGGCTTGCTCGCCGGGTGCCCCGCTGTCGCGACGCACGGTGCGGCCAAGGTCGCACCGGGTGGAGGACGACGCACGGTGCGACGGTGCGCGCCGCCACGGTGCGCGCTGCGACGCTGCGACAGCGTCGGCTACTGCAGCGCCGCCGTGAGCCGCGCGACGTTGTCGAGCACCTTGGAACGGCGCGGACGGTCGACCCACTCGTCGAGCGTGAGTTCGAAGCTGTGCTCCTTGTACGCTTCCTGCACCTCGCGCAGGGCGTCGACGAAGCGGTGACCGCGCACCATCACGGAGACCTCGAGGTTCAGGCTGAACGAGCGCATGTCCATGTTGCTCGAGCCGATCACCGACACCTCGTCGTCGATCGTGAAGTGCTTGGCGTGCAGGATCGTCGGCGCGCGGTAGAGCCAGATCTTCACGCCGGCCCGCAGGAGTCCCTCGTAGTAGGAGCGCTGCGCGTGCCAGGTCATCGTGTGGTCGCCCATCTCGCCGACGAACAGTTCGACCTCGACCCCACGCTGCGCCGTCGTGGTGATGGCGTAGAGCATCGAGTCGTCGGGCACGAAGTACGGCGAGGTGATCGACACCTTCTGCTGTGCGGAGTAGAGCAGCGCGTTGAACAGGCGCAGGTTGTTCTCGCCGTCGAACCCCGGTCCGGACGGCACCACCTGGCAGTCGAGCGCGTCGCCGCGGTCGGCCCGCTGGACGGGGTCGCTCTCACGCAGCAGCAGCTCGTCGGTCTCGCTGTACCAGTCGGTGACGAACAGGGCGTTGAGCCCGGCGACGACCGGCCCCTCGAACCGGGCGAACAGGTCCTTGTAGACCATGCCCTTCTCGACGTGGGACCTGATGTCGTAGGAGGCGTCGATCAGGTTCTGCGAGCCGGTGAACGCGACCGAGCCGTCGAGCACCATGATCTTCCGGTGGTTGCGGAGGTCGGGACGCTGGAACTTGCCCTGCAGCGGCAGGAGCGGGAGCATCAGGTGCCACTCGATGCCCGCCTGGTCCATGAACGCCAGGGTGTCCTTGTACCCCGGGTACCCGCGGCTGGCCCAGTGGTCGAGCAGGAACCGCACGGTCACACCGCGGGACTGCGCCCGCGCGAGCGCCTCGAAGAAGGGCCGGGTGGTGTCGTCGAGCGTCGCGATGTAGAACTCGACGTGGACGAAGCGGCGGGACTGGTCGATCGCCCGGGTCATCTCGGCGATGGACTCCTCGGAGTCGGGGTAGAGCTCCGCCGAGTTGCCCCCGACCAACGGCATCGCTCCGAGCTCGCGGTTCAGCCGTGTGACGCTCTCCAGCCACGCCGGCCACGGGTGGTCACGGCGGACCCGCTCGATGCCCTCGGTCTGCTCGAGGATGTACGCGTTGATCTCGGTCTGCTTCTCGCGTCGGGCGCGCGGGAGCTTCGTCGACCCGATGACCAGGAAGACGATGAAGCCGATGTAGGGGATGAGGAAGATCGCGAGCAGCCACGCCGTCGCGGTCTGCGGCTTCCGGTTGATCGGGACGTAGATGATCGAGAAGACGCGGATCGCCAGGTCCAGCAGGACGAGCAGGACGGTGATGACGACGGTGAGCCAGTGCTCCACGGGGTGCCGGTGTCGGGTGTCGTTCGCAGGGGCCGCGGGTCAGCGGAAGTTGATGAACTGCAACGGGACGTCGAACTCTTCACCCTTGAGGAGCTGGATCGTGTTCTGCAGGTCGTCACGGCTCTTCGACGAGACGCGGAGCTCGTCACCCTGGATCTGGCTCTTCACGGTCTTCGGGGCGTTGGCACGCAGGAACGCACCGATCTTCTTCGCCACGTCCTGCTCGATGCCGTTCTTGAACTTGACCTCGATGCGGTACTCCTTGCCCGAGGGGTACGGGTCGCCGGCGTCCAGGCTCTTCAGGCTGATGTTGCGCTTGATCGCCTTGCTCTGCAGCACGTCGAGGACCGCCTTGGCGCGCTCTTCCGAGTTCGCCTTGATCAGGACGTCCTCACCGCTGAACGCCACCGAGGCGTCGGCACCCTTGAAGTCGTACCGCTGCTCGATCTCCTTGGCCGCCTGGTTGAGGGCGTTCTCCGCCTCCATCTTGTCGACCTTGCTGACCACGTCGAAGGAACTGTCTGCCATGCGGAACAGCCTAACGGCGGACAGGAGGCCCGGTTCCGGTCGCGCGGATCGGCTGACGGTGGTCACGACCACCGTCAGCGATCCGCTATGCTTTTGTGCGCGCCTTCGGTTGGTGATCACACCGGCTGGGTGCGCATGGCAAGTTACCCAAGCGGCCAAAGGGATCTGACTGTAAATCAGCCGGCGTAGCCTTCGGGGGTTCGAATCCCTCACTTGCCACCATCTGATCGGCCCCGTCCACTGCGGACGGGGCCGATGGTGTTTCCGGGAGGATGGGTGCATGGCCTCCGACCTCACCCCCGCCCAGTTCGCCGACCTCGCCGAGTCGATCGCCCGTGACGCCGCGGCGCTGGCCGCACGGCGCCGCGCCGAGGGGGTCGAGGTCGCGGACCGGAAGTCGAGCATCGTCGACGTGGTCACGGCCGCTGACCGCGAGGTCGAGGCGCTGATCCGTGCCCGCATCGCCGAGGCCCGTCCCGACGACGCTTTCCACGGCGAGGAGTCCGGATCCGCCTCGGGGGCCTCGGGCATCACGTGGGTGGTGGACCCGATCGACGGCACGGTCAACTACCTGTACGGCAGCGACGAGTACGGCGTGAGCATCGGTGTCGTCCGCGGCGGGGCCGATCCGATGACCTGGGAGCCGATCGCGGGCGTCGTCGTGGCACCGGCGACGGGCACCGTCTTCCGCGCGGCCGCCGGACAGGGCGCGACGCGTGACGGGGAGCCGTTGTCCGTCGCCGCGCCCGGGTCGCTGGCGGAGACGCTCGTCGCCACCGGGTTCGGGTACACGGCAGACCGTCGTCGCGAGCAGGTGGCGGTGCTCGCCGGTCTCATCGGCGAGGTGCGGGACATCCGCCGTGGGGGAGCGGCGTCGCTCGACTGCTGCGCGGTCGGGGCGGGGACGGTGGACGCCTACTACGAACGCGGGATCAACCCGTGGGACATGGCGGGCGGGGCCCTCGTGGCACAGGAGGCCGGCGCGACCATCCGCATCTGGGAGGCCGGGGGGACCCGCTCCTTCCTGTTCGCGAGCCCCGCCGTCGCCGACGAACTCGAGGCGCTGGTGCGTCGGCTCGAGGCCGGTGCGCTCGGATCCGTGCCGGCCTGACGACCCGCCGGGCACCACCTCCGGGGGTCCTGGGTGGACATGACCACGACTGGCGACCTGGGACGTCGCCTGCTAGCGTGCTCAGGTCCCGTTATCTGCTCGTTACCAACGAGTGGGCCCTTCTCCGATCAGGATCGCCACCGCACGCATGCCCCGTACTCCTCTGTCGTCCGCTCCCACCGACGGTTCCGTCGACGCCGCCACCCCGGTCGTCCACCAGACCCGACGCGCTCGGATCGAGGCAGAACGAGCAGCGGCCAAGGGCTCGACCACGGCGCAGGACTCGACGGGTCCGAGCTTCGACGACGTCATCGGAGCGGCCACGCCGGGGACCCCTGCGGCCCCCGTGTCGCCGATCGACTTCGCGCCGGCGTCGCCCGCGCGCCCGGCCTCGCGCATCCAGACGCCGCCGGCACCCACCTCGCCCGACGTGCAGGCGCAGTCCGTCGCCCCCGTCGCTCCCACATCTGCGCCCCGCCGCGTGGCCGGTCAGGTCCCCGCCTCGCGCCGCCGCAACGGCCGGACAGCCACGACGGCCCCGGCCCCGGTCGACCGCGCAGCGCGCCACATCCCCTCCACCAGCACGCCCGTCGCAGCGCCGACCCGGAAGCGGGGCGCGTCGTTCCGCCGGTCGGCCTCGCGCGTGACCGCCGTCGGCGCCCTGCTCTTCGCGGCCGGCCTGGTCGTCTCGACCTCCCTGCCGGCGCAGGCCCTCTGGGTGCCCGAGTCCGGGTCGACCGCGGCTCGTGCCACCTCCGGTGGTGCCACCCAGTCGATGCAGGTCGGGGCTGCCGCCGACGGTTCCACCGCCCGAGACCAGTTCACGGTGTCCGATGCCACGCAGTACGCGAACGTCGACTCCTCGAGCTTCACGAACGACCCGACGGGCACGATCCAGTGGCCGTTCCTGACCGGCGTCCCGATCACCTCGGGCTTCGGGGGCCGCCAGGTCGCCGGGTGCTCGTTCTGCTCGACGAACCACATGGGCGTCGACTTCGCACCGGGTGAGGGCACCCCGATCGGTGTCATCGCCGCCGGCACCGTGATCAAGGTGCAGGCGAACGACGGCGGCTTCGGCAACGACGTCTGGGTGGAGCACGACGTCGACGGCAAGCAGTTCGTCAGCGTCTACGGCCACATGGAGGACAACTCCTTCAAGGTGGTCACCGGCCAGCACGTCGAGGTCGGCGACATCCTCGGTCTCGTCGGCAGCACGGGCAACTCCACGGGCCCGCACCTGCACCTCGAGGTCCACGTCGACGGAGTCCCGGTGGACCCGCTGGCGTGGCTCAAGGCCAACGCGAACTAGCGGCCCACGACGCGGCACGCCCGGGCGTCTCGTCCGGTTCCGGAGCAGCGTCGGAGGTCTGCTATCCTCGTGTGGTGCCGTTCGCGGCACATCGCCCCGATAGCTCAGTGGTAGAGCACCTCCATGGTAAGGAGGGGGTCGTCAGTTCAATCCTGACTCGGGGCTCCGACCCGGTGCGCACGCCGCTCCGGATCTCTGGCGGGGTAGCTCAGTTGGTTAGAGCACACGACTCATAATCGTGGGGTCGCGGGTTCAAGTCCCGCCCTCGCTACGCGCAAGGCCCTCTCGTCCAGGATCCCCTGGGTCAGGGGGCCTTCTCTGTTGGTGGCGGCGCAGACCCCTGCTGCGCCGCCCGACTGCCCGACTGCCCGCTCAGTCCACCGCTGCTTCCGCGTCGGTATCGACGTTCTCCTGCGCGGCGAACTGGGTCCGGTACAGCTCCTCGTACCGCCCACCGGTGGCCAGCAGCTCGTCGTGCGTACCGCGCTCCACGATCGAGCCGTCCTCGACCACCAGGATCAGGTCCGCGCTGCGGATGGTGGAGAGTCGGTGGGCGATCACCATCGCGGTCCGTCCCTCGAGCGCCTCGCCGAGTGCGGCCTGCACGGCGGCCTCGGACGTCGAGTCCAGCGCTGCCGTCGCCTCGTCGAGGATGACGACGCGCGGCTGGGCGAGCAGGAGCCGCGCGATGGTCATGCGCTGCCGCTCACCGCCGGACAGCCGGTAGCCGCGTTCTCCCACCATCGTGTCCAGCTGGTCGGGCAGGGACCGGATGAGCGGTTCGAGACGAGCGCGACGGACGGCGTCCCACACCTCGTCCTCGGTCGCCTCGGGCCGCGCGAACCGCAGGTTGGAGCGGATGGTCTCGTGGAACAGGTGGCCGTCCTGCGTCACCATGCCGAGGGTGTGCCGCATCGAGGCGAAGGTGACGTCGCGGACGTCCGTGCCCGCCAGGCGGACGGTGCCGCTGTCGACGTCGTACAGGCGCGAGAGCAACTGCGCGACCGTGGACTTGCCCGCACCCGACGTCCCGACGAGGGCGACGGTCTGGCCCGGCTCGATCCGGAAGGACAGCCCGTGCAGGACCTCCTCGCCGCCGCGGGTGTCGAGCGTCGCGACCTCCTCGAGCGAGGCGAGGGACACCTTGTCGGCGGACGGGTAGGCGAACCGGACGTCGTCGAACTCGACGGACACCGGCCCGTCGGGGATGGTGACCGCGTCCGGCTGCTCCTGGATGAGCGGTTCGAGGTCCAGGACCTCGAAGACGCGCTCGAAGCTGACCACGGCGCTCATGATCTCCACCCGGGCGTTCGCCAGACTGGTCAGCGGCGCGTACAGGCGGGTGAGCAGGAGCGCCAGGGTGACGACCTCGCCGGTGTCCAGCCGCCCGGCGAGCGCGAGGAAGCCGCCGAGCCCGTACACGAGCGCCAGGGCGAGTGCGGAGACGAGCATCAGTGCGGTGAAGAAGACGAACTGCAGCATCGCGGTCCGGACCCCGATGTCGCGGACGCGGGCAGCGCGGACGCGGAACTCCTCGGCCTCCTCGTCGGGCCGGCCGAACAGCTTGACGAGGGTGGCGCCGGGTGCCGAGAAGCGCTCGGTCATCTGGGTGCTCATCGCGGAGTTGTGGTCGGCGGCCTCGCGGCGCAGCGCGGCCAGGCGGCTGCCCATCCGGCGCGCGGGGACCAGGAAGAGCGGCAGCATCACCACGGCGAGGACCGTCACGAGCCACGAGGTGCTGAGCATGACGATCAGGGTGAGGACCAGCGCCACCAGGTTCGTGACGACGCCGGACAGGGTGCCGCTGAAGGCCTGCTGCGCACCGATCACGTCGTTGTTCAGGCGGCTCACGAGCGCGCCGGTCCGGGTGCGGGTGAAGAACGCGATCGGCATCTTCTGCACGTGGTCGAAGACGGCGGTGCGGAGGTCCAGGATCACGCCCTCGCCGATCCGTGCCGAGTACCAGCGTGTCGTCAGCGACACGGCGGCGTCGGCGACGGCGACCAGGGCGATGACCAAGGCCAGCCGGACGATGGTGGCGACCTCGCCCCGGGCGACGATGACGTCGACCACCTGTCCCGCGAGCACCGGCGTCGCGACGGCGAGGAAGGCACCGACGACGGAGAGGGCGATGAACACCAGCAGCTTCGCCCGGTACGGCACCGCGAACGTCAGGATCCGTCTAACGGTCGCGCGGGAGAACCCGTGCTTGCCGCCCTGCGCGGACGAGATCTTGTACAGCGAGCTCCAGGCAGCGCTCTCCATGCTCATGGCGGTTCCTTTCCCGGGCCCCGCGCCCAACCTAGATGGCCGACGGGGTCATCGGTGACCGATCCGGGCACGGTGCGCCGGGCGGCCACGTGCTGCAGCCCGCTACCGGGTGCGGTGGGAGCCGGTGTCGGTCCGCGTCGCGAGCACCCCGGCGGTGCGGAACGCGTCCTCGACGGCGGCGGTGACCTCGTGCCAGGCGGCCCGACGCCGGTTCGCTCCGATGCTGCCGCCGGACACGGCCGTGCCGTGCCCGGCCCGGCGCAGCGAGATCGTCGTGGTGGCACCGTCCACGACGGTGGACAGCTCGTACCGGCGGTACTCCCGGGCCGGCTGCACGAGCGCGCCGAGCAGGATGGTGAGCGCCCGGCTGCCTGCCGTCGCGGTCATCGTGCCACCGGTCGACTCGACGTGGTGACCGGTGCGGCGCAGCGCGGCGGCGGCGACCTCCATGGCGGTGCACCGGTCGCCCGTGTGCACGGCGAACTCCGTCGTGGTGTCCATCGGCCCTCCCCGTCCCGAACGAACGCGTGCCGAACGGCACGCACCGATTCCCCCGAATCGGTCTCAGACAGTCTAACTGATGCGTTCTCATGGACGACAGTGCGGCCCGAGCGCCAGACGGACCCGCCCGGACGGACCCGCCCGCACGGGCCTTCAGTAGACTGCCGTGGTGTCAGTGAACCCCGAGCTCGTCGGCAGGACGTTCCCGCCGGCCCAGCCCTACCTGGTCGGCCGCGAGAAGGTGCGCGAGTTCTCTCGTGCGGTGTTCGCGACCAACCCCGTCCACCACGATCCGGACGCCGCCCGCGCCGCCGGGTACGCCGACGTGGTCGCACCCCCGACGTTCGCCGTCGTCGTGCAGGAAGCCACGCTCGCGCAGCTCCTGAACGAGCCCGACGCCGGCATCGACTTCTCCCGCGTGGTCCACGGCGAGCAGTCCTTCACCTACGACCGTCCGATCGTCGCCGGTGACGAGCTCACCGCGACCCTGACGGTGACCAGCGTGAAGACCCTCGGCGGCAACGCGATGGTCACGGCCCAGAGCACCATGAACGACGCCGAGGGGGAGCACGTCGTCACGGCGACCTCCACCCTCGTGGTCCGAGGAGACGACGCATGACCGCCGCACCCGCCACCGCGCTCGAGGTCGGCACCGTCGTCGCCGAACGTGCCGTGCACCTCACCCGTGATTCGCTCGTCCGGTACGCCGGCGCCTCGGGCGACTTCAACCCGATCCACTACCGCGACGACGTCGCCGCCTCGGTCGGTCTGCCCGGCGTCCTCGCCCACGGCATGCTCACCATGGGGATCGCCGTGCAGCCGGTGGCCGAGTGGCTCGGCGACCGCGGCTGGGTCGCGGGCTACGGCGTCCGTTTCACGCGCCCCGTCGTCGTCGACCCGGAGCAGGGTGCCACGGTCGGCATCGTCGCGAAGGTCGGCACCGTCGACGAGGACGGCCGTCCGAAGCGCATCGACCTCACCGTGACCGCCGCCGGGCAGACCGTGCTCGGCAAGGCGCAGGTCACGGTGGTGTTCCACTGACCGTGTCCGAGCCGGTGCTGGCCGACCTGACGACGCTCCGCGTCGGCGGGCCCGCCACCCGGCTGCTGACGGCGACGACGACCGACGAGCTCGTCGCCCACGCGACCGACGCCTTCGACGACCACGAGTGGCTCGTCCTCGGCGGCGGCAGCAACCTGCTGGTCGCCGACCAGGGCTTCGACGGCACCGTCGTGCTGGTCCGCACGACGGGCGTCGACGCGGACCGCGACGCCGACGGCGTCACCGTCCGCGTCGCCGCCGGTGAACCGTGGGACCCGTTCGTCGCCACGACGGTCGCGAACGGCTGGACCGGCCTGGAGGCCCTCAGCGGCATCCCGGGCACGGTCGGTGCATCCCCCGTGCAGAACATCGGCGCCTACGGGGTCGAACTCGCCGACGTGCTCACCCGCGTCGAGTTCCTGGATGCGGCCACGGGGGAGCGCGCGTGGGTCCCGGCAGCCGAGCTGGCGCTCGGCTACCGCACGTCGACCCTCAAGCACGGTCGGCGCGGTGTCGTGCTGACGGTCGAGTTCCGGCTCGGACTCGCGGGGGAGCACGGCGTGCCCGTGCAGTACGCGCAGCTCGCCGGTTCGCTCGGGGTCGACCTCGGCGCGCTCGTGCCGCCCACGACCGTCCGCGACGAGGTCCTGCGGCTGCGCGGTTCCAAGGGCATGGTGCTCGACGGGGACGACCACGACACCTGGAGCGCCGGATCGTTCTTCACGAACCCGATCGTCTCGCCCGCGTTCGCCGAGACCCTGCCAGCTGATGCTCCGCGCTGGCCCGCGGGCGACGACGTCAAGCTCAGTGCGGCCTGGCTCATCGAGCACGCCGGCGTCCACCGGGGGTACGCGGTGCCGGGTTCGCGCGCGGCGATCTCGTCGAAGCACACCCTCGCACTGACGAACCGCGGCGGGGCGACGGCCGCGCAGGTGGCCGAGCTCGCCCGGTACGTGCAGGTGAGCGTCCTGAACCGCTTCGGTGTCTCGCTCGTCCCGGAACCCGTGGTGGTGGGGGACCTGCCCGGCTGAGCGTCCGCGCGACGGGACCGACGAGCACGACGCTCCACGGGCCTCCCGGAACGGGAAGAACGGCCCACCTCGACGAGGTGGCCCGTTCCGTGTCCGGCAGTGTCTACGCGAAGAACTCCGCCAGTCGGGCGACGCCCTCGGCGATGTCCTCGTCGCCCAGCGCGTACGACAGACGCAGGTAGCCGGACGGACCGAAGGCCTCACCGGGGACGACCGCGACCTCGGCGTGCTCGAGGATCAGGTCCGCCAGCTCGAGCGTGGTGGTCGGGGTTGCGCCGGCCCATTCGCGGCCGAGCAGTTCGGTGACGTCCGGGTAGACGTAGAAGGCACCCTGCGGGGTCGGCGTCCGGAACCCCGGGATCGCGTTGAGGCCGTCCACGATCGACCGACGTCGACGATCGAAGGCCTCGCGCATCGCGGCGACGGGTTCCTGGGGACCGGTCAGCGCGGCGATGGCGGCGCGCTGCGACACGTTCGAGACGTTGGACGACAGGTGCGACTGCAGGTTGGAAGCGGCCTTGACGGCGTCGGTCGGGCCGATGAACCACCCGACGCGCCAGCCCGTCATGGCGTAGGTCTTCGCGACGCCGTTCACCAGGATCGTGGTGTCGGCGAGGGCGGGGACCTCGGCCAGGATGCCGGCGAAGCGGACGCCGTCGTACACCAGGTCCTGGTAGATCTCGTCGCTGATGACCCAGATGCCGTGCTCGAGCGCCCACTCGCCGATCGCCCGGGTCTGCTCGGCCGAGTACACCGCGCCGGTGGGGTTCGACGGCGAGCAGAACAGCAGTGCCTTGGTCTTCGGGGTGCGCGCTGCCTCGAGCTGCTCGACGGTCACCAGGTAGTCCTGGTCGCTGCCGGCGAAGACCTCGACCGGCTCGCCACCGGCCAGGCGGATGGCCTCGGGGTAGGTGGTCCAGTACGGCGCGGGCAGCAGGACCTCGTCACCGGCGTCGACGATGGTCTGGAACGCCTGGTACACCGCCTGCTTGCCGCCGTTCGTCACGATGACCTGCGACGGCTCGACCGTGACGCCGGACACCCGGGCGGTCTTGTCCGCGATGGCCTGCTTCAGTTCGGGCAGGCCGGTCGCGGGGGTGTAGCGGTGGTTCTTCGGGTCCCGCGCCGCGGCGACGGCGGCATCGACGACGTGCTGCGGGGTCGCGAAGTCGGGCTCGCCGGCGGCGAACGAGATCACCGGGCGCCCGGCGGCCTTGAGCGCCTTGGCCTTGGCATCGACCTTGAGCGTCGCGGACTCGGCGATGGCGGCGATGCGGGACGCGATGCGCGGGCGATCGGCCGACGCGGTGGCGAGGGTGTCGGGGGACACGTGGGCGGTGGACTCGGGGCCTGGGGCTGAGGTGCTCACGGGGCTCAGCCTACCGGCGCGGCACGCCGTGCAAGGGGTCAAGTGGACACCGTGTGACGGACTCCCGTAGACTCGTCCACCGGAACGCGGATCGGTGACGAACCGTGTTGCGAAGGGCGGTGGCTCAATTGGTAGAGCAGCGGTCTCCAAAACCGCAGGTTGCAGGTTCGAGTCCTGTCCGCCCTGCAACTCTGGAAGGGTAGAAGTTGGCGAGCAAAGACATGGAGACGACGGCGGACGACGTCGTCGCCCAGGCGAAGCAGGACCGGGCCGAGCGCCGCGGGCCCATCGCTGCCATCGTGCTCTTCATCCGTCAGGTGATCGGCGAGCTGCGCAAGGTCGTGACGCCGACCCGCAAGGAACTCTTCAGCTACACGGGTGTCGTGCTCGTGTTCGTCGTCGTCATGATGATCCTGGTGTCGATCCTCGACTTCGTGTTCGGTCTCGGCGTCGGGTACGTCTTCGGCAACGGGCCCACGGCCTGACCCCGACGTCGGTTGCCGTGCGCAGCCGTTCCGAGGAGTACGGTCGCCCGAGACGGCGTCGATCGTGACGGCGTCGATCGTGACCATGACCGACCGCCAACCCGACCCGAACCACCGAACGGAAAGAATCGACTGTGTCTGACAACTCCCGCGATGACATCGACCTCGCGACGGCTGCCGAGCAGTCCTCCGAGGTCGAGGAGAACCAGGAAGGCGACGTCGAGACCGGCGAAGGACGCTCCGTCGAGTCCGCTGAAGAGCGTGCGATCTCGATCGAGGGCGACGACGACGAGTCGCTCGGCCTCAGCTCCGAGCCCGACGACGGCACCGTCGACGCCGGCCTCGACGAAGCGCTGACGGCTCTGCAGGAGTCCCGCGACCCCGAAGCCGACGCCGTCGTGGACGACGCCCTCGAGATCGACTCCGCCGACGAGGCCGAGGCCGCCGTCGAGGCCGTCGAGGACGAGGAAGAAGTCGAGCTCGAATCCGAGACCGCCGCCGAGGCCAACGAGACGCTCGCTGCCGACGAGGCACTCGACGCCGAGGACGAGGACGACGAACCCGCCGAGGTCGACCCGTACGAGGCCTTCAAGGCCGAGCTGCGGATGAAGCCGGGCAAGTGGTATGTCATCCACTCCTACGCGGGCTTCGAGCGCCGCGTGAAGTCGAACATCGAGAACCGCATGGTCTCGATGTCGATGGAGGACTACATCTACCAGGTCGAGGTCCCGATGGAGGACGTCGTCGAGATCAAGAACGGGCAGCGCAAGCTGGTCACCCGCGTCCGGATCCCCTCGTACGTGCTCGTCCGCATGGACCTCAACGAGGACTCGTGGTCGGTCGTCCGCCACACCCCGGGTGTCACCGGCTTCGTCGGCAACGCCCACAACCCGACCCCGCTCCGCTTCGACGAGGCGTTCGGGATGCTCAAGTCCCTGGTGCAGGTGGCCGAGGCCGCCCCGACCAAGGGCGGCGCGAAGGGCAGCGGCTCGCTGCAGGCACAGCCCGCAGCCGAGGTCGACTTCGAGATCGGCGAGACGATCACCATCAAGGAAGGCTCGTTCGCGGGTCTTCCGGGTTCGATCTCCGAGATCAAGCCGGAGAGCGGCAAGCTCACCGTCCTCGTCTCGCTGTTCGAGCGCGAAACCCCGGTCGAGCTCAGCTTCGACCAGGTCACCAAGCTCTAACGACCACCACGCTGTAGCGATCACCGAGATCGACTACACTGAACGGGTTTGGGCCCGCGCGCCTCGTGCGAGCGGGCCTTACCGCTGTCCGGAACGGCCGGACCAGCGGGAGAGTGCACGGATCCCCGTGTGTTCGATTCCAGGAGGAAGACAAGTCATGGCACCGAAGAAGAAGGTCACGGGCCTGATCAAGCTGCAGATCAACGCGGGAGCCGCCAACCCGGCACCCCCGATCGGTCCGGCGCTCGGTCAGCACGGCGTCAACATCATGGAGTTCTGCAAGGCGTACAACGCGGCGACCGAGTCGCAGCGTGGCAACGTCGTGCCGGTCGAGATCACCGTCTACGAGGACCGTTCGTTCACGTTCGTCCTGAAGACCCCGCCGGCCGCCGAGCTCATCAAGAAGGCTGCTGGTGTGCAGAAGGGGTCCTCGACCCCGCACACGGTCAAGGTCGCGAAGATCTCGATGGACCAGGTCCGTCAGATCGCCGAGACCAAGCAGGCCGACCTGAACGCCAACGACATCGAGCAGGCCGCGAAGATCATCGCCGGCACCGCACGCTCGATGGGCATCACGGTCGAGGCCTAAGCACCGATCGGGCTCCGGCCCACCACCAGACACCTTTCCGTGGGAGAGCCTCGCCGGCTCGCCAACCACGTATCTCGCAAGGAGACCACCATGGCGAAGAAGTCCAAGGCCTACCAGGCCGCGGCCGCGAAGATCGAGGCCGACAAGTTCTACACCCCGACCGAGGCCGTCGCCCTGGCCAAGGAGACCGGTTCCTCGAAGACCGACTCCACGGTCGAGGTCGCGCTCAAGCTCGGCGTCGACCCCCGCAAGGCCGACCAGATGGTCCGCGGCACGGTCATCCTGCCGCACGGCACGGGCAAGACCGCCCGCGTCATCGTCTTCGCGACGGGCGCGGCTGCTGAGGCCGCCATCGCCGCCGGCGCCGACGAGGTCGGTGGCGACGAGCTCATCGCGAAGGTCGCCGAGGGCTACACCTCGTTCGACTCCGCCGTCTCGACCCCGGAGCTCATGGGCAAGGTCGGTCGTCTCGGCAAGGTGCTCGGCCCGCGTGGCCTCATGCCCAACCCGAAGACCGGCACCGTGACCCCGAACGTCGCGCAGGCAGTCAACGACATCAAGGGCGGCAAGATCGAGTTCCGCGTCGACAAGCACGCCAACGTGCACTTCGTCGTCGGCAAGGCCTCGTTCACGCCGGAGCAGCTCGACGAGAACATCTCGACCGCGCTCGAGGAGATCAACCGCCTCAAGCCGTCGTCCTCGAAGGGCCGTTACGTCATGAAGGGCGCCGTCTCGACGACCTTCGGTCCCGGCATCCCGCTGGACGTCAACAGCATCTGAGTCCACTGACTCGTGGAAGGACCCGCACCGGCAACGGTGCGGGTCCTTTCCGCATGTGGGGCGCGTGTCCCGATAACGTGGTGTGGTGCGCACCCTCGTGAACTCGCTCCGGCTGATCGCCGTCATCGCCATCGTCGTCGCGGTCGTCGCGCAGTGGCTCGAGAGCGCGAAGTCCCCGACCTACTCGTTCTGGAACTTCTTCGGCTACTTCACGATCCAGTCGAACCTGATCATCGCCGTGGCCCTCGCGATGACGCTCGTCGCCGCGGCACGTCGCAAGCGGGCGGACCTCGCCGTCTCGGTGCTCCGCGGTGCCGCCACGGTGTACATCGCGACGACGGGCATCGTCTACAACACGCTGCTCACGGGCGCGAACGTGTCGGCCTCGGTGCCGTGGTCGAACGACATCGTGCACAAGATCATCCCGGTGTACGCGGTGCTCGACTGGCTGCTGTTCTCGGACCGAGCACGGCTGCTGCTCCGGCACGTGTGGTGGTTCCTGCTCTACCCGGCGGTCTGGACCACCGTGGTGCTCGTCCGCGGTGCGACCGACGGGTGGGTGCCGTACCCGTTCCTCGACCCCGCGCAGGGCTACGGTGTCGTCGCGATCTACGTCGTCGGGATCGCGGTGTCGATCACCTTGCTCGGGATCCTGGTCGTGGGGATGAGCCGGTTGCGGCTGGTGAAGGTCTAGCTGGTGACGGTCCAGCAGACGGTCCAGCTGACGGTCTAGGAGCGGAAGCCGCGCAGTTTGTCGAGCACCAGGTCGGCGAGCTGCACCAGCCCCCGGATCTGGTCGTCGTCGCGGTCGACCCAGCGGCACTCGGGTTCGTCGGCCACCGGGACGAACCCGTCGTGGCGTTCCCAGACGAACAGGGTGCGGTCGGCGCCGAGCACGTACTGCTGCCACCAGATCTGCCGCAGGTAGTGCCGGGGGATGCTCCGCCAGCCCTTGCCGGTGGTCTTGATCTCGGCGAGCACCACACGGGACGACTCGTCGACCCCGACGCCGTCCGGGGTGGCGAGGTGCGCGCGGTTCGCGGCGGCGTGGAACAGGTGCGCCGAGGGCTGGATGCCGTGGGTGGCGGCCACCCAGGCGGCGATGACCGGTTCGCGGTCCTTCCCGTGCTCGGTGAACGCGTTGCCGGAGAACCGGGAGCCGTAGCGCTTCTCGGTGACGACGGCCTCGACGGCGCGCAGGGAGGCGAGCCGGGCGACGTCGGTGGCGGTGATGCCCATGGCGCGGGCGCGGAGCCACGCGACGCGGTCCGAGGAGTGCGCGACGATGCGCTCGGTGTGGCCGCGCAGGGCGGTGAACGCGTCACGCGCGGCCGGGACCGGCGTACCGGGGGCGGGATACGCCTCCAGGCCGGGGTCCAGGTCGCCCCACAGGGTGGGCTGCACGATCGTCACCCCATGATTGTCCCCCCGACCACCGGCAGGACCGAAACCGACGCGCTCACGCGGCGGGCGGGTGTGCGTCAGGAGGCCAGTTCGCGGCCCTCGGCGAAGGCGACGAGCTCGTCGACCCCGGCGGGGGAGAGGGCGTAGCCGATGGCGAGGGCCGCGGCACCCTGCAGCGCTGCGAGGGAGCCCGCACGGGACTGCACGATGACGAGGTGCTCGCTGGCGAGGGGCATCGAGCGGGAGTAGACGACCTCACGGACGCCGGCGAGCAGGTGCTCACCCGCCTGCGTGATCGATCCGCCGAGCGCGATGACGGACGGGTTGATGAGCGAGATGCACGTCGCCAGCACTTCGCCGATGTCACGGCCCGCCTGCCGGACGGCGTAGATCGCGTCGAGGTCCGATCGGTTCACCAGGTCGATGACGTCGGCTCCGGTGTGCACGTCGTGCCCCTTCGCGCGGAGGGCCCGGGCGATGGCCGGACCGGAGGCGACGGCCTCGAGGCAGCCGGTGTTGCCGCAGTGGCACGGGACGTCGCCGGCGCGCGAGACGCGCACGTGCCCGATGTCCCCGGCGGTGCCCTGGGCGCCGCGCTGCAGTCGGCCTTCGGACACGATGCCGGAACCGATGCCGGTGGCGACCTTCACGAACAGCAGGTGGTCGATGTCCGGCCAGCCGTGCTCCCGTTCGCCGAGCGCGGCGATGTTCACGTCGTTGTCGAGCAGGACGTGGGCGGCGATGTGCTGGCGGAGCCACGAGGGCACGTCGAAGCCGTCCCAGCCGGGCATGATCGGCGGGTTGGCCGGTCGTCCGGTGGAGAACTCGACGGGTCCGGGGACGCCGATGCCGATCGCGATGACGTCCTGTCGGTTGCGCCCGACCTCGGCGAGCAGGTCGTCGATCGTCTCGACGAGCCACGACAGCGTCGGCACCGGGCCGGCCGCGATGTCGATCCGGGCATCACGGGTGGCGAGGGGTGCCGCGACCAGGTCGGTGACGGCGACGCGGCCGTGCGACGCACCGAGGTCGGCGGCGATGACGAGCCGGGCGCGGGGCTTCAGCGCCACCTGGGCGGGCGGACGGCCGCCGGTGGAGACGGCGGTGTCGACGGCACCGACGAGTCCGATGTCGATCAGGGAGTCGAGGCGCACGCCGATGGTGGAGCGTGCGAGTCCTGTCAGTGCGGCGAGCTCGGCCCTGGTGCGCGGCACGCCGTCGCGGAGGATCTGGAAGAGCTCGCTCGTCCCGACCGGAGGCGACGCTGCCGTCCGGTTCAAGTCGACCATGTGGGGAGTGAAGCACACATCGTTCGCGCCACGCAATGAAGTCCGTCGACATTCCTTCGACTTCTGCTTGACCGCCGACAAAAGTGCTCGTAGTGTGACGATCGGTCACTGACGACCGCACCATCTCGACGAGGAGAACCCTGGTGACCCAACCGCTCTCGGTCCAGCTCTACACGGTCCGCGATGCCCTCAGCGCCGATCTGCCCGGCACCCTGCAGCGCATCGCCGACATCGGCTACACGAACGTCGAGGCCTTCGGCTTCGTCGACGACGCCGACGAACTCGCCGCCGCCCTGCGGAGCGCAGGCCTCGCCGCCCCGAGCGGCCACGCCCGGCTGCTCGACGCCGGCGAGCAGGACCTCGAGCGCATCTTCCACGCGTCCACCACCCTGGGGTTCGGGACGCTCATCGACCCGCACATCGACGAGGCCCGCTGGACCACCCGCGAGGACGTCGAGGCGATCGCCCGCGAACTCAGCGCGCTCGCCCCGCGGGCGGCCGACCACGGTCTGGTGCTCGGCTACCACAACCACGCGTTCGAGTTCTCGAACCGCATCGACGGCGTCAGCGCCTACGAGGTCTTCGCCGACGCCCTGTCCGACGACGTCGTGCTCGAGCTCGACACCTACTGGGTGCAGGTCGGCGGGGACGACCCGGTCGCGGTCATCGGCAAGTACGGCGACAAGGTCCGGTTCCTGCACGTCAAGGACGGCGACGGCTCGCACGACGACAAGCAGCAGGTCGCCGTCGGCAACGGCATCATGCCGATCCGCGACATCATCGCCGCCGCACCCGAGGCCCTGCACGTCGTCGAGCTCGACGACCACGACGGTGACGTCTTCCAGGCCGTCGCCGACTCCTACACGTTCCTCGAGGGGGCCCGCGCATGACCGACACCACGACCGCCGCTGCGACGGCGACCGACAGCACGCTGCGCACCGGCCCGGTCGGCGTCGGCGTCATCGGCGCCGGGGTCATCTCGGACCAGTACCTGTCGAATCTCACGGTCTTCCCCGACGTGACGGTCCGCTTCATCGCCGACATCGACCTGCCGCGCGCTGCCGCCCAGGCTGCGAAGTGGGGCGTCCCCGGCTCGGGCACCGTCGAGGAGCTCCTGGCCGACGACGACATCGAGATCGTCGTGAACCTGACGATCCCGGCTGCCCACGTCGAGGTCGCGCTGCAGGCCCTGGCCGCAGGCAAGCACGTCTGGGGCGAGAAGCCCTACGCCCTCGACCGTGCCAGCGCCGCGGAGCTCCGTGACGCCGCGGCCGCCGCGGGCAAGACGGTCAGTGTCGCCCCGGACACGTTCCTCGGCGCCGGCCTGCAGACCGCGCTCCGCACCATCCGCGAGGGCCGCATCGGCACGCCGCTCAACGGCCTGACGCTGTTCCAGAGCCCCGGCCCGGAGTCGTGGCACCCGAGCCCCGAGTTCCTCTTCGCGTACGGCGCCGGTCCGCTGTTCGACATCGGCCCGTACTACATCACCACTCTCGTCCAGGCGTTCGGACCGGTCAAGAAGGTCACGGCGACGGCGTCGAAGTCCCGCGCCACCCGCACCATCGGCTCCGGACCGAAGGCCGGCACCGAGTTCCCGGTGGACGTCCCGACGAACCACTCGGCGCTCATCGAGTTCGAGAACGGCGGGAGCGCGCAGAGTGTCTTCTCGTTCGAGTCCGACCGCGGCCGGACCGGTTTCGTCGAGATCGCGGGGGAGACCGGCACCGTCGTGTTCCCCGACCCGAACAACTTCGACGGCGACACCGAGCTGTACCTGCTCGGTGCCGAGGAGCCCGAGACGATCCCCGCGGTCGGCTCCACCTCCTCGCGCGGCACCGGCGTGGTCGACCTGGCCCGCTCGCTGCGGGCCGGCGAGACGAACCGCGTCCCCGGTGCGCTCGCCTTCCACGTCCTCGACGTGATGGTCTCCATCGCCGAGGCAGCAGAACGTGGCGAGGCGGTGCTCGTCGAGAGCACCGTGTCGCCCTCCCCGACCCTCCCCGAGGGCTGGGACCCCGCGGAACGCACCCTGGCCTGACCGCCGGGGCGCTGCCCGCAACCCACAGCAGCACCCGACCAGCACCATCCGCAGCACCAGCTCCACCTCTGCACCATCCCTGCACCATCTCAACGACGAGAAAGTAGAGAGTCATGCGCACTGCCATCCGCGCACTGGCCATCACCGCGGCCGCCGCACTCACCGTGACCGGCCTCGCAGCCTGCTCCTCCGGATCGTCCGGCGACGCCGGCGACTCCAAGACGCTCACCTACTGGGCGTCCAACCAGGGCACGTCCCTGCAGAACGACAAGGAGGTGCTGACCCCCGTCCTCGAGAAGTTCACCAAGGAGACCGGGATCAAGGTCGACCTCCAGGTCATCGGCTGGAACGACCTGCAGAACAAGATCCAGACCGCCGTCACCTCGGGCCAGGGCCCGGACGTCGTCAACATCGGCAACACCTGGGCGACCTCGCTCCAGGCCACCGGCGCCTTCCAGGAGTTCGGTGACGCCGAGATGAAGGCGATCGGCGGCGCGGACAAGTTCGGCAAGGTCGCCCTGTCCACCGGTGGCGCGCCCGACAAGACGGTCACGAGCGTCCCGCTCTACGGCCTCGCCTACGGCCTGTACTACAACAAGAAGATGCTGTCCGACGCCGGCATCACCCCGCCCACCACGTGGGAGGAGATGGTCTCGGACGCCGAGAAGCTGACCAAGGGTGACACCTACGGCTTCAGCCTCGCAGGCGGTTCGTACACCGAGAACTCGCACTTCGCGTTCATCAACTCGGCGCAGAACGGTGGCGAGTGGTTCGACAAGGACGGCAAGCCGACCTTCACCTCGAAGGCCAACGTCGACGGCATCAAGCGGTACCTCGACCTCATGCAGGACTCGAAGGTCGCCAACCCGTCGAACGCGCAGTACGACAACGCCACGCAGTCCACCACGGACTTCGCGAAGAAGAAGGCCGCGTTCATCCTCAACCAGAACAACGCGAACGCGACCATCGAGTCGCTCGGCATGAAGTCGTCCGAGTACGGCGTCGTGGCCCTGCCCGCCCCGAGCGGTGGCGAGCAGATCGCCTCGTTCCCCGCTGGCATCAACCTGTCGGTCTTCAAGAACACGAAGAACAAGGACGGCGCGCTCGAGTTCGTCAAGTACATGACGAGCATGGACACGCAGACGACGCTGGACAAGCCGTACTCGGCCCTGCCGGTGCTCGCCAAGGCTGCCGACTCCGTCACGGACGAGCAGACGAAGACGTTCCTCGACATCTACAACAACAAGGCGAAGCCGCTCCCGCTGGTGCCCGCCGAGGACCAGTTCGAGTCCACGGTCGGCAAGGCGATGAACGACATGTTCGCCAAGATCGCGACCGGATCCAAGGTCTCCGAGGCCGACATCAAGTCGGCTCTGCAGACCGCCCAGGACCAGGTGTCCCAGGCCGCCGGTTGATCCACCCTGGAGGCCCGGGTCGCGTCCGCAGGACGCGCCCGGGCCTCCAGCCCCTGACGCTCCAGAGCCGACCACCCGTCGGCCGTGAGGCACACGCCCCACGCACCCCGCGCCTCCCGGCTGCCACGGCACGCGCGGACCGCACCTGCACGCCCCTCCTGCCGAAAGGCCCCACCAGATGTCCACGACGGTCCTGCCCGACTCGGAGCGCATCGACCTGACGCACACGAAGGCCCCGACGATGTCGGGCCGTCCGCCAGGTCGCAAGCGCAAGACCCACTGGCTGCCCTACGCGCTCGTCGCGCCGGCCATCCTGTTCGAGCTGCTCATCCACATCGTCCCGATGCTCACCGGCATCTGGATCTCGTTCATCCAGCTCACCAAGTACTTCATCGCGAACTGGGGCGCCGCGCCCTTCGCCGGGTTCCGGAACTACCAGGTCGTGGTCGACTTCGACCAGGCGATCGGCCGCGGGGTCCTCAACTCGTTCCTCATCACGTGTGCCTTCACGGTCCTCGTGGTCGGGCTCTCCTGGACGTTCGGCATGGCCGCAGCCGTCGCGCTGCAGAAGCCGTTCGCCGGACGCGGGCTGTTCCGCACCCTGTTCCTCGTGCCGTACGCGCTGCCGATGTACGCCGGCGTCATCACCTGGAAGTTCATGTTCCAGCGGGACTCGGGGGCACTGAACCACCTGCTGGTCGACCAGCTCGGACTGTTCGGTGGCAACGCCCCGTTCTGGCTCATCGGCAACAACGCCTTCGTCGCGGTCGTCGTCGTGGCCATCTGGAAGACCTGGCCGTTCGCGTTCCTGATGCTGATGGCCGGCCTGCAGTCCGTGCCGAACGACGTGTACGAGGCCGCCTCGGTCGACGGCGCGAAGCCGTTCCGGCAGTGGCGCTCGATCACGCTGCCGATGGTCCGTCCGGTCAACGTGACGCTCGTGCTCGTGATGTTCCTGTGGACGTTCAACGACTTCAACACCCCGTTCGTGCTGTTCGGCTCGACCGCGCAGCCACCGGCCGCGGACCTGCTGAGCTTCCACATCTACAACGCGTCGTTCATCACCTGGAACTTCGGTTCCGGCGCCGCGATGAGCGTCCTGCTCCTGCTCTTCCTGCTCGTCGTCACCGGCATCTACCTCGCCGTGACCAACCGGAGGTCCGTCCGTGCGTGAGACAACTGGCGCCAAGTCCTTCAAGATCATCACCCTGGTCGTCCTGACGCTGTTCACGGTCGTGCCGCTCTACGTGATGATCACCACGGCCATCAAGCCCCTCGGCGACGTGCAGGACAACTTCACGTGGATCCCGTCACGGATCACCTTCCAGCCGTTCATCGACATGTGGTCGACGGTGCCGCTCGGCCGGTACTTCATCAACTCGCTCGTCGTGTGCACGGTGGCGACGGTGTTCTCGCTGATCATCGCGACGTTCGCCGCCTACGGTGTCTCGCGCTGGAACTTCAAGGGCAAGAGCACCTTCACCACCGCGGTGCTCTCCACCCAGATGTTCCCCGGCGTGCTGTTCCTGCTGCCGCTGTTCCTGATCTTCACGAACCTCGGCAACACCCTGGGGATCCAGCTCGTCGGGTCGTGGCTCGGGCTGATCATCACGTACCTGACGTTCACGCTCCCGTTCTCGATCTGGATGCTCGCCGGGTACTTCGAGACCATCCCGCGCGAGCTCGACGAGGCCGCGATGGTCGACGGTTCGGGTCCGATGGGTGCCCTGTTCCGGGTCATCCTGCCGTCGGCCCGTCCGGGTCTGGTGGCGGTCGGGATCTACTCGTTCATGACGGCCTGGGGTGAGGTCCTCTTCGCCTCGGTCATGACGAACGGGCTCGGTTCGACCCTGGCGGTCGGTCTGCAGCAGTACTCGACGCAGACGAACGTGTACTGGAACCAGGTCATGGCGGCGTCGCTCGTCGTGTCGATCCCGGTCGTGGCCGCGTTCCTCGTGGTCCAGCGCCAGTTCGTGGCCGGCCTGACCGCGGGCGCCGTGAAGTAGGCGGAGCCCCTTTCCGCAAGACACCGGTGTTCACGCTCGACACCCCCGCATCACGCGGTGCGCAGCGTGAACACCGGTGTTCTGCCGTTCCCCACCGACCCCGACCACCCGACGACCGACAGGATGGAAGCATGAGCGACGAGACCCGGGGGCGGCAGCTGCTGCCCGGACAGACCAGCCGCGTGCACGTGTACGACGTCGGGTCACGGACCGCGCGGCTCGTGTTCGAGTCGGCAACGGTGCTCGTCGAGGCGCCGAACGTCCTGGACGCCGACACCCTGGTGCTGAACGGCGACGGCGACCTCTGGCTGCTGCGGTTGCCGTCGGCCGACAGCGGCACCGTGCTCGACGAGACCGCGCTCGTGCCGGTGCCGATGGACGGCGTCGACGAGATCAACAACGACCACGTGCTCGACCCGTCCGGCACCTCGATCGTGGTGAGCGCCCGCGACGGCGAGCTGTACCGGGTCCCGTTGCCGGACGGCGGCCCCGCGACCCGGATCACCGACGTCGCTGCGGCCCTGCCGACCAAGCGGAAGTTCTACCTGCACGGCATCGCCCCGGACGGCAGCGCGCTCGCCGCGATCGTGGGGGAGCTGTCCGAGGACGGCGTCTGGACGACCGACGTCGCGATGGTCGACCCCGCGACCGGTGAGCCGACGTTCGTCACGCGGGACGAGCACCCCGACGACGGCTGCACGATCACCGCCGACGGCACGCTGCTCTGGAACACCGAGCGCTTCACACCGGGGACCGCGCAGCTCGCGTCACTCCGGCCCGGCGCCGACGACCCCGTCCGGATCACGAACGACGAGCGGGTGAACTGGTTCCCGCACCTGTCGCCCGACGGCGCACACCTGCTGTCCCTGTCGTACGAGCCCGGCGTGCAGGGCCACCCGGCCGACCACCGCGTCGAGCTCCGGCTGCTGCCCGGCTCGCTCGTCCGCGGCGCCCGGATCGCCGTGCAGCCGGAGACCCTGGTGGCGCTCGACGGCGGGCAGGGGACGGTCAACGTGCCGCCGTGGGCGCCGGACTCGACGTGGTTCGCGTACTGCGACTACCCGGTGGCGCGGTAGCGGGAGCGCCGGGGGGATCGGCGGCGTCCTCACGCGCTGAGCGACAGTCCACGCGCTCCTGGAGGCGTGGACTGTCGCTCAGCGCGGAACGCGGACGGACGCCCCGCGCCTGCCCGCGCACCCGCCTGCCCCGCTAGACCTCGCACACCTGCCCCTGCTTGATGTGCAGGCGCCGCTCGGCCCGCTTCGCAACCCACGAGTCGTGCGTGACGATGACGACGGTCAGCCCGCGCTCCCGCCACTGCTTCTCGATGAGCGCCATGATCTCGTCGCGGGTCGACTCGTCGAGCGCACCCGTCGGCTCGTCGGCGAGCAGCACGCTCGGGTTCTTCACCAGCGCCCGGGCGATCGCCACCCGCTGCTGCTGTCCGCCGGAGAGCTCGGCCGGCAGGTGCTCCATCCGCTCACCCAGCCCGACCTCGCGGAGGGCAGCCACCGCACGCTCGCGGACCTCGGTCCGGGACCGGTTCGCGAGCGACCCCGCGAACGCCGTCTCGACGTTCTCGAGCGCCGTCAGCGTCGGGATCAGGTTGAAGCTCTGGAACACGAAGCCGATCTCGGTCGCGCGCAGGTCGGTCAGCGCGCCGTCGCCGAGCTTCGCCACGTCGCGGTCGCCACCGAGGTGGATCGACCCGGCACTCGGCCGGTCGAGCGCTCCGAGCATCTGCAGCAGCGTCGACTTCCCGCCGCCGGTCGGCCCCTGGACGGCCACGAGCTGCCCCTGCGGGATCGTCAGGTGGACGTTCGTCAGGGCGGTGACGGTCCGGTTCTTCTGCTGGTAGGTCTTGCTGACGTTCGTCAGCCGGTACATCGGACTGGAGGCACGGCGCGCCTCCGCCTCGCCGGTCGCGGTGTCGGTGCTGGTCACGGGTGCTCCTGTCGTCGGTTCGGTCGTGTCGGTGCGGCCGGGCATCAGGCCACGCTCCGGAGCGCTTCGGCCGGACGGAGCCGGCTCGCACGCCAGCCGCCGAGCGCGCCGGCGATGAGCCCGCCGAGGATCGCCAGGCCGATCGCCAGCAGGACGATCTCGACGGTCACCGGGGCGTGCAGCACCACGTCGGTCGTCGACGCGGTGCTCGCGCCGCCGCCGAAGCCACCGGCCGGTGCACCGCCCGTCGTGCCGCTGCCCGCGGCCGCGGTCGCTGCGCCGCCGGGCATGCCACCGCCGCCACCGGCACCCCCGCCGGTCGTGCTCGAGGCGCTCGCCGAGATCGTCGGGCTGATGACGTTCACCACGAGGATGCCGATCAGGCCGGCCGCAGCGCCGAGCACGCCGCCGATCAGGCCCTGCACCAGGGACTCGCCCGCCACCTGTCGGGTGATGCGGCCGTTCGACCAGCCGATCGCCTTGAGGGTCCCGAACTCGCGGGTGCGGCGGGTCACGCCGGAGATCGTGAAGAGGATCGCGATGAGGAACGCCGCGGCGAGCACGACGATCGACAGCCACGTGCCGAGGTTCGCGACCAGGCTCGACGCGGTGCTGAGCGACCCGGACACGCTCGAGGCCAGGTCGGCCTCGGTGGAGACGGTGGCGCTCGTCAGCTTCGCCTGCAGTGCGGACTTGATCGTGCTGACGTCGGACGAGGACTCGGCCGACACGTAGATGGAGGTGACCTTGCCGTCGAGGTCGGCCAGCGCCTGCGCGGTGTCGAGCGGGATGTAGGTGTTCGAGCCCGTGGTCGAGGCCGAGCCGGTGGAGCTGACGATGCCGATGACGGTGAAGTCCGTGCCGCCGATGTCGACCGTGTCGCCGACCGCCTTCGACTCGCTCTTCGCGTACGACGCATCGAGCACGACGACGTCCTTGCCCGCGTCCTCCGCGGCGAAGGTGCGCCCCTTCGTGAGCTCGGTGCTCGTGAGCGGACCGACCGTCTCGCCGGACACCGGGATGCCGGTCACCGTGAACGAGTCGACGCTGAACGACCCACCGCCGAACCCGCCGCCACCGCCGGTGTCCCCACTCGGCGGGCCCTGCTGGGTCGTGCTGTCGCTGCTGCTGTCCGTGCTGCTGTCGTCGGTCGACTGCTGCTGGACCTGGCCGGAGAACGTGCTGTTCTCGAGGGTCAGGACACCCGTTGCGGCCTTGACGCCGTCGGTGCTCGTGATCGTGGACAGGTTCGCGGCGTCCAGGGTGCTCGTGCCGCGGGCGACCGCCAGTCGCGACTGGGACAGGTCGGTCGAACCGCTGTCGTCGTCGCTGTCGCCCTGGCTGCCGAAGTCGAAGCTCGGACGCCCGCCGTTCGTCGACGCCGTCGCGGTCTTGGTGACGGTGATGTCGGTGCCGACGCCGTAGACGGACTGCAGGACGCTCGACTGCGCTGCCTGCACGCCACCCGAGATCGACGACACGATCACCACGAGGGCGATGGCCAGGGCCATCCCGGTCGCGATGATGACCGTCTGCTTCTTGCGGTTCGTGAGTTCGCGCCTGAGGTAGGTCAGGAACATGGTTCTCCTCGGTGGTGGCCGGCTGGGGTCACCGGCCGCGCAGTGCACGCGGCGGGGCCGACGGAAGAGAACCTAGGCAGCGTGGTTGTGGCGGTCACTGCTGCTTCCGATGAACCGCGTAAGCGACCCCCGGCAAAGGATGACACGTGATATTCTGGATGCGTGGCGATCGTGCGGAGTGGGGTGTTCAGCATCGCCGCGACCGCTTTCCGGGCCTCCGTGCAGATCGTCTCGAACGTCGTCGTGGCACGCGTCTTGGGGCCGGACGCCTACGGGGTCGCCGCGGCGGTGCTCGCGCTCGGTGTCGTCCTCGAGCTGGTCCGCAACAGCGGGTTCGCTGCGGTCGTCCTGCGTTCGGGTGCGCTCCCGGCGGACGTCCACGTCGCGCTCCACCGGGCGAGCTCCCTGACTGGGATCCTGCTGGGGGCCCTCGTCGCCGCCGCCGGTCTCCTCGTCCTCCGGGCGCTGCCGTCGTCGCCGTCCGGCGGGCTGCTCCTGGCGATCGCAGTGGCCTTCCCGCTCGCCGGCCTCGTCGCCGTCCCGATCGCCTCGATGGTGCGCCAGCACGAGATGGGACGGGTCGCACTCGTCGAGTCGATCGCCGTGGTGCTCGGTTCCACCCTGTCGATCGGTCTCGCGCTCGTCGGCGCCGGATCCGTCGCGATGGTGGCGCAGGTGGTGGCCCTGTGGATCGTGATCACGGTCGGCGTCGTCGTCCTGCGCCGCGTGCCCCGCGGCACGGCAGCACCGTGGCGTTCGGTCCGCACCATGGCCGCGCTCGCGCGGGACGTGTCCTTGGTCCAGCTGGTCTCGCTCGTCGCCAGGGCAGGGGACCGCGTGCTGGTGGCGGCGCTCTTCGGCCCGGCGGCGTCCGGCTTGTGGGTCCAGGCCGTGCAGCTGATGACCCTGCCGCTGGACCAGATCGGGGCGGCTGTCCAACGGATCGCGGTCCCGGCGATGGCGGGCGTCGACGCCGTGGTGCTCCGTGAGCGGTTCCGGCGACTCGTCGGCACGGTGACGCTCCTGGCGTGGCCGGTCCTCGCCGTGCTCGGGGTGCTCGCCGGCCCGATCGTCCACCTGCTGTTCGGTGACGACTGGCTCGGCTCCGCGGCACTCCTGCCGTTCCTCGTCGTCGCGGGCGGGGCGCAGGCGCTCGGGTTCGCGGCCGTCTGGTACTTCATCGCCAGTGGCCGCGCCGGGCGACAGGTCCGTTGGGCGCTGGTCACCCAGCCGGTCCTCGTCGGCGCCCTCGTCGTCGGCACCGTCTGGGGGCCGCAGGGCATGGCTGCCGCGTACGCGGTGGCCTGCTCCGGGCTCGTGGTGCCGGCCTTCCTGGTGGCGACGAAGGGATCCGGTCTGCGGTTGCGCGACCTCGGACTCCCGGTCCTCCCCGCGGCCGCGGCCACGAGCGCCGCGGTCCTCGTGTCGGCCGTGGTCCGAAGCGGGTTCGGTGCTGATCCGATCGGCTCCGTGCTCGTGCCGGGCATCCTGGCAGCACTGGCGGCACTGCTCGTCGCCCTCGTGTTCCCCGACGTCCGATCGGCCCTGCCCCGTCGGCGCCGACGACCTCCCCGTCCCCGTCCCAGGAAGGCGCTCGCCCGTGGCCCGGTTCCCTGATCCCGTCCCCCCGGTCCCACCCGTGCGGACGGCTGTCATCCCCGCCGCCGGTCGCGGCACCCGACTCGGTCGCCTGACGCAAGCGATCCCGAAGGAGCTGCTGCCACTCGGCGACCGGCCGACGCTGGACATCGTGGTCGACGAACTGATCGGCGCCGGGATCGAGCGCATCGTCCTCGTCACCCGGCCGGACAAGACGGCCTTGAACGACTACGTCACGGACGTCCTCCGGCCGGACGCCCGAGCCCGGGGTGTCGAGTTGGAGACCTGTCTCCAGACTGCCGGGCCGGGCAACGGGGGAGCGATCCTGTCGGCTGCGACCCGCGTGCGCGATGAGTCCTTCCTCGTGCTCTGGGGTGACGAGGTCGTCTTCGGTGAGAACCGCAGCGCCGTCGTGCTCGACCGTCACCGCAGGACCGGACTGCCCGTCATCGCTGTCGTGCGTGCTCCGCGTGCGGCGCTCCGACGCTGCGGTGTCGCTCGTGTGGACGCCAGCGGGAGGGTCGTCGAACTCGTCGAGAAGCCGGTCGACCCGCCCGTCGACGGGCTCGCTTCGGTCGGTGGGTACGTGGTCACGCCAGCGGTGCTCGGAGCGCTGCGCGCCGTGGCCCCCGCGGCCGACGGGGAGTTCTACCTCAGTGCTGCGCTCGGCGCGCTCGCACTCGACGGGGGCGTGCAGGCCGCACGGATCCACGGCGACTGGCACGAGACCGGGTCGATCGACGGCTACACGACCGCGTTCGCCGCAGCGGTTGCCTTTCGCCGTTGATATTTCGCATGTGTAATGGGTATGCTGGTCGTCGACACCGAACGAAGGACAGCCATGCTCACCACCACAGCCCCTGACCTGCGGGCCGCCGCGCAGATCGTCGAGGCGTACTCCGTCCAGGTCGACCGGTTCGCCCGTCGGTTCCCCGTCGACGAGATCGCGCGCATCGCGGCCGTGCTCGTCGACGCCCACCGCGACGGACGCTCGGTCTTCGTCTTCGGCAACGGGGCCTGCGCGGCGTTGGCGAGCCACATGGCGGCCGACCTCGCGAAGAGCCTGGCTCCGTCCCGTCAGGCCGACCCGCTCGCTCCGGTCGCCGAGCGGCTGCGGATCCTCGCCCTGACCGACAACGCCGCAATGATGACCGCCGTCGGCAACGACTTCGACTACGACGACGTGTTCCTCGAGCAGCTGCGGGTCCTCATGCGCACCGGGGACGTCGTGTTCGGGCTCAGTGCCTCCGGGGGATCCGCCAACGTGCTGCGCGCGCTCGACTTCGCCCGCGACCGCGGCGCCGTCACGCTCGCCTTCACCGGGGCGATGCAGGGACTCCCGCCGATCCTCGACCTCGTCGACGTCGCCGCCGTGGTGCCGTCGTGTGACATCGACGTCATCGAGGACTTCCACGTCGCGTACCACCACGCGCTCACCCGTGCCTTCGTCGCCGGCGTCCAGGTCGCCCGCTCGTGATCATCGCCCGCTCCCCGCTCCGCGTCTCCTTCTTCGGTGGGGGCAGCGACCTCCCCGCGTACTTCTCCGAGCAGCCCGGGTGCGTGGTCAGCACCACGATCGACCTGGCCGTCGAGACCGTCGTCCGCCCCCGTGCACGTGGTGGGATCCGCGTCGTGACCGACGGCGTGCAGACGGCGGACTCCCCGGCAGCCATCGAGCACGACTTCGTGCGCGAAGCCCTGCTGCACGACACCCCGGCGGTCCCGGTCGACGTCTCGATCCACTCCGACGTCCGGAGCTCCGGGACCGGCCTCGGCACCTCCGGCGCGGTCGTCACCAGCCTGGTCGCGGCGTTGGCGGCACTCCGCGGTGCCGACCTCGAGCCGAGCGCGCTCGCCGCCACGGCCAGTGAGATCGAGATGATCCGCTGCGCGCGTCCGGTGGGCCTGCAGGACCAGACCGCGTCCGCCCACGGGGGACTCCGTCGCTACGACTTCGGCACCGACGGCTCGACGGTCGCGACGCCCATCGACATGCCGGAGCGTGCCAGGCAGGACCTCGAATCGTCGCTCGTGCTGGTCGACACCCTGATCGGGCGGGACGCCGGACAGCAACTCGGCCGCCAGTCCCGCACGATGTCGCGGCCGGGCGGAGCGCGGGACCGCGTGACACGGATGGTGGAGCTCGCCCGGGTGATGGGCGACGAGCTCGCCGCCGGTCGCACCGACTCGTTCGGCCCGGCCCTGCACGAGGCATGGACGCTCAAGGCCGCGGTGCTCGGAACGACGGCGAGCCCCGTCGTCGAGCTGTACGAGCACGGGCGCACGCTCGGGGCCACCGGCGGGAAACTGCTCGGTGCCGGCGGTGGCGGGCACATGCTGTTCGTCGTGCCCCCCTCCGAGCGTGCTGCGTTCGTCCGGGCCCTCGGCCCCGAACGCGTCGTCCCGTTCGCCTTCTCGGAGACCGGGACCCGTGTCCGCGTCGCGTGACCGCCACCGGTCGTTGGAACGGCTCTCCGAACGGCCGCTCGACGGCGTCGATGCACTGTTCCTCGACCGGGACGGTGTGCTCATCGTCGACCACGGATACGTCGGGTCGCTCGACCGCACCGAGCTCGTCCCCGACGCCATCGAATCGGCTGCTGCGGCCTGGCACGACGGCGTCCCGGTGGTCGTCGTGACGAACCAGAGCGGCATCGCCCGGGGCTGGTACGACTGGTCCGGCTTCGACACCGTGAACGGGCGCATCCGCCGAGCCATGCAGTCCCACGGCGCGGACGTCGACGTGATCGTCGGGAGTGCTCGACTGCCCGGTGACCCGGACCCGTGGCGGAAGCCCGGACCCGGCATGGTCCTCGCGGCGGCAGCGACGTTCGGCATCCGGCTCGCCGGGTCCTGGATCGTCGGTGACCGTCCGTCCGACCTCGCCTGTGGTCGGACCGCCGGGCTCGCCGGCGGTGTCCTCGTCGGCGACCTCCACGCCACGGGGGTGACCCCCGCCGCCGGGATCACCACGGCGGCCACGATGATCGGCGCGACGGCCGGACGACGGGAACCCGCACGATGAGCGGCGTCGCACCCCAGCCCACGGTCGGCGTGGTCATCCCGGTCGGACAGCGCACCACTGTCGAGCTCGGCCCCCAGTTCGCAGCGCTCGCCCGGCAGACGTGGACCGGACCCGTCGAGATCGTGGTCAGTTGCAACGGTGAACCCCGTCACCTGGTCGATGCGCGGATCGCTGCAGAGGAGTGGCCGCGCGGCTGGACGGTCCGCTCCATCGACTCGTCCGCGATCCGAGGCGCTGCCCCGGCGCGGAACGCCGGTTGGCGGGCACTCCGCTCCGACATCGTGCTGTTCTGCGACGCTGACGACGTCGTGGCGGACACCTGGATCGCGGGGATGGTCCGCGGGCTGGCCGATGCCGGTGTCTGCACGGGGCCGCTGCTGCACGACGCGCTCAACGAGCCGTGGATGTGGGAAGCGCCCGAGCAGGCGTGGCCGATCGTGCGGTTCGGGCACCTCCCGCACACGTCCGCTGCCAACCTCGGCATGCGGCGCACCGTCCTCGAGGCCACCGGGGGCTTCGACACGTCGCTCGGTGCCGCCGAGGACATCGACCTGGCATGGCGTGCGACCTACCTCGGGTTCCCGACCCACTTCGAACCGTCCGCATCGGTCCAGTACCGACTCCGCCGAGGCACCCGGGAGCTGTTCCGGAACAACCGGCACTACGCGCGCTGGGACCGTGTCCTCGTCGACAAGCACCGAGCGGACGGCGCCGCCTGGCGTCCCCGCGAGGTCCTCCGTCACCTCCTGGCGACCGGATGGGCGCTCGTGGGCGCACCGTTCGGCCGGCGGCGACGACGTGCTGCGGCGATCCGCCTCGGGACGGTCGCCGGCTGGGTGGAGCGGTTCACCGGCCGACGCCCCACCTCCACCTAGGACGGTCAGCCGACGTCGCCGTACTGCTGGCGCAGGTGTTCGGCGTACCCGCCCGGGGTCCTGCCCGCGAAGCGCCCGCTCGTCACCACCGGCAGCTCGACGGTCGCGTCCACGCGGAACCCGAGTGCTCGGGCCCGGGTGACCAGGCGGGCGTCCTCGTGTTCGGGGACGGGGTCGAACCCGCCGAGCGTGACGTACGCCGCGGCGAGCACGCCGAGGTTGGCGCCGTGCACGTGACCGAGCGCGGCGCCCGGCGGGTGCGCCCGCGTCCACCGGTCGAACACCGCGGGCGCCAGGTCGTCCGGGTCCGGGACGACGGCGCCGACGAGCACCTGCGCGCCGGATGCCAGTGCGTCGGACTGCTGGACGAGCCACCGCTCGTGCACGCGCGAATCGGCGTCGGTGTGCGCGAGCCACCGAGCCACCGGGTCGCCGTCGTGCGCTCGCAGCGCGTGCGTCGCCCCGATGGACCGTGCCCGACCGACCCCGACACGGTCCGTGGTCAGGACGTCGACCGGGTACCGATCGACCACGGCAGCGGTGTCGTCCGTGCAACCGTCCAGCACCACCGTGATCGCCGCGTCGACCCCGGGCCGCTCCGTGGCGAGCCGGTCGACCGCCACCAGGAGCGATCCGAGGCACGCGGCGATCCGGTCGGCCTCGTCGTGCGCCGGGACGACCACGTCGATGCGCGGTCGGTGGTGGGGCACGGTCACCGGACGATCCCCTCGGCCCGGGCCACCGAGGTGACCGCCGGGCCGGGCAGCACACTCAGCACGAAGTCCGCTTCCACGTGCCGGAGCAGGGCGGGACGCGGCCAGCGTTCGGTCAGCCGCGCGTCCACCGCGTCGCCGCTCGACACGGCCTCGTCGTCGGGGTGCCGCCAGTGACAGGCGACGAGCACGCCGTCGTCGTCGAGCGAGGTGAGCACGCGGTCGATCGTGGCGTCGAGGTCGGCCGGGGACAGGTAGTACCCGACCTCGGACATCACCACCAGGTCCCAGCGGCCCTCCGGCCACTCGGACGGCAGGGCCGCCTGCAGGAACCGCGCGGTCGGGGCACGGCGGGCGGCACGCTCGAGCGGTGCCGCCGAGATGTCGGTGCCGAGCACGTCGTCCGTGCGTTCGGCCAGGGCGGCGGTCAGGACGCCGGTCGCACAACCGAGCTCGAGCGCCGAGCGGAAACGCGGGCGGGGGAGCGCCGCCAGTGTCACGGCCCGCTTGCGCTGCTCGTACCAGGACCCGTCGAAGTCCCACCCCTCGGGCTTCCGGTCGTAGTGCGCGTCGAACGACTCGCGAGACCGCGACGCGGCGGACTCCGGCACGAAGAACCACTCGGTCGTCCGCAGGTGGTGTGCGGCGTGCCGGTCGTCGACGATCGCCTCGTCGCCGACCGCGGGCGAGAGCGGCCGGGTCTGCGACGGGTAGGCATCGAGGGCGGCGCGCTTCCGGGCGACGAGGTCCTCGGTCAGCGGCAGCGCTCGAGCGCGGTCCCACGGGGCGACGGTGTGCTCCGGCTCGTCCCAGTGCCACGCCCAGATCGGGTACGCGAGCAGGTCGACGTCGGGGGCGCTCGCCGCGGCGGCCTCGGTGACCTCGCCGGCGATGCGGTGGTCACGGTGCCCGTCTCCAGGCCACGGTGCGACGAGGAGCACCGGGTGCGCGGCCGCGGCCAGCGCCTGGTCGACGGCCTCCGTCACGCGGTCGCGGTGTTCGCGGGTCGTGCCGTCCGGGATCCCGACCGAGGTCGACGTGACGTCGGGGTGCAGGACGCGCACGGCCGCAACGAACTCCGCGTCGCGTGCGGCGGCGAGCGCCTCCGCGGTCGTCGTGGGGGAGTCCGGGTGGGAGCGCTCGCCGCGGGTGAGGAGCAGCACGTGCACGGGGGTGCCAGCCTGCGCAGCCGCCGCGATCAGGCCACCGGCACCGAGGGTCTCGTCGTCGGGGTGCGGTGCGACGACGAGCACGGACCCGGTGTCGGCCAGGTCGATCGCCGGTGCGTCCACGCCGTCGAGGAACCGTGTCCACGCCGCCGGGTCGGTCCCCGGTTCGCGGTGGTCGAAGTTCACCACGCGACACCGCCGCGCTCGAGCACCATCCGGCCGATGCGGGCGAGGTCGCGTGCACCGTGGTCCTGCAGGACGTAGAGCTCGAGGTCGGCGACCCGCGCGGCGACGGCGGCATCGGCGGTCAGCGGTGCCGGGCCGATCGTCGCGACCACCCGTTCGCGCACCGCGTCGACCGACCGGCGCACCCGCGATCGCACCGTCTGGGCGAGCAGCCGCCAGTCGGTGTCGTCGGAGGCCGGGTCGGAGCCGTCGATCCGGGCAGCGGCGTCGGCGAGGGCGTCCTCGGCGTCGGCGAGGTCGGCGACGGTGGCACCGAGGGCCGCCTGCAGCAGCTCGGACTCCGGGTGCGCGGCCGCGGCGTCGCGGAGCACCCGTGCGAGCCCGACCGCACCGCCCCACCAGCAGGCCGCGACGCCGATGCCGCCCCACGCGAAGCCCGGACGCTCCAGGTACCAGCCGGGGGCGCCGACGGGTCGTGCCCGGACACCGTCGAAGTCGACCGGTCCGCTCGGCACGTCGGGCATGCCGCGTGCGACCCAGGCCTCGTCGTGCACGGTGACGCCCGGCTGTCGCAGGTCCACGGCGACCAGGACGCGTTCGTCACCCAGGTGCGCGGTGACCAGGGCGTGCGAGAGCGTCGAGGCGAGCGAGCACCACGGCTTCCTGCCGTGGAGCAGGACCGTGCCGTCGTCCTGTGGTGCGGCGTCGAGCCGCAGCCCCAGGCCCTCGGCGGCGAAGACGCCCCAGGTGGAACCGTCCGGGGCGTCGACCCCGGCTTGCGCCAGGATCCCGAGGGCGTCCAGGTGCGGTTCGACGGTGCGGGCAGTGGCGACGTCCGCTGCGGCGACCGCGGCGAGCGTGCCGAAGAAGCCGCCGGCCGTGCCGGCGGACAGGGGCGGGGTGGCGGCGGCGACCGCCTGCGCGACCGCCAGGCGGTCCGTCGGTGTCGAGCCGGGCCTCCCGGTCGTCCGTTCGATCCGCGCGGTTTCCAGGTGCCGGGCCGACGACGGCCAGGCTGCAGATCGCAACATGCTCCCAACGTACGGAGCGTCGGGCCGTGGACGTGTCCTCGATCCACAGAACGCACTGGGCTGGGCCACAGACGACTCATAGGAACTTCTCGATACTCGAAGACGTGACCATCTCCCAGCCCGCAGCAGCCCCGCGCCTCACACGTGCCGACGGAACCCCGTTGCGCATCCTGGTCGTCGACGACGAAGCCAGCCTCACCGACCTGTTGTCCATGGCGCTGCGGTACGAGGGCTGGGACGTGAAGAGCGCGAACGGCGGGCAGGACGCCCTGACGACCGCGCGGGAGTTCAAGCCCGACGCGATGGTGCTCGACGTGATGATGCCCGACCTCGACGGGCTGCAGGTGCTGAGCCGGCTGCGGCAGAACAACGACGACACCCCGGTGCTGTTCCTCACCGCCAAGGACTCCGTCGAGGACCGTGTCACCGGACTCACCGCCGGTGGTGACGACTACGTCACGAAGCCGTTCTCCCTGGAAGAGGTCGTGGCGCGTCTGCGCGGGCTCATCCGCCGCTCGCAGATCTCGATCTCCGAGGCCGGAGACTCGCGCATCGTCGTCGGCGACCTGGTGCTCGACGAGGAGTCGTACGAGGTGCACCGCGCCGGCCGGCCGATCGAACTGACGGCCACCGAGTTCGAACTCCTTCGCTTCCTGATGCGGAACCCCCGTCGCGTGCTCTCGAAGGCGCAGATCCTGGACCGCGTGTGGTCGTACGACTTCGGCGGCAAGTCCTCGGTCGTCGAGATCTACATCTCCTACCTGCGCAAGAAGATCGACGCCGGCGAGACGCCGATGATCCACACGGTGCGCGGCGTCGGGTACGTCATCAAGCCGACCTCGTGACCCTGCGGCGTCGGCTCGTCCTGAGCATCGTCGCCCTCGTCGTCGCCGTGAGTGCGGTGATCGGGGCGGGGAGCATAATCGCGTTGTTCTCGATCCAGCGCTCCGCGATCGACGAGCAGCTGCAGTTCGCCACGAACCGTGCGCAGCGATCCGTCGAGCAGCAGGGCGGGAGCGGCCCGGGTCTGGACATCGGCCGCCCGTCCGGACAAGCGTCCGGGACCCTGACGGTCTACTTCCTCAACGGGGACGTCATCGTCGGGAGCGTGCTGGACAACGCCGGGGGGATCGAGCGTCTCTCGGCGCCGGTGGTCGCGCCGCTCGGCGGGGTGCACGTCGACGGCCGTCCACACACCATCGACCTCGGCGGTGACCTCGGTCGCTACCGGGTGACCGCGGCGACCGTCGGGCCTGCCGTGCTCGTGGTCGGCCTGCCGATGGCACCCGTCTACGAGAGCGTCTGGAAGCTCCTGGGCGTCGTGCTGGTCGTCACCGGACTCGCACTCCTCGCCGCCTCACTGGTCGCCGCCCTCGTGGTCCGGCGCTCCCTGCGGCCGCTCGACCGCGTCGCCGAGACCGCCTCGACCGTCGCGCGCATGCCGCTCGACCGCAGTGACGCCCTCGACGGTGTCCGTGTGCCGGACACCGACCCCCGCACCGAGGTCGGCCGGGTCGGCAGCGCCTTCAACCGGATGCTCGGGCACATCGGCAGTGCGATGCAGGCGCGGGAACGCTCGGAGCAGAAGGTGCGCCAGTTCGTCGCCGACGCCTCGCACGAGCTCCGGACCCCGCTCGCCTCGGTGCGCGGGTACGCCGAGCTCACCCGGCGCATGGGCGGCGACCTGCCGAGGGACGTCGTCTACGCGATGAGCCGCATCGAGTCCGAGTCCATCCGGATGACCTCGATGGTGGAGGACCTGCTGCTCCTCGCCCGACTCGACGAGGGCCGCGAGATCCAGTTCGCCGAGGTCGACCTGACCGGCCTGGTGCTCGACGCCGTGAACGACGCCCACGCTGCCTCACCCGAACACCCCATCGAGGTCGACGTCCCACCGGAGCCGGTCACCATCACGGGGGACGCCGCACGCCTGCACCAGGTCATCGTCAACCTCGTCACGAACGCCCGGACCCACACGCCCGAGGGCACCCGCATCACGGTCGGGCTCGCCCCGGTCGACGGCGGCGTGGACCTGACCGTGCGCGACACCGGCCAGGGCATCGACCCGGAGTTCCTGCCGAAGCTGTTCGAGCGGTTCGCCCGTGCCGACAGCTCGCGCTCCCGCACGGTCGGGTCGACCGGGCTCGGGCTCGCCATCGTCGCCGCGGTCGTGCAGGCGCACGGCGGGCGGGTCGAGGTCACGAGCGAGCCCGGGGACACGGTGTTCACGGTGCACCTGCCGCGCGACCCCGCTGCGGCTGCTGCCGCGGCGGGGTCGGTCGCGTCGTCGTCGTCGGCCGAGCCGGCCGAGGGGGCCGGGTCCGCCGACTGGTCGGCGACGCCCGCTGCGGTGGACCGCACCCACTGACGGAGGGGAGGCGCGGGGCGGGCCCGCACCGCGCCTCCCGACCGCTGTTTGGTCTCGTCCACGGCATCTGCTACTGTTCTCGAAGCCAAAGACCGCCGGATGTCGTGCTGCTTGCAACGTGTTTGTGAACATCGTGACCGAAGGTCCTCACTCGTGAGGCATCCCGCGCAGGTGTTCCGAACCACTCCCACCATCTGGTGAGAGCAGCTCCGAGCCTCTGCGCCGGAGCTTTTTTCGTTCGTGGACCTGGGGCTGCCGGCAAGACCCCCAAGGAGAACCATGGCGAACAAGGAAGCTGCGGTCGCCGAGCTCACGGAGTCCTTCCGTAGCTCGAACGCCGTTCTGCTCACCGAGTACCGCGGTCTCACGGTCGCGCAGCTCAAGGAGCTCCGCAACTCGATCCGTGAGCACGCCACGTACGCCGTGGTGAAGAACACGCTGACCAAGATCGCGGCGAACAACGCCGGCATCTCGTCGTTCGACGACGAACTCGCCGGTCCGTCCGCTCTCGCCTTCGTCCACGGTGACACCGTCGCCGTCGCGAAGTCGCTGCGTGCATTCGCCAAGGCGAACCCCGAGCTCGTGGTGAAGGGCGGTTACTTCGACGGTAACCCGCTCACCGCGACCGAGGTGGACAAGCTCGCCGACCTCGAGTCCCGTGAAGTGCTGCTCGGCAAGCTCGCCGGCGCACTCAAGGCCTCGCTGTTCGGTGCTGCGTACCTGTTCCAGGCACCCCTCTCGCAGGCCGTCCGCACCGTGGACGCCCTTCGCGAGAAGCAGGAGTCCGCGGCCTGATCAGGCTCGCGTTCATCAACCACACGTACTAGCTAGTAGTAGGAGAAAATCATGGCGAAGCTTTCGCAGGACGAGCTCATCGAGGCCTTCAAGGAGCTCACGCTCATCGAGCTCTCGGACTTCGTGAAGAAGTTCGAAGAGGTCTTCGAGGTCACCGCTGCTGCCCCGGCCGCTGCTGCCGCTCCGGCCGTCGCTGCCCCGGCCGAGGCCGCTGAGGAGAAGACCGAGTTCGACGTCATCCTCAAGTCCGCTGGTGACAAGAAGATCCAGGTCATCAAGGAGGTCCGTGGCCTGACGTCGCTCGGCCTCGGTGAGGCCAAGGCGCTCGTCGAGACCGCCGACGCCAAGATCCTCGAGGGTGCGAACAAGGAGACCGCCGACAAGGCGAAGGCGACCCTCGAGGCCGCTGGCGCCACGATCGAGCTCGCGTAGTCTCGACCGTTCCGGTCACGAAGGCCGCTGCCCCTCGGGGTGGCGGCCTTCGTCGTGTGCGGGGTGGGGGCTGTGTGCGGCACCTTCGCCGAGACTCGGCTGAGCGGACACTTTGCCGGCCGCTGGAGCGGGAAGTTGTCCGTTGAGCCGAGACTCGATTGTCGCCGATGCTGCTCACGGAGTGATCAACACCCCGTGCGAACGGAGCAGCGCACGGAACCGGTCGAGGCTCTCGAGGTGCCACCAGGTCACTCGGATGACGGACCGAACTTCTCGGTGGGTACGGATGCGGTCCTCCCGGCGCTTCTCCTGCCAGAGGACCTCGCTGGGATCGCGACCTGCGAGCATCTCGCGGTCGACGTACTTCTGCTTGCCATCGAACTCGACGACGACTCCGGCGTCGGGCAACCAGAAGTCGACTCGGTCACGGAACCCGTTCGTGATGAACTCATGCTGCGGGTGGATGTTGGTCACTCCCAGTTGCACGAGTCGGATCGAAGAGTAGGACTCACCGGGTGACTCGTGTGCCGGATCGAGCGCGGTGGCGACGAGCCGAGCCCTCCGGCCACCGCGCGATGCGGGCGGCGGCAGGTGCTCCTCGAACACTTTCCTGTCGATCGCCTTCATGCGCACTGCATGGTCGATGGCCACGGCGGCGACCGCCGGGTCGCACGTTCGCGCGACGGCCACCGCCGTTCCGAGCGCATCGACCACAGGGACGCCGTCGAATCGACTGGGGCCGAGGCACAGGCCAGCGGGGTCGATGCCGTGTCGAATGAGCCCGACCCGGTGTTCGACACCGACCAGCGTCCAGTCGACGACGTGGATCCGCTCCGGAGCCGGTCCGATCAACGGCCAGCCATGGATGAGTGCAGCCGTGACGTGCGAGAACGCGCTGGTCGGACTCAGGTCAGGAGCGAGAGCCCAAGCCATGGCGAGGTGCTTGTCCGACGTGTCGAGTGCATCCCACACCCGCTTGTCGAGGTAGACACCCGCACGGAGCCGGATGACTCGCCCAGCGGCATGGAGCCGTCGGAGTTGTCGTGCTCGCGATGGATCCGACCGCTCGGCGCGGAGGAGATCGGGGCGTGTGCGGTGAAGCTGCATGATGCGAGTGTGCGGACTCGGATGTGCGCTGTGTGCCCTCCGGCGGGATCTGTGGAGAGCGCAGGTGCACGACTGTCCCGAGGGATGTGCCGAGTCTCGTCTGGGCAGACACTCTCGCGCTCTCGTGAGCCGTAGAGAGTCCGCTTGGCCGAGACTCGCGGGCGGGCGGGCGGGGCGCGGCCGCGGCGGCGTTGCGCGGGGCGCGTCAGCGCAGCGTGCTGTGGCGGCGGCCGTAGGCCAGGTAGAGCAGGGCGCCGGCGACCATCCAGATGCCGAACGCGATCCAGGTGGTGGCGCCGAGGAACACCGCGAGCAGCACGCAGCTCAGGGCGCCGAGGATCGGGACGACGGGGAACAGCGGCACCCGGTACGAGCGCTCCAGGTCGGGCTGCGAGCGACGGAGCACGATGACGGAGACGTTCACCAGGGCGAAGGCGACCAGGGTCCCGATGCTCGTGGCGTCGGCGAGCTCCCCGAGGGGCACGAGCGCGGCGACGATCGTCACGGCGATGCCGATGATCAGCGTGTTCGCGATCGGGGTGCCGGTGCGGCGGGAGACCCGGCCGAAGACCTTCGGAACCAGGCCGTCGCGGGACATCGTGAGCAGGATGCGGGTCTGGCCGTACAGGACGGTGAGCACGACACTGGCGATGGCGACGACCGCCCCGATCGAGAACACGAGGGCGACGAGCGGCTGCCCCGTGACGTCGACCACGATGCGGACGAGCGACGCCTCGGACGACGAGAACGCCGTCCACGAGCGGGCCCCGATGGCGGCGATCGCGACCAGGATGTACAGCGCCGTGATGAGCGCGATGGAGCCGATGATCGCCCGTGGCAGGTCACGGCGGGGGTTCTTCGCCTCTTCACCTGCGGTCGAGGCCGCGTCGAAGCCGATGTACGAGAAGAACAGCCGTGACGCCGCTGCGGTGACCCCGGCGGCGCCCATCGGTGCGAGCGGCTCGAAGTTCTGCGCCCGGAACGCCGTGAACGCCACGACGACGAAGAAGACCAGCAGGGCGATCTTCACGACCACCATGACCGTGTTCACCCAGGCGCTCTCGCGGGCTCCTGGCAGCAGCACGACGGTGGCGAGCAGGACCAGGACCGCGGCGGGCAGGTTGACCACGCCGCCGTCGACCGGGGGAGCGGCGAGCGCGGTGGGCAGGTGCAGCCCGAACACGCGGAGGGTCTCGTCGACGTACTCGCTGGCACCCACGGCGACCGCGGCCACCGAGACGGCGTACTCGAGCACCAGGCACCAGCCGCAGATCCAGGCGATGCCCTCGCCCATCGTGGCGTAGGTGTACGAGTAGCTGGATCCCGAGGTCGGGACGGCACCGGCCATCTCGGCGTACGACAGCGCCGAGAGCAGCGCGGCGATCCCCGCGACGACGAACGAGATCCAGACCGCGGGACCGGCGAGCGGGACCGCGGTACCGAGGACGACCAGGATGCCGGTGCCGAGCGTGGCCCCGACGCTGATCATCGTCAGCTGCCAGACCCCGAGCGACCGACGGAGCGGTTCACCGTTCACCCCGCGGGAGGCTTCGGCCTGCAGCTGCTCGATCGGCTTGCGGCGGGCGAGCTGCGCCCCCAGGGACGTGGGACGTGACGGCGCGGACGACATGGGACCTCGGTGGTGCGGGGACGGGGACGGCACATGCTCGCACGCCCCCTGAACGGGGTCAAATACTGCGGTGCTGTGGAGAGGACGGTCGATGTCCGAGCGCGGGGCTACGGTGGCTCCATGAGCATGGGACACAGCGGGCGGGGTGGTGGTCCGCGCGGGAGCGGACGCATCTCGAGCGGTGACTTCCGCGCGCAGAAGGCCGCCAACGCCGAGGCGCCGAAGATCCCGCACCTGGTCCGTCGCATCGCCGCGCTCTTCGAGCCGCACCGCCGGGCGATCGGGCTCACGATCGTCCTCGTGCTGGTCGGCGCGGCCATCTCGGTCGTGCCGCCGCTGCTCACCCAGCAGGCGTTCGACCGCGGGCTGTTCCCGCCGTCCGGCCGCCCCGACGTCCCGGTGCTGGTCGAGCTCGTGTCCGCCATGGTCCTGCTCTGGATCGCGAGCGCCGGGGTCGGCGTGTGGCAGACGTACCTGACCGCGACCGTCGGCAACAAGGTCATGGGTGCGATGCGGATGCGCCTGTTCGCGCACCTGCAGCGGATGGAACTCGCGTTCTTCACCCGCACCAAGACCGGCGTCATCCAGTCGCGCCTGCAGAACGACGTCGGCGGTGTGGCGAGCGTGCTGAACAACACGATCTCGTCGGTGCTCGGCAACACCGTGACCGTGATCGCCGCCGTGGTCGCGATGCTGCTGCTGAGCTGGCAGATGACGCTCGTCGCCGTGGTCTTGCTCCCGCTGCTCGTCATCGCGCAGCGGCGGGTCGGGCAGGTGCGGGCGCGGATCGCCGGGCAGACGCAGGAATCGCTGTCCGACATGACGGCCATCACGCAAGAGGCCCTGAGCGTCTCCGGCATCCTGCTCGCGAAGAGCTTCAACCAGCAGGCCAGCGAGACCCGCCGCTACGGGGACGAGAACCGCAACCAGATCACCCTGCAGGTGCGGCAGCAGATGTCCGGGCAGTGGTTCTTCGCCATCGTGCAGATCTTCCTGTCGATCATCCCGGCGATCATCTACGTCGTCGCCGCGTACCTGATCCTCGGCGACGTCCCGATCACGGCCGGCACGATCGTCGCGTTCACGACGGTGCAGTCCCGCCTGCTGTTCCCGACGGTCGGGCTGTTGCGCGTGGTCCTCGACCTGCAGACCTCCGGTGCGCTCTTCGCCCGCATCTTCGAGTACTTCGACCTCGAGCCGGCCATCACGGACTCGCCGACCGCGCAGCCCGTGGACGAGTCGAAGGTCGGCCACGTCGCCTTCGAGGACGTCGTCTTCACCTACCCCGACGGTGAAGCCGACAAGCCGACCCTGCGCGGGGTGTCGTTCGAGCTCCACCCCGGGCAGTTCGCCGCCTTCGTCGGGCCCTCCGGCGCCGGCAAGACGACGGTGTCCTACCTGGTGCCCCGGCTGTACGAGGCCACCGAGGGGTCCGTGCGGTTCGCCGGCCAGGACGTCCGCGACCTGGTGCACGAGGACCTCATGCGGCACGTCGGCATCGTCAGCCAGGAGACGTACCTGTTCCACGCCACGATCGGCGAGAACCTGCGGTACGCCAAGCCCGACGCCACCGACGACGAGCTCGAGCGAGCGGCCCGCGCGGCGAACATCCACGACACGATCGCGTCGTTCCCGGACGGCTACGACACCGTCGTGGGGGAGCGCGGCTACCGGCTGTCCGGTGGCGAGAAGCAGCGCATCGCCATCGCCCGGGTCATGCTCAAGGACCCGCCGGTGCTCGTCCTCGACGAGGCCACCAGTGCGCTCGACTCCATCTCCGAACACGTCGTGCAGACGGCCCTCGACACCGCGGCGGCCGGTCGGACCACCATCTCGATCGCGCACCGGCTCTCCACGATCCGCGACGCCGACGTCATCTTCGTCCTCGACCACGGCCGGATCGTCGAGCAGGGCACACACGACGAACTCCTGGCCCTCGACGGCACGTACGCGCAGCTGCACCGGCAGCAGAACACGACGGCGGACGTCGTCCGCCCCTGACGGCGGTGGTCCGGACCGGGTGCCGGACAGGAGGCCCGGGGCGGCGTCCGCACGGGCCTCCCGTCCGCCGCGCAGCGCGACCAGGCCGGGCGACCGGCGAGGCGATCAGGATGCGTTGTCCGCGCACGACACATCCCAGCGCGACGCAGGGACCGCGTCCTAGACTCCATGCCGTGCGTTACGCGAACTCCGTCGTCGACCTGGTCGGCGACACCCCGCTCGTCAAGCTCAACCGGGTGACCGAGGGGGTGCGGGCGACCATCCTGGTGAAGGTCGAGTACCTGAACCCCGGTGGGTCGTCGAAGGACCGCATCGCCACCCGGATCATCGACGCGGCCGAGGCCTCCGGCGACCTGCGTCCCGGCGGCACCATCGTCGAACCGACCTCCGGCAACACCGGCGTCGGCCTGGCCCTGGTCGCACAGCAGCGCGGCTACCGGTGCGTGTTCGTGCTGCCCGACAAGGTCGGCGAGGACAAGCGCAACGTCCTGACGGCGTACGGCGCCGAGATCGTCGTCACCCCGACCGCGGTCGCGCCCGAGGACCCCGAGTCCTACTACTCGGTGTCGGACCGGCTCGTGCAGGAGATCCCGGGCGCCTACAAGCCGAACCAGTACGCCAACCCGAACGGCCCCCGCAGCCACTACGAGACCACCGGTCCGGAGATCTGGCGCGACACCGAGGGGCAGATCACCCACTTCGTCGCGGGCGTCGGCACCGGCGGCACGATCTCGGGCACCGGACGGTACCTGAAGGAGGCGTCCGGCGGCGGCGTCCGCATCGTCGGGGCCGACCCCGAGGGCTCCGTGTACTCCGGCGGTACCGGTCGTCCGTACCTGGTCGAGGGCGTCGGCGAGGACTTCTGGCCGAGCGCCTACGACGCCGGCGTGCCGGACGAGATCATCGCCGTGTCGGACGCCGACTCCTTCGCGATGACCCGTCGTCTGGCGCGCGAAGAAGGACTGCTCGTCGGCGGGTCGAGCGGCATGGCCGTCGTCGCGGCACTCCGCGCCGCCCGTGACCTGACCGAGGACGACGTCGTGGTGGTGCTGCTGCCGGACGGCGGACGTGGGTACCTCGGCAAGATCTTCAACGACCGGTGGATGCGCTCGTACGGGTTCGCCGAGACCGACGACGAGCGCACCGTCGGCTCGCTCATCGCCGGCAAGGACGGCCGCCTGCCCGACCTGGTGCACGCGCACCCGACGGACACCGTGCGCGACGTCGTCGACATCATGACCACGTACGGCGTCTCGCAGATGCCCGTGCTCAACGCGGAGCCGCCCGTCGTCATCGGCGAGGTCGTCGGTGCCGTCGAGGAGAAGGCACTGCTCGAGCAGGTCTTCACCGGTACCGCGAAGATGTCGGACGCCCTGTCGGACTTCGTCGGCGACCCACTGCCGCTCATCGGCGTCGGCGAGTCGGTGTCAGCGGCTCGCCGTGCGCTCGAGTCGGCCGACGCGTTCCTCGTCGTCGCGGACGGCAAACCCGTCACCGTGCTGACCCGGCACGACCTCCTCACCTACCTCTCCGAGTAAGGAACCACCGAGCATGACCGAGTTCAGCACCCGGGCCGTCCACGCCGGCCAGGAGCCCGACGAGACCACCGGCGCCGTCATCCCGCCGATCCACCTGACGTCGACCTACGTGCAGGACGGCGTCGGTGGCATGCGCAACGGCTACGAGTACTCCCGCGCCGGCAACCCGACGCGTGACTCGCTGCAGGTGCTCCTGGCCGATCTGGACGGTGGCGTCGCAGCGTCGTCGTTCGCGTCCGGACTCGCCGCCGAGGACGCCCTGCTCCGCGCCGCGCTGGTCCCCGGTGGCCGCGTCGTGATGGGCAACGACGTGTACGGCGGCACCCACCGCCTGGTGAGCCGGCTGCACGTGCCGTGGGGCGTCGAACTCGTCGTCGTCGACATGAGCGACCTCGACCAGGTCCGGGCAGCGCTGCAGGGCGCACCGGCCACCACCGTGCTCTGGGTCGAGACGCCGACGAACCCGCTCATGAAGATCGCCGACATCGCCGCGCTCGCGACCCTCGGGCACGAGTCGGGCGCGCTGGTGGTCGTCGACAACACCTTCGCGTCGCCGTACCTGCAGCAGCCGCTGTCGCTCGGCGCCGACGTCGTCGTGTACTCGACCACGAAGTACCTCGGCGGACACTCCGACGTCGTCGGCGGCGCCGTCGTGCTGGCGGACGAGGAGCTCGCGGCGAAGGTGCAGTTCCTGCAGTTCGGCGCCGGTGCGATCTCGTCGCCGTTCGACGCCTACCTGACCACCCGTGGCATCAAGACGCTCGCCGTGCGGATGGAGCGGCACTCGCGGAACGCGCAGGCCGTCGCCGAGGCCCTCGTCGTCGCGCCGGGTGTCGAGCGCGTCTACTACCCGGGCCTGCCCGACCACCCGGGGCACGACGTCGCCGCCCGTCAGATGCGCGGGTTCGGCGGGATGCTCTCGGTCGCCCTGTCCGGTGGTGCCGAGGCCGCCAAGCGGTTCGCGGAGTCGACGGAGCTGTTCGCCCTGGCCGAGTCGCTCGGCGGTGTGGAGTCGCTCATCGGGTACCCGAGCGAGATGACCCACGCGTCGGTGAAGGGCACCGAACTGGCCGTGCCGGAGAACGTCGTGCGGCTGTCGGTGGGCATCGAGGACGCCGGCGACCTGGTGGCGGACCTGGAGCAGGCGCTGACGCGCTGACGCGGGACCTGCTGCCGCGCTGACGCGCGCCCGCGGGACCTGCTGCCGGGCTGACGTGCGCCCGCGGGACCTGCTGCCGCGCTGACGCGCGCCCGCGGGACACGCTGACGCGTCGTCGGCGGCCGCCCCTACGATGATCGGGTGAGCACGACGGCGTCGCGGACCAGCCTGTTGAGCGGGCCGTACGCCCTGGCGACGATCGGCATGGTCGCGATCGTCGGCGTCGCGGCGTTCCAGAACCTGGCGATGACGACGATCATGCCGGTGATCAGCCGCGACCTGGACGGCGAGACCCTGTACGCGCTCGCCTTCGCCGCCCCGCTCGCCGCCGGGGTGCCCGGCATGGTGCTCGCCGGCAACTGGAGCGACCGCGCGGGCGGCCGGATCGTGGCCTGGGTGTCGGCGGTGTTCTTCGCGGTGGGGACCGCCGTGGTGATGCTCGCGCCGACCATGGAGGTGTTCCTGGCCGGGCGGCTCATCGAGGGCTTCGGCGCCGGGGCCATCGACGTGGTGCTGTACGTGCTGGTCGCCCGGATCTTCCCCGCGGAGCTGCACGGACCGGTGTTCGCCGGGTTCGCCGCCGCCTGGGTGGTGCCGGCACTGATCGGCCCTGCCCTGGCCGGCATCGTCACCGACACCTGGAACTGGCACTGGGTGTTCGCCGGGGCCCTGGTGATCGCGCTCGCCGCGTTCGTCCTGCTCGTGCCGACGCTCGGCCGGCTGCACCCTCCGGCGGCGGCGCTCCGCCCACCGTGGCAGCGGGTCCGGATCGGCTGGTCGGTGGCCGCGGCCGTGTCGATCCTGCTGCTCAACGTCGCGCCCGACCTGACCCCGTGGGGCATGGTCGCAGCCGTCGTCGTCGGGCTGGTCGGCACCTGGTTCGCCCTGCGGCCGCTGCTGCCGACCGGCACGTTCCGGGCCGCGGCCGGGTTGCCGTCGGTCGTGCTGCTGCGGGGGCTCGTCGCCGCGTCCTTCTTCGGGAGCGAGGCGTACGTGCCGTTCCTGCTGCAGGCCGAACACGGGCTGTCACCGTCGGCTGCCGGACTCGCCCTGACGGTGGCGGCGATCAGCTGGGCCGCGTCGAGCTGGGCGCACGGCCGCCTGGGGGAGCAGCGGCTCACCGCCCGTCGGACCTTCGGGGCCGGACTCGCACTCGTGCTCGTGAGCCTGGTCGCAGCGCTCGCGGTGGCCACGTTCGACCTGTCGTGGTGGGTGCTGGTCGCCGGCTGGTTCGTCGGCGGCGCGGGCATGGGAGCGATCTACCCCCGCGCGTCGATGCTGACCCTGCGCTTCTCGGGTGAGGGCGACGACGGGTTCGCGAGCTCGGCCCTGACGATCGCGGACGCCGCGGGCAGCGTGATCGGCCTCGCGGTGACCGGCCTGCTCTTCACCGCGACCGGCGGAGCCGACGGGACGGTGTCGTTCCCGCTGGTGTTCGCGGCGATGATCGGCTTCGCAGGCGTCGCGATCGCGGCCGTCCGACGGCTCGGCCCGGTGCCGGCACCGGCGACGACGGCCTCGGCGGGCCCGGGCGGAGCCGTGTCGTCGTCGCAGGGCCCGGCCGCCGGGTAGCGTGGCACACCGGACCGAAGAGGAGACACCGTGCTGCGCATCGTCGCCGTGACCGTCGCCCTGGCGGCGGCCCTGACCCTGGCCGGGTGCCAGGGGACGACGTCGGCTGCCCCCACGCCGGTGCAGAGCACCGACCTGACGAGCTCCGACGGGGGCTTCGACCAGCAGGCAGTGATCGGTGTCGTCCTGGTCCACGGCGACGCGGCCCTGGCCGACCGGCTCCGCACCGACCTGGCCGACGCCGGGTTCCGGCCCGACGTCCGCGTCGCTCCGGCATCGGGTGCCGCTGCATCCCAGCGGACCGCGGTCGCCCAGCTCGTCCGCAAGGGCGCCAAGGCCCTGCTCGTGCACCCCGCCCGGGCCTCTGCACTGACCGGCGTGGTCCAGACCGCCCACGACGCCGGGGTCGTGGTGGTGTCCCTCGGGGAACCGCTGCCCGCGACCGGCACCGGTGGCGACGGGGTGTCCGCCGACTACCGCGTGCCGTCAGAGGGCGACGACGCGGCCACCGCGGCGGCGGCGGTCCAGGTCGTGCAGTCCCTGCAGCGTGGTGAGAAGCCGGAGAGCGAGCCCACCGACGGCGAGACGGCCGACGCCGAGTAGGAGCAGTCCGCTCAGCTCCACCACGCCGGGAACGACAGCGTGATCGTCTCCACCAGCGCCTTCCGCGACCGTCGGGGCCCGGCGAGCCAGGCCTCGATCGCCCCGACGAACCCCTGCGCCACGAACCCCGCGGCGACGTCGTCGAGCAGGTCAGGCCGACGGGCGGGGTCGAGCTCGCGGATGTGCAGGGCGCTCGACACCGTGAAGTGCTCGACGAGCAGCCGGTGCAGCGAGGCGTCGTTCGGGTCGGGGAGGGCCTTGCCGTAGATGTCGCGGTGCGTCATCACGTGCTCGACGACGGCGTTGATGCCGCGCCGGGTGATGGTCGCGAGTTCGTCGGCTCCGGCGCCCCGGTCGGCGGCGGCCCGGCGGTCGTCGGCGTCCTCCTGCCGGATGCGGTCGAGCTCCGGTGTCAGGACGTCGGCGAGCAACGACCCGGGGGAGACCGCGTGCGAGTAGAACGTGGCGCGGTTGATCCCTGCGGCACGTGTGACGTCGGCGACGGTGATCTCCGAGACCGGTCGGTCTGCGGCGAGACGCAGGATCGCCTCGCGCAGTGCTGCTGTGGTGTGCAGGATCCGGGCATCCACCATGACGCCCACCCCCTTCTGATCCGCTTCACCCGGAAGGCCCCCGAGCAGTCCGACGCTACCGCATGGTCCGCGCGCGGCAGCGGGACAGCACGAGCCGCTTCACGCGGGCGGCCGGCACCGGCGGCGCCGAGCACACACGGGCGACCGTAGGATGGTTCCGCGGACGAATCGATTCGATCGGCCCGCGATCACCCTCCGCCCCCTCATCGTCGAAGGACTCCTGTCTCGTGACCGCGCCCGCCACCACCGGTTCGCTCCGGGTCGTCCTGCACCCGGGAGACTCGCTCTCCCGCAGGCAGCGACTCGTCTACGTCTTCGTCCTGGGCGCCCTGACGGCGCTCGGCCCGTTCACGATCGACCTCTACCTGCCGGCGTTCCCGGCGATCAAGGACCAGTTCGGCGTCACCGACGGCGCGGTCCAGCTGACGCTCACCGCGACGACGCTCGGCTTCGCCATCGGGCAGCTCCTGGTCGGCCCGTGGAGCGACAAGGTGGGCCGCCGCCTGCCGCTGATCATCGCGACGACGGTGCACATCGCCGCCTCGATCGGTGCGGCGACCGCACCGGACATCGAACTGCTCGCGGTGTTCCGCGTGCTGCAGGGCATGGGTGCCGCGGCCGGTGGTGTGGTGGCGATGGCGACGGTGCGCGACCTGTTCGGCGGCAAGCCGCTGGTGCGCATGTTGTCCCGACTGGCGATGGTGAACGGCCTCGCGCCGATCCTCGCACCGCTCATCGGTTCGCAGATGCTGCAGTTCACCAGCTGGCGCGGCATCTTCGTCTTCCTCGCCTGCTACGGCCTCGCCGTGGTGATCGCCTCGGTCCTGCTCATCGTCGAGACCCTGCCGCCGGCCCGCCGGCACGAGGCCGGGCACTCCACCATCGGCCAGCGCTACAAGGCGCTGTTCTCCGACCGGATCTTCGTCGGCGTCGCGCTCATCGGCGCGATGGTGTTCAGCGGCCTGTTCTCGTACCTCAGCGCGTCGCCGTTCCTGTTCCAGCAGGTCTACGGTCTCGACGCGCAACAGTACGGACTGCTCTTCGCGGTCAACTCGGTCGGGGTCGTCCTCGGTGTGCAGATCTCGTCGCGGCTCGCCCAGCGTGTCGGTCCGCAGTGGATCCTGACGTGCTCGACCGCGACCCTGCTGCTGGCGTCGCTCGCGATCATCGTCCTCGACCAGCTCGGTGCCGGTCTGGTCGGCGTGCTCGTGCCGCTCTGGTTCTTCATCGCCGCGTGCGGGTTCTCGTTCCCGCTCGTCCAGGTCATCGGTCTCGCCGCCCACGGGAAAGAGGCGGGGACCGCCGCCTCGGTACTCGGCGCCCTGAACTTCGGCGTCGCCGGGCTCATCTCGCCGGTGGTCGGCTGGCTCGGCATCACGACGGCCAGCCCGATGGCGATCGTGATGGCGTCGACCGCCGCCGTCGCGATCCTCGTGCTCTGGTTCGTGGTCCGCCCCAGGACGGTCCCCGCGCTCACGCACTGACCCCGAACCGCCGCGGGTCAGACTCCCTAGGCTGTGCCCATGAGCGACGCGACGGAGCGGGCACGGGCGGCTGCCGAGGCAGCGAGGCAGGCTGCCGACGAGGCACGTCGGCTCGCCGACGAAGCGGTGCTGCGCGCCGAGGAGCTCGCCGCCGCCCTGACGGCGGAGGAGCAGGCGAGCCTGACCCCCGACGCGGAACCCGCGGTCGTCGGGTCCCCGCCACCCACCGGCCAGGAGGCGCGGCTCGCCCCCGACGCGGAGCCCACCGCTCCGGTCGCACCGGTTCCGAGCACCCCTGGCGTGGCGGTCGACGCGACCGCCCCGGATCCGGTGGCGACGACGGCGACCGGCACCGTGCCTCCCGTCCGTGCCGAAGCCGGCCCGCTCGGACCGGACGCGGTCGCCGCGGTCCGCGACGGCTACGCCGTCGACGGCGGCGCGATCGAACTCGGCGCCCTGGTCAACGGCGTAGCTGTGCCCGACGTGCAGGTCCGGATCCCGCTCGCGATGCTGAACCGGCACGGGCTGGTGGCGGGGGCGACCGGCACCGGCAAGACCCGGACGCTGCAAGTGCTCGCCGAGCAGATCGCGGCGAACGGGGTGCCCGTGTTCGCCGCCGACGTCAAGGGCGATCTGTCGGGTCTGGCCGTCGCGGGGCAGGCGAACGACAAGCTCCTCGACCGCACCGCGGGCATCGGTCAGCAGTGGCAGGGCGTCGCGAGCCAGGCCGAACTGTTCTCGCTGGGCGGGCAGGGCACCGGCGTGCCGATCCGTGCCACCGTGTCGGGCTTCGGACCGCTGCTGCTGTCGAAGGTGCTCGGGCTGAACGACACGCAGGAGTCCTCGCTCGGCCTGGTGTTCCACTACGCCGCGCAGCAGGGCCTCGCGCTGTTGGACCTCGACGACCTGCGGAGCGTGCTGACGTTCCTGGTGAGCAACCAGGGCAAGGGGGAACTCGCCGAGCTCGGGGGCCTGTCGAAGCAGACCGCCGGGGTGATCCTGCGCGAGCTCGTCACCTTCGCCGACCAGGGTGCCGACCAGTTCTTCGGCGAGCCCGAGATCGACACACAGGTGTTCCTGCGGACGGCGGCGGACGGGCGGGGGATCGTCAGCCTGCTCGAGGTGCCCGGTGTGCAGGACCGGCCGGAGGTCTTCTCGACGTTCCTGATGTGGTTGCTGGCCGACCTGTTCAACGAGCTGCCCGAGGTCGGCGACCAGGAGAAGCCGAAGCTCGTGTTCTTCCTGGACGAGGCGCACCTGTTGTTCAGCGGTGCGTCGAAGGACTTCACCGAGCAGATCGTGCGGACCGTTCGGCTCATCCGGTCGAAGGGCGTCGGGGTCTTCTTCGTGACGCAGACCCCGAAGGACGTGCCGAACGACGTGCTCGCGCAGCTCGGATCGCGCATCCAGCACCAGCTCCGCGCGCACACGCCGGACGACGCGAAGGCGCTCCGGGCGACGGTGTCGACGTACCCGACGAGCGACTACGACCTGGGGGAGGTGCTCACGTCGCTCGCGACCGGTGAGGCGATCGTCACGGTGATGAACGAACGTGGTGCTCCGACCCCGGTCGCGTGGACCCGGCTGCGCGCACCGCAGGGGTCGATGGACCCGATGCCGGCCGACGAGATGGCCGCCCGGGTGCAGGCCTCACCGCTCCTGGCGACCTACGGCACCCGCGTCGACCCGGACTCGGCCCGCGAGGTGCTCGCGCGTCGTATGGAGGCCGCGGCCGCCGAGGCCGCTGCTGCTGCCGAAGCGGCCGCTGCGGACACCGCCGCGGACGCGTCGGCGGTCGAGGCCCAGCGGGAGTTCGAACGGCAACAGCGGGAGTTCGAGCGTGCCGAGCGGGCGTCGGAGTCGCGGCGTTCCGGTCGGACCGGTGGTTCCGGTCGGACGACCCGGCCCGGGACGCGGCGCTCCGCGGACGACCCGCTGACCGATCTGCTCGGCGCAGGGCTCGGCGGGACCATCGCGAAGGAAGTGGTCCGGGGGATCTTCTCGACGCTGCGGCGGCGACGCTGACCGTTGCCGTGCGGCTGGTTCAGCGGGCGTCGAGGCCGGCGAACTCGACGGCGAGCAGCCCGCCGACGACCAGCACGACGAGGCCGCCGACGAGCAGGAACGCCGCACGCTGCTCGTACCAGGCGCGGCTCGTCGGGTACCGCTTCGCGAAGGTGCGGACCGAGACCGGCCGAGCGTCCTCGACGACCTGCACGCCGAGCGCGTCGACCACCCGGTCGAGTCCGTCGTCGCCCCAGACGTCGGCCCGGAGCCGGAACAGGTGGGTGCCGATCCGGTCGAACGCGACGAGTTCTCGCACGGTCCGGTCCACCGACGAGCCGAACGTCGTGGCGAGGACCAGGCTGTGCACGCGGTCACGGGGGATCCGGCGGTGCGCGGTGAGCACCCCGCGGATCGTCACGCCGTCGTCGTCGATCCCGATGAACGCGGTGTGCAGCCGGACGAACACGACGCCGACGGCCGCGGCCATCGCGACGACGATGCCGGCGAAGACAGCCCAGGTGCGGAACGGGAACGAGACCCAGACCAGGGCGACGGCGAGCGGCACGGCCGAGAAGGCGATGCTCAGCGCCGTGGAGCGGACGAGCGAGCGGCGCGGGCGGAGGACCGTGTCGAAGACGGACAGGCGAACGGACACGGCCGCCGGCACGGTGGTTTCCCCCATGGCGCGTCTCCTCGTCCCCTCGGGTGTTCCGGGCACGCTGACCAGCACGCCTTCCGAGCGACGCCCCTGCCGCCCGATGCACCGCGGTCGGCTCGTCCCGGAGCCGTTCGCTCGGCCAGCATAGGCGACCGACGGGTATCGGGGACAGCCCGTTCCACCCCTGATCAGCGTTTCCCGGCCAACGCAGGGGCACCAGGGCACGTGCTGGTCCGCCGGGTGGGGGACCACTGCGCCTGCGGAACGACCAAGGACCCACACCGAGCCGGTGCGGGTCCTTCGTTCGTGCTGCTCGTTCGCTGCGGAGAATGGGGGATTCGAACCCCCGAGGGCTTGCACCCAACACGCTTTCCAAGCGTGCGCCATAGGCCACTAGGCGAATTCTCCTGACACCGTCTCGCGACGGCGACACCCAATGGTACAGGTTCTGCGCGGTGCTCACGACCGCGTGTCGTCGGTGCCGGTGCTCCCAGATGTCGTGACACGTCCGGCGACTACCCTGGGCGTCGTGTCGACCCGCATCTACATCACGTCAGCAGAAGGGCACACGGGCAAGAGCACCGTCGCCCTCGGTGTCCTCGAGACCCTCGCCCGGTCCGTCGGCCGCGTCGGCGTGTTCCGTCCCGTCGCCCGCTCGGTCGTCGAACCCGACTACGTCCTCGAACTGCTGCTGCAGCACACGGCCGTCGGCATCTCCTACGACGACGCCGTCGGGGTCACCTACGACGACGTGCACGCCGACCCCGAGGCGGCGCTCGGCACCATCGTCACCCGGTTCGCCCAGGTGGAGCGGCAGTGCGACGCCGTCGTGGTGCTCGGGTCCGACTACACCGACGTGGGCAGCCCCACCGAGCTGTCCTTCAACGCGAAGGTCGCCGCGAACCTCGGCGCCCCGGTGCTCCTCGTGCTGGGTGGCCGCGACGCCGCCGAGCGTGCGGCCCGCACCCCTGAGGGCATGGCGCAGGTCGCGGACGTCACGACGAGCGAGCTGCGGGCGGCACACGCGCAGCTGTTCGGCGTCGTGGTGAACCGCGCCGACCCGGACGCCCTCGCCGCCATCGTGACGAGCGTCGAGCAGGCCGTGCACGACGACCACCCCGACGTCCCGGTGTGGGCGATCCCCGAGGACCGCGTGCTCGTCGCCCCGACCGTCCGCGCTCTGCTGCAGGCCACCGGTGCCACCCTGGTGCGCGGTGACGACGCCCTGCTCGACCGCGAGGCACTCGGCACCGTGGTCGCGGGCATGAGCATGGAGAACGTCCTGCCCCGGCTGATCGAGGGCGGCATCGTCGTGGTCCCCGGTGACCGGAGCGACGTCCTCATCGCCACGCTGCTCGCCAACCAGTCCGAGACGTTCCCGAGCCTGGCCGGCGTCATCCTGAACGGCGGGTTCGAGATCGCCCCGCAGGTGTCCCGGCTGCTCGAGGGCCTGTCGAGCTCGCTGCCGATCGCGCAGAACGACCTCGGGACGTACGACACCGCCCTGCGCATCACCCAAACCCGTGGCCGTCTGGCCGCGGACTCGCCCCGGAAGGCCGACCTGGCGCTCGCGCTGTTCGAGCAGCACGTCGACGCCGAGGCCCTGCGCGACCGCCTGCAGCTCGCCCCCTCCGGCGTCGTCACCCCGCTGATGTTCGAGCACGGCCTGCTCGACCGGGCCCGCAGCTACGGCAAGCGCATCGTCCTGCCCGAGGGCGAGGACGACCGCATCCTCCGCGCCGCCTCCACCCTGCTGCAGCGCCAGGTCTGCGACCTCACGATCCTCGGCGACCCCGCCGCCATCCGCACCCGGGCGACCGAGCTCGGCCTCGACCTCGAGGCCGCGCAGCTCGTCTCGCCGTTCGACCCCGAGCTGCGCGAACGCTTCGCCGAGGAGTACACCCGGCTCCGCGCCCACAAGGGGATGTCGATCGAGCTCGCCCGCGACACCGTCACCGACGTCTCGTACTTCGGCACGATGATGGTGCAGCTCGGGCTCGCCGACGGCATGGTCTCCGGCGCGAAGCACACCACGGCGCACACCATCCGACCGTCGTTCGAGATCATCAAGACCCGTCCGGACACCTCGATCGTGTCGAGCGTGTTCCTGATGGCGCTCGCCGACCGCGTGCTGGTCTACGGCGACTGCGCGGTGATCCCGGACCCGACGAGCGAGCAGCTCGCCGACATCGCGATCTCCTCCGCCGAGACCGCGACCCAGTTCGGCATCGACCCGCGCGTCGCCATGCTCAGCTACTCCACCGGCGACAGCGGCTCCGGCGCCGACGTCGACAAGGTGCGCGCCGGCACCGCGTTCGTGCGGGAACGCCGCCCCGACCTGCTGGTGGAGGGCCCGATCCAGTACGACGCCGCGGCCGACCCCACGGTCGCGTCGACCAAGATGCCGGACTCCCCGGTGGCCGGCCGGGCGACGGTGTTCATCTTCCCGGACCTCAACACCGGCAACAACACGTACAAGGCCGTGCAGCGCTCGGCCGGTGCCGTGGCGATCGGCCCGGTCCTGCAGGGTCTGCGCAAGCCGATCAACGACCTGTCGCGCGGCGCCCTGGTGGGCGACATCGTGAACACCGTCGCGATCACCGCGATCCAGGCCGGCACCGCGACCGACGCGGCCTGACCGCCCGACCCGCACCGCGCCTCCAGGCCCGACAGAAAGTGACCACCCCGTGACCGCAGCCCTCGTCGTCAACTCCGGCTCGAGTTCGTTCAAGTACCAGCTCATCGAGCTCGAGGACGAGCGCACGCTCGCCTCCGGCCTCGTCGAGCGCATCGGCGAATCCGCCGGGGCCTGGAAGCACACCAACGCGCTGACGGGGGAGTCGTCGTCCAACGACGCCGCGTCGGTGCCCGACCACGCGGCCGGGTTCCAGGCGATGATCGACGCGTTCGCGAAGGTCGGCCCGTCGTTCGACGAGCACCCGCCCGCAGTCGTCGGCCACCGCGTCGTCCACGGCGGCACCACCTTCGACCGCGCGACGGTCGTCACCGACCAGGTCGAGCAGCAGATCGAGGACCTCAACAGCCTCGCGCCGCTGCACAACCCCGCCAACCTCGAGGGGATCCGGGCCGCGAAGCAGGTGTTCTCGGACGTCCCGCACGTCGCCGTGTTCGACACCGCGTTCCACCAGACGATGCCGCCGCACGCCTACACGTACGCGATCCCCGCCGACCTGGCCGCCGAGTACGGGATCCGCCGCTACGGTATGCACGGCACCAGCCACAAGTACGTCTCGGAGCAGGCCGCGGAGTTCCTCGACCGGCCGCTCGCCGAGCTCAAGACGATCGTGCTGCACCTGGGCAACGGCGCCTCGGTCGCGGCGATCGACGGCGGGAAGTCCATCGAGACCTCGATGGGGCTCACCCCGCTCGAGGGGCTCGTCATGGGCACCCGCTCCGGCGACCTGGACCCTGCGGTCCTCATCCACCTGCACCGCGAGGCCGGGATGACCTTCGACGAGCTCGACACCATGCTCAACAAGCGGTCCGGCCTGCTCGGCCTGACGGGCAGCGGCGACATGCGCGACGTGCAGGACGCCGCCACCAAGGGCGACGAGCAGGCGGAGGCGGCGCTCGCCGTGTACCGCCACCGCATCCGTCGCTACGTGGGCGCCTACACGGCACAGCTCGGCGGGCTCGACGCGGTCGTGTTCACCGCGGGGGTCGGCGAGAACAACGCGCTGCTGCGGCGCCGCGTGCTCGCGGGGCTCGAGCACCTGGGCATCGAGGTCGACCCGGACCGGAACGAGCTGGCGTCGCGGGACGCCCGCCGCATCTCGACGGACGGCTCGCGGGTCGCGGTGCTCGTGATCCCGACGAACGAGGAACTCGAGATCGCTCGGCAGTCGGCTGCGGTCGCGCTCTGAGGGGTGCCGTCGCGGCGTGCCGCCGAGGCGTCGCACGTCGCACGTCGCGGTGTCGCGGCGGCACGGTGCGGTGTTCGTGGGTGGGTGCGGGGTTGCCTGCTGGGTGCGCGTTTGCGGCGCGGCACGGGGCGCGGAAGTCCGCACGGGGTGAGTAGGTGCGCACGGTGCGGACGGGAGGCGCGGGGCGGGTTGGCTGCGTGCCTCCCGTCCGTCGGTGGGTCGCGTCGCGGCGGCACGGTGCGGTGTTCGTGGGTGGGTGCGGGGTTGGCTGCTGGGTGCGCGCTTGCAGCGCGGCACGGGGCGCGCAAGTCCGCACGGGGTGAGCAAGTGCGCACGGTGCGGACGGGAGGCGCGGGGCGGGCTGGCTGCGTGCCTCCCGTCCGTCGGTGGGTTGCGTCGCGGCGGCACGGCACGGTGCGGTGTTCGTGGGCTGGTGCGGTGTTGGCTGCTGGGTGCGCGTTTGCGGCGCGGCACGCGGCGCGGAAGTCCGCACGGGGTGAGTAGGTGCGCACGGTGCGGACGGGAGGCGCGGGGTGGGTTGGCTGCGTGCCTCCTGTCCGTCGGTGGGTTGCGTCGCGGCGGCACGGTGCGGTGTTCGTGGGCTGGTGCGGAGTTGCCTGCTGGGTGCGCCTTTGCGGCGCGGCACGGGGCGCGCAAGTCCGCACGGGGTGAGGAGGTGCGCACGGTGCGCGGCCCGGCACCTTCGGCGAGGAGCTCGCACGGGGTGACGAAGCGCGCACGGTGCCGGCTGCACCGACGGGTCAGGTGAGGGCGTTCAGCGCCGCCGGGATCGGGGTGTCGCCACTGGTGACCTCGAACTGCACGCCGACCGCGGCATCGTCGAGCAGTGCGTGCAGGACGACGGTCGCGACGTCCGCACGGGGGATTGAGCCCCGTGGCACCGTCCGGCCGACGTCGACGGTTCCCTGCGGGGGAGTGTCCAGCAGCCCGCCGGGACGCACGATCGTCCAGCGGAGGCGTCGAGCCCGCAGGTTCGCGTCGGCCTCGGCCTTCGCCCGCAGGTAGACCTGGAACACCGCGGCGTCATCCTGGGCGGGCACGACCGCGAGCTGGGGGTCGTAGGTGTCGGCCGCCATCGCCGAGATCATCACGTAGCGCTCGATGCCGGCACGCTCGGCGGCGTCGGCGAGCAGGATCGCGCCGTCGCGGTCGACCGTGAGCTTCCGTTCGGCGCCGCTGTTCGGTCCGGCACCGGCGGCGAAGACCACGGCATCCACCCCACGCAAGCGCAGCGCCAGGTCGTCGTCGCCGAGCTGCTCCAGGTCCGCGACGATCGCACGGGCCCCCTGTTGCTCGACATCGGCCACGTGCGCGGGGTTGCGGACGATGGCGACGGCGTCGTGGCCGGCGTCGGTGATCTGGCGGGCGAGGAGCAGGGCGATCTGGCCGTGTCCTCCGGCGATGGCGATCTTCATGTGTTCGAGTCTGCCCGTCGCGTCCGGTAGACTTCTCGGCGGCTCCTCACGTGACGCCATCCAGGCCAACTCCCCCAGGGCGGAAACGCAGCAAGGGTAACCAGGCTCTGGCGGGTGCGTGAGGAGTCTTCTTCGTTCCCGGAGGGTAACCAGGGCTGCGCTGATCTCGTGTGCGGGTGCGTGAGGAGTCTTCTTCGTTCCCGGAGGGTAACCAGGGCTGCGCTGATCTCGTGTGCGGGTGCGTGAGGAGTCTTCTTCGTTCCCGCCGGGCCTGTGGACGGGCACGCGGGTTGTCGGTCGTGACGGCTACCCTTGTCGCGTGGTCACCGCCCTGTATCGCCGTTACCGGCCCGAGAACTTCGCCGAGCTGATCGGGCAGTCGCAGGTCACCGACCCGCTCCGCACGGCGCTCCGCACGAACCGCGTCAACCACGCCTACCTGTTCAGCGGGCCCCGTGGCTGCGGCAAGACGACCTCGGCCCGCATCCTCGCGCGCTGCCTGAACTGTGCCGAAGGTCCGACGGACACCCCGTGCGGTGTCTGCCCGAGCTGCGTCGAACTCGCCCGCGACGGCAGCGGATCGCTCGACGTCATCGAGATCGACGCGGCGAGCCACAACGGTGTCGACGACGCACGTGACCTGCGCGACCGTGCCGTGTTCGCCCCGGCTCGCGACCGCTACAAGATCTTCATCCTCGACGAAGCGCACATGGTGACGCCGCAGGGCTTCAACGCGCTGCTCAAGCTGGTCGAGGAACCCCCGGAGCACGTCAAGTTCATCTTCGCGACGACCGAGCCCGAGAAGGTCATCGGCACCATCCGGTCGCGCACCCACCACTACCCGTTCCGGCTCGTCCCGCCCGCGGTGATGCTCGAGTACATCGAGCAGCTCTGCACGCAGGAGTCCGTCTCCGTGGCACCCGGCGTCCTGCCCCTGGTGGTGCGCGCGGGTGGCGGGTCGGTCCGTGACACCCTGTCGCTGCTCGACCAGCTGATGGCCGGCAGCGAAGACGGTGCGATCGCCTACGAGCGTGCCGTCGCCCTGCTCGGCTACACCGACGCAGCCCTGCTCGACGACGTCGTCGACGCCCTGGCCGTCGCCGACCCGGCTTCCGCCTTCGCCGCGATCGACCGCGTCGTGCAGACCGGGCAGGATCCCCGCCGCTTCGTCGAGGACCTGCTCGAGCGCCTGCGCGACCTGATCGTCGTGGCGGCGACGAACGAGAGCGCCGCCGCCGTCCTGCGCGGCGTCTCGCCGGAAGAGCTCGACACCATGAGCCGCCAGGCCGGGGTCTTCGGTGCGACGGGGCTCTCCCGCTCCGCCGACATCGCGAACCGTGCCCTCACCGACATGACCGGTGCGACCTCGCCCCGGTTGCACCTCGAACTCATGACGGCCCGGATGCTCGTGCCCGAGGCCGACGACACCCAGCGCGGAGCCCTCGCCCGGGTGGAGCGCCTGGAACGTCGTGTCGGTGTCGGTGACGTCGGTGGACACGACGCCGGTGGGCACCAGGTCGGCGCCGGTGAGCAGTCCGCTCCGGCCGTCGCCGCTGCACCGCGTCGTGAGCAGCCGGCGGCCGCGGCTCCCGCAGCTCCTGCTCCCTCCCTCGCGCCGACGCCCGTTCCGGCACCGGGTGCGGCTCGCACGACGGCCCCCGAGCGTCCGGCTGCACAGCAGAGCGCGCCCCAGGCCGATTCCGGGGCCGTCGCTCGTGACGCCGCGGCGTCCTGGGCCGCGGTCGCTCCGAGCGCTCCGGAAGCGCCCGCACAGACGCCGACCTCGACCGGGGCCTCGAAGCCCCAGGACGCGAAGTCCGGGGCTGAGCCGGTCAGTCCGTCGTCCACCGGTCAGGGCACGACGATCGGCGACGAGCCCGCCGTCCGGACCGTCGGTGCCGTCGGCTTCCAGCAGATGCGTGACTCCTGGCCGCAGATCGTCGAGCACGTGCAGCACGCCAAGCGTTCGGCGTGGTCGGTGGTCGTCACGGCGCAGGTCACCGCGCTCCGCGACGACGTCCTGACGCTGACGTTCCCGAGTCAGCAGGACGTTGCTTCGTTCAAGGAGATGTCCGATCCCTCGGCCAGCGTCAGCGAACTGCTGCGCGCCGCCATCGTCGACGTGCTCGGGCTCCGCGTGAAGTTCGTCGCCCGCGGGCCGGGTCAGCAGCAGCGTCAGCAGCAGCAGTCGGCTCCGGCCCAGCAACCTGCTCCGGCGCAGCAGGCTGCACCGGCCCAGCAACCTGCTCCGGCGCAGCAGGCTGCACCGGCCCAGCGTCCGGCTCCCGTTGCCCAGGCCCCCGCCACCGCGGCACCGGAGTCCCCGGCGCCGAAGTCTGCTGACGCGCCCGCGCCCGCGACAACGGCTGCTCCGGCGCCGGAGTCGCAGGCAGTGCCCGCTGCAGCCGCGGAGCCGGAAGCAGCCCCTGCGGCAGCAGCGGTACCCGAGGCCGTGTCGGAACAGCAGGCCGCGAAGGCCGCGCCGGCACCGGAGGCCGCGCCGGCCCCCGCAGCACCGACCTCGCCCGCGCCGCAGCGTGACGCGGCACCCGCCGATCCCACCCCTGCTCCCTCGGGCGCACCGGTGACCGACTGGGCGGTCGCGACGATCCCCGCAAACGACCCCACCGCTGACGCCGTCCCGGAGTCCGTCGAGCCGAGCTGGGCAGCACCGTTCGGCACCGCACCGGCGTCCGCACCGGTCGCCCCCGCCGAGACCACCACGACGGAGCCGACGCAGCCAGCAGCACTCGCGCGACCTGCTGGTGCCACGGGTGGGCAGCCCGACCAGCCGACCACCCCGGGGCAGCAGGCGGCGTCCGGAGCGGCAGCCGTGCCCCCCGGCGGTCCCGTCGTGCCGGGCGTCCCCGTCGACGACTACCCGCTCGACGACGAACCGTACGACGACGGCGCACCGTTCCCCGACCCGGGGATCGGTCGTGGCGCGGCGACCGCATCCGCGGCGCCGGCGGCCCCGGCGCAGCAGGCCGCACCGCAGCGCGCGTCCCAGCCGTCGGCACCTGCCGCCGCTGCTCCGCGCACCGCGCCGCCCGCGCGCCGCGCGCCGGTCGCGGGTCGGTACGGCGAGGCGGTCGTGCGTGAGATCCTCAACGCTCAGTTCATCGAGGAGACCGCCCTCCACCAGGACGGTGCCTGATGTACGACGGGATCGTCCAGGACCTCATCGACGAGTTCGGCCGCCTGCCCGGCATCGGCCCGAAGTCGGCGCAGCGCATCGCCTTCCACATCCTGCAGACCGAGTCGTTCGACCCGAGCCGACTGTCCGAGCTGCTCGCCGACGTCAAGGAGCGGGTCCGCTTCTGCGAGATCTGCGGCAACGTCACCGAGAACGTGCAGTGCAGCATCTGCCGTGACCCGCGTCGTTCGCCCGCCACCATCTGCGTGGTGGAAGAGGCGAAGGACGTCGCGGCGATCGAGCGGACCCGCGAGTTCCGCGGGCTGTACCACGTGCTCGGCGGGGCGATCAGCCCGATCGACGGCATCGGCCCGGACGACCTGCGCATCCAGCAGCTCCTGACGCGCCTGGCCGACGGCACCGTGGCCGAGGTCATCATCGCGACCGACCCCAACCTCGAGGGCGAGGCGACGGCGACGTACCTCAGCCGGCTGCTCGTCCCGATGGGCATCCGCACCACGCGGCTCGCGTCGGGGCTGCCGGTCGGCGGCGACCTGGAGTACGCCGACGAGGTCACGCTCGGTCGTGCCTTCGAAGGCCGCCGCGTCGTCGGCGGCTGACCGCCACGCAGGATCCTTGCGTCGGGGCCCGCTCGCACGCAACATCCCCGAAACACCCTCTACCATTGTGAGACCGCGTGACCTCGCGGTGTCGCCGTCTCCGGGAGTACCAGCCAGTGGCCTTGATCGTGCAGAAGTTCGGTGGTTCATCCGTCGCGGACGCCGAGAGCATCAAGCGCGTGGCGAAGCGGATCGTCGAGACGAAGAAGGCCGGCAACGACGTGGTCGTGGCGGTGTCGGCGATGGGCGACACCACCGACGAACTCGTCGACTTGGCGCACTCCGTCACGCCGATCCCCGCCGGCCGTGAACTCGACATGCTCCTGACCGCGGGGGAGCGCATCTCGATGGCGCTGCTCGCGATGGCGATCAAGAGCCTCGGGGTCGAAGCGTCGTCGTACACCGGCAGCCAGGCCGGCATGCTCACCGACGCCCAGCACGGCAAGGCCCGCATCGTCGACGTCACCCCGAAGCGCGTGCGTGAGGCGCTCGACTCCGGCCACGTCGCGATCGTCGCCGGGTTCCAGGGCTTCAACCGCACCACGGGCGAGATCACCACGCTCGGTCGTGGCGGCTCCGACACCACGGCCGTCGCCCTCGCCGCAGCGCTCGACGCCGACGTCTGCGAGATCTACACCGACGTCGACGGCATCTTCACCGCCGACCCCCGTGTCGTGCCGAAGGCCCGCAAGGTCGACCGCGTCACCAGCGAAGAGATGCTCGAGCTCGCAGCCTCGGGTGCCAAGGTCCTGTACATCCGCGCCGTCGAGTACGCCCGTCGGCACGGGGTCACGCTGCACGTCCGGTCCTCGTTCAACAACAACGAGGGCACCATCGTCTACAACCCTGCCGAGGGGGAAACCGTGGAAGAACCGATCATCACCGGGATCGCCGGAGACCTCTCCGAGGGGAAGATCACCGTCGTGGGGGTCCCGGACCAGCCGGGCAAGGCCGCTGAGATCTTCACCAACGTCGCGCGCGCCGGGGCGAACATCGACATGATCGTCCAGAACGTGTCGGCTGCGTCGACCGGGCGGACGGACATCTCGTTCACCCTGCCGAAGGACCAGGGCCAGACGGTGCTGACGGCACTCGAGGTCGCGAAGGCCGACATCGGCTACGAGAGCATCCAGTACGACGACCAGATCGGCAAGCTCGCCCTGGTCGGCGCTGGGATGCGCACGAACGCCGGTGTCTCGGCGCAGCTCTTCCGCGCCCTGCACGACGCGTCGATCAACATCGAGATGATCTCCACGTCCGAGATCCGCATCTCGGTCGTGACCCGCGCCGACACCCTGAACGAGGCGATGCGGGTCGTGCACAGCGCGTTCGGCCTCGACGCCGACGCCGAGGCCGTCGTCTACGCCGGCACCGGCCGCTGACGCCCGCCGGCTCGTTGATCCGCTGAACCACCAGGAGCACCGCATGACCACCCTCACCGTCGCCGTCGTCGGCGCCACCGGCCAGGTCGGCGCCGTGATGCGCCGCCTGCTCGAGGAGCGCGCGTTCCCGGCCGACCGGGTCCGCTTCTTCGCGAGCGCTCGTTCCGCCGGCACGACGCTGCCGTTCCGCGGCGAGCAGATCGTGGTCGAGGACTCCGAGCTCGCCGACCCGTCCGGCATCGACATCGCGCTGTTCTCCGCCGGGGCCACCGCCTCGCGGGCCCTGGCGCCGAAGTTCGCCGCTGCCGGGGCGCTCGTCGTCGACAACTCGAGCGCCTGGCGCATGGACCCCGACGTCCCGCTCGTCGTGAGCGAGGTGAACCCGCACGCCATCGACCAGGCGCCCAAGGGCATCATCGCGAACCCGAACTGCACGACCATGGCGATCATGCCGGTGCTCAAGGTGCTCGACACCGAGTCCGGGCTCCGTCGCCTCGTCGCCACGACCTACCAGGCGGTCTCCGGCTCCGGGCTCGCCGGCGTCGAGGAACTCCTGGGCCAGGCGAAGGCCGCCCTCGAGCAGGACACCGCTGCGCTGACGCACGACGGATCCGCCGTGACGTTCCCCGAGCCGGTCAAGTACGTCCGCCCGATCGCGTTCGACGTCGTGCCGCTCGCCGGCAGCATCGTCGAGGACGGTCTGGGCGAGACCGACGAGGAGAAGAAGCTCCGCAACGAGAGCCGGAAGATCCTCGAGCTCCCCGACCTGCTCGTCGCGGGCACGTGCGTGCGCGTCCCCGTGTTCACCGGTCACTCCATCTCGGTGCACGCCGAGTTCGAGCGTCCGCTGTCGCCCGAGCGCGCGACCGAGATCCTGTCGAGCGCGCCCGGCGTCGAGCTGTCCGACGTCCCGACCCCGCTGCAGGCCGCGGGCCAGGACCCGGCGTTCGTCGGCCGCATCCGCGCCGACCAGTCCGCGCCCGAGGGCCGCGGCCTGGTGCTGTTCGTCAGCAACGACAACCTGCGGAAGGGCGCCGCGCTCAACGCGGTGCAGATCGCCGAGACCATCGTCGCGCGTCGCTCCGTCGACGCGTAGCGCGCGCCGAGCGCGACCAGCAGACGGACGGGAGGCCCGTGGCGACACCGCCACGGGCCTCCCGTCCGTCTGTCGGGGGACGCCGGTAGGATCGACGGGTGGCAGAGAAGCAGGTGGACCCCATCGACGTCGTCCTGATCGGCGGAGGCATCATGAGTGCCACGCTCGGGGCCATCATCCACAAGCTCGAACCGAGCTGGAAGATCCGCGTGTACGAGCGGCTCGGCACGGTCGCGCAGGAGTCCTCGAACCCGTGGAACAACGCGGGGACCGGGCACTCGGCGCTGTGCGAGCTGAACTACACGCCCGAACTGCCGGACGGCCGCGTCGACATCGCGAAGGCGGTCACGGTCAACGAACAGTTCCAGGTCTCGCGACAGTTCTGGGCGCACCTGGTCGAGACCGGCGTGCTGCCGGAACCGACGAACTTCATCAACCCGACGCCGCACATCTCCTTCGTCTGGGGCGAGGCCAACGTCGCCTACATGCGTGCGCGGTACGAAGCGATGCGCGACCACCCGCTCTTCGCCGGCATCGAGTTCTCCGACGACCCCGCACAGATCCGGCAGTGGGCACCGGCGCTCATCCCCGGTCGCAAGAAGGACCAGCCGATCGCTGCGACGTACTCGGCGGCCGGCTCGGACGTCGACTTCGGGTCGCTCACCCACCAGCTCTTCGACCAGCTCGAGCTCGACGGCGTCGAGATGGAGCCCTCGCACCAGGTCACCAACCTGACCCGCTCGAAGGTGTCCGAGGGCTGGGTGCTCAACGTCCGCAACGAGATCGGTCGGTCGACGCAGCGGATCGCCGCGAAGTTCGTCTTCGTCGGCGCCGGTGGTGGCGCCCTGCACCTGCTGCAGAAGTCCGGCATCCCCGAGATCCGCGGCTACGGCGGTTTCCCGGTGTCGGGGGAGTTCCTGCGGACCGACGACCCCGAGGTGGTGCAGAAGCACTCGGCCAAGGTCTACGGCAAGGCGAGCGTCGGTGCTCCGCCGATGTCGGTGCCGCACCTCGACACCCGCATCGTCGACGGTGGTTCGTCGCTGATGTTCGGCCCGTACGCCGGGTTCAGCCCGAAGTTCCTGAAGCAGGGATCGGTGCTCGACCTGTTCCGCTCGATCCGACCGCACAACCTCCGCCCGATGCTGAGCGTGGCGTTCTCGAACTTCGACCTGGTCCGCTACCTGGTCGGTCAGCTCCTCGCCTCGAAGCGCACCAAGTTCGAGGCGCTCCGTGACTTCATGCCGAGCGCCGAGCCCGAGAACTGGCACCGCATCACGGCTGGACAGCGCGTCCAGGTGATCAAGCCCGACAAGGACAAGGGCGGCGTGCTCCAGTTCGGCACCGAGGTCATCACCGCCGCCGACGGCTCCATCGCGGGGCTGCTCGGGGCGTCACCGGGTGCGTCGACGGCCGTGCCGATCATGCTCACGATGCTGCACCGGTGCTTCCCCGACCGGTGGGACGGCTGGCAGGACGACGTCCGCGCCATGGTGCCGACGTACGGGCAGGACCTCGGTGACGACCCGGAGCTGGCCGACGCCACGCTCGAGCGCACGGCGAAGGTGCTCGGCCTGCACCACTGAGGCCTGCAGCGATCCGCTCCGGCTTGCAGTCCGTTCGAACGTGTGTTCGAATGACGACATGCGGTGGAGTGGACAGGCGATCGACGCGGAGCAGAGCGACGCGCTGCCCGGGATGGAATCGAACAGCGGGTTCGTCCGGAGCGTGACGACGCCCGAGTTCGCCGGGGTGACCTTCCACGAGGTCCTGGCGAAGAGCGCCCTGAACCGGGTGCCGAGCGCAGACGGGTCCGGCACGTACGGCTGGACGATCAACCCCTACCGCGGGTGCAGCCACGCCTGCGTGTACTGCTTCGCCCGCCCGACGCACACGTACCTGGAGTTCGACGGCGGCGCCGACTTCGACCAGCAGATCGTGGTGAAGACGAACGTCGCCGACGTGCTGCGTCGTGAGCTCGGCAAGCCCACGTGGGACCGCCACCCGGTGGCCCTCGGCACGAACACCGACCCGTACCAGCGGGCCGAGGGACGCTACCGGCTGATGCCCGGGGTGATCGAAGCGCTGGCGGAGTCACGCACCCCGTTCAGCATCCTGACGAAGGGCACGCTGCTGCGGCGCGACCTGCCGCTCCTGGCCGAGGCGGCGAAGGTCGTGCCGGTGGACCTCGCGATGTCGATCGCCGTGTACGACGACTCGTTGCAGCAGTCGGTCGAGGCGGGCACCCCGACGACGTCGGCGCGGCTCGCGACCGTGCGTGCCATCCGTGACGCGGGACTCGACTGCTCCGTGTTCCTGATGCCCGTGCTGCCGTACATCACCGACACCCGGGCGCACCTCGACGACGCCGTCGGTCGGGCGGTCGCGGCCGGAGCGACGAGCATCACGTACTCGGCGCTGCACCTGCGGCCGGGTGTGAAGCCGTGGTGGTTCGAGTGGCTCGGCCGTGAACGGCCCGACCTGGTGCAGCGGTACCGCGCGATGTACCTCGACAACACCTACGCACCCAAGGACTACCGGCGGTGGTTGTCGGAGCGCATCCGGCCGATCCTGGCGGCGCACGGGGTGGGGCTCGGGCGGGTGGACCCGGCCACGGGGTCGATGGGGTTCTCGGGGCCGCGTGCGCTGCCGCCGGGTGTGCCGGACGGCCCGCCGCAGGAGCAGTCGGTGCCGACGGTCTCGCCGCTGAAGCGTGCCGACCCCGGGTTCGACCGACGGTCGCTCCGGCCCCAGGTGTCGCAGACGCTCTTCTGATCGGTGATCCGCCGGGCGCTGGCCGGTCCACGTTCGGGGGACAGCAAGACCCGGGGTCGGGTGGCTATCATCGAGCGGGTCGCCGTACGGCCCGGGTTTCGGGGTACACGGCCGCTGCTCCGGTGGTTGGATCGTGGACGGCGCCCTCGCCACCCGAAAGGACTCACCTCGTGCTCGGCATCCCCACGCACCTCGCGCCGCGAGTGAACGCGTGGTCGACCGTGCGCGCCTTCCACGCCGGCGCCGTCGGGTCCCTGGTGGCCGCGGTGATCACGCTCGTGCTCTACGGCCTGTCCGAGCCCGGGGTGCAGGTGGTCGGCACCGCGCTGGCGGTCGTCCCCATGCTCGCCATGATCGGCGTGCACGTGCAGTTCGGCACCCGGCTCTCGGCGATCGCGTTCCTGGCGGTCGGCGGCGTCTGCGCCTGGTGGTTCGCCGTCGGGGTCCAGCAGCAGGTCCCGACCGGCTGGGTGACCTCGTACCTGATGTCCCTCGCGGTGATCCCGCTCATCCTGGTCGGGGGAGCCGGTGCCGTGCCGCGCCGCGTCGTGCTGTGGTCGTTCGTGGGCTTCCTGACCGGGCGACTCGCCACCTGGATCGCCATCGCGCAGGACGGTGCGCCGCCCCGGCCGCTCATCCTGGCCTGGATCACCCTGGGCTTCGTGGTCTCGCTCGTGCTCTTCACGACCCGCAGCACGGGGCGGAGCGAACGGGTGCAGCCCGAGCTCCTGCGCTCGGCCCGTGAAGAGCACGTCTCCGCCTACCGTGCCGGGGTCGAGGCCGAGGCGTCCGCGATCCTGCACGACACGGTGCTCAACCACCTCGGCGCCATCGCGCTGGCACCGGACGGTCCGATGGACCCGCACCTCGCCGAGACCGTCGACGCCGACGTCGCGGTGCTCACCGGCAAGGGCTGGCTCGCCCCGGCCGCCCGTCCGCGCCCGGGTGCGGCGGCCGAGACGTTCGGCAGCATGGTCGACGAGCACCGTGCGCTCGGACTCGACGTCACCGTGTCCGGTGACACCTCGGCGCTCGACCGCCTCGACCAGCGCGCACTCTCGGCGATCGTCCGGGCCGTCGCGCAGTGCCTGGCGAACGTGCGGAAGCACGCCGGCACCGACGCAGCCGAGGTCAGCGTCTTCGACGACAGTGCGTCCTGCACCGTCATGGTCGTGGACGACGGTCGTGGGTTCGACGAAGACGCCACCGGCGCCGACCGGATGGGGCTCCGCGGGTCGGTCCGCGACCGCATCGGACGGGTCGGGGGTGACGTCCAGATCTGGTCGTCACCGGGTTCCGGGACGAGCGTGATGATGACGGTGCCGTACGTGCCGGCCACCGGTGCCGTCACCGTGCCGGCCGCCGCCGACGACCGAGGGGCTGTGCGGTGACCGCGGTCCGTCCGGGCCGGGCGACCCGCCCTGGTCCCCGCCGCACCGCGCAGCAGTACGACCCGCTCGGCGCGATGGGGTCCCGTCCGCTCGTCGTCGTGCTCGGGGCGGGCAGCGTCGTCTGGGCCCTGCTCGTGTCGATCTTCGACCGCGACGTCGTGGGCAGCCCCACGCTGAGCGCCCTCACGGTGCTGCTCGTCGCGGCCTCGGCGGTGGTGGTGTTCACCGCCTCGAGTCCGTTCCGCGCACCGTTCCCCCGTTGGGCCTTCATCGCACACGTCGGGTTGCTCGGCCTGGCCTCGGTCGCGAGCATCGCCGCGCAGTGGGGGCCGGACCGCAGCGCCCTGAACGACTTCATGTCCCTGCTCACCGCGACGGGCATCGTGATGGTCGCCCCGTACCGACCGTGGACGGACCTGACGATCGGCGGGCTCGTGCTGGCCGCGGTCAACGCCGTCGCCTGGGGGGCGGGCGCAGCGGAGTTCCCGCACGAGGTGCCGGTCGCCGTCGCGGCGTTCCTGGCCGCGGCCCCGACACTCGTGCTGACCGCTGCTGCGGCGGTGTTCGCACGGACCTTCACGGGGCTCGCCGAGCGGGTGCAGATCCGTGCCGGGTCGTACTCCGTCGCTCGCGCCGAGCGGGACGGCATCGCGGCGAGCGTGCAGCTGGACCGTTCGACCATCCTGTCCCGTGACGTCGCCCCGTTCTTCGCCGAGCTCCGCACGCGCGACGTCATCACCGACGCCGACCGTGCCCGTGCGCGTGCGATCGCCGACGGCATCCGGGCATCGATGGTCGCCGACGCGGACCGCACCTGGTTCGAGCTCGCCGTCCGGGTGGACGGCGGTGCAGCACCGCTGGTCGACGACCCCGACGGCCTCATCGCGACGCTCGACACCGACCAGCGGACGGTGGTCCGCACCTTCGTCCGAGCGGCCCTGCGCGCCTCGACGGTCGACCCGGCCGGGTTCCGGACGACGGTGCGACGAGCCGACGATACGTCAGGCCCCACGCCGGGCCCCGCGTCGCCGGCTGGTGCGCCGACGCCAGCCACGCCACCAGCCCGCGTGGAGGTCGACATGGAGCTCGCCGTCGCGGACTCCGACATCGGCATCCACCGCACCTTCGACCCGTACTTCGCCGTCCTCCGCGTGACGTTCCCCGACCTCGACGTCGCAGTCCGTCCTTCCGCCCTCGCACTAAGGTTCTCCTATGACCAGCACTGACCCGAACAGGCTCTCGGAGGGGTCGCCGTCCCTCCCGAACCCGGGAGCACGACGTGTTCGGTTGGCCATCCTCGACGACCACGAGGTGCTGCTGGACAGCCTGTCGAGCTGGATCGCGGTGAACGCGTTCGACTTCGACCTGGCCCTGACCGCGCACACCTGGCTCGAGATGGTCCACAGCGACAGCTTCCCGACCGACCTGGTGTTCCTCGACTTCCAGCTCAAGGAACCCGTCTCCATCGAAGCCCGCGTGCGCACCTGCCGTGCCGCCGGAGCGAAGGTGATCGTGCTCTCGAGCGTCGACAGCCGTGAGTCCCGCGACCGCGCCCTGGCCGCCGGCGCCGCGGCGTTCCTGTCGAAGTCGCTGCCGATGCGCGAGGTCATGGACGTCGCGCGCGAGATCATGGGCGTCGCCCGCGAGACCCCGCAGCCCCGCGAGTGGCGTCCGCTGCCGACGGGGGCCACCGCGCACCAGCGGCCGAAGCTCAGCGCCGGTGAGGAAGAGGCGCTGCGGCTCTACGTGTCCGGCTACTCGACGAACGAGGTCGCCGCGCAGATGAACGTGCAGTACGAGACCGCGAAGACCTACCTGCGTCGCGTGCGCGAGAAGTACAGCAAGGTGGGCCGCCCCGCCTCGAAGAAGTCCGACCTCATCCGTCGGGCCGCCGAGGACGGGTTCCTCGCGTAGTGGCGAAGCTCTACTTCCGCTACGGCGCGATGAACAGCGGCAAGAGCACGGGCTTGCTGCAGGCCGCCTACAACTACGAGGAGCGCGGGCACCGGGTGCTGCTCGCCAAGCCCGCGGTGGACACCAAGGGCGACCGTGAGATCGTCTCCCGCCTCGGCGTCACCCGGACCGTCGACATCGTGTTCTCGCCGGATGCCGACGTCCGCGACGCCGTCACCGCCGCCGGAGCCGTCGACCCCGAGTCGGACCGCCTGGACGGCATGGTGCGTCCGGTCAGCTGCGTGCTCGTCGACGAGGCGCAGTTCCTCACCCCGCGCCAGGTCGACGACCTGCTGCGCATCGCGGTCCTCGACCAGGTCCCCGTGATCACCTACGGCATCCGCACGGACTTCCGCACCGAGGCGTTCCCCGGCAGCGCCCGCCTGCTCGAGGTCGCGCACTCCCTCGAGGAACTCAAGACCATCTGCCGCTGTGGCCGCAAGGCTGTCTTCAACGCCCGCACGGTCGACGGCCGCTTCGTCTTCGACGGCTCCCAGGTCGCGATCGACGGTGTCGACGTCGCCTACGAGTCGCTCTGCGCCAACTGCTACCTGACGGAGTCCGGCGGCCGCCTCGACGGCGCCTGACCGCTCGTGCCGGCTGGCGACGACACGACGTCGGATTCGTCGAGTGGTCGCGTCCCGTCGATGATGCGCCCTGATCGTGTCCACTTGCCGGTCACGACACCCCGCTTGGGTTCGCCGCGCGGTCACGCCGCGTCGGCGGTGCGCCCGTCGAGCGACCGTCCGTGACCGGTCCGAAAGGCGCGCGCGGCACGTCGTGACCGCTCGGCGTCCGAGACGGAACCGAAGGCAGGCCGGGAGGCGCGGCGCGGCCCCGCCACGGGCCTCCCGGCCGTCGCATCGCGCGTCCAGGGCACGCCGCGTGCGTCAGCCGAGTGGTCGCGGACTGTCGGTGCCGCAACCTCCAAGCGTCACCTGGTGACCGGTCGGCGGCGGTGTGGCGGCATGTCCTGACCGGTCGAGGTCCCGGTGCCGCGTGGAATGCAGGTGCGCCGGAGCGCGTTGGTGACCACATGACCGACGACACCCTGCACCTGTCCGTCCTCGACCTGGCCACCCGCGAGTACGGCCAGTCCAACACCGAGGCCCTGCAGGGGTCCATCGACATGGCCGTGCACGCCGAGCAGCTCGGGTACGAGCGGTTCTGGGTCGCCGAGCACCACGGGATGCCGGGCATCACGTCCTCGGCCCCGGCGGTGCTGCTGAGCGCCGTGGGCGCGGCCACCTCGACGATCCGCATCGGATCCGGTGGCGTCATGCTGCCGAACCACGCGCCCCTCGTCGTCGCCGAGCAGTTCGGTACCCTCCGTGCCCTGTACGGCGACCGGGTCGACCTCGGGCTCGGGCGCGCTCCCGGCACCGACGGCGCGACCGCCATGGCGCTGCGCCGAACCGACCGACTCGACGTCGACGACTTCCCGCAGCAGCTTGCCGACCTCATCGGCTTCTTCACCGGGATGGACGAGGCGAACCCGCTGTCCCGCATCCGCGCCGTGCCCGGGTACGGGGACGTGCCGGAGTTCTGGCTGCTCGGGTCCTCCGGCTACAGCGCCCAGGTCGCGGGTGCGCTCGGCATCTCGTTCGCCTTCGCCCACCACTTCGCGTCGGACAACACCGAGGCGGCGCTCGCCCTGTACCGCGACTCGTTCCGTCCGTCGCGCTTCCGGCAGACGCCGAACGCGCTGATCGGCGTGCAGGTCGTCACCGACGAGGACCCTGCCGTGATCGAGGAGCAGAGCGCGCCGGGCATGATCTCCTTCATCCGGATGCGCTCCGGCCGGAAGCCCGAGCCGGTGTCGATGGACGAGGCGCGTGCGTACGAGTTCAACGACCTGGAGCGTCGGTTCATCGCGGCTCGCACCGAGCGTCAGGCCTACGGCAACGCCGAACAGGTCGCGGAGAAGATCAACGCGCTCGTGGCGTCGACGGGGGCGAACGGTGTGATCGTGTCGCCCGGCGCTGCGCAGGCGCGGTACCGGCACCAGGCGCTCGACGTCGTGGCCGGGCTGCACGCCGCCGGCAAGCTCGTGCCCGCGGGTGCGTCAGCTGGCGCCGGGGCGTCGTCCGTCGGCTAGTCCGGGTTCGTTCGTCGAGTGAGCAGAAGATGTCGGGCCACCGCTCGTGACTCGACTTCTTCTGCTCACTCGTTCGTGTGGTGCCTCAGGTGAGCAGGCCCAGGCGCGTGGCTGCAGCGACCGCCCCGACGCGGGACCCGACGTCGAGCTTGCGGAAGACGTTGTAGACGTGCCGCTTGACGGTGCCGATCGCGAGTTGCAGGTCGGCGGCGATCTCGGCGTTGGTGCGCGCGGCGGCGAGGAGTCGCAGGACCTCGAGCTCGCGGTCGCTCAACGGTGAGCCGGCACGGGCCTCGGTGACCAGGTCGACGGGGAACGTGACGGGTGCCGCATCGGCCTGGGCTGCCCGGGCGATGCGGTCGACGAGTTCGCGGCTCGGGGTGTCCTTCGTGACGAAGTCGACCGCACCGGCGTCGAGCAGGGTACGACGGAGAACGGCGTCGCGGTGCATCGTGAGCACCACGACGCGGATGTCCGGGCGGGTGCGGCGCACGGTGGCGATCGTGGTGCGCGCCGGCGGGCCGTCGAGCTCGACGTCGAGGAGCAGGACGTCGATGGCGGCGGCCTCGGGGGAGTCGAGGACGTCGGACGGTCGTTCGCCGTGTGCGACGACGCGGATCGTGGGGACGGCGGCCAGGATCGTGGCGAGTCCTTCGCGGAACAGCCGGTGGTCGTCGACGATGGCGACGTGGGTGACGGTCACAGGGTGCCCTTCGGGATCGTCAGGCGGACGGTGGTGCCGGTGCCCGGGGAGCTCTCGACGGCGAGCCGAGCGCCGATCACCGCGGCGCGCTCGCGCATCGTCTGCTGCCCGAGGCGACCGCCGGCGTCGCCCTGCACGTCGAAGCCCGGGCCGTCGTCGGCGACCGTCACGACCACGGCGGCGGCGGACCACGCGAAGCGCACCGAGGTCGTCGAGCCCGGGGCGTGCTTGCTGCGGTTCGTGAGCGCCTCGAGCAGGATCGTCAGCGCTTCCTCGGCCTGCCAGTTCGGCAGCGCAGCGGGCGTCCCCGTCGACTCGATGGACAGCCGGTCGTCGTCGGGGAACAGGTCGCGCACGTGCCGTCGGAGCGCGTCGTCGAGCAGCGCGTCACCGACCCGGGCGTGCAGGCTCACCGCGAGGTCCTGCACGTCGCCGAGGGCGCTCCGGAGCAGCCGTGCGGCGTCCTCGAGCTGGTCGGCGCGCTCGTCGGACGGCGGGTCCGTCAGCAGGACGAGGTCGAGGCGCTGCAACCCGGCGAGGATGCCGTGGGCGACGCGGTCGTGCAGGTCCCGCGCGATCTGGGTGCGGGAGTCCAGGTGCGCCGTGGTGAGGCGTTGGCGCAGTGCCTCCGTGTACGCGACTGCCCCGGCCGGGAACCGGCTCCAGATGCCGGCGTGCAAGGCCCTCGTGGCCCGCAGGACCTCGGCGGTGGACGTCGCACCGACCTCGTCGACGAAGACCGGCAGGTAGGCGTCGAACAGCATCTCCGCCGCGAGCATGGCACCGGCCGGGTGCTGCGCCTGCTCGGCGTGCAGACTGCCGGTCGCCAGGTGGTCCGGATCGAGGTAGGCGTTGCTCACCACGCTGGCCTCGGCTCCAGCTGCGTAGCGCTCGTGCGCCTCGGCGATCATCGACGTCACGTTCTCGACCAGGTTCTGCGTCAGCACCGGGTCGTCGGCGATGTCGGGGAACTGCGCGGCGATCTGCGCGAGGAGGGCAGTGAGTCGATCGGGGATGTCCATGACGGTCGCGAGCGTATCGGCCGTGGTGCCGCGCGGATGTGTCGCACGCCGCACGATGGGCCACCGGACACATCGCGCACTGCATGCCCGAGGCGTTGACGGACTCGTCGCCGAACGAACCCGTACCCGCCGCTCGAGGTCCGCCGCCGCACTCGCGGCGACCCGACGTCGGGACCTGGAGTGGTTCTTCGATGTCGAGGGTGTCCGGGGAAAGCAGAAGGCCCTGGTTCCGGAGAACCAGGGCCTTCTTCGTACTGTCTCAACACAGTGTCGGGGTGACAGGATTTGAACCTGCGACCTCCTCGTCCCGAACGAGGCGCGCTACCAAGCTGCGCCACACCCCGCGGTGTGGTCACCCCGTACCGGAGCAACCAGTCAATAGTATCCGATGATCCAGGGTGCTCACGACCATCCGGCGAACTCCCGGGCGCGTCGGTTCAGGAAGCCCGCGCGGTGAGGGTGACCACAACGGCCTCGGGTCGGCAGGCGAACCGGACGGGCGCGTAGATCGAAGTTCCGAGACCGGCCGAGACCTCGAGCCAAGACCAGTGGTTGCGGTGCTCCCACTTGTGCAGCCCGCTGGCGTACCGGCGGGGGAGGTCGCTGTTCGTGACGAGCGCGCCGACCCCGGGGACCGCGACCTGGCCGCCGTGGGTGTGCCCGGCGAAGATGATGTCGGCGCCCTGCGTCACGAACGCGTCGAGCACACGGCGGTATGGGGCGTGCGTGACACCGATCGCGACGGGAGCGGGGCCGTCCTCGTCCTCGGACCACGGCACGTCGCTGCGCATCTCGTCGACGTTGGTGGGCAGCAGGTCGAGGCGGTCCCAGTCGCGGTGCGCGTCCGAGGTGCCGAACAGCTCGAACCGGGAGCCGCGGAGCTCGATCGCGTGCGCCTGGTCGTTCAGGTCGAGCCAGCCGAGCGACTCGAAGAACGCCGTCTGCCGGTCGATGTCGAGACCGACGGGCTCCGCCGCCTTGTGCATCCGGCTCGGGCCCGAGAAGTACTTGAGCGGGTTGCGCGGGGACGGCCCGAAGAAGTCGTTCGACCCGTAGGCGAACACCCCGGGCACCCCGCGGAACGGCTCGAGCGCGTACTCCACGGCAGCGTTCGCGGTCGCGTGGCCGAGGTTGTCCCCGGTGTTCACGATGAAGTCCGGTTCGACCAGGCTCAGGTCGCGCAGCCACTGCTGCTTGTCGGCCTGCCACGGGGCCATGTGGATGTCGGACAGGTGCAGGACCGTCACGTCACGGGAACCCCGCGGGAGCACCGGGACGGTCTCCCACCGGATCCCGAAGCGGCGACGTTCGACGAGCGAACCCCACGCTGCCGAAGCAGCCCCGACGGCCGCGCCTGCAGCGAGGACGCCGAGTGCGGCGCGGCTGCGGGTCACTTGCAGTCCTTGGGCGCCTTGCCGTCCTTGTCGCCGTAGAGCTTGATCCGCACCTGGTCGTCCTTGTTTGCCGTGGAGCTGATCGCCGGGTCGACCGCGGCGACCTTGCAGGTCTTGCCGCCGCCGCCCTTGGCGTAGTCATCGGTGATGCTGACGTTGGTGAAGCCGGCATCGTTCAGGGCCGAGCGGGCATCCCCGAGGGAGTTGCCGCCGATCTCCGGAACGGTCGCCTGGGTGCCGTCCGACGTGTAGACGGTGACGCTCGAGCCCGAGGACAGGAGCGCACCCGCCGCCGGGGAGGTGGAGGTCACGGAACCGGGGTTCCCCGGGCCGGGGCGCGCACCGCCGTCGACGTAGGTGAACCCGGCGCCCGAGATCGCAGCGCGGGCCTCGTCCGCCGTCTTGCCCTGCAGGTTCGGCAGGGCCTTGGCGTTGCCGCGGATCGCGGTCTGCTGTGGGTCCGTGAACGGGCCAGCGGGGTAGATCGCGTTGATCGGGGTCATGGCCTCGCGCCACACCTTGGCGCGGTCTCCGGCGTACGTACCGCCGACACCGTTGCTGTAGTGACGAAGGTTGTTCTTCTTACCGTCGGTGTTGCCCTGCCAGTAGGCGGTGGCGACTCGCGAGCTCGCACCGACGAGCCAGATCTGGTCAGCCTCGTCGGTGGTACCCGTCTTGCCGAACAGCTGGGTTCCGTCGGGCGTCTGCGCGCCCACTGCCGTTCCGCTCCTGATCGTGCCCTTCATCGCGTAGATGGCCGCCTGGGCGAAGGCCGGATCGACGGCCTGCTGGCAGTCCTTCGTCTGACCGCCCAGCTTCTTGCCGGACGGGGAGGTGATCTCGTCGATGGCGATCGGCTTGCAGTAGATGCCGTTGTTCGCGACGGCGGCGTAGGCAGCTGCCATGGTCATCGGAGCGATCTCGTTCGTGCCGAGGATCGCGGAAGGGTTCTGGTACTGGAGCTCTCCGCCGTCCGCCCGGTGGACACCGAGCGACTGCGCGATGTCACGGATGTCGCAGAGGTCGAGCTTCTGGGCCATCGAGGCGAACGCACCGTTGATCGAGCCCGCGGTGGCTCCCATCACGCTCCAGTTGCCGCCCTCGCCCGGAGCGTCGTTCGACACCGGGAAGGGGGTTCCAACGGTTTCCCCACAAATGGTCCAAGGGGAAATGGTCCGTTCCGCGCCGCTCACGGTTTCGTTCAAGCCGTGTCCGGCCTTGACCCAGTCGAGCAGGGTGAACAGCTTGTACGTTGAGCCCGTCTGGAAGCCGCCCGAGCTGCCGTACTTGTAGTCGACGCTGTAGTTGATGCTGGTCGACGTGGGTGCGGACTTCAGCGACTCGTCGAAGTCCTTGTTCTGCGCCATCGTGATGATGCGCCCCGAACCGGCCTCGATCGAGTTGAGCGTCGACCCCAGGGCCAGGTTCGTCTCGGCCTTGTTGTCGTAGGTGTTCAGCAGGCGCTTCTGCTCGGCGTTCAGATCGATGTTCAGCGTCGTCTGGATCTTGTAGCCGCCGTTGCGCCACGCGGTGTCGCGGGCCTTCTGCGAGGAGCCGAGCTGCGACATCTCGAGCACGACCTTCTTGGCGTAGTCGCAGAAGAACTGCGAGCCGTCGCCGACCGAGGACCGGCACCCCTGCGAGGGCTGCGTCAGGTGCACGTAGTCCGCCGGCTTCGACAGGCGGGCCTTGCGGTACTCGGCCTCGGTGAGGTTCTTCTGGGCGTACATCGAACGGAGCACGACGTTGCGTCTGGCGACGTTGGCGTCGTACTTCTTCGGGTTCGACAGGTTGCGCGCCTCGGGGTACTGCACGATCGCGATGAGCGACGCAGCCTCGGCCGGGGTCAGGTCGGTCGCGCTCTTGTTGTAGTAGTGCTGCGCCGCGGCCTGCACGCCGTAGGTCTGGTCGCCGAAGTAGGCGATGTTCAGGTAGGCGGTGAGGATCTCCTTCTTGGAGTACTTCTTCGCCAGCCCGATCGCGAGCTTCATCTCCTCGAGCTTGCGGGGGATGGTCTGTTCGACGGCCTCGTTGTAGGCCTTCTCCTGCTCCTTCTTGGTGGGGAGGTTCAGGGCTTCGTTCATCTTGATGTTGCGGACGAGCTGCATGGTCAGCGTCGACCCACCGCCCGAGTCGCCGAGGCCGCCCGCGATGCTGCCCACACCGGCGCGGATGAGCGACGTCATGTCGACGCCGCCGTGGTCGTAGAAGCGCTTGTCCTCGCCGTCGATCGCCGCGTTCTTCAGCTGGTCGCTGATCTGGTCGAACTTCAGCTCTTGGCGGTTCTGGTCGTACAGGGTGGCGAAGTGCACGGACTTGCCGCCCGAGTACGCGTACAGCTCGTTGCGCTGCGGCAGGTCACCGATCTCGATGTACTCCGGCAGGGACTCGAACACACCGATCGTGGACGTCGTGGTGACACCGGCGACGGCGATGGCCGGCGTGACGCCGATCGTGACGAGCAGTCCGGCGAGGGCACTGAACCCGACGAATCCGATGAAGGCGCCGACTGCTGAGACGGGCTTGGTCCGCGATGCAGACGTCTTCTGGGCAGACATAGGATGCAGCCTAAACGACACCCCCGACTGAAAGGCTGGCAAGGAACCGCATGACTCGCTGGGAGTACTTCACCACGCCGCTGATGATCCACAACACCACCGCGATCCTCAACAACTACGGGGACGAGGGTTGGGAGCTGGTCCAGATCGTCACCGGACCCGAGGGTGGCCTCGTCGCCTACCTGAAGCGCCCCAAGGCCGACGCATGAGCGTCTCGGACCGACTCGCCGAACTCGGCCTGACGATCCCTGCGGTCGCCGCGCCCGTCGCCGCCTACGTGCCCGCCGTCGTGACGGGCCAGTACGTCTACACGGCGGGTCAGCTGCCCTTCGTCGACGGCACCCTGCCCGTGACCGGCAAGGTCGGTGCCGACGTCGACGCGGAGACCGCTGCCGCCCAGGCACGCGTCGCCGCGCTGAACGCCCTGGCCGCCGTGCAGTCGGTCGCCGGTTCGCTCGACCGCGTGGCCCGAGTCGTCAAGGTCACGGTCTTCGTCGCGTCGGACCCGTCGTTCACCGGCCAGCCCGGTGTCGCGAACGGCGCGTCGACCCTGGTCGGCGAGGTCTTCGGCGACGCCGGCGTCCACGCGCGGAGCGCGGTGGGCGTCGCCGTGCTCCCGCTGGACGCGCCGGTCGAGGTGGAGCTGGTGGTGGAACTCACCGCCTGACGGCAGCGACCGACGGAACGAACGTGAGCAGGGCCTCCAGTCTGTATCTGACTGGAGGCCCTGCTTCCGTCCCCGGGACTACATGAGTTCCGCGATGGTCGCCATGATCGTCGGGTCGGCCAGCGTCGTCGTGTCGCCGATGCGGCGGCCCTCGGCCGCGTCGCGGAGGAGTCGCCGCATGATCTTGCCGGAGCGTGTCTTCGGCAGCTCCGGCACGATGACGACCTGGCGCGGCTTCGCGATCGCGCCGATCCGCTTGCCGACCCAGTTGCGGAGCTCTGCGGCGGCGGTCTCGCGGTCGACGTCGGCGGCGGCCTCGGCGGTCAGGATGACGAAGGCGACGACGGCCTGCCCGGTGGTCTCGTCGGCGGCGCCGACCACGGCGGCCTCGGCGACGCCCTCGTGGCCGACCAGGGCGGACTCGATCTCAGCGGTGGACAGGCGGTGTCCGGAGACGTTCATGACGTCGTCCACGCGACCCTGCACCCAGATGTCGCCCTCGCCGTCGAGCCGCGCACCGTCGCCGGCGAAGTAGCGGCCGGGGAACCGGGACCAGTAGGTCTCGACGAAGCGGTCCGGGTCGTTCCAGATCCCGCGCGCCATCGACGGCCACGGCTCGGTGATGGTGAGGTAGCCACTCTCGCCCGGTTCGGCGCGGTTGCCGTCGTCGTCGACGATCTCGGCGACGATGCCGGGCAGTGGCGTCTGCGCGGCACCGGGCTTGAGCTTCGTGACGCCGGGCAGGGCGGAGATCATGATCGCGCCGGTCTCGGTCTGCCACCACGTGTCGACGATCGGCGTGCGGTCGTGGCCGATGACCTGCCGGTACCACTGCCACGCCTCGGGGTTGATCGGCTCGCCGACGCTGCCGAGCAGGCGGAGGGTCTCGAGGCTGCGGGCCTCCGGGATCTGCCGGCCGGCCTTCATCGCCGCACGGACCGCGGTGGGCGCGGTGTACAGGACGGTGACGCCGTACGCGTCGACCAGGTCCCACCAGCGGCCGGGCTTCGGCTCGTCCGGCGTGCCCTCGTAGAGCACCTGGGTGACGCCGTTGGCGAGCGGGCCGTAGACGACGTAGGAGTGGCCGGTGATCCAGCCGATGTCGGCGGTGCACCAGTAGACGTCCTTCTCCGGGTGCATGTCGAACACGTTCTTGTGCGTGTACGCCGCCTGGGTCAGGTAGCCGCCGGAGGTGTGCACGATGCCCTTCGGCTTCCCGGTCGTGCCCGAGGTGTACAGGATGAACAGCGGGGTCTCGGCGGGGAACGCCTGGGCCTCGTGGGTCGGCGCCGCCTTCGCCAGCTCGTCGTGCCACCAGACGTCGCGGTCGTTCCACGCGATGTCGTTGCCGCCGCGCTTGACGACCAGGACGTGCTCCACCGTGTCGGTGCCCTCGCCGGTCAGCGCCTCGTCGACTGCGGGCTTGAGCGGTGAGACGGCGCCGCGCCGCCAGCCACCGTCGGCGGTGACGACGAGCTTCGCGCCGGCGTCCTCGATCCGGGCACGGAGGCTCTCGGCGCTGAACCCACCGAAGACGACCGAGTGCACGGCGCCGATGCGGGCGACGGCGAGCATCGTCACGACGGCCTCGGGGATGAGCGGCAGGTAGACGACCACGCGGTCGCCCTTGCCGACACCGAGGTCGGTGAGCATGTTCGCGGCGCGCTGCACCTCGGCGGTGAGCTCGGCGTAGGTGATCCGGCGCGTGTCGCCCGGGGCACCCTCGAAGTGGATCGCGACACGGTCGCCGTTGCCCGCCCGCACGTGCCGGTCGAGGCAGTTCTCGGCGACGTTGAGCGTGCCGTCGGCGAACCACTTCGCGAACGGGGCGCCGGACCAGTCCAGGGTCTGCGTGAACGGGGTGCGCCAGTCGAGCAGGGACCGGGACTGCTCGGCCCAGAAGGCCTCGCGGTCCGCTGCGGCTGCGTGGTGGAGGTCCTCGCCGGCGACCGCGTCGGCCACGAACTCGGGTGGCGGCGCGAACGTCGCTCCGTCGTCGCCTCGGGGGTCGGTCTGGGTCGGAGTGGACATCGATGTCCTTTCGCGTCGTTGCGGCCTCTGGTGGCATCCGTCGCCGGTGCCTGCGTGCATCCGGAGACTACCCCTCGGCCGGGTCGGGGTGCGGCACGCCCGGAGGTCGTGTCCGGGGTTGCCCCGGAGGGGTGATCGTGGGGTACAGTAGTTCTCGCTGGACTCGTTTCCGGCGGCATCGAATCGGATTCCCCCCAATCCCTCGATGTCAAGGCGGCACCTGTTCCCCCCAACCGGTGCCGCCTCTTCTGTTTCCCGGGGTCTGACTCGAGCATCGGCCGCTCGTCGGGCTCTGGCATGTGCCCCGATCCGCACAGGGACGCCGGTCGCGTGGACAGACCGGTCCATGCTCGTGCATGCATTCTGCATGTTCTTGCGTAGCAGGTGCTACGTCCAGTCCGGACGCCGGGAGCAGGGGTGGTGGGTGATCCCGGTGGCATCCGTGTCCGATCATCGACCGGGGTACGGCTTTCCGTTTCGGGGGACAAACCGGTCCGTTGGTGGGGTAGCTCGGTGTTGTCCACAAAGTGGGGACCGGCCGATCGGCGCCCTCGAGCGTTCCCTACCGTCGGCGGTATGCCACTCCACCGTGCTCCTCCGCTTTCTTCGCTTGCTCGTGGTTCGTCCGCGTCCACGTCGGCGTCGCACGCGCTGACGTCGTCTGCGTCTGCGTCTGCGTCCGCGTCGGCAGCGCTCGCGCCACCGCCCCCTCCTTCCGCCCCGTTCCTGCCCGGCGCCGCACCGCCGGCACGTCGCCGTGCGGCCGTGGTCGTCGAGTTCGAGGAACTCGCGGCCCTGGTGGCGGACGCCGCTGTGACGGACGTCCTGGTGCTCGGCGGCGTGGGGACGTGGGTCGACCGCGGCACCGGACTCGAAGCCGTCCAGCCTCGGCTGACCGAGACGCGTGCCCGCGAACTCGCGACCCGCCTCGTCGCGCTCGGTGGTCGTCACGTCGACGAGACCACGCCGTGCGCGGACGTCCGGCACGGTGACGGTGTCCGGGTCCACGTCGTCCTGGCCCCGGTGTCGGTCGGGGGCACCGCGGTGTCGATCCGACTGCCACAGGTCCACCGGCCATCGCTCGCCGCCCTCGAACGCGGCGGGACCTTCGCGTTCGTTCCGCGGTCGGTCGTCGAGGACGCCGTCGCCGCGCGCCGGAACGTCCTGGTCACCGGTGCGACCGGCAGCGGCAAGACCACCCTGCTCGCGGCGATGCTCGGGAGCGTCCCCGTCGACGAGCGCATCGTGACGGTGGAGGACGTCGCAGAGCTCCGGATCGCCCACCCGCACGTCGTCGCGCTCGAGGCGCGGCAGGCGAACGCCGAGGGGGTCGGCGCGCTCGGTCTCGACCGACTCGTGCGGGAAGCGCTCCGGATGCGACCCGACCGGATCGTCGTGGGGGAGTGCCGTGGCGCCGAGGTCCGCGAACTCCTCTCCGCCCTGAACACCGGGCACGACGGCGGAGCGGGCACGGTGCACGCCAACGGCATCGCCGACGTCGCTGCGCGCCTCGAAGCACTCGGAGCGCTCGCCGGCCTCGGTGCCGAGGTGCTGGCCCGGCAGGCCGTCAGCGCCTTCGACCTGGTCCTGCACGTGGAGCGACGAGCCGGACAGCGGCGGCTCGGCGGCGTGGGCACGTTGCACGTCGGTCCGGACGGGAGGCTCGAGGTGCGCCCGGTGGACGGGCTGCGGTGAGCCGACACACCGCTGACGGCCCCGCTCGGGTGGCGGGGGTGCTCGACCGGGTGGCGACGCTGGTCGCGGCGGGTGTCCCGCCGCCGCGAGCGTGGCAGCTCGTCGGCGGGCTGCCCGGCGCCGGCGGACCGGCCCAGCAGGACGTCGCCGTCGTCCTGCGCGTCGCGGACCGGACGGGAGCACCCGTCGCCGAGACCCTCCGCGGGCTCGCCGGCGCGCTCCGGCGCGCCGCCGCCTCGGACCGCGCGATCCGGGTCGCCCTGGCCGGTCCGCGGACGAGCGCCCGCGTCGTCCTCGCGCTGCCGCTCTTCGGGTTGGGCCTCGGGGCGGCCTGGGGTGCGGGCGCCGTCGAGGTCCTGGTCGGTTCGCCGGCCGGCTGGGTGTGCTCGGGCACAGCCGCAGCCCTCGTCCTCGCCGGACGACGGTGGACGGCGCGGCTGGTCCGTTCCGCGACGCCCGACGGCCACGTCCCCGGGGTGCTCCTCGACGCCTGGGCCGTGGCGGTGGCCGGAGGCGGATCGTGGACCACCGCCGGGCAGGCCGTCGCCGAGGCGTCCGCCGCAGCCGTCCCACCCGCGGGGGACGTCGATCGTCTGCGGGAGGTGCTCGACCTCGCCCGGCGCGCTGGGGTCCCCGCCGCGGGGCTGCTCCGACGCGCTGCCGAGGACGTCCGCGACGAAGCCGCTGCCGACGGGCTCGTGGCGGCGGAACGCCTGGCCGTGCGCCTGGTGCTGCCGCTCGGGGTGTGCGTCCTGCCGGCGTTCGTGCTCGTGGGGGTCGTGCCCGTGGTGGTGGGGGTCCTCTCCTCCACGGTGGGCGGACCGGGGTGACCTCTCCACAGATGCGGTCGGGACACCGTCGTCGCCACCGCAGCCCGGACAGGCTGGTCCCACCGAACAGAAAGGACGGACTCCATGAGCACCACGTCACCTCCCGACCACCGCATCCGTCGGGCCATCCGCCACCGTCGCCACCGTTCCCTCGTCGCACGGTGGCGCGCCCGACTGCGCGACGACCGGGGATCGGCCACCGCCGAGTACGCGGTCGTCATCCTCGCCGCCGTGGCCTTCGCCGGAGTGCTCGTCGCGGTGATGCGCTCGGGCGAGGTCCAGACCATCCTCACCGACCTCGTCCGTGGCGCGCTCTCGCTGTGAGCGTGGCTCGGTGACGGTCGAGTTCGCGGTCGCGCTGCCCGTGGTGGCCCTCGTGCTGACCGCGCTCGTCGCGGCGGTGCTCGTCGTCGATGCGCAGGGTCGGCTGCAACTCGCCGCCGCCACCGCAGCGCGGGCGATCGGTCGCGACGACGACTCCCAGGGGCGGTCCGCGGCCGAACGGATCGCCCCGGGGGCCTCGATCGTCGTCCGGGCCGACGGCGACCTGGTGTGCGTCGACGCCACGCGCGGCGGGACCGGTCCCTTCGCGGCGCTCCCGCTGACCGCGACGGGGTGCGCCGTGGCCCGAGGGGGCTGACGTGGTGCGTCCCGACGGTCAACGGGGCTCGGCGACCGTGCTGCTCGTGGCGGTCCTCGGCGTGGGGGTCCTCGTCGGGTCGACGGCGCTCGCCGCAGCCGGCCACCGCACGCAGGCCCTCCGCGCACAGGGTGCCGCCGACGCCGCGGCCGTCGGGACCGCTGCGGCCGCCACCGGGCTCGTGTCGGGGGAGCCGTGCGCGGTCGCCACCCGGATCGCGACGGCGAACGGGGCCACCCTCGACACCTGCGAACTCCTCGCGACCACGGCCCGGGTCCGCGTGGTCGTGGGCACCGGTCCGTTCGTCACCGGCGCGCTCGCGGTGGCCGGTCCGGCAGGCAACCCGCCCGAACACTATGTGTATGGTGTGCCTGTCGGCCCGCGGTCACCGATGTCCCGGTCGACCCGGACACGCTCGTGGACAGGGCCGATCAGCACCATCGATCAAGGAGACACGTGCCAGGCACGAAGAAGCTCGTGATCGTCGAGAGCCCTGCGAAGGCGAAGACGATCGCGCAATACCTCGGTGACGGATACGAAGTCCAGGCCTCTGTCGGACACATCCGCGACCTCGTCGAGCCGAAGAACCTGCCGCCCGAGCTCAAGAAGGGCTCCCTCGGCAAGTTCTCGGTGGACGTCGACAACGGCTTCGAGCCGTACTACGTCGTGTCCGACGCCAAGAAGAAGACCGTCTCCGAGCTGAAGCGCGCCCTGAAGGACGCCGACGAGCTCTACCTCGCAACAGATGAAGACCGCGAGGGCGAAGCCATCGCATGGCACCTGCTGCAGGTCCTGAAGCCGAAGGTCCCCGTCAAGCGGATGGTCTTCCACGAGATCACGAAGGAGGCGATCCAGCGCGCGCAGGAAGCCACCCGTGAGCTCGACACCGCCCTCGTCGACGCACAGGAGACCCGCCGCATCCTCGACCGTCTCTACGGGTACGAGGTCTCGCCGGTCCTGTGGCGCAAGGTCGCCCCCGGACTGTCGGCCGGCCGTGTGCAGTCCGCCGCCACCCGTCTCGTGGTCGACCGTGAGCGCGAGCGCCTGGCGTTCGTGTCCGCCAACTACTGGGACCTGTCCGCCCGGTTCGAGAAGGCCGGAGAGTCCTCCTTCTCCGCGCGACTCGCCCGGATCCACGGCACCCGCGTCGCCTCCGGCCGTGACTTCGACGACCGCGGCACGCTCAGCGGCGACGTCGTCCGCCTCGATGAGGCCGCTGCCGCGTCGCTGACGACCGTCCTCGAGCGCGCCGGTGACGCCACCGTCCGCAGCGTCGACTCGAAGCCCTACACGCGACGCCCGGCCGCTCCGTTCACCACGTCGACGCTCCAGCAGGAAGCCGCGCGCAAGCTCCGTCTGTCGCCGCGACAGACCGCCCGTGCCGCGCAGACGCTGTACGAGAACGGGTACATCACCTACATCCGTACCGACTCGGTCTCGCTCTCGAAGCAGGCGATCGACGCGGCCCGCAAGCAGGCGGCCGACCTCTACGGCTCGGCCACCGTCCCCGACAAGCCCCGCCTGTACGCGAGCAAGAGCAAGAACGCGCAAGAGGCGCACGAGGCGATCCGTCCAGCCGGCGACTCCTTCCGCACCCCGCAGGACCTCCAGGGCACCCTGACCGGTGTCGAGTGGCGTCTCTACGACCTCATCTGGAAGCGCACCATCGCGTCGCAGATGGCCGACGCCAAGGGTTCGACCGCGTCGATCGTGCTCGGCATCGCCTCCACCGAGTCGGTGGAGGGCATCGCGTCGACCGCGAACGGCACCGACGCCGAGTTCACCGCCTCCGGCACCGTCATCACCTTCCGCGGCTTCCTCAGCGCGTACGAAGAAGGCCGCGACGAGGACCGCCACGAGTCCAGCGATCGCGCCGGCCAGGACGTCGCCCTGCCGAACGTGGCCCAGGGCGAGCACCTCGCGGTCACCGACGTCGAGGCGAAGGGGCACGACACCACCCCGCCGCCGCGCTTCACCGAGGCGAGCCTGATCAAGACGCTGGAAGAGCTGGGGATCGGACGCCCGTCGACCTACCCCACGATCAGCCCGACGATCATCGACCGCGGCTACGTCTCGCTCCGCGGCACGCAGCTCGTGCCGAACTGGATCGCCTTCAGCGTGGTGCGCCTGCTCGAGGAGTACTTCGGCGAGCTCGTGGAGTACGACTTCACCGCCGAGATGGAAGAAGACCTCGACCGCATCGCCCGCGGCGACGCCGACCGGGTGGACTGGCTCAAGGGCTTCTACTTCGGTGGCGGCGACGACGACCAGCGCGGCCTGCGGACGGTCATCGACAACCTCGGTGAGATCGACGCTCGCGAGATCAACTCGGTCGAGCTCGCTCCGGGCCTCACGCTCCGGATCGGTCGGTACGGTCCCTATATCGAGGTGCCGAGCGACGACCCCGAGAAGCCCCGGCGCGTCAACGTCCCCGAGGACCTCGCTCCCGACGAACTGACCGTCGCGAAGGCGAAGGAACTCGTCGACGCTCCGGTGATCGGCGACCGCGTCGTCGGCATCAACCCGGAGACCGGCAAGGAAGTCCTGGCGAAGGACGGCCGCTTCGGTCCGTACGTCACCGAGCGCGCCCCGGAGCCCGAGCCCACCGTGGACCCGAAGACCGGCGAGGTCGTCGAGTCGCCTGCACCGGCAGAGGCCCCGGCGGACGAGGCGGCTGCTGCGACCGCGACGAGCGAGACGGCGGCGGCGAAGAAGGCCCCCGCGAAGAAGGCCCCCGCGAAGAAGACGACGAAGAAGGCCGCGGCTCCGAAGGAACGCACCGCTTCGCTCTTCAAGTCGATGGACCCGCAGACGGTCGACCTCGAGACCGCGCTGAAGCTCCTCGACCTGCCCCGCGTCGTCGGTCAGGACCCGGAGACCGGCAACGACATCACGGCGCAGAACGGCCGGTACGGTCCGTACCTGAAGAAGGGGACCGACACCCGGACCCTGCCCGGCGAGGACGCGATCTTCGACATCGACCTGCCCGGCGCACTCGAGCTGTTCGCACAGCCGAAGTACGGCGGCCGCACCGCCAGTGCCGCGCTCAAGGAGTTCGACGCCGACCCGGTGTCCGGCAAGGCGATCAAGATGAAGGACGGCCGGTTCGGTCCGTACGTCACCGACGGCGAGACGAACGCGACCATCCCGAAGGGCGAGGACGTCGAGGCCGTCGACCACGCCCGCGCCGTCCAGCTCATCGCGGACAAGCGCGCCAAGGGGCCCGTCAAGAAGAAGACCCCGGCTCGTCGGACGGCGGCCAAGAAGAAGTGACCGGTCGCTTCATCACGCTCGAGGGCGGCGACGGCGCGGGCAAGACGACCCAGGCGGAGCTGCTCTCGGCGTGGCTCGGTGCGCACGGCCGGACGGTGGTGCGCACCCGCGAGCCCGGTGGCACCGACCTCGGCGTCCGGATCCGCCAGATGGTCCTGCACGAGCGGGGCCACATCGCGCCCCGGGCCGAGGCGCTGCTGTACGCGGCTGATCGCGCCCAGCACGTCGAGACCGTCGTCCGTCCGGCGATCGCACGCGGTGACGTCGTGCTGCAGGACCGCTACATCGACTCGTCCGTCGCCTACCAGGGTGTCGCGCGGGGGCTCGGCGCCGAGCAGGTCCGCTCGGTCTCGGAATGGGCCGCCGACGGCCTGGCACCGGACCTCACGATCCTGCTCGACCTCGACGTCACGCTCGGGCGTGCCCGGGTGGCCGCGGCACGGGGGGACACCTTCGACCGCCTCGAATCCGAGGCCGCGGCGTTCCACGAGTCCGTCCGGCAGGCGTTCCTCGCCATGGCGGACGCCGAGCCCGCACGCTTCCTCGTGGTCGACGCCGCAGCTCCGACCGATGCCGTGCAGGACGCAGTCCGTCGCGCGGTCGCCCCGCTCGTCGGGATCGACGCAGCGTGACGGTGGTCACTGACAGGATGGTCCCGTGAGCGTGTGGGACGGCCTGACCGGGCAGGAAGAAGCGGTCGCATCGCTGCGCAATGCAGCCGAGTCGACCGACGGTACCGGCGGCATGACCCACTCGTGGCTCATCACCGGCCCGCCCGGGTCCGGTCGGTCGAACGTGGCGACCGCCTTCGCGGCTGCGCTCGTGGGCAACGGCCCCGACGACGACCACACCCTGCGGCAGATCACCGCGAAGACCCACCCCGACGTCTCGGTGCTCACGACCCAGCGCGTGATCATCACGATCGACGAGATCCGGCAGCTCGTCACCTCGTCGTACTACTCGCCGTCGGTCGGGCGCTACCGCGTCGTCATCATCGAGGACGCCGACCGCATGACCGAGCGGACCTCGAACCTGCTGCTCAAGGCGCTCGAGGAACCACCGGAGCGCACGGTGTGGATCCTCTGCGCGCCCAGTGAAGCCGACCTGCTGCCGACGATCCGGTCGCGCGTCCGTTCGGTCCGCCTGCGTGTGCCCGGCATCGAGTCCGTCGCCGACCTGCTCGTGGCCCGGACCGGTGTCGACCGTGCTCTCGCGATGGACGCCGCTCGTCAGGCGCAGAGCCACATCGGCATGGCGCAGCGCCTGGCCACGAGCGAGCCGGCCCGTGATCGTCGACGCCGGACCCTGACCACCGTGCTCGGTGTGCGGAGCGTCGGTGACGCCGTCATGGCTGCCGCCGAGCTCCTCGCCGTCGCCGACGAAGACGCCAAGTCCATCACCGAGCAGCGCGACTCGGAAGAACGCGACGCGGCCCTGCGCTCGCTCGGTGTCGAGCCGGGCGGGACGATCCCGCCGGCACTCCGGTCGCAGCTCCGTGCGCTCGAGGACGACCAGAAACGCCGAGCGACCCGGAGCCTGCGCGACGGGCTCGACCGGATCCTGGTGGACGTCTCGTCCCTGTACCGCGACCTGCTCCTGATGGGGCTCGGTGCTCCGGCGGAACCGGTCAACCTGGCCATGCGTGAGCAGCTCGAGCACGCACTGCCGACGACCCCGCCCGCCGCCGCGCTCCAGGTGCTGGACGCCGTGGCCCTGGCGCGTCAGCGCATCGCTGCGAACGTCGCGGCACTGCTGGCCCTCGAAGCGCTGCTCGTCACGATCGCACGCGCCCGCCGCTGAGGCCGGGCATGCGAGAATCACGGCATGCCCGACGCTGAACCCGGCCTGCGCGAACGGAAGCGCCGCGCCACCCGGCGCGCCATCCAGCAGGCTGCGCTCCGGATCGCCATCGAGGACGGCCTCGGCGCGGTGACGGTGGACGAGATCTCCCGCCGTGCCGACGTCTCGCCCCGGACGTTCTTCAACTACTTCCCGAGCAAGGAACAGGCGATCCTCGGCGACGACCCGCAGCTGCCGGACGACCAGGCGTTGCAGACGTTCGTCGCCGGGGGGCCGAACGGTGAACTGCTCGCTGACATCGGCACCCTGCTCGTGCACTCCACGCGCGAACTGATCGAGGAACGTGGACTCATCGAGGAGCGGCAGCAGGTCCTCCGCGCCAACCCGGAGCTGTTCAGCCGGCGGATGGCGTCGATGAAGGAGTTCCAGGCGGAACTGCAGGCTGCCGTCGCACGTCGGCTCGAGCGCGCCGACCCCGAGCTCGCCGCGGACGCCGATGCGCTCCGTCGCCGCGCCGGTCTCGCGGCCATCGTCGCCCTCGCCGCCCTGCGCCACGCGTGGTGGGAGTGGTCGGGTTCCGAGGCCGGAACCCACCTGGTCGACGAACTCGAACGGTCCTTCTCCGAGCTCGGCGTGCTGGTTTCGCGTTCACTCGTCTGAACCTGTATAGTCATTGCTCGTGCCACTCCGGACATGGAGTGTGCGCCGCCTTAGCTCAGTCGGTAGAGCGATTCACTCGTAATGAATAGGTCGTCGGTTCGATTCCGACAGGCGGCTCCGAAGGAAATCCCCGGTCATCCCCGTCTTTTGGATGGTATGACCGGGGTTCTCGCGTTTCTAGGTGCACACAGCGGTGCACACAGCGAGCAAGGTGCCCCCCGGTTCGAGGCGCTGGAGCCGTGCACACTGCCGCTGGCGCTTGTCAGTCTGCTTCGGGGAAGTTCGTGACCGCAATCCGTCCGAACTTGACTGCTCGTGCGACGGAGAGCAGCTCACCAGCCAGCGAGGCGACGGCGTCGGAGAGGCTGCGGACGGCTTCCTCAAGTGTGTCCGATCGGTCCTTGCCCGACATCTCTTGCAGACGATCGAGTTCCGACGGCACCGCGGAAATCGCAAGGTCGATGGCCGCGCGGACCCGGTCGTAGTCGATGACGGCGACGTTGTCTGGCCGACCGGCAATCTGCACCGCTGGCGCTTCGTGGATGATTTCGAGATTCTGAGTCATGCTCGCACGATACCTCCCAGGAAGACGTTAGTGCCAACGTCAGAGGCCCCCGGACGCGGGTCGCGCTGGACCTCATTCTGGCCATATGCTCAGCCGGTCCACAGGAACAACAAGGGGAACCCGATGACCGAGTACCAGCCCGCACCCACCGCGCCGCCTGGGCCGCAGAAGCGCTCCAACCCGCTCGGCCTGACAGCCTTGATCATCGGCATCGTCGCCATCATCGGCTGCGCGATCCCGATCGTGAACTTCGTGTCGATCTTCCTCGGCTTCGTCGCCGTCGTCCTCGGCATCATCGGGCTCATCCAGAAGAACCGTGCCCGCGGTCTCGCCATCGCCGGCACGATCCTTGGTGCCATCGCACTCATCGTCGGCATCACGACGGCATCGATTTACTCGGCGGCGGTCAGCAGCGTCTCGGACGCCCTCGAGTCGTCCGCGCCGGCCGCGACAGAGGACGCCGCATCGGCGGCCCCCTCGGAGGAGCCGTCCGAGGAAGCGTCGAAGGACACGTCAGACTCCGACGTTCCTGCCGATTACGCCTCGGCGCTGACCTCCGCGCAGAACTACTCCGACATGATGCACATGTCGAAGGAGGGCCTCCGTGCCCAGCTGACTTCCGAGGCTGGCGACAAGTTCTCCGCCGAGGCAGCCGACTACGCCGTCGAGAACGTGAAGGCTGACTGGAACGCGAACGCCCTCGCCACGGCGAAGAACTACCAGGACACGATGAGCATGTCGCCTGAAGCGATCCGCGACCAGCTCACCAGCGACGTCGCCGACAAATTCACTCAAGCCGAGGCCGATTACGCCATCGCGCACCTCAACGACTGATGGCCGGCACCATCGGGCAGATCTCTGACGCCCTCATCGACCTGCACCACATCGACGATCCAGAAGCTGACCTGGCAACTAAGGACCGCGTGTTCCAGGCCGTCCTCACTCGCCTCAACGAACTTGAGGTGTTCGAAGGCACGGTCAACGACGAGACCGGAGACCACCAGCTCGACCCCACACAGCTGCTCGTCGCAGTCATGGGCATGCAGCACTACCTCATTGATCGCCTCGCTTCGGCGCGACAGGTTGATCCGGAAGCCATCCGGTTCGAGCTCCGCGAGTTCACCTCTGGTCTCGACGACGACTGAAGCACCCCGGAAACGACGAAAGAGCCCCGCAGGCCGTGAAGGTCTGCGGGGCTCTCGTTCGTACACGTGGCGCTCGCCGCGGGTCAGTGTCGGCGGTCGACGGGCGGGACCGGCGCAGGATCAGCACTGCGCTCGTCGCCTCCGATTCGCCAATCACCTCGGCCTGGCGCGTGACCGCCATGTCCGCCGGCGGCTTCGACGAGGTTGAGGCGAGCGCTTCCTGAGGCCTTCCGCAACGATGCAGTGCACCCGCAGGCCTTCGAGGGTGCAATGCTCGTGGAGTGAATTAGGCCGAAGGCGCGTGGCGGCGGCGGGCTGCTGCGTGCGCTCGAAGCGTGCTTTCGGAGTTGATTCAGCCGTTCTCGGTCGGGAGCATCAGTTCAGGGTCGACGTTGAAATACTCCGCCACTCCGAGTAGGAGGATGTGTTGAGTTCCATCTGACGAAAAGGGGAAGTCGGCACCGAGCCGTTCGGCGGCGCGCAACACGGTGGCGGTGTCAAGCGCTTTCGCTTTCGCTTCAACGATCGCCGGCACAGGACCTTCAGGTATGAAGACGTCGTCGGGCCATGGTTCGTCGAAGAACCGCCGGAACTTAGGGAGCAGGACCCCGCGAACGAAGCGGAGCAGGTAGTCAAAGTCATTCACGATGGATGGCATCGTCAAGCTGTCGCCCTCCAAGGTGACAACGGATGAGATCGTCGACTCCACGACTACTTCTGCGTCCGCTGGCAGTGGGAAGCAGGGCTTCACAGCCCACTCGCCGTCTCTCAACCAACGGGCAAGAGGCGAGATAATGCCGACGGGGTCCGCCTCTACCGTGCGGATGATGAACGCAGCAGGAGAGGCGGTGCCGCCAGCAGTGACGAGTGGCGCGTGATGCTTGTCTTCGTTGTTCAGCGCGCCGAGCACAGCGAGCGGATGTCGCGAGCTGGCACCATCTGGTCCCGGTTGCACGGACCGGACAACGTCCATTGCTTCCGCTTCAACGCCACCGTGAATCGTCAGCTTCGTGAGGTCCGACCAGTTGACGATCGGGAACTGGGTCTTTTGCCTGCCGGTATCGATTGGCTCGCCACCATTGGTCACGACCAGCGCTCGCGCGAGGTATTCGAGGCTCGAGCGCAGGTTGTGGGCAATGTCACCAGCTACTGCCGCGACCTCCCTCGGGGGCTGCTTCACGACCCTAGCTCGCACGCCCCAGATGTCGTTTCCGGGTATGTCGCTTGTTGGCAGCCTTTCCGCGACTAGCTCGATCGGCCTTGACTCATCGTAGATCTGGCACATTTGATCTAGTTCGCGAACCAAGTGCTCCGCACGTTCTACCTTCGTGACGATCGATTCTGGCAGTGCGATGCGAGACATACGGGTCACCATAATGCCGATCCCGGCAGCGCAATGACCACAGCCGAAACTGCTCCGGGCTCCTTTGGGAGTTTGAGGATCTCGGCTCCCGCTACACGATGCCGAGCGCCGTGAGGTCATAGAGCGCGACCTGCGCGATCTTCATCGTGCCGACCATGCCTGAGTTGATCTGGAACATGACCTGCTGCGCGGTCGCCCCATCCGGACAGACGTACTCGGTGAAGAACACCCCATCCGGGATCACCACGGGGATGTTGTTCATCGGCATCATGTCGACTGCGCCAGACGCGGTCGTGATCCGGTTCCGGACGAGGAACCCGCTCGTGCCACTGGTGACGGATGTCTGCACACGGCCGACCAGCATGTAGCGGTGTCCCGGCACCGGGGCGGTCTGGACGTTCTGGTAGATCGTCCCGGACGCGGAGCCGTCGGCGGTCAGGTTCATCCAGTTACCGACCGCGGGTGCGGCTGCCGCGGACACACTCTGCGGTGAGCCCGTCCACGGCGAACCCACACCAGGGAACAGCCCATTGGCCAGCAGGTTGTTCGACTGCGCGTTCGTCGTCGGGAGGGAGGGCGAAAACGGCGGCAGTAGCGGACCTACCGTGGAGGCGAACGCCTGAGCCATCGCGCCGAATCCCGCGCTCGACGGATGTATGCCGTCGCCGAGGTATGCGGGCAGGAAGCTGCCCGTAGCCGGGTCGACGAGCGGTGTGTGGTAGTCGACCAGCGCGATGCCCTGCGCGAGCGCGTACCGGCGGATCGCCATGTTCCACTGGGTCACCTTCGCGGGACTCGTCGCAGAGGGCGGCAGGAGGCCGAGAATCGGCACTGCACCAATGCGTCGGATCTTCGCGACGAGCTTCACTATGTTGTCGATCGAGGTGCCGAGCGGAACGCTGTTGCCGATGTCGTTGGTGCCTGCGAGGAGGTGCACGACGTTGGGCGCGTAGGGCATGACGTCGGCATCGAACCGGGCGAGCATCTGCGCCGTGGTGTTCCCGCCGATGCCGGCGTTGTTGACGTACAGGGCGCGCTGGCCGGTCATGATCGACGCGAGGTTCCCGAGACTGACTCGCTGCGAGTGGGAGACCGACGAGGTCGCGGTGTTCGCTGGCGTCGCAGCGTCCTGCCACTGGGTCAGGGAGTCCCCGAGCCACACCATCCGATTGCCTGGACGAGCAGCACAGACCGAAGCGGACCGCGAGAACAACGCAACGCCTTCGGGAGTGCCAGGGTCCTCGATGTTCGCGGCGATCCGCGCGCGGACGTCGTCGCGCAGCTGCTTGGTGTCTGAGTCGATAGACGGGACGAGGTTCGTGCCCATGATGGCCTTTCAGGTCAGGAGCGGGGCCGGCCGACCGGCGGGACAGGGACGGGCGTCGTGCGCCGCTCCCGGATGATGGTGAGGAACACGGACACCCACACGACGGCCGCGAAGGTGTAGATCAGGAACGCGAGCAGGCCGAAGCCGTCGCCCGAGCTCGAGGGGCCGCCGTTGGCGATCGTCGCCGCGACACGGCGCACGAGGACCAGGAGGAACACCGGGATCGTCCCGATGAACAGGCCGAAGAACACGGTCCCCAGCAGCGACCGGTACCAGCCCGACCCGATGCCGTACAGCAGGGCGGTCAGTAGTGCGAAGGTGCCGGCGATGGTGGCCGGCACGGTGGCCCAAGTGTTGAACCACGCGTCCATCAGTTCTCCCCTCGGATGATCGCGCGCATCTTCTGCGCGAAGTGGTTCTGCTCGCGGCTCTCCCGGAGCTGAGCGAGCGGCCCGTTGCGGACGCTGTCGAGGACAGAGTCGAATCGGTACTTGGCGGACCGGGCCTCGTCGCGAGCGCGGCGGGCTTCGTCGCGTCCGGCTGTCTGCTCGTTCATGACGGTCCTCCAGCGGCTTGCTCGATGGAGCCGAGGAGGTGGTTGGAGAGCTTCGCGTACTCGTCGGCGAACTCGCGGACGCCGTCTTCGGCTTTCTCGGCTCGGGCGCGCTGGTCGTTGTGTGCCTCGCGCCAGTAGCTCTTCGACTCGCGCAGCTCCTCGTACCGGGCGTCCTTCTCGGACAGGCGCGCTTCGTAGAACTTCTCGAGGTCGGCGACGCGCGCCCGGTGATCGCCGATGGTGATGATCTTCCGGGTGGCGAAGAGGCCGACGATGAAAGCGAGGCCGCTGCCGGAGATGATGTCCGACACCGACAGGGACCCGCTCAACCACTCCCACCAGCCGGGGACAGTGGAGTCGGGGGCGGCCGTCGCGAACCATTGGAGCAGCTGCACGGCGACCGCCCCCGTTCCGTTGTTCATGCTCAGCTGTTCGCGGCGTGCTTCGGCTGCCCGTTGTCGCCGAGCCCGTCACCGGGCACGAGTGCGTCGTCGGTGGTCGGCTCGTCGACATCGGCCGGGGGCTCGTCGCTCGAGCGGGTGGTGGTCGTGCTCCCGTTGCTGGGGAGCCAGGCGGTGACGAAGCCGAGGACGAAGCCGCCGACGACGGCCGAGATGATGACGCCGGTCTCAGCGCCGTCGAGCTTGCCGTCCGCGAATACGCCGGCGAGGGACACGGTGCCCGCGCCGGTGATCGCGCCGCCGATGCCGGCGCTCCACGCCTTCTTCGCGTGCTGCAGGCTGAACTGCTCCTTCAGCGTCTCTCCGACGCTCAAGTCGATGATGCTCACCGTCACGCCCCCTTCGCGATCTTCATGGCGGCGTTGTAGGAGCCGCGGAACAGCGGCACCCGGTCGGACGCCTTGAGCTTGATGCCCCACACCCAGTCGAGCGCGTTGAAGAACGCGTCCCGCTCGGTCTGGTTGGTGAACGTCTTCGCGATGCCCGACCCGGGCTCGCCGACGATGCCCTGCCTGGCACCCTTCGACTTCGACTCGTCGATCCACTTGATCTTCATGGCCTGCTCCTTCGTGATGTTGGGGGTGACGTGGTCCAGCACGACGCTGGGGTTGGGGGCGAGCACCTGCGCTCGGTCGGGGTAGATGTTGAAGTGCCAGATCTCGCGCCGACTGAAGTTCCACCCGGTGTTGCGGAGGCCGTACTTCCGGCCGATGACGCCGTCCGGGTGGTTGCCGTCGAGGAGGTCCCGGGCGCGGTCGCTGATGACCGCGCCGCCCGGGCCGCCGAGGTCCGCGGCGTTGCCGTAGTTCAGCGGGTCGTGCGTGGACGTGAACTGCGGGGGTGGGCCCCAGGTGCAGAACGCGGCGAGGGGTGCCCACGGGCCGCCGTTGAGGAACCCGATGTAGTCCTGGCGGACTCCGATCTGGTCCTCGCGCGACCGGTCGGCCTCGTTTACGGTGACGATGAGTCCGTGGTCACGCCGGAGCTCGGCGAGGGCGGCGATGAGGTTCCACCCGGCCTGCACGTTCGACATGACCTGGGGCTTCCCGAACGTGCGACCGGGCAGCTCCGATGTTCCGACGATGACCGACATGCTGGTTCTCCTTCGGGTCAGGCGATCTGGTAGTGGCCGAGCAGCAGGAGCCGGTCGGTGTCGATGGCGAGGTTGGGCAGCGAGCCAGTGAGGCGTGTACCGGTGTCGGTGCTGAGGTACGCGATGCGGTCGAGGTTGCCGCCGTCGGTGTCGCCGTAGACGGCGAAACCGCTGGCGTTCGACCCGTTGCGGTCGTACCGGCCGGTGAGGATCGGCGTGTAGTTCACGCCAGCCGGCATCACTGCGGGGATGGGGAGCTCGAGGTACCAGCGGCCAGACCCCGGGGCTGGGGTGCCGCGGAAGTAGATCGAGTACTTCACCTCGCAGGTCGCCCCGACGATCTGCCACGTGCAGGTCGCGTAGCCGAGCTGTCCGAGGACCGGGTTGCCCGACATCGCCTTGAGGACGTTCTGGGTCACTCCGGTTGCCTGACCGACGACGACGCGGCCGGTCTTGGGGTCACGGATCTCGTTCACGTAGACCGTGTCGAAGAGCGCACCCGGAGCCTGCATCTGCACGGACGCTGGTCCGGTGCCCGGGTTGGCGATCGTGACGTCGCCGATGAACAGCGAGTCGCCGGCGAACGACAGCCCGTTCTGCCGGGCGGATGCGCCTTCCGGCGGGTCGTCGGGCGCGGGTACGCCCTGAATGTCGCCGGCGAGTGCGTCGTTCGAGTCGTAGAAGTAGACGTGGCCGCGGTCGCTGCTGTCATTGCGGATCTCGACGCGGGTGCCGGACTGGGAGGTCTGCACCACTTCGGCGACGATCTGCTTTGCCTGCACGACCTTCGCGAAGAGGTAGTCGATGACCGCCTGCGGCATCGTCGCGCCTTCGGTGACGAAGAGGTTCCCGACGTTGACGGTCTGCAGGTTCGCCGTCGAGGCCGCGATCTTCATGGCGACGAGGTCGAGGATCGCAGCCTGGCCTGCCGTGAGCTTGCCGACGTCGACGTTCGCGAACACCTCCGACGCGATCCGCCGCGGCGTCCACACCGGTGCTTCGTAGGTTCCGGTCTGCTGCCACTGACCGACGATGTCCTCGGCGGCGTTGATCATGAACCACGTCGAGCCCGTCGGGGCAGTGCCCTCCGGCTCCTCGTCGGAGTAGAGCAGCAGCGTGATGCCGGCCCCGACGATGACGTTGTCGACCCGGTCGGACAGGCCGGTGATGTCCTCGCCGAACGCTGCAGCGATGTCCTGCAGCGAGTCCAGGATCTCGGCCGCGGCGTCCTCCCGGTCGGCGGCGGCGTCCTCGAAGCGGGCGATGAGGTCGTCGTCGCTGGCTGAGCTGATCGCCTGCAGGTCCGAGACACCCTCGTTGCCGTCGGCGGCATCGCCCTGCACGTCCGGCATCGCGTCGTTCGTGACCACCGCCTCGCCGACGACGTCAGTGACGCCCACGGCAGCGTCACCGCCGATTGTGGTGTTCCCGAGCTGAGACGATCGGCCGAGCCGCTCGAGCTGCACCTGGATGGCGTACAGGCGACGCGCGACCTTCTCGGATGCGTCCATCACTCGACTCCTGATCCGTAGGTGAACGAGTCCGTCAGCTGCAGGCTGATCTCAGTCGTCCCATTCGTGTTCTCGGTGATGCCGACGATGCGGTGCCACAGGCCGAAGTCCCCGTAGTGCGGGACCTTCCCCTGGACGAAGATGTCGTCGCCGAGCGCGTAGGAGCCGCGGGGGCTGTTCACGTGCTCGGTCACGACGATCGAATCGACAGCGAGGGTTTCCTGACGTGCGACGAGTTCCGCCTGCAGTCGGGTGACCATGTCCTGCTTCGACTTGATGTCCTTCGACTGCAGCGTCGCGACGCGGCGGAGCCGGCCGTCCCGCTTCGAGATCAGCCGACGGATGGACCCGGCCCCCTCGCCCGCGCCGATGCCGAACACGGTGTTCGCGAAGTCACCCCCGGACGAGGCGGGCTGCAGCCGCACGGCGATGTTCACGCCCTGCTGGAACGTGGGCGCTCCGTCACCCTCGAGGCGGCGGCCGGTGCGCGGGTACGCGATCCGGATCCGTGTCGCTGGCACGTCGCCGGACCAGTAGTGCTCCTCGACCCAGTCGAACGGGGCGTCCTTCGCGAGGTCGTCGATGAGTCGCCCGCAGTCCGGTGCCTCCCACGCCTCGAGCGCGTACGCACCGCCGTCCTCGGACTCCTGCTGCTGCGCGGCGCTCTTCAGCTCCGACGCCTTGTCCTTCCGCTCCTTCATCGTCGCGACGATCGCGGCCTGCGCGTCGACGTCGGCCTGCTGAGCCTTGATGCGAGCGTTCGTGGTGTCGAGGTTGCCGTCGCGGCCGTTCAGGGCGGCCTGGCGGTCGTTGACGACCCCGGTGGCGTCCGTCACGCCGGTCTGGGCGTTCCGGACGGCGGTCTGGGCCGCGGCGATCTTCGCCGGGTCCTTCGTCTTCTGCGCCGCCGTGAGCGCGCTCTTCGCCGCGGTGAGGGCCCGCTTCGCAGCGGTGAGTGCCTTCTTCGCGGCGGTGAGGTCCTTCGACGCGTTCGCGCGGCTGGTGCGCTGCGTGGCGGCCGTCTTCCGGGTGGTCGCGACGATCTTGCGGAGCGCCTGCAGGGTCTTGTTCTCGGCCTTGTAGTCGCGGACCTTCTCGTCGTAGTACGCGACGGCTTCGATGCGTCGCTGTGTGGAGAACGAGCCGACGCGGACCGGGGTGGTCCCGACGACGGTGAGGCCGATGTCGGAGTCCGGGAACGACTGCACGTGCGCGACGAGCTTCCGGACGATGGACGCCGGGTCGACCTCGGCCCCGTAGTAGGGCTCGTCGCCGTAGGGGCAGCCGTAGAGGACCGTCGGGAGAGCAGACAGAGTCAGCTTCCACTCGGGGCCGGCGTACGAGACGTCGGTGACGATGCCGCGGAACCGGATCTGGTCATCGTCGGCGACGGTGACGATGGTGCCCCACTCGTCGAAGAAGGGTTCACCGTCGGACGCGTTGCTGTTCGCCTGCGCGGCGGGGACCGTGATCGGCATCGTCCCGACCGCGGAGAGCTCCCGAGTGGGCGCGCCGGCGGTCATGCCGCGGAAGTCGTACGAGAGCACTTCTCCGGTGACGGCGCGCTGGATGATGAACCGCTCCATCAGGCCAGCCGTTCCACGAACTGCACGTCCGCGAGGTAGTACGTCGAGTCGACGGTGAACAGGTAGCCGTCGCCGTCCGAGCGGAGACCGGAGATCCGGAGCGGCTGCTTCGTGCCCTTCACCGCGGCCGGCAGCTTGAGCTCACCAGCGACGACGACCATCTGCCGCGCCTGCCCGTTTTGGGCGGCGTAGTTGTAGTCGTACTGCCCGAACGCGGTCGAGCTGCCGAGGATGAGTCGCAGCGACCCGGCGGCCTTCGCCGCGCTCTGGCCACCCATGAACTCGAGGCGCGCGATGATGTGCGTCGCCCACGGCGGCACGTCCACCTCGTACGTGTTCGTGGTGGGCCACGCGGTGAACGTCGACGAGGTGAGGCGGGCCCCGGGCTCGGCGGATCCGAAGAGCGTCTGCGGCTCCGACCGCGGGTTCGCCAGCGACCGGAGGTCGGTGATCATCGCGTTCGTGACGGTGCCGGTGGACTTCGGCAGGTCGACGCGGGCGAGCTCGATCGCGGACAGGCCCTTGTACTGGTTGAGCTCCTGCAGCGACCGGGTGCCGGCGGGCACGTCGGGGATGATGTCGAACTTCACGTAGGGTCCGTTGCGGGGATCCGCGGGAGCCTGGGCGTTGCCGTCGATGTAGGGGTTGTCGACGCGGCAGATCACCAGGTCGGAGCGGCCCGATGCCGACCCCGTCGGGGTGAATTTCACGCTGCTTGTGTCAGCGACGCCGTTGCGGACGGAGTAGGCCTCCTGCGCGGCGACCCGGTTGAGGACCGCGCCGTTGCCGGACGCGACCTTCACGCCGGCACCGGGCACGTCGAGCTGGGTGACCTTGAGGTCGCCGGGGGCTGCGACACCCTGCCGGCCGCCGGTGGCGAGGTACACCAGCTGGCGGACGGAGCTCGGGCTGTGCTCGGCGTCGCCGCCGATTGCGAGTGGGACACCATCAAGAGCCATGCGGGGTCGCCCTCCTTAGGGGGTTGGGTACGCGGCGCGCCAGACGATCCGCGCGGTGGGTGCGCCGGACGAGGACGAGCCGGAGAGAGTGAAGGTGTGCGAGCCCGGCGGCAGCGCCGCGGCGGGCAGCAGCGTCGACGTGCGGGTCAGTGACGCGATCTGCGTGCCGTTGCGGAGCACGCTCTGCCGGCCAGGTCGGGTGTCGATCGTGAGCTGCTCGTCGTAGCGGAGCGACGTCGCCGCGGTGAACCGGAACTGGCCGGCGACCTCGACGGTGGGGTTGAGGATCGGACCGTTGATCGTGATGATCGGCCAGGTGGGAACGTCTCCGAGGACGGTGAAGGTGTTCTCGGCGGTCGTGTACCCGCGTGCCACGAGCGGGAACCGGAGCCCCTCGGCAGTGGTGACCCGCGACGTCGTCGCGTACAGGCCGGAACCCGGCGGCGACTCGATCAGTCCGTCGGGCGAGTACAGGCCGGAACCCGGCGGTTCCTCGGTGAGCCCCGTCGTGAGGTAGAGCCCGGACCCGGGCGAGGACTCGGCGAGGGTGAGGCCCTCGACGTTGCTGTACTCCCGGAAGACGAAGCCACCCGACTGGGACAGCGCGAACGGCACCTGCAGGTAGTCCTCGGGGCCGTACCAGAGGTCGTCCTGGGTGGCGAAGTCGGCAGTGACGCCTACCGCGCCGGAACCGATCGGCATGTACGCGGGAGTGATCCGCCGCGGTCGACCGAACGTCGACCGGCCCGACGGGGCCGTCAGTGTCGCGGTCGCGCCTGGCGTGCGGCGGACGCTGTCCGCTCGCCAGGCCTTCCGGAACGCTGCGTACAGCGCCTCAGCTTCGGCGTCGGTCTCGCCGAGTGCGTTGAGTCCGAACGCGACCGTCTGTCCCGCGGTGGTGTCGTCGCCGAAGAAGTTCCCGTCGATACCCGGGAGGGAGCTGTCCTGGTTCTCCCGCTCGGCGTCGCTGATCTCCGGTGCCTTGTCGAACGGGTACCGCGACGACTGCGAGCCGAACAGGATGACCCCGTCCGGCCCGCAGTCGAGCTTCCAGTCGGTGCTCACTTGTGACGTCCTCCCCGCTCGAGCGAGCTCAGGTAGTGGTCGACCTCGGCGAGGTCTTCCTTGATGACCCCGGTCGACTGCAGGGTGAGGCTCCCGACGAGCGGGCCCCGCTGGACGGTGCGCCGATCGCCAGCGAGGGCGTCGCTGATGCGCGGAGTGAGTGGCACCACGGCCTCGTCGTACCGGCCTTCGCCGACGTTGACGAGCGTCCCGCCCGGGCGGCGGCCGACGAGGGCACCGGCGGCGAGCTGCGGGACGTTCTGGGACATGCCCTTGAACTCGAAGTGCCACGGCTCCCGCTGCGAGAACCCGAGACCGGTGTTCGCCCAGCCGTACTTCGCGCCGTTCGCGCGAAGCCACGACTGCCCGCCTGCGACGTCGGCAGCACGGCCGAGACCGTGCACCGACGTGCCGACGGGAGCAGCGAGGTTGCCGCCGTTCTTGAACAGCGACCACCGGTACGCCTGTGCCTTGAGGTCGCGGTAGCCCTCCGTGAGCCGGAGGATGCCACCCGATGCCTTGTTGGCGAGGTTCCACGCGGCGGCGGCTCCCTTCTGCAGGAGTCCGCCGGTCGCGCCGACACCGGAGCCGGGAGCGAAGCCGCTGGCCTTGGCGAGCGCTGACGACGGGAGCTGCCCGTTCGCGCCGTTGCCGCCGAAGGCACCGACGTCGGAGGCGATCCCCTTGATCTTGTCGATGACGCTCGAGAGGACCTTGCCACCGACGCCCTTCGCCATGTCGAGCATCGCGCCGGCACCGGGGACCTTGCCGATGAGGCCCTTGACGAGCTTGCCGAGGGTGCCCATCGGGTCGGAGACGACCGACTGTGCGGTCTCGGCGGCATTCTTCGTCCAGTCCCACGCCTTGCCGGCCTTGCCAGCAATCCAGTCCCACCCGGCGGCGATGTTCTTCTTCGCGTCGGTGACGAGGCCGCCCTTGGCGTAGCCGTTGCGGGCGATGTCGTGGAGCCGGCCGACGCCGAGGCGGGCGGTCTGCTCCTTGGTGAAGACGAACTCGCCTGCGTGGACGATGCCGGCGGGGTCGTACTTGCCGCCGGGCCCCGTGTAGCCACCCGTCGCGAATCCCTTGGGGAGGGACACGTTCGGCAACGGCTTGGTGTGGAAGACCTTCGCGAGCTTGTTGAAGTTCCCGATGATCCCGTCACGGATGACGGTCTCGACGATGAACTTGATCGGGGCCTTCACGACCGACTTGACCAGGTCCCAGGCCTTGCCGATCCCGTCCTTCATGGCGGTGAACGCCTTCGGAACGGTGTTCTTCGCGATGTCGACGATCTTGTCGAAGACCGGCTTGATCCAGGAGTTCCAGACCCCGCGGACGACCGTGCCGATCGCGGAGAAGACCGGCCGGATGATCGTGTCGCGGAGCCAGGTGAACACCGGGCCGAGGGTGTTGCGAAGGAACCCGACCACGGCCGAGAAGATCGGCATGACGAGCCCGTTCCACCACGCGGAGAACATGGCACCGATCCAGGTGAAGACCGGCGAGATCACGCCCGACCGCAGCCACGAGAAAGCCGCACCGAGGGTGCCCCGGACGAAGCCAACGACGAAGCCGAAGATCGACGACACCGTGGTCCACCAGACCGAGATCGCTGCACCGATCCAGGTAAAGACCGGCTGGATGACACCGGTCCACAGCCAGGAGAACGTCGCACCGAGGGTGTTGACGATCAGCCCGACGATGCCGGAGACGGCCGAGGCGAAGATGCCACCTGCCCAGACGACGATCGCGCCGATCAGCTGGAAGATCGGGAAGATCCAGCTGTTCCAGAGATAGCCGACGGCGTTGCCGATCGCGGTGAGCGGCGGGGCGATGTAGTTCGTCCACAGGGCGACGAAGAACCCGCCGACGGTCTGCACGGCGAGGCCGATGCCGGCGAAGGCGGGCTGCAGGATGGTCTGCCACAGCCAGGTTGCCCGAGCGGCGATCCCGTCCCATGCGGGCTTGATCGCGTTCTCCCAGAGCCACACGAAGGCGTCGCCGACCGCTGCGACCGCGACCTTGATCGCGGCGAAGACGGTCTGCACGATGGCTTGGCCGAGCTTCGTCTGCGTGAAGAACCAGACGAGCCCAGCGACGAGCGCGCCGACGATGGCGATGATGATGCCGATCGGACCCATCGCGACCTTCACGGCAGCGCCGAAGATGCGAAGCGCGCCAGCACCGATGAGCGTCGCGACGGTGCCGACCGTCGTCGCCGTGGTCGAGATCCGCTGCGCGAGGGTGAGGCGGCCGAGCGCCGAGGCGTTCTGGTTGGTGACGCCGGTGTTGGCGGCGGTCGCGGCAGCGGAGACGCCCATGCCGCGGGCGGTCGCGTACTCGAGGCGCGCGGCCTCGAGGCGGAGGATGTTCCGCTTGATCTGCACCGGCAGGGCCAGGAGCTCGGCAGTACGGAGCACGACCGACGCCGCCGCCGTCGCCCGGGAGGCGAGCTGCCAGGCGATGAAGCCGGCAACGATCAGCGGCATGTACTTGACGATCGTGTCGACGTGATCGGCGAGGAACCCGAGGACACCCGCGAGGACGGTGATCCCGGCCGCGGCGAGCTTGCCGGCGGAGTCGCCGAGCTCCGGGAGCTGGTCGCGGAACGTGGTGAAGGCCGAAGTGAGCTTGGACAGGGACGCACCGACGCTGCCGAGGGCGGTGTCGGTGTCGCCGCTGCTCAGCGAGGAGAAGACGTCACGGACCTTGCCGACGAACTCGGAGGCCCCGGCGATGACCTTGCCGAAGTCGACCCGGTCGATCCACCCGGCGAGGGCTGCCATCCCCTTCGTGACCTTCTCGTTGAGGACGTCGGCGAAGGGCTGCAGGGCGACGCCGGCGCGGTCGACGGCGTTCATGACGGAGGTGAAGAGCGCGGGTGCGCCAGCGACGGCTCCGTAGAGGAACATCGCGCCGAGGCGGCCAAGGGCGGCACCCATGTTTGCGGCAGCGCCGCGGACGGTCTGCCCGGACGCGAGGGCAGCGCCGCCGATGTTCTTCTCGATGACCTTGCGGAAGGTCTCCGAGTCGACCTCACCCTTGCGGACCATGTCGGACAGGTCGTCGGCGGAGACCTTGTACTCGTCCTGCAGCCACTGGAAGATCGGGATGCCCCGGTCGGCAAGCTGGTTGAGGTTGTCGGTGTAGACCTTGCCGCTGGTGGTGGTCTTGTTGATGATCGAGCCCATCTCGCCCAGCGACGAGCCCGCGATGGTGGCTGCGTCAGCGGTGAGGGAGAGGTACTTCGTGAGGTCGCGGCCGGGCTTGATGCCCGCGGCGACAGCGGACGCGGCAACGCCTGCAGCGTCGCCGAGTCCGAACGCGGTCCCCTTCACGGACGCGAGAGCGCTGTCCATGATGGTCGCGATGCCGTCGACGTCGTGGCCGAGGCCCTTGAGCTTGCCCTTGGCGGAGTCGATGTCGAGGAGCCGGTCGAGGCCCTTCTTCGCGGCGACGCCGGCGATGGTCGCGCCGATGGCGGTGACGGCCCCACCGACGACCGCAGTGGTCTTCAGGGCCATCGACCCGACGGACTTCAGGAAGCTGCCGGACATCTTGCTGCCGACCGAGGTGCCGAGCGCCTGCGGGTTGATCTCCCGCTCGATGGCGCGCCCGGCACCCTTCGCCTGCGGGACGACGGAGACGTACGCGATCGCGGATTCGGTCGACATCGGTCAGCCCCTGTTCTTTCGCAGCACCTCCCGTGCTTCTGCAGGGGAGAGATCGGTCTTGCCGAGTCGGCTCGTGTTGTTGTCCTGCCAGGGACGCGGGTACGGCTTCGGCCGCCGGCCGTTGCTGTTCGCCGCATAGAAGGCGTCGATGAAGTCCGCCATCTGGACCCACTCGCGCGAGACGGGGAAGTCCCAGCCGTGCGTCGCGGCGAACAGCACGGACGACGTGTCGCGGGTGGCGACACGCAGAAGGCGGTCGACCAGTACGTGGTCGACCGCCTTCCGGTCTGGGGTGTCGTCGCCGCCGATGTCGTCGATGTCGATGCGGAGCTGGTGCAGCTCCCAGACGAGTTCGTCGGGGTAGGACTCCGCTAGTTCCCGGAGCCCTTGAATTCCCCCAGGCCGACGTGCTCCGACCATGCCTCGAAGACCGGGCCGAGGTCTTCCATGTCGAGTGCCCCCTTGAAGTCGGCGGGTACGACGTGGTCGTAGAAGGCGTCGACGAGGGCGACGCCGACCTCGCGCTGCCACTGCTCCTGCACGTCCTTCGCCGGGTTCTTCGGCTTCTTGTTCTGCGCCTGTGCGGTGAGGATCTCGGACGGGATGCGTCCGGGCAGCGTGTACTCCGTGCCGTCGTACTCGACGACGAGCGGCGGGCGGCTCTTGGCCTTGATCTGCAGTGCCTTCACGGCGGTGGTCTCGGTCATGCGTATCTCCTGGCTCGGTTGAGAGTGCTCGGGTGTGGGTGGGAGGCGTGCCGGGGCCCGAGCGCCCCGGCACGCCGGTGGTTCACTCCTTGGGCGAGGCCGCCTTGGGAGTGGTCTTCGGGTCCGGCGTCGGTGCGTCGGTGACGGGCTGCGTGGCCTTGACGTCGTCGCCGGTGACACGGACCCAGTAGTTCTTGTCCTGTGCCTCGCGCTGCTCCGGAGTGACCTGCTTGATCTCGCCGGTGTGGACGTGGCGGACGAACATGCTCTTGGCGCTCATGCTCAGGCTCCCGTCGTGTCGAGGGACGCGTACCACTTGATGGCCGAGTAGGACTCGTCGCCGTCGGTGATGGCGTAGCCGGTGACCGTGAGCTCGTACCCGATGGGGTCGCCGTTCACGTACACCTGGTCGCCGACCTCGGTGACCTCGCCGGACGGGACCGAGACACGGATGACCTCGTCGCCGTCGATGACGTCGAAGGTGTACTGCTTCCGGCCGCCGGTCTGCCCCGGGTCGATCTTGATCGAACCGTCCGCGGCGACCTTGACGCCGTAGTACTCCTCGATCGTCTCCTTCTTCGTCTCGATCAGCACGAACTGGTACTTGATCGAGGACTCGGTGACGGGCTCGCGGACGAGCGCGGCGTTCTGCCAGGCCCGGATCTGGTTCGTCGAGCGGTCGCGGGTCTCGGTGAGACCGCCATCGCTGATGTAGCCGAGATCCTTGTGGTCGACGCCGAGTGCGCTGGTCGCGCTGGTCGGCTTGTCCGCGGTCGTCGGGGCGACGTACGCCGCACCGGTGACCGCGACGCGGACGTTCTCTGAGTTCAGGGACACGTGGACCCTTCCTTCCAGTTGTGATGTGGCGGGCGTGTGCCCCTGGCATCCCTGCTCGGTGGGAGGAATGAGAGAAGCCCCGCCAGTGGCAGGGCTTCGAGATGGTGGGTCAGAGGTTGCGACCGCGATGTCGCAGCTCGAGCTGCGCGGTCTGCTTGAAGTAGCCGTCCGCCGCGGGATCCGCGTTCGGCCCGCCGTTGACCTCGGCGAACGTGATCGGTGAGCCGTCGACCATGCCGCCGGCACCGCGCGAGGTCGCCAGCGCGAGGACGAGGTTGATCAGGTCGACCGTGTCGCCCTGATCGTCTGTGATGACGTCGACCGTGACGTAGGAGGTTCGAACGGTGTTGCTGGTGCCGCCGCCCGGACTCGTCGTCAGCACGACCGCGCGGCGGCTGTCCGGCGACTTCCGGTCGGAGACCTCGACGCCGGCCGCGTACGGCTCGGTGCGGGCCGTGAGGAGGGCGTCGGTGCGCCGGATGAGGTGGGCGAGGAAGTCGTCGTAGACGATGCCGTGCACGGGTCCTCCTAGCGGGACTGGGCGTTGCTGAGGACCTGGCGCATCGCGGAGATGAGCCGGGCACGTTCCCACACCACGGCCTCGACGCGGAGGCGGACGCGGGAGTTCGAGGTGCCGACACCCGTGCGGATCGCGGTGACGGTCGCGCCGCCGGGGATCTGCGCGGCGATGTCGTCGGCGAGGGGGCGCAGCTGGTCCTCGATGCCCTTGGACGCGAGGACGGCTCCGAAGCCGCGGCGGTTGAGGACGACGCGCGACTTAGGCACTGACGTAGTCCTTCCGCTCGAGCTGCACGACGGAGCCGGGCTTCCAGTCGCTCATGCCGGTCGACCAGTCGGCCTCGTCGGCGAGGACCTTGTAGCGGGTGCCGCGGACGGTGAGCTCGTCGTCGGAGCCGATACCCGCAACGGCGGGGAGGTAGAGGGTGATCCGGGTACTCGAGGTGTTCTCGGCGGTCCCGGTGACCTCGTCGCCGAGGTTCGGCGCGATGAGGACGTCGGTGAGCGGGGTGTCGGCGTCGGTGAGGATCGGCTTGTTGTACCGGTCGCGCTGGCCGGTGTCGGTGCGGTGGTGCCAGGTGACGGTCTCGCCGGTCATCAGTACCCCTGCACGATCAGGCCGTACGACTTCACCCGGTACGACTGCGCGGTGCGGAGGTCGTCGGGGGCGAGCCGCGGGGCCGCGCCCTGCGCCCAGGCGGCGTACGTCTCCTGCGAGCTGAACGGGCCGCGGGTCTCCCCGCGCTGCGAGACGCCGGCGCGGGCGCGCGGGTCCGCCTCGAACAGCTGCGCGACGACGCCGGCGACGGTGAGCGTGACCAGGTCGGGGACCTCGTCGGAGCCGTGCTCGTAGTCGACCACGACGGTCGTGCCGGTGGGCACCGGCACCTCGAGCCGCTGCCCGATGAGGGTGAACCGGTCGGCGGGTTCACCGTCGACCGTGAGGACCGCGCGCACGGGGCGCTGCGGGAGGGTGAGCGCGCCGGCAGTCACCCGGAGCCGGTTGGTGGACCGGCCCAGGGTGAACTGCTGGCGCGCTTCCTTGCGGAACAGCTCCGACACCTTCAGCAGGTGCACGTCGACCTGCTTTGTCTCGGAGGCGGTGAGGTCACGGCCGAGCGCCTTGACGACGTCTTCCTTCGTTGCCAGCGCTTCGGCCATGACCTCACTCCTCTCAGGACGCCGCGGGGGCGGTGGTGCTGAACGTCACCTTGACGGCGCGCACGAACTGCAGGGTCGGCTTGTTGTCGCCGTCGAGGACGAGCGAGCCGTCCGCGTTCGTCTTCGGGTCCGTGACCGGGGCCGCGCCGGCGAAGGCGTGGACCACGGAGCGGTCCTTCAGGTGGTCGCTGTCGTAGTCCCACAGCTGGGTGACGGCGAGACCGTTGCCGGCCGCGACGCCGCCGCCCTTGGCGACACCGTTCGGGACGACCGGGGCCACGACGACCCAGGCGACGGCCGACTCGTGCACGAAGTACGAGGCGGTCGGGTCGAGCTCGTCGAGCTCGACGATGGTGAAGCCGCCGAGCCGACCGACGACGCCGTCACGCAGTGCCTCCGGCAGGCCCGAGGTGTCGACCTCGAGCAGCTTGTCGTTCGACGCGATCGCCTCGGAGACGTCCGCACCGACGAGCCAGTACCGGCCGGTGGCCGGCACGTGCGCCTTCTGGAACAGCTTCCGGGCGCGGACCGCGACCTTGCGCGGGTCCGACTCCATCGGGTCGGCGGAGTTCGGGTTGAACTTCACCGAGTTGACGAACGTCGCACCGGTGAGCGCGGTGACGACCGTCGCCGCGACCGCCTCGGCGACCGCGCTGACCTGCGGTGCCTGGATGTCGCGGACGTAGTCGACCTCGTCCAGCGTCTCCTCCTCGGGGGAGAGCTGCACCGCGCTGTAGATGTGCTGGTCCAGGGTGAGCTGGATCTTCGTGTTCACCAGCTTGTCGATGACGATCGCGTCGTCGCCGCGCCACTCCTTCTTGCGAGCGACGAGCACGGCGGGGCGCTTGATGCCGATGGTGTCGCCCTCGGCACCCTTGAAGTCGGCGACGCCGTACTTCGTGGTGAAGAGCCCGGGGGCCTTGATGTTCTTCCGGAGCAGTGCCAGGGCGGTTGCCGCCAGCTTGGTGCCCTTCGTGAAGATGTTCGCCACGATTCCTCCTTGGTTGGTTGAGATGGCCGCGTGGGGTTCGTGGCGAACACCAGCGGGGGTTACCTGGCGGTTGCTGCCGCCACGACGTCGTCGACCGACAGCTCGCCTTCACCGATCTGCTGACCGGCCTGTCCCTGTCCATCGGCCGAGGGGCCGGCGGGCGGGGCGGGGATCAGCTCGAGCAGTTCGTCGGCGTGCGCTTCGAGCTCTTCGCGAGTGGTGCCGCGGAGGGCGGACGCCTTGATCTTGCGATCGGCGAACTTCTTCTCCGTGGCGATCTCCTCGCGGAGCTTGACGGCTGCCTCCTTGGCGTCGCGTTCCGCGACAGCCTTCTCAGCGGCCTCGGCGCGTGCCTGGACCTTCTCGAGCTCGGTGCGGTTGGCCTCTTCGTGCTCGTCGAACTTCTTCGCCTTGTCGGCGTTGTCCTTCGCGCGCTGCTCGTTCTGCCGGGAGAGCGTCTTCCACTTCTCGGCTTCGGCCTGTGCTGCCTGCAGCTGCTCCTCGAGCGTTGCGCCCTCGTCCTGCTGCTTCTTCTTGTCGTCTTCCGACATCGGTATCTCCCGTTTCGGGTTGATGGTTGACCGTTCCGGTCACTTCCCACGGATGCGGGGAGTCAGGTGAGCGCTGCGATGTCCGCAGCGCTGGTGAACTTGTCGGACCGCCACGCGAGGGTCGGTCCGAGCTCGCCGTGCTCGTTGACCACGACGAGGTCCGTGTAGTCGCTCAGCGGCTTGCCGGTGGACGACGTCTTCTCGATGCCGAGGTCACGTGCGCCGCGGTCGGACGGGCCGCCGAGCTTCTGGTCGATGAGCGCGTGGGTGCGCTCGAGCAGGTCCGGGTCGAGGATCGTGCCGGGCCCGTCGGCCTCCTTGACCGGCTGCACCCCGCAGTCACAGCCGGGGTGGATCGGCATGAGCTCGTGCTTGGAGTACTTCTGCGTCGAGGCGATGGCGCACAGCGCGCAGTTCTCGAGGCCGGTGAGTACCCGGCGGTAGCCGTAGAACCCGGACGCCTCGAGCGCGCGCTGCGCCTGCCGGTTCTTCGCCTGCTGCAGCTCGGTCGCGACGATGGTGAGCATCCGGTCGAGGCCGTACGCGATCGCAGCGTCGAACGGGGAACCGTTCGACAGCGCCGTGTACAGCGTGACCGCGCCGCGTCGGTAGACGTCGGCCGAGGGCGTGCCCCGGTAGCCGAGGATCGCGTCCCGGTCGACGCTCGCGCCGGCGGTGGTGCCGGCGACGAGGGCCGCCTGCCCGATGTAGGCGTTAGTTAGGGTCGCCGTGGCGAGCTGGCCGGCCTGCACCTGCGGCAGGATCTGCGTGATCAGCCGGTCGATGTCCGCGTCCCGGTAGTCCGGCGACGCGTCCCACCGGGCCGCCGTCAGGGCGAGGGTCCGGTCGCGGATCTGTTTCGTCGTCGTCTGGTGGGCCGCGGTCAGCTGGTCAAGCGTTGCCAGTGCCACCGGCTGCTCCGATCAGGGTCGCGGCGAGCAGCTGGTCGGTGGCCGCGTCGGCTTCGTCCTGCGCGATCTCGTCCGGCGACATGCCCATGATGTTCTGCTTGATCCACCGGGCCGACATGCCGGCCGCCTTCGCCTGCGTGGCGGCCTGGGTCTTCTCGGTGAACGAGACGTGCTCGGGCGGCATCCACAGCAGCTCGATGGTCTCGCCGTCGTCGACCCCCAGGATCCGGAGTGCTTCGAGGAGAGCGCCTTCCCCAGGGGAGGAGGCACGCGCGATGCGGTCCTTCGCCTTCTGGATCTCGCCCTCCTTCGCGTTCGCTGCGCCCTCGGCGGACTGGTTCTCACCCGACGGGATGAACACCGAGATCGGCGTGCGGATGACGCCGGCGAAGTCTCGGGCGTCGGTCTTCTCGCCCTCGAGCAGCGGACGGATGTCGGTCGCTTCCGACTCCCACACGTCGATGCCTTCGGGGAGATCCAGCAGCGCGCCGGGCGCGGCCTCGAGGATCTTCGCCCAGTCGATGTCGTTGCCGTCTTCGTCCTGCTTTTCGAGGCCACCCTTGAGCGCACGGACCTTGAACGCCTGCATCGCGGTGGTGACCAGGCGCTGCAGCTTGCCGAGGTTGATGCGGTCGATGACGTCGGTGTGCGGCTCGAACTCCGCGACGCCGTCCTTGTTCTCGAGGACGTACACCGGGACGCCGCCGGTGAAGGTCTCCGGCTCGCCGTCGGGCTCCCAGTCGCCGGCGACCTGCGGGTGGGGGGTGCCGTTGTCGCTGTTCGACTTGCGGGAGAACCGCTGTCGCATGCCGGGTACCCAGACCAGGGCGTAGTCGTTGCCGGAGTCCGGGTCGCGCCACGCCTTCAGTGCTGCGCGGGCCCGCCAGGGCTGCGTCGGGTCGGGCGCGGTGATGACCTGCTCGGGCTTCTCCGACGTGATGATCGGCTGGCCGTCGCGGACGCCGGTGATGAGGTAGCCGACGCTCGTGGTGAGCATGTTCGAGATCGCGTCGCCGAACACCACGTCGAGGCGGTTGTCGCGCCACACTCGACGTGCGGCGACGGCAGCGGGGCTCGTCGTCGATGCGCCGACGCGGACCCCGTTCGGGACCATGCGACCGCCGAGGGATTCGCAGGCGAGACCGCCGTAGTTCGTGCGGGCCTTCTGCTGGAACGCCTTCCACGTCTCCTTGGTGTTCTTGCTCATCTCGGGCAGCGGCGCGTTCCCGTTCGCGTAGGAACGGTTCTTCGCGATGCGCGCCTGACGGGCGTCGAGGCGCTTCGCCAGGATCGGGAGCCATTCGGCGGGTGTGGTAGCCACAGGGTCCCTCTCAGTAGATGCGGCGGGCGGCGGTCTTCTTCTTCGTGAGCTTCGCGCCGAGGGCGTCGATGCCGGCCGCGTAGGCGAACATCGCGCCCCAGGTCGCGTCGATCTTCGAGCCGTCCTGGTCCTCGTCCGGCTTCTTCAGCACGTAGCCGGACCGGCGAGGGTCGCGGCGCGCGTTGAGGAAGTGGGAGGTGAGCTCAGGCGAGCCGTCGTAGGTGATGTCGCCGGCGCTGATGGCCGACTCGAGCTGGTCGAAGGTGCCCGTCGTGCGAGCGAGGTCCTTCTGCCGCCACCGGATCGGTTCGTCGCGGGACATCCGGACCTTGAGCCGCTTCGCGTACTCGGCCTCCCACGTCTTCACGTGGCCGGCCCAGCCAGCGGACGGGTCCGCGTAGAACCCGACGACGTTGTAGTCCTTGAACGCCTGCCGGACGGCCGCCTCGACCTCGAGGACGGGCGGTCGCCAGTTCTCGCCCTTGGGTCCGTCGGGCTGCTCCCAGATGCCGATCTTGAAGAGGTGCTTCTGGGTGACGGAGTAGCCGACCAGGACCGTCGAGTCGGCGGTGCCGCGGCCGGGCTTGCGCCCTTCCGAGCCGTCGAAGCCGAGCGTGACCGGTTCGGTCTTCGTGATGACCTTGTCGAGGTTCTGGATCGCGCGCAGCTCGGGCTGCGAGACGAACGAGTTCGTCGCGTGGGTGATCTGGTTGAGGAAGTTCGCGCGGAGCGACTGCGGGTCGTTCGACGTGTCGAGGAACGCCAGCATCTGGCGATCGATCGGGGCCCAGCCGGGTTCGCAGGGCGGCTCGTGGAGCACACAGCCGTCAGCGTGATCCGAGCTGTCGCCGTACGCGTACCGGAGGCCGTACTCGAGCGACACCGGGTCGGTGACGTCGGTGTCGGCCGGTGCTTCGCGGTGGTCGTAGAGCAGCTGCCGAGCATCGCTGAGGTCGACGTACTTCTTGCTCTTGATCAGGTCCCAGTCGCGTGCGGACGCCTCGGCGACCGAGCTCTCGCCCGGGGTGAACGCGTTCGGCGACTCGATGACGACGCCGCGGGCCTTGGTCGAGTTGTCGCGGATGTTCTGCGCGAGGCGGATGCCGCCGTTGCCGCGGACCCACTCCTCGGTCTGGTCCATGATCGCCGCGACCTGACCAGGCAGGCCCTTGATCGAGCGTCCCGACGAGGTGCGGGGCTCGATCTTGCCGCCGGGGATCCCGATGAAGGTGTCCATCGGGTCGACGTCGAACTCGTTGACGAGCGCGTCGGTGCGTGCCATCTCGAGCATCGGGGCCCAGGTGTTGCCCACCTGGTCGTCGCTGGTGGCGGTGATCGGGACGTTAATGATGCTTTTGAAGTCGATCCACGGCCGGGCGACGGGCTGACCGTCCGCGTCCCAGCCGTCGGGGACAACCTCGAAGAGCGCTTCGCTGATACCGATCGACGCGAGCAGTGGTGACTTGCCCCAACCGCGCGGTCGCTGGATCACGGCGCGCAGCTTCACGCGCTTGCCGGTCGCCGGGTCGATCTCGTAGAGGCGGACCAGGAACTCGAGCTGCTCGCGGGAGACGACGTACTCCAGGAACTCGGCCATCTGGTCGGCGACGTGGTAGCCGAGGGTCGGGAACACCTCGCCGTCGAGCGGTCGCCACGGCATCAGTTCGCCGTCGCTTCCGGGGGTAGCGCGATGCCACCGAAGCGGTCACGCGAGCTCGTGCGGCGGGCGGTGGTCTTCGTCTCAGCCTCCTCGGCCTGCGCGAACGTGATCCGGAGCCGGGCGCGGTCCTCGGGGGTCGCGCCGAACTTCGCGGTGCGCAGCCGGAGCTCGGCGGCGAGCTTGATGTCGCCGTTCCAGTACCGGGCGTGGAGCAGCGCGGTGTCGCGGAGCTCGGACCAGTCCGTCGCGGTGAAGTCGAGCGACAGCGGCGAGGTCGCCCACATGTCCCACCACTGCCGGGTGATCGCCGGCCACGTGAACTCGCGGAGCTCGCCGTCCTCCTCGACGGAGATGGTCGGCAGGTCGGGCTGCGCGACCACGGCGCGCGGCAGGATGCGGACGACGGTGGGGTCGGAGTTGCGCCGTGCGCGCTTCTTCGGGTCCTTCGGTGCAGGGCCGTGACCAGGCATGGTGAGCTCCCGTTTCGGGTAGAGCCCGCGTGTCCGTTCCGGTCAGGGGGCGTGTTGGTTCGTATGCGATATGCACAGCGTGGCGCGCCGGACCCCGAAATCCCCAGACCCGTACACGGCCTCAGCCACAGCACCTCTACGACCAGGACGGCCCCGGGGGGAGGGGGTGGACGGGGGCCTCTGTGCGCCCGCGTGCGAGACGTTCATCGCGGCTGTGTCTACCTGAGTCCGGGGTGCTTCTCGAGTGGCTTACGGGCGGACGGGACGCGCGTGAATCGTCGTGCTTCGAGTGCTTCGCGTGCGGTCTTCTTGTCGTGGTGCCATGAGCAGAGCCACTGCAGGTTCGAGAGTGCGTGGTTGTCGCCGTGCACGATGTGATCGCAGTCTGTGCCGACCTCGACGCAGCGTGTGCCGTCGCGCATGGTGGCTTGGCATCGGCCGCCTGCTCGATCGCGGACGGTGGTGCGTCGCTCGACCCAGTCGCGCGGGAGTCGCTGCTTGCGTGTGCTGCCTGACCACTCCTCGCCCACGTTGTGCTCCTGTCGTCAGCGCTCGTCGTCGCGCTGCCATGCGTACAGCGGCGCACCTGCGCCGTCCTAGCCGATGGGCTCGAGCGAGGTGCTGGTGTTCGTCCTGGTTCGGTGTGCGGTCACCGAGTCGGGTGGCTCGACCGCGGTGACCGGGGGAGCGGTACCCAGCCGGGTATCCGGGTGGTCCCCGGTTCCGAGACGAAGGGCCTCCGGTATCGTCCGCGTCATGAGTGTCTTCCCCGAAAGCGGCCGCCAGGTCGCACACGTCTTGCTTGACGCAGTTGCCGCCTATGACCCCAATGGTGCCGAGATTCCTGCGGGCATGTCGTCGCCGACTGAGCTGGCGTACCAGCGCATCAGCGCAATCCCCGGCGCTGTTGATGTGGACGTGTGGGAGGCCGGTGATGACACGAACGTCACGGTGGACCTGTCGAATGTCTTGGGGGCGTCGCTAATTCTCCTGAACCAAGCCGCGTCCGTAATCGCCGAGCAGCGCGGTGTCGCTCGCGAAGTTGTCATCGCTGAGCTTCGGGAGTACGTCGACCTCTGACGGCTGGTTCAGCTCGCCGTCGGCAGGTAGGTGACGGTGCCATCGGTGAGCATGATGTCGACGCCGATGACCGCGCCGGCCGCGCGCTTGACGTCGAACCGATCGATCTCGAGGGTCGTCTTGTAGCCGTTCGCTGAGAGGAGCGCGCGGATCTTCGTGAGCGTCACGTTCAGCCCTTGAGGAACGCCAGGTACGCCTCGGCGCGCTTGACGGTGTCCTCGGTGCTGTCGTTCCCGCCAGTCGAGAGGTTGACGCGCACCGAGCGGTCGAGCGCTTCGAGGCGAAGCTGCTGGTCAGTCTCCATGGTGTTCTCCATCTCCCCGGGCTGTCCCCGGAGTTCAGTAGCCGGCGGTCGCCGGACAAAAGTGCCGCTCGCGTCTCGGGTCCGCGTGGGGTCAGCGGATAGCCGAGGGGTGACGGCGCAGTAAGACCCGCGTCGTGCCCAACCCGAGTGGGCGCGACGTGGGAGTGAGATCCCCGCTCATTCGACGCAGCAGCGGTCAATGTGGTCTGCGGACGAGCGGGGAAGCGAGCGGGCTCTGGCCGGATTCGAACCGACGACGGCTCCGTTTTGCGGGAGCACTCATTGCCTCAGCAGCGGAGTCAGTGCTGCGCCCAGCTAGGCTCAGACGGTGATCACGACTCTCACTGCGGAGACCATCGGGGGAGAATCCTTCGACGTCCGCGTTTCTTCGCCCGATGATGGCCCTCAGATCATCGCTGTCAAACAGACCGTGGTGAACGGCGGCGTCGAGAGCAGTCTCGGTTTTGACCTGATGCTCGATCCGTCCGGAGTGCAGGTCCACGCTCCGTCCGGGTCGGTCGGATTTCAGATGCGAGTTGAGTTCCAGTCGCTAGGGAAGCGCCGAATGAGCTCGGACGGCGTCACTTTCTACGAGGGCGACGTCATCCCGCTGTGGCTTCAGCTGCGAACCGAGATACCGGTGCACGTGCCGTTCGAGGACGTGTCCATCGAACTGTGGCTGTCGAAGTAGAGAGCGCCCCGGCAGATTCGAACTGCCGGCCTTCGAGGTAGAAGCTCGTTGCTCTTCCGCTGAGCTAGGGGCGCGAGATCCTCGTCGCAAGGCGAAGAGGAAGTGTGGGTACAAGTAATGCCCGCCGGTTCCCCGGGCGGGCATGCGATGTCACGGACACACTAACCCACGGATGAACAGGCGCACAACTACGCGGTTCCGCGTGTCGGTGGTACCCGCGACGATGGGTCGCATGACGGATGACGAGCGCAAGCTGCTCGACTTCGAGGAATCGAATCCTCGGAACGACCGCCACAAGGAAGCGGCGATCCGCGCGGAGCTCGCGATGTCGTGGGTTCGGTACCAGCAGGTGTTGATCCGTCTCGTTCAGCGTCATGACGTCCTCGCGGAGTACGCGACGGTCGCGCACCGCGTCGCGAGGATGACGGCGGCGGCGGTTGCCCGCCGCGCCGCCCGCCGCGTCTAGACCTCCGTCCCGGTCGTCGGAGCCGGCTCCACGCCGACCGGACGGCGCATGTTCGTCGCGAGCCTGCGGGCCTGCTTCTCCCGCCAGAGATCCCGGACGCCCTCCGCCCGGACCCACACGACTCCGTCCTTCGTGTGCGTCGCCAGGCCCTCGTACTGGATGTACCGGTTCAGGGTCTGCGGGGTGATCCGCATCTCGTCGACCGCCTGCTGCTTCGTCCACCACTCGGCGGGCTGCGGTGCCTCCTCGACGCGGATGTCTCCGAGAAGGGACCTCACGTTCGGCTCCTTCATGAGCGCCTTCGCGTCGCCCTCGAACCCGCAGTAGCCGCACACGATCGCGATGTCCGTGACCGCGTCCGACCGCCACTCGATCCGCATCTTCGGTTCGCTGCACACGGGGCATGCGCGCGGCAGGACCGGACGAGCCTGCGGTGCCGTCGTCGGGAACCGCCCCTGCAGCTGCCCCAGCACTTCGTCGAGCTGCGCGAAGTACTGGCCGGCGTCGGGCTGCCGGCGGATCGCGTCGTGGTGCAGTAGGAGCCATGTCGCCAGCGTCGCGGTGAGGCCGTGCGCGCCCTCGGGGGTGACGGTGGACCGGAACCCCTGGGGGCCGCCGTGGGTCGCCCAGGCGTACGTCGCGGTTACCGGGGGCTGGATCTGCAGCTCGGTGGACCAGTAGCGCACCCAGTTCAGCAGGTGCGCGTACGTCCAGTCGGACGCCTCGAGCGGGTCGACGCGGATGGGGAAGGGGGCCTCCGAGCTGGATGCTCGGGGCTGGCCGTCCGACGGCTGCGCGCCGCCCGGGACGACGAGCCCCCGGACGTACGCGACGAGGTCTGCGACGGTGGTGAGCTTCGCGCGGACGTGCGTCGCTGCGAGGGCGGCGACTGCCGCAGGGTCGACATCGGTGGTTGCGTCGATGGTCAAGGGCGCTCCTTGGGGGTACTGCGGCGAGCGCTTCGGTGTCGGAGCGCTCGCCGTGGGGGTGTGGGTGTGTTGGCAGGGCACTTGGGTGCCGTCTTGCAGTCGGGGGTGCAGAGTTCTGCTCATGGGAACGATCACGGCGAGCGACCCCTGGTTGGGGTGCTCGCCCTGTTGTTTCGGGGTGGGTAGGGTCCAGGCGTGCATGACTGGTACGACTGGATGAAGGACATCGTGCTGCCGACGATGATTGGCGTTAGCTCGATCGCGGTGGGTGCTGTTGCGATCGTGATCGCGCGTCAATCGCACAGGCTCGCGGAGGATGTGCGTTCTGACGAAGCAAGCCGGGACGCTGAGGCTGCGCGGGTGCGGTACCGCGATCAGTTGGTACGTGCGGTGGAGGCCACGGTGGCGGCCGTGCTTGCGCACCGGGGGACGCTTTGGATCTCTCGCGACCTCGATGGGCCGGAGGACCGTGTGGTCGGAGGTACGACGGTCACCAGGTTCGAGTTGCTGGCTGCGGTAGCGGATGAGGCCGACCTGCCGGCGGTTCGGTCGATGAATAAGGCGTTCATCGATGCGAACGGGACGGGGGACGTGAGGGTCGTGCTTGCTGTGCTCGGCGAGCTGGCGCTGGCGCTGCCGAGACTGCTTACCGAGCCAAGCGAGGTCGACGACATCGTCAAGCGTTCCGACGAATGGATCCCGAAGGCCATGGGGAAGGTCCATGCGTCTCGAAGAGTCGTTCCGCCTTCCGAGTAGGCAGGGTTGACCCTCGTCGTCGAGGAGCCTGGCGGCGACCCGGTACGTGGTACGCGTCAGCAGAAGTTCTCTTTTCCCGGGGTGAGGTTGGCGGCGTGCTCGAGTCGGTCGAGCCGCGCGAGGGTCGAGAGCATGAACACGCTGAGGATGACCGCGGTGCTCCACGTCATGACGTCTTGCCTTTCGTCTGATCCCGCTCGTGTTGCACGGCGCGGCCGTAGTTGACGAGGAAGTCGAGCTCGGTGTCGTCGATGCCGTGCCGGTCGGCGCGGTAGACCGTTGACTGCAGCAGGGGGAGGCAGTCGCCGCCATTGAGTTTCGAGAGCAGCTGGGTCTGCTTGTCGGTCATCCTCATGCCATGCCTTTCTGATCGGTTCTGCGGCGAGTGCCGCGGGTAGTGGCGAGCGGACCCGGGGTTGGGTCGGCGCTCGCCGTGGGGGTGTGAGGTCAGGCGGGCATCCACGGCATCTCGCCGGCGATGCCGCGGCGGAGGCGGTGGGGCCAGTCGCGGGGGTCGCGGTCGCCGCGCCAGCGGACGACGGTGACCATCGAGTCGTCGTCTTCGAGGGTGCGGAGCCCCAGGCCGAACTCGGGCCAGCCGAGCAGTGCTGCGGAGCCGCGGGGGCGCAGGTCTCGTTCGCCGCCGAGGGACTTGCCGTGTCCGGCGTGCGCTTCCATGAGCATCGCGACGCCGCGTTCCCGGAACCCGTCGAGCGCGACGATGAGTGGGGCTGCGTCGTCGTCGTTGTTGATGGCCTGAGGGACGAGCTTGTACAGCGGGCCGATGAGGAGCATGTCGGGCCGGTGACGGTCGATGAGCCGGTGGACCTGGTCGACGTCGGCCTGGCGGGTGAGGTCGAGCCGGATGCCCGCCGAGACGAGCACCTGCCGGCCAGGGTCGACGCGGCCGTACGTGCGGGCCATGTTCGCGACGTATCGGGTGTTCCGCGACCACTGCAGGACGGTGTTCTCGGCGTCGATCGCGAGGACGCGGACCGGTTCGATCTGGCGGCCGTCGAACGGGTGCAGTCCGGATGCCGCAGCGATCGCGACCTGGCGGGTGAAGTAGCTCTTCCCGGACCCCTCGGAGCCGGTGAGAACGAGCCGGTCGCGACGCTCGAGCAGGCCGGGGATGAGCCAGTTCTGGGAGTCGGGCACGGCGAGGACTTCGTCGAGGTACAGCGGCTGCAGGACGGCCGCGCCGACTGCGGACCTGCGCCGGCGCACCTCGTCCTTCACCTCGAGGCGTTCCATCTCGTACGCGACCTGACGCTCGAACTCCTCGTTCACCGGCTCCGGTTCGACCTCGGGCTCCGGCAGACGGGCCAGGCGGAACTCCTGCCAGGTGTGGCCTGCAGCGATGTGGTCCGCGGCGTCCTTCCCGACGATCGGTTCGAGGACGACGACTTCCGACTTCCCCTCGAGGAGGTCCCGGACCTGCAGCGCGTGCTTCATGCCGGGCTCGTCCATGTCGCGGACGAGGAGCACCTTCTTGCTGTGCAGCGGGGCGAGGTCGAACATCGCCGCCTTGCCAGCACCCATCGCCGTGCAGACGGCGACGAGGCCCAGCGATTCGAGTGCGTGGACGTCCTTCTCGCCCTCGGCCATCCACACCGGGTCGGCCTGACCGACCCGCTCGACGCGGTACAGGTCCCGGCCCTTCGTGTTGCCGGACTGCCGGAACCGCTTGTCGGGGGACCGGTGTACGACCCGGCCGTCGTGGTACTTGTACTCGACGCCCTTCTGCTCGTCGAACAGGTCCTGCATGGACAGGTTGAGCTCGGCGAGGACGTCCGGGGTGGGGTCAGAGTGCGAGTGGATGAGGGTCTGCCCCTCGACCGAGCGGATCGACACCGATCGGTCCTTCGCCGAGTGCCCGGGGGCCTGCGCCTCGGCCGCCTCGTTGCCGCGCATCTGCACGATGAGGCCCCGGTCGTGGAACGCGCCGACGACTCGGTCGAATGATGCCCTACCCATCGGTCTCCTTCCCGACCTCGCCGTACTCGTCCGCGGTGAACGAGCCGGTCACGTACATCAGCCGCTCGCGCAGCTGGTTGGCTTCCTGGCGGTGCTCGGCGGCGCGGGCCCGTGCGTCGTCCCGCTGCCGGCGGAGCTCAGCCCGCGTCGTCATGGCTCGCCTCGAGCACCCCGCCCGGTGCGGAGTACTCGGAGTCGTTCTCGATCGCGTCGACTGCCCACCGTTGCCCTGCCGGCGGCAGCGGGTGCGGTCCACGGCCTTCCCTGGTCCGAGCGAGGCGGATCCGCTTCTGCCGCTGCAGGTGGCCGGGCTCGAGGTAGACGCCGGGGTTGTCGCGGCGGAACTCGTTCATCAGGTCCGCGGCCTCGTCGTACGACATGTCCGGCAGCGTCTCCGCCCAGACGATCGCGGCGAGCTGCGTGACCTTGCGGTTATCGACCGCCGACGCCCGGCCCAAGAGCCGGAACGCTTCCTGCTGATCCATCGGGACCTCCGTAGAGTCGCTGGTATTCGAGGGCGGCGATCTCAGCGTTGCTGAGCTGCCGCGGTGGGGCTGACGGGTGCGGCTCGGGTAGCGAGTTCTCCCACCCGTCGCCGCTGAGCCACGTCTTGAGGTACGGCACGAACCGCTGCGGGGTGCCCGCCGCGACGTGCGCGTCGCCGTGCGTGATGATCGCGGCGGTCAGGTCGAGGCTGGGGTGCTTCTTCCGCACCGCCTGCCACTGCTGCAGCGCCCGCGCCTTGTCGTTCTTCCGGGGCCAGTGCGCCCACGCTTCCTCGAACGCTTCGGGGTAGATGCGCTTCTCTGGTGATTCCTCTGGGGGTTCATTACTGGAGGATTCATAAGCGCGGTCATGCTGAACGGTTGAGCGCGACCCAGATGATCGGTTGGGCGCATCAGGTTGACCTGTGGTCAATTTGACCGGTTGTGCGCCGACGACCAGGCGGTATCGGTCGCTGGTCCTCGTTCCGTCCTGCCGAGCACGTCGTGCCCGGATGATCAGCCCGTCCCGCTCGAGCTCCGAGAGTGCACGGCGAACCGTGATCACGGCGACGCTCGTCATCTCTGCCAGGCGCTCCTGACCCGGGTAGCAGGAGTTGAACTCGTCGGCCATGTCGGCGAGGGCGAGGAGGACGAGCTTCCGCGTGCCGGGCAGCTTCAGCTCCCACGCCCACGACGTTGCCCTGTGCGCCATCGTCAGACCACCTCCGCCCGGATGGCCCGGGCAAGCATCGTCGCGACGGCGGGCAGCTGCCGGTTCACGTCGGCGTGCTGCAGTCGTCCCTGCTGCCCGTACACGGCCAGCCGGAGGACGTTCTGCAACTGCAGGAGGATGCCGAACGACACCCCCAGGACGTTGTCCGGGTTCGGGAGCTCCGGCGAGCGCTGACGGTCGGTGCGCTCGACGATGTGGTCGAGGAGCAGGAGCGCCGGCACGAGCTCGTCGAGCGAGTCCGTGGGGAGCTGCTGCGGGGCGACGGGACGGATGTCGAGGGTGAATGTGCCGTCCGCGACGGTGCCGTACCCGGCGTCGACGAGTTCCTGCGCGATCGACGCTGCGGCCCCGTCGGGCCATCCTCGGTCGGGTTCGATGATCGTGGCGATCTCGCACGAGGTGGAGAGGAAGTCGGCCAGCGCCTCGCGGGCGGCGGCCGACAGGGTAGAGCTGACTGCGAGATGGTGGGTCATGCGGGTACCTCGTGATTCGGGTTGATCATGAGTCGGTGTAGGAGATGTCGATGCGGCCGTCGCGACAGGCGGTGGCCTTGCTGCTGAGCGCTGCTGCGAGCTCGTCGGCGCGGTCGGGCGTGAGGGTGAGGGTGAAGCCGTCCCACTCGGGTGTCGCGCGGAGCTGGTCCAGCGCGATGGTGACGGCCGGTGGGTCGTCCTCGAACCGCTCCGAGGCCACGGGGAAGTCGGCCATCAGCTGGTGAGGGTTGCGGGCTTGCGGTTGAGGACGGCGGCGTACGCGCTCGCCTGCTTGTACGCGTCGGTGACGGCTAGGAAGCTCGCCGCCGAGAGGGCGAACGCTGCGTCGATGTCGACGTACACGACCCACTCGGTGTCCTGGTCGTCGTGCCGGCGGACGTCGATCGTCCAGTCCTCGCCGCGGAGGGTGAGGTCCGCGTGGTGCGCCTTCGGGTCGCCGGGTCCGTCGTCGAGCGGGTCGACGTGCAGCGTGTTGTCGCAGCCGAGCACGGGGCAGGGTCGGGGCGGGTCCTTCATGAGGTGGACGATCGCCTCGGTCACCTTCCGGACGTAGCTCAGTGCGGGTGACAGGACGCCGTCCTCGACCTTCGCGAGGTAGACGGTCGACGTGCCCGCCATCGCGGCGACGAGGGGCTGGGGGACCCGGGCTCGCTCGCGGAGAGCCTTGAGGTGAGTGCCGGTGCCGGCGGGTGCGTTCTTCATGCGTGCACCGCCCCGGCGACGCGGCGGAACTGGGTGGTGATCTCGAGCGTGGTCTGGTCGACACGAGCGCCGATGTACTCGTACACGCCGAGGTAGACGAACTCGAACCCGAGCGGGTTGCCTGGCTCGTCGGGGTCGTCGTGACCCCATCGGTATCCGGGCTCCTTGTCCCGCAGATGCAGCATGTGGTCGACACGGTCGGCGTAGACACTGATCGGCCTGACGTTGTCGCGGCGCGTCGTCAGACGGAAGCGGTCGCCGGTCCGGAACTCACGGTTCGTGATGCCCGGGTTCGCGTGGCCTCCGATGATCTCGACGATCTCGGTGCCGTACTTCTCGAGCACGGACGCCGCGGTGTCGGCGGTGTGTGACAGAGTGGAAGTGGACAAGTTCGTTCTCCTTCGGGAGGGAAGGCCCTGGCGTTGCAGCGCTGGGGCCTCCGTCGTTTCTGGGGTCAGGTGTTGGGGGACTCGGGGTCGGCGTCGACCCATCAGTCCGTGATTTCGACGTCGCCGGGCGTGGTGACGTCGAGGTCGCGCTGGGCCTCGCTCGCCGCGACCGGTGGTGGTTGCGCCAGCCGCGCGGTCCGAGGCCTTCGGTCACAGAGCGGACGGCAGGAACAGGGCTGCGAGGACCGCGGCGAAGAGCGCGATCGCGCTCAACCACTCCTTGAGTGCGTGCATGGGGACTCCTTCCACGGCGAGCGCCGTCGGTTCGGGGGAGAGGGGACGGACGCCAGGCGTGGGGGAACGCCGGCGTCCTGGTGCCCGCCATCGGGTGCCGATCCCGATGCGCCCCGCCGCCGCTTGCGCGTCGACTCCTGGGGACGGGCTGTCGCAGCAGTTCGACACCCGGCGCGGTGCGCTCGTGGTGGTGCCCCGTCGCTGCGACGGAAGTGTGTGTCTTGCTGTGTTGCCACGCTGTTGAGTTCTGAAGGTGCGAGTGCGGCGAGGGCATGCCCCTGTGGGAGCCGTTTCCAGGCGCGCCGACCAGCGCCGTCCGTACGGCGCGTTCGATCGGAAGAGGTGGGGGAGCGGCTAGGTGCGCTCGGGGAGGTTGGCCGCGTGGCGGTCGAGATCCTCCTTGCGGAACTTGATCCGCTTGGTGTCCCCGACGGGGATCAGCTCGCCCTTGGCGCGAAGGTCGTCGATGTCGCGGAGCGAGCAGCTGAGGTAGTAGGCCGCGAGTTCCCGGGTGAAGAGCGCGGGAGCGAATTCGATCCGAGGGTTCACGCGACCGCCCGTGTGGCTACTTCGAATGGCGGAGCCAGCAGATCTGCGATCGACACATCGAAGTGCTTCGCGATGTAGCCGGCTTCCTCGAGCGTGAAGGGCGAGTGCCCCAGAAGTCGTCGCTTCAGGGTAGATTCAGCGATGAGAGTTGCGGCTGCCAGTGCAGTGATCGTCTCGCCCCGGCTCGCCAGGAGAGAACGCACCGATCGGGAGACCTTGAGGCTCGGAGCGTCGTAGTTCGTGTGGACTACGGTAACTCATGCGAACTAGAAAAGTCCCAGAACTGGACACGGCGTGTCAAAACTGACACGATGAGTGTCGTGCCGAACTACGAAGTCAGTGATCTGACGCGACATGTCGCCTCCCGTCTTCGCGGTCTCATGGCTCAACACCGCGTCACCCAGGCAGAGCTCGCGGACTCGGTGGGTGTCTCGCAGTCGCAGCTCTCGAAGATGGTTCGTGGAGTGCGCCCCATCGATCTGGACCAACTCGACGGGATGTGTATCGCGTTGGGAGTCGACACTGGCGACCTCATCAAGGAAGCCGAGGCGGCGCTACAGAACTACGACTTCGTCCCCAACGCCCGCCTGATCTTTGTGGATGATGGTCTCCGGCTCAGCGAACCCATCGACACCACCGGTTGGGGTGACGGACCGATCGTCCTTCCTCACTCTGGTCGGAGGGAACGCAAGCGATCCGAGGACTAGATTCACCGCCGCTCCGGACCCTTCGGGCTCCGGCCGTCTAGGAACGGTCGTATGTCTTCAGCACTTGGGGCTGGGAAGGCAGGTGTAGACAGCGCTTTGAAAACGTCGAGCCTGGCTGCGACTCGTTCACCTGTTGCAATCCAGACCTGCAGGGCTTCGTCAGATCCGTCGTCGCGTCGTTGGAGCTCATCGACGAAGGCGCGCACCTCCTGATGCCGACGCCACACCGATGCCTGTTCCAGCAGCAGCGCCTCCTCCTGCGCCGCTCGGAAGAGCACGCGAGCCTGAGCCATCGCTGCCTCCCGATCTCGCTCTTTTCGCTCAGCGATCGCGTCGGCACGCTGCCGAGCGGCCCGAGCCTCGAGTCGCGATACCTCGACGAAGCGAAAGACCTCGCCTAAACGATCCTCGGTGCTCAGTGACTTAGTGTCTGACCACTTGCGGCCATCGAAGCTGAATCCAGGCCGAGCGGCCCGCACCTCGAGCTTCCCGGTCGGCACGAACCAGTAGTTGCGGTTCCGCTGCCACAAGGGGAGGCGCTGCACTTGGTCGTACCGCTTCCGATCGAATTCGCCGTCCTGGTAGTAATCAAACTTGTCGCCACCGCGACCCGGCAGCTCACGCACCTGCAGCCGCTGGACCATCTCATCAAGCTCTAGCTCGATGTGCCCACTCCACTCCCTGGCCGTGTCTCCGTTGCGGCGAGTGCGCTCGTCGACGGCGCGTGGATCTCTCGTCGCGATGCCGACTTTCGCTGCGTGCCGAACGATCGACTCGATGATGCGCGCCGCGCGGGGGAGTGACTCCTTCGTCACGAACTGATCGCCCTTGGATTCGAGGAAGGCCTTCGCGAGCGGGCCAAGGTGGGACTTTGAGGCGACCGCCTGGACCTCGGGGGCCTCAACCAAGTCCCAGAACCAGTCCCGGTACTCGAGTCGTAGCTGATTCTGGTCGAACCAACCCGGGTAGGACAGCTGCAGTTCCTTGCCACGAGGTCGGTACTCGCTCTTGTTGAAGCGCCAGACGAGTTTCCGGTAGTCGATGTCGTCACCGCGGTCGTCGACGTCGAGCCGCCCCCCGGCCGTCTCGACACGGTGTAGGAGGTCGACCACATCGTCGTCCGACTTACCAGGTCCATCGGTAGGGGGAGAGGGTGCTGGCTTAAGTTGAGCGACGCGTGATGCTCCTGCGTCAGTCAACGTCGCGCTCCACGATGTGCCATGGCCCTCGACCCGCACCAAACCGCGACTCGCCAGCGCCTTCGCGGTGATGCGATGGCCGTAGTTGTCGTCGACGTACTCGCCGTCGGGGCAGCCGCGCTCGACCCAGCGCAGGACGCGCAGCTGCTTGTCGTTGAGGCGATCGGAGGAACGAGGCATGCGGTAATGATGCCGGATCGAGTTCGCCAGAAGCTAGGTCGAGGGGCTAATGAGGCGACATCACTGAGTGGGTGTTTCTCCCATCAGCGATGCGCTGAAGTTGATCACTTCCCGCACATCACCGACGCTTACTTCGAGTTGATAGTTCCCCGGCGTGGGAATCGCCAGGTCACTCAAAGGGAAGACGAGAGGCGCTACCGCCCCAAATGATCCTGGGTCGTTCTCAACCTTGAATCGCGCCTCAACCTCGGCAACACGCTTAAGTACGTCGTCGACATGTGAAATGACCACACGGATCGAAGCCTCAGTGTCAATCAATTCACCGTCACTCGACCGCTCCAAACTAGCCAGAAGAGCAAGCTCAGCGCCGAGTGGAGCGGGAAAGGCCGGCCTTCGAAGGTTATTCAAGCCTCCTCCCAAAATATGGAGGAGCCCTTCACGAACGGTTGCGGCATCGCAGAGGATAGCCCCTACAAACTTCACGCGGCGGCTACCTTTCGACTGTGCGTGGTCGTTGTGTTGCCGACCCAAGGCATATTTGCTCCTGCGGCCCGCTTGGCAACTGTTCCAATGAACTTCGACAAATTCGTCGGGCTAGCAAAATTCTCTACTTTCCAGGCTGCCTCCGCAGCATGGAAAGAGCTCCAGTCCACTCGGAGATAAACAAGGTCAAACTCAGGATCGATGAATTCGACTACGGCAGTGCCGATGAAATCCGAATCCTCCTCGTCAGGCTGCACGACGGTAACCGACTGTCCCACGCGCACATTCGGACCCTCTGCAAGTTCAGCGGTATTCCAACCTGGGTTCCGGCGACTAACTTGGTTCGGATCGATTTCGAACCGCGGCTGCGTGATCACGCTTTGCGTCATCCGCACCTGGATGCCGTTCATCTATTCAGCCTTCTTTTGTCATCATTCTCGAACAAAGAGTAGAGCGTTTCAAACTCATCTATCTTTTCGAGATTCTTTATGAACAGGTCCCAATGGTGTTGCGGGGGTTCGGACTTCGCAATATGGAAACCTGCGACATTGAGTTGGGCTTCCGTGACGAACCCGACATGGCGTGCGGACGAAAGTTTCTTAGCGACATGATCTGCCAGAGAGGACGCCAGCTCTTCCGGGGTACAGGATCCGTCATATGACATGGTGTATACGGAGAGACTGGGTTTGGCATCCGTCATGCTCAGTTCTCCTCTCGACACCTGCGCTAGTTGATCCTTGTAGTCCGTCCTGCATCGCTTCTGGGAGTACTCAGGCTTCCAGCTCCAGCCTCGCGCAACGAGTAGGTCACCTGGACTCAGGTTCATCGGGCTCTGATCTTAGTTGCTTCAGTCTCAAGGCGGCCATTTTCTTGTTCAGCTCTCGGGTCAATATCGATACCTTCTCATCATCGCCACTGGTGAGCAAGGGGTGTCGCTTCCTGCCGCTGATTGGAAAGCGAGCACGGGCGGATCTGGCCTTCGGGGGACGTCACTGAGGTGGGGCCGTTGAAAGCGCGAAGTGTGATCCGAGGCGGTCCATGGCTTCGCGGGCGGCTGCGGACGACACGTGCTGGTATCGACGGGTGACGGCTTCGGACTGGTGTCCGACGATCTCGCCGATGATCTTCGCGTCGACACCAAGCTCCATGAGCACCGTCGCTGTCGTGTGCCGCGCCCAGTGCGTGGTCGGCACGGGGGAGCCGGGTCCACGCTGGTCCTCAGCAATGATGCCGGCCTCGAACAGGAGGTCGCGCCAGGTCTGCTCGTCCTCGCCCCAGAGGTAGGGCTCACCGTTCGCCTTGCGCCAAATCAGTCCGTACGGGTTCGGTCGGTCGGCTGTCTTGATCAGGTAGCGGCGGAGCGCTTCGGCGAGCGCCGGCATCAGCGGCACGTACCGGGGCTTGCCGGACTTCGGACGGATGAGGCAGAGGCGGCCGTTGAGCTGCTGGTACTCGAAGCCGTCAGGGATCCGGAGCCGGCGGCTTGCGCAGGAACCGGCACGGGTCTTGCCGCACCGCCAGCTGCCGTCGTCGGTGCGTCCACAGCCGTGCTCGAAGGGCACTTCCGACAGTGCCCACTCGACGCCGATCGTCGGCTGCTCAGAGTCGAGGTCCAAGGAGTCGAGGCGTGCACCGATGCGCTCGCCTTGGCGCAGGCCGCTGAGCAGTGCGACCCACCAGCGGGTGCCGTCGTCGTGCTCGGCTGCAACCTTGAGGACGGACAGTGCCGCTTCCGTGCTGAGTGCGCCGCGGTTCGACTCGCCCTGCACCGGCGCACTGACGTCCTCGCACACGTTGCGCGCGGCGATGCCCTCGACACGTGCCGACTCGAGCATGAGTGACAGCACCTGGTACGCCTTCCTCGCTGTCGCGGAGGTGCGGCCGGCGTCGGCGACGGCCTTCGTCATGATGCGCACGTCGGACGGCTTGAGGAATGCGACCTTCTTCGCGCCGATGGTCGGGACGATCCAGTTCCGGTTCACCGACTCGTACGACAGCAACGTGTTCGGCTTGAGGGTCGGTTTCCCGACCGTTTCCAGCCAGTGCGTCGCCCACTGCTCGAGCGTGGTCTTCGTGTCGAGTGCGGTGCCGTGCTGCTGGATCTGCTTCTTGATCGCATCGAGCTTGCGTCGCGCACCTTCCTTGGTCTTCGACGTCACAACGCGTTGGCGACGGCGGCCATCGGGGTGGAAACCGTCGTCGATGACACCCCGGTAGAGCTTGCCGCCGCGGATCGCGTAGAGCCCTCCGTCGCCGGAATCCCGCTTCCTTGGCACTGTTCCTCCCGGTACACACATCGGTACACACACATAACCGCAATCATGTGGTTGCAGTTGCTCTTCTCGATGGTAGTCCGATCCCTGTCATTCCGGGGATCGGCCGCTCGTTTCAGCGCTCACCGAGCAGCTCCAGTCTATCGCTCCTATTCACTCGTAATGAATAGGTCGTCGGTTCGATTCCGACAGGCGGCTCCGTGAACACCCCGGTCAGGCCTGCTCGAAGTGGCTCTGACCGGGGTTTTCGTATTCCGGACGAAATCCGTGTCCCTCACCCGAGGGACAGACCCCTGGCGTTCGCGCGGACTAACCTTGTCCGCGATACGGGGGACACCATGACCGAGCGCCAGCTCATCGCACCGACGGCAGTGACGCCGTGTTGAAGCGTGTGCTGGTCGTCGTCCTGGTCGCCGCCACCGCCGGAGCGCTTGCGATGACCGCAGCGGCCGTGCCCGAGTCGCGGGCGACATCTGCGTCGACCGCGTCGCCGGGTGCCCCATCGTCCGCGACGCCGACGGGGTCCTCGACCGGGCCGGCGTACCTGGCCGACCGTGAGCCGACCTTCTCGGAAGACTTCGACACCCCCGCTGCGGCCGGTGGTCCCTTCGCCGAGACGTACCGGAACTCGTGGCAGCCCTACCCCGACGGCGCCGGCGGCAAGTACTACTCGGACGAGCTCATCAGCGCGCACGACGGCTACCTTGACGTCGCGTTGGACGGTGAGCGGGGCGCCGCCGGCACCTTCGGCACCCCCACCGGCGCCTGGTCGCACGTCGGCGGCACCTTCAGCATCCGTGCGCGGGCGACCGGGGGCGACGGCAACGGGATCGCGGTGATGCTCTGGCCGACGTCCAACGCCTGGGCGGACGGCGAGCTGAACTACCCGGAGGGCCAGTTCGACGGCTCCCCGCGGGTCTTCCACCACTCGATGCTCCAGGGACTCGAACGCCGCACCGAGCACTACAACACCCGGGTGTCCTGGAACGACTGGCACACCTACACGACGGAGTGGGTGCCGGGGAAGATCATCCGGTACTACCTCGACGGCAAGCTCGTGTTCACGGTGCCGCGCAACGTGCCCACCACCCCGCACCGCTACATGTTCCAGATCGGCAACTGGGGTGCCCCGGGGCACGTCCAGATCGACTGGGTCCGCACCTACGACGCGGAGTGACCAAACCCCCCGGACGGGGGCTCCGAATCAGTCCGGTCGTACGACCCGACACCCGTGTGCTCGCGTCGATGACCCGAACCTCGACGCGGGTGCGCGGGTGGGGCCGTTCCCCGTTCTGGGGCTGCCCGTCGTCGTCGGGGCGGTCCACGATGAGTGGGAACCCGTTCCGTCGTCACCGAGAGGTCGTCATGCTGCTGTCCCTGGTCTACATGAGCGCGGCGAACCAGGTGTTCGACCAGGAGCTGCTCGACGCGTTGCTCGAGCACGCGCGGGAGCACAACACCGCGTCCGACCTGTCCGGCCTGCTCGTCTACAAGGACGGCCGGTTCATGCAGCTGCTCGAGGGTCCCGAAGCGGCCGTGCTCGAGACCTACCGGCGGATCACCGACGACCCGCGGCACACCGAGATCGGCCTGCTGGTCGAGGAGCGCATCCACACCCGGCGCTTCGGCGAGTGGAAGATGGCGTTCCACCGCGAGGCCGATGGCGACCTGCCCGACGGCTTCGACACGTTCCTCGCCCAGGGCGACGCGAGTGCGGACACCAGCCGCGCGCGCGAGCTCCTGCGCTGGTTCCGGAACCACCCGCTGGCCGCTCCCGACGCCGCGCTCGGCAAACACCGCCGCTGACGCACGGCACCGGCCGCACCGCGCAGCAGCCCAGCACCGCGCAGCACCGGCAGCCCCGCGCAGCAGCCCAGCACCGCGAGGCGCCACCGCCGCGGCGCTGGTAGACAGGACCCATGACGGTTCGCTGGGGAGTCATCGGTACAGGCGGCATCGCGCGCTCCTTCGTGGGTGACTGCGCCGCGGCAGGCGTCGTGTTCACGGCTGTGGGCAGTCGCACCCGCGCGCACGCCGAGGCCTTCGCCGCCGAGTTCGGCGTCGAGCGGGCGCACGGGTCGTACGAGGACCTCGTCGCGGACGACCAGGTCGACGCGGTCTACGTCGCGACCCCGCACATCCGGCACGCCGAGGACGCCCTGCTCGCGATCCGCGCGGGCAAGCACGTCCTGGTCGAGAAGGCCTTCACGATGACCGCGGCCGAGGCCCGGACGGTCGTCGACGCCGCGAGGCAGGCGGGTGTCGCGGTGATGGAGGCGATGTGGACGCGGTTCCTGCCCCAGATGGCGATGATCCGCGAGGTCGTCGCCGAGGGCCGCATCGGCCGCCCGATGGTCGTCGAGGCGACCCACCACCAGGCCCTGCCGACGGACCCCGACCACCGGCTGCGCGACCCGGCACTCGGTGGGGGAGCGATGCTCGACCTCGGGATCTACCCGGTGTCCTTCGCGGTCGACGTGCTCGGGGTGCCGACAGCGCTGGTCGCGGCGGGCACGCTGAGCGAGCAGGGCGTCGACGAGCAGATGGGCCTGGTGATGACGCACGAGGGCGGCGCACAATCGATGATCCACTTCGGCATGGACCTGCGCAGCCCGAACACGGCGTCGGTCATCGGTGAGTCCGGCCGCATCGACATCGACTCCACCTGGTACACGCCGACCACCTGGCGGATCCGCGATCGAGACGGCATCGTGGTCGAGGAGTTCGACGGTCGCGAGGAGCTCGCCGGCTACGCGCACGAGGCCCACGCCTTCGAGTCGATGATCACGTCCGGCCGCCACGACGGCGGCCCGATGGACCCGGACGAGACGGTCGCGATCATGGCCGTGCTGGACGAGGCACGTCGCCAGGTCGGGGTCCGCTACCCGGCCGACGGTCCCGCCACGGCGCCCTGATCCGGCTCCCGTCCGCCACGGATCCCGCATCCGGCCTGGAGGCTCCTGCCGCAGTTCCGTAGGATCGGTCGCGATGTCCGAGCAGCAGCCCACCCCGCCTTCCGTCCCGGAGCGGTTCCGCGCCGCCGTCGCCGCGGTGCGTGCCTCCGCGGCGCGACGCCCGGTGCCCTGGATCGCGGGTGGGCTCGCGGCGCTCCTCGTGGTCGGCTCCGGTGGCGCCGTCGCCGTCGCGGCGGCCACGACCTCGGCCTCCCGGTCGGCCGCCGCGCCGAGCCCGACCCGGGGCGGGTCCTCGGCGCCGGACTCGACGACCACCACGAAGCGCCCGACGACGAAGCCGTCGCCGACCCCGACCGCGGCCGCCCGTGCGGTGCCGAAGGACCTGGCCGGCCCGTCCGCACTCCGGACCTGTTCGATCGCCACCTCCGCGTCGGCGAGCGGCCTCGGCGACTTCGAGGGGTACGTGATGGACGCGAAGACGGGCAAGGTCCTGTTCTCGAAGAACGGGGAGCGGGCTGCCCAGACCGGCAGCGTCATGAAGACCCTCACCTCGGCGACCGCGCTCTCGGTGCTCGGGGGCGACCACCGCATCCCGACGACGGTCGCTCGGGAGTCCGCGAACACCGTTGCCCTGGTCGGCCACGGGGACGCCACCCTGTCCGCCGGTGGCGGCACCGTCTACCCGGGCGCCCCGACCCTCGCGCAGCTCGCGCAGCAGGTGAAGGCCAAGGTCGGCGACACCCCGATCACCACCATCGTCACCGACGACTCCTACTGGAGCGACGCCGACGCCTGGGACCCCACGTGGCCGGTGTCCGAGCGCACCATCGGGTACCAGCCGGAGGTCACCGCGCTGATGGTCGACGGTGACCGGGCGAACCCCGCCGCGGCGACCTCGCCCCGGTCGGAGGACCCCGTCGGTCGTGCCGGCGCCGCGTTCCGGACAGCACTGGCCAACGCGGGCGTCGCGGGCGCAGGTTCCGCACAGATCGTCAAGCGTGCGACCACAGGTACCGAGACGATCGCGACGGTGAACTCGCAGCCGGTGTCGACGCTCATCGGGCAGATGATCCCGAACTCGGACAACACCCTGGCCGAGATGCTCGCCCGGATCTCGTCGAAGGAGTCGGGGTCGAACGGCTCGGCGGCCTCACTGACATCGGTGTACCAGTCGGCGCTCCGCTCGTACGGCCTCGACCCGGCCGGCATCACGATCAAGGACGGCTCGGGCGAGAGCGCCTCGAACGCCGTGTCGCCGGAGTTCGTCGCGCACCTCATGGTGCAGGTCGCCTCGGGCGCGAAGGGCCTCGGGACGCTCGCGAACGCCCTGCCGGTGTCCGGGCAGTCCGGCACCCTCGCCAGCCGGTTCACCGGGGCGAACGCCGTCGCGCGCGGCAAGGTGCACGCGAAGACCGGCTGGATCGACAGCGCGAACACCCTCGGCGGCTACATCGACGCTGCTGACGGCTCCCGGTTGACCTTCGCCTTCTACGCCATCGGTTCACCACGCGCGGCCGCCCTGCCGGCACTGGACGCGGTGACGGCCGCCACCTACTCGTGCGGGAGCAAGCTCACCGGCTCCTGAGCCGACGGGTGTTGGATGGACCCATGGCAAGAGCACTGCTCGTCGTGGACGTCCAGAACGACTTCACCGAGGGCGGTGCGCTCGCGGTCACCGGGGGAGCGGCGCTCGCGGAGCGCATCACGGGGTTCCTCGGTCGGCACGGGGAGGAGTACGACCTGATCGTGGCGTCCCGTGACTGGCACCACGGCGACGACGACAACGGCGGGCACTTCGCCGGACCCGAGGGACCCGACTTCGTGGACACCTGGCCGGTGCACTGCGTCGCGGGCTCGCCGGGCGCCGACTACCATCCCGATCTCGACACCGCTCTGATCGACGTCGAGGTCTTCAAGGGCCAGGGCACGCCGGACTACTCGGCGTTCCAGGCCCGGACCGAGGCGGGCGTCCCGCTCGCCGCAGTACTCGCCGAACGCCGCGTGCACACGGTCGACGTCGTCGGGATGGCGACCGACCACTGTGTCCGGGCATCGGCACTCGACGCCCGTGCCGCGGGCCTCGACGTCGCGGTGTACCAGGACCTGGTGGCCGGCGTCGACGCTGAGCGCAGTGCCCGGGCGCTGGACGAGATCCGGGCGGCCGGCGGACACGTCGACCGCAGCGACATGGACGAGGGCCTCGCGAACCCAGGAGGAGCACGACTGTGACCGAAACCACCACGAACGACACCCCCACCACCGACGCCGCGGACGACGCGCGTCTCGTGACGACCGTCGCGGACGAGCACGTCCGCGTCCAGGGCGTCCCCACCGGCCTGTTCATCGGCGGCACCTGGCGTGCCTCGTCGAGCGGGTCCACCTTCGCCGTGCACGACCCGTCGACCGGCGCCGTGCTGGCCGAGGTCGCCGACGCCAGCGCCGAGGACGGCATCGCCGCGCTCGACGCCGCGGCCGCAGCGCAGGAGTCCTGGGCGGCCACGGCCCCGCGCACGCGTTCCGACATCCTCCGCCGGGCCTTCGACCTGGTGCACGAGCACACCGACGACCTGGCGGCCCTCATGTCGCTCGAGATGGGCAAGCCCCTGGCCGAGGCCCGGGGTGAGGTCGTCTACGGCGGCGAGTTCCTGCGCTGGTTCTCGGAGGAGGCCGTCCGCATCACCGGCGACTACCGCACGAACCCCGAGGGCACCGGCCGGGCGATCGTGCTGAAGCGTCCGGTCGGCCCCGTCTACGCCATCACACCGTGGAACTTCCCGCTCGCGATGGCGACCCGGAAGATCGGCCCGGCGCTGGCCGCCGGTTGCACCGTGGTCGCGAAGCCTGCCGACCTGACCCCGCTGACGACCCTGTTCCTGGTCGAGCTGTTCCGCCGCGCGGGGCTGCCGGACGGTGTGCTCAACGTGATCCCGTCGAGCGACGCCAAGGGACTGTCCGGACCGATCATCGCCGACCCGCGCCTGCGCAAGCTCACGTTCACGGGCTCGACCCCGGTCGGGTCGGCACTGCTCAAGCAGGCGGCCGACAACGTGCTCAAGACGAGCATGGAGCTCGGCGGCAACGCCCCGTTGCTCGTGTTCGACGACGCCGACCTCGACACGGCTGTGGACGCCGCGATGCTCGCGAAGTTCCGGAACACGGGCGAGGCCTGCACCGCTGCGAACCGGTTCTTCGTGCAGGACGGCATCGCCGACGCGTTCGTCGCAGCCCTCACCGCGAAGGTCGACGCACTGCGCGTCGGCCGGGGCACCGAGGACGGAACGACGCTCGGACCGCTCATCGACGACCGCGCCGTGGACAAGGCCGCCGGGCTCGTCGACGACGCCGTCGGCCGGGGTGCGCGGCTCGTCACCGGCGGACACCGGATCGACCGTCCGGGCACGTTCTACGAGGCGACGGTGATCGACGACGTGCAGCCCGGCTCGGAGATCATGACGACGGAGATCTTCGGACCGGTCGCGTCGGTCACGCGCTTCAGCACCGAGGACGAGGGCATCCGGCTCGCGAACGACACCGAGTACGGCCTCGTCGCGTACGCCTTCACGACCGACTTCCGGCGTGGTCAGCGGCTCGCCGAGCGCCTGGAGACCGGCATGCTCGGCCTGAACACGGGCGTCGTGTCGAACGCGGCGTTCCCGTTCGGCGGCGTGAAGTCGTCCGGCCTCGGCCGTGAGGGGGCACACGAGGGCATCGAGGAGTACCTCGAGACCGTCTACGTGCTCACCCCGGACCCGTTCGCCGCCTGAGCCTGCGCGTGGTCCCACGGTGCGGCCGCGGTGGACGCGGCCGCACCGACGCTCACACCAGCAGCTGGTGCTTCGCCAGGTCGCGGTAGAGCGGGGTCGACTGCACGAGCTCGGAGTGCGTGCCGCTGCCGACGACGCGGCCGTGCTCGAGCACGACGATCACGTCGGAGTCGACCACGGTCGACAGCCGGTGGGCGATGACGAGGAGCGTGCGGTCCTCGGCGACGGCGTCGATCGCGAGCCGCATCTTCTGCTCGTTGACCCCGTCGAGGGAGGACGTCGACTCGTCGAGCAGCAGGATCGGGGGAGCGGCGAGCAGCGCACGGGCGATGGCCAGGCGCTGCCGTTCCCCGCCGGAGAGCATCACGCCGTCCTCACCGACCTGCGCGTCGAGGCCGCGGGGATCGCGGTGCAGGACCTCGCCGAGGTTGACCGCCTCGAGCACGCGGACGCAGTCGTCCTCGGTGGCGTCGGGCGACCCGAGCAGCAGGTTGGCGCGGATCGTGCCGGCGAGCACGGGTGCGTCCTGCTCGACGTAGCCGATCTGGGCACGGAGCTCGTCGCGGTCCATGCCGCGCACGTCGATGCCGCCCAGGCGGATGACGCCGTCGGTGGGGTCGTAGAACCGCTCGATCAGCGCCAGGGTCGTCGACTTGCCGGCACCGGACGGACCCACGAGTGCGACGCGCGACCCGCGCGGCACGCGGAACGACACGTCGTGGAGCACCACGTCGTCGACCGGTCGCTCGTCGTCGACGCGATCCGGGCCTCCTGGGTGATCCGCGGCGTCGGACGCGACCGCGCCGTCGGCACCCGAGGCGTCCGCCTGGCGGCGGTACCGGAACGACACGTGCTCGAACGCGATGGCGTCGTCGGTCGCGACCGCCGCAGCCGGCCGGACGGACGCGTCGTCCTGGGACTCGGTCGGCAGGTGCAGGATCTCCTCGATGCGGCCGAGGGCACCGAGCGCCTGGGCGACGGCGACGACCGCGCCCATCGCCTGGCCGAGCGGCATGATCATCATGAAGAGCAGCAGGATGAACGTGATGAGCGTCGCGATGGTGATGGTGCCGGCCGCGACCTGCGCGCCGCCGACGCCCAGGACGGCGATGAACGCGACCTGCATGACGATGCTCGCGACGGGGACGACGAAGGCGGACATCTTGGCGATGTCGAGCCCCCGCTTGTACGCCTCGGTCGCGTGGCCGTCGACCTCGTGCACCTCGCGCTCGGTCGCGCCCGCTGCACGGATGGTGCGGACCGCGCCGATCCCGCGTTCGACCGCGGCGGTGAGGTCGCCGACCTTCTCCTGCGCGCGCTTCGACGCGACCCGGATGCGACGGCTCAGTCCGCCGACGACGACGATCGCGACCAGGACGATGACCACGACGATCACGAGCAACAGCGGGTCGATGACGGCCATCGCGATGACGGCGCCGACGAACGTCAGCGCGCCGCCGATCGACTCGATGAGCCCCTGGGTCAGGACGGCGCGCAGGAGCGTGGTGTCGCTGCCGACGCGGGACACCAGGTCGCCGGTGCGGCGGGTGTCGAACTCCGAGATGGGCAGGTTGAGGATGCGCGCGATGAGCTTGCGGCGGGTGGAGAGCACCACGCCCTCACCCGCGCGCTGCAGCAGGAAGTGCTGCACGCCGTTCAGCACGCCCGCGATCATGACGAGCCCGACCAGCAGCCACACGAGCGTGCTGAGGGTGTTGCCCTGCTGCACCGCCGTGATCACCTGGTTGACCAGCAGCGGCTGGGCGAGCGACGCCCCCGCGCCGAGGACGCTCAGCACGATGATGACCACCATCGCGGGCTTGTTCTCGAACAGGTAGGACAGCAGGCGACCGAACGTGGCGCGGGGGCCGTCGGAGGTCTTCGGGCGTGCGAAGGGGAAGCTCATCGTGCTCCTAGTTTCTGCCGTACTTCTTGTGCACTGCCTGTCGGCTGACACCGAGCAGCGTCGCGATCTCCTGCCACGATGCGCCGGCGGTGCGTGCACGGCGTGCGGCGAGTTCCTCGGCCCGGTCGAGCTCACGACGCAGCTCCCGCACGCTGGCGAGGGCGGAGAACGGGTCGTCCCCCGAGGCTCCGGCCGCGAGGCTCGTGATGGTCGGTCGGTCCACGCCTGTCAACGTACATTGACGCACCGACACTCGTCAATCTGGGTTGACGAGTGCCGGGTGAGGTGCGCAGACGCCGGCGTCTTCGTTCGACGCCGCCACGCGCGCGAGACGCCGCCGGATTCGGCGGCGTCTCGGCGGGCTTGCGGCGCCTTGCCGGTACGACGGCGTGTTGCGCGGGGCGCGAGGCACGCACACGACGGACGGGAGGCCCGGTGCCAGCTGGCATCCCTCCCTCGCAGGCTCGGTCGGCGCACCCCGCGCAACGCTTCGCGTCGCTGCTGAGCGGGGGCCTCCCGTCCCTCAGGTGGTCGCCGATCAGGCGTCGGCGATGTCCTTCGACTTCGTCTCGCGCACGAAGAGCAGCGCGACCAGCGTCACGACCGCGGCGATCGTCAGGTACAGGCCGACGAGGAAGATGTCGCCGTCCGGCCGCCAGAGCGCCAGCGCGACCGTCGGCGCGAGCGACGCACCGAGGATCGACGCGACGTTGTAGGCGATGGCCGAGCCGGTGTACCGGACGTTCGTCGGGAACAGCTCGGGCAGCAGCGCACCCATCGGGCCGAAGGTCAGACCCATCAGGGAGAGCCCCACGATGAGGAACGTCACCACCGTGATCGGCCCGCTCGACGCCGCGAACCAGAACTGGAACGTCAGGCCGAACAGCGCGATGCCGATCGTGGTCGGGATGAGGGTCTTGCGGCGGCCGAACCGGTCGGCGAGCAGGCCCGCGATCGGCGTGAAGATCCCGAAGAACACGACGCCGATCATCAGCAGCGTCAGGAACTCACCGCGGGAGTACCCGAGACCGACCTTCGGCACGAGCGCACTGTTCACGGTGCCGGTGGTGCCGTACTGCAGGGTGAACGTCGTCAGGAAGTAGAAGAGCACGTAGGTGGCGACCATGCCGAAGGTGCCGACGATGACGGCCTTCCACGAGGTGCGGAACACCCGGCCGAGCGGGACCTTCGCGACCGTGCCGGACTCCTGCACCCCGCGGAACACCGGCGACTCGACGAGCTTGAACCGCACGTACAGACCGATGATGACGAGCACCGCGGACAGCAGGAACGGGATGCGCCAGCCCCACGCCTGGAAGTCGGCGTTCGGGGTGCCGTCGGCACTGGCGGGCATCGCCGCGTTGATGGCGATGAACAGGCCGTTCGCGAGCAGGAAGCCGATGGGGGCACCGAGCTGCGGCATCGAGCCGAACACGCCGCGCTTGCCCTTCGGCGCGTTCTCGGTCGCGAGCAGCGCCGCACCGGACCACTCGCCGCCGAGGCCGACGCCCTGGGTGAAGCGCATCACGGCGAGCAGGACCGGAGCCCACACCCCGATGGTGTCGAACGTCGGCAGGCAGCCGATCAGGAACGTGGCCGTGCCCATCACGAGCAGCGACGCGACGAGGGTGGTCTTGCGGCCGATCCGGTCACCGAAGTGCCCGAAGATGATCGACCCGACCGGCCGGGCGAAGAACGCCAGGGCGAAGGTGACGAACGACGACAGCTGCGAGGCCGTCGGGTCCTCGTTGGGGAAGAACAGCGTGGGGAAGACGAGCACCGCGGCGGTCGCGTAGACGTAGAAGTCGTAGAACTCGATCGACGTGCCGACGAGGCTGGCGATGACGACGCGGGAGCGCGGGTTGCCGGCGGGGGCCGGAGCGGAGGTGGGCGTTGCGGGTGCCGGAGCGGCGGTCATGACAGGGCGGGGTCTTCCGTGCTGCGTGCTCCCGGGGGAGAGCACGAGGGTCCGGACGGCGGACACCGATCGGTTCGCGCGGGGTGGCGCGGGCACCGATCGGGTGCGTTCGGCTGAGGGGGACCGCTTGTGACGGAAGGCCGATCATACGACAGATGTCGTCTGGCTGCGAATCAGCCCAGAGTCAGCTGGTCGCGGCCGTCCGTTGCCCGTGCGCGCTCAGGCGCCGGCGCCGGCCCCGGCTTCGAGGTGCTCGGGCAGCTGGTGGCCCATCCGGTCGCGCTTGGTGTCGAGGTACCCGGCGTTCTGCGCCGAGATGCCGACGACGAGCGGCACGAGGGAGTCGACGGTGATGCCGTGCTCCTCGAGCTGGCGGCGCTTCTCGGGGTTGTTCGACAGCAGCCGGACGCGGGTGATGCCGAGGTCGGCGAGGATGCCCGCGGCACCGCCGTAGGCACGGGAGTCCGCAGGCAGCCCGAGCGCGAGGTTGGCGTCGAGCGTGTCGAGACCGTCTTCCTGCAGGCGGTAGGCCTTGAGCTTGTTGATGAGACCGATGCCGCGGCCCTCGTGCCCGCGCAGGTAGATCACCACGCCGCCCTCGGCCGCGATGGTGTCGAGCGCCGCGTCGAGCTGGGGGCCGCACTCGCACTTCAGCGAGCCGAAGGCCTCGCCGGTCAGGCACTCGGAGTGCACGCGGACGAGCGCGCCGTCGGCGGGCAGCGAGCCGTCGGGCAGGGCGCCGATGATGGCGACGTGCTCCGCGCTCGTGACGAGGTCGCGGTAGGCGCGCATCTGGAAGGTGCCGTGGGTGGTCGGCACGTTCGTGGACACCTCGAAGTGGACCGGGCTCCCCGGCGTGGGTGAGGTCAGCGCGTCGGTCATGTGGTGCTCCGGTCGTTCGTGGGCCCGTCGTTCCCGAGCCCGGATGTCGCGTCGTGCTGCCGCTGCAGCTGGTGGTCGTGGTGCTGTGTCCGCTGCGGCCGGGCTCGGACCAGCAGGTCGGGGCCGAGGCTGGTGGTCGATAGTACGTCCAACCGGCGACGGTCGGAGATGCTTCCCACGCCCAGGTCGCCGAGGGCCACTCGGGGACCGCCGAGCAGGACCGGGGCGATGTACACGAGGTACTCGTCCACGAGTCCGGCGGCGATCAGCGCCGAGGCGACCGTCGGACCCCCTTCGACGAACACCGAGTGCACGCCGTGTCCACGCAGGGCTCCGAGCGACGTGGCCAGGTCGTGTCCGGGCAGGGCGATGAGTCCGCGCGGGTGCCGGCGGACCGCGGCGTCGTCGGGCACCGGGCGGTCGCCGAGCACCACGGCGAGCGGCTGGTCGGCGAGCAGCTCGCCGGCGTCGCCGCGGGCGGTCAGACTCGGGTCGTCCGCCAGGACGGTGCCGGTGCCGACGAGGATCGCGTCGTGGGCGGCACGCTGCTCGTGGACGTGCTGGCGGGCGGCGGCGCCGGTGATCCACTTGCTCGTGCCGTCGGCAGCGGCGGCACGCCCGTCGAGGCTGGACGCCCACTTCACGGTGACCCACGGGCGACCGAGCCGCACCGACAGGAGCCACCGTTCGAGGAACGCTTCGGCCTGGTCGGCCTGGACCCCGGAGACGACCTGGACCCCCGCTGCGCGCAGTCGGTCGGCGCCGCCGTGCACGTCGGCTCCGGGGTCGTCGATTGCGTACACGACCCGGGCGACTCCGGCGTCGAGCAGTGCCACGGCACAGGGGCCGGTGCGACCGACGTGGTTGCAGGGCTCGAGGGTGACGACCGCTGTCGCGCCGCGGAGCAGCGCCGGGTCGACCTTGGCCATCGCGTCGACCTCGGCGTGCGGGGTCCCGGCGCCCTTGTGCCAGCCCTCGGCGAGGACCTCGCCGGTGGGGGACAGGATCACCGCGCCGACGCGTGCGTGGTCGCCGACAGCGGGTCCGAGGGCCGCGAGTTCGAGCCCGCGGCGCATTGCCCGGACCTCGGTGGGTCGTGCCGTGTCGCTCACGGGCCGAGCCTACCGGCGGCATTCGGGTGACGCGTCACCATGGTTGTGAGCGTGTTCAGACGACGGGCCACGGGAGGTCGGAGGCAGGTGCGCCGTCGGCGCGTCGGAGCGCCGTCCACGCCGCCGTGGGGCCCCCGTCCCGGTCCGGCACACGGGCTTCGCCGCGGCCGGTGTACGAGAACCCGGCCGCACGGGCGACAGCCGCCGACGCTGTGTTGCCCTCGTAGCACTCCCAGTAGACGTCCGGGGCGCCCTGCTCGAGCGCCCAGTCGACGACGAGCCGGACAGCGTCGTGCATGATCCCGGCGCCGCGCGCGGACGGCGCGAGCCAGAACCCGAGGTCGCGGCCGGCGGTGCGGTAGCTGATGATGCCCGCGAGCCACGTCGAGCCGGCGGGCCTGATCGCCCAGGTGTACTCACGGTCCGAGGCCCAGCCCGGGCCGACGAGCGCGTCGACGAAGGTGCGGGCGTCCTGTTCGCGGTACGGGTTCGGGACCGTGGTCCACCGGACGATCTCCGGGTCCTGGCAGGCTTCGGTGATCGCCGCGGTGTCGGCGCGGGTGGGCAGGTCGAGCCGGACGCGCGCCGACTCGAGCGTGACGGGCTGCACGCTCAGCCGCGCGACCGCGGGACGAACCCGATGCGGTCGTAGACGCGGGCCAGGGTGTCCTGCGCGATGGACTCGGCACGGTCGGCACCGACGGCGAGCAGGCGGTCGAGCTCGGCCGGGTCGTCGAGCAGTTCGAGCGTGCGGGCGCGGACCGGTTCGAGCTCGGCCACGACGGCGTCGGCGACCTCGCCCTTCAGGTCGCCGTAGCCCTTGCCGGCGAACGACTCCTCGAGCGCGGCGATCGACGTGCCGGTGAACGCCGACAGGATCGACAGCAGGTTCGTCACACCGGGCTTGGCCTGGCGGTCGGCCCGGATCTCGCGCTCGTCGTCGGTGACGGCCGACTTGATCTTCTTCGCGGTGCGCTTCGGGTCGTCGAGGAGGCGGATGAGGCCGTTCTCCGACGCTGCGGACTTGCTCATCTTGCTGGTCGGGTCCTGCAGGTCGTAGATGCGCGCGGTCTCGGTCAGGATCCGCGCCTCGGGCGTGACGAAGGTGTCGCCGAACCGCGAGTTGAAGCGTCCGGCCAGGTCGCGGGTCAGCTCGACGTGCTGTCGCTGGTCGTCACCGACCGGCACGACCTTGGTGTCGTACAGCAGGATGTCGGCGGCCATCAGGATCGGGTAGGTGAAGAGCCCGACCGACGCCGCCTCGGCGCCCTGGCGCGCCGACTTGTCCTTGAACTGGGTCATCCGGCTCGCCTCGCCGAAGCCGGTCAGGGTGTTCAGCACCCAGGCGAGCTCGGCGTGTGCGGGGACGTGGGACTGCACGAACAGCGTCGCCTTCGACGGGTCGATGCCCGACGCGATGTACTGCGCGGCGGTGGCCCGGGTGTTCGCACGGAGCTCGGCAGGGTCCTGCGGGGACGTGATCGCGTGCATGTCGACGACGCAGTAGATGGCGTCGTAGTCGTCGAGCAGAGTCCTCCACTGCATGAGTGCCCCGACGTAGTTGCCGAGGTGCAGCGAGCCGGCGGACGGCTGGATGCCCGAGAAGATGCGGGTCTTGGTCATGGTGGTGCTCCGGTGCGTCAGGTGAAGCGAGAGAAGTGGGGTCAGAGTTCGTAGTCGACGACCACGGGGGCGTGGTCGGACCATCGCTGGTCGTACGCCGCAGCGCGGTCGACCGTGTACTCCGTGACCTTCGCGGCAAGGTCGGGCGTCGCCATCTGGTAGTCGATGCGCCAGCCCGTGTCGTTGTCGAAGGCCTGACCGCGCCACGACCACCACGTGAACGGCCCGTCGACGTCACCGGCCTGGGCGCGCCCCACGTCGACCCACCCGAGGCCGGGACCCGTGGAGCCGTCGGCGCCCTCGACGGGCTCGCCGTCGGCACCGAAGAACCGCGAGAAGTAGGCACGCTCGCGCGGCAGGAAGCCGGCACGCTTGACGTTGCCCTTCCAGTTCTTGATGTCGCGCTGGTCGTGCCCGACGTTCAGGTCACCGACGACGACCGCGAGCGGGTTGTGCGCCCGGAGTGCGGGCAGCCGCTCGGTCATCGCGTCGAGGAACTTCCACTTCTCGTCCTGCTTGGGGGTGTCGACCTCGCCCGAGTGCACGTACGTCGAGACGACGGTCACGGTGGTGCCGCCGATCTCGTAGTCGGCTTCGAGCCACCGGCCGGCGGAGTCGAAGTCGTCCGGTCCGAGCGCGACGCGGTGGATCTGCGCCGAGTGTCGGGACGCGATGGCCACGCCGGCGCGACCCTTCGCGGTCGCCGGGTCGTGCACGATGTCCCACTCGTCGCCGAGCAGCGCCGTCAGGTCGTCGCTCGACGCGCGCACTTCCTGCAGGGCCAGCACGTCGACGTCACGGGTGGCGAGCCAGTCGCCCATGCCCTTGCGGAAGGCGGCGCGGACGCCGTTCACGTTGACGGATGCGAGGCGCAGGCGTGTCATGCAGAACACCTTATCGGCGGGTGCCGACAGCCCTGGACGCCCCCGACGGACGGACGGGAGGCACGGTGCCAGCTGGCACCGTGCCTCCCGTCCGTCTGGTGGTCGCGTGCAGGACGCGACCTGCGCGATCAGGCCGCGTCGTGGTCCGTCCCGAGGAACTCGACCAGGCTGTCCGCGGTGGTCTCGGCGTCGTCGCCCGAGACGGTGAGGGTGACCTCGTCGCCGTGCTCGATGCCGAGTCCGAGCAGGGCGAGGATGCTGCCGGCGTTCCCGGACTTGTCGCCCTTGGCGATCGTGACCTGGTGCCCCGACGCCGTCACGGTCTGGACGAAGAGGGAGGCGGGGCGAGCGTGCAGGCCGGATGCGCTGGCGACGGTCACGGTGCGGGTGGCTTCGGACATCGATGTACTCCTGTCGACGGGTGGTTGGCTCATGCTAGCGAGCGCTGGGTGGGCGGGAACGGGGCACGGTCAGGCTCGGCCGGGCCAGAAGACCTCGGTGCCGGCGGCCTCGACCTCGCGGACCAGGTCGAGGTTGACGGCGGGGTCGGTGATGATCGTGTCGATCGCGGCGAGCGGGGCGACGCGTCCGAACTCCTCGCGGCCGAACTTGGTGTGGTCGGCGAGCAGGATGCTCCGCCGTGCGGACTTGATCATCGCGCTCTTCACGGCGGCCTCGGCCACGTTGTGGGTCGTCAGGCCGCGCTCCGGCGTGATGCCGTTGATGCTGATGAAGGCGACGTCGACGCTGACCATGCCGATGAGCTGGTGCGTCCACGTGCCGACGCCGGCCAGCGAGTCGCTGCGGATGTTGCCGCCGAGCAGGTGCAGGTCGAGGCCCGGGCGGTTCGCGACGGCGGTGGCGACCGGCAGCGAGTGCGTGACGACCGTCAGGCCGCGGTCGGTCGGGAGCATCTCGGCCAGGCAGATGGTCGAGGTGCCGGCGTCGATCATGATCGAGCCGTTCTCGGGCAGTTCCGCCAGGGCGGCCTCGGCGATGACCATCTTCTCGGTCTGGTTGATGCCGCCGCGGTCACCGACGCCGGGGTGCAGGGTGATGCGCTCGACCGGGATCGCCCCGCCGTGCGCGCGCCGGACGAGGCCGCGGCGCTCGAGGCTCGTCAGGTCGCGGCGGATGGTCTCGGGCGTGACGGCGAGCAGCTCGGCCAGGTCCTTGACGTCCACCCGGCCCTGCGCGCGCGCCTGCTCGACGATGCGCTGGTGGCGTTCTGGTGCGTACATCGGACCTCGTCGTCTCGGGTCGGAACGGAACGGACATGTTCGGGCGCGACATCCGTGATGTCGGTGCCGTCGGTCGATCCGCCAGACGCAAACGGGCATCTGTTTCTGTATTTTTATCCCCGGATGTGTTTGTTTGTCAACGCTGATCGGGGTAGTGTGCTGATCAGCCGCACGGGCGTGGTCTGTTCCCGTGCCGCGTGCACCGAACGATCCACCCCACCGCAAGCGCGTGTGAGATGAAGGAGTCTCGAATGTCCGAACTGCTCGGCACCGGCGTCGGCCGTGGCGTTGCCCACGGCCCCGTACTCCGCATGGCTGACCCGCTCGGCGAACCGTCGAAGGATGCCCTGGTGGGTTCTGCGGACGACGCGAAGCAGGCCGTGCATGACGCACTCGCCGCCGTGGCGGACGACCTCAACAAGCGCGGACAGCTCGCCGGTGGCGACGCCCAGGCCGTGCTCGAGGCCCAGGCGCTGATGGCGCAGGACCCCACGCTGCTCGACGACGTGCACGCCCGCATCGACGGCGGCACGAACGCCGAGCGTGCCGTGTACGAGGCCTTCGCACAGTTCCGCGACCTGCTCGTCGGCATGGGTGGCTACATGGGGGAGCGCGCGGCCGACCTCGACGACGTCGCCCAGCGCATCATCGCCAAGCTCCGCGGCGTGCACGCCCCCGGTGTCCCCGAGTCGGACACCCCTTTCGTCCTCGTCGCCCGCGACCTCGCACCGGCCGACACCGCCCTGCTCGACCTCGACAAGGTCCTGGCGCTCGTCACCCGTGACGGCGGCCCGACCTCGCACACCGCGATCCTCGCCCGTGCCAAGGGCATCACCGCCATCGTCGGTGTGACCGGTGCGGACGACCTGGTCGACGGCCAGTCCGTCGTGGTCGACGCAATCGCCGGCACGGTCGTGACCGACCCCGACGCCGCACTGGTCGCGGACGTCGAGCGCCGCATCGCCGACCGCCTCGCCGCCGCAGCGGCACCGCTCACCGCCGGTGCCCTCGCCGACGGCCACGTCGTGCCCCTGCTCGCGAACCTCGGCAGCCCCGCCGACGCCGCCGGCGCCGTTGCTCTCGGTGCGGAGGGCGTGGGGCTCTTCCGCACCGAGTTCCTCTTCCTCGACTCGCCCAAGGCCCCCACGGTCGACGAGCAGACCGAGTCGTACCGCCAGCTCCTCGCGGCGTTCCCCGGCAAGAAGGTGGTCGTGCGTGCGCTCGACGCCGGCGCCGACAAGCCGCTGCCGTTCCTCACCGACAAGGACGAGGAGAACCCCGCCCTCGGGCGCCGCGGTCTCCGTGCCCTGCGGAACCACCCCGAGGTCCTGCGCGACCAGCTCACCGCGCTCGCCCAGGCCGACGCCGCGACCGAGGCCGACCTGTGGGTGATGGCCCCGATGGTCGCCGACGCCGAGGAGACCGAGTACTTCGTCACCCTGGCGCGTGAGCTGGGCATCCGCACCGCGGGCGTCATGGCCGAGGTGCCGTCGCTCGCGCTGATGGCCGACCAGGTGTTCCAGAACGCCGACTTCGTGTCGATCGGCACGAACGACCTGACCCAGTACACGATGGCCGCCGACCGCATGCTCGGCACCGTCGCGTCCTACCAGGACCCGTGGCACCCCGCCGTCCTGCGCCTCGTCGCGCAGCTCGGCACCGCGGGCGCGACCGCCGGCAAGCCCGTCGGGATCTGCGGCGAGGCAGCAGCCGACCCGCTGCTCGCCGTCGTCCTGGTCGGTCTCGGCGCCACCACCCTCTCCATGACCCCCGCGGCCCTGGCCGACGTGCGCGCCGAACTCGGTCGCTACACGCTCGAACAGGCCCGCGAGATGGCGACGGCGGCACTCGCCGCGAGCACGGCGGCGGCCGCGAAGTCCGCTGCCGCGTCCGCGGTGCACGCCGCCTGACCCACCACTCCCAGCACCACCCTCCCAGCACCACGCAGCAGCTCCACCACACAGAAAGTCACCGCACATGACAACGTCGTCCGTTGCAGCGCCCGACGCACCCGCGAAGTCGCGGGGCGGCGCACGCGTCGCCGTTCAGAAGTTCGGCACGTTCCTCTCCGGCATGGTCATGCCCAACATCGCGATCTTCATCGCGTGGGGCATCATCACGGCCTTCTTCATCGAGACCGGGTGGACGCCCGTCGGGATCCTCGGCGGGTTCGGTGAGACGAACGGCATCGCCAACATCGGCGTCGTCGGCCCGATCCTGACCTACCTGATCCCGCTCGCGATCGCCATCCAGGGCGGCCGCATGGTCTACGAGACCCGTGGTGCCGTCGTCGGCTCGATCATGACGATGGGCGTCATCCTCGGGGCCAACGCTGGAGAGAAGAACCCGACCACGATGATCCTCGGCGCGATGATCTGCGGTCCGCTCGGCGCCTACCTCATCAAGCAGATCGACCGCATCTGGGACGGCAAGATCAAGCCCGGCTTCGAGATGCTCGTCAACAACTACGCGGCCGGTATCCTCGGTTTCGCGTTGGCGATGGCTGGTTTCTTCCTCCTCGCTCCGGTCTTCAAGGCCATCGCGAACGGCCTCGGCACCGCTGTCGACTTCCTCGTCCAGCACTCGCTCCTGCCGATCGCCAGCGTCATCATCGAGCCGGCCAAGGTGTTCTTCCTGAACAACGCCATCAACCACGGTGTGCTCGACCAGCTTGGCGCAGACCAGGTCAAGGAGTCGGGCAAGTCGATCCTGTTCCTGCTCGAGGCGAACCCCGGCCCCGGCCTCGGCCTGCTGCTCGCCTTCACCTTCTTCGGTGTCGGTATCGCCCGTTCGACCGCTCCCGGCGCGATCATCATCCAGTTCTTCGGCGGCATCCACGAGATCTACTTCCCGTTCGTGCTGCAGAAGCCGATCATGTTCATCGCCGTCATCCTCGGTGGTGCGACCGGTGTCGCCACCAACGTCGCTTTCAAGTCCGGGCTCGTCGCTCCGGCGTCCCCGGGTTCGATCATCGCTGTACTCGGTGCGACAGCGAAGGACAGCTTCGTCGGGGTCATCCTCTCTGTTGTCCTCTCCGCTGCGGTCACCTTCGCGGTCGCGACCTTCTTCCTCCTCGCCAGCCGCAAGCGTGACCTTGCTTCCGGCAACGGTGGCGACATGAGCGCCGCGATGGCGAAGCTCCAGGCCAACAAGGGCCGTGACGTCAACTCCGCGACCGCCGGCCTGCTCGGCAACAACTCCCCGGCCAACGAGGAAGAGGCCGAGGCCTCCCTCGGCGGCGTCGGCTCGGCGAGCACGGCGACGGCGACGAAGGTCCAGAACCTGGTCTTCGCCTGCGACGCCGGCATGGGCTCCAGCGCCATGGGCGCCAGCGTCCTGCGCAACAAGATCAAGAAGGCGGGCATCGAAGGGGTCACGGTCTCCAACAAGGCGATCGCGAACCTGTCCGGTGACGAGGACCTGATCATCACGCAGGAAGAGCTGACGGACCGGGCGAAGCAGAAGAACCCGAACGCGCAGCACGTGTCGGTCGGCAACTTCATGAACGCGCCGCAGTACGACCAGGTCGTCGAGCAGCTGAAGAACCAGTAACGCCACAACCAGTAACGAAGTGCAGTATCGGAGGGGACGGGGCTGACCCGTCCCCTCCATCACGTCCTCAACACAAGGAGAACCCCCGATGCCCGTCCTGCAGGAGAGCCAGATCCGCATCCACACCGAGGACACCGCGCCGACCAAGTCGGAGGCGATGAAGGAGGCGGCCGAGATCCTCGAAGCTGCGGGCGCGGTCACGGCCGACTACTACCCGGCGATGCTCGAGCGCGAGAAGAGCGTGTCCACCTACATGGGCAACTTCCTCGCGATCCCGCACGGCACCAACGACGCGAAGGACGCCATCAAGTCGTCCGCCCTGTCGTTCATCCGCTACGCCAGCCCGATCGACTGGGACGGCAACCCCGTGCGCTTCGTCGTCGGCATCGCCGGCGTGAACAACGAGCACCTCGACATCCTGTCGAAGATCGCGATCGTGTTCTCCGACGAGGACGAGGTCCAGAAGCTCACCGACGCCGCCGACACCGCCGCGATCCTGGCGATCCTCGGCGAGGTCAACGAGTGAGCACCAGCACCGCCGTCCACTTCGGCGCCGGCAACATCGGCCGTGGCTTCGTCGGGCTCCTGCTCCACCAGGCCGGGTACGAGGTCGTCTTCGCCGACGTCGCCGCCCCGCTCATCGACGCCCTGGCCGCAGCCGACTCGTACACCGTGCACGAGGTCGGGTCCGGCGCCCAGGACCACGAGGTCACGGACTTCCGCGCACTGAACAGCGCGCAGGACGAGGACGGCGTGGTCGCCGAGATCGCGACGGCCGCGATCGTCACGTGCGCCGTCGGCCCGAACGTCCTGAAGTTCATCGCCCCGGTCATCGCACGCGCGCTGGTCGCCCGTGACGCGGACGCCGCACCGATCGCGGTGATGGCGTGCGAGAACGCCCTGAACGCCACGGACCGCCTGCGCGAGTTCATCGTCGCTGCCCTGCCCGAGGACGGCCGCGACGCCGCCCTGGCGAAGGCCGTGTTCGCGAACACCGCCGTCGATCGCATCGTGCCCGCGCAGCCCGAGGGCGGCGGACTCGACGTGACCGTGGAGACCTACTTCGAGTGGGCCATCGACCGCACACCGTTCGGTGGGAACGAGCCGGAGATCCCCGGCGCGCACTACGTCGACGGCCTCGCCGCCTCGATCGAGCGCAAGCTCTTCACGGTCAACACCGGACACGCCACCGTCGCGTACCACGGCTTCGTCGCCGGGGCCGACAAGATCTCGGACGCCATCGCGATCCCCGCCGTGCGCTCCGAGCTCGAGTCCGTACTCGCTGAGACGAGCGATCTGCTGGTCCGCCGGCACGAGCTCGACCCCGAGGTGCACCGCGCCTACGTGCAGGCGATCATCGGCCGGTTCGAGAACCCGCACCTGCCCGACACGGTGACGCGCGTCGGCCGACAGCCGCTCCGCAAGCTGTCGCGTGACGAGCGGTTCGTCTCGCCCGCCGCAGCGCTGGCCGAAGACGGCACCGAACCGACCGCGCTGCTCGACGCGATGGCAGCTGCGCTCCGCTTCGACGTCGCGGACGACGAACAGAGCGTCGAACTGCAGGCCCTCCTGGCCTCGGACACGTCGGACGCCGACGTGGCCACGCAGATCACCGGTCTCGGTGCGGAGCACCCGCTGCACGCCGCGTTCGCCGACCGGATCCGGTCCGCACGCGCCTGACGACGTCAGCACCGACGAACGGGAGGCCCGTCACCAGCTGGTGACGGGCCTCCCGTCCGTCCCGGGGCCGCGACGCGTAGCGTCGCCCGCATGACGAAGTACTGGGTGGCCCCACGGTTCGGCGGCAGCGAAGTCCTGGAGTACGTCGACACCGAGGTGCCGGCGCCCGGCCCCGGCGAGGTCACGATCGCCGTCCGCGCCGCCGGCATGAACCCTGCTGACACGAAGCACACCCGCCAGGGCGACCCCGCGGACCTGCCGATCGCCGTCGGGTACGAGGTCGCCGGTGTCCTGTCCGCCGTCGGCCCCGACACCGAGATCGCGTCCGGCGGGGGAGTGGTCGGCGACGAGGTCCTCGCCTTCCGCATCAGCGGCGGGTGGGCCGAGTCGGTCACGGTGCCCGCTGCCGACGTCTTCGCGAAGCCCGCCGCGCTCGGTTTTGCGGAGGCCGCCAACCTGCTCCTCGCCGGCTCGACCGCCGCCGACATGCTCCGCGTCACCCGCGCCGAGGGGCGCGACACCGTCCTGGTGCACGGCGCCTCGGGCGCGGTCGGCGTCAGCCTGCTCCAGCAGCTGCGGCTGCTGGGCACGCGCGTCATCGGCACTGCGTCGCAGCGTGGTGCGGACGTCGTGCGACGCTTCGGTGGCGAATGGGTCGCGTACGGCGACGGCCTGGAGGCGCGTGTCCGTGATCTCGCCCCCTCTGGCATCGACGTGGCACTGGACTGCGTCGGCACCGACGAGGCCGTCGACGTCTCGCTCGCGTTGGTCGCGGACCGGTCACGGATCGTGACGATCGCCGCGCAGGCGCGGGCCGCATCGGACGGCATCGCCGCCGTGGGTGGGGCGCAGCCGGCCAGCAAGGCGTTCCGGGACTCGGTGCGGCAGCGGCTCATCGACCTCGCCGGTGCCGGAGGGCTCGAGGTCCCGGTCGCGCGGACGTTCCCGTTGTCCGAGGCGAAGGCGGCGGCGGAGTTGCTGGAGTCCGGGCACCCCGGCGGCAAGCTCGCCCTCCTGCCCTGACGCGAGACCGAGCCGGGTGTCGTCCCCGCGGATGACGCTCGCCGGCTCGGGGGAGTGCCACACTCTGTGTGGACCGACAGCCCGCGCCGGAAGGAACGCACGCATGAGTGACCAGTACCCACCCAGGGACCCGTACGGGCAGCAGCCGGGTCAGTCCGGCCAGCAGCCGTGAAGGCAGCCGGGTCAGCAGCCTCCAGGGCAATACGGGCAGCCCGGTCCGGCTCAGCCGAGTGGTGGGAGATCCGAGCCGCCGCTCTGGGCGCCCTGGTACGGCATCCCCCTCCCCCAGGCGTTCCTGCGGTTCTGGAAGAAGTACGTGCGCTTCGACGGTCGGGCCAGCCAGTCGGAGTACTGGTTCTGGGCGCTCTGGTACCTGATCGGCTCGGCGGCCGCCGGCATCATCGGCAGCGGGTTCGACGTGTTGCCGTTCGTCAACGACGGCTCGGACGGACTCGGCAGCCTCTGGAGCCTCGCCTGCGCCCTCGGGTTCATCGCGTTGACCGTGCGCCGGCTGCACGACGTGAACCTCAGCGGCATGTTCGCGCTGTTCTTCATCATCCCGCCCATCGGCATCCTGTTCTCGTTGATCATCGGCCTGATGTCGACGAACCCGCAGGGGCAGCAGTACGACCGACCGCAGCAGGGGTAGCGCGGCGGATCGGCCCTGCCGCCCGCTCGGGAGTTCTGGTTGACTCGGACGTGTACATCAGCCAACACTCGAGGGGGACCACGTGAGCGACCAGTACCCGCAGGATCCGAACAACCAGCCGAACGCCCAGTTCGGTGGCACGCCGCAGTACGGCCAGCAGCCGCCGACCGGGCCCGACGGGGAACCGCCGCTGTGGGCACCGTGGTACGGGATCTCGTTCGGCAAGGCCGTCGGCCGCTTCTTCAAGAAGTACGCGACCTTCAGCGGTCGCGCCAGCCGGAGCGAGTTCTGGTGGTGGTACCTGGCCAACGGGATCATCGGCATCGTCCTCGGCATCCTGTACGGCATCGGCATCGCCACCTCCGAACGCTCGACCGTGTCGATGTCGACTGCGACGTCCACCAGCGTCCAGTCGACCGTCACCGAGCCGTCCGCCCTCTTCGTCATCGTCGGCATCGTCGCCCTGCTCTGGGGCCTGGCGATCATCGTCCCGACGCTCGCCCTCGGCTGGCGCCGACTGCACGACGCGAACCTCCCCGGTGCGCTGTGGATCATCGCGCTCTTCGTCGGCATCGTCGGCATCGTCTTCGGTCTGCTGCCCTCGAACCCGCAGGGCGCGCGGTACGACCGTCCGCAGGGTGTCCGATGACCGAGAGCACGCAGCAGTGGACGCCCGCGGAGCAGACCGGTCAGTCGACCGGCGCCGCGGGCGTCCCGCCGCGATGGGCTCCGTGGTACGGCATCTCGTTCCCGAAGGCCATCGCCCGCTTCTTCGCGAAGTACGCCACGTTCAGCGGTCGTGCGAGTCGGAGTGAGTTCTGGTGGTGGTTCCTGGCGAACACGATCGTCACCGGGGCCCTGGTGACCATCGGCGCCGTCATCCGCCTCACCACGCTCAACGCCCGGACGGTCGACTACTACGGCACTGCGTACCAGGTGGTGGACCCGGTCCCGCCGATCTTCTGGGTGGTGCTCGTCCTGCTGGTGCTCTGGGGCCTCGCGACCCTGGTGCCGTCGCTCGCCCTGGGCTGGCGACGCCTGCACGACGCGAACCTGTCCGGTGCACTGTGGATCATCGCGCTGTTCATCGGCGTCGCCGGTGTCGTCTTCGGACTGCTGCCGTCGAACCCGCAGGGCGCTCGGTACGACCGTCCGGACACGAGCCGATGAGCAACGACGGGACGCCGCAGTGGGGCCAGCCGGGCGGCGACCAGCCGCAGGGGCAGCCCGGGTACGGGCAGCAGCCTGGGTACGGGCAGCAGCCGGGCTACGGGCAGCAGCCCGGGTACGGGCAGCAGCCTGGGTACGGGCAGCAGCCTGGGTACGGGCAGCAGCCGTACGCCCAGCCCTACGTCGACCCGTACCCGCAGTTCGCGCAGCCGATCCCGCTCGGGCCTGATGGCACCCCGCCGCTCTGGGCGCCGTGGTACGGCATCGGGTTCCTCGATGCGTTCACGCGGTTCTTCAAGAAGTACGCCCGGTTCGACGGGCGCGCCAGTCGGAGTGAGTTCTGGTACTTCGTCCTCGCCAACGCCATCGTGACCATCGTGTTGTTCGGCGGGTTCTACGCCGTTCTGTTCGCGACGGTCGGGGCGAGTAGCGGCGTCGACGAGTACGGCAACCCCACGGGGAGCAGCGCTCCGTCGCCGTTCGCCTTCGTGCTGCTCGGCCTCTCCTTCCTGTGGTGGCTCGCCACGATCGTGCCGGGCATCGCGCTGGGCTGGCGTCGCGTGCACGACGCGAACCTGGCAGGCCCGTTCTGGCTGATCGCGCTGTTCGTCAGCGCGGCTGCGATCGTGTTCGGCTGCCTGCCGTCGAACCCGGCCGGCGCGCAGTACGACCGCCCTGACCTGCGGTAGCTCCACGAACGAGAACAGCCCACCCCACGCATCGAGCGCAGGGTGGGCTGTTCTCGTTGGACGGTCAGACCACCCGGAGACGGACGAGCGCGCCGTCGACGACCAGGTCGCGCACGGTGGCGGACGGGTCGGCGATCTGGAAGCGCAGGGCACCGCCCGGCTGCTCGAACCACGGCTGGACGAAGCGGACGTTCACCAGGAACGGCCGGTCGACGACGTAGCGGTGCGTCTCGGGCGACGAGGTCACGTGCGGCGGCAGCGAGCGGCTGGGCAGCGGGGTGTCGAGCGGGTGGAGCAGGTAGCCGTCCGGGCCACCGATGCGGTCGACGGGGACGCCGGCCGGGATCTGGATGGTCAGGCCCTGTTCGCCCGCCTGGGAGACCTGCTGCGCGAGCTGCGGGTAGGTCGACGCCGCACGGTCACGGAGCCCGTCGAGCTCGTGGCGGGGGATGTCGCGCGGCTGCGGGAACGGACGGTTCAGGAACCGGCGCAGCATCTCCACGGCGTCGTCCTCGCCCGTCGCCTGCGCGAGCCGACGAGCCGTGCCGTAGTCGACGACCTCGAGCGCGTAGTCGGAGGCGTCGGTCTGGACGATGCGGAGCGCCCCCTCGACCGGCGGTTCGTGCAGGGTCTCACCGGGGAGCTGCACGTACCGGGTCGTGTAGCCGAGCTGGTCGAGGATGGGGCGGGTGTCCGCGAACGTCATGGTCGGGAGCCTATCGGTCGGCGTGGTGCGGAGCTTGGACGGAGCCGGGACTACGCCCGACCCCGCATGATCGCCTGCTTGACCTCGGAGATCGCCTTCGTCACCTGGATGCCGCGAGGGCACGCGTCGGTGCAGTTGAAGGTTGTCCGGCAGCGCCAGACGCCTTCCTTGTCGTTGAGGATGTCGAGACGGACGTTCGCGGCGTCGTCGCGGGAGTCGAAGATGAAGCGGTGGGCGTTCACGATCGCGGCGGGGCCGAAGTACTGCCCGTCGGTCCAGAACACCGGGCAGGACGACGTGCACGCCGCGCAGAGGATGCACTTCGTGGTGTCGTCGAACCGGGCGCGGTCGGCGACGGACTGCACACGCTCCTTGCCGGGCGTCGGGGCCGACGAGGACTGCAGGAACGGCTGCACCTCGCGGTAGCTCTGGAAGAAGGGCTCCATGTCGACGACGAGGTCCTTCTCGAGCGGCAGGCCCTTGATCGCCTCGACGTAGATCGGCTTCGAGACGTCGAGGTCCTTGATCAGGGTCTTGCACGCCAGACGGTTCCGACCGTTGATGCGCATCGCGTCGGAGCCGCAGACACCGTGCGCGCAGGAACGCCGGAAGGTCAGGGACCCGTCCTGCTCCCACTTGATCTTGTGCAGGGCGTCGAGGATGCGGTCGGTCGGCAGCATCATGACGTCGAAGTCCTGCCAGCGCGGCTCGTCGTCGACGTCGGGATCGAAGCGACGGACGATGACCGTGACGGAGAAGGATCCGGGAGGGGCGTCCTGCACGGTGTCGGTGCGGGGTGCTTCGGAGACCAGGGTGTCGGTCATCTCAGTACTTCCTCTCCATCGGCTGGTACCGCGTGATGACGACAGGCTTCCAGTCGAGCGTGATGTGGTCGTCGGCGAGTGACGAGTGCGGGTCGCCCGTCAGGTACGCCATGGTGTGCTGCATGTAGTTCTCGTCGTCGCGCTTGGGGTAGTCGTCGCGCATGTGTCCGCCGCGGCTCTCCTTGCGGTTGCGTGCGGAGTAGACGACGACCTCGGCCAGGTCGAGCAGGAACCCGAGCTCGACGGCCTCGAGCAGGTCGGTGTTGAACCGCTTGCCCTTGTCCTGCACGGAGACCTGCATGAAACGGTTGCGCAGTGTGTGCAGGGTCTCGGTGACACGGGCGAGCGACTCGTCCGTGCGGAACACCTGCGCGTTCTTGTCCATCTCCTCTTGCAGTTCCTTGCGGAGGGCAGAGACGCGCTCGGTGCCGGTGGAGGCGCGGAGCTGGTCGAGCATGCCGCGGACGCCAGCAGCCGGGTCTTCCGGCAGCGGGAGGAACTCGGCGGTCTGGACCCACTCGGCGGCGTTGTTGCCCGAGCGCTTGCCGAAGACGTTGATGTCGAGCAGCGAGTTCGTGCCGAGACGGTTCGAGCCGTGCACGGAGACGCAGGCGCACTCGCCGGCGGCGTACAGCCCGGGGACGACGGTGGTGTTGTCGTACAGGACCTCGGCCTTGACGTTCGTCGGGATCCCGCCCATCGCGTAGTGCGCGGTCGGCATGACGGGGACCGGCTCGACGACGGGGTCGACACCGAGGTACGTCCGGGCGAACTCGGTGATGTCCGGCAGCTTCGTCTCGAGGACCTCGGCACCCAGGTGCGTGCAGTCGAGCAGCACGTAGTCCTTGTTCGGACCGGCGCCGCGACCTTCTGCCACTTCCTGCACCATGCAGCGCGCGACGATGTCACGCGGAGCGAGGTCCTTGATGGTGGGGGCGTACCGCTCCATGAAGCGCTCACCCGAGGCGTTCCGGAGGATCGCGCCCTCACCGCGGGCACCCTCGGTCAGCAGGATCCCGAGCCCTGCGAGGCCGGTCGGGTGGAACTGGAAGAACTCCATGTCCTCGAGCGGCAGGCCCTTGCGCCAGACGATGCCGACGCCGTCGCCGGTCAGGGTGTGTGCGTTCGAGGTGGTCTTGTACATCTTGCCGAAGCCACCGGTCGCGAAGATCATCGCCTTGGCGTGGAAGACGTGGAGCTCACCGGTCGCGAGCTCGAACGCGACGACGCCGGCCGGCTGCTGGCGGGTGACGCCGTCCTCGCCGACGACGTCGACCATGATGAGGTCGAGTGCGTAGAACTCGTTGTAGAACTCGACGCCGAGCTTCACGCAGTTCTGGAACAGCGTCTGCAGGATCATGTGCCCGGTGCGGTCGGCGGCGTAGCAGGCCCGGCGGACCGGGGACTTGCCGTGGTCGCGGGTGTGCCCACCGAAACGACGCTGGTCGATCTTGCCCTCGGGCGTGCGGTTGAACGGCAGGCCCATGTTCTCGAGGTCGATGACGGCGTCGATCGCCTCTTTCGCGAGGATCTCGGCGGCGTCCTGGTCGACCAGGTAGTCGCCGCCCTTGATCGTGTCGAAGGTGTGCCACTCCCACGAGTCCTCTTCGACGTTCGCGAGGGCTGCGGCCATACCGCCCTGCGCCGCACCGGTGTGCGACCGGGTGGGGTAGAGCTTCGAGATGACGGCCGTCTTCGCCTTCGGGCCGGCTTCGATCGCGGCTCGCATGCCCGCGCCTCCGGCGCCGATGATGACGATGTCGAACTGGTGGTGGTGGACGGTGGTCTCGGTCACAGGGGTCTTTCCGTAGACGGTGGGAACGCGGGCAGCAACGGTGGTGGTGCTACTGCGCCGGGCAGAAGGACGGCAGGTCGGCGGCAGCTGCGCCGGCGGGGCACGGGTCGAAGGTCCAGCAGACGAGGAGCCCGAGCACGATCAGCACGACGCAGGCGGCCAGGATCGCGATGAGGAGCGTCTTGCGGATGCCCGGCTTCGACACGTAGTCGTTGACGATGGTGCGCATGCCGTTCGAGCCGTGGATGAGGGCGAGGACCAGCATGAGCGAGTCCCAGACCTTCCAGAAGGGGTTGGCCCACTTGCCGGCGACGAAGGCGAAGTCGATCTGCTTGACGCCCTCGCCCGCCACCATGTTGACGAAGAGGTGGCCGAAGATCAGCACGACGAGCAGGACGCCCGAGGCGCGCATGTAGATCCAGCCCCACTTCTCCCAGTTGGTGGTGCTCCGGGCGGCCGCTGCCGAGCGGGGAGGTTCGACGATCTGCGTGGTCATGTCCGTGCCCCTCAGTTGAAGTCCGCGACGAGGTTCATGAGCTGGCGGGGCAGGAAGCCCGCGATCGCCACCGCCCACAGGACCATGACGATCCAGAACATGGCCCGCTGGTACTTCGGGCCCTTGGACCAGAAGTCGATCAGGATGATCCGCAGGCCGTTGAACGCGTGGAACACGATGGCCATCACCAGCGCGATCTCGCCGAGGTTCATGATCGGGGTCTTGTACGTGCCGATGACGGCGTTGTAGGCCTCGGGGGAGAGCCGCACGAGTGCCGTGTCGAGGATGTGCACGAGCAGGAAGAAGTAGATCGCGACGCCCGTGATGCGGTGGAGGACCCACGACCACATCCCGATGGATCCGCGGTAGAGCGTGCCCTGTGGCGTCCGAGAAGCCCTGGGCGCTTCGATCGAGACGTCGGGCACCGCCGTCGCCGTACCCCCGCCGGTGTGCTCAGCCATGAGCTCGTCCTTCCATAGGACGGGCTCGCCCGATCGGCGAGCCCTTGCCGTTCGTGTTCGTGTGGAACACGACCCATCCTATGCGCGAGCGCTGACCTTCTCGTCCCGACCTGCCCGGAGGCCCCGTCCGACGGGCGGCGCGCCGATGGTCCGGGCCGTGTCGTGGTGGTCGAGGAGCTGGTCGCCGACGGCCTCCCACGTGGTCCCCTCGACGCGGAGCCGACCGGCCGAACCCATCCGGTCGGCCAGGGCGCGGTCGTGGTGCAGCCGCAGGACGGCGTGCCGCAGGGCCTGGGGTGCGTCGGCGTCGTAGAGCTCCCCGTCGAGCCCCGGGGCGACCAGGTCGAGCGGGCCGCCGGACGCCGGTGCGATCACCGGTAGGCCGGAGGCGTGGGCCTCCTGCAGGGTCTGCCCGAAGGTCTCGGCCGGACCGGTGTGCACGAACAGGTCGAGTGCTGCGTACGCGTCGGCGAGGGCGTCGCCGCGCAAGGGGCCGGTGAAGGTGACGTCGAGGTGCCGGAGCCGCCGCTCGAGCATCGCCCGCGACGGACCGCCGCCGGCGACGACGACCCGGATGCCCGGGACACCACCGAGTTCGGCGAGTCGCTCGACCTCCTTCTCCGGGGCGAGCCGACCGACGTACCCGACGATCGTCTCGCCGTTCGGGGCGAGCCGGCGGCGGAGCGCGCGCACGTGCCCCGACGTCCGGCGTGCGGGGTGGAACAGTTCGGTGTCGACGCCGCGACCCCAGCGGGCGACGCGCGGCACGCCGTCCTCGGCGAGCATCGCGGCCGTCGCGCTCGACGGGGCGAGCGTCAGCGAGGCGCCCGCGTGGATGCGTCCGAGGATCTTCCGCACCAACGGGACGGTCGCGGTCAGGCCGTTGCGGCGGGCGAACCCGGCCACGTCGGTCTGGAAGACGGCGACGGAGGGGATGCCGAGCCTCCCGGCCGCCGTGATCGCGCGCCCACCCAGCAGGAACGGACTCGCGGCGTGGAGCACGTCGGCGCCGGAGGCGGCGAGGATCGTGTCGAGCACCGGATGGGGGAGCGCCACCGGGAACTGCCGGTAGGCGACGGCGGGGACACGGTGGACGTCGAAGGAGCGGTAGCGCTCGACGGCGCTGCGCGAGCGGAACTGCGCGAGTCCGGGGGTGTCCGGGGCGATCACGACCGCGCGGTGACCACGTCGTTCCAGGTGGTCGAGGACCGCCAGGACACTCGTGGTCACGCCGTTGAGGGTGGGCAGGAAGCTCTCGGTCACGACGGCGACGGTCCGGGGGGACGTGCCGCGCTCCACGCTGCGTGCGCTCATGGTGCTGCCCATGCTCCGGGCGTGACGTGACCCGACGGGGCCGACGACGTGAACGGGACGCGCGCGCCGGGTGAACAACGCGACGCCCTCCGGTGCGGACGCCGGACGGCGTCCCGCGGGAGGCCGCATGCGGGAATCGTGCGGAGACCACCCAGGATCCGCCCGGCGGGGGCGGTACGGTGAGCGCGTGGCTGACGCTCTCGAAGACTTCTACGCGATCATCCCCGCAGGGGGCATCGGATCGCGCCTGTGGCCGTTGTCGCGCGCGGACGCACCCAAGTTCCTGCACGACCTGACGGGTTCCGGCACCTCGCTGCTGCGGCAGACCTGGGACCGCCTGGCGCCGCTCGCCGGCGACCAGCGGATCATGGTCGTCACCGGCCGTGCGCACCGCGTCGCGGTCGAGTCGCAGCTGCCCGGCGTCGAGGACCACAACGTGGTGCTCGAGAGCGAGCCGAAGGACTCGACGGCGGCCATCGGCCTGGCCGCGGCGATCCTGGTGCGCCGCGAGCCCGACGTCGTCATCGGGTCCTTCGCGGCCGACCACGTCATCGGCGACGCACGCGGTTTCCGCCGTTCGGTCCGCGAAGCCGTCGCCGTCGCACGCGCCGGCTACGTCACGACCATCGGCATCACGCCGACGGAGCCCGCGATCGGCTTCGGCTACATCCACGCGCACGGCGACACCCTGGACATCGAGGGCGCACCGACCGCGCACGCCGTCCGGTCGTTCGTCGAGAAGCCCGACCTGGACACCGCCCGCTCGTACGTCGAGCAGGGCACGTACCTGTGGAACGCGGGCATGTTCATCGCCCGCGCCGACGTGCTGCTCGAGGAGATCGGCCGGAACAACCCGACCCTGCTGGCCGGCATCAACGAGCTGGCGGACGCCTGGGACACCTCGGCGCGCGGCGCGGTCGTCGACGCGGTCTGGCCCACGCTCGAGAAGATCGCGATCGACTACACAGTCGCCGAGCCCGCTGCTGCTGCTGGTCGCATGGCCGTCGTGCCAGGCGACTTCGACTGGGACGACGTGGGCGACTTCGCCTCGCTCGCCAAGCTGCAGTCCGGTGGGCGACCGAACAACCTCGCGGTGCTCGGGGACGGTGCGCGCATCCTGGCGGACTCGTCGAGCGGCATCGTGATCTCGCACAGCCAGCGACTCATCTCACTCATCGGCGTCGAGGACATCGTCGTCGTGGACACCCCGGACGCCCTGCTCGTCACCACGAGCGCGAACGCCCAGCGGGTGAAGGGTGTCGTGGATGCCCTGAAGATCAGCGGCCGGGGCGACGTCCTGTAGCGCTCCACCGACAAACCCCTCGAACTGGGGGTGAGCGGGCGACCCCGCGTTACGGGCGCGTTTCGGCGGGGTCGCGATCCCGTAACCGATCCACGGGACCCCCGCAACGGGTCCTGTACCGACCCGACGGTCGTGTACTGTCGCCACGATCGCCCGGAACGCACGTGGTCCGGGCACGCTCCCCGGAGGAACCAACCCGTGACATCTCGTACCCGACAGGTCGTCCTCAGCGGCCTCGCGCTCGCCGGCACCGTCGCCGTCCTGGCCGGCTGTGCCTCGGCGCCGTCCACCACCGAAACGGCGAAGAAGACCGACTTCCGCCCCTGCATGGTCTCCGACGCCGGTGGGTTCGACGACAAGTCGTTCAACCAGCTCGGCTACGAGGGCATGAAGGACGCCGCCAAGGACCTCGGCGCCACCTACAAGGAAGCCGAGTCCAAGGACGCCACCGTCTACGACTCGAACATCGAGCAGCTCATCGGGCAGAACTGCAACCTCGTCGTGACCGTCGGCTTCAACCTGGCCGACGCCACGAAGAAGCAGGCCGCTGCGAACCCCGACACCGACTTCGCGATCATCGACGACAACTCGATCGACGCCAAGAACGTCAAGCCGATCACGTTCGACACCTCGCAGGCCGCGTTCCTCGCCGGCTACGCGGCGGCGTCGTACTCGAAGACCGGCGTCGTCGGCACCTTCGGCGGCATGCAGATCCCGACCGTCACCATCTTCATGGACGGCTTCGCGGACGGTGTGAAGTACTACAACGAGCAGAAGGACAAGGACGTCAAGGTCGTCGGCTGGAACGTCGACACCGGCAAGGGTTCCTTCACCGGTGGCTTCGAGGCCGGCACGCAGGCCAAGTCGGTCGCGCAGACGCTCCTCGACCAGGACGCCGACGTGATCCTGCCCGTCGGTGGCCCGATCTACCAGTCCGCTGCCGAGGCCATCAAGGACGCCGACAACGGTTCCGTCCTGATCGGCGCGGACAGCGACCTCTACGAGGCCGACCCCCGCTACAAGGACATCGCCTTCACCTCGGTCGAGAAGGGCATGCGCCCGGCCGTGAAGGACGTCGTCGAGCAGGCGGCTGACGACAAGTTCTCGAAGGAGCCGTACGTCGGCACCCTGAAGAACGACGGCGTCGGCATCGCTCCGTTCCACGACTTCGAGTCCAAGGTCGACAAGGGCCTGCAGGGCGAGCTCGACGACGTGAAGGCCGGCATCATCGACGGCTCGATCAAGGTCAAGACCCAGTCCTGACCCGGTGAACGCGGGCGGGGGAGCATCCCTCGCCCGCGTTCTCGTGCGCCCAGGTGGCGCACCCCAGACCGTGCATCCCCAGGGTGCACCCCCAGACCGTGCACCCAAGGGTGCGCGCCAGACCGTGCTTCCGCAGGGTGCACGCGACAGCGTGCGCCCGCGTGGCGCGCGCGAGACAGAAATAGACTCCCGAACATGAAGCTCGAACTCCGCGGCATCACCAAGCGGTTCGGCGCCCTGGTCGCCAACGACCACATCTCGCTCACCGTCGAGCCGGGTGAGGTCCACTGCCTCCTGGGTGAGAACGGCGCCGGCAAGTCCACCCTGATGAACGTCCTGTACGGCCTGTACGACGCCGACGAGGGCGAGATCCTGCTCGACGACGTGGTGCAGGACTTCGACGGCCCCGGTGACGCCATGCGCGCCGGCATCGGCATGGTGCACCAGCACTTCATGCTCGTGCCCGTGTTCACGGTCGCCGAGAACGTGATGCTCGGGCAGGAGCAGACGACCTTCGGTGGCCGTCTCGACCTGGCCGGTGCCCGCAAGCGCGTGCAGGAGATCTCGGACCGTTTCGGGTTCGACGTGGACCCGGACGCCAAGGTCGAGGACCTGCCCGTCGGTGTGCAGCAGCGCGTCGAGATCATCAAGGCGCTGTCCCGCGATGCCTCCGTGCTGGTGTTCGACGAGCCGACGGCCGTCCTCACCCCGCAGGAGACCGACGAGCTGATGGGCATCATGCGCCAGCTCCGCGAAGCCGGCACCGCCATCGTCTTCATCACCCACAAGCTCCGTGAGGTGCGCGAGGTCGCCGACCGCATCACGGTCATCCGCCTCGGCAAGGTCGTCGGCGAAGCTTCGCCGACAGCCACGAACAACGAGCTGGCCGCGCTGATGGTCGGCCGCGCCGTCTCGCTCGTGGTCGACAAGGAACCCTCGACCGGTGGCGACGACGCCCTGGTCGTCGAGCACCTCACCGTCACCGACCCGTCCGGCATCGTGCTCGTCGACGACGTCTCCTTCACGGTGCGTCGCGGCGAGGTCCTGGCCATCGCCGGGGTGCAGGGCAACGGGCAGACCGAGCTCACCGAGGCGATCATGGGCCTCGAGCCCGCGCACGGTGGCCGCATCACCCTGGACGGCAAGGAACTCACCGGCCGGAGCGTCAAGCAGGTGCTCGACGCGGGCGTCGGCTTCGTCCCCGAGGACCGCAAGGAGGACGGCCTGGTCGGCGAGTTCACCATCGCCGAGAACCTGATGCTCGACCGCGCCGACCACGCCGAGTTCGTCCGCGCCGGCACCATCCGGTCGGCGGAACGTGACGCGTTCGCCGACGAGAAGATCGCCGAGTTCGACATCCGGACGCCTGGTCGCACCACCGCTGCCGGTCGGCTGTCCGGCGGCAACCAGCAGAAGATCGTCCTGGCGCGCGAGCTGAGCCGCGAACTGCGGCTGTTCGTCGCCGCGCAGCCCACCCGCGGCATCGACGTCGGCTCGATCGAGTTCGTCCACAAGCGCATCGTCGCCACCCGCGACACCGGTGTGCCGGTCATCGTCGTCTCCACCGAGCTCGACGAGGTCGTCGCACTGGCCGACCGCATCGCCGTGATGTACCGCGGTGGCATCGTCGGCATCGTCCCCGCGACCACCCCCCGCGACGTCCTCGGCCTCATGATGGCCGGGGAGATCCCTGAAGGAACGGAGCTGGCCGCATGACCGGTTCGGCCGGCGAGATCCACGCCACACCCACGACCGGAACGGAGCTGGCCGCATGACCGGTTCGGCCGGCGAGATCCACGCCACACCCACGACCGGAACGGAGCTGGCAGCGTGACCACCCCACCGCCAGACAACACGCAGCAGCCGGCCCCGGCGGCGAACGACACCGCCGACGCCCCGCTCACCGACGACCGTCTGCAGGAGGTCGAGTCGACCCCGCACCTGATGACGGACTCGGCAGCGGACACCGAGCGCCGCAACGGCGCCGGCGGCGACCGCTGGCACGCCGCCCTGCAGGGGATCCTGAACGGCTCCGTGCTCGTCACGGTGCTCGCCGTCGTCCTCGCGCTGGTCGCCTGCGGCATCCTCATCGCGGTGACGGACGAGAACGTCCGTGCCACCGCTGGGTACTTCTTCGCTCGCCCGACGGACATGCTCCAGGCGGTCGGCACCGCGGTCGGCGGCGCGTACGCCTCGCTGTTCCAGGGCTCGGTGTTCAACTTCGGCGCGGACTCGTTCCAGCAGGCGATCGGGCCGCTCACGCGCTCCGTCGACTACTCGGTGCCGCTCATCGCCGCAGGCCTGGGGATCGCGCTGTCGTTCCGCGCCGGACTGTTCAACATCGGCGGTCAGGGCCAGATCCTGATGGGGGCCGCGGCCGCCGGGTGGGTCGGGTTCTCGTTCGACGGCCCCGCCGCGGTCCACATCCCGCTCACGATCCTCGCCGGCATCGTCGGCGGCGCCGTGTGGGGTGGCATCGTCGGGGTGCTGAAGGCCCGGACGGGTGCGAACGAGGTGGTCGTCACGATCATGCTCAACTACGTCGCGCTCTACCTGGTCAGCTACCTGCTCCGCACCCCGGGCCTGCTGCAGGCCCCGGGCAGCAGCAACCCGATCTCGCCCCCCACGAAGGACAGCGCCCTGCTGCCGCAGCTCTTCGGCGTCCGGTACGGCGTGGACCTGGGGTTCATCGTCGCGATCATCGCGGTCATCGTGGTCTGGTGGCTCGTCAACAAGTCGTCCCTCGGCTTCCGGTTCCGCACCATCGGTGAGAACCCCCGTGCCGCCCGCGTGGCCGGCATGAGCGTCCCGTCGCTGACCATCTGGGTGATGCTGATCTCCGGTGCCCTGGTGGGCATCGCCGGCGCCTACCAGGTGCAGGGCGCCGTCACGTCGGGCTTCACCTCGGGCATCGACGCCGGCATCGGCTTCGACGCCATCACCGTGGCCCTGCTCGGCCGTTCCAAGCCGTGGGGCGTGTTCTGGGCGGCCATCCTGTTCGGCGTGCTGAAGAACGGTGGCTACGCCATGCAGGCCGCCAACGGTATCCCGATCGACATCGTCGGGGTCATCCAGGCCCTCATCGTCCTCTTCATCGCGGCGCCGCCGCTCGTCCGCGCGATCTTCCGGATCCCGCAGCCGGGTGCCCGCAAGCGCACGAAGACGAACAAGACCAGCAAGAAGGCGGTCGCCGCATGAGCACCCTCAGCCCCACCGCGGCCCCCGCGTCGCCGCTCGCGGACCGTCCGCTCGAGACCACCAGGAGCTGGAAGCTCCCGATCGGGTACGGCGTGTTCACGCTCATCGCGATCGTGCTGTTCGGCCTGCTGCCGCGTTCCGGCACCACCACGTTCCGCCTGGCGAACGCCGGTGACTTCTTCGCGCTGCCGAACGTCCCGTTGCCCGCGCTCGGGACGGGCATCGTCGTCATCGTCCTGCTCGCGATCCTGACGGTCTACGCGTTCATCGAGACGCGTGCGCTCCGCCGGGTCGCGCTGTGGGTCACGTCGGTCTTCGCGGTGGTGTTCGTCGTCGGGTTCCTGACCTGGGCCGCCGCCGGCTCGTCCCTGCCGATCCCCGGCCTGCTGCTCGGCGCGCTGAGCCTGAGCGTGCCGCTCGTGTTCGGTGCCCTCGGCGGCGTCATCTCCGAACGGGTCGGCGTCGTGAACATCGCGATCGAGGGCCAGTTCCTCGCCGGTGCGTTCAGCTCCGCGATGGTCGCGTCGATCACCGGGTCGCCCTGGGTCGGCCTCGTCGCCGCGCTCGTCGCCGGCATGCTCGTGTCGTTCGTCCTCGCGGCGTTCAGCATCAAGTACCTGGTCGACCAGGTCATCGTCGGTGTCGTCATCAACGCGTTCATCTCCGGCCTGACCGGCTTCCTGTACTCGCAGGTGCTCTCCCCGAACGAGGAGACGCTCAACATCGGCATCCGGTTCCCGAAGGTCGAGATCCCGCTGCTGCACCAGATCCCGGTCATCGGACCGGTGTTCTTCGAGCAGACGGTCGTCGTCTACCTCGCCTACATCGCCGTCGCGGTGGTCACCTTCGGGCTGTTCAAGACCCGCTGGGGGCTGCGGCTCCGCGCCGTCGGCGAGCACCCGCAGGCCGCCGACACGGTGGGCATCAACGTCACGAGCACCCGGTTCTGGAACGTCTCCCTCGCCGGTGCGATCGCCGGTCTCGGCGGGGCGTACTTCACGCTCGACGCGGTCGGGCCGTTCACGAAGGACATGACCGCGGGCGCCGGCTACATCGCCCTGGCCGCGGTCATCTTCGGCCGGTGGGATCCGATCAAGGCGACGCTCGCGGCGCTGCTGTTCGGCTTCGCGTCGAACCTGCAGAACACGCTCGGGGCGATCGACTCGCCCGTGCCGAGCGAGTTCCTGCTGATGCTGCCGTACGTGGTGACGATCTTCGCCGTGGCAGGCCTGGTCGGGCAGTCGCGCGGCCCCGCCGCGTCCGGCAAGCCCTACATCAAGAGTTAGTTCCCTTCCGCAAGACACCGGTGTTCGTGCTCCGCACCGCGGTTCGCGGGTGTTCGATCGACGAACACCGGTGTGTTGCGGACCACCCACCGGCCTGGAGGCACGACACATGACCGACACGCACGCTGCGGGTGACCAGGGGGTCACCGCCACCGACCTGACGGACGCGGCCACGGGCCTCCCGGCCGACGACGTGGACTGGGGCGCCCTGCGGGACGCCGCCACGGCCGCGATGCGGCGCGCCTACGCGCCGTACTCGTCGTTCCCGGTGGGCGCCGCGGCGCTCACCGACGACGGCCGGATCGTCTCCGGCTGCAACATCGAGAACGCGAGCTACGGGGTGACGCTCTGCGCCGAGTGCTCGCTCGTGTCGCAGCTGCACATGACCGGCGGCGGCAAGCTCGTCGCGTTCACGTGCGTCGACGGCGACGGGGCGACCCTGATGCCGTGCGGGCGCTGCCGCCAGCTGCTGTTCGAGCACTCCACCGAGGGCATGCTCCTGGAGACGCTCTCCGGCATCCGCACCATCGACGAGGTCCTGCCGGACGCCTTCGGGCCGCGCACCCTCGCCACCTACCAGCAGGAGCACTGACATGGCAGTCGAGCCGTTCGACACCGTCGACCTCATCCGTACGAAGCGCTCCGGCGGCGCGCTGAGCACCGCCGAGGTGGACTGGCTCGTCGACGCGTACACCCGCGGCTACGTCGAGGACCCGCAGATGGCCGCGATGGCGATGGCGATCTTCCTGAACGGCATGGAGCGGCGCGAGATCAAGGACCTCACGCTCGCGATGATCGCGTCGGGGGAGCGGATGTCGTTCTCGTCGCTCGGCAAGACGACGGTCGACAAGCACTCCACCGGCGGGGTCGGCGACAAGATCACCCTGCCGCTGGCACCCCTGGTGGCGTCGTTCGGCGTCGCCGTGCCGCAGCTGTCGGGCCGCGGACTCGGGCACACGGGCGGCACGCTCGACAAGCTCGAGTCGATCCCCGGGTGGCAGGCGTCGATCTCGAACGACCGCATGATGCAGGTGCTGCAGGACGTCGGCGCGGTCATCTGCGCCGCCGGGTCCAGGCTGGCCCCCGCGGACAAGAAGCTCTACGCGCTCCGCGACATCACCGGCACCGTCGAGTGCATCCCGCTCATCGCGTCGAGCATCATGTCGAAGAAGATCGCCGAGGGCACCGGTGCACTCGTGCTCGACGTCAAGTTCGGGTCCGGCGCGTTCATGCCGACGTACGAGGCGTCGAAGGAGCTCGCGCAGACCATGGTCGACCTCGGCAACGACGCCGGGGTGGCGACCTCGGCGCTGCTGACCGACATGGAGGTCCCGCTCGGGCTGACGATCGGCAACGCGCTCGAGGTGCGGGAGTCGGTCGAGGTGCTCGCCGGTGGCGGACCGGCCGACGTCGTCGAGCTGACCGTGGCACTCGCGACCGAGATGCTGACGCTCGCCGGACTGCCCGACGCCGATCCCGCTGCGGCACTCGCCGACGGCCGGGCCATGGACACGTGGCGTCGGATGATCGAGGCGCAGGGCGGGGACCCGTCCGCGGCGCTGCCCGTCGCCCGGGAACAGCACGTCGTGACCGCGCCGACGTCCGGGGTCCTCACGCAGCAGGACGCGCTGCCGTTCGGCGTCTCGGCCTGGCGGCTCGGAGCCGGTCGTGCCCGTGCGCAGGACCCGGTGCAGGCCGGTGCGGGCATCGAGCTGCACGTCAAGCCGGGGGACACCGTGACCGAGGGGCAGCCGCTGTGGACGCTGCACTCCGATGACGCGTCGCGGATCCCGCGCGCGCTGGAGTCGCTCGAGGGGGCGTGGGCGATCGGCTCGGCGGACTCTCCCGCCGCAGCACGTGGTCCGATCGTGCGCGAGCGCATCGGGTCCTGAACCCGGCCACCCGGCCGACCGGAGGCTCCCTGCACAGCTGTGGGGAGCCTCCAGTGTCTTCCGTTGTGGGTTGTGCACAGGTGCCTGCGCGGCGGCGGTGACCACCGATAGCCTGGGGGAATGAGCGCCGACGCCCCGACCTACCGTTTGCCCGACGCCGGGGCGGTCATCAACGACCTGCCGAAGGTCTCGCTGCACGACCACCTCGACGGCGGCCTGCGTCCCGCGACCATCATCGAGCTCGCAGCATCCGCGGGTGTCACGCTCCCCACCACCGACCCGGAAGAGCTCGGGCAGTGGTTCGCCGACCAGTCGAACTCCGGCTCGCTCGTCGAGTACCTGAAGACGTTCGACGTGACCACGTCCGTCATGCAGACCGCACCGCAGCTCACCCGCGTCGCCCGCGAGTTCGTCGAGGACCTGGTCGCCGACGGCGTCGTCTACGGCGAGGTCCGCTGGGCGCCGGAGCAGCACCTGCAGGGCGGGCTGACGCTCGACCAGACGGTCGAGGCCGTACAGGTCGGCATCGAGGAAGCCGTCGACGCCGCCGGTGGGCGCATCCGTGTCGGCCAGCTCGTCACCGCGATGCGGCACGCCGACCGGTCGCTCGAGATCGCTGAACTCGCCGTCCGGCACCGCGACGCCGGAGTCGTCGGCTTCGACATCGCCGGTGCCGAGGCCGGGTTCCCCGCCTCGAACCACCGCGCAGCCTTCGACCACCTGGCTTCCGAGCTGTTCCCGGTCACCGTCCACGCGGGCGAAGCCGACGGACTCGCCTCGATCCGCTCCGCGCTCGTCGACGGCCGGGCGCTCCGCCTCGGACACGGCGTCCGCATCTTCGAGGACGTCGCCCTGTCCGACGCCGGGGACGGCTCGACGCTGGCCTCCCTGGGCGAGGTCGCCTCGTGGGTCCGTGACCGCGAGATCCCGCTCGAGGTCTCGCCGTCGTCCAACCTGCAGACCGGAGCGATCGCCGCGTGGGGCGACGACCTCGCCGACCACCCGTTCGACGTGCTCTACCAGCTCGGCTTCCGCGTCACGGTGAACACCGACAACCGCCTGATGAGCGGCACCTCGCTGTCGAAGGAGCTCGCACTGCTCGCCGGCACCTTCGGCTACGACCTCGACGACCTGGCGGCGTTCCAGATCAACGCCGCGCTCGGCTCGTTCCTGCCGCTCGAGGACCGCGAGGAGATCATCGCCACCATCACGGCCGGGTACCAGGAGGCCTGACGCATGGGACTGCCACCGCTGCCGGACACCGCTGTCCTCCTCGGTGCGGACGCGCCCGCATGGCGTGACGCGATGCGCCTGGTCGGCGGTGCGCTCGTCGCGTCGGGCGCCACCACCGACGAGTACACCGACGCCATGATCGGCATGGTCGAGGAACACGGGCCGTACATCGTCATCTCGCCGGGGCTCGCGTTCGCGCATGCCCGGCCCGGTGGCGCCGTGGTGCGGGACGGACTCGCGGTCGTGACGCTCGCATCGCCGGTGGCGTTCGGCCACCCGCACAACGACCCCGTCCGTGTCGTGCTCGGGCTCGCGGTGGCCGAGGTCGGCACCCACCTGGAGTCGATCGGCGAGATCGCGAACCTGTTCAACGACGCCACCGTCACCGGGCGGATCGCGGCGGCGACCACGGCGGACGAGGTCCGCGCGATCATGGGGGTCTCCGCGTGAAGATCGTGACCATCTGCGGTGCCGGCATCGGGTCGAGCGGCATCCTCAAGGTGAACGCCGAGAAGGCGCTCGACACCCTCGGGCTGTCGGCGTCCGTCGTCGCTGCGGACGTCGCATCGGTGCGGGACGTCTCCGACGACGCCAACGTGATCCTGACGAGTCAGGAGTTCGTCGAGGCGATCGGGGACACCTACGCCGAGGTGATCGTGATCAAGAACCACTTCGACCAGGGCGAGATCACGGCGGCGGTCGACCGGGCGCTCGGCGAGCACTGAGCGCGTAGTGCGCCCTTTAGAGTTGGGGCATGAGCACCGAGAACCCGCTGAACGACCCCGCTGCCGACCCGTTCGAGGTCGCGCGGGACGCCGCCGCCGTCATCGCCGAACAGTCCGGCATCGAGCGGCACGACATCGCACTGACCCTCGGTTCGGGTTGGGGCAAGGCCGCCGACATCATCGGTGAGACCGTGTCCGAGATCCCGGCCGACCAGGTCCCCGGCTTCAGCGCCTCGGCCGTCCCCGGACACTCCGGCACGATCCGGTCGATCCGCCTCGCCGACGGCCGCCACGCGCTCGTCATCGGCGCCCGCACGCACTACTACGAGGGTCACGGCGTCCGCCGGGTCGTGCACAGCGTCCGCACCGCCGCGGCGACGGGTGCCTCGATCATGGTGCTGACCAACGGTGCCGGTGGCATCAAGGAGCACTGGACACCCGGCACCCCGGTGCTCATCAGCGACCACATCAACCTGACCGCCGACAGCCCGCTCGAGGGCGCGACGTTCATCGACCTGACCGACCTGTACTCGGCGCGTCTGCGTGAGGTGGCCCGGACGGTCGACCCGTCGCTCGACGAGGGCGTGTACACGCAGTTCCGCGGCCCGCACTACGAGACCCCGGCCGAGGTCCAGATGGCGAAGGCCATCGGTGGGCACATCGTCGGCATGTCGACCGCGCTCGAGGCCATCGCTGCTCGCCAGGCCGGCATGGAGGTCCTCGGGTTCTCGCTCATCACGAACCTCGCCGCCGGCATCCAGAAGACACCGCTGTCGCACACCGAGGTGCTCGAGGCCGGCAAGCAGGCGGAGCCGGTGATCGCGGACCTGCTCGCACGCGTCGTCACCGCACTCGGGCAGCCGGCGTCGTGAAGCTCGACCTCGACCGGGTGCTCGGCACCGCGCGGGCGTGGCTGGCGCAGGACCCCGACCCGGAGACCCGCGACGAGCTGGCCGCGGCGATCGACGAGGCCGCCGACGGTGACGGTCCTGCGGTCCGGGCGCTCGCCGAGCGGTTCGACGGGCGACTGCAGTTCGGCACCGCCGGACTCCGCGCCGAGCTCGGCTGGGGCCCGCTGCGGATGAACCGCGTCGTCGTGACCCAGGCGGCGGCGGGGCTCGCACGGTTCCTGATCGAGACCGGGCGTTCGCCGAGTGTCGTCATCGGCTACGACGGCCGGGTGAACTCGGACGTCTTCGCGCGCGACTCCGCCGAGGTCATGCGGGGTCTCGGACTCGAGGTCACCCTGCTGCCCTCGGCCCTGCCGACGCCGGTGCTCGCGTTCGCCGTCCGGCACCTTGACGTCGGTGCCGGCGTCATGGTGACGGCGAGCCACAACCCGCCGCGGGACAACGGGTACAAGGTCTACCTCGGACAGGACGACGACGGTTCGCAGATCGTGCCGCCCGTCGACGGCGAGATCGCGGCCGCCATCGACGCGGTCGCCGCTGGTTCGGTCGCCGATCTGCCGCGCGGCACCGACTACACCGTGGCGACGTCGGCCCTGGTCGATGCCTACGTGGCCGCCACAGCCGCGATCGTGCCCGCTCCGGCGCTCCCGGTCGACGAGCAGCCGAAGGTCGTCTACACGGCCATGCACGGCGTCGGGTGGGAGACCGCGCGTGCGGTGTTCGCCGCGGCCGGGTTCGCCGAGCCGGCGGTCGTCCCGGAGCAGATCGATCCCGACGGTGCGTTCCCCACGGTGTCCTTCCCGAACCCCGAGGAACCGGGCGCGATGGACCTGGCGATCGCCCGCGGTGTCGCCGTCGGTGCCGACCTGGTGATCGCGAACGACCCCGACGCCGACCGGCTCGCGCTCGCGATCCCGACCGCCTCGGACGCCGGTGCGCCGTCGTACCGTCGGCTGTCGGGCAACGAGGTCGGCTGGTTGCTGGGGTGGCGGGCCGCTGCACGGGCGTCCGAGTCCGGCGCGACCGGCACCCTCGCTGCGTCGATCGTCTCGTCGCCAGCGTTGGCCCGGGTGGCTGCGCGCCACGGGCTGGAGTACCGCGACACCCTGACCGGCTTCAAGTGGGTGTCGCGGGTGCCCGGGCTGCTGTTCGGCTACGAGGAAGCCCTGGGCTACCTGGTCGACCCGTCGGTCGTGCGCGACAAGGACGGCATCTCGGCGGCGCTGGAGCTGCTGTCGTTGGCGTCGGACCTCGCCGCGGCCGGATCGTCGATCGCCGGGCAGCTCGACGCCTTCGCCGCCGAGTTCGGGGCGTTCGCCTCGGGGCAGGTCGCGACCCGGGTCGACGACCTGTCGCGCATCGGCGAGGTCATGGCGTCGCTCCGGTCCACGCCGCCTGCGTCCCTCGGTGGCCTCGACGTGCACACGGTGACGGACTACTCGGACGGGGTGCAGGGCTTCCCGCCATCGGACATCCTGCGCTACGACCTGGCCGGCGACGCACGGGTGATCGTCCGCCCGAGCGGGACCGAGCCCAAGGTGAAGGTCTACATCGACACCGTCGCGAACACCCCCGCCGAGGCCCAGCGCCTGGTCGACGCCATCGCCGACGCCGTGCGCCCCCTGGTGTCCTAGGGCAGGGTGGGCTTCCGCAAAACACCGGTGTTCGCGCTCTGAACACCCGCACAACGCGGTGCAGAACGCGAACACCGGTGTTTTGCTGTTCCTCCACAGGGGGTGGGGGAACGCGGGCTGCTCACAAGGAGGGGGAGGCCGTCGTGTAGGCCGCGCGGAGCCGTGACGGTTGGGCCATGGCTCACATCACGGTGTTCGGCGCGGCTCCGAGCGATCCCGATCCGAGAGCGCACCGACGGCTTGCAGATGCCGCGCGCCGCGGGACCCTCATCCGCCTGACGGCGGGTCGGTACGTTGAACGAGAGGCGTTCGAATCAGCGAGTGCAGCGGAGCGCCATCGTGCACGGGTCGAAGCGGTCGTGCCGAACATCCACCCTGCCCTCGTGATCTCCCACGAGTCGGCTGTGGCGATGCTCGGACTCCCGTGGCTCGGGGAGTTCCCCACGCACGTCGTCGCCACCGATCCGCGTCGAGCCACCGGTCAACGTCGCGCGCACCTGCAGAAGGTCGGAGGGGCGGGTCGCCCCATCGCCTGTGCGAGCGTCGGCGGCCTGCCCGTCACGACCCTCGTGGTCACAGGGGTCGACGTCGCGCTCCGAGCGTCGTTCCGCACGGCGGTGGTCGTGTTGGACGCGGTCCTGGCCCGAGGAGTGCCGCAGGACGCGCTGCTCGCCGAACTGCGCAGCAGGGAGCCCCGTCCGCGGGCGTCCACCCGTGCGCGACGCGCGATCGAGTTCGCGGACGCTGCTGCTGACTCGCCGGGTGAGTCGGTGGCGCGGATGTGCTGGGCAGAAGCGGGGTTCCCGCCGCCGGTGCTGCAGAAGGAGTTCCGCGATGCGGCCGGCCTGATCGGCCGCGTGGACTTCTGGTTCGAGGACGCCGGCGTCGTGGTGGAGTTCGACGGGCTGGTCAAGTACCGCGACCGGACGATGCGCGCTGGTCGATCGCCCGAGCGCGTCGTCATCGACGAGAAGCTCCGGGAGGACCGCCTCCGTGCGCATCGCCACGTCCGTCGGGTCGTCCGCGTGACGTGGCCGGACGTGGAGCCAGGCGGCAACGGCCCCGTGGCACTCGAGGCAGCCGGAGTGCGCCGTGTTCGATGAAGCAAAACACCGGGGTTCACGAGCCGAACCGCGGCATGCACGTGTTCGACCGGCGAACACCGGTGTTTTGCGGGAGGGAACCCGCGCGCTACGCGAGCTCGAGCAGCACGTGACCGGACGAGACCGTCTGGCCGACCGGGGCGTTCAGCCCGGTGACGACACCGTCCTTGTGGGCCTGCACGGGCTGCTCCATCTTCATGGCCTCGAGCACGACGAGCAGGTCGCCCTTCACCACGGTGTCACCCTCGGCGACCGCGAGCTTCACCACGGTGGCCTGCATGGGCGACGCCACGGACGACCCGGACTTCGCCAGACCGCCACGGACGGCCGACGAGCGGCGCTTCGGGGGAGCGGTTGGCCCGGCGGGACGACGACCGGCGACACCGGCACCGGCAGCACCGCCACCGACGATCGACGGCATGGTGACCTCGATGCGCTTGCCCTGCACCTCGACGACGACGCTGTCGCGCGCAGCCGGGGCCGGCAGTTCCTCGGGGGAGCCGCTCCACGCCGGGATCTCGTTGACGAAGTCGGTCTCGATCCACTGCGTGTACACCGAGAACGGCGCGGAGTCGTCGGTCGCGAACGCCGGGTCGGACACCACGGCACGGTGGAACGGGAGCACGGTCGGCAGGCCGGTGACCTCGAACTCGGCCAGTGCGCGTCGGGAACGCTCGAGCGCCTCGGTACGGGTGGCGCCGGTGACGATCAGCTTCGCGAGCATCGAGTCGAACGAGCCGGACACGACATCACCCGCGATGACACCCGAGTCGACGCGGACGCCGGGGCCGGACGGTGCGTTGAACGCGTGCACGGGGCCGGGCGCGGGGAAGAAGTTGCGGCCCGGGTCCTCGCCGTTGATGCGGAACTCGAACGAGTGTCCACGCGGTTCCGGGTCCGAGTAGTCGAGCACGCCGCCCTCGGCGATGCGGAACTGCTCGCGCACCAGGTCGATGCCGGTGACCTCTTCGGACACGCAGTGCTCGACCTGCAGGCGGGTGTTCACCTCGAGGAACGACACGGTGCCGTCGGCGCCGATGAGGAACTCGCAGGTGCCGGCACCGACGTAGCCGACCTCGCGCAGGATCGCCTTCGACGACTCGTACAGCGCGGTCTGCTGCTCGGGCGTCAGGTACGGCGCCGGGGCTTCCTCGACGAGCTTCTGGTGGCGACGCTGCAGCGAGCAGTCGCGGGTGGAGACCACGACGACGTTGCCGTGCTCGTCCGCCAGGCACTGGGTCTCGACGTGGCGCGGCTTGTCCAGGTACTTCTCGACGAAGCACTCGCCGCGACCGAACGCGGCGATCGCCTCGCGCGTGGCGGACTCGAACTGCGAGGCGACCTCGTCGCGGGTCCGTGCGACCTTCAGCCCGCGGCCACCGCCACCGAACGCCGCCTTGATGGCGACCGGCAGGCCGACCTCGTCGGCGAACGCGATGACCTCGGAGGCGTCCTTGACGGGCTCGATGGTGCCGGGAGCGAGCGGCGCGCCGACCTTCTCGGCGACGTGGCGCGCGGAGACCTTGTCACCGAGGCGCTCGATCGAGTCCGGCGACGGTCCGATCCAGACGAGCCCGGCGTCGATGACGGCGCGGGCGAAGTCGGCGTTCTCGGCAAGGAACCCGTAGCCCGGGTGCACGGCGTCCGCACCGGAGCGGCGGGCGACCGAGATGATCTTGTCGATGACCAGGTACGTGTCGGCGCTCGTGGTGCCGTTCAGCGCGTAGGCCTCGTCGGCGAGGCGGGCGTGCTGGGCATCGCGGTCCTGGTCGGCGTAGACCGCGACCGATGCCTTGCCCGCGTCGCGGGCCGCGCGGATGATGCGGACGGCGATCTCGCCGCGGTTCGCGATGAGGACCTTGCTGATACGGGGCATGACACAGCAGCGTATTCGTGCGGCGTGCGTGCGTTTTGACTGACGCCCACAAAGAAGCACCCGGATCAGGTGCGGATGTCTACAGTGCCCACAGATCGTGCCAGTCGATGCCGAAGCCACGCAGGAGCATCGAGCGCAGCATCGGCAGGGACATCCCGATCACCGCGGACGGTGCCCCGTCGATCCGCGTGATGTACGCGGCGGCCCGGCCGTCGATGGTGAACGCGCCGGCGACCTCGAGCGGCTCGCCGGTCGCGACGTACGCGTCGATCTCGTCGGGGGACACGTCGTCGGCGAAGGTCAGCACCGCGCTGTCGACGGCGACCACGCGGTCGCCGTCGGCGGCCAGCGCCGACCCGCCGGGGGCGACGTCGCCGAGCTCGGGGACGCCGGCGGCGGACGTGACCAGGGACCGGACGGGAGGCACGGTGCGGGCCGGTCCCGTGCCTCCAGGCCGTCCCGTGGTCGGCTCCAGGTCCGGGCGCCGGTCGTCCCGTCGCCGGTCGATCACGCAGTGCCCGCTCCACAGCGTGCCGCCGCCGGCGGCCAGCATCTGCCGCCAGCGCTCGCGCGCGACCTCCGGGTCGTGCGGCTTGCCGTACAGCTGCCCGTCGACCTCGAAGGCGGAGTCGCCGCCGAACACGACCCCGTCGACCGGCGACCCGGCCACCGTGGCGTCCGCGACGGCGGACGCCTTCGCGACGGCGAGGAGCGAGACGAGTTCCGGACCGGTCAGGTCACGGCCGAGCGATGCCGCGGCGGCGGTGCCGACGGCGTCCTCGTCGACCCCGGGGGACACGAGGACGGGTTCGATCCCGGACTGGGCGAGGAGTGCTCGGCGGGCGGGGGATGTACTCGCGAGGTACAGACGCATGGGACCATCTCACCATGGGTGAATCCGTCGGCACGCTGCTCGAACTCGACGTCACCGGGATCGCCCACGGCGGCATCTCGGTGGCACGGCACGAAGGACGGGTGGTCTTCGTCTCGGACGCGATCCCCGGGGAGCGCGTCGTCGCCCGGGTGACCGAGGACCGCAAGAAGTCGTTCTGGCGCGCCGACACGGTCCGTGTCCTGACTCCGAGCGAGCACCGCGTCGACCACGTCTGGCCCGAGGCAGCCCTCGATCGCGACCCCGAGACGCGCCCGGGCGGTGCCGAGTTCGGCCACATCGCCCTCGCACACCAGCGCACGCTGAAGCACGACGTCCTCGTCGACTCGTTCGCACGCTTCGCGCGGATGGACCTCGCCGAGGTGCTCGGCCACGACGTCGTCGTCGAGGCCGCGCCCGGCGACGACGCGGCGAACGGCCTCGGCTGGCGCACCCGTGTCCGACTGCACGTCGACGAGCAGGGCACCGCCGGCCCCTTCGCTGCCCGCTCCCACTCCGTGATCCCCGTCGCCAGCCTGCCGCTCGCGACCGCCGTCGTGCAGCAGAGCGCCCCGCTCGGCCGTGGTGCGCTGCCGGGCTCGTCGGTCATCGACGTCCTCGCGCCGAGCGGTTCCGAGGGGGCACGGCTCGTCATCGACGACCAGAAGCCCACCGTGGTGACCGAGGTCGTGGGGGAGCGCACCTTCCAGGTCGACGACAACGGGTTCTGGCAGGTGCACCGTGCCGCCGCTTCCGTGCTGACCGAGGCCGTGCAGGACCTGGTCGACCGCGACCGCCTCGACCCCGAGGGCACCCACCTCGACCTGTACGGCGGTGTCGGTCTGCTCGCCGCCGCACTCGGCGACCTGGTCGGCCCGAAGGCGCGCATCACGAGCGTCGAGAGCGCCGCCCGTGCCACCGAGCACGCGCAGGAGAACCTGTCCGAGTGGCTCGGCGCACGTGCCGAGACCGGCCGGGTCGACCGCTGGCTGACGAACACCGTGGCCAACGCCTCGCGCGCCGAGAAGGACCGCTTCCGCGCCGGCACGGTCGTGCTCGACCCGCCGCGCTCCGGCGCCGGGCGGGACGTGGTCGTGCAGATCGCCGCGCTCCAGCCGGAGCAGGTCGTCTACGTGGCGTGCGACCCGGTGGCACTGGCACGCGACGTCGCGACGTTCGCCGACCTGGGGTACCGGCTCGAGGCCCTGCGGGCCTTCGACCTGTTCCCGCACACCCACCACCTGGAAGCCGTCGCGCGCCTGGTCCCCACGCGCTGAGGGCCGGGGCTCGTTCGACCGCCGTTCCTTGCGTGTCGGGGTGTCCACCAATAGGCGGACCGACCAGCGTGGCGCGGCCGAGACGCCCCGCACCTGAGTCCGGGCTGGGTATCCTGGGTCGTTGATGGCACTCCGGTTTCAGGGGCCGGCGTCGCGCATCGGAACGAGAGGCCACAGTGGCAGCAGGAACGACAACCACCAGCACCGAGACGTCAGGGGCGGCCACCAGGCCGGTCCGGGTCGCGATCGTCGACGACCACGAGTCCGTCCGACTCGGGATCCAGGCGGCGTGCCAGAACGAGGGGTTCGAGGTGGTGCTCACCGCCGCCAGCGTCCCCGAGTACGTCCAGAACCTCGACGGGCGAGAGGTCGACGTCGTCGTCCTCGACCTGTCCCTCGGTGACGGCTCGACCGTCACCGAGAACGTCAAGGGCGTGCAGGGGACGGGATCGGCGGTGCTCGTGCACTCCATCGCGGACCGGGTCGCCAACGTGCGTGAGGCGCTCGCAGCAGGGGCTGCCGGCGTCATCCCGAAGTCCTCCGCCACCAAGACGGTGATGGCCGCGGTCGCCACCGTCGCTCGGGGCGACGTGCTCAACAACCTCGAGTGGGCGAGCGCCATCGACGCCGACCGTGACTTCGCGAAGGCGCAGCTCGGCCGCCGCGAGCGCGAGATCCTGCACCTCTACGCCTCGGGGCTCCCGCTCAAGCTCGCCGCCCAGCAGCTCGGCATCGGCTACTCGACGGCGCGTGAGTACCTCGACCGGATCCGGGTGAAGTACGTCGAGGTCGGCCGTCCGGCCCCGACGAAGGTCGACCTGCTGCGTCGGGCCGTCGAGGACGGGATCCTCCCGGGGCTCGACTCGGGCATCGACCCCGACGGCGACGGTCGCTGACACGGATGGTCACCGCGGCTGAGCCGGGGCGGACGGCCGTCGAACCGGCACCGTTCGGTGCCGATCCGGCGCGCAGCGTCCGCGCCTCGATCACGCAGGCATCGGTGGAGCGGGCGTTCGCGATCCTCCTGGCGATGGCCGCGATCGGGCTCGGCATCGTCGACGCGCCGGCGGTCGTGCAGCAGCTGCCGTACCTCGACCCGTTCTGGGGGCCGACGCTGATGCTCGCGCTCGCGGCGTCGTTCGTGCTCATCGGCGTAGCGGCCTTCGTGCAGCGGGTCGCCCAGATGGCGCAGATCATCTGCGCGCTGCTGTTCCTCGTCGCGCTCGTGACGTGGACGGCGACCGTGCAGGAGCCCATCCCGTCGTCGCAGCAGCCGTGGCCGTGGTGGTTCTGCACGGTCGGCTGCACGGCGGCGGCGATGGGCTTCGCCACGTGGCGTGCGACGGTCTACACCGCGCTCGTGCCGGCGGTGTACGTCGTCGTCCGGCTCAGCCCGCTCGGCGGCGACGTCGGCGTCCTCGCGGTGCTGCTCGACGGGGTCTACACGGCGCTCCTCAGCGCGGTGGTGCTGCGCCGCGCGGCCACGGCGGTCGACACGGCGCAGTCCACGGCCGTGCGGCGGTACTCGCTCGCCATCCGGGAGCACGCGACGGAGGTCGAACGGGTCCAGGTGGACGCGATCGTGCACGACAGCGTCCTGACGACGCTGCTCTCCGCTGCACGTGCCGACACGCTCGAGGCCAAGACCCTCGCGGCGAGGATGGCCCGGAACGCGATCGACCACCTCGAGGCCGCGGCCACCGACGGCCCGGGTGACGTCGAACCCGTCGCGCTCGGGGAACTCCGGGCGCGCATCCGCGAGGGGATCGGCGCCCTCCCCGCGCCCGTCCGCCTCGTCCCGACGACGACCGGGTCGGTCCGCCTGCCCGCGTCGGTCGCGGACGCGCTGGCCTCGGCGGCGCTGCAGGCCGCGGTGAACAGCGTGCAGCACGCCGGCGACTGCGACGTCTCCCGCTGGGTCAGCATCGAGCAGCAGGGGCAGGGCGTGCGCGTCGAGGTCGGCGACGACGGCCGCGGGTTCGACGTCGCGGCCATCCCCGCTGAACGCCTGGGGGTCCGCCGCTCCATCGTCGAGCGGATCGCGACCGTCGACGGGCACGCCGAGGTGCACACCGCGCCGGGCGAGGGCACCCGCATCGTGCTCACGTGGTCGCCGGCTGCGAGGACGACCGCATGAAGGTCTCCCTGCCGGCGAGCATCGCCCTCGGACTCGCGTCGCTGTTCTCCGTCTACCACCTGGTCCTCGCTGCGGCCACGCTCCCGCGGGTCGACCAGGTCGCCCCGATCATCGCCTGCATGGCGCTCTACGCCGCGGCCACCGGCCTCGCACTGTTCGTCCCCGGCAAGGTCCTGCCGGTCTGGACGGCCTGCTTCTCCCTCGCCACCGCGATCGTGATGCCGGTGATCGCCGCCCCGGTCGTCGTCGAGGGTCGCGGACCCGGCTCCGCCACCTGGTGGATCGCGGCGATCGGCACGCTCATGGTCGTGCTCGTCGTGCGCGGCCGGGGTCCGTTCGCGTGGGCCGGCGTGCTGTTCCTGACCGTGTACACCGTCGCCTGGGCCGGCCTCGGCTCGCTCGGCGGTCTGGGCGTGGTCGGCAGTGTCGCCTGGGTCGCGATCGCCACCGTCTTCGCGGCCGCGATGAGCCGCGCCATCCGCAACACCCGTGAGCTCGTCCTCGCCGAGCAGGAGACCGCCGACTGGCAAGCCGCGCAGGACGCCCACGTGTTCGAGCGGCAGTTCCGGCTGAGCCAGACCACCCGGATGGCCCTGCCGATGCTCCAGCGCATCATCGACTCCTGCGGGGACCTGGACGAGGCCGACCGTGCCGAGTGCCTGCACCTCGAGCAGGCCATCCGTGACGAGATCCGCGGCCGGTCGCTGCTGTCGGACGACGTCCGCGACGAGGTGATGCGCCTGCGTCGCCGTGGAGCGACCGTCCAGCTGCACGACGACGGCGGGCTCGACGACCTGGATGCTCCGGACATCCGTCGCATCCACGCCCGCGTCGCCGAGGCGCTGCGGCAGGCCCGCGACGCCGACAACGTCATCGTCCGGACCGTCGGCGAGGGCTCCGACTCCGCGGTGACCGTCGTCGGGCTCCGCCTCGACGTGGCGGCGAGCGAGTCGGCCGCGCTCGGAGCGGGGCTGGACGACGACGACGGCGACGAGGACGACTCCGTCGCGCTCTGGCTCGAGATCCCGCGGCACGAGCCGGCGTAGCGCGCGGCCACGCGGCCGCGCGCGTGTCGCGACGATGCACCACGTGATCGACGCGTGGATCGTCGCGAACGTGGTACGGACGCGCGCGCTGCCCTGGACGTGATGGGGGACAGCCGGGAGGCGCGCGGCGGCCCCGACATGGGCCTCCCGGCCGTCAGGGGGGCGCGCCGGGCTGGCGCGTGCGTGGAAGCGACCACGTCGCTGTCGTACGACGTCGACGCTGTCGTTCCGCATCGGCCCCGCGAGCCGCACCGACGCCCGCCGGCCCGCGCCGGTCGCCCCGGAAACGGGGAACGGGCCGGTCGGATACCGACCGGCCCGTTCGCGACCCGAGGCTGAGCGACAACCCGAATGTCGCCCTGCCCCGCAGCGGGCGGTGGCTTCGTACCCTAGTCGGCCACCGACCAGCGATGTCTTTCGTTGAAGGACACCGAACACCAACTACTATGCCCACGCACCAGCTGCATGTCAGTCGTCATTATGGGGGACAATTTCGGCATTTCCGGTCCGCATCCGCAGATCGTGTCCCCCGAGCGAGGGGATACCGACCGGGAAGTGCGCCCCGTGACCGTCATGATCGGCCGCGCACCGAGGGGTACATCAGCGGAGCGATCGGCCCCAGGCGCCCGGTCCGTCCTCGAGCGGGCGGCGGAGCCCCCGAGCCGCCACGTCCCAGCCGGTGCGCGGTTCGACGACGACGGCAGCGCGTCCGGCCGCCGCGGCCTCGTCGGCCTGCCGCTGCAGGACGGCCACGACGGCGGCGAGCTCCTCGGGGGTGGGTTCGCCGGAGACCACCCGGACGTCCGCCACCGAAGCGGGCTCGTCCGAGGGCACGGGTGCTGCGTGGCGTCCCATCAGAGCGGGATGTTCCCGTGCTTCTTCGGCGGCAGCGTTGCACGCTTGCCCCGCAGCGACCGGAGGGCCTTGATGACCGACACGCGGGTGGCGTGCGGCTGGATGATGCCGTCGAGCTCACCACGCTCGGCCGCCAGGTACGGCGACGCCACGTTGTACGTGTACTCGTTGGCGAGCTTCGTCCGGACCGCGGCGACGTCCTCGCCGGACTCCTCGGCCCGCTTGATCTCGGCGCGGTACAGGATGTTGACGGCGCCCTGACCGCCCATCACGGCGATCTCGGCGGTCGGCCACGCGAGGTTGATGTCGGCGCCGAGCTGCTTCGAGCCCATCACGATGTACGCGCCGCCGTAGGCCTTGCGGGTGATGACGGTGACGAGCGGGACGGTGGCCTCGGCGTAGGCGTAGAGCAACTTCGCGCCGCGGCGGATGACGCCGGTCCACTCCTGGTCGGTGCCGGGCAGGTAGCCGGGCACGTCGACCAGGGTCAGGATCGGGATGCCGAAGGCGTCGCAGAACCGCACGAAGCGGGCGGCCTTCTCGCCGGCGTCGATGTTCAGCGTGCCGGCCATCGCCTGCGGCTGGTTCGCGATGATGCCGACCGTTCGGCCCTCGACCCGGCCGAAGCCGATCAGGATGTTCGGCGCGAAGAGCGGCTGGACCTCGAGGAACTCACCGTCGTCGACGATGTGCTCGATGATCGTGGTGACGTCGTACGGCTGGTTCGTGGAGTCCGGGATCACGACGTCGAGCTCGTGGTCGGCGTCCGTGGTCTCGAGCTCCGGGGCGACGTCGTACGCGGGCGGGTCGGACAGGTTGTTGTCTGGCAGGAACCCGATCAGCGAGCGGGCGTAGTCGAGCGCGTCGGTCTCGTCCTCGGCCATGTAGTGGGCCACACCGGAGACCGCGTTGTGCGTCTGGGCGCCGCCGAGCTCCTCGAAGCCGACGTCCTCGCCGGTGACGGTCTTGATGACGTCCGGACCGGTGACGAACATGTGGCTGGTCTTGTCGACCATGATCACGAAGTCGGTGAGGGCGGGGGAGTACACCGCACCGCCGGCCGCCGGGCCCATCACGATGGAGAGCTGCGGGATGACGCCGGAGGCCTGGGTGTTGAGGCGGAAGATCTCGCCGTACTTGCCGAGCGCGACGACGCCTTCCTGGATGCGGGCGCCGCCGGAGTCGAGGATGCCGATGATCGGCACGCCGGTCTTGAGCGCGTGCTGCATGACCTTGATGATCTTCTCGCCGGCGACCTCGCCGAGCGACCCGCCGAAGACCGTGAAGTCCTGCGCGTACACGGCGACGTTCCGGCCGTGGATCGTGCCGACGCCGGTGACGACCGCGTCACCGTAGGGGCGCTTGGCATCCATGCCGAACGACGTGGTGCGGTGCCGCACGAACTCGTCGAACTCCACGAAGGAGTTCGGATCGAGCAGCTGCTCGATGCGTTCGCGAGCGGTGCCCTTGCCCTTCGCGTGCTGCTTGGCGATGGCGGATTCGCCCGCGGCGGTCACGGCCTCGTGGTACCGGTCGCGGAGGTCGGCCAGCCGGCCGGCCGTCGTCGACAGATCGGGGGTGTCTCCTGAAGTCACCCGCTCACCCTACCGGCGGGTGGGACGCTGCCGGTTGGAGGACCCCCACGGTTCCTGCCCGTACATTTGCGTGCATGTCCACATCCCCGTCGCCGTCGTTCCCCGCCACCAGCGAGGCGGTCCGGTCGACGGGCGCGACCATCACCGCCCCCGCCGAGACCGGGTCCACCAACGCGGACCTGCTCGCCGCAGCGCCCGAGCAGCAGCACGGCAGCGTCGTCGCGACCCTGCACCAGACCGCGGGGCGGGGCCGGCTCGACCGCACCTGGACCGCTCCGGCCGGTGAGACGCTCGCCGCCAGCGTGCTCGTCCGCGCCGACCTCGACGACCACGACCGCGGCTGGCTGCCCCTGGTCGCCGGTGCGGCGATGCGCGACGCGATCGCGTCGGTGCTCCCCGCCGGCGCGGACGTCGTGGTGAAGTGGCCGAACGACGTGCAGGTCGGCGGGCACAAGGTGTGCGGGATCCTCTGCCAGGTCGCCGCCGACGGCAGCGTCGTGGTCGGCGCCGGCGTCAACCTGACGATCCCGGCCGACCGGCTGCCCACCCCCACGTCCACCTCGCTCCTGCTCGCGGGCGCGGCCGACGACGCACCCGCCCTGGCCGACGCGGTCCTGTCCGCGTTCCTGCGCTCCGTCCTGGAGGCGGTGGCCGGCCTGGTCGCGGGTGGTCACGCCGCCGAGACGGTCCGGACCCACGTCCGCGCCGCGTGCGGCACGATCGGTCGCCGCATCCGCCTCGAGCTGCCGGACGGCAGCGTCGAGGAAGCCGACGCGACCGGCATCGACGACGCCGGTCGCATCACGATCCGGGACCAGGCGGGGCGCACCAGGGGCGTCGCGGTGGGGGACGTCACCCACCTGCGGTATGCATGACGGCATGACCGCCGAGCCCCCGCCCGAACGTGTCGTCGCACGCCTGCGACCGCACGCCCGTCGGCTGGTGCGCCCGGCGGTGTTCGTCGTGCTCGTCACCGCGGCCGGCGGGTTCGGCTTCGGCGTGTTCCAGGCCCAGCTGGCGTGGCTAAACGCCGTCGTCGCGCTCGTCGTCCTGGTGCTCGTCGTGTTCGGCGGCGCGGTCCCGCTGTTCCGGTGGATGTCGGAGCGGTACGTGGTCACCACCCGTCGTCTGGTCGTGGTGGGCGGCCTCGGCACCCGGACGCGGCGGGAGCTCCTGCACTCCCGCGGCTACGACGTCACGGTGCGGCGTCGGGGCCTGCAGGGCCTGTTCCGCTCCGGTGACGTGCTGGTGTTCCCCGGGGACGACCCGGCGGTGGTCCTCGCCGACGTGCCGCACGCCGACCTCGTCGTCGCCGTGCTGCACGACCTGGTGGAGGCGTACGAGGCCAGGCGTCGGCACCGTGAGCCGGACTGGGACGAGATCGTCGGCGGTCCGGACCGTCCGCCGTGGGGCGACGTGCGGGCCTGACCGCGGACGCCGCGACACCCCCTGGGGAGCAGTGGTGAGACTTCGGCGAGAAACCGGTACCGTCTTCGACGTGCGTATCTCTGTCATCGGCTGCGGCTACCTCGGTGCCGTGCACGCCGCCTCCATGGCCAAACTCGGACACGAGGTCGTCGCTGTGGACGTCGACCCCACCAAGATCGAGCGGCTCGCTGCCGGCGAGGCCCCCTTCTTCGAGCCCGGCCTGCCCGAGATCCTGACCGAGGCTCTCGAGTCCGGTCGGATCCGCTTCACCACCGACATGGCCGAGGTCGCCGGTGCCCGCGTGCACTTCCTCGCCGTCGGCACCCCGCAGGGCCCCACCGGCGCCGCGGACCTGACCTACGTGAACGCCGCCGTCGCCGCGCTCACCCCGCACCTGTCCGCCGGCGAGTTCGTCGTCGGCAAGTCGACCGTGCCCGTCGGCACCGCGGCGCGCCTGGCCGCCGAGGTCAGCGAGGCCGTCCCCGGTGCCACGCTCGTCTGGAACCCCGAGTTCCTGCGTGAGGGCTTCGCGGTGCAGGACACCATCGCGCCGGACCGCTTCGTGTACGGCGTGCCCGACGGTGCGGCCGGCGAGCAGGCCGTCGCCGCCCTCGACGAGGTCTACGCCGAGGCACTGTCCACCGGCACGCCCCGACTCGTCGTCAACCTGCCCACCGCCGAGCTCGTGAAGATCAGCGCCAACGCGTTCCTCGCCACGAAGATCTCCTTCATCAACTCGATGGCCGAGATCGCCGAGGTCGCCGGTGCCGACGTCACGGCGCTCGCCGACGCGATCGGCCACGACGCCCGCATCGGCCGCAAGTTCCTGAACGCCGGTCTCGGCTTCGGTGGCGGATGCCTGCCGAAGGACATCCGCGCGTTCCAGGCGCGGGCGAACGAGCTGGGCGTCGGGGAGTCCCTGGCGTTCCTGGCCGACGTCGACGCCACGAACCTGCGCCGTCGCGCGCACGTCGTCGAGCTGGCGCAGGAGCTGCTCGGTGGGGTCGTCAGCGGCAAGCGCGTCGCCGTGCTCGGTCTAGCCTTCAAGCCGAACTCCGACGACGTCCGCGACTCGCCGGCACTCGACATCGCCGCTCGCCTGCACGAACTCGGCGCCGTCGTCTCGGCGTACGACCCCGAGGCCGTCGTCACCGCGCGCCGCGTGCACCCCGAGCTCGACTACGTCGAGAGCGCTGCCGAGGCGCTGGGTGGAGCGGAGCTCGTGCTCGTGCTGACCGAGTGGACCGAGTTCCGCGAGCTCGACGCGACGGCCGCTGCCGCGCTCGTTGCGTCGCCCGTCGTCATCGACGGCCGCAACTGCCTCGACCGCGAGGCGTGGACCGCCGCCGGCTTCACGTACCGCGGCATGGGGCGCTAGCCGCGACCGACAGGAGGCCCGGTGCCGGTCCGTGGGACCGGCACCGGGCCTCCTGTGCGTTCATCGCGTCGTCAGCCGATGGCTGCGCGCAGCACCGCGCGGTACCGCTCGCCGATCCGTTCGGTGGAGAACTCCGCCGCCGAGACGACGGCCTGCTCCTGGTAGCGCGTCCGCGCCGTGTCGTCGGTGAGCACGCGCTGCAGTGCCGCGCGGAGTGCCGGGACGTCGCCCGGGGGCACGAGCACGCCGGACACGTCGTCCTGCACGACGTCCCGTATGCCGGGCAGGTCGCTCGCCACGATCGCGGCGCCGACCGCCGCGGCCTCGAGCAGGGTCACCGGCAGGCCCTCCTGGTCGCCGTTCGCCGCCGGGATCGACGGAACGGCGACGACGGTCGCCGAGGCCAGGGTCTCGAGGACCTCGGTGCGGCCACGCTGGCCGAGGAACGACACCGGCAGCCCTGCAGCCTGCTGCTCGAGCTGGGTCCGGTACGGGCCGTCACCGACGACGGTGAGCCGCCACGGCACGTCGTCGCCCAGGCCGCGGAGCGCCTCGATCAGGTTGCCGAAGCCCTTCTTCTCGACCAACCGCCCGACGGCGACCACGTGGTGCTCCTGTGGCGCGACGCGCGCGCGGGTGTCGCGGGCCGGGCCCAGGTCGACACCCATCGGGATCACGGTCGAGCGTGACTCGGGCACGCCCCACTCGGTCAGCCGATCACGCATCTCGGAGTTGACGGTGGTGACGTGCGCTGACCGCCCGAAGATCCACCGCTTGAGGCGGACGAGGGGAGCCGCACGGAGCGCGTAGATGTCCCCGCCGTGGGTGGTCACGACGACAGGCACGCCCGGAGCGGCCAGGGTCGCGACGAGGGCCTGGGGGATGGCCCAGTGCGCGTGGATGACGTCGGGCTTCGCGGAACGCACCACGCGCCGCACGGCCAGGTACTGCGCGAGCACCAGGGCGGGCACCTGCACGATGCGGGAGCGGCGTTCCTTGAGGTTGTCGAGGATCGCGCCGTCGGCCAGGTCCTCGAAGCGACGCGGGAAGTACGGGTAGCGACGGACCGCGACCTCGCCGATGCGCTCCTTCGTGGCACCGCCGGGCACGCGGGGCGTGAGGACGAGGGTGTCGAACTCGGTCGCCTCTTGGTGGGCGAGGTCGAGCACGAACGCCGGCACCCCGTCGTCCGGTCGGGCCGGGAACGTCGAGCCCAGGACGAGCAGGCGGGGGCGTCCCTGGGGGGAGCGGGCGGAGCGAGTGGTGCGGGACATCGTGCCTTTCCGGGGGTGGCGGGGGACGGTCCGGTAGGCTCTCACCCCGTGCGCGTACTGATCCACAATAGCGATTCGCCCCACAACCGCGGGGACCGGGCGATCCTCGCCGGCAACGTCGAGCTCGTCCGCCGCCGGTGGCCCGACGCCGAGATCGTGTCCCTGTCCCAGTACCCCGAGCGGGACGCCGCGTGGTTCGGGATCCGGTTCCTGCCGGTCTCCCCGTACAGCACGGGCATCGGCGACCTGTTCGCCCTGCTGCGTGCCGCCCGCGGCGCCGACGTGGTGCTCTGGGGTGGCGGCGAGATCCTGAAGGACTACACGAACAAGCTCGGCCTCGTGTACTGGTTCGGCAAGATGCTGCTCGTCCGTGCGGTCAACAAGAACCTCGTCGGGGCGTTCCAGGGCATCGGCCCGACCACCGCCGGGGTCAGCAAGCGCCTGATCCGCGCCACCGTCGACCTGTGCAGCGCGTTCGCCGTCCGTGACGACGAGTCCCGCGAGAAGCTCCTGTCCTGGGGCGTGACGACGCCGATCGTGTCGTCCTTCGACCCCGCCGTCGTCGGGACGGTCACCCCGCCCGACGCCGAGGTGCTCGAGCGGCTCGAGCGCACCACCGGCCTGACCGCCGAGCAGCTCGACGGCTCGATCGGCTTCGGCGTCCGCCGCTGGTTCCACTACAAGCGCAGCGGCTGGATCCCGTTCCGGTTCCTGCCGAAGCGTTTCCGCCAGACCGGTGTCGACAGCGACAAGCTCGTGACCTACCGCCAGGCCGTCGCCGACCTGGCCGACCGCGTCATCGACCGCTGGGACGCCGACGTGGTGTTCTACCCGATGCACATGGAGGCGTCCGAGGGTGACGCGGCGTTCGCCCGCGAGGTCATCGCGCTGATGCGGCACGCCGACCGCACCCACGTGGTCGAGGCCGACGAGTTCTCGCCGTCCGAGTACGCCGGGCTGATGTCCCGCAGCCGCCTGTTCCTGGCGAGCCGCCTGCACTCGGCGATCGTGGCGACCATCGCCGGGGTGCCGGCCGCGGTGCTCTACTACGTCGACAAGGGTCGGCTGTTCTTCGAGCAGATGGGGCAGCAGGCGTACTCGAAGCCGATCGAGGCCGCGCTCGAGCCCACGTTCGTCGACGACGTCACGGCGCAGCTCGAGGCGCTCGACGCGGACCGCGACACGGTCCGTGCGCAGCTCGCCGAGGGCGTGGCCCGCATGGCGACCGCACTCGACGCCGACTTCGCCGAGGCGACGCGCGACGTCCGCTGACACGACGGGCGCGAACGCGCGCCCGTGACGGACAGGAGGCCCGTGGCGACACCGCCACGGGCCTCCTGTCCGTCGTGCGCACGGTGCGGGCTGCGCTGTCCGGTGCTGGGCCGTCCGCTCCGTGCGCGCTTGCATGCTCGCTCGGAGCGAGCAACGGCGCACGGACTGACCAGGTGCGCACGGTGCAGCCGCGTGCCTGACGGACGTCAGCTCGTCCGGGAGGCGAAGCGCTTCAGGTAGGTGATGTCGTTGCGGTAGACGTCCTGGTCGCCGGGGAGCGTGCCGCTGGACGCCCACTGCCAGAAGGTCCACTTCGACCAGCTGCGGCCGAGGGTGCCGGGCGTGGTGAAGTCCTTCACCGGGTAGATCGCGACGAACAACGGGTTCTTCGAGAACTGGTTGCTGTTGTTCGTGCAGCGCTTCCACCAGTCGGTCGTGGTGTAGATCGCGGGGTACCGACCCGTCTTGGCGACGACCGTCCGGTTGAAGTCCTTGATCCAGCTGCGCATCGACGACCACGACTTGCCGTAGCAGGTGCCCTGGGCGGCGCTGCCGTACTCGATGTCGAGCAGCGGCGGCAGGGTCTTGCCGTCCTTGCTCCACTGGCCGCCGTGCGCGAAGAAGTAGTTCGCCGTCGCGGCGCCGCTCGCCTGGCTCGGCTGGGCGTAGACGTAGCCACCGCGGTACAGGTTGCGCTGCTTCGCGGTCGCGTACTGCTGCTTGTACGTCGAGCTGACGTACGAGGTGCCCTCGGTCGCCTTGACGTACACGAACCGGGCGCCGTTGCCGGACGCCTGCCGGAAGTTCACGCTCGGCTGCCACGCGCTGATGTCGAAGCCCTGCACCCGGCCCGGGGGCGGACCGCCGGCGGAGGCGGCAGCGGCGGAGGAGCTGAGGGCCTGCGCGCTCACGCCGCCGGACAGGGCGTCGGGCGAGGCGGTCGTGACGTGGGACTCGCCGGCGTGCGCGGCGATGCCGGCACCCATGGTGTGGTTGCCGGTGCGGTCCATCTCGGCGATGGACAGCTGCTCGGTGGGTGCCTCTGCCGCCGGCGCCGCTGCCGACGTACCCGCCGTGGGGGCCGGTGCCGCGGTCGCGGGGGCGGTCGTGGTGACGCCGACGGCCGGGCCGCTGGCGAAGGTGATGGCCCCGGCGACGACGGCGGCGGTGCCGAGTCCGAGGAGTCTGCTGATCGGTGCGCGCATGTGGTCTCGTCTTCCCTGTCGAGATGCCGTGGGCCTGATCTCCCACGCCGAGGTCCGAGTGATGCTACCCGGCCTCGGCGACACATGTCCGTCAGGCGCACACGGGCGGCACCCGCCGCGGTGGGCTACCGCCGCCGGCGCGGCGCTGTGTCGGTGTCGTCGGTCTCGACCTCCGGCAGGCGCCCGCGCGAGGCGACCTCGCGCGTGGCGTGCTTCTGCCGGCGGTTGAGGAAGTTGCGCTCGACGAGCCACCACATCCCGACGCAGATGGCCAGGGTGACCGGGATCACCACGAAGACCATCAGCAGGAACTGCCACTTCGGGTACAGGCCCATCGGCAGGAGCAGCAGGTTGCCGAGTCCGAGCAGCGGGCTGTGGAAGAGGTAGACCGAGTACGACACGAGGCCGGCGAGCACGAACGGCTTCCAGGCGAAGAACCGTGCCAGCCAGGTGTGCTGCCCGGACACGGCTCGGCGTCCCATCCAGGTCAGCAGGATGCCGGCGAAGATGCCGAGGACGACCTCGGACGGCCAGGTCTGGTGCTGCCAGTAGTCGCGGTTGCGGAAGAAGACGAGGAGCATCCCGACGAACATCGCGGCGACGAACACGCCGCCCTGCCACCGCGGGCCGCCGAGCTTCGAGGCGTTCAGCTTGCCGGTCAGGTGCTCGTCACGGGCCTTCACGGTGAGTTCGGCGGCCAGCATGCCGACCGCGAAGAGGCCGACGAACCACGGGTGCATCCACGAGTAGCGGCTCTCGGAGCCCATCCACATGCCGATCAGGACCAGCGAGGACGCCGTCGCCCAGCCGCCGAAGACCTTCCAGAGCGGCAGGATCAGCAGCGGCATGAGGAAGTAGATCTGCCACTCGACGGCGACCGTCCACATCGGGCCGTTGATCTTGCCGATGTACTGCGGGAAGAAGTCGTGCACCAGGAAGAAGTGCGTGAGGAAGGTTCCCCACCCCATCGGCAACTTCGTGTCCCACTGCGTGCCACCCGGCTGCCCCATCACGGGGACGAACAGGATGATGAGCGCGAAGACGACGAGCGACGCCCAGTACGGCGGGATGATCCGTCGTGCGCGGCGCCAGATGAACTTCCAGAAGCCGCCCGGCAACCGGTAGCGGTCGAACCGGGTCACGACGGGGAGCATCAGCACGTAGCCGGACAGCACGATGAACAGCGGGACGCCGAGGTAGCCCCACCCGATGAACGGACGGAGCCACGGCAGCTCGGTCGGACCGGTGCCCCGCATCCCCGTGAAGAGGTACGCGTGGTAGAACACCACGGCGAGGGCGGCGAGTCCGCGGAGACCGTCCAGGTACGGGAACTCGAGACGGCCCCCGGCTCGGGGAGCGGCGGCCCTCGGTTCGGCTGCGGTTTCGGCTGCGCGGGTTTCGGTGGCCAACGAACGTCCTCGTGGTGGTCGGAGCGGGGTCCCCGGCAGTCTCCCACACGCCGAGCGTCCCTCGCGATCCGGCCCGGTGCGGTCCGACAAGCGATCGGATGTCATGATGAAGCACGTGACCGTGACGACGCCCGCAGCACCGCAATCCGCCCACGAGCCCGTTCGAGGCCGTTCGGGGACGGCTTCCCGACGGTACCGGCACCTGGTCGCACCCCTGCTCCTCGCGGTCCTCACGGTGGTCGGCGTCGTCCTCTGCGCTGCGGTGGCCTACCACAACCGTCTCGGCGTCACCAACGTCGACGGCATCTCCTACATGGGCATCGCGCGCGAGTACGCGAACGGCTGGCTGCCCGATGCGATCAACGCGTACTGGTCGCCGCTGGTCTCGTGGATGATGGCGCCGTTCGTCGCGCTCGGCCTCGGCCTGCAGACGGCCTTCGCGATCGTCAACTGCTTCGCCGCGGCCGTGGTGCTCGGCATCGGCGGGTGGCTCGTCTGGTCGCAGAACCACCGCATCGTCCCGGCCCTGGTCTTCATGGTCACGGCGATCCCCGCGCTGATGAGCGCCGTGCCGGTGCAGACCCCGGACCTGCTCGTCGTCGCGTGGGTCGTCGGGTTCCTCTGGGCACTCCGGTGGGCCGACCAGGCGCTGCACGGATCGACGCGGGCGCGGGTCGTCTCCGGGGCCGTGCTCGGTGCCGTCGCAGCCCTCGGCTACTTCACCAAGCTGTTCCTGCTGCCGGTGGCCATCGGTGCCGTGATCCTCTGGCTGCTGCTGCGCGTCTGGTCCGCCCGCCGTCGCCACGAGCCCGTGCGGCACTGGTGGACGGCGCCCGTCGCGACGATCGTCGTGTTCGTCGTCGTCATCGCCCCCTGGGTCGGTGCGCTGACGGCCAAGTACGACACCGTGACGCTCGGGTCGTCGCTGTCGGTCAACATCGGATCGAAGTTCGACGACGGCGGTCGAGCCACGGACTGGCCGTTCCTGCCGGTCCCGCCCAACGACCACGCCTTCTCGCCGAACGAGGACTTCACCCCGTCGGTCTACAAGCAGGGCCCGATGGACAACCCGGACCCCGCCGTGGTGCCGCCGGCCACCTCGTCGTCCAGCGACGACACCGCGCCGAAGGTCACGAAGGAGTCCGGCATCGCCGCCCGCGCCGGCTACTACCTGCACGAGCGCATGCTCGCCCTGCCGTACTACCTGCAGAAGATCAGCACGTTCGCCCCGTTCGCGGCGCCGATCGCGCTGCTCTTCGCCGCCGCACTCGTCATCGGTGTCGTGCGCTTCCGCCGCTACGCCTTCACCTGCATCGTCGCCGCGACGACCCTGGTGTACTTCGTCGGCTACGGCATGATCACGTCGTCGTCGAGCGGCGGCGGCAACGCGCGCTACTACTGGCCGCTCTTCTACCTGACCGCGATGATCGGTGCGCTCATGCTGCCGGCGGTCTGGCGACTGGTGCGCCGTCGTGGCGTGGTGCGGACGATCGTCGCGTGCCTGGCGATCGCCGTGGTGCCCCTGGCGTCGTACACGCAGAACTGGCTCGGATCGCCGGCGCCGTTCTACCCGTCGGTCAACCGGACCGAGCCGCTGCGCGTCCTCGGCCCGACCCGGGTGCCGGAGATCGTCCGGCTCGCCGACCAGATCCGGGCGAGCGGCGCGCTCCCCGAGGACGCCACCGTCATCGGGTCGAACTACCGGTCGCTGGCGTCGCTCGCCTTCCTGACCGACACGCGTGTGTACGGTCGCTCAGGTCAGGGGTACACCTACCAGTCGGACGCGATGCGCAAGCTGTTCCTCGACCAGGGCGTGCAGTACTTCGTGCAGTTCGACGCGGCCACCGCCCCGGCGCGCGACTACTCGGCGGCCGGCAAGGTCGTCGGCACGTACAACGCGACGATCTCGTGCAGCACCGACCGGTCGACCGACCCCGAGGTCCCCTGCCGCGTCCAGGTCATCAAGCTCGCCCGGTAGCGCGAGCGACGGGGCGAGCGAGGGCCGCAGCGGCACCGCAGGGAGCGGCCCGCCCCACCGTCTACCATGACCTGAGCCCGAGACCTGAGCAGGAGACCCGTTTGTCCGTCAGCACCAGCGACACCCCCGCCCCCGAGGGGAAGCGTCCGTCGAAGCGACGACGGTTCCTCGGCAAGGCGATCCCGATCGTCTTCTACGTCCTGCTCGCGGTGTTCCTCGTGCTGTACGTGCGCGGCGTCGACTGGGGGCAGCTCGCCGGACTCGACTGGCAGTGGTCGTGGGTGGCCCTCGCGACGGTGATCAGCCTCGGGTTCCGCTACTGGGGCGTCGGCATCTGGTTCTACCTGCTGCGACGACTCGGTGCGACCGGGCTGAAGGGCAGTGGCGTCACCCTGACCTACGTGTACGCGAAGTCCTGGATGGGCCGCTACATCCCGGGTGCTGCCACCTGGATCATCGGCAAGGTCTACTTCGCCTCGAAACACGGCGTCTCGAAGGCCCGTCTCGGTGTGAGCGGCCTGCTCGAGGGAGCCCTGCAGATCGCCGCGACCCTGGCCCTGGCGCTCGTGCTGCTGCTCATCGACCCGCGCACCCACAACCTCGACCCGTGGCTCATCGTCCTGATGATCGCGGCGTTCGTCGGCTGTGTCGTCTGCCTGATCCCGCGGGTCTTCGTGTTCCTGATCGGGATCGCGCTGAAGATCCTGCGCCGCAAGCCGCTCGAAGCCGACGTCCGCCCGAACCTCGGCACCGTCCTCGGCGGGGCCGGTCTCTACGTCGCCGGAGCGGTGCTGTCCGGCACGGCGTACTACTTCATCACCCTCGGGGTGTACCCCTCGCTGAAGATCACCGACGCGGCCTTCGTGATCGGTGCCGCCAGCATGGCCTCGGCGATCAGCATGCTGGCCGTCTTCGCGCCCGGCGGGCTCGGTGTCCGCGAGGGCGTCCAGGCCCTCCTGCTGGCCCTCGTGATGCCGGTGCCGATCGCCCTCGTGGTCGTCGTCGTCACCCGTGTCTGGAGCCTCGCGGTCGACGGACTCTTCCTGCTCTGCGCCGCGGCCCCCACGTGGTTCCGGCGCAACCGGCCGACGGACGACCCCTCCGCGGTCGAGGGTGGCGTCCCCGCCGCCTGACGCGGCAGCGAGTGTGCAGAAGACGTCGGGTCCCGTGTCGGGACTCGACGTCTTCTGCTCACTGGGCGGCCGTGGCGCGCCTGGCGACGGACGGGAGGCCCGTGCCAGCTGGCACCGGGCCTCCCGTCCGTCTCGCAGGGGCGTCCAACCCGCGCCGTGCGCCGTCCGCCGAGTGGTCACGAAGTGTCGCCTGGAGACGCTCCAGACGACGGTTCGCGACCCCTCGGGGCCGCGCCTGCGGCACGTCGTGCCCGCCCGGCGCTCCGCGGCCGGGCGTGTCAGCGGACGGGAACCGTCGTCGACAGGGCGCGACGGTCGGCGCGCGCGACCTGCACGACCGAGGCGACGAGGCCCACCGCGACCAGCGCCACGACGGCCACGAGCACCGCGGGTGGCACCGGGCCGATCTCGGAGTAGCGCAGCAGCCCACGCCCCGTCACCGGGAACACCGCCGCGTTCCAGAACCAGGCGGACGCCACCGCGAAGCCGTACACGCCCACGGCGGGCAGCACGACGGCCAGCGCCAGCGCGACCCAGGCGCGTGCCCGGCCGGCCGGTACCAGCCGCCGCCACGCGAGCGCGCTCAGCACGATCAGGCAGACGATCGCGGGGAAGTAGTACCGGCCCTGGGTGGCGGCGACCTCGGTGGTGGTCAGGTACGAGTGCGCGCTCGTGCGGTTCTGGATGCCGATCAGGAGCGCCGGGAACACCGCGAGGCAGAGCGCCGTCCGCAGGTCCGGGCCGCGGCGGAACGCCCAGCCGACGAGCACCACGAGGGCGACCAGGGTGAGGACGGCGGTGAGCAGATCACCGATCGTGACCTGTGCCCGGCCGCCGAAGCTGCCCCAGAACGTGCGGGCGAGGGTGCCCCAGCTGACGTCGAGGAAGTGCCCGAGCGTGGGGCTCTCACCCGGCGGGAAGTCCTTCGGGGGCCGCATGGCCGTGTAGCCGTTCGGCTGGATCCGCCCGTACGACACCAGGTTGTGCAGCCACCACCACGCGCCGATGCCGCCGGAGACCGCCATCGCGACGACCGAGCGCACGATCCGTTGCCGCAGGGACAGCACCCCGGCGCCGGCGAACAGCACCACCACCGCGACGAACGGCACCGCCGGCAACCCCGTGCCCTTGATCCAGACCAGGGCCCCGAGGACCGCAGCCAGTGCGATCGTGGTGCGCCAGCGGGTGTCCCCGGTGAGCAGACGCGTGGCGAGCCAGACGACGATCCCGGCGACGAGCAGGACGGGGGCGTCGTTGGAGAACGACGAGCCGATGGACGCGAGCTCGGGCGTCGCGAACACGGCGAGGGCGCCGATCAGCGCGGCGCGGGGGCTGCGGGTCACCCGGCGCACCGACGCCCAGGCGAGCAGCGGCAGCGCGGTCACGGCCAGCACGTCGGCCAGGCGGAGGGCGATGAACGCGTGGTCCCAGCGGAGCTCGCCGAAGTCGACGGCACGGAGCACGGCGGCTCCGGCCAGGTAGGCGGTCGGCGGGTGCTGGGTCATCTGGTTGACCGTCGCCGAGGGGCCGGGGGCGTTCTGCAGCAACTCGCCCACCGTCGACCACTCGTCGGACGGTTTCGTCGCCTGCTCGACCTTGGCGGCCTGCACGGCGTTGGTGACGAACAGCTCGCCGGGGGCCGCCCACGCGTCGCCGACGGCGAGGTGCACCGAGGCGTCGATGTGCGCGGTCTCGTCGGGCGCTTCGAACACCGGGACGATCAACGCCCACGCCACGAGCCACAGCCCGAAGGTCGCCGTGATCACCGCGATCGCGACACGTTCCCAGCGCGCGGTGCGGGGTGGAGCAGGGGTGGTGGTCGTCTCGGCCGTCACCCCACCGATCCTAGGTCAGGCGTCGTGGGGGACCCGCGGCCCGTCGGACACCGACTCGTCGGCGGTGGCCGGCTGCGTGGCGGTGCGCTCGGGGTGGTAGACCCAGACCTTGTAGAGCCAGAACCGGAAGACCGTGCCGAGCACGAGCCCGACGATGTTCGCGACGTTGTCGGCGAGCACCGAGGTGAGCCCCATGGCGTAGTGCGAGACCCCGAGGCAGGCGAGGGCGATGACCATGCCGCCGAGCGAGACGACGACGAACTCGACACCCTCGCGGGTGGCCACGGCGCGACGCTGCTCACGGAACGTCCAGTACCGGTTGCCCATCCAGTTGACGAAGATCGCCACGACGGTGGAGATGACCTTCGCCCAGAACGGGCCCGAGTGGACGTCCTCGGGGTTCAGGACGGTGATGCGCAGCACGTTGAACACCGTGGTGTCCACGACGAAGCCGACGGCACCGACGACGCCGAAGCGTGCCAGCTGGGCGATGAGGCGCCGCACGAGCCCTCCAGGATCCGTAGAGTTGTGACCGGTCGTCCAGAGCACGACCCGAACAGCGATTGTAGACAACGCGTTCCCACCGCGCGGTGGGAGCGCCGGAAGGATCACACAGCATGGCGTTGCGCGTCGGGGTCATCGGTGGGGGACAGCTGGCACGGATGATGGTGCCGGCCGCGGTCGAACTGGGGATCGACATCCGGGTGCTCGCCGAGGGGCCGGGCATGTCGGCGAGCATCGCCGCCACCGCCGAGGGTGACTACCACGACGCCGCCACGGTGCTCGAGTTCGCCCGACAGGTCGACGTCGTCACCTTCGACCACGAACACGTGCCCCAGGACGTTCTGCGCACGCTGGTGGACGCGGGCGTGGCGGTCCACCCCGGCCCCGACGCGCTGGCCGTCGCGCAGGACAAGATCACGATGCGTCGCCGGCTGAGCGACCTCGGCCTGCCGGTGCCCGACTGGGCGGCCGTGCACGACCCCGACGAGCTCCGCGGGTTCCTGGCCGACCACGGTGGCCGAGCCGTCGTCAAGACCCCGCGGGGCGGGTACGACGGCAAGGGTGTCCGGGTCGTCTCCGACGCCGCCGAGGTCGACGACTGGTTCATCGCCGTGGCCGAGGCCGGCGGCGACCAGGCCCTCCTGGTCGAGGAGCTCGTCCCCTTCACCCGCGAACTCGCGCAGTCCGTGGCACGCCGCCCCTCCGGGCAGGTCGTCGCCTGGCCGCTCGTCGAGACCGTGCAGCGCGACGGCGTCTGCGCCGAGGTCATCGCTCCGGCCCCGGACAGCGCCGGCCGGATCGCCGACCTGACCGAGTCGATCGCCGTCCGCATCGCCGAGGAACTCGGGGTCACCGGTGTGCTCGCCGTCGAGCTGTTCCAGACCGACGACGAGCGCATCCTCATCAACGAGCTCGCGATGCGTCCGCACAACACCGGGCACTGGACCATCGACGGCGCCACCACGAGCCAGTTCGAGCAGCACCTGCGTGCCGTCCTCGACCTGCCGCTCGGTGCCACCGGCTCGTTCGCCCCGGCGTCCGTCATGGTCAACGTGCTCGGCGGACCCGCCGACGGCGACCTCGCCGCCCGGTACCCCGCCGCACTCCAGGCCTTCCCCGAGGCCAAGTACCACTTCTACGGCAAGGCACCCCGGGCCGGACGGAAGATCGGGCACGTCACGGTGCTCGGTGACGACGTCGACGACGTCGTCTACCGCGCTCGCGCGGCCGCTGCCCACTTCGACGACTGAGGTCGCGTCCTCGACGTGACCGGATGACGACACGGGAGGCCTGTGGCGACGCCGCCACGGGCCTCCCGTGTCGTGTCGGCGCGGGACGCACTTGTCGGCCGGTCTGCGGACACCCCCTCGGGTGGCACCCGCTCGGGAGGCTGGTGGGGGACGGGAACGCGTGTTCTCCTGGAGCAGTCAGGGAACACACGTCCAGGGGAGTCTCCATGCGCCGCCGTCCGCGCCGTACCGCCGTCCGCGCCGCCGCAGTCGCCCTCGTCGCTGCCGTCGCCGGCCTGCTGCCGACCGCGACCGCGTCGGCAGCGACCTCGGCATCCGCCATCCGCTCGGCGACGTCCGCGTCGCTCTACGGCGCCGGGCCGTACCGGTCGCCCACGAGCGAGGCGGCGAAGGCCCAGACCGCCCTCGCAGCCACCGACCCTGCCGGTGCCGCGGCGGCGGGGACCATCGCCCGCTACCCCGTCGCCACCTGGCTCGGCGACTGGACGCAGGGGACACAGTTGACCAAGACCATCAGCACCGCCCTGACCGGGGCCGAGCAGTCCGGCACCACACCCGTGTTCGTGCTCTACGCGATCCCCGACCGTGACTGCGGCGGGTACTCGGCCGGCGGGTTCGACGAGCGTTCCTACGACGACTGGGTCGACCAGGTCACCGCGGCGCTCACCGGGCACCGTGCAGCCGTCGTCGTCGAACCGGACTCGCTCGCGATGCTCAGCAACGCCAAGTGCAGCACGGCGCTCGACGAGCAGCGCTACCGGATCCTCTCCCGCACCGTCGCCGGCCTGACCGCTGCCGGGGTCCCCGCGTACCTGGACGCCGGCAACTCGAACTGGGTGCAGCCCGCACTGATGGCGTCGCGACTGAACAGCGCGGGGGTGCAGCAAGCCCGCGGCTTCTTCACGAACGTCGCGAACTACTACCCGACCGCCCAGGAGCAGGCGTACGCGCAGAAGGTGTCCGCCGCGACCGGGGGTTCCCACTACGTGATCGACACCTCGCGCAACGGGCAGGGCTGGCGCGGCACGTGGTGCAACGGACCCGGCGCCGGACTCGGTACCTCGCCCCGGGTGGTGTCCGACGGCACGGCGCTCGACGCCCTGCTGTGGGTGAAGACCCCCGGCGCGAGCGACGGCACCTGCAACGGTGCCCCGGCCGCCGGCAAGTGGTTCTCGGCCTACGCGCAGGCCCTCGTCGCGAACGCACGCCTGGGGGCACCCGCTGCCGACATGACACCCCGTGGGTCGCTCGAGGCCGTCGCCGGCACCGGCGGCGGCGTCCGCGTGTCCGGGTGGGCCTACGACGAGGACGACCCCACGCAGCCCGTGCGGGTCCGTGCCACCGTGGACGGGGCCGCGGCCGGCGTCGCCACCGCCGGGCTCGACCGTCCCGACGTCGACGCCCGTGCCGGTGTCGGCGCGACCCACGGCTTCGACGTCGTGCTGCCCACCGCGGCCGGCGCTCGCCGTGTCTGCGTCACCGCGGTGAACATCGGCGCCGGATCGGACACCGCGCTCGGCTGCTCGACCGTCCGCGCGTACCGGCACGACCCCTACGCCGGGCTCGAGTCCGCCACGGCCGTGGCCCGCGGCATCGCCGTGCGCGGCTGGGCGTTCGACGGCGACGCGGTGACCGCGGCGACCCGGGTGGCGATCACGGTCGACGGCAGACGGGTGACGTCACTGGACGCCGGCCGGAAGCGTGCCGACGTGGACGCGACCTGGGGCTCCGGCCGTTCGCACGGCTTCGCGGGCACGGTCCGGGTGGCGGCCGGCAAGCACACGGTCTGCGCGGTCGCGCACAACACCGGGACCGGAGCGGACCGCACGGCGTCAACGTGCCGGACGGTGCGGGTGCGCTGAGTCGGCGTGCGGCGTCCGGTGCGAGGTTCCGGGTGCGAGAGGATGGACGCATGCCGCGTGATCTCGTCCGCCGGGCCGCCCGACGCCTGCGCCGTGTGGTCGTCGGGGCCCCACCGCAGCCGGTGCCCCTGCCCGTGCTCGGGTACGTCGTCGCCGGCGGTGGGGGCGCGCACCCGGCCTCGGCACACGTCCGTGTCGTCCGGCGCACCGAGCACCTGGCGTCGAGCGGCACCGCCGAGGCCCGTCAGGTGGACCCGGCCGCGTTCGTCGACGGCTCCGACACGACGCCGTACGCCGCACTCCTGGTGCAGCGTGACATCCTGCCGCGTGACGACGTGCAGCCCTTCCTGGCGGCCGCCGCGGCCCGGGGGATCCGCGTCGTGGCCGAGGTCGACGACGACTTCTTCACCGATTCCGGGCGCGAACGACTGGCCCGTGCCGAGTACGACCCCGACCGGCTCGCCTCGATCGACGCCCTGGTGCGGGGTGCCGACACCGTCGTCGTGAGCACGCCCGAACTCGCCGACGTCGTCCGTCCGGTCGCGCGGGACGTCGTCGTCGTGCCGAACGCCCTCGACCCGGAGATCTGGACCGCCGGCCCGACGGACGACGATGACGACGAGCGCCCCGAGGGGGAGCACCGCGTGCTGTACATGGGCACGCTCACCCACGCCGCCGACCTCGAACTGCTCCGTGACGTCTTCGCCGACCTCGCCACTGCGGACGGCACCCCGATCCGGCTCGAGGTCATCGGCGTGACGGACGAGGGCGGCGCGGACTGGTTCCGCCGGGTCGACGTCCCCGACGGGCACTACCCGGCCTTCTCCCGCTGGCTCGTGGCGCACCGGGAGCGCTGGCGAGCGGGTGTCGCACCCCTGCGCGACGAGGAGTTCAACCGCGCGAAGAGCGACCTGAAGTTCCTGGAGTACACCGCGCTCGGACTGCCCGCCGTGGTCTCGGACCGGCCGTCGTACGCGGTGGCACGGGCGCACGGCGCCGTGGCCGTCCCGGATGACGTCGGAGCGTGGCGGGACGCCGTGCGGACCGCTGTCGAACGCGGCCGACCGGACGAGCGCGCTGCGCGCTGGGTCGCCGGGGACCGCACGATCGGCCACGACGGCGACACCTGGCGGCGGGTCCTGCTCGGCTAGGCTCGTCGCGTGACCGACACCGCCGCACCCGCACAGCCGCTCGTCTCGATCATCATGGGGTCGGACTCCGACTGGCCGACCATGCGGGCCGCGGCGGAGATCCTCGCCGAACTCGGCATCCCGTTCGAGGCGGACGTCGTGTCGGCGCACCGCACCCCGGACAAGATGACCCGCTTCGCCCGCGCCGCCGCCGAGCGCGGCATCCGGGTCGTCATCGCCGGGGCCGGCGGCGCAGCACACCTGCCCGGCATGGTGGCCTCGATGACCACGCTGCCGGTGATCGGCGTCCCGGTGCAGCTCGCGCGCCTGGACGGCCTCGACTCGCTGCTCTCGATCGTGCAGATGCCGGCGGGCATCCCGGTGGCGACGATGGCGATCAACGGTGCCGCCAATGCCGGTCTGTTGGCGGCGCGCATCATCGGTTCCTCGGAGCCGGCCGTCGCCGCTCGGCTGACGGAGTACGCCGACGGGCTCGAGCGCCTGGTCGAGGAGAAGGCTGCGCGCCTCCGCGACGCACTCTGACGCGGCGGGGCAGGGCTGGGCTGGGCCGCGATCGGGTCCTGGGCCGCGCTACGGTAGCGGGATGCGCCGCGCCGTCCCCGTCCTCGTCCTCGCCGTGATCGCCGTGGTCGCCGCGGTGGTCTGCGGGTTCGCCCTGCACGCCGCCGGTCCGTTGAACCCGGTGTCCGGCTGGTCCGGCCCTGCTGAACGGGGCTTCGTCTCGACGAAGTCGCAGTACGACTCGATGCTCACCTCGGTGCACGTCGCCGAGGTCGCGGCCGTGGTCGTCGTCGTCGCGGTGCTGGCAGCCGTCGTGGTCGCGCTCGTCACGCGTCGTCGTCGCGCCCGGCCCTGATCGGACGGCGCAGACGACGACCCCTGCTCGAGTCGACGGGGCTCCCGGTCGCGCCACGCGCTCTGACCAGGACTCCCAGCCGACGGTTCGGTCATCGTGCAAGGCCCGCGCACTGGGGGTACGCAGCTGTGTCAACCCCCGGACGCACATCGTGGACAGCAACTACCGTGAACGCCGGGCAGCCGAGATCCGGTCGCCCGGCACCCACACCGAACGGGTGCGAACCGTCACGTCAGGGAGTGACCGAGCCCATGCAGGAACGCGCCACCAGGAGAGCCGCACTCGCCGTCGTGCTCCTCGGAGCAGCACTCGTCGCCGGCCCGCTCGGCCAGGGGACCGCAGCGACCGCCAGCTCGGCACCGCTCGGCGACGTCGGGAAGTTCAAGCAGACCTTCCGCGAGCAGTTCAGCACCCCGGCCAGCGCCAAGGGGGCCTTCGCGAAGCAGTACGCGAGGTCGTGGCAGCCGTACCCGGACGGCACCGGCGGCATGTACTACTCGGGGTCGCAGATCAGTTCGCACCACGGGTACATGGACGTCAAGCTCGACGGCAAGCACGGCGCCGCCGGCACCTTCGGCACGCCGACGGGCGCCTGGGGCCACAAGGGCGGGAAGTTCATCGTCCGCGCCAAGGCAACCGGTGGTGCCGGCAACGGCGCGGCCTTCATGCTCTGGCCGTCGTCCGACCGCTGGGCCGACGGGGAGATCGACTACCCCGAAGCCAACTTCGACCAGCAGCCGATGCTGCACCACCACTCGATGATCGCGGGACAGGAGGCGAACGCGGTGAGCGTGGGCACCGGTGTCTCCTGGCGGTCGTGGCACACGTACTCGATCGAGTGGATCCCCGGGAAGTCCGTCCGCTACCGCCTCGACGGCAAGGTGATCAAGACGGTCACCAGCCATGTGCCGAAGACGGCGCACCGGTACATGTTCCAGGTCGGCGACTGGGGCGACGCGGGGCACCTGTACATCGACTGGGTCAGCACCTACACGTACAAGGGCTGACGCGGTCCGACCGTCAGAGGTCGGCGTGCAGCTGCCAGGTCTCCGCCGCGGAGTCCGACCAGTCGTACATGCGTGCGCGGTCCGGACCCGCCACCGCCAGTCGGCTGGCCAGGTTCGGGTCGTGCACGACCTGGTAGACCGCCTGGGCGAGTCGTGCCGGGTAGGACTCCCGCGGCGACCGGGCGACGGTGACCCCGGCGTCCGAGGCGACCTCGGCCACGGCGGGGTCGTCGGAGTGGATCACCGGGGTACCGAAGCTCATCGCCTCGATCACGGGCAGGCCGAACCCCTCGGCGAGGCTCGGGAACACGAACACCGTCGCGCGGTCGTAGACCACCGCGAGGTCTGCGTCGTCGATGCGGCCGAGGACCTTCACCCGGTCGCGTGACAGGCCCGCACGCTCCGCGGTGCCGTACACGTCGACGTCTCCCCAGCCGTCCGGGCCCGAGATGACGAGGGGGATGTCGGCCGGAGCGTCCGGGTGGGCCATCGCCTCGATCAGGGAGGCCAGGGCCTTGCGGGGCTCGAGCGTGCCGACCGCGAGCACGTAGCGGTCGGGCAGGCCGAGACGTTCCGCGCGCAGGTCGGCGTCGACGGGCAGCCGGAGGCGTCCGCTCGGGGCGCCGCCGATGACGCGGAGCCGGTCGTCGAAGCGGTGGATCTCGTTCAGGGCCCCCGCGACGGCGTGGGTCGGCACCACGACGGCGTCGGCGTGCTTCCACGCTCGCTTCACCATCGCCTTGTGGAAGTGGACGCCGCGCGGCGTCAGGGTCTCGGGGTTGGTCCACGGCACGACGTCGTGCACGGTGACCACGGTCTGCCGACCCGGGTCCTGGAAACGGTCGTGCTTGACCAGTGGTGCGAGCACGCTCGGCGCGTGCACCATGCCCTTCGCGATGCCGCCGACGAACCCGCCCTGCCAGGCGAGCGACAGCTCGCGCCGCGGCAGCGGGAGCCGCTGCAGGTCGGATAGCCCCGGCAGGAGCTTCCGCAGGTGCGCCATCTCGTCGGACCCGACGGCGGAGACCACGCCCGCGACCTCGCACCCGCTCGGCGCGTGCTCGACGAGGTGCCGCGCCAGTTCCTCGGCGTAGCGCCCGATGCCGCCCGGCACGGGAGCGACGATCTGGTCGACGATGACGTGGAGGGTGGTCATGGTGCTGTGCTCCTCGTCGTGGTTCGTGGACCGGTGGTCCGTGGACCCCTGGTCAGGGGCCGAGAGCCGGCCCCGCGCTCGGCTGCCCGACACTACCAGGGTGGTCCCGGCGCCCCCTGGGCGCGGTCGGTGGGCGGTCTGGAGGCGCGGGTCGGGTTCCCGACGTCCCGGGACCGACCCGCGCCTCCTGGCTGAGAGCCGCGCCTACGCGGTCAACGCACCCGCCGCGACGGCGGCGTGCAGCGCCTCGCGCCAGTCGCGCATCGGCGCGAGGCCGGCGCGCGACCAGCCGTCGTGGCCGAGCACGCTGTACGCCGGACGCGGCGCCGGTCGGACGAACGCCGCACTGTCCGTGGGCAGGACGCGTTCCGGGTCGAGCCCGAGCTCGCGGTAGATGGCCTGCGTGAAGTCGAACCAGGACCCCTGGCCCGCGTTCGTGCCGTGGTAGATGCCGGCCGGGGCGTCCCCGTCGACGAGTTCGACGATCCGGGCGGCGAGGTCGCCGGTCCACGTCGGCTGGCCGACCTGGTCGGTGACGACGCTGACGGTGTCGTGCGAGCCGGCGAGCCGGAGCATCGTCGCGGCGAAGTTCGGCCCGTGTGCGCCGTAGATCCACGCGGTGCGGACGACGTACGAGGTGTCCGGGGCGATCGCGCGCACCAAGGCCTCGCCGGCGGCCTTCGTGCGGCCGTAGGCGTTGATCGGGTCGGTCGGGGCGTCCTCGGCGTAGGGCGCCGTGCCGTTGCCGTCGAACACGTAGTCGGTCGACACGGTGACGAGCTTCGCGCCGTGGCGGACGGCGGCCTCGGCGAGGAGCTTCGGCCCGGTCGCGTTCACCGCGTGGGCGTCGTCCTCGTGGTCTTCCGCGTCGTCGACCTTGGTGTACGCGGCCGAGTTGACCACGACGTCGTGCCCGGCCACGGCGGCGTCCACCGCGGCCGGGTCGGTGATGTCGAGGTCGGCCCGCGACAGCGCGGTGACGTCGCGGCCCGCGAGCGCGGCCTGGAGGTCCTGGCCGAGCATGCCGGCCGCTCCGGTGATGAGGTACCTGGTCACGGTGTGCCGGTTCAGCTCAGGGCCGCACGCTGCTTGAGCGGCTCCCACCAGGCGCGGTTCTCGCGGTACCACTGCACGACGTCGGTCAGGCCCTGCTCGAACGGGACCTGCGGCTCGTAGCCGAGCTCGGCCTGGATCTTCGAGATGTCGACCGAGTAGCGCAGGTCGTGCCCGAGACGGTCGGCGACGCGGTCGACGTACGACCAGTCCTTGCCGGTGGCGTCGAGGAGCAGCTGCGTGAGCTCCTTGTTGGTCAGCTCGGTGCCGCCGCCGATGTTGTAGATCTCGCCGGCGCGGCCGCGGGTCAGGACCATCGCGATGCCGCGGGTGTGGTCGTCGACGTGCAGCCAGTCGCGGATGTTGTTGCCCTCGCCGTACAGCGGGACGTGCACGTCGTCGATCAGGTTGGTGACGAACAGCGGGATGACCTTCTCGGGGAAGTGGTACGGGCCGTAGTTGTTCGAGCAGCGCGTGATCGAGAGGTTCAGCCCGTGCGTGCGGTGGTAGCTGCGGGCGAGCAGGTCGCTGCCGGCCTTCGACGCCGAGTACGGCGAGTTCGGCTCGAGCGGGCGTTCCTCGTCCCACGAACCCTCGCTGATGGAGCCGTAGACCTCGTCGGTGGAGACGTGCACGAAGCGCTCGGTGCCGTGGCGGAGTGCCGCGTCGAGCAGACGCTGGGTGCCGACGACGTTGGTCTCGACGAAGATGCCGGAGTCGCGGACCGAGCGGTCGACGTGGGACTCGGCGGCGAAGTGCACGATCGCGTCGACGGTCGGGACGACCTCGTCGAGCTTCGCGGCGTCGCGGATGTCACCGTGGACGAAGGTGTAGCGGGGGGAGTCGGCGACCGGGGCGAGGTTCGCTTCGTTGCCGGAGTAGGTCAGCGCGTCGTAGACGACGACCTCGGCGCCCTCAAGGCCGGGGTACGCGTCCTCCAGCGTGCGGCGGACGAAGTTCGAGCCGATGAAGCCGGCTCCTCCGGTGACGAGGATCTTCACGAGGTCTCTTCCTTTGCGTTGTCGACGGCGACGCGGATGGCGGCACCGGCGGGGTCGTCGGATCGAAAGCCGATTGTACGGGGCCGAGGCTCAGTCGGCCGTGCGGGCACGTCGACGTCGACGACGGCCGACGACGAGCACGGTCACGGTCGTGAGCACGGCGATCCCGACGGTCCCGCCCGTGACGAGCCACCCGGCGGTGAGCCCGGGCACCGAGTAGGACACCCGGACGGTGTGCGAGCCCCGCGGGACCCAGACCGCGCCACCGGCGTTGTCCGCGGCGACGAGGTCGGTCGGCTCGCCGTCCACCGTGGCGTGCCAGCCCGGACGCCGGAGCGAGTCCGCGACCACGAGCCAGCCGCCACCGGTCGCATCGACGTCGGCGACGGTCTCGCTCGGGGCACTCGGCCGTAGCCGGACCACGGCGTCACCCGTCCGGTCGGCCCGGTGGTCGGTGGACGTGCTGAGGACGACGGTGTCGTCGGAGAGCGCGTGCCCGGCGAGTGCCGCGAGCCGGTTGTCCGTCGATGCGAGCACCCGCTGGTCGGACGCCCACCGCACCCGGTCGAGCGCCGAGCTGCGCTGGTAGATCGTTGCGTCGCCGGTGTGCACGACCGACACGCCCTGGCCGGCGACGGGCCGGACGGTGTCCAGGACGGCCTTCCCGCCGGTGCCCGTGCCGATCGCGACCGGCTGCGACTGCCCGGTGACCGTGATCTCGGCGTGCCACTGCACACGCGACGGGATGCTCGACCCCGCGACGGCGACGTTGCGGGGGCCGCCGAGGGCGGGCACCCAGCTCTCGGTCTCGGCGAGGGTCTTCCCGGTGCCGTCCGCGACGATCGCGACGGTGAGGGTCATGCCCCGAGCCGACGTCGTGAGCTGCGGCGGGCCGGTGAGGGTCACGCCGTTCACGGGACCGGAGTTGCTCGGCCCGTCGACGGACGGTCGCCTCGTCGTCAGGTCCGTCCACCCCGTACGGCGGGCGCCGGCCTCGGGGGTCCCGGCGATCGGGGCGGAGGGGTCGGCGACGACGTACTTCGTGGCGACGCGGTCGAGGACGGCGGAGTCGACCAAGTGGGTCATCTCGTCGGGCGCGAACGTCAGGTACGTGGCCGTCGGGTACGTCGTCGGGTCGACGGTCCGCATGAGCTGCTTCCACTCCCGCGTCTGGAACGCGTGCCCGGTGGTCGAGCGGATGCCGTAGTACGAGGCCGACCCGGGCAACGTCGCGGTGCCGGCGGTGGCGAAGCGGTCCTGGGCGGACACGTGCTCCTGCAGGTAGTCGATCGCCGGCGACGACGGGTAGAACGTCGAGTTCGGCGCGATGGGCCACCAGCGGACCGTCGCGGCGACGGCGGGCACGCAGACCGCGGCGACGATGCCCATCGCGGCGGCGACGCGGAGCGAACGGATCCGCAGGAGCCACGGGACGAGGACGAGGACGGCCGTCCCGGCACCGACGACCCCGGTGGCGAGGACGAGGAGCTTGGTCCGGTGCAGCACGTCGGCCGGCACCGTGTCGAGCGCCAGCGCCGTCTGCAGCCCGACCGACGCGGTGAACAGCACGACGAGGACGACCGTCGCGATCCGGCCCGCGCGCCGGAGCGGCGTGGCACGGCGGAACCGTGCGAGTTCGTCGCGCAGCGTCTCGGGCTCGACGACGCGTCCGAACCCGATGCCGGCGAGCACCGCGGCGAAGAAGCCCACGACGACACGCGCTCGACCGATCGGACTCGAGTCGAACACCGGGAGTTCCCGGACCGCGGCCAGGAGCGGGCCGCCGAGGAACACCAGCACGACGCTGAACGCCAGCAGCGACGCGACGATCGGCACGACACCGCGCCGCCGACGCCGGACCAGCGCGGCGTCGGCGTCGCGCACCGGTGCGGTGGCGGGCGCAGCGTCGACGGTGGGCGCTGCGTCGACGGCGGGCGCTGCTCCGCCGGCGGACGCTGCGTCGCGTCGATCCGGGCGGATCAGGACGGCGGCGGCGATGAGCACCACCGCGGCGATGCCGATGTACGAGTACTCCTCGACCGGGTTGCGGAGGCCCCACGCGCGGCCGGTGCTCGCCAGCGACGTGATGTCCGGGATCCAGGAACTCACCAGGGGCGCGGACCCGATGCCGGCACCGCCGCGCTGACCGCGACCGCCGAAGTCGACGACGTTCGCGGCGCTGATCGCGAACGGCACGAGTTGCCAGGCGGCGAGCAGGACACCGAGGACGATCCCGCCGAGGGCGATCCCCGCACTGACGAGCACCTGGCGGAGTGCGCGGTGGGCCACGATCGTGCGGGCCAGGAAGAAGAGGCCACCGACGAAGAGCCCGTAGCCGACGATCGCCGGGAAGCCCCCGAGCAGCATCGCGGTGACGACGAGGCCGACGCTGAACAGGTCGCGTGCACGGAGCTCGACGGCGGCCCGGTCGATGGCCCAGAACAGCAGCGGCAGGAAGGCGGCCACCCGGGTCTGCGGCCAGTTCGACCACGCGACCATGAAGCCGGACGACGCGAAGACGAGCGAGGCGATCGGCCACGCGGCCCGCGGGACGCCCCACCGACGCAGCAGCAGGGACATGCCGGCCGTGATCGCGACGATCTCGAGGAGTTTCACCGCGCCGGCCGCGGCCGAGAACGGCAGGATCCACCAGGGGAGCGACAGCGGGGACCACGCCCCGGAGTTCGGCACGCCGCCGAGTTCGACGCCCCCGGCGACGTACGGGTTCCATGACCCGAACACGCCTTCGTGCGCGAGCTTGACCAGGAGCGTCGTCTGGGGTGTGACGCTGTCGAGGGTGTCACTGCTCAGGATGTTCGTCGAGTTCCGCAGGGTCTCGAGCGACTCACCCCACGGGGTGTACCGGCTGAGCATGCCGGTGTTCAGGAACGTGCCCTGACCGATCAGCGCGGGCCCGATGGTGCAGGCGATGAACGCCACGAGCGCGGCCCAGGCGACGATCTCGACCCAGGACGAAGGGCGACGGAGCCAGAGCGCGAACCGCGTTCGGCCCTTCAGCATCGCCGACGCCGGGTCAGTCGCCATACCGCTGCAGTTTCTGCAGGTCGAGCTGCTCCTCGGCCAGCGTGCGGTTCAGGCGGGTGAGGTCGGCCACGACGCCGATGACGATCGACAGGAGCGCGGTGATGAGCAGGACGACACCGAGGATGATCGACTGCAGGTGGTTGCCGCCGGTGTGCATCGCCAGGAGCACCAGGTACCGGATGAGCGGCCAGAGTCCGAGTGCTCCGAGCACCGCCGCGACCCAGAGAAACAGCGCCATCGGCCGGTACATCAGGTAGACGCGGGCGATCGCCGAGCCGGACTCGAACATGTGCTGGAAGATGTTGTTGAAGAGCCGCGACTCGCGGGTCTTCGGGTTCGTCGTGATCGGCACCGACGCGATCGCCAGGCGCTTGTACCCGGCCTGCACGATGGTCTCCATGCAGTAGCTGAAGCGCGTCACGATGTTCAGGCGGATGAGCGAGTACTTCGAGTACGCGCGGAACCCGCTCGCCGCGTCGGGCAGGTCGAGCCCGGCCGCACGGCTCGCGACCCACGAGCCGAAGCGCTGCATGGCCTTCTTGAAGCCGGAGAAGTGCTCGATGGTGCGCGTCTGCCGGTCGCCGATGACGATCTCGGCTTCCTTCCGCAGGATCGGCTGCACGAGCTCGGCGATCTGTGCCTGCGGGTACTGGTTGTCCCCGTCGGTGTTCACGACGATGTCGGCACCGTGCAGCAGCGCGTAGTCGACGCCGTCACGGAACGAGCGGGCGAGGCCCATGTTCGTGGTGTGGTGCACGAAGTGCTTGACGCCGTGCTCCTTGGCGACCTCGACGGTGCGGTCGGTGCTGCCGTCGTTGATCACCAGGATCTCGATCTCGTCGATGCCGTCGATCTCCCGTGGGATGGAGTCGATGACGCTGGCGAGGGTGTTCTCCTCGTTGAGGCAGGGGATCTGGACGAATAGCTTCACGGGCTCGCTTGGTCTCGTTTCGGGAGTCGGCAATGCGCAGAACCATGACAGCCTATGCGAACTCACGGCTTGCTAGGCTTCCCCGGTGCAGATCCGCGAACTGAAGATCCCTGGCGCGTGGGAGTTCACGCCCGTCCAGCACGGCGACGCACGAGGAGCATTCCTCGAGGCGTACCGCGCCGACGTCCTCGAGGAGACCGTCGGTCACCCGCTCGACCTCCGCCAGGTGAACATGTCGATCTCCGCGGCCGGTGTCGCCCGCGGCATCCACTACGCCCTCGTCGCACCGAGCCAGGCGAAGTACGTCACCGCCGTGCGCGGGGCGTTCATCGACTACATCGTCGACATCCGCGTCGGGTCCCCGACGTTCGGCCAGTGGGACTCGGTCCGCATCGACGACGTCGACCGCAAGGCCGTCTACCTGTCCGAGGGGCTCGGCCACGCGATCGTCGCGCTCGAGGACCAGTCGACGGTGAACTACCTGGTCAGCGCGCACTACGACCCCGAGCGCGAGAAGGGGATCGCCATCCTCGACCCGACGGTCGGGCTCGACCTGCCCGAGGGTCTCGGCGAGCTGGTGCTGTCCGAGAAGGACACCAGCGCCCCCACCCTCGAAGAAGCCGCGGCCCAGGGGCTGCTGCCGACGTACGAGGAGTGCGTCGCGTACACCGAATCGCTCCGGACGAAGAAGTAAGGGGAAAGCGATGAAGGGCATCATCCTCGCCGGCGGTTCCGGCACGCGCCTCTGGCCGATCACCAAGGGCATCAGCAAGCAGCTCATGCCGATCTACGACAAGCCGATGGTCTACTACCCGCTGTCGACCCTGATGATGGCGGGCATCCGACAGGTGCTGGTCATCACGACGCCGGAGTACAACGACCAGTTCCGGGCCCTGCTCGGCGACGGCTCGGCGTTCGGCATGGAGATCGAGTACGCCGTGCAGCCGTCCCCGGACGGTCTCGCCCAGGCCTTCGTCATCGGTGAGGAGTTCATCGGCGACGACAGCGTCGCGCTCGTCCTCGGCGACAACATCTTCCACGGCACCGGCCTCGGCACGAACCTGCGGAAGAACACCGAGGTCGACGGCGCGACGATCTTCGCCTACCACGTGGCCGACCCGAAGGCGTACGGCGTCGTGGAGTTCGACGACGACTTCACCGCCGTCTCCATCGAGGAGAAGCCGGCCGAGCCGAAGTCGAACTACGCCGTCCCCGGCCTGTACTTCTACGACAACAAGGTCATCGAGATCGCCAAGACCATCGAGCCGAGCGCCCGCGGGGAACTCGAGATCTCGACGGTCAACGAGCGCTACCTCGAGGCCGGTGAGCTCGGCGTCCAGGTCCTCGACCGCGGCACGGCGTGGCTCGACACCGGAACGTTCGAGTCGATGATGCAGGCGTCGGAGTACGTGAAGGTCATCGAGGACCGTCAGGGCTTCAAGATCGGGTGCATCGAGGAGATCGCCTGGCGCAACGGCTGGATCGACGACGCGCAGCTCGCCGAGCTCGCCGCGCCGCTGGTCAAGGGCGGCTACGGCGTCTACCTCCAGCGACTCCTCGGCGTCTAGCACCGCCCGTGGCCTCCGGTTCCGGGTGGTTCGGTCGCCGTCGTCGCGACGCGACGGCTGCCGACCACCCCGACCGGGAGGCCCGTCCCGCGCCCGCGACGACGGCTGAGGTCGTCCGCGTGGCCGGGTTCCCGGACCCGCTGCCGCGGCTGGACCACGACGTCACGGTGCTCGTGACGACCCGCTCGGACCGGCACGCCGAGGTCGCCCGGCTGGTGTCGGTCGCCCACGATGCCTTCGGTCGTGGCGCTGACGTCCGGGCCGTGAGCTACGTCGCCGATGCGTCGCCGGTCGACCCGTTCGGGCGTCGCCTGCCGTGGGTGCGGACCGTGCCCGTGGACGGCATGGGGTCCGCGATCAACGCCGGCCTCGCCGCCGGGGTCGGACGGGTCCTCCTGCTGGTCGACACCTCGGTGACGATCGATGCCGGCGGTCTCCTGGCACTCGCCGAGACCGGAGTCCACCGCCTGGTGCAGGCCTCGGTGCGCACGGCGGACGGTTCGGCGAGGAACGGTGCACTGCTCATCCGTCCCGGCGCACTCCCGTGGTCGGACGACCGTCCGTTCGGCACGGGGGACTCGGTGTTCGGTGCCGATCAGCCCGTGCTCGCTGTGCCCCGGGCCGCGATCGTCCCTGCGCCCGTGCTCACGGACGAGCCGACGACGCTCGTCGGGTGGACGCACGCGTGCGCTGTGCGCCAGCGACCGCAGTCGGGTCCCACGATCCTGGTGGAGGACGTCGGTGAGACCGTCCGACTCACTGAACCCGGGCGGACGATCGACGCCGCCACCGTGGACGCGTTCTCGGCCTGGCGGGACGCGAGACGGGACTCGGTCGACGGCCGGGGTGCTGCAGTCTCCGCCGGGCCGCCGTTGCCACCGTGGGGAGCGCGCCCGGTGACCCCGGTCCGTCAGACGCCTCGTCGCGCCAGCGATACGCTCGCCTGGTCGCTGAAGATCGCCGCGCCTGCCGGGCCGGAGGGCGACGGGTGGGGCGACGTGCACTTCGCCGCCGAGCTGGCCGGTGCCCTCGAACGGTTCGGGCAGCGCGTCCGGATCGACCGGCGGGACGCCCACGTGCGCGACGACGATGCTGCGGACGACGTGACGCTGGTGATCCGCGGGCTGGATCGGGTGCCGCCGAACCCCGCCTCGGTGAACCTGCTCTGGGTGATCAGCCACCCTGATGACGTCGCCGACACCGAGCTGCGGTCGTTCGACGTCGCCTTCGCGGCCGGTCCGGTGTGGGCGGCTGCCGCGGCCGATCGTTCGGGCGTGCCGGTCCGGACGCTGCTGCAGGCGACCGACCCCGCGGTGTTCCACCCGGGCTCGCGGGCGGCGACGAGCCCCGATGCCGACCGCGTGGTGTTCGTCGGCTCGACCCGCGGCGCCGCGCGCCCCATCGTGTCCGACGCGGTCGGGCTCGGTGCCGACCTGCGCGTGCACGGTCCGGGGTGGGACGAGGTCGTCCCCGCGGAGTCGCTCGGCGAATCGTCGCTGACCCGGCCCGAGGTCGCGGCGGCCTACGCCTCGGCGCGTGTGGTACTCAACGACCACTGGCCGGACATGGCCGCCGGGGGCTTCGTGTCGAACCGGGTGTTCGACGTGCTGGCGTCCGGGGGAGTCGTCGTCACCGACGAGGTCGCCGGGCTGTCCGACGTGCTCGACGTGCCGACGCTCGCGGTCGCGCGCTCCCGCGACGAACTCGCCGCGCTGCTGGACCCGTCGTACGCCTGGCCGACTGCTGCCGAGCGGGCCGTCGTGGCCGAGTACATCGCCGCCGAGCACTCCTTCGACGCCCGTGCCGCCGTCCTGCTCGAGGCAGCTCGAACCGAACGCACCCGCCTCCGCTCCTGACCCGACTCCTCGCGAACCAGGTTCCGGCGCGGGCGGGGTTCGGCTCAGGCGGGTCAGGCGGCGCGGTGGGCGACAGGGAGTTCGGCGCCTGACGGGTCCGGTTCCGGTGGGAGCGTCGGGCGCCAACTACGTCGGAGCGCGCCGAGTAGGAGGAACCAGTCGATGACCGGGAAGGCGCCGAAGAACGCCATTCACGCCGGGGTCCCGATGTCACGGAGCCGCCGTGCGCCGAGTGCCAGGTTCGGGATCGCGGTGACGATGCACCACGCGAAGAGCACCCACTGCGACGGGGAGCCCTCGGCGAGGATGCGCCATCCGTGGTCGCTGCCCTCGAGGATCAGGACGGACTGTCCGATCCCGAGGAACCCGGGGGTGTTCTGGAAGTCGGTCATCGAGTCGTCGGCGCCCCGGACACCGGTGATCATCGGCACGAGGGTGAGCACGAGCCAGACCACGAGCAGGTCGGCCCCGCGTGCCCACCAGAACTCGGCGCGGCTCGCACGGCCGCTGCGGAACGTGAAGGCTCCGGTCCAGTAGCGGCGGGCGGCGTCGATCGGGCCGCAGCCGAGCCAGGGTCCGGGATCACGTTGCACGGCGCCGAGCCTAGTGGCGCCGGGTACCCGCCAGACACCGGTGTTCGCACGTCGAACACTCCCAGATCGCGGTGTAACACGTGGACACCGGTGTTTTGCGACCTGGGCGACCTGGGCGACCGGGGCGACCGGGGTACCGGTGGGCGGGGGCTACTTGCGCGTCACCCAGCGGGCGCGGAGCGACAGGCCTGCGTGCAGGGCGACCCGCAGGGGCCAGAGCCACCACGCCCGGTACTTCCGCGACAGGAACCGGTAGGCGCTCCGGTGGTGCTCGATCTCCATGCGGCGGCGGTTGGACGACGTCGAGTGGGCACCGGTGTGGGTGACGACCGACGACGGCACGTACACGTTCGCCCGGCCGGCACGACCGATGCGCTGCCCGAGGTCGACGTCCTCGAAGTACATGAAGTACGACTCGTCGAAGCCCCCGAGCTGGCGGAACAGGTCGGTGCGGATGAGGAAGCACGCACCCGAGAGCCAGCCGGCCTCGCGTTCGACGACCTTCGTGGTGGACCAGTACCGCTGGCTCCACGGGTTCGCGGGCCAGAACCGCGAGAACGCCGCGTGGCCGAGGCCGGTCCGGAGCGAGGGGAGCTGCCGGGCGGACGGGTAGGTCTCGCCCTGGTCGTCGAGGATCCGGGGGCCGAACGACCCACCGGACGGCATCCGGTCGGCCGCGGCCACGAGCTCGTCGATCGAGCCCTCGCCGAGCACCACGTCGGGGTTCGTCACGAGCAGGAACTCCGGTCGCACGTCGGGCAGTACGTCGTCGAGGGCGCTCAGGGCTGCGTCGATCCCGCCGCCGTACCCGCGGTTGCCGCCGGAGGACACCACGACGGCGCCGTAGGACTCACCGATCGCCCGGAGCGCGTCGATGTCGGCCGAGCCGTTGTCCGCGATGACGACGGCGACCGGGTCCTTCGAGGCGCCGGCGACGCTCGCCAGGAACGGCCGGATGGTCTCACCGGTGTTGTAGGTGACCGTGAGCACCGCGACCCGGATCACCGCGTCCTCCCACCGACGGACTCGTACGCCTCGACGTGCACGGCGGCGGTGGCGTCCCAGGTGAACTCGTCCGCCCGCGCCAGCGCCGCCGCACGGTGCGAGGCCACGAGCGCCGGGTCGTCGAGCAGCGCTGTCATCGCGGCGGCCAGTGCCGTCGCGTCGGGCTCGGTGTAGACGGCCGCGTCGCCACCGACCTCGGGCAGCGACAACCGCCGGGTGGTCAGGACGCAGGCGCCGGAGGCCATCGCCTCGACCACGGGCAGGCCGAAGCCCTCGCCCAGGGACGGGTAGACGACGAACTCCGCACCGCCGAGGAAGCCGGCGAGGTCCTCGAGCGGCAGGTACCCCGCCTCGATGACGTGGTCGGTGGGCTGCAGGGCGTCGAGGCGTGCGATCGCGGTCTCGTCCCAGCCGCGCGCCCCCGACAGGACCAGCCACGGCGTGTCCGCGCCGCCGGCCGCACGCGCGGACCGCACCGCGGCGTACGCGTCGAGCAGCGCGGTGACGTTCTTCCGCGGTTCGATGGTGCCGAGGAACGCGATCCACGGAGCGCCCTCGGGCAGGGTGGCGGCGATCCGGGCGTCCTCGACCGCGGCGACGTCGGGCTCGTGGAACACCGTGCGGTCGACGCCGAGCGGTGCGACCCGGACGTCGGCACGGATGCCGCGGACGACCCGGGCGGCCTCGGTCGCGGTGGCCGCGCTCGGCACGATGACGACGGGCCGGGTGCGCAGCGAACGACGGCTCCACCACGTGAAGAAGGTGCGCTTCAGGCGCGAGTGCCACTCGGGGTTCGAGAAGAACGTGGCGTCGTGCAGCGTGACGACGGACCCGCCGCGCCAGCCGAACGGGAACGTGTAGTGCGGGGAGTGCAGCACCCGCGCACCGAGCCGACGGCCGAGCGCCGGCAGTCCGGTCTGCTCCCACAGGAACCGCAGCGGTACCGAGTCGGTCCACGCCGGCGCCGTGTGCACGGTGGCGTTCGGCGCGAGCGAGCGGAAGTGCGCGGCGTGCACGGGACGGACGACCAGGTGGACGTCGAGCGACGGGTCGCTCAGGTGCGACACGACCCCTTCGACGTAGCGTCCGACGCCGCCGAGCGCCTGCGGTACCGCGGTCCCGTCGACGAGGACGGTGAGCTGCGGCACGCGTGGTTCCTTCCGGGCGGGGGCGTCGTGGCCGTGGCCGTCGACGGGGGAGTGTCCAGGATAGCCCGCTGCGCTCATGCGCCCGGGTCCACGCGGCGGCGCGGGACGGACGCGCGCCGGGTCTCGCGCAGCCGGCGCGCGAGGTGGACCGGCAGGGTCCCCGCGACGTCCGCGAACGCTGCCAGGACGAGCCGCGCCTCCCGGCGGGTGCGACCGGAGGCCAGCCCGCGCAGGCCGCGCACCAGCGTGCGGACGCTCGCCCGCGCGACGGTCGGCCAGGGGGCGTGCCAGAGGGCGACGACGATGCGGTTGCGGGCGTTCCGGAAGACGAACAGGTCGCTCTGCACGCCGGACGACGCCGAGTGGTCGTGCTCGACGACCGCGTCGGCGGCGTGCTCGACGCGCCAGCCGCGGCGGCGGAGCCGCCAGGCGAGCTCGGTGTCCTCGTAGTACATGAAGAGCGACTCGTCGAGCAGGCCGACGTCGTCCAGGGCCGTGCGCCGCAGCGCGGAGGCGCCGCCGGAGAACCCGAAGACGTCGACGTCGGCGACCCGGTCGACGGGCGCGAACCAGTCGCGGTCCATGCCGTTACCGTCGCGGTCGACGCGGACGCCGGTCGAGTTGAGCCGGACCTCGCCGTCCGCCGACGGCGTCCAGCGCCGCCCGTCGTGGTCGCGCATGACGCGCGCATCGGGCGCTGGTTCCGCACCGGCCGGGAGGACCGTCCAGCGTCCGGCGAGCACGATGCGGCCCGTCACCGCCGCGACCTCGGGCCCGGCGTGCGCCAGGTGGTCGCGGAGCGCCGCGACGAAGCCCGGCGCGGGCACGGCGTCGTTGTTCAGGAGCACGACGACGTCGGCGTCCGTGTGCCGGATGCCGGTGTTCGCGCCGGCCGCGAACCCGCCGTTGTCGTCCCGCGCGACGACGGTCGCGTCCGGCAGTGCCTGGCGGAGCACGGCGACCGAGTCGTCCGACGACCCGTTGTCGACGACGATGACGTCGTCGGCGGTGCCCTCGTCGAGCACGGCGCGGACGGCCGCGGTGGTCAGGTCGGCGCGGTTCCAGTTGACGACGACGACCGCGGTGCGCAACGTGTCGTCGGCTCGGGGAGCGCCGACGGCACGGGCCCCGGTGTCGCCGTCGACCGGGGTCAGTCGAGCTCCTCGACCGTGGGCTGCGCGTAGACGGTGCCGACGGCGTTGCCGAACGAGGGGACCTCGAACGAGTCGCACTCCGGCATGTCGTGCAGGTGGCGGCCCGCGGAGTCCATCATCGACACGTTGATGAAGTACTTGCCGGTGCCGAAGGCGGTGTCCGCGATGCGGAGACGGAGCTTCCGGCGGCCGTGCAGCGGGTGCAGTTCGAGGCCCATGATGCCGGTTGTGGTGCCGTAGACGACCTGGCCGCCGGCGTTGTTGATCTGGACTGCGGCCTCCCAGTCGGCGATGCCGTCCAGGTGCTCGAACTCCATGTCCACGACGAGGTCGTCGCCGGGCATGACGTCCGCGCGGGGCTCCTTGCCGTCGACGTGCACGCTCGCACCGAGGACCTTGCCGCGGCCGACGGCGACGTCGGTGCTGAGCTCGCCCTGGCGGCGTTCCTCGAGCACCTCGCGGAACATGCTCACGGCCTGCACGGGGTCGCCGTCGTGCAGCACCTTGCCCTTGTTGAGCAGGACGACGCGGTCGCACATCTCCTGCACCTGGCTGAGCGAGTGCGTGACGATGATGATCGTCTTGCCGGCTTCCTGGAAGGTGCGGATGCGGTCGAGGCACTTGCGCTGGAAGGCCTCGTCACCGACCGCCAGGACCTCGTCGACGAGCAGCACGTCGGGGTCGGTGTGCACGGCGACGGCGAAGGCGAGCCGCACGTACATGCCCGATGAGTAGAACTTCACCTGGGTGTCGATGAAGTCCCCGATGCCCGAGAACGCCAGGATGTCGTCGAACTTCTCGTCGGTCTGCTTGCGGCTGAGGCCGAGCAGGCTCGCGTTGAGGTACACGTTCTCGCGGCCGGACAGGTCGGGGTGGAACCCGGCGCCGAGCTCGAGCAGCGCGGCGAGGCGACCGCGGCGGGACACCGTGCCGGACGTCGGCTGGATGATGCCGCCGATCGCCTTGAGCAGGGTCGACTTGCCGGAGCCGTTCTGACCGATCAGTCCGACGGTCGAGCCGGCCTGGATCGACACGGTGACGTCGTCGAGGGCCCAGAAGTCCTGGCGGTGCTTGCGGCCGGCGCGACCGAGGGTGACGATGCGCTCGCGCAGGGTGTTGTCCTTGCGCACCGTGAAGCGCTTGCGCACGTGGTCGATGACGATGACGTCGGGACGGTCGGCGGTGTCGCCGGTGGTCGTCGGGGCGACGGGGGTGCTGATGGCCATGGTCTAGAGCTCCTGCGCGAAGTTGCCCTGCAGGCGGGAGAAGATCCGCTGCGCACCGATGAGGCAGAAGAGCCCGATCACGAAGGCGATCCCCAGCCGCAGCATCAGGTGTTCCGGGTACGTGACGTCGGCCGGGTCGTGCAGCCAGATCGCGTTCTGCAGGCCGAGCACCGCCAGCGTCAGCGGGTTGTTCGTGTACGCGGTGATGAGCCAGTCGGCGTTCACCGTGGCGACCACGCGCGCGTAGGAGTAGACGATCGGCGAGGCCCAGAGCAGGACCATCAGGCCGACGTCGATGACGAACTGCACGTCGCGCAGGTACACGTTGAGCGCGGACAGCACGAGACCGATGGCCGCGCCGTAGACCAGGATGACGGCGAGCGAGGGGATCAGGTAGACCAGGCCCTCGTGCCAGGGGAAGACCCCGATCACGACCGTCGCGGCGAGCAGGATCGCGAACTGGATGGTGAAGTTCACCAGGGCCGCGCCCACACTGGCGAGCGGGAAGACCTCGCGCGGGACGTAGACCTTCTTGATCAGCCCGGAGTTGCCGACGATCGAGCCCGTCGACCCGGCGACGATCTCGCTGAAGAGCGTGTAGGCGGTCAGGCCGGTGAAGACGTAGATGGCGAAGTTGTCGATGCCGTTGGCGGCGCCGAGGACCTTGCCGATGACGAAGTAGTAGATGAGCAGCTGGGTCAGCGGGCGCACGAGCGTCCAGACGAACCCGAGTGCCGAGTCCTTGTACCGGGCCTTCAGGTCACGTCGGACGAGCATGCCGAGCATCTCGCGCTGCCGGAAGACGTCGCGCAGCTCGCGGAAGGTTCCGCGGAAGGCGCTCGTCGGAGCGCCGATCACGACGAGGGGTTCCTTCGCGAGCGCGGTCATGCGGGCTTGGTCGACCATACGTCTCTTCGTTCGTGGGGGCAGGACCGGAACAGCATACTCACCGGGCCCGCGTGGCGGGGTTGGGCGACGGCCGTCGTGCACCCCGAGTGGGGGTGATTCCGGCCGATCCAACCCTCAACCTTCACTTTCGAGTTACCGTTGTTGCAACCCGGACCCTTGTCAACATCCTCAGGACGGCCCGTCAGCATGCTCCTCGCATCCAGGCCGATCGCTGCGTTCGCGGTGGTCGGTGCACTCAGTCTCCTCGTGGCCGGTTGTTCCGGTGGTGGCGACGACGCCACCACGTCGCCGTCGGCCTCCGCCACGCGCACCCCGAGTGCGACCCCGACCGGCGACGCCTCGGCGACCGCGGCGCCCACCGGAGTGGCCCCTTCGCCGACCGACGGTGCGTCCGGCGACGGCGGCACCGACTCCGGCGCCGGCGACGACGACACCCCCGGTCCGTTCCCGGGCAGCGGCGCGACGAACCAGCCGGACACCGACCCGTCGGAGTTCCCGGCCACGGCCGTCGTGACCTACGCCGGCTGGGACACCGGCTCGAAGACGCTCCAGGCCGGTGGCCTGGTCTCCGGCACCACCGACACGAGCGGGAAGTGCACCTTCACCGCGACGAAGAACGGCGTCACGCGGAAGGCCACGAGCACCGCGCAGGCGAGTGCCTCGTCGGTGAACTGCGCGCAGGTGTCGTTCCCCGCGGCGAAGGTGCCGAGCGGCACCTGGTCCGTCACCCTGACCTACGCCATCGGCTCCGCGTCGACGACGTCCGACCCCCTGACCGCCGAGGTCCCGTGATGCGTCCCACCCGTTCCCCCCGTCCCGACAGCGATGACCGCCCCGTCCGGCGGTCCCTCCGCAGCTCCCTCGCGCTGGTGGCGTCCCTCGCCGTCGCGGTGAGCGGTCTGACCTTCGGCACGGTGCTCTCGGAGCAGACCACGACCCGGTCGGCGTCTGCCGCCGTCGCCTCGGACTTCGACCCGGGCAACATCATCAGCGACGCGAACTTCTACAACGGCTCGGCCATGAGCGCCGCAGCCGTGCAGTCGTTCCTGACGAGCGTCGCACCGAACTGCCGCAAGGCCTCGGGTGGGCCCGCCTGCCTGAAGGACTTCTCGCAGAAGATGAGCTCGATCGGCGCGGTCTCCGGCCGGTGCAAGGCCATCGCCGGCGGCACCAAGAGCGCCGCGACGATGATCGCCCAGGTCGGTGCCGCGTGCGGCATCAGCCAGAAGGTGCTGCTCGTGCTCCTGCAGAAGGAGCAGGGCATCGTGACGACGTCCTCGCCGACGTCCTACATGTACCTGCACGCCACCGGCTTCGCGTGCCCGGACACCGCCCCGTGCGACCCGGCGTACTTCGGCTTCGGCCAGCAGGTCTACGCCGCCGCGCTGCAGTTCAAGCGGTACCAGGCGACGCCGACCTCGTGGGCGTACCAGGCGGGCCGGACGAACTCGATCCTGCTCAACCCGAACGCCGCGTGCGGCCGCAAGTCCGTCTACATCCAGAACCAGGCCACCGCGGCGCTCTACATCTACACGCCGTACACGCCGAACGCCGCGGCGATGTCGAACCTCTACGGCAGCGGCGACGGCTGCTCGGCCTACGGCAACCGCAACTTCTGGCGCATGTACACCGACTGGTTCGGCGCCTCCAGCGGCAGCGGCAACCCGGTCGGCAACGTCGACGCGGTGACCGCCACCGCCACCTCGACCCTGACGGTCCGGGGATGGGCCGCCGACCCCGACACGACGAACCCCCTGCGCGTCGCGTTCTACGTCGACGGTGACGGCGCGAAGACCATCACCGCCGACGCGAACCGCAGCGACCTGGCGGGCACTCTCGGGGCGAACAACACCCGGCACGGGTTCTCGACGACCCTGACCGGGCTGAGCCTCGGCAAGCACAACGTCTGCACGTACGCCATCAACCAGGGCCGCGGCGGCAACACCCTGCTCGGCTGCTACACCCGCACCGTCACGAGCGAAGCGCCGAAGGGCGTCCTCGACTCGGTGACCGGCGGCGTCGGCACGATCTCGGCGAGCGGCTGGGTCCTCGACCCCGACTCGTCGAAGCCCGGCTCGTGGAAGATCCTGGTCGACGGCGTGAGCAAGGCGACCGGCACGGCCGACACGACCCGCACCGACGTGGCGAAGGTCTACCCGGGCGTCGGCAGCACCCTCGGCTTCTCGAAGACGATCGGTGGGATGTCCGCCGGCAAGCGCGCGGTGACGCTCTACGTGGTGGACAAGCCCGGTACGAAGTACGTCAAGGTCGCGTCGAAGTCCGTCGTCGTCGACGCCCCCACCACCGGCAAGACCGGCAAGACCGGCAAGGTCCGCGGCTCGTACGACTCCGTCACCGGCGGCGTCGGCACGGCCACCGTGCGGGGCTGGGCGATCGACCCGGACGTCTGGGACCCGGTCAAGTACAAGATCCACGTCGACGGCGTGAGCACGAACAGCGGTGTCGCGGACGCCACGCGCACCGACGTCGCGGCGGACCACCCCACCTGGGGCTCGGACGTCGGCCTGACGCTCCGGCTCACCGGACTGAAGGCCGGCAAGCACACCGTGCGCGTCTACTTCCAGGACCTGCAGGGCGGCAAGTACGTCAGCTTCGGCACCAAGTCCGTGACCGTGACCGCCGCATCGTCCGCCGAACCCGACGCGTCGGGGACGACGGGCAAGACGGGCAAGACGGGTTCGGTCAAGGGCGCGTACGAGTCCGTGACCGGCGGCGTGAACAGCGCCACGGTGCGCGGCTGGGCGATCGACCCCGACGTCTGGGACCCGGTGCAGTACAAGATCCACGTCGACGGTGTCGCCATCGCCCCCGGAGCCGCGAACGCGAAGCGGACCGACGTCGAGGCCGTGCACCCCGCCTGGGGTTCCGACGTCGGCCTGTCCCTGAAGATCCCCGGGCTGACCGCCGGCACCCACTCGGTGCGGGTGTACTTCCAGGAGCTGCCGAGCGGCACCTACAAGAGCTTCGGCACGAAGAGCGTGCGGGTCACCGACCCGCCCACCACCGGCAAGACGGGCAAGACCGGTTCGGTCAAGGGCCTGTACGAGTCGGTCACCGGCGGCGTCGGCACCATCACGGTCGCCGGCTGGGCCATCGACCCGGACGTCTGGGACCCGGTCGGCTACAAGATCCACCTGGACGGCGTGGCCGTCTCGCCGGGCACCGCGAACGCGACCCGGACCGACGTGCAGGCCGCGCACCCGGACTGGGGGTCGGACGTGGGACTGTCGCGGAAGTTCACCGGGCTGAAGAAGGGCACGCACACCGTGCGCGTCTACTTCCAGGACCTGCCGAGCGGCACCTACAAGAGCTTCGGCACCAAGACCGTCACCGTGCAGTAGACGGTCACCACGACGGACGGGAGGCCTGGTACCAGCTGGTACCGGGCCTCCCGTCCGTCTGTTGGTCGCGTCGACCGCCGTCAGCGGCGTGCGCGCCGCGCCATCAGACCGACGCCGTGCAGCAGCCGGTACTCGGGCGAGCGCGTGAGGCCCTCGAAGCGGGCCGCGATCTGGTCGCGCTCCGCCTCGGCCCGGCGGCGTGCGGTGTCGTACGCGCCGACCTGCTGCTCCGACGCGACCAGGCGTGCGTTGATGTCGTGCACGCCGGACAGGTGGACGTCGCGGTCGTGCTCGGCCTGCCGGAGCGTCTCGCGCTGGGCGGTGGCCCAGCGCAGGAACGCGCCACGCTCGCCGCTCCGACCCGAGGCGGCGGCGACGGCGGCGTCGAGCGACGGGCCGACCTGCTCGGCACGGGCGCGGAACGAGTGCCGCTCGAGCACCACGGCGCGGAGCCGGGCGACCAGGGCCGTGCGCTCGTCGCGGGGCATCGCGAGCACGCGCTCGAGCGAGTCGGCGTCGTCGAACACCGGCACGTCGGACAGGCCGAGCTCGTCGAGCCCGAGCGCGCAGTCGGTGACGGGCAGCGCGCCGGACGCGAGCGACTCGTACAGGCGGGAGTTCAGGGTGCCGTACTCGGCGGCCGGCTCGATCACGTCGTCGACGACGAAACCGGCTGCGCGGTAGACCTCGGGCAGCGCGAAGTAGGACACCGCTGGGCGGAGCTCGACGCCGGCCGAGGCCTCGACGTGGTCGACGTTCGCGGCGAACCAGACGATCGGTTCGGTCGGGGCGACCTCGGCCAGGACGTCCTGCACACGGCGGCGGACACCCCAGAAGTTGACGGTGGTGACGGCGCGGTCGGTACGTTCGCGCGGTGCGGTGGCGTCGGTCGTGAACAGCTCGGTGTCCACGCCGATCGGGACGACCTCGACGGGGCCGCTGTAGGCCGCGGCGACCGCGTCGCGGGCGGCCTCGGACGAGGTCCAGACGGCGTCGAACTCGTCCAGGTAGGGCAGGGCTGCCCACTTGGCGGTCCAGTTCCGCACCCACGCCACCAGGGCGGTGCCGGCGGGGACGTAGCCGGGCACGAAGGACTCGATCATGCTGACCACGACGGCGGTGTCGGCGGGGAGTTCCTCGCCCCAGCGCGCCAACGGCCACATCGCCACGCCCCAGCCCTCGGCCCGGAGTGCCCGCGCGAGGCCGAGCGCGACGAACAGGTCGCCCTTGCCCTCGGCCGGATCGGCGGTCGAGACCGCGAAGCGGATCGTGCCGCGGGGGCCCTCGGCGTGCTCGTCGGCCGCGAGGGCCGCGTAGTCCTCGCGGAGGGGGGAGGGCATGGGGGTGCTCGGGATCACAGCGGTCACGCACGCCATTCTGCACGAATCCGCAGCGGCGGCAGGGAGTCCGTGGGCGCGCCTTGTAGGGTGTCATCGGCCCGCGGCACCCCGCTGGCCGAGCCACCTACCCGCGCCCGGTGCGCGGCAGCTGCTGGAGGAACTCGCGTGACAGAGCGCAAGCCGGGAGTCGTTTCCGTCATCCTCGTGAACTACAAGGGCACGGACGACACCCTGACGAGCATCGCGGAGCTCCGCAAGCAGGACTGGCCGCAGGACAAGCTCGAGGTGATCGTCGTCGAGAACGGTTCGGGCCCCGAGCACCTCGGTCGGCTGAAGGCCTCGTCCCTCGACTTCACCCTGATCGACGCTGGTGCGAACCTCGGGTTCACGGGCGGGTGCAACCTCGGCGTCGAGAAGTCCTCCGGCGAGGTCGTGGCGTTCCTCAACAACGACGCCCGTCCGGACACCGGCTGGGTGCGCGAGGCCATGGCCACGTTCGCCTCCGGTGCCGACATCGGTGCCGTCGCCTCGAAGGTCCTCGACTGGGAAGGCGTCAACGTCGACTTCACCGAGGCCGCGATGACCTGGTACGGCATGGGCTACAAGCCCTTCGCCGGGTCGCCGGACACCGGCCGGTGGGAGAGCGAGACCGACGTCCTGTTCGGCACCGGCGCCGCGATGTTCATCCGCGCCGAGCTCTTCGAGCAGCTCGACGGCTTCGACGACCGCTACTTCATGTTCTACGAGGACGTCGACCTCGGCTGGCGGCTCAACCTGCTCGGCTGGCGCTTCCGGTACCAGCCGAAGTCCGTCGCGTTCCACAAGCACCACGCGTCGATGAACAAGTTCGGCGACTTCCGCGAGACCTACCTGCTCGAGCGCAACGCACTGTTCACGCTCTACAAGAACCTCGGTGACGAACAGCTCGCCGCGGCGCTGCCCGGTTCGCTGGCGCTCGCCGTCCGCCGTGCCGTGGGCCGCGGGGAGCTCGACTCCACCGAGCTCGACCTGCGCAACCCCGGCGACGACAGCGTCCCCACCATCCCGGTGCCGAAGACGAGCATGGCGGGCATCTACGGCGTCGACCAGTTCGTCGAGCAGCTGCCGTCGATGACCGAGTCCCGCCGCCAGATCCAGGCGACCCGTGTCCGGTCCGACCGCGAGCTCCTCCGCCTGTTCGGCAACCGCGACGAGCCCGCGTACCCGATCGAGAACTACCTGGCCGGCTACGACAAGATCGTGCACTCCCTCGGCGTGCTCGAGGTCGGCACCCGTCGCCGCGTCCTCATCATCACGGGCGACTCGATCGGCGCGAAGATGGCCGGTCCGGCGATCCGTGCCACCCAGATGGCGAAGCAGCTGGCATCGGAGCACGACGTCCGCGTGGTCAGCCTCACCCGCTCGTCGCCGATCGACCCCTCGTACGAGGTCGTCACGGTCCCGCACCGCCACCCGCGCCAGATGGTCGAGCACGAGGGCTGGGCCGACGTCATCATCGTGCAGGGCCACGCGCTCCGGCTGTTCCCCGTGCTCGAGTCGACCAGCAAGATCCTGGTCGTCGACGTCTACGACCCGCTGCACCTCGAGCAGCTCGAACAGGGCCGCAGCGACGACGTCGACAAGTGGAACCGCCAGATCCTCGACGCCTCGGACACGCTGAACCACCAGCTCGAGCTCGGCGACTACTTCATCTGTGCCTCGGAGCGTCAGCGGATGTTCTGGCTCGGGCAGCTCGCCGGCTCCGGCCGCGTGAACGCCCGCACGTACTCGCGTGACGCCGACCTGCGCTCGCTCATCGGCGTCGTGCCGTTCGGCCTGTCCTCGACCCCGCCGGTGCACGACCAGCAGCGGGTCAAGGGCGTCGTGCCGGGCATCGGCAAGAACGACAAGCTCGTCGTCTGGGGCGGGGGGATCTACGACTGGTTCGACCCGATCACCCTGGTCCGCTCGATCGCCCGGCTCGCCGAGCGCCGTCCGTCGGTCAAGCTCTTCTTCATGGGCGTGCAGCACCCGAACCCAGACGTCCCCGAGATGGACATCGTGGCGAAGGTCCGCGCCGAGGCGGACGCCCTCGGGCTCACCGGCAAGCACGTGTTCTTCAACGACCAGTGGATCCCGTACGAGGAGCGCGGCGCCTACCTGCTCGAGGCCGACGCCGGCGTCTCGACGCACTACGAGCACCTCGAGACGACGTTCTCGTTCCGCACCCGCATCCTCGACTACCTGTGGGCACGTCTGCCGATCGTCACGACGGCCGGCGACTCGTTCGGTGACCTCGTCGCGGAGCAGAAGCTCGGCATCGCGGTGCACGAGCAGGACGTCGACGGCCTGGCGACCGCGCTCGAGACGGCGCTCTTCGACAAGAAGGCCCGCACCGAGTTCATCGGCAACGTCGACCGTGTGCGCGAGCAGTTCACGTGGGAGAACGTCCTCGCCCCGCTCGTCGAGTTCTGCCGGAACCCGATCCGCGCTGCGGACAAGTCGGTGCGCGACACGACGTCCTCGATCGAGCCGCACAAGATGCGCGTCCGCGTGCCGGAGCGCAAGAAGCTCTCCGGTGTCCGCTACGACCTCGGTCGCGCCGTGCACTACCTGCGCACCGAGGGCCCCCGCAGCGTCGCTGGCAAGGTGAAGCGGCGCCTGAACCGGTGACCCCGGGGGACACCGCCGCCCTCGTCATCGTCCCGACCTACGACGAGGCCGAGAACATCCGCGCGATCACGGCCGCCGTGCTGGCGGCGGTGCCCGGTGCCCACGTGCTCGTCGTCGACGACGGCAGCCCGGACGGCACCGGGGACATCGTGCGGTCGCTGGCCGCCGCTGACGACCGCGTGCACCTGCTGCAGCGTCCCGGCAAGGCCGGGCTCGGCACGGCGTACGTCGCCGGCTTCCGGTGGGGTCTGGAGCGCGGCTACCCGCTGCTGGTCGAGATGGACGCCGACGGCTCGCACCCGGCCGACCGGTTGCCGGCCATGATCGACGCCGTGACCGCGTCCGAGGACGTCCTGCTCGCGATCGGGTCCCGCTGGGTGCCGGGTGGCTCGGTCGTCGACTGGCCGCTCCGACGCCAGGCGCTCAGCCGCGGGGCGAACACCTACGCCCGCCTCGTGCTCGGCCTGGACGTGCGCGACATCACCGCCGGGTACCGCGTGTACCGCTCGTCGGCGATCGCGCGGATGGACCTCGCATCGGTGGACTCGAAGGGGTACTGCTTCCAGGTGGACATGACGCTGCGCGTGGACGCCCTCGGCGGCCGCATCGTCGAGGTGCCGATCCGGTTCCGCGACCGCGTGCACGGGGTCTCCAAGATGAGCCGGTCCATCGTGGTCGAGGCGATGCTCCGTGTCACCCGGTGGGGTGTGCAGCGCCGTCTGGGTCGCCGCACGCGCCCGTAGCGCGAGGCCCGGAGCGCGCGCTCGCTTCGTGCGCAGGAACGGTCGCGTCGCGTCTACTGGGGCGACCGTTCCTGCTCACGATGCGCGGGCCCGGAACGTTCGGCGTGACGGCCTGGAGGCGCGGTGCGGGGCCGCCACGGGCCTCCGGTCCGGCGCTACACGCGCGGCAGGTGCCGGCGCCACGATCGCCGCCGCGCGGCGATCACGAGCACCGTCACGAAGAACATCAGCCCCGCGCCGTGCAGCAGGTAGCTCTCCGCCGTGCTGGTGACGGCGAGCAGCACGAGCACCGCGGCCGGCCACACGTACGCCACCCCGGGGAACGTCGTCGCCGTCACCCAGGCCCGTGCGAACGCGAGCAGCGCCGTGATCCCGAGGATGAGCGTGCCCGCGAAGCCGATCTGCAGCCAGGCGTCCACGAAGGCGTTGAGGCCCGAGGTGAAGCGGACGCCGGCGGGGTCGATGAGCGTCACGTACGGCACCACCGGCTCGGTCGGCCAGGTCCCCACCCAGCCCCAGCCCTGGATCGGGTAGCGCTCCACCAGGACCCGGATCTGGGACCACAGGTCCGTGCGCGTCGCGGTGCCGCCGGCCGCCCCGATCTCGGCGAGCAGCCGGTGCCGCGCGAGCACCCCGACGGCCAGGGTCAGCAGGACGACCGCGCCGAGGACGCCGTTGACCACCGGTCTGGTCGCCGGTCGCGCGTGCCGGAGTGACCAGAGCGCCAGTGCGGTGACGGCGAGTGCGATCATCGCCAGGCCGGTGATGGGGGACTGCACGAGCATCAGGGCGATGACGGCGAGCGAGGTCGAGGCGATCGCGCGCCAGAGCGTGACGGACCGGGTGAGGAACTCGATCACGAAGGTGACCAGTGCCATGGCGGCGATGAAGCCCATGAAGTTGCGTGTGCCGCCGATGCCCTGGATCGGGCCGCCGTACGCGATGTCACCGCGGATGCCGAACGCCGGGAACGGGACGTCGAGCACCAGGCCGGACAGGACCTCGAGCCCGAGGGCGGTCACGAGCAGGATCCGGAAGGCGTCGCCCGAGGCCCGGATCACCTGCACCAGGTCGCGGCCGAGCGCCAGGTACAGCCCGAGGCCGATGAAGCACACGGTCTGCACGAGCCCGCGGAGCGCGAACCAGGAGTACTCGCTCCACAGCACGCTCAACGCGCAGTAGCCGACGAAGGCCAACAGCGAGAGGGGGAGGACCCCGTGCCACTCGATCCGGTAGCGCTGTCCCAGCAGGCTCAGCCCCGCGAGCACGAACAGCGTCACGAGCACCGCCCAGGTCCCCGCCTGACCGACGAGTGTCTCCACCGTGGGCTGGCCGAACCCGAACAGCACGATGACCGTCGCGAGCGCCTGGCTGAACCGTCCACCGGCCGAGAATCCGATCCAGGCGGAGAGGTACCGGCGCCCGAGCACCTGTCTGCTCACCCGGCCGTCCGTCACGCGTCCATCTTGGCGCACGACCTTGTGACGAGCACACCACATCGCGGTGTGGCTGTATCGACGATGCGCGATGAGCGATCTATCCTCACCGAATGGACGTCGCGCGCAGGGTCGTCGGCGTCCCGCTCGTCGCGGTCCTCGTCGGCCTGCTCACGACCGCACTGGCCTGGTACCGCCTCGGTCCGGTGACGCGGAACACCGTCTGGGCCGAGGACGGCGGCGTGTTCCTGCGCGAACGGATCGCGATGGGGCCCGTCGACACGCTGCTGCACCCCTACGCCGGCTACCTGCACCTGCTGCCCCGGCTCATCGTCGACCTCGGCTACGCGCTGCCGCCCGAACGGTACGCGCAGGTGGTGGCACTGGCGTCCTGCGCGGTGGTGGGCGGGGTCTGCGCCCTGGTGTTCGTGCTGTCCCGCGACGTCGTCCGCCCGTGGCCGTTCCGGCTGGTGCTCGCCGCCGTCCCCGTCGTCCTGCCGCTCGCCCCGTACGAGATCAGCGGCAACGCGGCGAACCTGCACTGGTTCCTGCTCGTCCTGGTGCCGTGGGTCTTCACCTTCCGCAGCCGCTCCTGGTGGGGCGCTGGCGCGCTCGCCGTGGTCGCTGGTGTCGCCGTGCTCACCGAACCCCTCACCGCACTGTTCGCGCCCCTGCTGCTCCTCGCGTGGACGCCCCGAGGCCGAACGCCCGGCTCATCCGGTCGGTGGTCCGCGCTGCCCGTCACGGTCGTCGTGGTCGTCGCCCTGGCCGCGCAGGGCGTCACGGCCCTGACGAACCCGCGTGCCCTCGCCACGGGGTCGCCGGCGGTCGGGGACGTGCTCGCCGGGTACCTGCTGCGTCCCGTGGCGGGTGCCTGGGGTCCGGACCTCGGCGCCGCGCTGACGGCGGTGGTGGAGCACGGCTGGGCCGTGGTCCTGGTCCCCGCCGCCCTGCTGCTGGTCGTCCTGGTGGCGGCCGTGGTCGTCGGGCCGACAGGCACCCGGTGGATGGTCACGGCACTCGCCGCCGGTTCGGTCGCGGTGTGGTGGGTGGCCGTCCTCGCCAACCACGGTGCCGGCGTCCGCTGGTCCGCGCCGGTGAGCGCGATGGCCGCCCTGCCGCCGCAGCGCTACGCCGCCGCTGCCGGCCTGCTGCTCGTGAGCGCCGCGGTGGTCGCCGCCGCCGCGCTGGTGGACGCGCCCCGCTGGTCGCGCGTGGCGGCACGGACAGGAGGCGCGGGTCGCCTCGTCGGTGCGCTGGCCGGTTGGTGCGTGGTCACCGCCGTCGTCGCGTCGGCCGTGCTGCACGTCGCGCCGGCGGACACGCGGCGCAGCGACGGCCCGGTGTGGGCCGGGCAGTTGCCGGCGGCGGTCGAGGCGTGCGACGCGGACCCGTCGCTCGAGGTCGCCCGGGTGCGGTCGAACCCGTGGTCGTCCCCGGTGGCGTGCTCCTGGCTGTCGCGCTGAGGGAGCGCCCGGGTCAGCGCGTGCCGGCCCAGCGGAACTCGCGCTTGGCCAGCGGCGTGCGGGGGCCGTCGCCGGTGGACACGGGTTCCTCGCCGGTCAGCACGATGCGGGTCTTGATCGCGAGCAGGGCGAAGAGCACCCAGTTCCCCTGGTAGAGCAGGCGGGACTCGGCGACGGACTGCACGAGCAGCGCGACGACGACCAGGAGCGGCAGGAGCGACACCGGGTCGAACGACCGCGGACGCAGCGTGGCGTCGTACCCGATGCGGGTCGCGCAGGCCCACGAGCGCGACAGCGTCGTCACCACGTAGATCGCGAAGAGCACCAGGCCGATGATGCCGGTCTGCATCCAGACGTCCAGGTAGGCGTCGTGGGCCTGCAGGTAGGTGACACCCTTGCGGTGCGCCAGGTCGGCGAGCGTCGGGATGCCGGGCCACCAGTACCCGATCCAGCCCCAGCCGCCGACGGGGTGCTGGTCGATCAGCCCGAGCACCTTGCCCCAGATCTCGCCCCGACCGGTGGCGTCCGAGCCCTTGCCGAGCAGCTCGGAGACCGGACCACGCAGCACGGCCGCGGCGACGGCGACGACGATCGCGCCCACCGCGAGCAGCAGGTAGCGCGGGGTGCGGCGCTCGGTCGGCACTCGGCGCATCCACACCGCGACCAGGGCGACCACGGCGACCACGAGGGCAGCGGCGATGACCGTCGACGAGCGGGTGAGGACGAAGCCGAGTGCGGCGACGAGGAGCCAGCCGATCGCCTGGTTGCGGCGGATCCGGCCCTCGGCGAACTGCACGGCGACCACGATCGCGACGAGCAGGGCGACCATGGCGAGCAGGTTCGCGTTGCCCGGCAGGCCCTGGATCCGGCCACCGGTGAAGAGCTCGGCGCGCGAGAAGTAGAACGCGTCGGGGACGTCGCGGTCGCCGTAGTCGGTCCAGATCGGCGCGATCGGGTGGCGGACGAACACCGCGACGACGGCTTCGAACAGCAGCGAGAGCATCAGGACCCAGCGGAGCGCGAGGCTCATGGCGTCGGTGATCCGCCGCCACGTCAGGGTCGAGGCGATCGTGAACGCCACGGCGGCGCAGATCACCTGCACGGTCAGGCTCGAGATCGTCGCGAACCGCCAGTGCGACCAGACCAGCGTCACCAGGCACCAGCCGAGGAACGCCCAGAGCGCCCAGGGGGTGCGGACGAGCGGCGGCTTCGCCCGGACCAGGATCGTGGTGCCCCAGGCGGCGACGAGGGCCCAGAGGACACCGGCCCCGACCCAGGTGAGGGTGTTCGGCACGGCGTCGCCCGCGAACAGCACGAACAGGGTCGTCGCCCCGAAGGCGAACGCCTCGCGCTCCGGTACGGCCCCGCGCGCCAGCGGCCAGGTGTTCGTCACGACGCCAGGGTACCGGCCGGTCGCCGTCCGCAGGACTCCCTCGGCGGCGCCGGTAGGCTCTGGCCCATGTTCCTCGGCATCACGAACACCCCCCGCGACTACGCCTGGGGCTCGGTCACCGCGATCCCGGAGCTCCTCGGCCGCACCGTCACGGGTGCCCCGCAGGCGGAGCTCTGGCTCGGCGCCCACGCCGGCAGCCCCAGCGTCGTCGTCAACCCCGCCATGGTGGGCGGAGCCGACACGCTCCGCGACTGGATCGCCGACGAGCCGGAGACCGCCCTCGGTCCGGACCGCACCGACCTGCCGTTCCTGCTCAAGGTGCTCGCGGCGGCCGCACCGCTCTCGCTGCAGGCGCACCCCACCCCGGAGCAGGCGGCGGAGGGCTTCGCCCGTGAAGAGCGCGAGGGCATCCCGCTCGACGACCCGGCTCGCAACTACAAGGACCCGTTCCCGAAGCCCGAGCTCGTCGTCGCGCTGAGCGAGCGGTTCGAGGCGCTGAGCGGCTTCCGCCCCGTCGAGGAGACCCTCGCCGAGGTGCGCGTGCTCGACGCCGGCACCGGACGGCTCGGTCCGCTCGAGGTGCACCTGCTGCACGGGCTCGAGGACACCGTCCGCTGGCTCGAGACCGCCGACGAGTCCGCACTCGCCGTGGTGCAGGCCGCGAGCGACCTGGCCGTCGCCCTCGACGACGACCTGCTCACCCCGAACACCGCGACCGTGCGCGACCTGGCGACCAGCTGGCCGGGCGACCCCGGCACCGTGGTCTCCCTGCTCATGCACCGTGTGACGCTCGGTGCGGGGCAGGCGATGTACCTGCCCGCCGGCAACATCCACGCGTACCTCGACGGGCTCGGCATCGAGCTGATGGCGCCGTCGGACAACGTGCTGCGCGGCGGGCTGACGCCGAAGCACGTCGACGTGCCGGAGCTCCTGCGGGTGCTCGACTTCACCGCGTACCCGGCCCCGGTCCTCGAGCCGGAGCGCATCGCCGGCGGCGTCGACCGGTTCGCACCGGACGGCGTCGGCTTCGCGCTGCTGCGGGTGGACGGCGACGGCCGCCCGGCCGGCCTGAGCACGGGCGGGGTCGCGCCGCTCGTCGGACCGTCGATCGCGATCTGCACCGAGGGCGTCGTCACGCTCGTCGGCGCGCAGTCGGCCACCCTGCTCCGCAAGGGCGAGTCGTGCTTCATCACGCCGGACGAGGGCGACGTGACCGTCGAGGCGGACTCGTCCGACGGCATCACGTCGACGGTGTTCATCGCCACCGGCGCCTAGGACCGGCGCCCAGGACAGGCGTCCTGGCCGGGGACGCCGTCGCGGAACCGGCGCGGAACCGCACGCGGCGGCGCGGACCCGCACACCGCCACCGTGGCGTCGCCGACGTCCGCTAGCGTGGCGAGCATGAGTTGGCTGGTCACCGGCGGTGCCGGGTACATCGGGTCCCACGTCGTCCGAGCACTGCGCTCGGCCGGCATCGACACGGTCGCGTTCGACGACCTCTCGAGCGGCTTCCGCGCGTTCGTGCCGGACGACGTGCCGTTCGTCGAGGGCACGATCCTCGACGGGGAGCTCGTGGCGCGCACCCTGCGCGAGCACGAGGTCACCGGCGTGGTCCACGTCGCGGGGTTCAAGTACGCCGGCGTCTCCGTCGAGCGCCCGCTGCACACCTACGAGCAGAACGTCACCGGCATGGCGACCCTGCTCCGCGCGATGGCCGAGACCGGCGTCACCAAGGCGGTCTTCTCGTCGAGCGCGGCGGTCTACGGCACGCCGGACGTCGAGACCGTGGTCGAGTCCACCCCGAAGAACCCGGAGTCGCCGTACGGCGAGTCGAAGCTCATCGGCGAGTGGCTGCTGCGCGACATGGAGGTCGCCGCCGGATTCGCCACCACGTCGCTCCGGTACTTCAACGTCGTCGGCTCGGGGGAGCCCGACCTGTACGACGCCAGCCCGCACAACCTGTTCCCGCTGGTCTTCGACGCGCTGCTCGCCGGCCGGACCCCGCGGATCAACGGCGACGACTACGCCACCCCGGACGGCACCTGTGTCCGCGACTACGTGCACGTGGCCGACCTGGCGCACTCGCACGCCGTGGCCGCACGGAAGCTCGAGGCCGGGGAGCCGCTCGAGCGTGCCTACAACCTCGGCAGCGGCGACGGCGTGAGCGTCCGGCAGATCATGGACGCGATGGCTGCCGGCACCGGGATCGCCTTCGACCCCGAGATCGCACCGCGGCGCCCCGGCGACCCGGCCCGCATCGTCGCGACCGGCGAAGCCGCCGCCCGAGACCTCGAGTGGGCGATGCGGCACTCCCTGGACGAGATGGTCTCGAGCGCGTGGGAGGCCCGCCGCAGCGCCTCCTGAGCGCCTGAGGACGAGTCAGTTGTCCCCCGGAAGGCCCACCCGAGCGGCGCGACACGCCCAAACGGGGGACATGACACGCTGGAGCGGTCAGTGCCTTCTATGATCCGCGACTTGACTCAGGCGAATGACACCGCTGTAATTACAGGCAACGGCCGCAAGAGTTGGGGTTCGTTGTCGAGGCGGCAGGGGTGATCAGGGTGAACGGTTCCGAGTTCCACGCCGGAGTTCCGGAGGACTGGCACGTCGATCCCGTGGCGCTCGGCGTCCCCGGGGTCCGACGTCCCGAGGTGGACGACGAGGAGAACCCGCTCGCCTGGCAGGTCGACTCGCTGTGCGCACAGACCGACCCCGAGGCGTTCTTCCCCGAGAAGGGCGGCTCCACGCGCGAGGCGAAGAAGATCTGCACCTCGTGCGAGGTCCGGGCGCAGTGCCTCGAGTACGCGCTCGAGAACGACGAACGCTTCGGCATCTGGGGTGGCCTCTCCGAGCGGGAACGCCGCAAGCTGCGGAAGCGCGCCTGAGCGGTCACGGCGCGCCAGCGCTGTGCGAGGGCGCGCCGAGGAGCCTGCGACGAGGACGCCGGGACCAGCCGTTCTCCGCCCGTCCCGCACCGCGCGGTGAGCGCGTCCACAGCTTCACGGCGCGCCGCCGTCCGCAGCCGACACCGCGCCTCCAGACCGTAGAGTGACGCCCGTCATGCAGCCCAGAGTCACCGCGATCCTCGTCGCCGCCAACGGGGCGGCCCACCTCGACCGGACCCTGGACGCGCTCGCCGCCCAGACCCGCCACCCCGAGAACCTCGTGGTCGTCGACGTCGGCACGACCGACGGATCGACCGCCGAACTGTCCTTCGGTGGGTCCGCGCAGCTCGTCCGCCTCCCGGCGGGCCGGTCGTTCGGTGACGCCGTCCGGCAGGGCGAGCGCAGCGCGCCGCCCGCCGCGACCGACGAGCCGGTCGACGAGTGGCTGTGGATCCTCGGCCACGACAACGCGCCGGCACCGACCGCGCTCGCCGACCTGCTGGGCGCCGTCGAGATCGCGCCGTCGGTCGTCGTCGCCGGTCCGAAGCTCGTCGCCGACGACGATCCGTCGCTGATCCGTGCGTTCGGCGAGAGCATGACCCGCTTCGGCCGCTCGATCGTCCTGGTGCAGGACGAGCTCGACCAGGGCCAGCACGACCGCAACACCGACGTGCTCGGCGTCACCGCCGGCGGCATGCTCGTGCGTCGCTCGGTCTGGAACGAACTCGGCGGCTTCGACCCGGCACTGCCGGACGTCGACGCGGCGCTCGACTTCTCGGTCCGGGTCCGCCTCGCCGGACACCGCGTGGCCCTCGTGCCCGAGGCCAGGGTCACCAGCGCCGGACCGATCGAGGAGTTCGGGCGCAAGCGTGTGTCCGAGGCGCGGCGCGTCCGGATGCACCGGCAGGCGCAGCTGCACCGTCGGATGACGTACGCCCCCGTCGCGCTCGTCTGGCTGCACTGGCTCACGCTCGTGCCCTTCGCCGTCGGCCGCGCCCTGGGGCACCTGGTCGCGAAGCACCCCGCCGCCGTGGTCCCCGAGCTCTCCGCCGCGTTCGCGGTCGCGTTCGGCGGCGGCACGGGCCGTGCACGCAAGAACCTCGCCCGCACGAAGCAGCTCGGCTGGGCGGCCGTCGAACCGCTCCGGGTGAGCTGGCGTCGGGTGTACGAGCACCGCACCACCTCGCGCGACGTCGAACTCGCCCGCGTCGAGGACGCCCCGATCGCCAGGGCGTCGTTCCTCGGTGACGGCGGGATCTGGGTGGTCCTGGCTGCCGCGGCGCTCAGCGTCGTGACGCTCTACCCGTTGCTCGGCTCGCCGGCCCTGACCGGCGGCGGACTCCTGCCGCTCTCCGCGACCCCCGGTCAGCTCTGGCAGAACGTCGGGTACGGCTTCCACTCGCTCGGCACCGGCTTCACCGGCCCGTCCGACCCCTTCACCGCGGTGCTCGCCGTGCTCGGCTCGATCGTCTTCTGGTCGCCGTCCACAGCGGTCGTGCTCGTCATGCTCGTCGCGTTCCCGCTGTCCGCCCTCGGTGCCTGGTTCGCGGTCCGCAAGGTCACGACCCGCACCTGGGTGCCGGTCATCGGCGCGTCGCTCTACGCCATCGCCCCGTCGCTCGTCGGCGCGGTGACGACCGGGCACCTCGGCGCCGTGATCGCGCACCTGGTCCTGCCGTGGCTGTTCGTCGCCGTGCTCGAGGCGCACCGCTCGTGGGCCTGGGCCTCGGGTGCGTCGCTGCTGTTCGCCGTCGTCGCCGCCTCGGCTCCGTCACTGCTGCCGGTTCTGCTGATCGGCTGGCTCGTGGCGCTGCTGGTCGGCTGGCGCCGGGCCCACCGTCGCGTGTTCATCCCGGTGCCGACCGCGGTGCTGTTCCTGCCGCTGATCCTGGCGCAGGCGGCACGCGGCAACCTGCTCGCCGTGTTCGCCGACCCCGGGGCGCCGTCCGCGACCCGGGCACCGTCCGCCCTGCAGCTGGCCATCGGGCAGCCCCTGCCCGACTGGAGCGGCTGGCTGCCCGCGACCTCCGGGCTGACGCTCGTCGTCGGGGCCCTGCCGATCGTGATGGCCGTCCTGGCACTCCCGGTCGCCGTCGCCGCGATCGGGGCGGTGCTCGGCCACCGCTGGGCGGTCGCCGGCTCCGCGCTCGTCATCGCGCTCCTCGGCTTCGCCACGGCCTTCGCCGCCACCCACGTCACCGTCACCGGTGTCGGTTCGACCACCACCATCGTCTGGCCCGGCAGCGGGTTGTCCGTGTACTGGCTCGCCCTCGTGGTGGCGGCGTGCATCGGCATCGACGTGCTGCCGAAGGCCGCACCGGTCACCGGACTCGTCGCGACCGTGCTCGCCGGGATCGCCGTCGCGCCGGCGTTCGCGGCGTTCTACCTCGGCACCGCCACGATCGAGCCGACCACGGGCCGCGTGCTCAGCGCCTACGTGAACGCCGAGGCCCAGGCGAACCCCGACGTCGGCACGCTCGTGGTCGTGCCGCAGGACGACGGGTCGCTCGCCGTCACGCTCGAACGCGGGCAGGGGTCCACCCTCGACGACCAGTCGACGCTCGACGCGACCGCGCTCCGGCTGAGCGAGTCCGGCTCGCGGCTGACCACGCTCGCGGGCAACCTGGCCAGTCGCAGCGGGTACGACCCCCGACCGGCGCTCCGCGAACTCGGCGTGAGCTTCGTGCTCATCGACGACGCGGGCGACGACCCCGAGGCGCAGACGGTGCACGACCGGGCCGCCGGTGCCATCGGCCAGAACGCGCTCTTCACCAGCATCGGCGAGACCACCAACGGGCAGCTGTTCCACTACGACGGCGAGGTCGACCGCACGCGCTCCGGCTCCGCGGCGACCCAGGCCACCCACGTGCTGTACCTCGTCGTGCTCGGCGTGGTCTTCGGCGCCGCAGCCCTGCTCGCGGTCCCGACGGCCCCGCGCCGCCGCCGTGCCACCTCGAACGTCATCGAGGCCGAGGAACCCGCCACCACCTTCGACGAGGAGCGCGACGAATGAGCACCACCCCCTCCTCCGTCCGGCGCTGGATCGTCCGCGGCACCGCCACGGCCGTCGCCGTCGTCGTCGCGGCCTGCGCCGTCACCGCGGCCCACGCCATCGGCACCGAGTCGGAACCCGGCCGACCCGCCGGGCGCACCGTCACGCCGGTCCCGGCCGCCGCCGAACGTGTCTGCGCCGGCAGCGCACTGCGCCTGTCCGACGACGCGGGCAACGACGCGACGCAGGCGAGCACCGTCGGCACCGCCACCGTCGCGACCGCGACGACCGGTTCCACGGTCGAGCGGTCCGCGCTCGACGCCTCGACCACCGGCGGCAGCGACCCCCGGCTCCTGACGGCGCCAGCGGGGGAGACGACCCCACAGGTCGCGGGCAGCAGCTTCCAGAGCGTCTCGAGCGGTGACCTGGTGGGGGCCGGAGCGGCCTCGTGCGACGACCCCACCCAGTCCACGTGGCTCGTCGGCGGATCGACCGAGACCGGTCGCACGAGCCTCGTGACGCTCTCGAACCCGACGGACGTCAACGCCACGGTCGACCTGGCGATCTACGACGGCGACGGGACGGTCAGCGCCCCCGGGACCACCGGCATCGTCGTGGCACCGAACACGCAGAAGGTCGTCCCGCTGTCGGGCTTCGTGTCCGACGCCGCGTCGACGGTCGTGCACGTCACGTCGTCCGGCGGGCAGATCGTCGCGCACATGCAGGAGACCGTCGTCCGCACCCTGACCCCGGGCGGCTTCGACATCGTCTCCGGCGGCGCTGCGCCGTCCCGGTCGCAGGTCATCCCCGCCGTCGTCCTCGCCGACGCGCAGGCCGCCCAGCGTGGTGACGACACGGCCGACGCGGCACCGGTCGTCCGACTGTTCGTGCCGGGCACGAAGTCGGCCCGCGTCACCCTCGGCATCAGCACGGCCGACGGCGGCGGCACGACCGTCAACGCCACCGCCGAGCCCGGCGTCGTGACCGACGTCCCGCTCGACGACTTCCCGGACGGCCGGTACTCGTTCACCGTCACGTCGACCCAGCCGATCGTCACCGGGGCGCGCACCACGACGCCCACCGACGGCACCAGCGCCGGCACCGACCTCGGGTGGTTCGCCTCCGCCGAGCCGCTCGGCGACGAGACCATCACCGCCATCGCGCCGGGCGAGGGTGTGCGGCTGAACTTCGTGAACCCCACGAGCGAGGACCGCACGGTCACGGTGCGGTCGGGCGACGAACGACGCACCCTGACGCTCCTGTCCGGCGCCACCGGGACACTGTCTGTGCCGACGGCGAAGCAGCTCACGCTGACCGGGACCGACGGCGTCGTCGCGGGGGTCACGTACCGCGGTGCCGACGGGATCGCCGGGTTCCCGGTGCGCCCGGCCACCGACGTGTCCACGCCGGTCCGCGTCTACCCCTGACGGGCGGACCGGCGGCCCCGTTCAGTGGCTGATCGGCACGGTGCAGTCGGTCCGGCTCACCGGCCTGTCGGCGCGGTGCGGCCGGTCGGTCCGGCTCACCAGTGTCGGTAGCGGTCCGGTGCCAGGTCCCACGGGTCCTTGCCGATCAGCTCGCCCACCGCGCGGAACACCGCGGTCTCGATGATGATGCGGCGGTCGGAGTCGTCCTTCTCGGGGCTCCGGTTCACCCGCTCCACGGGGATGCGGAACACGGTCACGCGGCGGGTGTCACGGTCGATGCGCCAACGTGGCATCTCGTCCGGCAGGGTCTGGTCGCTCGGCATGTCCGCCACCTGGAAGACCACGCCCGCGAGTTCCTCGGGCCACAGGCCGAGCAGGTAGTGCGCACTGTCACCGACGATGCGGTCGAACGCCTCGGCGCGGGTGATGATCGGCGCGAGTTCGGGTCCGGTGACGCTCGAACGCCCGCCACGGCCGTGCCGGGAGCGCCCCCGACCGCGGTCGACCGGGGTGACGAGGCGAGGCTTCCGACGCATCCCCACATCGTACGCGGGGACGGGTGCACGCCGGACGCTCCGCTAGGCTCCCTGACGACATGGACGTGCGGATCTGCAGCAAGGTGGCGTGTGCCAACAGCGCTTCGTCGACCCTGACCTACGACTACGGCGACTCCATGGTCGTCATCGGTCCGCTGTCGACCCGGGTCGAACCGCACGGCTACGACCTCTGCGCCCGCCACGCGGCAACGCTGCGCGTCCCGCGCGGCTGGCAGGTGGTGCGGCGCGAGCCGCTCCCGCGCGACGCGGACTGACGGCGCGCGTCCGCGGCGTGGGTGAGGGCGATCTGGCGGCCCGGGAAACGTGACCGGGATCGGCTGGTGACCCGCGCCTCCCGGCATGGAAGACTGGCGGGCATGCCCACCGAAACCCGCACCGCTGCTGTGTTCCGCGTCGCCGACCTGTCCCTCGCCGAGGCGGGCCGGCACCAGATCCGCCTCGCCGAGAACGAGATGCCGGGCCTGATGTCACTGCGTGACGAGTTCGCCGCGGCGCAGCCGCTCGCCGGCGCGCGCATCGCCGGGTCCCTGCACATGACGGTGCAGACCGCCGTGCTCATCGAGACGCTCGTCGCCCTCGGCGCGCAGGTGCGCTGGGCCAGCTGCAACATCTTCTCCACCCAGGACGAAGCCGCCGCAGCCGTCGCCGTCGGACCCACCGGCACCCCGGACGCCCCCGCCGGCGTCCCGGTGTTCGCGTGGAAGGGCGAGACGCTCGAGGAGTACTGGTGGTGCACCAGCCGCATCTTCGACTGGAGCGACGAGGCCGCCGCGGCCGGTGCCGACTGGACCGGCCCGAACCTGATCCTGGACGACGGCGGCGACGCCACCATGCTCGTGCACACCGGCGCCGACGCCGAGGCCGCCGGTGCCGCCCCGGTCGCCGAGCCGGACGCCAGCGCCGAGTGGAAGATCGTGCTCGACACCGTCGCGCGGTCGCTCGAGACCTCGTCCGACCGCTGGACCCGCATCGCGGCCGACATCCAGGGCGTCACCGAGGAGACCACGACGGGCGTGCACCGTCTGTACGAGCTGTTCCGGAACGGCGAGCTGAAGTTCCCGGCGATCAACGTCAACGACTCCGTGACGAAGTCGAAGTTCGACAACAAGTACGGCATCCGGCACTCGCTGCCCGACGGTCTGAACCGCGCCACCGACGTGCTCATCGGCGGCAAGGTCGCCTTCGTCGTCGGCTACGGCGACGTCGGCAAGGGGGCGGCCGAGGCGCTCCGCGGGCAGGGCGCCCGCGTCATCGTCAGCGAGGTCGACCCCATCTGTGCGCTGCAGGCGGCGATGGACGGCTACCAGGTCGCGCGCCTGGCGGACGTCGTCGACACCGTCGACATGGTCATCACATGCACCGGCAACCTGGGCGTGGTCGGGGTCGACGAGATGCTCGGGCTGAAGCACCTGGCGATCGTCGCGAACGTGGGGCACTTCGACAACGAGATCGACATGGCCGGGCTCGAGGCGCTGCCCGGCGTCTCGAAGGTCGAGATCAAGCCGCAGGTGCACGAGTGGCGGCTGCCGACCGGGCGGTCGATCCTGGTGCTGTCCGAGGGGCGGCTCATGAACCTCGGCAACGCGACGGGCCACCCGTCGTTCGTGATGAGCAACTCGTTCACGAACCAGGTGCTCGCGCAGATCGAGCTGCACACCCGGCGCGACGAGTACCCGACCGGCGTGTACGTGCTGCCGAAGCACCTGGACGAGAAGGTCGCGCGCCTGCACCTCGACGCCCTCGGGGTGCAGCTGACGTCGCTGCGTCCGGAGCAGGCGGCGTACATCGGTGTCCCCGTCGAGGGCCCCTTCAAGCCGGACCACTACCGCTACTGAGGTCGGCGTTCCTGCGCTCCCGCACGACACCGGTGTTCGCACGTTGCACCCCTGCACGCGGGTGTTCGGCGCGCGAACACCGGTGTCTTGCACGCAGCCCGGCGCCGCGCGCTGCGTCAGCGGGGGAAGCCCGGCGGGCGCGCCGACGCCGTGGACCCCGCTGCGGTGAGCAGCTCGGCGCGGGCGCCCAGCGCCCGGACGTCCCGACGACGTCGCAGCACGACGACCCCGGCCAGGAACACCTCGGGCGGCACGGGCGGCACGGGGTGGGCGAACGCCGACACCTCGGCCGCGAGCGACTGCGCCGCTGCCTCGCGCAGTTCCGGTCGCATCAGCGCCGCCCCGCGGAAGAACGCGCCGAGCCGGTTCTCCAACCGCTGCGGCAGCGCCGAGACGTCCGCGACGCCGGCCCACGCCGCCAGTTCCGGTGGCAGGAGCACCTCGGGGTCGCGCTGTTTCGGCAGGCGCTCGTGCTGCACGATCGTGCCTGCGAGCAGGTCCCCGAGGCGCCTCGGCCGGGTGCCGAACAGCGCGACGAGCAGGGCGACCGACCCGAACGTCATCCAGAGCTCGAACAGGCCGACGAGCGACCGGGTGAAGGCGTGCCGGAACCCGATCGAACCGCCGTCGAGCCGGACCACCCGGGTGCCGGTGGCGAACCGTCCGACGCTCCGCCCCTTCGTCACCGTCTCGACCGCGGCGGGGACCAGCACCAGCACGACGACGAGCAGCACGATGTTCAGCGCAGCACCCCAGGCGGGTTCGAGGCCCCGCGGCCAGAGTCGTGCGACCCCGAACATCGCGAGCACGAACAGGACGAGGACGCACAGGCCGTCCAGCAGGGCCGCTGCGAGCCGCAGCACGAGTCCGGCGGGTTGGACGTCGAGCGCGACGCCCTCGCCCACCACGAGCTCGTCGGCGGTCTCGTCGAGATCGCGCGAGAACCGGGCGTCGGCGAGGTCACGCGGCGTGCGGGGCTTCGGCATGGGATCATTCTGTCGGAGATCGCGCGACCTGAGGGGGAACTCGTGGACCTGGATGCCTACGCCGAGGTGCATCGTGACCGGTGGCAGGAGCTCGACCGGCTGGCGCGTGCCCGGCACCGGTCCGGTGCGGACGTCGACCGGCTCGTCGCCGGCTACCAGGAGGCCGCCACCGACCTCGCCCGCATCCGCGGTGCCGCACCGCGCACCGTGACCGGCGACCGGCTCTCGCTCACGCTGTTCCGCGCCCGACTGCGCTTCACCGGCACCCCCGTCGACCCGCTGACCGCGGTCGCACTGTTCTTCACGCGGCAGCTCCCCGCGGCGCTCTACCGGATCCGCTGGGTGACCATCTGGGTCGCGCTCGCGACGGTGGCGATCGGGGCGATCGTCGCGATCTGGATCACCACGACCCCCGGTGCGACGGCGACCTTCGGCAGCGACGAGGCCCTGCGCCGGTACGCCACGCAGGACTTCGTCGACTACTACTCGAACCGCGGTCTCGGGGCGTTCACGGCGCAGGTCTGGACGAACAACGCGTACATCGCCGCGACGATGGTCGCCTTCGGGATCACCGGGGTCTTCGTGCCGTTCTCGATCATGCAGAACGCCGTCAGCCTGGGGGTGTCCGCGGCGATCATGCACTCCCAGGGACGCCTGGCCGACTTCTTCCTCTACATCTCCCCGCACGGGCAGCTGGAGCTCTACTCGGTCTTCCTGGCCGGTGGCGCGGGGCTGATGATCTTCTGGTCGTGGGTGGCACCGGGCCCCGGTCGCACCCGCGCCCAGGCCCTCGCCGAGGACGGCCGGGCACTCATCACCATCGCGATCGGCCTGACCCTGACCCTGCTGCTGTCCGGCATCGTCGAGGGCGTGGTGACGCGGCAGGACTGGCCGTGGCCGATCAAGATCGGCATCGGCACGATCGCCCTGGTCGCGGTGCTCGCGTACCAGTGGGTGCTCGGCGGTCGCGCCTACCGGGCGGGGGAGCGCGGCGACCTCGAGGAGTTCGAGCGCGGCTCCACCGCCCTGGTGGCGGGCTAGGGCCTGCCCCGGTTCAGAGTCGGCCGGAGGCCTTCGCCCGGATGTAGGCGTCGGCGACGAGCGGCGGGACGTCCGCCGGCGCGCCACGGACGACCTCGGCGCCGGATCGGCGTGCGACGTCGGCCGCTCCGTCCGCGTCGAGCAGCGTGCGTTCCGCGGCGGCGCGTCGGTAGACGTCGCGCTCCGCGCCGGTGGGGAGGCCCGGCACCCGTCCGCCCCGCGCGGTGCGGATCGACGTGGTCGGGTCCACCCCGCCGTGTGCCATCCGCTCGACGGCCGGGTCCTCGATGCTCGTCACGACCACCGCGTGCCGTCGTGACAGCCGGGGGAGCACGGCGAGCAGGTCACCCGAGGCACCGACGGAGTCCAGGCTCGAGGCGAGGACGACCAGTGCGCGCGAGGTCGTGATCGAGTCGACGAGTGCGGGCACGGACGCCCAGTCGGTCGCGGCGAGCCCGGGTTCGGCCATCGCGAGTGCTTCGCCGAAGCGCTGCACGACGTCGGTGCGGGTGGCGCCGTGCACGCGGTCGTGCGCGGTGTCGTCGAGGACGACCAGGTCGACCCGGTCACCGGCGGCGGCAGCGAGCGCGCCGAGGAGCAGCGCCGACTCGATGAACGTGTCGAGCCGTGGCTCGTCGGCGACACGGCCGGCACCCGCTCGCCCCGCGTCCACCACGACGACGACGCGCCGGTCGCGCTCCGGCCGCCACGTGCGGACGACGAGGTCCTGTCGCCGAGCGGTCGCCCGCCAGTCGATGGAGCGCACGTCGTCGCCGCGGACGTAGTCGCGCAGCGAGTCGAACTCGGTGCCGTGCCCGCGGAGCTGCAGGGTGGTCTCGCCGTCGAGCTCGCGGAGCCGTGCCAGGCGTGACGGCAGGTGCCGCCGCGACCGGAAGGGCGGCGTGACGACGAGTTCGCCCGGTGCTGCCACGACCCGCTGGCGCGCCGCGAGGCCCAGGGGGCCGAAGGACCGCACGGCGACCCCGGTGGTGCGACGTCGGCCGCGGCGGAACGGTGTGAAGCGCATCTGCGCCGTCCGTCGCTCCCCGCCGGGCACCGTCATCCGGATCCGCCGGGGGCGGTGGCCGGCCGACGGCTCCCACATGTCGCGGACCACGCCACGGACCGTCCGGGTCCCGTCGTTCGCGAGCACGAGCGTGCCGTCGGCGGTGCTGTCACGTCGGGCGAGCCGCGGCATCCGGCGTTCCACCCGGACCCGGCGCAGGTCGGCGGCGAGCAGGACGTCGAGCACGGCGGCGAGCAGCACCACCCCGACCCACGCCAGGCCCGCCCACCCGCTGCCGAGCAGCACGGTGGGGACGAGGGCGACGGCGAGGAGCGCGACGAACCGACCGGAGACCGCCACTAGATCGGCACCCGCACCTGCTCGAGCACCTGCTGGAGCACGCCGTCGGCGCCGACGCCCTCGAGCTCGGCGTCCGCGGCGACCCGCAGGCGGTGCCGCCAGACCGGCAGGGCCATCGCCTGCACGTGGTCCGGGGTGATCGCGTCGTAGCCGGTGAGCCACGCCCAGGCCTTCGCGGCCGCGAGCAGGGCCGTCGCGCCACGGGGACTGACGCCGACCCGGACCGAGGGCGCCTGACGCGTGGCCCGGGCCAGGTCGACGATGTAGGCGAGCACGTCGTCGCGGGCACCGACGCCGCGGACTGCGCGCTGCGCCCGCACGACCTCGTCGACGCCGACCACCGGGGTGATGCCGGCCGACCGCACGTCGCGCGGGACGAACCCGTCGGCGTGGCGTCGGAGCACCTGCCACTCGACGTCACGCGGGGGGATGTCGAGGGTCAGCTTCATCAGGAACCGGTCGAGCTGCGCCTCGGGGAGCGTGTACGTGCCCTCGAACTCGATCGGGTTCATCGTCGCGGCGACGAAGAACGGGTCGGGCAGCGCACGGGCGTCGCCGTCGACGCTGACCTGGCGTTCCTCCATCGCCTCGAGCAGGGCCGACTGGGTCTTCGGGGGCGTCCGGTTGACCTCGTCGGCGAGCAGGACGTTGGTGAACACGGGGCCCTCGCGGAACGGGAACGTGCCGGTCGACGCGTCGTAGACGAGCGATCCGGTGACGTCGCCGGGCATCAGGTCGGGCGTGAACTGGATGCGCTTCGTGTCGAGCGTCATCGCGGCGGCGAGGCTGCGCACGAGCAGGGTCTTGGCGACACCCGGGACGCCCTCGAGCAGCACGTGCCCCTGGGCGAGGAGGCCCACGATCATGCCGGAGACCGCGCCCTCCTGGCCGACGACGGCCTTGGCGACCTCGGTGCGGACCCGGCCGAACGCGTCGCGCAGGTCGGTGCCGGCGGCGCTCGAGTGGTCGGGCTCCGCCGCGGCGTGCTCGGTGGTGGCAGGGGGCAGGTCGGTCACGGTCGTGCTCCTGGTCGGTCGGGGTCAGAGGTCGGGTGGTCGCCGGAGGTCACCCGGCGGACGGCGCGTTCGAGGTCGTCGAGCGCCGCGGTGCCGTCGACGAGCGCGCGGTCGTCGTCGGTGGTCCCGCCGACGAGCACGGCGCCGACACGGGTGTGCGGCATGCCGGTCGCCTGCGCAGCGGCGCGGACGACCTCGTCGACGTGGGCGGAGCGGGGGAGCCCGAGCAGCCGGGCGATCCGTCGGACGGCGGCGACGCGCAGGGTGTCCAGCGCGTGGGTGCGGTCCCGCGTGCGGGCGTACATCCGGGCGCGTCCCTCGGTCGTCTCGGCGGCCCGGACGACGACGGGCAACCGCTCGACGACGAGCGGGCCGAGGCGCCGACCACGCCAGACGCCCGCAGCCACGGCGACGAGGGCGAGCAGGGCGAGGGCACTCGGCACCCACGGCGGGGCGAGCTCGCCGAGGGTCGGAGCGGCGTCGGGTGTCCCGACCGTCGGGGTGTACCAGACGAGCCGCTCGTCGCCGCCGAGCAGCCCGAGGGCCAGCGCGGCGTTCCCGGCGGTGGCGATGGTGTCGTTCCGGAACGCCGAGGTGGTGCCGACCAGCGTCACGTCACCGCCCGGGGTGGTGGTGCGGACGAGACCCCAGACGCGGGAGCCGCCCGCACCGGTCGGCGCGCACCGCTCGGCGCTCTCGTCCTGCACGGTGTACCCGGAGCCTGCGGTCGTGACCCGCGCTGCCGAGGCCGCCGCGGGGATCCCGCACGAGGTCGTCGAGACGGTGGCGTCGCCGTCGATCTGGCCGGGCGGGTCGATCGGGAAGCCGAGCAGCGCGTCGAGGCCGGCGCCGCTCGTCCCCACGACCACGACGTGCCGGGCGGTGCGCGCGATCCGTTCCGCGACGGCGGGGTCGAGCGCGCCGTCGGCGTCGTCGATGAACACCGTGCCGCCGTTGATCGCGCCGGTGCCGTCGAGGGTGTCGGTCACGGTGACCGCGGTGCCGCGCTGCTCGAGGACGCGCACCAGGGCGGCGGATCCGCTCGCCGTCGTCGAGGTCGGGTCGAGTGCGCGCGGTGCGCCCTTCTCGGTGCCCTGCACCACCGCCGTCAGGGCGGCGAGCAGGACCCCGACCAGGACGATCACGACCCAGAAACCGAAGCGGAACCGGCGTCCCTCGGCCGGACCGGAAGCCGGATCCGAGGCCGGAGCCGAGGCCGGGGCGGCGCTCGTCCGGGTGGCGGTGTCGGCCGTCATGCCGGCACCACCGGTGCCTCGACCCGCGCCGGGCGGGCCTGTCGGACGGCCTGCTCGGTGTCGAGCACGCGGAGGGCGGTGTCCTGGTCGGCCTCGGCACCGAGGTACCGGACCGCGTCGAAGGACGTCGCCGCGGCGTCGAGCGCACCGGCTGACGCGGGGAACGGCACGGCGCCGCGTGCGGCGATCGTGCGGGCGGTCGCACCGGGCACGTCGGGCACCAGGTCGCGCTCACCGAGTCCGCGGGCGATCGCGCGGAAGCCGTCCAGCACCGCTGCCGACCAGTCGGCGCGGCGCACTGCGGCCTGGGCCGCCTCGAGGAGTTCGCGGGCGGAGCGCAGGTCGTCGGCGTCGAAGACCCCGCCGGTGTCGCCGTCGCCGGCCCGGGCGCGCCGGCGGGGGAGCCCCCGCGCGACGACGACGAGCACGACGACCGCGACGAGCACCACGATCGCGATCACCAGCGCGGTGCGGGCCGCGGCGGGGGAGTCGAGACCGTCGGCGCGGAGCGAGCCGAGCCAGTTGAGGAAGGACCGCGAGGCACGGTCCCACCACGTCGGCTGGGCGCCGTCGTAGGCGGACCGGTCGAGTTCGCGTTCGAGCAGACGACGCGCCTCGTCCGGGTCGACCGCCGTCACGCGTTGCCGTTCGGCGGCGACTGGCCCGGACCCTGCTGCCAGGGCGGCTGCTGCGACTGGGACTGCGGCTGTTGCTGCCCCGGCTGCCACGGCTGCTGGGTGGGGTGCCACTGCGGTTGCTGCTGCTGTGCGGGCTGCCACTGCGGTTGCTGCTGCCCGGACCACTGCTGCTGCCCCGGCCACTGCTGCTGCTGCCCCGGCCACTGCTGCTGCTGCGCCTGCCACTGCTGGCCGCCCCACTGCTGCTGCGGGGGCCACGGCGGCCGCGCGACGGGCTGGGACGGCGCGAACGGGTCGGTCGGCTGCCCGGAGTCCAGGTGCGACGCGATCCGCTGGTCCAGGGCCTCGGTGCGGATCCGCCGGTCGATGGCCAGGAACGTGGTGACCGACGCGCTCAGGACGTCGGTGATGCACTGCACCGCCATCGCGAGCAGGCTGCCGATGACGATCGCGATGACCGCACCGGCGCCGGCGCCCGACGGACCGCCGGTCTGCCCGAGCGGGTCGAACGTGCCCCCGACGAGCACGGTGCCGACGGTGAGCGGGATCGACGCGATGGACGCCGCGAAGCCGAACATCAGCTGCACGAGCAGCAGGATGCCGAAGGTCCGCCAGAAGGCCCCGCGGGTGAGGCGCCACGACTGGGCGGCAGCGGCGAAGACCGGTCGGCCCTCGAGCGCGATCGTCGGGACGGTGAACACGAAGCGGATGCCGAGCCACACGACCACGACACCGAGCCCGAGCACGAAGAGCACGAGCGCCAGCACGAACCAGCCGGTCCCGGAGCCGGCGGCACCGATCGTCGCGAAGACCCCGAAGAAGACGAGCCCCGCGACGATCGCGATGACGACGCCGGCAGCGGTCTGCACGAGCATCCACGCGACGACCGGCCAGCGGCGTCCGGCCAGCAGCGCCCACAGCCCGCGGAACGTGGCGCGGCGGCCGAGCACCCGCTGCCCGGTGTCCGCGGCGACCGGCGCGACGAGGAACCCGCGACCGAGGTAGGCGAGGAAGGGCAGCCCGATCGACATGAGCGCCGTGAGCGTCAGCGTGCCCGCGGCCACCGAGCCGGCGCCGCTGCCGCCGTCGAGGGCGGAGAACATCCGCGACTGCAGTGCCTGCTGCCCGAACGTGCTGGCCAGCGTCGACAGCAGGCCGAGCACACCGCTCAGCAGCACGCTCCAGAGCAGCAGCACGCGAGCGTTCCGACGGAAGACCGTGAACGCGCCGGCCAGGACGTCGCCGAGACCGAGCGGGCGCAGCGGGATCACCGGACGCGAGCCGCCGGACGGACCGCCCGGTCGCCCCGGACCCGACCCCGGGGCGGGCTGCGGCGGCACCGAGAAGCGGGGCGGGCCTCCTGGCTGGGGTCCGGGTCCCTGTGTCGGTCCGGACGCCGGCGGTGTCGGCGCACCCTGCTGCCCACCGCCCGGTGTGTGCCAATCGGACATGACTCCAGCCCCCTCGTCGTGTCGGACCGTGCCAGCGATGCACGTCCCACCCCCATCCTGTCGGAAAACCCCGCGCGGCGGGGCCTCGGCTATCGTGTGGGGACACGTGCCGACCACGGCACTCCCGCACGCCACCCGGAGTCCAGATCACATGACACCGCGCATCCTCGTCGTCGACGACGACCAGGCCCTCTCCGAGATGATCGGCATCGTGCTCCGCTCCGAGGGGTACGAACCCGAGTTCAGCGCCGACGGCAACGACGCCGTCGACGCGTTCCACGCCACCAAGCCGGACCTCGTCCTGCTCGACGTCATGCTGCCCGGCATCGACGGCATCGAGGTGTGCAAGCGCATCCGTGCCGAGAGCGGCACGCCGATCATCATGCTCACCGCGAAGAGCGACACCGCCGACGTCGTCCTCGGGCTCGAGAACGGCGCCGACGACTACGTCGTGAAGCCCTTCAACCCGAAGGAGCTCGTCGCGCGCATCCGCACCCGACTGCGGCCCAGCGCATCCGACGCCACCGTGCTGCACGTCGGCGACGTCACGGTCGACGTCGCCGGGCACGAGGTGCGCCGCGGCGACACCGTGATCGCGCTCACGCCGCTCGAGTTCGACCTGCTCCGGGCGCTCGCCGAGAAGCCCAACCAGGTCTTCACCCGCGAGATGCTGCTCGAACAGGTCTGGGGCTACCACTACAAGGCGGACACCCGGCTGGTGAACGTCCACGTGCAGCGGCTCCGCGCGAAGATCGAGCACGACCCGGACAACCCGAAGACCGTCACCACGGTGCGCGGCGTCGGGTACCGCGCCGGAGGAGCCTGAGCACCGTGCCGCCCTCGACGCGCCCGTCGGGCCCGGCCCGCGGTGTCAGCGGCGCCACGGTCTCGATCGGTGTCGTCGACCGTGGCCGTCGCCGGATGCGGCGCTGGCTCCGACGGGGCTGGCGCCCGATCGCGTACCTGTGGCGGCGCTCGCTCATGTTCCGCTCGGTCGCCATCACCGTGATGACGACGGGGCTCGCGGTGGGGATCATCGGCACCGCGGTCATGGTGAGCATCTCGACGAACGTCTACTCGCAGCGCCGTGACCAGATCGAGTCGGAGTCGGCCCGGGCCACCATCGTCGCCCAGGGGATCTTCGACGCGGCGACCGCGGCCGAGGACAACAACCAGTCCGAGCTCGAGACCCTGCAGAACGAGGCGCAGCAGGCGATCCTGTCGAACACGACGAGCCCCGGCGGGACGAGCATCGCGATCGAGCGGAGCCCGGGCCAGTCCACCCCGCAGACGCTGCAGACCATCGCCAGCCAGGACTTCCCGGACGCGGTGATCACCGACGACCTGCGGAAGGAAGTGGGGCAGAACACCGGTCGGCTCAGCCTGCAGCCCGTCCAGCTCGACGACGACGGGCGCCGCGTGCCGGGGCTCGCCGTCGGGTCAACCCTGCAGATCCCGAGCGCCGGGCAGTACGAGCTCTACCTGGTCTACGACCTCTCGGACGCGCAGCAGACCCTGGACTTCGTGTCCCAGACGCTGTCCATCGGCGGTGTGGCGCTCATGGTGCTCATCGCCCTGGTCACCTCGCTCGTCGTCCGGCTCGTCGTCGTGCCGATCCGCGGTGCCGCCGAGACGAGCCGGAAGATCGCCGCTGGTCGCCTTGACGAACGCATCCCGGTGCGCGGCCAGGACGACCTGGCGACCCTGGCGCGGAGCTTCAACGGCATGGCCGAGGCGGTCAGCCGCCAGATCACCCAGCTCGCCGAGCTCTCGCGCGTGCAGCAGCGGTTCGTCTCCGACGTCTCGCACGAGCTCCGCACCCCGCTCACCACGATCCGGCTCGCCGGCGACATGCTCTACGACTCCCGGCACGCGTTCGAACCGTCGGTCGGTCGGTCCGCCGAGCTCCTGCACGCCCAGGTGGAGCGCTTCGAACTGCTCCTCGCCGACCTGCTCGAGATCTCCCGCTACGACGCCCAGGCGGTCCAGCTCGACACCGCGCCCGTCGTGCCGGCGTCCATCGCCGCGGACATCGTCGACGAGTTCCGTCCGCTGGCCGAACGCGCCGGCATCGACCTGCAGCTCGCCACGCCCGGCGGCCACACCACCATGCGGCTCGACGCCAAGCGCGTCCGCCGGATCCTCCGCAACCTGGTCGGCAACGCGATCGAGCACGGCGACGCCAAGCCCGTGCAGGTCGTCGTCGACAGCGATGCGCGCACCGTCGCCATCGCCGTCCGTGACCAGGGGGTCGGCATGCCGCCGGAGGACGCTGGACGGGTGTTCGACCGTTTCTGGCGCGCCGACCCGAGCCGCAAGCGCACCATCGGCGGCACCGGGCTCGGTCTCGCGATCAGCCTCGGCGACGCCAAGCTCCACGGTGGCCGCATCGACGTGTGGTCCCGGCCGGGCGAAGGGTCGACGTTCGTGTTGACCCTGCCCCGCAACGAACAGGGGACGACCGCCACCTCGGCCATCCCGCTGCCCGAACTCGACGAGTCGTACGACGGCCCCCGCGCCGTGCGAGAGGAGTCCTGATGCGCCACCGGATCCGCCACGTCCTCGTCGTCGCGCTCGCCGCGGTCAGCCTGTTCGCGGTCACCGCCTGCGCAGCGATCCCCACCGACGGCGCCGTGCGCACCGGGCACACCATCAAGGACGAGTCGCTCTCGGGCGTCGACTTCCGGCCGGACAAGCCGATCACCGGATCCGACCAGACGGCCATCCTCCGCGGGTTCATCGCCGCGGCCACCGGCGCCCAGGACAACTACGCGATCGCCCGGCAGTTCCTGGCGGACGACTTCGCCCAGCGGTGGAACCCGCGGCAGGGCGTCACGATCCGCGACGGCAGCGGCACCGTCGAGCGCGCCGACGACCGTGAGCTCACGTACACGATGACGGCCAGCGCCACCGTGGACGCCGAGGGGGAGTACACCCAGGCCGTCCGCCCCACCTCGTCGACGCTGACGTTCCAGTTCGTCCGCGAGGACGGCGAGTGGCGCATCGCCTACGCCCCGGACGGCATCATCCTGTCGCCGGTCAGCTTCGAGTCGGTGTTCCAGCCGCACGCGCTGTACTTCTACGACCCCACCTACCGCTTCCTCGTGCCCGACCAGCGCTGGTTCCTCGCCCGGTCCTCCACCAGCACCCGCATCGCCAGCGCCCTGCTCGCCGGCCCCGCCGACTGGCTGAAGGGGGCCGTCGTCTCGTCGTTCCCGGAGGGCACCCAACTGTCCCTCAACGCGGTGACGATCGACAGCGGCACGGCCCTCGTCGACCTGTCGAGGGACGCCCTGGGCGCGAGCACCATCGACAAGGTCCGGATGCGCGAACAGCTCAGCAAGTCCCTCGCCTCGGTCGCCACCATCTCGTCGGTGTCGATGACGATCGAGGGCGCGACGCTGTCGGTGCCGGACTCCGGGGGAGCGGACGCCCAGCAGAACCCCGACGTCGACCCCAGACCGCTGGTCGAACACGACGGCGTCGTCGGCTACGCAGCCTCGGGCACCGGCAAGGTCGCCGAACTCGGCAGCGGCGTCGGTGCGGCGATCGCCGGCCTCGACCCGACCTCGATCGCCCTGTCGGCATCCGGCACCACCGCGGCCGTCGGCAACCGGGACGGCGCGGTCGTCGTGCGCGGCAAGGACCGCCTGCGCGTCGACGCGCGCGAGGACCTCGTCGCCCCCGCGGTCGACGACCTCGGCTTCGTGTGGGTCGGAGAACAGTCCGACACCCGCCGCATCACCGCGTACGGCCTCGGCGGCGACCCGCACGAGGTCCGCACCACCCTGCCGCGCGGCGACCTCGTGTCGTTCCAGGTGTCCCGCGACTCCACCAGGGCGCTCGCGCTCATCGAGACCGCCGACGGGCCCGGCCTGTACGTGATGGCGATCATCCGCGGGTCCGACCGGTCACCCACCTCGTTCGGTGCCCCCGTCCGGGTGCAGGCCGCCAGCGGCACCGCCGTGGACGCCACGTGGGTGAACGACACCGACGTCGCCTCGGTCGGACAGACCACCAGCGGCCCGAACATCGTGCGCACGACCATCGGCGGCAAGTCGAGCACCCTGCCGAAGCCCGACGGCCGTGCGACCGCGATCAGCGGGGGCAGCGGCGGGGCGCTGCTGCTCCGGATGTCGAGCGGTGACGTCCTGCAGTCCACCGGTGGTGGCTGGGACACGACGGGCGTCACCGCCGACGTGCTCGGCGTCCAGCGCTGACGGCACCCTCCTCCACACCGCACCCGGCCTGGAGGCCCGTCCACAGCCCGGCACACCGGCCCACCGTCGTCGTCCGGTCACCGCCACGATCGTGGTCGTGCCCCCTGACGACGCCCCCACCCCGTGGCGTGACGCCCTGCTCGCCGTGCTCGGACTGTTCCTGCCCGTCGCCTGCCTGGGCTGCGGCCGCCCGGACCGCGCGCTCTGCCCGCCGTGCCGCGCGGCGCTCGACGCACGCCCCGGGCGCGTCCGGCTCGTCGCCGGCGTCCGGCTCGACGCCGCCTTCGAGTACGAGGGGCTGGTCCGCACCCTGGTCCTCGAGCTGAAGCTGCGCGGCCGGGTCGACGTCGCCCGTCCGCTCGGTGGCCGGTTCGGCGCACTCGTCCGGACGGCGCTCGCCGCGGCACCGGACGGCACCGTGGTGCTCCGCGTCCCGCCGTCCCGTGCGGGTGCCCGGCGCCGCGGGTTCGACCCGGTGGTGCTCCTGCTCGCCCGCGGCGGTGTCCGGCGGACGGGGCGGCTCGTCCGGACCCGGGCCGGACGCCGGGGTGCGGGGCCCGGGCAGAAGGAACGATCGGCGGTGGAGCGGGTCGCCGCCACCGTCGGCACCCTGCGCGCGGTCGGGGTCGCCGGCCGCCACGTGGTGCTCGTCGACGACGTCGTCACGACCGGCGTGACGATGGCCGAGGGTGTCCGCGCCGTGCGGTCGGCGGGTGGTCGGGTGGTGCGCTGCGTCGCCCTGGCGAGCGTCGACGACTGACGGCTCCGTGAACACCCGGTGTCCACTGTGCGTCCGGTGAGTGTCCGACAGACTCGCCGACGCCCCGTGACGCCGAGGGTGCGCCGGGTCTAGCCTCGCGGCAAGGCGTTCGGGTCGCCGGACGGAGGCGACGCGCCGACACTGGATGGGAGCCGCCACATGGACGTGACGATCACGGGCCGGAACGTCGGGGTCACCGACCGTTTCCGCACCTACGTCGAGCAGAAGTCCGAGAAGATCGACGTGCTCGCCGACCGCGCCCTCGCCTTCGAGGTGCGCATCAGCCGCCACCACGAGAAGTCGAGCGGCAGCCAGGGCGAGGACCGCGTGGAGCTCACGCTGATCGGACCGGGGCCGCTCGTGCGGGCCGAGTCCGCGGCGTCGGACAAGTACGCCGCCTTCGACCTCGCCTTCGCGCGGATCATGGAGCGCCTCCGTCGGGCGCGTGACCGCCGCAAGGTGCACCACGGCCGCCACCGTCCCACCTCGGTCGCCGAGGCCGCCGGCAGTGCGTTCGACGGCATGGGTGTCGTCCCCGCCGACGGCAAGCTCATCGAGGAGGTCGCGACCGGTGCGGTCCCGGTCGTCGACCAGGACACCGCCGAGGACGAGAACGAGGTGTACAGCCCGGTCGTCATCCGGCACAAGGTGTTCGAGGCCGCCCCGATGACGGTCGACGACGCCCTCTACCACATGGAACTCGTCGGGCACGACTTCTACCTGTTCCTCGACGCGGAGACCCGTCGTCCGAGCGTCGTCTACCGACGGAAGGGCTGGGACTACGGCGTGATCGGGATCGACGAGGTGCCCGCCGGCCAGGCGCAGGCCTCGGCCACGGCGGACTCCGACGCGGAGCGCGCAGCGGCGATCGCCTGACGTCCTCGCGGAGCCTCCGGTTCCGCTCCGTGTGCGCGGTCCGTTCGCGGGCCGCGCACACCCGTGTCCGCGGCAGCCGCGGCGCTCACAGCGCCGAGCGTTCGCGGGTTGCTAGCATGACTGGTCGATCGGGCGTGCAGGTCGCGCGCGACGACCCCGTAAGGAGTTCACGTGGCAAACGTGCTGGAGAAGGTCCTCCGCATCGGCGAAGGACGAACCCTCCGTCGGCTGAAGGCGTACGCCTCGGCCATCAACGACCTCGAGGACGACTTCTCGAGCCTCACCGACGAGGAACTCCACGGCGAGACCAAGGAGCTGCGCGAGCGGTACGCCAACGGCGAGACCCTCGACGACCTCCTGCCCGAGGCGTTCGCCGCCGTGCGTGAAGCCGCGAAGCGCACCCTGGGCATGCGGCACTTCGACGTGCAGCTCATGGGTGGCGCGGCCCTGCACCTCGGCAACATCGCCGAGATGAAGACCGGTGAGGGCAAGACCCTCGTCGCGACGACCGCCGCGTACCTCAACGCGATCCCGTCGCGCGGCGTGCACGTCATCACGGTCAACGACTACCTGGCCTCGTACCAGTCCGAGATCATGGGCCGCGTCTTCCGCGCGCTCGGCATGACCACCGGCTGCATCATCGCGAACCAGAGCCCGCCGGAGCGTCGCGAGCAGTACGCCGCCGACATCACCTACGGCACGAACAACGAGTTCGGCTTCGACTACCTGCGCGACAACATGGCGTGGCAGGCCTCCGACATGGTGCAGCGCGGCCACTTCTTCGCCGTCGTGGACGAGGTCGACTCGATCCTCATCGACGAGGCCCGGACGCCGCTCATCATCTCCGGTCCGTCGTCGGGCGAGGCCAACCGGTGGTTCACCGAGTTCGCCTCGATCGCCACGCGCCTGACCCCGGGCGAGGACTACGAGGTCGACGAGAAGAAGCGCACCGTCGGCGTCCTCGAGCCCGGCATCGAGAAGGTCGAGGACTACCTCGGCATCGACAACCTGTACGAGTCGGCGAACACCCCGCTCATCTCGTTCCTGAACAACTCCATCAAGGCCGTCGCCCTGTTCAAGAAGGACAAGGACTACGTCGTGATGAACGGCGAGGTGCTCATCGTCGACGAGCACACCGGCCGCATCCTGATGGGTCGCCGCTACAACGAGGGCATCCACCAGGCGATCGAGGCCAAGGAAGGCGTCGAGGTCAAGGCCGAGAACCAGACCCTCGCCACCGTCACGCTGCAGAACTACTTCCGCCTGTACCAGAAGCTCTCCGGCATGACCGGTACCGCCGAGACCGAGGCGGCCGAGTTCATGTCGACCTACAAGCTCGGCGTCGTCGCCATCCCGACGAACAAGCCGATGCAGCGCATCGACCAGACGGACCTCGTCTACAAGAACGAGAAGTCGAAGTTCGAGCAGGTCGCCGAGGACATCGCGGAGCGTCACGAGAAGGGCCAGCCCGTCCTCGTCGGTACCACGAGCGTCGAGAAGTCCGAGTACCTGTCGAAGCTCCTCGCCAAGCAGGGTGTGAAGCACGAGGTCCTCAACGCGAAGAACCACGCCCGTGAAGCCGCGATCGTCGCCCAGGCCGGTCGCTTCGGCGCTGTGACCGTCGCGACGAACATGGCCGGTCGTGGTACCGACATCATGCTCGGTGGCAACGCGGAGTTCCTCGCCGTGCAGGAGATGCACGCCAAGGGCCTGTCGCCGACCGAGACCCCCGACGAGTACGAAGCCGCGTGGGACGACGTGTTCGCCCGCGTCAAGGCCGAGGTCGAGGAAGAGGGCGACAAGGTCCGCGCAGTCGGCGGCCTGTACGTGCTCGGCACCGAGCGCCACGAGTCGCGACGCATCGACAACCAGCTGCGTGGTCGTTCCGGCCGCCAGGGTGACCCGGGCGAGAGCCGCTTCTACCTGTCGCTGACCGACGACCTGATGCGCCTGTTCAACTCCGGTGCCGCCGAGAGCCTGATGGGCCGCTCGAACGTCCCGGACGACCTGGCGATCGAGAACAAGCTCGTCGGCCGCGCGATCCGGTCCGCCCAGGCGCAGGTCGAGGGCCGCAACGCCGAGATCCGCAAGAACGTCCTGAAGTACGACGACGTCCTGAACCGTCAGCGTGAGGCGATCTACAGCGACCGCCGCCACATCCTCGAGGGCGACGACCTGCACGACCGCGCGCAGGCGTTCCTCAAGGCGGTCATCGACGACGTCATCGACACCCACACGGGCGAAGGCTCCCCGGACGACTGGGACCTCGACGCCATGTGGACCGAGCTCGGCACCCTCTACCCGATCTCGATCTCCATCGATGAGGTCATCACCGAGGCCGGCTCGAAGGGCAAGGCGTCGCGTGACTTCCTGGCCCGCGAGATCCTCTCCGACGCCAAGCTGGCCTACCAGCAGCGTGAGGAACTCCTCGGCGACGAGGCGATGCGCGAGCTCGAGCGTCGTGTGGTGCTCTCGGTGATCGACCGCCGCTGGCGCGACCACCTGTACGAGATGGACTACCTGAAGGACGGCATCGGCCTCCGCGCGATGGCGCAGCGTGACCCGCTGGTCGAGTACCAGCGCGAGGGCTACGCACTGTTCCAGACGATGATGGGGCAGATCCGCGAAGAGTCCGTCGGCTACCTGTTCAACCTCGAGGTCCAGGTGCAGTCCGACGGCGAGAACGCGGTCATCGAGGCCAAGGGGCTCGGCGAGGACGAGGTCTCCGGCCTCGAGTACTCGGCACCGTCCATCGACGGCGAGGTCGAGGTCCGCGACGAGAAGGGACGCCTCGAGCAGGCCGCCACCGCTCGTGCGCAGCGCGCCCAGGCCGAGGCCGAAGCGGCTGCCGAGCCGGAGCAGGGCTCCGCGTTCGGCAACGCGGCCACGGCCTCCGGTCAGGCTGCGGCGAGCAACCGCGCCGAGCGTCGACAGGCCACCAAGAAGAACTAGCGTCCCGCGCGCGAGCGCTGCGTGCCGCCTGCCGGATCGGAGGCCCGTGGCGGCGCCGCCACGGGCCTCCAGGTCGGCAGCGGGCGCGCCTACAGGACGCCGATGGCGGTCGCCTGCCACCGACCGTGCCGCGTCTCGAGCCGCATCGCGACCGCTCGCGCGTGGCTGCGCGTGTGCACGATGACCGTTGCCTCTGCGACGCCGTCCGCGGGGCGGCAGACCCGGACGCTGCCGACCCGGAGCACCGGGCGCCCTCGGGCCCGCTGGCCGGATCCCCGGGCGTGCGCCGCCACCGCGGCCCGCTGCTGCAGGTGTCGCTGCACGTCGTCGCTGATCCACCGGGCGATGCTGTCGACCTCGCGTGCCCCGGTGAGCACCTCGGCGACGCAGCGCCCGAGCGCCCGAGCGGTCGACTCGGGCTCCGGGGGACCGGACGCCGCGGCTGGTTCCGGTGCCGGTTCCACGATCCGCAGGGGCGGTGGGTGCACCGCCGTCGTCTCGTGATCGATGCGGCGTGCCTGCTCTGCCACCCCTGCCCCTTCCGTCGTTGGAGCGAGCGTATGGGGCGTACGACATACGAAATACAACGCTGTCTCCCCTGTGGAGAGGGCGACGTTCTCCACAAGGCGGCGGACCTAGACTGGCTGGGTGTCGACCCTCAGTGACCTCGTCCTCGCGCAAGGCCGTTCCTCGGAAGCAGACGTGGAGTGGCTCCACCTGCTCGTGGGGGACTGGCAGCTCCTCGCTGACCTGTCCTTCGCCGACATGGTGCTCTGGGTCCCGACCGCCGAGGACGGCTCGTTCGTGGCCGTCGCGCACGCCCGCCCGAGCTCCGCGGCGACGCTGTTCTACCGGGACATCGTCGGGCAGGAGATCCGCGAGGAGTGGCGCGGCCAGGTGACCGAGAGCTTCGCTGGTTCCCGCGTCGTCGACTCCGCCGAGCCGGACTGGTACGAGGACACCCCGACCCGCGTCCGCGCGATCCCGGTGCTCCGCCGCCTGAGCCCGAAGAGCGCCGAGACCACCGAACGGCCGATCGCCGTCGTGACCCGGCACTCCAACCAGGACGAGATGCGGACCCCGAGCCGCCAGGAGCTCAACTTCACCGCGAGCGCGAACGACCTGTTCGGCATGATCGCGACCGGTGACTTCCCCGACCTCGGCGCACCGGCGGGCCCCCGCCGTGGGGCGCCCCGCGCCAGCGACGGCCTGCTGCGCCTGGACACCGCCGGCACCGTGACGTTCGCGAGCCCGAACGGCCTGAGCGCCTTCAACCGGATGGGCTTCGAGGGGGAACTCGAGCGGAAGTCCCTCGCCGAGGTCACCACCGAGCTCATCGGCGCCCAGCTCGACGTCGACGAGTCCCTGCCGCTCGTGGTCACCGGCCGGGCGCCGTGGCGGGCCGACATCGAGTCGAAGGGGGTCACAGTGTCGCTCCGCTCGATCCCGCTCCGCGACCACGGTGAGCGCATCGGTGCCATCGTGCTGTGCCGCGACGTGTCCGAGCTGCGGCACCAGGAGCGCGAGCTCATCACCAAGGACGCCACGATCCGCGAGATCCACCACCGCGTGAAGAACAACCTGCAGACCGTCGCCTCCCTGCTGCGGATCCAGGCACGACGCACACACTCGGACGAAGCGCGGACCTCGCTGCAGAACGCCATGCGCCGTGTCGCCGCCATCGCCGTCGTGCACGACACGCTGTCGAGCGGCCTCAGCCAGACGGTGGACTTCGACGAGGTGTTCGACTCGGTCCTCAAGCTGGTCACCGAGGTCGCCGCGTCGCACAACACGACCGTGCACCCGAAGAAGACCGGTGAGTTCGGGGTGCTGCCCTCCGAGGCCGCGACGCCGCTCGCCCTCGGCCTCACCGAACTCGTGACGAACGCCGTCGAGCACGGGCTGGACGGCCGCGACGGCGAGGTCGAGATCGTCGCCCGCCGTTTCGACGACCACCTGGAGATCGAGGTCCGCGACAACGGCGTCGGGCTCCCCGAGGGCAAGGTCGGGTCGGGCCTCGGGACGCAGATTGTCCGCACGCTCATCCAGGGTGAGCTCGGCGGCACCATCGACTGGCACACGCTGACGGGCAGCGGCACCGAGGTGACGATCAGCATCCCGTTCCGCTGGCTGACCGCCCCCGCCGCCTAGTCCGAGCGCCGCACAACACCGGTGTTCACCGGACGAACACCCGTGTCCCGGTGTTCGATGCGTGAACACCGGTGTTTTGCATGACGACCCCCGCGCATGCCGATCCCCGCGCGCACCACGACGCCCGCCGTCCCCGAAGGGACGACGGGCGTCGTGGTGTCAGACGACCGGGGTCAGGACGCGCGGCGGGCGCGAGCGGCGCGACGCTTCAGCGCACGACGCTCGTCCTCGCTGAGACCACCCCAGACACCCGAGTCCTGGTTGTTCTCGAGTGCGTACTGCAGGCACATCTCGGTGACCGTGCAACGCGCACAGACCGACTTGGCCTTCTCGATCTGGTCGACGGCGGGCCCGGTGTTCCCGACGGGGAAGAAGAGCTCGGGGTCTGCGGTGAGGCAGGCAGCCTTGTCACGCCAGTCCATGTGTGGTGCTCCTTGATGTCGATGCTCGAACGGCAGGCCGGGGCCGTGGTTCGGGGGATCGGAACGCTGACCATGCATGCGGCATGGAGGGGACAACTGTGGGGAGGAGTCCGCATGAAGCGAATCTGACGCCCGCGAGACGCTCGGGGGAGGAGCGATGAACCACGGGAGACGCACACCACATCGTGCCGTCCAAACGACCTCCAATATCGTTCCATACTGGTAGGGCCAAATCAAGGGTTCCGATGCTGGAGGATCACTGTGCACGACGACACCCCGAACGACACCGAACCCTCCGCCCCCGTCGCGCGCCGGTCGCCAGCGATGCTGGGGTTGCTCGTCGTGGTCGGCCTCGAGTTCCTCGCACTGGTGGTCGTGACCGTCGTGTTGGTCGTCGAACTGCTCGTCGCGCCGGCCACGAGCATCGCGTCGGGCATCGCCCTCACCGTCCTCGTCGCCATCGCTGCGCTCTGGCTCGGTGCGCTGCTGAACGGCCTGTGGCACGGCCGGTCGTGGGTGCGCTCGGGCATCATCGTCTGGCAGGTCCTGCAGGGCGCCATCGCGATCGGGGCGTTCCAGGGCGTCTTCCGGGTCGCCGCGGTCGGCTGGGTGCTGCTCATCCCGGCCCTGCTCGGCATCACGCTGGTGCTGTCGCGGTCGGTGACGGCCGCGCTCGCGCGCCCGGTCGAGTAGACGGTCTGGTCCGCCACACACCGGAGGCCCGGTGCCGGTTCTCGGAACCGGCACCGGGCCTCCGGTGCGTGGCCGGCTCTCAGACCAGGCCGAGCTTCTTCCGCAGGCTCGCCACGTGCCCGGTGGCCTTAACGTTGTAGAGCGGCAGCTGCACGGCGCCGTCCTCGTCGACCACGATCGTGGAGCGGATCGTGCCGGTGACGATCTTGCCGTAGTTGTTCTTCTCGCCCCAGGCCGCGTACGCCTTGTGCACGGCGAGGTCGGGGTCGCTCAGCAGCGGGAAGGTCAGCGCCTGCTCGTGCTGGAACGTCTTGAGCTTCGCCTGGTCGTCCTTCGAGACGCCGAGCACCTCGTAGCCGGCGGCCTGCAGCGAGGACATGTTGTCGCGGAAGTCACAGGCCTCGGTGGTGCAGCCCGGGGTGGAGGCCGCCGGGTAGAAGTACACGATGACCTTCTTGCCGCGCAGGGCGGCCAGGGAGTGCTGGACGCCGTCCTGGTCGGGCAGCGTGAAGTCGGGGGCGGTGTCGCCGGGGACGAGACGGTCGGTCATGGTGCTCCTGTTCGCGTCGTGCGCCCGCGAGTGGTCGTGGGCGCGCGAAACCCATGCTATTGTTGATTCCCGTTGCGGCACGGAAGCCGGAACATGCACCTCTAGCTCAATTGGCAGAGCAACTGACTCTTAATCAGTGGGTTCTCGGTTCAAGTCCGAGGGGGTGCACCGCAGGACGAACGCCCCGGCTCATCGAGTCGGGGCGTTCGTGCGTTGCAGGGGTCTTCGCGCTCCGGCACCTGGACACGCCCGAGGTGCGCCGGAGCGCAGAAGTCAGTCCGGACCGGGCTTCGGTCGGACCGGACGTCAGCCGGTTGGCACGTCGACGATCCGTTCCTCGCCGACGACGGGTTCGAGCGCGCCGGCCGACGCCGCGGCGAGGTCTGCGGTCAGCGCCCCGAGCGCGTCGTGGGGGACCCACACCTCGAAGGTCGCCGCCTGCCCGTACTCGGTCGGGCGGAGCGTGGCGTGGTGGTGCCGGACCCAGTCGCGCAGCACGTTGTCGAGCCGCCCGGCATCGGCGTGGTCGACGTCGAAGCGCACCTGCGTCAGGGCCTCGCGACGAACGGGCACGGCGGTGTCGAGCGCTTCGGAGACCGAGGTCGAGTAGGCCCGGACGAGCCCGCCCGCGCCGAGCTTCACCCCGCCGAAGTAGCGCGTGACGACCACGACGACGTCGGTCAGGTCGCGGCGGCGCAGGACCTCGAGCATCGGGACGCCGGCCGTGCCCGAGGGTTCCCCGTCGTCCGAGGAGCGGGCCTGGTCGCCGAGCACGCCCGTGACCATCGCCGTGCAGTTGTGCCGGGCGTCCCAGTACCGTCGGCGGACCTCGGCGATCACGCGGTCGGCGTCCTCGACGCCGGACACGGGCGCCACGGTGGTGATGAAGCGCGACTTCGTGATGACGATCTCGTGCTCGATGCGTGCCGCGACGGTGGCGGGGAAGCGGCGGGGCATGCCCACGAGGGTAACGGCGCGGTGTCGGGTGTCCGCGCTAGCATGGCGTCCACGCGCCGGACCGACACCCCGCGCGGACACGGCTGGGGAGGAGTCCGAGATGGACACGGGTGATCTGAAGGGCGGGGCGCTCGACGCCGCCGAGCTCGCACGCCGCCTCAACCTGCTCCTCGACTTCGAGGAGTCCCAGCGCGGTGCCCCGGTGCCGTTCGCCTCGATCGAGGAGTACGTCGCGGCCCACGGCGGGTCCCTGTCCCGGGCCAAGTGGACCTACATGCTCTCCGGCGACGGCCGCCGCAACCGCGACACCGAGCTCCTGCGCCTGCTGGCCGGGTTCTTCGAGGTCGACGAACGCTTCCTGCTCGAGGACAGCGAGGTACCGGAACGCATCGGCGCCCAGCTCGCCCTCGTCCGGTCCCTGCGGTCCGCCCGCGTGAGCGGCTTCGCGGCGCGGACCTTCCCCGGCGAACTGTCGCCCGACGCGCTCCGACGCATCGCCGAGGTGCTCGAGGAGGAATCGCAGCGGGGGAGCGTCGCATGACCGACGCGCTCGTCGATGCGTTCTGGGCTCGTGGTGCGGCAGAGGGCTGGTCGGACGTCGACCAGGCCGTCGCTGCCGCGGCCGACGTCGTCGGCAAGCCGATCGTGGTGCGCGAGGAGTCGTTCCTGGCTGCCGAGCCCGTCTGCGGCTTCGTGGCCACGCTCGACCACGCGCACCTCGTGATGATCTCGCCGACCGCGTCGCCGACCTTCCGGTCGTTCGTCATCGGCCACGAGCTCGGCCACGTCCTGCACCGGCACCAGGAGCACGCCCCGCAGAGCGCGTACATCCGCGACGTCATCCCCGACCTGCCCGAGTACAAGGTCGAACGGGCGCTGGCCCGTGGGCTGTTCTCGAACACGTACGAGCACGAGGCCGAGGTCTTCGCCGACCGCCTGGCCACCGTGATCCGCCAGCACCGCGGCCGCCCGAGTGCCTTCCGCGGGGTCTTCGGGTGATCATCGCCGTCGTCCAGGCGGTGCTGCTCCTCGTCGGGACGATCGTGCTGCTGGTCCTGCAGCGCGGGCAGGACCGCACCCTCGCGTTCACGTTCCTGCTCTTCGCCGCCACCATCGTCACGAACGTCGACCCGCTGTACCGCTGGCTCGATCCGCGGCTCGGTGGGTTCAACGTCGTGACCGTGATCAGCGACTGCCTCATGGTGGCCGGCACGAGCACGCTGCTGTGGGGCGTGGCGAAGGCGGTCGGGGCGGCACGACCCTGGCTCCGGAACGCGGTCCTGGTGTCCTTCGTGGTGGTGGTCGTGGTGGTCCTCGTCGCGTTCACCGTGCTCGACAAGCCCGCGACCACGACGACCTTCATGCTCGACGCCGGTTCGCACCCGGCGGCCACGGTCTACTCGATCGCGCAGACCGTCTACCTCGGTGTGGCACTCGGCGCGACGGGGTTCATCTGCGTGCTGCGCCTGCGTGAGGCCCGGACGACCACGGACCTGGTGGGGTTGTGGGTCCTGATCCTCGGCGGTGTCCTCGGGGTCGTCCGCATGGTCGTGGTCGTCGTGATGGACGTCGCCCACGTCGTCGGCGACCTGCAGGTCACGCACGCGCTCTCGCTGCCCTACGACGTCACCACGCCGGGAGCGGTGCTGTGCGTGGCGTCCGGGATGCTCCTGCTCGTGTTCGGGCACCGGATCTCGCGCCGAGGCCGTGCCCGCAGGGTGGACGCCGCGCTGCAGCGTCTGGCGCCCCTGCGCGAGCGGCTCGGGGTGGACAACGCCTACCCGCCGACCGACGACCCCGCGACGCTCCTCAGCCGCCGCATCGTCGAGATCAACGACGGGGTCCGCGGTGCACGGGCGTCCCTGACCGAGTCGGAGCGTGCCGTCCTCGCCGATGCCGAGGCCGCCCTCGAGACCGCGTAGCCGTTCGGTGCTCGACGCTGTGGGGCATGCCGTGTACAGTCTGTAGCAAGTGCTACAGATCCTGTGGCCTCGCCGGGTCGGGACTCGGCCGCGTTGGGGGCGGCCGAGCACCACCTGCCCGGTCTCGTCCCGGTCGTGGGTTGTCTAGGATCGGACCGTGCTCGTCTTCGCCGCAGTCGTCCTGTTCCTCGGTGCCGTGTTCAACGTCATCACCTGGCCGCGCTTCTTCCAGCGCGTCGCGAAGGACACGCGTGCCCGTGACGCCGCCGGCAAGCCGACGACGTTCTACACGGTGCACCTCGTGCTCCTGCTCGTCGCGCTCGCCATCGCCGTCGCCTCCGTCATCGCGGGGATCCTGCTGCTGGTCTGAGCCCGCGCAGGCGGGCCGCGCGGCCCTGGTCCGGACCACCGCCGGACAGGAGGCGCGTGGCGGTGCCGCCACGGGCCTCCCGTCCGCCCCTGGCCACCATCGCGGCCCGCTTCAGCCCTGCTTCAGCGGGACACGGCAGGATCGGTGCCATGCGTGTGCTGGTGGTCGACGACGAGGTCCGGCTCGCCGACGGGGTGCGCCGCGGGCTCGAGGCCGAGGGGTGGGCGGTCGACGTCGCGAACGACGGCGTGGACGGCCTGTGGCACGCGCGGGAGTTCCGCTACGACGCGATCGTGCTCGACCTGATGATGCCCGGCCTGAGCGGCTGGGCCGTGTGCGCCCAGCTCCGTGCCGACGGTGACTGGACCCCCGTGCTGATGCTGACCGCGAAGGACGGCGAGTGGGACCAGGTCGAGGCACTCGACGCGGGGGCCGACGACTACGTCACGAAGCCGTTCTCGCACCCGGTGCTCGTCGCCCGGCTCCGGGCGCTCGTCCGCCGCGGCGCACGGGAGCGCCCCACGGTGCTGACGCTCGGCGACCTGGTGGTCGACCCCGCGGCGCGCACCGTGGCCCGGGGCGGGACCCAGGTCGAGCTGACCAGCCGCGAGTTCGCCGTGCTCGAGTACCTCGCACGGCACCCGGGGCAGGTGCGGTCGAAGCGGGACGTCATCGAGAACGTCTGGGACGTCGACTTCGAGGGGGACCCGAACATCGTCGAGGTGTACGTCGGGCACCTCCGCCGGAAGCTCGACCGGCCCTTCGGGCGTGCCGCGATCGAGACGGTCCGCGGCGCCGGGTACCGGTTGGCGGCCGACGGTGGCTGACGGGTCGAGCCCGGGCACGCGTCCCGGCGCGCCGACCCGACCACGGCGCTTCCGGTCGGTCCGCGCCCGGACCACCCTCGGCGCGGGGCTCGTCGTGCTCGCGGCCCTGGTCATCGGCGCGGTGGCGTTCGTCGTCGTGCTGCGGCTCGTGCTGCTCGACGGCGTGCGCACCTCGGCCGAGGCCGGGCTCGAGCAGGTGTCCTCCCGGGTCGAGGCGGACGGCGCGTCCGCGGTCACCGACTACGAGGACGTCCTGGTGCAGGTGATCGGCGACGGCGGAGCGGTCCTGGCGCACGGCGAGGACGCCGACGGCGACGCCCTGCCCACCGCCGACGAGTCCCGGTGGTCCCACGACGGTGAACGGTGGCTGCTCGTCGCGGACGACGTGGACCTGCCGGGCGGCGGCGAGGCGACGCTCGTCTACGGCGCCTCGCTCGACCAGGCCGACACCGCGGTCCGCACCGCCGTCGCGCTCCTCGCCGTCGGGGTGCCCGTGCTCGTGCTGCTGCTGGTGGCGGTCACCTGGGCCGTCACCGGGCGGTCGCTGCGGCCCGTGGAGCGGATGCGCACCGAGGTCGAGACGATCCGTGCCGCCCACCCGGACGCCCGGGTCGAGGTGCCGGACACCGGTGACGAGGTCGCGCGGCTCGCGACGACGATGAACGCGATGCTCGACCGCCTCGACCGGTCCGCGGAGAGCCAGCGGCGGTTCGTCTCCGACGCCTCCCACGAGCTCCGGTCACCGATCGCGTCGATCCGGCAGCACGCCGAGGTCGCCGTCGCCCACCCGGAACGCTCCGACGTGGCCGACCTCGCCGACGTCGTCAGGTCCGAGGCGGTGCGCCTGCAGGACCTCGTCGCCGGGCTCCTCGAGCTCTCCCGCCTCGACGAGGGCGGGATCCGGGCACGGCGCCCCGTCGACCTCGACGACCTCGCCCTCGACGCCGTGGCCCGCGCACGAGCACGGGCCACGACCGGGGCAGAGGCCGGGGCCTGGTCCGGACCGGACGGCGCCGTGCGCGCGGTCCGGGTGGACGGCTCGGCGATCTCGGCGGCGCGGGTCCTCGGCGACGAGCGCGTGCTGGCCGGAGTGGTCCGGAACCTCGTCGACAACGCCGTCCGGCACGCGAGCACCCGCGTCGCAGTCTCGCTCACCGAGCACGACGGGTCGGCGGTGCTCACGGTGGACGACGACGGCGCCGGCGTGCCCGAGGGCGAGCGGGAACGCGTCTTCGAGCGGTTCGTCCGTCTCGACGAGGCCCGCAGCCGCGATGCGGGCGGCGCGGGCCTCGGACTCGCCATCGTGCGGGACGCCGTCCGTGCGCACGGTGGTGACGCGACCGTCGTCGCGTCGCCGCTCGGCGGCGCCCGGTTCGTCGTCCGCATCGCACTCGGCGGCTGAACAGGTCGCTTCAGGCCTGCTTCAGCACCCCGACGAGATGCTCGTCACATGAACTTCCGCACCCAGCACCAGAAGCCCGCCGCCCGCCGCATCGCCGCGTTCGCCGCCCTGCCGATCGTGGCGGCACTCGCCCTCACCGGTTGCGCCAGCGACGACTCCGACGACGACACGGGCTCGGCCGGCTCCGGCTCGGTCGGCTCGTCGGCCACGGACTCCGCCGGCAGCGGCAGCGGCACCGGCAGCGGCAGCGGCGACGGCTCGTCCTCGCCCGGCGCGGCGGCGGTCGGCTCGAACAAGGCCCTGCTCGCAGCGGTCGCCACCGCACGCGGCGAGGTCGGCTCGGGCACCGTCATCTCGGTCGAGCAGGAGCAGGGCGCCTCCGCCTACGAGGTCCTCGTCGTGACGAAGGACGGCACCGAGCACGAGGTGCACACGAACGCCGACGGCACCTCGGTCGCCGGCACCCCGCAGACCGAAGCCGGCGACGCGGACGACACGGCCGAGCACGAGCGCTTCGTCGCAGCCGCCGACCTGAGCGTCAAGCAGGCCGTCGACGCCTTCCAGGACCTGCACGCCGGGACCGTCACCGAGCTCGGGCTCGACGACCACGTCGGCACGGTGGTCTGGGAGGGCGACGTGCTCGACTCGTCCGGCACGAAGCACAGCGTGCGCATCGACGCCGGCTCCGGTGAGGTCGTCACCGACCGTGTCGACACCGACGACTGACCCTGCGTCCTCAGGACTCCAGCGGGGGCCCGAGCACCTTCCGGATCGCCAGCGCAGCGAGCTGCTCGTCCGGGGTGTCGAGCAGCACCCGGTAGGTCTCCTGCTCCGCGACGAACTCGACGCAGACCGCGTCCTCGTCGCACGGTCCGAGGCGCCACCCCTGCACGGCGTCCATCGGCACCACCGTGCGCGCCTCGCGCTGGTAGTCGGTCTCGGCCTCGAGCCGGTCCGCGAACACCCGGAGGCGTCCGAACGCGCCCCGCCAGCTGAGCTGCAGGTCGAGGGTGGGGGAAACAGAACGGTCCGGCACCCGCTGATGGTAGCGACGGGTGCCGGACCGTTCGTGATCGCGCGGTGCGGCCTTGCGTTCCGGGGACAACCGGGGCGTGCTAGACCCCGTCTCCGTTCCGGTCGTCGTCACGGCGGACCTGGGCAGCCGGGTTGCGGACGCCGATCGGGTACGGACCCGTGACGCCCTCGCGCAGGGCGGCGATGCGCAGGATGCGGTCGCGCTGCAGGAACCAGCCGACGATGAGCAGCGGGATGATGACCACGAGGGACGCGATCGTGTACGTGCCGACCGGGTAGTCGATCGCCATCAGGACGATGACCGAGGCGAGGAACGCCAGGGTCAGCCAGGCGGTGACCGGAGCGCCGGGCAGCTTGAACGAGGGTTCCTTCGCCAGACCCTGCTTGGCCCACTGGCGCAGCCGCATCTGGCACAGGATGATCGTGCCCCACGCGGTGATGATGCCGAGGCTGGCGATGTTCAGCGCGATCTCGAACGCCTGCTTCGGGACGAAGTAGTTGAGCACGACACCCGCGACGGTGAAGGCCGCCGTGAGCAGGATGCCGGCGTACGGCACACCGCCCTTCGACATCTTCGTGGTCCACTTCGGCGCGGACCCGTTCATGCCCATCGAGTGCAGCGCCCGGCCGGTCGAGTACAGGCCCGCGTTCAGCGACGACAACGCGGCGGTGAGCACGACGAAGTTCATGATGCCGCCGACGATCGCGCCGACGTGCGGGTTGCCGAGCGACGAGAAGAACGTCACGAACGGGCTCTCGCCGTCCTTGTACGAGGTGTACGGCAGCAGCAGGGAGAGCAGGACGATCGACCCGACGTAGAACACGGCGATGCGGAAGACGACGGAGTTGATCGCACGCGGGATGACCTTCTCGGCGTTCTGCGTCTCACCCGATGCCGTGCCGACGAGTTCGATCGCGGCGTAGGCGAAGACGACGCCCTGGATCACGATCACCGCGGGGAGCAGCCCCTTCGGGAACAGCCCGCCGTTGTCACCCCAGATCGTGAACCCGGTCCGGACGGCCTCGCCACCGGCCTCGACGGGGAACGCGAAGACGAGCCAGACGATCGCGACGACCAGGAACGCCACCAGCGCGGCGACCTTGATCAGGGCGAACCAGAACTCGAGCTCGCCGAACACCTTCACGGCGACCATGTTCGCCGCGAGGACGACGATCAGGGCGATCAGTGCGAGCAGCCACTGCGGCGCCGCGGTGAAGGCGGACCAGTACTGCAGGTAGATCGCGACGGCGGTGGTGTCGACGATGGAGGTCATCGCCCAGTTCAGGAAGTACATCCAGCCGGCCGCGTACGCGAACTTCTCGCCGTAGAACTCTCGGGCGTACGAGATGAAGGACCCCGAGGACGGCCGGTGCAGCACGAGCTCGCCGAGTGCACGCAGGATGAAGAAGGCGAAGACGCCGGCGACCAGGTACGTCAGCGCGAGCGCGGGGCCCGCGGTGTGCAGTCGTGCGCCGGCACCCAGGAAGAGCCCGGTTCCGATCGCGCCGCCGATCGCGATCATCTGCAGTTGCCGGGGCTTCAGACCGTGCTGGTAGCCCTCCTGCTCGTGCGAGAAGTCGTTCGCCGGCGCTCGGTTCACACCCGTGTCGTTCTGCGCTGTCATGCGCGACAACCTACATGCGCTCCGGACCGGGCCGTCACGCAAACCCCCGTTCCGACGAACGGAAGCTGCTGAACGTCCGCACAGCCGACGGCGGCCCGAACCTGAACGACGGCCGTCGTCCGTTGCTTGCATGGAGGGATGGACATCCTCCTCCGACTGCTCGTCGCGACCGGGTTCGCCCTGCTCGTCACCGCCGTCGTCGCCCTCGTCCTGCACCTGGTCCTGCGGGCGGTCGCGCGCCGGGAACGCTGGGCCGGCGTGCTCTCTCGCCGGACGAAGCACCCGTTCCGGACCGTGCTGCTGGTGGTGCTGCTCTGGATCGCGTTCACCTCGAGCATCCCGCGGGACCCCGACGCCTACCCGTGGCGGGACGAGGTCGTGCACGGCTTCCTCATCGTCACGATCGCGGTCGGCTGCTGGCTCGCGTGCCACGTCGCGATCTTCCTCGAGGACCTCGGGCTGCACCGCTTCCGCATCGACGTGCCCGACAACCGGCAGGCGCGCCGCATCCGCACCCAGGTGCTCATCATCCGTCGGCTCACGGTCGCCCTGCTCGTCATCATCGCCGTCGGAGCGATCCTGCTGACCTTCGACGGGGTCGAGGCGGCGGGCGCGAGCGTGCTCGCCAGCGCCGGCCTCATCTCCGTCGTCGCGGGCCTCGCCGCGCAGTCCACACTCGGCAACGTGTTCGCCGGCATGCAGCTCGCCTTCTCCGGGTCGATCCGGGTGGACGACGTCGTCGTGGTCGAGCAGCAGTGGGGGCGGATCGAGGAGATCACGCTGACCTACGTCGTCGTGCACCTGTGGGACGACCGGCGGTTCGTGCTGCCGTCGACGTACTTCACGAGCACCCCGTTCGAGAACTGGACGCGGACCGGCAGCGAGCTCCTCGGCGCCGTCGAGTTCGACCTCGACTGGCGGGTGAGCCCGGCCGACATGCGCGCCGAGCTCGACCGGATCCTCGAGACGTCGACGATCTGGGACCGCCGGGTCAAGGTGCTCCAGGTCACCGACGCCGTCGGGGGACTGGTCCGCGTCCGCATCCTCGTGACGGCGCCGGACGCCGGCGGCCTGTTCGACCTGCGCTGCTACGTCCGCGAGGAGATGGTCGAGTGGATCCAGCGCACCCACCCGGATGCCCTGCCGGTCCAGCGGGTGCAGCTCACCGAGCCGACCGCACCGGCCCTGCGCCGACGCGGACGCGGTCGCGCGACCGAGGGCGACTCGCAGCTGTTCGGCGACGACGAGCGCGGAGCGCTCTTCACCGGACCGATCCAGACCTCCGGCATCCCGGATTCCGAGCGCTGACCCGGTTGCGGCACCGGTTGCCGTGGACGGCACGGAAGACGGACGGGAGGCCCGGTGCCAGCTGGCACGCCTCCCTCGCAGGCTCGGTCGGCGCGCCCCGCGCAACGCTTCGCGTCGCCGCTGAGCGGGGCGCGCCCGTCCGTCCGTCCGTCAGTGGGTCGCGACCGCGGCCCCTTCGGCCTTCCGACCTACTGGCGCGCCTTGACGGCGCGGTCGTCCTCGACGACCGTGCCGATGGCCACGATGGTGGTGGCGATCCACGCGACCCAGGTCAGCGCGAGCCGCCAGTCACGCGGTCCTTGTCGGGTGGTCTGCAGCACGCTGTAGCCGCTGATGAGCGAACTCCACACCGCACCGTTGAACATGAACTTGCGCACAGAGGCCTCCTGTCGTCGTGCTGACAACGCTACCGGCCCGTACATTGGAGCGCCGCCGGTCACCCGGCCGCGGCACCGGGTGAAGGAGCGTTCGTGCGTCAAGCGGTCATCGGAGCGGCCCTGCTCGTGGTCGGCGCGGTCTGCGTCGTGTTCGGGTTGCTGCCCCTCGACGACCTCGCCGTGCTCGCCGACCGGGTCCTGCCGGTCCTCGGGTTCGTGCTCGGGCTGACGATCGTCGCCGAGCTCGCTGCGGACGCCGGGGTCTTCGACCGCCTCGCCGACGTCGCCGCCCGGGTCGGTGGCGGGCGCACCATCGGCCTCTGGGGCGCGGTCGTCGTGCTCGCCGTCCTCTGCACCGTCTTCCTGTCGATCGACACCACCGCGGTGCTCCTCACCCCCATCGTGATCTCGCTCGCACGGCGCGTGGGTCTGCCCCCGATGCCGTTCGCGCTGACCACCGTCTGGCTCGCGAACACCGCGTCGCTGCTGCTGCCGGTGTCCAACCTGACCAACCTGCTCGCCGTCGACCGGATGGGGCTCGCCGGCCCGCTGGCCTTCGCCGGACTGATGGCCTGGCCCGCGGTCGCCGGTGTGGTCGTGCCGTGCGTCGTCCTGCTGGTGGTGTTCCGGGGCAAGCTCTTCGGCCGCTACACGCCGGTGTCCGTCCGCAAGCCGAGCGACCCGGTGTCCTTCTGGGCTGCCTCCGCCGTGCTCGTCGCGCTCGTCGTCGCCCTGACCGCCGGGGTGACCGTGTGGATCGCCGCGGTCCTGGCCGCCGTGGTGCTCGTCGTGGTCGCGGCCTTCCGGTCGCCGTCCGAGCTCCGGGTGTCCCGCGTGCCGTGGTCCACCCTGGTGTTCGCCGCCGGGCTCTTCGTGGTGGTCGAGGCGCTCCACACGACCGGCATCACCGACCCGATCGTGCACGCGCTGCAGGGTGGAACCGGCACGGGGCCGCTGCTGCTGCTCGGTGGTGCCGGCGCGGTGGCGGCCAACGGCATCGACAACCTGCCGGCGTACCTGGTGCTCGAACCAGCTGCCGGGCACGAGGCCCTGCGGTACGCGGCACTGCTGATCGGTGTGAACGCCGGTTGCCTCATCACGCCGTGGGCCTCGCTCGCGACGCTGCTGTGGCACGCACGGCTGTCGGCCGAGGGTGTGCACCTGTCGTGGGGCCGGTACATGGCGCTCGGGTGCATCGTGGCGCCGCTCACCGTCGTCGCCGGGGTCCTGGCGCTCGCCCTCTGACGCGGGCGGGGCCGTCGCTCAGAGCCAGTCGCGGGTCTTGAAGACGCGGTAGAGCACGAGCGACGACGCGGTGATGATCGCGAGCGACGCCCAGAGTCCGCTCCAGGCGCCCTCGCCCGGGAACGCGACGTTCTGCCCGAAGAAGCTCGTCACCCCGGTCGGGATCGCGATGATCGCCGCCCAGCTCGTGACCTTCTTCATCACGGTGTTCTGCCGGTTCGATGCCAGGTTCAGGGTCGTCTCCAGCACGCTCGACACGGCGTCGCGGAGCTGTTCGACCGAGTCGGCGATCGAGACGAGGTGGTCCTCGACGTCGCGGAAGTAGGGCCGGATGCCGTTCGAGATCGTCTCCGCGTCGCCGTGCAGCAACGACGCGACGCTGTCCCGCGTCGGCACGACCAGCCGCCGGAGCACCCCGAGGGTCTTGCGGAGCCGGAACGACCGTCGCTGGACCTGCTGCTCACGGGGATCGCCCGGCTCGAACAGGTCGTCCTCGAGCGCATCGATCTGCCGCTCCAGGTCCTCGACGGTGTCGGTGGCCCGGTCGACGACGGCGTCCAGCAGCGCCCACACCAGCCACGGCACGCCGTGTCCGGCCATGTCGGCGTTCGCGCTCAGACGGTGCTCCATCCGGGCGGTGTCGACGTCGGACCCGTGGATCGTGACGAGGGCGCGTTCCGTCACGAACGCCTTGACCTCGTGCGTGATCAGGTTGCCGGCGTCGTCCGTACCGCCCACGTCGTAGACGACCAGGAACAGGCTGTCCCGGTACCGGTCGAGTTTCGGGCGTTGGCCGTGCTCGACGGCGTCCTCGACGGCGAGGGCGTGGATCCCGAGTTCTTCCTCGATCTGCTCGAGGTCGGCCGACGTCGGGTCGGTGTGGTCGATCCACACGAAGGTGTCCGGGTCCGCGACGAGGTCGGAGATCCGGTCGACGGGGAAGTCCCGCTCGACCGTGTCGCCCTTGCACCACGCCCGTGTCCTGACCATGTCCGTCAGCCTACTGAGACGGCCGACCCGCGAGGATCGCGGGTCGGCCGTCGTGGTGCCGGGGAGTCGGTGCAGCGACTCCCGTTCAGCCTGAGCCGATCAGTCGGCTCCTGCTCAGTACGCCGAGACGAGCTTGCCGTCCTCGACCTTCAGGTACTCGCTCACGCTGAACGAGTCCTCGCCGCGCTTCTTGTCACCGAGGTAGGACTTGTAGTCGTACGAGACGCTCCCGTCCTTCGTGCTCGTCACCATCACGGTGCCGGAGCGTGATGCCTCGACCTCCAGCTCGGGCATCGACGTGACGTCGTACCGCACGCCGCCGTCGGCGTCGTACGGTCCGTACCAGGGGCAGCCGCTCAGGGCGCGGAGCTCGGTCTTCTCGGCGCAGTCGTCGATCAGGTCGGACACGTACTGCTCGGCGTCCTGCTCGAGGGCCTTGGTGGCCTTCGGCGCGAAGTCGACGTAGCCGGACGAGACCGCCCCGACGCTCACCTTCTCGGTGCCGCCGGTGAAGTACTTCGACCCGCCGACCGAGACCTCGTAGCTGCCGGGGTAGGCGAGGGACGTGAACTTGCCGTCGCTGATCTTCCCGATCTCCTTGCCGCCGACGGTCACCGGTGCACCCTCGAGCACTTCGGACGCCGTCAGGGTCACCTGCTGGGCGAGCGGCTGCGTGACACGCCACTCGTCCTTCACCAGGAACGAGGTGCCGGTCCGGCGCAACGTCACCTGACCGGAGCGGTTCTTGCCGTCCTGCGTGTAGCTCAGGGTGGCGATCGCCGAGTCCCCGGTCTGGGCGACCCGCCCGACGTGGATGTCGGACGGACGGTCCTTCGCGCTCCGCAGCACCTTCGTGTCGAGCATCGCGGCGTCGTCCGGCACGTCGCTCAGGTCGGCGGCGGTGTCGGCGTCACCGCTGGCGATGGCCTGCACGTACGACTTGACCGTCGGGGCCGGGCCCCACACGTTGGCGCGGAGGACGCTCGTCGTGACCGCACCCGCGACGACGACCACGATCACGGCACCGCCGGCGATGAGCGAACGGACCAGGATCTTCTTGGCCCGCGGGGACATCGGGGCGGGGGCCGGGGCGCCGCCGCCGATGAACGGCTGCGACCCGTACGCCGGCTGACCACCGGACGCCGGCTGCGCCCCGTAGGGCGGCAGGTTGCCCGCGCCGTAGGGCGGCTGCGACCCGTACGCGGACTGCGGGGCGGACCCGGACGGCGGGTACGGCGCCTGCTGGTCGGCGGCCGGGGGAGTGGTCCACGCGGCGGCAGCCGGATCGCCGGCAGCCGCCGGAACACCCGATGCACCGGGAGCATCCGGCACACCGGGCGCGGCAGGCGCACCGGGAACGGTCTGGTCGGCGGGAGCCGCCGGGGCAGCGGGCATGCCCGTGTCGGCGGGGGCTGCGGCCGGGAACGCCTGCGGCACCACGGGGCGGGGGTCCGCCCCGACCACACGCGACGTGCGGAGCACCACGGCACCGCCGAGACGGGGCAGGAGCACCGGAGCCAGGTACCGGGCGACGACCTCGATCGCGCCACCCCACAGGGCGAAGACGATCGGCGTCCAGGGCGCGATGCCGATCGACCCGGACCCGTCCACCGAACTCGTGCTGCTCACCTGGTACGAGACGACCCCGGTGCCGAGGACGAAGAACAGCAGGCCGAGTGCGAACCACACGAGCGGCGTGACGACCCAGTCCAGCGTCGAGCGCATCCGGTCGTTGCGGCGGACGGCGAGTGCGAGCCCGGCCATGATCGAGGTGACGACGACGAACAGCACGACGAGCCAGGTCCAGCCACCCGCTCCGCCGAACACCGAGGCGGTGTCGCTGGCGGACCCGAAGCCGGACGTGCCCACACCACCGAAGAACCCGAGCGCCGTGAGCCCGATCGCGACGTTGCCGAGCAACAGCGGCAGTGCGGAGCCGTAGGAGGGCTGGGCGATGAGCGCGACGACGATGACGACGACGGCGACCAGCACGACGAGGACCGTCAGCTGCGACGCGGCGACGCGGAGCGTGCCGAGCAGACGGGCGGCGAAGACGCTGCGACCGGCGAGCACGGAGGGCCGAGCGAGGAGCGCCGCCAGGGCACCGATGACGAACGCCCCGAGGATGCTGCCGACACCGACGGCGTGCACCGGCTCGATGACCGCACCGGACACCGACGGGAACCGGATCGCGAACAGTGCGGCTGCGACGTTCGTGAGCACCGTGGTCACCAGACCGGAGACCACCGCGGCGACGAGCACCTGGGAGCGACCGAGTGCACGGCTGCGGATCCGCCGGGTGAGCACGACGGCCAGCACGACCTGCGCGGCGAGCACCAGCGCCGGCACCACGGCGAGCGAGCCCGATCCGGAACCGAGGAACCCGATCGACCCGGACAGGTGCAGCCGGCCGAGGTCGGCGAGGGCGACGAGCTGCGCCGGCGCACCGAGCAGGACGCTCACGCCGGAGAGCAGGGACTCCACGTCGGGGGCCTGACCCGCGCCGAGGTCGGTGCCGGACCCGGTGGACGGAGCGGCCGAACCGCTGCCGCCGGACGCGAGCAGCCCGACGGTGATGAGCAGGGAGAGCCCCGCGACGACGTAGGCCGCGACCCAGCCGCCGACGGCGGCGAGGACGGCCGCCAGCCAGTCGCGACCGGACACGGACCGCAGGAAGCGACCGAACGCATCGGACGGCTGCGCGGCGGGGGCGGGCTGACCCGGCCACTGCTGCGGGCCTCCAGGCTGCTGTTGCTGCTGCCAGGCGGGCTGGCCGTTCCAAGCTGGCTGGCCGGGGCCGGGCTGGCCGCCGGGCTGGCCGCCGGGCTGCGACGGCGGGACGGGCTGATTGGGCGGGTTCTCGCTCACGGCTGGGGGTCCTCTCCGACCGGGAGGCCGGCGCCGCACTCCAGCACCCGTGTCCCCCCGACACGTGCCTGCAGCGTAGCGGAACCGCCGATCGCCCGTGAATGTGCTGTCCCCACGCTGGTAACTTCGGCAGCGCACCCGGCGCAGCACGCCGGACCCGGCACACCACGCCGGCCGACGCACCGACGCACCCGACGCACCCGGCTCCGGCCGGGCGGAACGGAGATCACACCACCCCATGCCTGCAGACCGCACCGAACAGACCCGCTACTCGTTCGTCGTCGCCTCCAACCGTCTCCCGGTGGACCGCGTCGTCGACCAGGACGGCAACGAAGGCTGGCGGCACTCGCCCGGCGGCCTCGTCACCGCCCTCGAACCCGTGATGCGCGCGAACGACGGAGCCTGGGTCGGCTGGGTGGGGCAGGCCGAGGTCGAGGTGGCACCGTTCGACAACGAGGGCATCCACATCGTGCCCGTGCCGCTCTCCGACGACGACGTCGAGGAGTACTACGAGGGCTTCAGCAACGACACGCTCTGGCCGCTGTACCACGACGTCATCGAGCACCCGAGCTACCACCGCGACTGGTGGAACGCGTACAAGCGGGTCAACGAGCGCTTCGCCGAGCAGATCGCCGAGATCGTCGAGCAGGACGGCATCGTCTGGGTGCAGGACTACCAGCTGCAGCTCGTGCCGGCCCTGCTCCGGGCGAAGCGTCCCGACCTGACGATCGGCTTCTTCAACCACATCCCGTTCCCGCCGGTCGGCATCTACGCACAGCTGCCGTGGCGTGCGCAGATCCTCGACGGGCTGCTCGGCGCCGACGTCATCGGCTTCCAGCGTCACGACGACGCCAGCGACTTCCTGCGCGCGGTGCGGCACATCAAGGGCTACACGACCAAGGGCACCACGATCGACGTCCCCGTCGACGACCCGGCCGCCCCGCGCAGCCGAAAGGGCATCACGGTCCGTCACGTCGAGGCACGGCACTTCCCGATCTCGATCGACGCCGAGAGCTTCGAGGCGATCGCCCGCAAGCCCGAGGTGCAGGAGCGTGCGCGGGAGATCCGCGCGAGCCTCGGCAACCCCAAGACGGTGCTGCTCGGCGTCGACCGGCTCGACTACACCAAGGGCATCCGGCACCGCATCAAGGCCTTCGGTGAGCTGGTGGAGGACGGCCGCATCGCGGTCGAGGACGCCACCCTCATCCAGGTCGCGAGCCCGAGCCGCGAGCGTGTCGACTCGTACGCGGCGCTCCGCGACGAGATCGAGCTGAGCGTCGGCCGCATCAACGGCGACCTCGGTGTCATCGGCCACCAGCCGATCTCGTACTTGCACCACGGCTACCCGCGCGAGGAGATGGTGGCGCTGTACCTGGCCGCCGACATCATGCTCGTCACGGCGCTGCGGGACGGCATGAACCTCGTCGCGAAGGAGTACGTCGCCGCCCGGTTCGACAACGACGGCGTGCTGATCCTGTCCGAGTTCGCCGGGGCAGCCGACGAACTCAAGCAGGCCGTGATCGTCAACCCGCACGACATCGGTGCGCTCAAGGACTCGATCGAACGTGCGATCCAGATGCCGCGTCGCGAGCGGTCGACGCGCATGCGTGCGCTCCGCAAGCGGGTCCGCGACAACGACGTTGCGCGCTGGTCGCGCTCGTTCCTCGAGGCGCTCGACCGCCACGCGCCGCGGAACGCCCAGATCGACCCGTCCGCCGCCGACCCGCGCGAGCAGCACCGTGAGGCGCAGACCGACAACATGTCGATCTTCGACCAGGACGCCCAGTCCGCCAGGGCTGCCGAGGACACCCGGGAGGCACGTGATGACTGAGACCACCACCGACCAGTCCGCCATCGACGCGGCCCTCGAGACGCTCGCGGCTGCGCCGCGACTCATCGTCGCCCTCGACTTCGACGGCACGCTGGCCCCCTTCGCCGACGACCCGTCGCAGGTCGGGGCGCTGCCCGGCTCGTGGGCGGCGGTGCTGACCCTGCACCGCGCGAAGGACACCGAGGTGGTGCTGGTGTCCGGGCGTCCCCTCGGCAGCCTCGCCGAGGTGACCCACGCGCCCGAGGACATGGCGCTCGTCGGCTCGCACGGCGTCGAGTGGCGCGTGGACGGCCACGACGAGGCCGCGCTGACGGACGACGAGGTCGATCGTGTCGCACGGATCGGTGCGGCGCTCGACGAGGTCGGGGCACGGTTCCCGGGCGTCGTCATCGAGCACAAGCCCGCCGGGCACGGGGTGCACACCCGACGTGTCTCCGCCGAGGTCGCAGCCGAGGCGGACGCGGCGGCGAGCCGTGCTGCGCACGAGGCCGACCCCGAGGTGCTCGAGCGCGGTGGCAAGGACATCGTCGAGTTCGCGGTGCGGCACGTCACGAAGGGTGACGCCATCGCCCGGCTCCGCGACCTGCACGGCGCCGACGCGGTGTTCTTCGCCGGCGACGACGTCACCGACGAGGACGCCTTCCGCGTGCTCGGCGACGGCGACGTCGGGGTGAAGGTCGGACCGGGCGAGACCCGGGCCGGGTACCGCATCGCCGACCCGGCGGCACTGACCGGGGTCCTGAAGCAGCTGGCGAGGCTGCGCGCCACCCGCTGATAACGGCCCCCGAGCATGAGAAAGCACGGGGGTGGACGGCTGGTATCCCAAACCGTCCTAGACTCATCCCATGCCTGATATCGACGTCAAGCCGCGCAGCCGGGTCGTCACCGACGGGATCGAAGCAACCACCTCGCGTGGCATGCTGCGGGCCGTCGGTATGGGAGACGAGGACTGGAGCAAACCGCAGATCGGCATCGCGTCCTCGTGGAACGAGATCACGCCCTGCAACCTGTCGCTCGACCGTCTCGCACAGGGTGCGAAGGAGGGCGTGCACTCCGGTGGCGGATACCCGCTGCAGTTCGGCACCATCTCCGTCTCCGACGGCATCTCGATGGGCCACGAGGGCATGCACTTCTCCCTCGTCTCGCGTGAGGTCATCGCGGACAGCGTCGAGACCGTCGTCAACGCCGAGCGCCTCGACGGCACGGTCCTGCTCGCGGGCTGCGACAAGTCGCTGCCCGGCATGCTGATGGCCGCCGCACGCCTCGACCTGGCGAGCGTCTTCCTGTACGCGGGTTCGGTCATGCCGGGCTACGTGAAGCAGGCCGACGGCACGATGAAGGAAGTCACGATCATCGACTCCTTCGAGGGCGTCGGCGCGTGCAAGGCCGGCACCATGAGCGAGGAAGAGCTCAAGAAGATCGAGTGCGCCATCGTCCCCGGCGAGGGCGCCTGCGGTGGCATGTACACCGCGAACACGATGGCCTCGGTCGCCGAGGCCCTCGGCATGTCGCTGCCGGGTTCGGCTGCTCCGCCGAGCGCGGACCGTCGCCGTGACTACTACGCGCACCGCTCCGGCGAGGCCGTGGTGAACATGCTCGAGCACGGCATCACCGCACGCCAGATCCTCACGAAGGAAGCCTTCGAGAACGCGATCGCCGTCGCGATGGCCCTCGGCGGTTCCACCAACGTCATCCTGCACCTGCTCGCGATCGCCTACGAGGCCGAGGTCGAGCTGTCGCTGGACGACTTCAACCGCATCGGCTCGAAGGTCCCGCACCTGGCCGACATGAAGCCCTTCGGCAAGTACGTCATGGTCGACGTCGACCGCAACGGCGGCATCCCCGTGATCATGAAGGCGCTGCTCGACGCGGGCCTGCTGCACGGCGACTGCATGACCGTGACGGGCAAGACCGTCGCCGAGAACCTCGCCGAGATCGACCCGCCGGCACTCGACGGCGAGGTCTTCCGCACCCTCGACAACCCGATCCACGAAACCGGTGGCCTGACCGTCCTGCAGGGTTCGTTCGCACCCGAGGGCGCCGTGGTGAAGACCGCGGGCTTCGACGCCTCGGTCTTCGAGGGCCCGGCTCGTGTGTTCGACCGTGAGCGCGCGGCGATGGACGCCCTGACCGAGGGAGGCATCCACAAGGGCGACGTCGTCGTCATCCGCTACGAGGGCCCCAAGGGCGGCCCGGGCATGCGCGAGATGCTCGCCATCACGGCGGCCATCAAGGGCGCCGGCCTCGGCAAGGATGTACTACTCTTGACCGACGGTCGATTCTCAGGCGGCACAACCGGCCTCTGCATCGGCCACATCGCACCGGAAGCAGTGGACGCAGGTCCAGTCGCTTTCGTTCGTGATGGCGACCGCATCCGTGTCGACATCGCGGCTCGTTCGCTCGACCTACTGGTCGACCCGGCCGAGCTGGAGGCCCGCCGTGATGGCTGGGCCCCGCTGCCCCCGCGCTACACCCGCGGAGTCCTCGCGAAGTACGCCAAGCTCGTCAAGTCCGCTGCCCAGGGCGCGGTCACGGGCTAGCGTCCGACACCCGCACCACCGCCACCACTCAGGCAAGGACCACTCATGCCCACGGAAGCAACTCCGTTGTCCGCGGCCGCCGGTGCACGCCGGTCGCCGGAGATCCTGACCGGCTCGGGAGCCGTCCTCCGGACGCTCGAGCACCTCGGGATCACCGACGTCTTCGGCCTGCCCGGCGGAGCCATCATCCCGTTCTACGACGAGCTGATGGCGTCCACCACGATCCGGCACATCCTCGTCCGTCACGAGCAGGGCGCCGGCCACGCCGCCGAGGGCTACGCCTCGTCGTCCGGCAAGGTCGGCGTCGCCATCGCCACGTCGGGTCCCGGCGCGACGAACCTCGTCACCGCCATCGCCGACGCCTACATGGACTCGGTGCCGTTCATCGCGATCACCGGCCAGGTGTTCTCGACGCTGATGGGCACCGACGCCTTCCAGGAAGCGGACATCGTCGGCATCACGATGCCGATCACGAAGCACTCGTTCCTGGTGACCGACCCGGCCGACGTGCCGGCGACCCTCGCCGCGGCGCACCTCATCGCGACGACCGGTCGCCCCGGCCCGGTGCTGGTGGACATCACCAAGGACGCGCAGCAGAAGTCCGCGCCCTACGTGTGGCCGCCCAAGCTCGACCTGCCCGGCTACCGCCCGGTCACCAAGGCGCACGGCAAGCAGATCACCGCGGCCGCCCAGCTGCTGTCCGAGGCGCAGCGTCCGGTGCTCTACGTCGGCGGCGGCGTCATCCGCTCCGGTGCGACCGCCGAACTCCTCCGCTTCGCGGAGGCGACCGGTGCGCCGGTCGTCACGACGCTGATGGCGCGCGGCGCGTTCCCGGACTCGCACCCGCAGCACCTCGGCATGCCCGGCATGCACGGCACGGTGCCGGCGGTGCTCGGCCTGCAGGACAGCGACCTGATCGTCGCCCTCGGTGCCCGCTTCGACGACCGTGTCACCGGCAAGGCCGACGAGTTCGCGCCGGACGCCAAGGTCGTGCACGTCGACATCGACCCCGCCGAGATCTCGAAGATCCGCTTCGCCGACGTCCCGATCGTCGGCGATGCCCGCGAGGTCCTGGTCGACCTGCTCGACGCCTGGGGTGGCATCGCGGTCGAGGACCGCGCCTCGACGGAGGAGTGGTGGGCGAAGCTCCACCAGCTCAAGACCGACTTCCCGCTCGGGTACGCCGAGCCGACCGACGGGCTGCTCGCCCCGCAGGGCATCATCAAGCGCATCGGGGAGCTCTCCGGCCCCGAGGCCGTGTACGCCTCCGGTGTCGGGCAGCACCAGATGTGGTCCGCGCAGTTCATCAAGTACGAGCGGCCCAACGCCTGGCTCAACTCCGGCGGTGCCGGCACCATGGGCTACTCGGTCCCCGCGGCGATGGGGGCGAAGGTCGCCCAGCCCGACCGCGTGGTCTGGGCGATCGACGGCGACGGCTGCTTCCAGATGACGAACCAGGAACTCGCGACCTGCGTCATCAACGACATCCCGATCAAGGTCGCGATCATCAACAACTCGTCGCTCGGCATGGTCCGGCAGTGGCAGACGCTGTTCTACGACGGCCGGCACTCGTTCACCGACCTCGAGACGGGGCACGCCTCGCGCCGTGTGCCGGACTTCGTGAAGCTGGCCGACGCGTACGGTGCCCTCGGCATCCGCGTCGAGAAGGCCGACGAGGTCGACGCCGCGATCGAGCTCGCCCTCGCCACCAACGACCGTCCGGTGGTCATCGACTTCGTCGTGAGCCGTGACTCCATGGTCTGGCCGATGGTCCCGCAGGGCGTCAGCAACTCGTCCATCGAGTACGCCCAGGCACTCGCGCCCACCTGGGACGACGAAGACGCCGACATGACGGGAGAAACCGCATGAGCCACGTCCTCTCCCTCCTCGTCGAGGACAAGCCCGGTCTGCTGACCCGTGTCGCCGGACTGTTCGCCCGACGCGGGTTCAACATCGAGTCGCTCGCCGTCGGCAACACCGAGGTGGACGGCCTCAGCCGGATCACGGTCGTCGTCGACGTCGAGGACCTGCCGCTGGAACAGGTGACGAAGCAGCTCAACAAGCTGGTGAACGTCATCAAGATCGTCGAACTGGACTTCTCGCAGTCGGTCCAGCGCGAGCACATGCTCGTGAAGGTGCGCGTCGACAACCAGACGCGTTCGGCGGTGCTCGAAGCAGTGAACCTGTTCCGTGCCCAGGTCGTCGACGTGGCGACCGACTCCCTGATCGTCGAGGTGACCGGCGACCCCGGCAAGATCCAGGCGATCCTCCGCGTGCTCGAGCCCTACGGCGTCAAGGAGCTCGCCCGTGCGGGTCTCCTCGGCATGGGCCGCGGACCGAAGAGCATCACCGATCGGGTGCGCTGAGCGCCCGTCACACCCTTCCCGGGCGCCGACGGTGCCCGGCACTCCCACAGAACCAAGGAGACACACCCTCGTGACTGACATCGTGTACGACGCTGACGCCGACCTGACGCTCATCCAGGGCAAGAAGGTCGCGGTCATCGGCTACGGCTCGCAGGGCCACGCCCACGCACTCAACCTCCGTGACTCGGGCGTCGAGGTGAAGATCGGCCTCAAGGAGGGCTCGAAGAGCCGGCAGAAGGCCGAAGAGGCGGGCTTCGAGGTCCACACGCCGGCCGACGCCACGGCCTGGGCCGACGTCGTCGTCATCCTCGCGCCGGACCAGGTCCAGCGCATCGTCTACGCCGAGGACATCCGCCCGAACCTCAAGCCGGGCGCGACGCTCGTCTTCGGCCACGGCTTCAACATCCGCTTCGGCTACATCGAGGCCCCCGAAGGCGTCGACGTGTCGCTCGTCGCGCCGAAGGGCCCCGGCCACACCGTCCGCCGCGAGTACGAGGCCGGCCGTGGCGTCCCCGTCATCGTCGCCGTCGAGGTCGACGCGTCCGGTTCCGCCTGGGACCTCGCGTGGTCGTACTCCAAGGCCATCGGCGGGCTCCGCTCCGGCGGCATCAAGACGACCTTCACCGAGGAGACCGAGACCGACCTGTTCGGTGAGCAGGCCGTCCTCTGCGGTGGTACCTCGCAGCTCATCCAGTACGGCTTCGAGACCCTGGTCGAGGCGGGCTACCAGCCGCAGATCGCCTACTTCGAGGTCCTGCACGAGCTCAAGCTCATCGTCGACCTCATCTGGGAGGGCGGCCTCACCAAGCAGCGTTGGTCGATCTCCGACACCGCCGAGTTCGGTGACTACGTCTCCGGCCCCCGCGTGATCTCGCCGGACGTCAAGGAGAACATGAAGGCGGTGCTCGCGGACATCCAGAACGGTGCCTTCGCGAAGCGCTTCATCGACGACCAGGACGCCGGCGCCCCCGAGTTCAAGGCACTCCGCGCCAAGGGCGAGGGGCACCCCATCGAGGCCACCGGCCGTGAGCTCCGCGCGCTCTTCGCGTGGAAGCAGAACGACGGTGACTACGTCGACGGCTCGGCCGCGCGGTAGTCTTCCGAGAACACTCGACGACGAGGCGGCGGTGCACCCTGCACCGCCGCCTCGCGATGTGACCCGAACGTTATGCAGCAGCTCTTCTCCAGCCCCCACGCCGCGGACCGGCATGCCTCCGCGCTCCCCGCGGCCGATTCCCGACACTCGTCGGCCGTGCTGCGCTCCGGCGGTCAGGACCGCCCCGACCAGCATGGGATGATCGTCGGATGGCGGTGACGAAGCGAGCGGTCCACATCGGCGCCGGCAAGATCGGGCGCGGGTTCGTGGGCCAGTTCCTCGTGGCGAGCGGCTACGAGCTCACCTTCGTCGACGTCGACGAACGCGTGGTCTCGGCCCTCAACGAAGCCGGACGCTTCGTGGTGCACGAGGTCGGCGAGATGCCGGTCGAGCACCTCGTCTACGGGTTCCGTGCCCTGAACAGCAAGACCGACCGCGAGCGCGTGGTCCGGGCCATCGCCGAGGCCGACGTCGTGACCACCGCAGTGGGGGCCCGCACGCTCCCGCTCGTCGCGCCGCTCATCGCCGAAGGGCTCGCGACACGACCGCTCGAGCACGGCGACGTCACGATCGTCGCGTGCGAGAACGCGTTCAACGCGACCGACTCCCTGCACGCCAGCATCCGCCGCGCTCCGATCCTCGAAGACCGCGACATCGCCGCCGTCTTCGCGAACTGCGCCATCGACCGCATCGTGCCCGACCAGTCCGGCGTCCTCGGCCAGTCGGGTGGCCTCGACGTCGTGCTCGAACCGTTCTACGAGTGGGTCATCGAGCGCACCCCGTTCCTGGGTTCCGACGCCGAACCGCCGACGATCGAGGGCGTCACCTGGGTCGACGACCTGCAGCCGTTCGTCGAGCGCAAGCTCTACACGGTGAACACCGCCCACGCCACGGCCGCCTACCACGGGTACGTGCGGGGCATCCGGCTCATCCGTGAAGCCCTGGAGGACGACGCCGTCCGCGCCGAGGTCGACGGCGTGCTCGCCGAGACCACCGCGCTACTCATCGCGAAGCACGGCTTCGACCCCGAGGACCACGCGCGCTACGTCGCCGCGAACCTGTCCCGCATCGCGAACCCGCACCTGCCGGACTCCACGGCGCGAGTCGGACGCAATCCGCTCCGCAAGCTCGGCCGTCGTGAACGCTTCGTCGGCCCCGCATCGCAGCTCGCCGAGCGCGGCCTGCCCGTCGAGCACCTGCTCGGGGCCGTCCGTGCGGCACTCGCCTTCGACGACGAGAACGACCCGGAGTCGATCGAGCTGCACGCGCTCCTGCGTTCCGGGGCGACCGCGCACGCGCTGACCGAGATCCTCACGGGCCTGATGGAGAGCCACCCGCTCTTCCCGGCAGTCCGTGACGTGGTCGCCGAGGTGCTCGCGACGCAGCCTGCCGACGTCTGACCGACGCCGCCGCCGCGCCACTCGCCGACACCTGCTGGTCCGCCCGACGTCGCGTCCCTCGTAGAATCGGGGCATGACCACGGCAGCATCCCCACCAGACGGGTCGATCGACCCGGACGTGCCGAACGCCGTCGACACCGACGACGCCGCCCTCAGCTGGGGTGACGCCGACGACGCCACGCACGTCGACGCGGCGCACAACCCGGTGGCGGTCCGCGACCGCGGAGCGCGCGACCCCGAGGCCCCCGAGACCTCCGGTGCACTCGTCGGGTTCGGCATCTTCGGTGGCCTCTACCTGCTCTACACGGTGGCCTGGCTCCTCACCGCGTCGACCGCGTACGTCTCCGGCGTCGACACGGTCCTGACGCTCTTCGTCGAGGTGCTCCGCTTCCTCGCGATCCTCGCGCCGGCACTCTGGTTCACGGTGGTGCTCTGGGCGGCGCGCAGCAGCCGCACGCGGACCCGCCTGCTCTGGATGCTCCTCGGTGCCGTCGTGCTCTTCCCCTGGCCCTTCCTCCTGACCCGGAGCTTCGGGTGACCGGGGCCGTCCCGACGACCCGTCGGGCCACCGCCCCCGTCGTCGCGAAGCTCGTGGTCTGGGTCGTGTTCGCGGCGCTGTTCGCGTACATGACGGTGCAGGCCGTCGGCAACCTGACGCAGATCAACCAGCGGGTGGACGCCTTCAACGCGTTCCTCCAGACGACCTCCGGTGGCGACTCGCTGCAGACCAGCACCCCGTGGCTGTGGCTCGTGCTCGACATCCTCATCGCGCCGGTCGCCTTCGTCGCGGCGATCCTCATCACCCGGCGTTCGAGCCTGCCCGTCACGATCGCGGTGTTCGTGGTCGCCTTCGCGGGCGCCGGCGCCCTCTGGCTCGACCTCCAGCTGTTCGTCCCGACGCTGCTGGACTTCTGACGCGACCCGCCGACGGCCAGGAGGCGCGGTGCGGCACCGCCCCGCGCCTCTCCCCACCGGCACGGCCGGACCGCCGCTGGCGCGGCGCTCCGGAACCGGCGGCGTGGGCCCTGGCCGTCGTGTGGTTCTCCACAGGACCGCTCCCGCGGTCGTCACCACCGGCCCGCGTCGATAGCATGGTGGGATACCAACCGTCTCGAGTGAGGAAACAGCTGCTGTGTCGAAGCCGGTCGTCCTGATCGCCGAAGAACTCTCGCCCGCAACGGTCGACGCCCTCGGGCCCGACTTCGAGATCCGGAACGTGGACGGCACCGACCGTCCGGCGCTCCTGGCGGCGCTGTCCGACGCGCATGCCGTCCTCGTGCGGTCCGCCACCAAGATCGACGCCGAGGCGATCGCCGCGGCACCGGTCCTCAAGGTCGTCGCCCGTGCCGGCGTCGGCCTCGACAACGTCGACATCAAGGCGGCGACGACCGCCGGCGTGATGGTCGTGAACGCACCGACCTCGAACATCATCTCGGCGGCGGAGCTCACGGTCGGACACATCCTGTCGCTCGCGCGGCACATCCCGGCCGCTCACGCCTCGCTGGCCGCCGGTGCGTGGAAGCGCTCGTCGTACACCGGTGTCGAGCTCTACGAGAAGACCGTCGGCATCATCGGCCTCGGCCGCATCGGCGCGCTCATCACCCAGCGGCTGCAGGCCTTCGGCGTGACGGTCATCGCGTACGACCCCTACGTCACCACGGCACGTGCGCAGCAGCTCGGGGTCGAGCTCGTCTCCCTCGACGACCTGCTGCGTCGGGCGGACTTCACCACGATCCACATGCCGCGGACGCCGGAGACGCTGGGCATGATCTCGGACGCCCAGTTCGCGCTCATGAAGCCGACCGCGTTCGTCGTGAACGTGGCCCGCGGCGGCCTGATCGACGAGGACGCCCTGCACCGGGCCCTCACGTCGAACACCATCGCCGGTGCCGGTCTCGACGTCTTCGTCGCTGAGCCCCCGAAGGACTCGCCGCTCCTGGCGCTGCCGAACGTCGTCGTGACGCCGCACCTCGGCGCCTCCACCGACGAAGCGCAAGAAAAGGCGGGCGTCTCGGTCGCCAAGTCGGTCCGTCTCGCCCTCGGCGGCGAGCTCGTCCCCGACGCCGTGAACGTCGCCGGCGGGGTCATCGACCCGTACGTGCGCCCCGGCATCCCGCTCGTCGAGAAGCTCGGCCAGGTCTTCACCGCGCTCGCGACCTCGCCGGTCACCAGCATCGACGTCGAGGTGCACGGCGAGCTGGCCGAGTACGACGTCAGCGTGCTGAAGCTCGCGGCACTCAAGGGTGTCTTCACCGACGTCGTGAGCGACCAGGTCTCCTACGTCAACGCCCCGCTCATCGCGGAGCAGCGCGGGGTCACCGTCCGTCTGATCACCGAGACCGACAGCCCCGAGTACCGCAACGTGCTCACCATCCGCGGCGCGCAGTCGGACGGCCCGGCGATCAGCGTGTCCGGCACGCTCACCGGCCCGAAGCAGGTCGAGAAGCTCGTCGAGATCAACGGGCACGACGTCGAGGTGCCGCTCGACCGGCACCACGTCGTGATGGAGTACACCGACCGACCGGGCATCGTCGCGGTCTACGGCAAGGAGTTCGGCCAGGCCGGCATCAACATCGCCGCGATGCAGATCTCGCGCGAAGCCGCGGGCGGCCAGGCGCTGAGCGTGCTGACGGTCGACTCACCCGTCCCTGCCGAGATCCTCGAGCACGTCCGCTCGGCGATCGACGCCTCCTCGCTCCGCGAGATCGACATCACGCTCTAGGGGAGTGGCGGACATGAGCACTGCGCAGACGATCCGACTCGCGGTCATCCGTGGCGACGGCATCGGCCCCGAGGTCGTCGCCGAGGCGCTGAAGGTCCTGCACGCGGTCCTGCCGGACGACCTCGTGGTGCAGGAGACCCCGTTCTCCCTCGGTGCCGCACGGTACCTGGAGACCGGGGACATCCTGACCGACGACGACATGGCGGCTATCGCGCAGCACGACGCGATCCTGCTCGGTGCGGTCGGCGGCGACCCGCGTGACCCGCGGCTCGCCGGCGGCATCATCGAGCGGGGGCTCCTCCTCAAGCTCCGCTTCGCGTTCGACCACTACGTGAACCTGCGCCCGACGACGGTGCACCCGGCCGTCCCGACGCCGCTCGCCGACCCCGGCGAGGTCGACTTCGTGGTCGTGCGCGAAGGCACCGAAGGGCCGTACGTCGGCAACGGCGGTGCGATCCGGACCGGTACCCCGCACGAGATCGCGACCGAGGTCTCGTTGAACACCGCCTTCGGTGTCGAGCGGGTCGTGCGGTACGCCTTCGCGTTGGCGGACCGACGCCCGCGTCGGCACCTGACCCTCGTCCACAAGAGCAACGTCCTGGTGCACGCCGGAGCCCTCTGGCAGCGCACCGTCGCGGCTGTCGGCGCCGAGTACCCGGACGTCACCGTCGACTACCAGCACGTGGACGCGGTCACCATCCACATGGTCCGTGACCCCGCACGGTTCGACGTCATCGTCACCGACAACCTGTTCGGCGACATCATCACCGACCTGGCCGGCGCGATCAGCGGCGGCATCGGTCTGGCGGCCTCGGGCAACATCAACCCGGACGGCACCTTCCCCAGCATGTTCGAGCCGGTCCACGGTTCCGCACCGGACATCGCAGGCCAGCAGCAGGCCGACCCCACTGCCGCGATCCGCTCCGTCGCCCTGTTGCTCGACCACCTCGGTCGCGGTGACCTGGCGGCGGCGGTGACGGCTGCGGTGGAGTCCGACCTCGCAGACCGGGGCACCACGCCGCGTCGCACGGCCGAGATCGGCGACGCGATCGCCGCCGCGGTCACGGCACGCACCACCACCGCCTGAGAAGGAGTCCTCCCCATGAGCACCGACACCGCCTTCGGACTCGAGTTCGCCAGCACCCCGTCCGCCGACCGCCGCGCAGCCGCGGAGCGGGAGCAGATCCTCGCCGACCCGGGCTTCGGCAAGCACTTCACCGACCACATGGCCACGGTCGAGTGGACACTGGACGACGGCTGGCACAGCGCGTCGATCCACCCGTACGGCCCGCTGTCCCTCGACCCGAGCGCGAGTGTCCTGCACTACGCCCAGGAGATCTTCGAGGGGCTCAAGGCATACCGGCACGCAGACGGCTCGGTCTGGTCGTTCCGGCCGGACGCCAACGCGAAGCGCTTCCAGCGGTCCGCCCGACGCCTGGCGCTCCCGGAGCTCCCGGTCGAGGCGTTCGTCGAGTCGATCCGGCAGCTCGTGCAGACCGACGTCGACTGGGTACCCTCGGCGCCTGAGACGAGCCTGTACCTGCGGCCGTTCATGATCGCGACGGAGTCGTTCCTCGGGGTCCGCGCCGCCCAGGCCGTGGCGTACCACTGCATCGCGAGCCCGGCCGGGGCGTACTTCACCTCGGGCCCGAAGCCGGTGTCGATCTGGCTGTCGACGCAGTACGCCCGAGCCGGCAAGGGCGGGACCGGCGCCGCGAAGACCGGCGGCAACTACGCTTCGTCGCTGCTGCCCCAGCAAGAGGCCTACGAGCACGGCTGCCAGCAGGTCATGTTCCTCGACTCGGTGGAGGGCAAGTACCTCGAAGAACTCGGCGGCATGAACGTCGTCCTGGTCAATTCCGACGGCACCCTCGTGACGCCCGACTCCGAGTCCATCCTCGAGGGGATCACGCGTGACTCGATCCTGCAGCTGGCCGAGGACCGCGGCCTGACGGTCGAGAAGCGCCGGGTGACGCTCGACGAGTGGCGTGACGGCGTCGCCGACGGCTCCATCACCGAGGCCTTCGCGTGCGGTACCGCCGCCGTGGTGACCCCGATCGCCGAACTTCGGGGCGAGGGCTTCACGATCGGTTCGCCGACCGTGGGGGCCGGGGAACTCACGATGTCCCTGCGCGACGAGCTCACCGACATCCAGTACGGCCGTCGTCCCGACCCGCACGGGTGGATGACCAAGCTGACCGACGCGTCCTGATCGACCGGCAGGCGTGGGTAGGGTCGAACGGTGAAGATCGCACGGTTCAGCAGCAAGGGTGAAGACCCCCGGTACGGAATCCTCGACGAGCGGCACCTGGTGGTGCTCGCCGGGGACCCGATGTACCAGGGGTTCGAGACCACGGGGGAGCGCGTCGCACTCGCCGACGCCAAGCTCCTCGCCCCCGTCATCCCGCGGTCGAAGGTGATCGGCGTCGGGCTCAACTACTCGGAGCACGCCTCCGAGATGGACGAACGTGCCGGTGACGACCCGGTGGTGTTCCTCAAGCCGAACACCTCGGTGATCGGTCCGGACGAACCCATCCGACTGCCGGCGGACATCGGCCGCGTCGACCACGAGGGCGAGCTCGCGATCGTGATCGGGTCGCTCGCCAAGAACGTCCGGCGCGAGGACTTCGCGAGCGTCATCCTCGGCTACACGATCGCCAACGACGTGACGGCCCGTGACCTGCAGGCGCGGGACGGGCAGTGGACCCGATCGAAGGGCTTCGACACGTTCTGCCCGCTCGGCCCGGTGATCGAGACCGAGATCGACCCGTCGGACATCCGCCTCGAGACCCGCGTCGACGGTGACCTGCGACAGGCGGCGTCGACGAACGAGATGGTGCACGACATCCCCTCGCTCGTCGAGTTCGTGTCCTCGATCTGGACCCTCCTGCCCGGCGACGTGATCCTGACCGGCACCCCGGCCGGCGTCGGCCAGATCCGCGACGGTGAGATCGTCGAGGTCACCATCTCCGGCATCGGCACGCTCAAGAACCCGGTCATCGCTCGGCACTGACAACGCTCTCGGACGGCCCGTTCCCCAGGTGGGGAGCGGGCCGTCCGTCGTTGTCGGGGGAGCCGTCGTCCCGGGCGGGATGACCGACACGCCCGGGATGTGGCCCGGCTTGGCGCTGCCGTTCACCTCTGCGTAAAGTAATCACTCGTTGCCGCTGAGGCGGAGAACGGAACGGCCGAGACGATCACCGGGTTGAACACCTGGAGATGCAGTCCGGACGGGGTCCCGCTCAGGCAACCAGCCCTCGGATCCATGACCTTCTGGTCGTGAGCCCGGGTGTTGTACAAGACGAATGCCTCTCTGGCGGAATCCTTTTGTGGGTCGAGCGGGGAGTGCGTCTGGTCCTTGAGAACTCAACAGCGTGCACATTGTCAATGCCAATTTATTGATTGACCTCGTGCCTGGTCG